>NZ_JAQZSG010000099.1 GCF_028745515.1 Paenibacillus thermotolerans | reverse complement strand
TTCAAAGCAATTGCGGAGGTAGCACTCCCTCTCAAGAATGCTGTGAAAAGATTCAATGTACGCGTTTTTGTTTGGCGAGTGATTCGGAATCCGCTCATGTTCCACACGCATCTGTTCACAGAAGGCATGGAATGCCTTACTAATGAACTGTGGACCGTTATCCGTTCGAATAACAAGCTGCTGTGTTTGGGTGTGCACTTTGCGCTTTAGGAGCGCTTTCTGTACTGTCCTCAAGACATCATTTGTGTTGCAGGATTTGCCTCTGTGGTACGCTACAATATTTCGATCAAATACATCAATAATGCTTGCTAGGTAGAAATGACGG
>NZ_JAQZSG010000098.1 GCF_028745515.1 Paenibacillus thermotolerans | reverse complement strand
GGGGGTGAAATCCGCCGGGAACATGTTGGCCATGACCACAAGGATGCAGTGGGCAAAGAGCTTGAAGTTGGCAGGGTCCACACGCAGGGTGAAGGCGTGCAGCTCACTCAGGTTCAGAAGACCGGCGGTCAGATTGTCCATTTTGCCGATGGCCTCGGTCACTCCATTCATGATGCGGCCTCCGTGGATCTTGACATCGTTAGAGTTGGGAGTCAGTTCCTTCCAGTGGGAGAAGTAGGTCTTGGTCTGGGGGTACACCAACAGCAGCCTGCCCAGAGCGTCGGCGCCGATGGCATCAGCCTTGGTGGATACCTTGCCCCAGAAGGCCTTGACCACTTTCTTGTCGTCAGC
>NZ_JAQZSG010000097.1 GCF_028745515.1 Paenibacillus thermotolerans | reverse complement strand
TTTTTTTACTAATTCTCTAAGGATGCGGATCTCCAGTTCCTTTTCGCCAAGCAGCTTTACAGCCTCCTCGTATTTCTTTTCAATCTCAGGAAGCTTTGCAGCATCGAGTTTGAGCTTTTCTGCTTCATCACGTTTTTTAGCCATAAGATCGTCCACCTCATCCTGGTATTGACGGACCCAAATACTAAGCGTTTTTGGAGACATGCCGTATCGTCTAGCTACAACCTCTGTGCGATAACCAGCCAAAACTTCAGCTACGTACTCCTTTTTTGCTTGAACAGGGCACCGAAACCGTCTTTTCATGGGTAACTCCTCCACCTGTCTTTTAGTGTATCTGAAGTGGTTAGGAGTGTCCAAA
>NZ_JAQZSG010000096.1 GCF_028745515.1 Paenibacillus thermotolerans | reverse complement strand
TAAACATTCCTGTAAGGACTAAGATTTCGTCTTGGACAAAAAAAGGAGCGCCTCGTATGATAGGGTGTGACGGGTCGGATGCCCTTAAAAACCTATCAGGAGGCGCTTACTATGAAGTTTAATCAAAACGTCGCAACAAATCAACGGATTGAACGAATTACCATGCAGCACGCCGTCGTCGGAATCGATATTGCCAAAGATGTCCACGTGGCTCAAATTACGGACTTCCGCGGACGAGTGCTGACTCCACGGCATCTGTCTTTTACAAATTCTAAGGAAGGCTTCGAAAAGCTGCTGAACTGGGTTCAAGACGTTCAGGCCAAACACCGGCTGTCGTCAATGATCGTCGGTTTGGAACCGACGGGACATTACTGG
>NZ_JAQZSG010000095.1 GCF_028745515.1 Paenibacillus thermotolerans | reverse complement strand
AGCCATAGCTTCGGTGGTGTGTTTAGCCCCGTTACATTTTCGGCGCAGAGTCACTCGACCAGTGAGCTATTACGCACTCTTTCAATGGTGGCTGCTTCTAAGCCAACATCCTGGTTGTCTGTGCAACTCCACATCCTTTCCCACTGAACACACACTTGGGGACCTTAGCTGATGATCTGGGCTGTTTCCCTTTTGACGATGGATCTTAGCACTCACCGTCTGACTCCCGGATAACAAGTTTATGGCATTCGGAGTTTGACTGGACTTGGTAACCCTTGGCGGGCCCCGCACCCAATCAGTGCTCTACCTCCACAACTCTTCTTCCGAGGCTAGCCCTAAAGCTATTTCGGGGAGAACCAGCTATCTCCGAGTTCGATTGGAATTTCTCCCCTACCCCCACGTCATCCCCGAGCTTTTCAACGCTCGTGGGTTCGGGCCTCCAGTGAGTGTTACCTCACCTTCACCCTGCACAGGGGTAGATCACCCGGTTTCGGGTCTACGCCCACGTACT
>NZ_JAQZSG010000094.1 GCF_028745515.1 Paenibacillus thermotolerans | reverse complement strand
GAGAGAGTATTCGAGAGCATTCCCCTTAAATACGAGGGACGGACATCACAGACGCTAAACCCCGATTTTTGGCGCTTATTCATGATATTTTGAGGTAATAACTGCAGTGGTGTCCGTTAAAACTGCAAAATCTATCCAAAACACTGAATAACTGCAACTCTGTCCGTTAGACAGCGGAGGGATGATTAGACTCACTGTAACACTGTCAGATTGAAGATTGTTAACATTCTGAACATTAGTTCAAAGTTTTGTCACAATCGTTCGACGTTATTTGACAAACATTTCAATAATGGCTGTTGTATAATCTCAACAGATGTCATATTGGGGCGGAAGAATGGAGAGCAAGTGAGCATGAGCGAACAGCAGTTAAGAGATATCATTGAAAAAACCCGTACTGAAATGATCAAGGTTGCCGCAGAGAAGGGCTGTCTCTTCGATCAGCATGTTATTGAAATCAGCGGCAAGCTGGATCTGCTTATTCTGCAGCATCAAAGAATATCGCGAATTTCGAAGCTGAGACAAAGCGCACTCTTAATCGAAACACCCGCCTAAAGCAGGTGTTTCTTTTTTTTCTACAACTGACCAATTAACGTACAAAACTTAGTTTCA
>NZ_JAQZSG010000093.1 GCF_028745515.1 Paenibacillus thermotolerans | reverse complement strand
GTGGGCTAAGGTCGATGCGGCAATCCATGCCTTGAATGATCCGATGAAGCAAATAGAAGAGATCACGAACGGCGATTACCCAACGATCGTTTTTGATGCGACCGGCAACGTCCGCTCGATGACACAGGCATTCAATTATGCCGCACATGGCGGGAAACTGATCTATGTTGGATTGGTGAAGGACGATATTACGTTTTCCGATCCGGACTTCCATAAGAAAGAATTGACGCTCATGGGAAGCCGCAATGCAACGCGTGAAGATTTTGGTTATGTGTTAGACGCACTGCGCTCGGGTACGCTGGATATGGAAAACTATATAACTCATCGTTGCGGATTCGACCAGATGATCAGCCGGTTTGAGAGCCGGCTTCTTCCTGAATCCAAGGTGATTAAAGCGATTGTGGAATTATAACGGCTTCAAAGAAATTGCCATCTTCAAGGACGGGGGTGCTTATGAGCATGCAAACGTTTCCCAGGCTGAATCGATCGATTGCGGGAACTCAGGATGTCCTGCCGCCTAAAGTATTGCAGGTCGGGGAAGGAAACTTTATCAGAGCTTTCGCGGACTGGATGTTCCACACATGCAATGAGCAAGGGCTGTTTCTGGGAGGAGTCATTGTCACTCCGCCCAGAACAAGCGGCCGCGGCAAGCTTGAATTGCTT
>NZ_JAQZSG010000092.1 GCF_028745515.1 Paenibacillus thermotolerans | reverse complement strand
GTGACAAACACAACCGACGGAAGCAGCGTGACGTTCGATAAGACGAAGCCGTCCGTGCAGTCGGTGACGATGAGCACGAGCAACGCGAATGCGGCGAAAGCCAAAGTAGGCGATACGATCACTCTGAACATTACAACGAACGAAGATGTGCAGCAGCCGGTGGTGATGATCGCAGGCGGCGCAGCGACGGTTACGCAAGGAGCGGACGCGCGGACGTGGACGGCGACGTACACGATGAAAAATAGCGATACCGAAGGAACGATCGCGTTTACGGTAAACTTCGCCGATGTAACCGGGAATGCAGCAGATCCGGTCTCGACACTTACCGGCGGCAGCGGGGTCGAATTCGATAAGACGGCACCGAGCGGAACGGTTTCGTACAGAACGACGGAACCGACGAAAGACAGTGTGACGGCAACGATTGCCGTCGAAGACGGTGCGGTAATCACGAATAACGGAGGACAACCGACGTACGTCTTTGAAAGCAACGGTACGTTTACGTTTGAACTAATGGATGAGGCCGGAAATACCGGGCAAGTGACGGCAACGGTCGCCAATATTGACTTGACAGCGCCGACAGCGCCGACGGTTGAGATTAGCTCAAGCAACGCGGATTCAGCTAGAGCCAAAGTGGGCGATACGATTACGCTGCATATTGCAACGAACGAGGACGTG
>NZ_JAQZSG010000090.1 GCF_028745515.1 Paenibacillus thermotolerans | reverse complement strand
TCCTTCGTTCTACCTGTCCAAGGCGTGGAGACCGATGGCGTTTAGCTGACGGGTCTAGGCCCTTACGGACACCAAACTCGGTTCTCTTGTGCGTTTGTTAATCTTACGAATGAGTCAAATTTTTAAAAGGCAGTTTCAGTAAGTATTAGTATTACTACGAATGTCGACGTTATGTTAGGCAGCCAGCGGGCTCAAATTCTCGGAGCAATATGACTCTCCCCGTTGCACCATTCCAATAACAATGCGAGCCAGTTTGCCAATCAGCTTGTAGATGGAAGCGCTCTTCTTCATTCCCCTCTTCTGGTTGTTCTCGTGCCAGCGCCTGAAATCCGGATGCACTCGGACGAGGTTGAGAACTCCGAGAAACAGATACTTGCGAAGCATGCTATCCCCACGCTTGGAGAGCTTGATCTGGCCTTTGAATTTACCTGATGTGCACTCAGCCAGATTGAGTCCGGCACGCCGCAAGAGCTGACGTCCATGGGCATAGTGGCGAAGATCTCCCGCGCAACCTAGCAGGGCTGCGATGGTGATGGTTCCAATCCCTTCTATGCTTCGTAGTTGCTCCGCCAACGGAATATCGATCAACAGTTCCACAATTTCCTGTTGCATCTCATCCAGAAGGCGCGTAGTCTGTTCATAATTATCCAGCAGGCGCTGGAGGTCTCGCCGCGCTTGCTCCGGTGCCCCTGTGTCGCCAATACTGCGTGCAGCTGCCATTAATAGCTCCACAGCCTTGCCTTTTCCACTAACCCCGCCGGCACGCTTCATGCCTTGGTCGCGCCAGCCTTTCACAACGTCATCGGCTTTCAACGCTTTCAGATCGGACGGCAAGGGGAATGCTCGAAGCGATGCCAGCGAACGCAGAGTCGTCCAATCCGGGAAAACGCGGCTGAATTCGGGAAAGTACAGATCGATCCACCGGACAATGCGATTGCCCAGGCTGTTCGCTTGCTTAACCCAGAACTCCCGATCGCTCATGGCAGTCTTCAGTCGTTCGAGCACCGCAGCTTGAGGCGAATAGTCGAAATAAAGGCC
>NZ_JAQZSG010000009.1 GCF_028745515.1 Paenibacillus thermotolerans | reverse complement strand
TGGAACAATGATTGTTCGTTAAACATGCCGTCGTAGTTTTTTTTATGTACATTAGGACATTTGTGTCGAAGCTCCACGACAATAACCGTCTTACGTATATCTGTTATTATCATTGATTGCGGTCATACCGCATTTTTTTGCGTGGGTTATTTCATTATTTGCGCAATGTTATGTCTCTTTTTGCAATACGATGAGAAAGAGTCGAATCCAGATATTATGATGGAGGAATAGATTTATGCTAAAAGTCGTAAGGAATGTAATTGAAATTGAAAAGTTGAAAAACAAAAACGAGCGACTTTTTGGAGATTCGAAATCGATTGTGTGGGTAGGGTTACTTGGTATCGCTTTAAGTCTCTTTTTTCTGGTCATTATCGCATGTAAAAGCGGATTTGTCCCACCAGACGGAGACTTGTATAAACCTTTCTCGTTTAACGCTGCCTTAGGGCTGTTTCTCCTGAACCTAGCTGCTTTTATTCCTTTCTCCGGGATGACGGGAAGGGGATTAACGATTTGGAAAAGAAGTATGGCTTTATCTGCCACCGGTGCTTACTTGATTGAATCCATTCAGCCGCTTCGAGGGATCGACCCGCGTTTCGCAAGAAATGGTGTTTTGTCCGATATATTAATCGGAGCCGTCGGAATGAGTTCATTATCCTTATCCATAATGGTATTAACTGGTATATTGGGTTGGAAAATATTCCGAGCTAGCGGATCCCGAAAACTGTTACTCTACAGCCTCCGGTGGTCAATGGTCTTGATCGCAATAGGCTTTGCTATTGGTTTCATAATGTTTGTTTCAGTCATCGTATCGGACTATCGAGATCAATACAGCATTTTCAATTGGTTGGCTGCTCACGGTTTTGCATTCCATAGTCTACAGTCGTTCCCAATTGTAGCGCTTTTATTAGAAGGTCGGGGAGCACAAGGGAAAAAAATTATTAATGTTGTTGGAGTAATCTGGGTGACAGTTATGTTGCTTTTAAGTATACAAACATACCTCGAACAATCAATTGTGGAAGGACCCATTTTCATCGCGAATATTTTTTTGTTAGCCACATACTTGTGCATCTTGGTGTTTAGTTTTTATGATTTTAAACGAAGGGACAGAATAACATGTTATACGAATGCGGCATCTGTAAAACGATGACGTTCACTATTACATGTCGTTAAAAATGTCGGTGACGAAATAAACAGCCACAAACATTGGCGGTTTTGAATTCACCGTCCTTTGAAGTGGCTGATGACAGCTTTGTATTTTATTGTATTAATCTTTTCCTTGTCCTTGATCAATCAGTTCCAGTAGCGCGGCGGGAATTGTGAACTGTTCATTGCGGATGCTTATCCGTTTCAATTGATCTCCGATGACCTCAATTTGGTTTTCTTTAATTTCCGAGATTTCCTTGTGCAACCGCTCCATCTGTTTATCCAATGCAGCGGCGGAGTCCGCGGCCTCCTTCAATTCCTTCAGCAGCCGAGGCGGTACCGATTGGCTGTATTTGTAAAAAATTTTATGCTCCAGGCTCGCCCAGAAATCCATTGCAATCGTCCGTATTTGCACTTCTACAAACACATTCTCCTGCCGATCGGACATATATACAGGAACTTCAACAATGAGATGAAGGCTCTGATATCCGTTAGGTTTCGGATTTTGAATGTAATCTTTAACTTCTACTATAGTTAGGTCACTTTGGCTGCGGAGCATGTCACTAATTTGATAAATGTCCGTCACGAAAGAACAGGTGATCCGAAGTCCGGCAATATCTTTAATATTTGCTCTAATGCTTGGAAAGTTGAAATCGCAGCCTTTGCGGAACAATTTGTTCATAATGCTTTCCGGCGTTTTCAGCCGGGATTTCGTATGTTCGATCGGGTTGTAGTCATGCAAAAATTGAAATTCTTCCTTCAAAATTTCAACTTTAGTTTCTAAGGCGTCAAGTGCGAACTTATACATCATCATGAACCGGGTGATTTCATCTTTGAATTTTTTCAATTGTTTCATGGGTAGTGTCCGAGGTGTTGGATTAGTCAACGCAAATCACCCTTCTAATGCTTATTGGTTTTTCGATTACGAAAGTTTTTATACGAACATTATGCAAAGAACCGTGAGAACAGTCAATTTTATTTATTGCATTAAAGATCCAAAAAACTACAGTACGGAAGTGCGAGCAACGTTTTCCAGGCGTTTTTTACGCCAAAAGGCGTTGACAGCATCTTACCTGCCAGGAACTTCCCGGACATGCGCATATCGGCAAGTACCGCGATATTAAAGTCGTATATAATTTGAGAAGGGAGTTGAAGATGTAATGGAAATCAATTGGCTGGCAGAAGTGGAAAAAAGAAAGGATAATCTTTTAAAGGATTTGGAAGGCTTATTGCGTATTGCGAGTGTTAAGGATTTAACAACGAGTACTCCCGAATATCCAATGGGGGAAAAGATTGGCGAAGCATTGGATTATGTTTTGGCATTAGCCCAAAATGAGGGTTTTAAAACTAAAAATTTAGGCGGCTTTGCCGGGTTTGCTGAATGGGGAGAGTCTGAAGATTATATTGGGGTACTTGCCCATGTCGACGTGGTTCCAGCCCCTGGAAAATGGACAACACCACCTTATGAGCCAACTATTCGAGAAGGAAAGCTCTATGCCCGCGGTACCATTGATGATAAAGGACCGGGAATGGCTGCATTTTATGCGTTGAAGATATTGAAGGACCTTGGCCATTCGCTTCCCATTAAATAATGATTACCAACATACCATTGAAATGATCACGAAAAAAGCTGAGACTGGTCATTTCACAATCACTGATGCGCGGCAATTCTCTACACATTATATCCCTGCCGATCATCCAATGATTAAAACGCTACAATTGGCTTATCAATCGATTACAGGGGATGAACCCACACTTTTAACATCGGGCGGGGCAACGTATGCGTCGTTATTGAAAAATACAGTGGCTTACGGTGCGCTTTTCCCTGGTAAGATGGATAGTTCTCACCAAATTGATGAATTTATAGAAATCGATGATTTAATCAAAGCGACAGCCATCTACGCCAAAGCATTGTATGAATTAAGTCACTTATAAAACAAAGATCAGGTATGACGATTAGCCAACATACCTGATCTTTTGCTTACTTTTTTATCTAACTTTCTTATTGCATACTGAACTCATAATACGACGGGCAACGATACCGCAAAAATACAGCCCGCTGGCTTGGTTCGGCTAAAGAATAGATGACGCTGCCCGACGTTTAAGCTATAATCAGAAGGATCAATGGTCCACGGGCTCCGTGGACCATTTGCAATTGGACTTTGTCCTTGGAGGTCGACAGCCATGAACACTGCTTCCGCAGACCGCATCAAGATCGCGCCAGGCTTCTGGACAAGCCTAAGAGGAATAGGGGTAGAACCCATTGACGTAGCGCGCCAAGCCCGTCTACCGCTAACCGTCATCAACGAGCCGTTAGTCACGACCGCCCAATATTACTCGATCTGGCAAGCTTATTTCAAACTAGTCGGAGACACCGCTACGGGAATCATCAAGCTTGCAACCGCGTACGAGACGGCTCAGTATCCACCAGCCGCCTTGGCGACCTTCCACGCTCGCGACTACCGGGATGCGCTTTACAGAATGGCGAGCTATAAGCAAATGTGCCCTCCGGAAAACTTGCGCATTCGGGAAGAAGGCGAGCAATGCTCTATTGAATTAACGTATCAGCATGCCGAGCAACCCGGACCGCCGGTGCTTATCGGCGTCACGCTCGCTTTCCTGCTTGAGCTCGGGCGCCGGGGAACCGGCCGTCATCTGACGGCTCGTTCCGTCGAATTCATACACCCCATGGGCGACGTTCAAGCCCTTGAAGGTTATTTCGGATGCCGCGTTCGGATGGGGGCGGACCGTAATCGGCTAACGCTGTATCGCGGCGATCTGGACCGTCCCTTCGCTTCGTACAACGAAGAGCTTCTCGAGATCCTGACTCCTGCCTTGGATCGTACGCTGGATGAACGACAGAGCCAGCTCACCGTGAGTGCTAAGGTGAAGTGGATCTTGTCTCGAAGCCTAACGCGAGGGCCAATCGACATTCAAACAGTAGCCTCCGAGCTGGGGATGAGCGATCGCACTCTGCAGCGCAGACTGACGGACGAAGGCGCAAGCTTCAAACAGTTGCTGGCGCAAACCAGACACGAGCAGGCTCTCTATTATTTGGCAGACCCGTCGCTAGAAATCAAAGAGGTCGCTTTTCTCGTCGGCTACGAGGACCAGAATTCGTTCTATCGCGCGTTCCGCTCATGGGAAGGGGAGACTCCCGTCAATTGGCGCGTCGCGCAAGAGCATTGTCGTTCCCCGCTAGTTACTGAGTAGGCAAAACAAAGTATCATTATGCCTATCCAAGTCATAGGGAGTGCAGGCAGATGGATATGGGATTGAAGAATAAGTTGGCTTTAGTAACGGGATCAACCAGAGGCATAGGAAAGGCGATTGCCATTGAACTTGCCAGAGAAGGTGTTCACGTTCTCGTAAATGGTCGGAACAACGATGACGTAGAGCGCACGGTTGCGGAAATCCGAGCGGCGTTCCCGGAAACGAAACCTCGGAATGCAACAGCCGATCTAGTCGATGCGCGGCAAAGAGAAGCTTTAATCGCGAAGTTCCCACACGTCGATATTCTCGTCAACAGCATGGGCATCTATGAGATCATGTCCTATGATGACGTAGACGATGCCGTATGGGAGAAGTACTTCCGCACGAACGTTCTCGCCGCCAACGGCTTAAGCAAGTTTTATTTGCCTTCCATGCTGAGCCGCGAATACGGCCGCATTATCTTTATTGCAAGCGAGGAGGCCGTCATGCCTTCCGGACAGATGCCTCAATACGGCGTGACCAAATCCATGCTGTTGTCGTTGTCCAAGAGCTTGTCCAAGCTGACTCGCGGCGCCGAGGTTACCGTGAACACGATCCTTCCGGGACCGACCCTCTCCGAGAACGTGCAGCAGATCATCGAGAGCATTTACTCGAATGAAGAGATGACCTTCGAGGCTAAGGAGAAAGACTTTATGAAGAAGAACTTGCCTCAATCCGAAATCCAACGGTTTATCAGACCTGCGGAGATCGGCCGATTGACTGCTTTCATCTGCAGCCCGATGGCTTCCGCCTTTAAAGGCTCTCCGATCCGCATGGACGGAGGAATGGTACCGACAATATTTTAATTTTTTTGTGCTCACTGTAAATTACAACATGAAGCCGCCGAAGGGGATGTCGGCGGTTTCGCTGCGCTAAATGAGCAGGAACCATAATATAGATCTGAGGTAGAGTTAGGGGACGATAGTGTCCAATGACACAAACATGCCATAATTAATACTCAATAAAATCAAGGGTTCTTATTAGTTGAAAGGGGATGTTTGTGTCCTAGCTCAGTGACACAAACATCCCCTTTTACGTATCTGGTGACACAAACATATACTTATAAGGCGCGAAAATTATTTACCGAAAATTATGACTATGATAAGATAATAGCAAAATCTTGTCAAAAAAAGGTGTTTTATGTACGAGCCAATTCCTATTAAACGAAGCAGTCGGTATGGAAGTAGCTATTGGGAAAGGTATAGTTACAAGCTTCAAAGGGACGTTCAATTGTTCGGTGATCTTAAGTACGATCATTGGATATTGGTCGAAACGGATCCCAACATTCTTAAATTTTGCGAAAGACCAAACAGTGAGAAACTGCTAGAAAATAATTTACATAAGGTTTTTGATATGTGGCAGCTTGAACGAAACGGAAAAGAAACGTTTGTAAACGTAAGATATAAAAACCAAGAGACTGATCATGAGAGGTTAGAAAAATGGTGCTTTAAATCAGGATATGACTATAAAGTACTCTACGAAGAGGACATACGCGGACAAGATCTTTACCTGAAAAATATGAAGTGGTTACTGCCATATATCGGTCAACGGAATATTCCCATCGAAACGGATAAAAGGCACATTCTACGTGCTCTTGGTGACGAAACTAAAACTATCGGAGAGTTGCAAAGCATATGTTCAACAATTCCGATCAGTCGTATCAGAGAAACCATATATTTCTTAATTTATTCAGGAGAACTAATTGCATCCAATATAAAGGAAGTCGAATTAGGAATCTTGACCGAGGTGAAGCGAATTGGGTAGAAAACGGATTTTAGAAAATGTCGAAATTGAACCGAAATATTTGGATATAAACAACTGGCCAGTCGTTTTAACCGACCATTGGTCGGAAGAACGTAAAGAGGTTTTCCTTAAAAGGAAAGCTGCAGTCGAAATGTATCTAAGCGATCGACCAATTCGTGAAATAACGGAAGAGACGGGTTTAGACCAAAAGGAAGTGCACCGTTTCGTTAAAAGATGTTTTATGCCAGACGACAACGGATATATCTGGGGTTATCGAGCGCTTGTTCCCCATAAGAAGGTCACCACTTATTCAAGAAAAAAATTGCCTACTCAAGAGCAACACAAGACCGGTGTAAAATTAACGGGTGTTTTCCAATTGCTATTAAAAACATATCCTTCGATCCGTGAAACTATTGTCGATTATTACTTCAGGAAACAGAAGAAAAAAGTGTCCGAACCCGCGATTTTGGTTCAGCATCTTCATCCGAAATTTTTAAATGCCTGCCGCGCTGTTGGCATATCGGAACTTGAATATCCCTTTAACACGCAAGATTTAGGGCGCCGTTCCTTGTATCGGTACATTGAAAAACTTGAAAAAGAATATCCCTCCGAATCCGCTAAAAGGACCGGGGAAGAAGCGGTAAGACAGCTTAAACATTCTGGGGCGGGCGAAAAAAATGAAATGTCTATCATGCGTCCATTCGAACGAGTCGAATTCGATGCTCATGCGATAGACGCCATAATCGCCATCAAATTCAAAAACATTAACGGCGACGAATATATTGAGATCATGGATCGGATATGGCTCTTATCCATTATTGATGTAGCTACCCGGGTTTCATTAGGTCACCATTTATGTTTAAAATCCCAGTACTCGGTTATGGATGTTTTGGAATGCATTCGTAATGCAATAATTCCTTGGGCCCCAAAAAAATTAACTATACCTGGCCTTAAATACCCTGAAAACGGTGGACATCATTCTACGGCAATTCCGGAAACGGAGTGGGCAGTTTGGAATGAATTTTGTTTCGATAACTTCCAGGCACATATGGCGGAGATCGTTAGACAACGTTTAAAAGAATTGGTTGGTTGTGCCGTAAATGCCGGTCCCATCAGCACCCCTGAGCGACGTCCCTTTATCGAACGTTTTTTTGGAATGCTGGCTAACAACGGATATAAAAGACTGGTCAATACGACAGGCAATAATCCTAAAGATGTAAAACGAAAACAACCTGAAAAAGCGGCAATACAGTACGAAATTACAGTTGATGAGATCGAACAGCTTACGGAAGTTTTGATAGCAAACTATAACAACGAGCCGCATAGTGGCTTAAACTATTTAAAACCGTTGGAAGTGATGAGACAGCGCGTCGTCATGCGTGATATGATGCCGCGAACGATGACTGAGGAAAAAAGAAATGAAGATTATTTTTTATGTTACACAACAAAAAGGACAATCCAAGGAAATGTGAAAGAAGGCAAGAGGCCATTTATTACCTTTGAAGGGGTCCCATACAGAAGCGAAGTCTTATCGAGAAGCTTTAAGCTAATCGGCCAGGAACTTCACCTCGTCGTCAATATTAAAGACCTCCGAGTTGTAAAAGCGTTTTTTAAGGATGGCACAGAATTTGGCTATCTCACAGCTAGCGGAAAGTGGGGAATCACCCCACACACCTTACAAATGAGGAAACAAATTAATAAATTGGTTAGCCGAAAAATCATTTACTTATCAGAAACAGATGACCCCGTTGAATCCTTGCATAATCATTTGGAGCAACGTGCGAAGAAGAATAAGAAGTCCCGGAATGAGCTTGAGCATTTAAGAAAATACCGTAATCAAAATAAAAGTACCCCAGAGGCCGATAATACCGCGGCGGATTATGTTACTCCACAAAAAACGGAGAAGATGATAGGTACACCGAGCACGATTAGACGTAATGAAGATCTGGAAAAGCTACGCCAGAAGTTTAAAACCATCACATTTTAATAATAGGATGCCAAGGAGTATTGAAAAGAGATGGCAAACACTATGCACGATTCGCAAGATGCCGATATTTATCTAGATACAAACAGACCTCTAATACCCGTTGGTTCCCATCCAATCGAAACGGGTGAGTACCTGATTCCTACAAACCCTGTCCTTCTAATGTTTCAAGATGTGGCCCGGTGGATTAATTACAGGTACCCCGGGGGAATTATTTACGGAAGACCAAGACTAGGAAAGACACGGGCTATCGAGTTTCTTTTGCGTGCGTTACCAAATCATTTTGGCAACAGCTTGCCGGTGTTCCATATCAAAAGCCAGCACATTAAATTAGCAAATGAAGGCAGCTTTTTTGAGGCGCTTTTGAAAGATGTCGGTCATAAAATTCCTTTCTCAGGTAAGCCAAGCGTGAAACGAGACAGGTTATACAAATATTTGCTCGAAAGAGGCAGCCAGTCTAAACAAAAACGAGTCGTCTTGTTTATTGATGAAGCGCAGGTTCTGCACGATTTACAATATGGCTGGCTAATGGATGTATTTAACGAATTGGATGCTTCTCGCATTGCTTTAACAGTAGTACTTGTCGGTCAAGAACAATTACGTCATCAAAGAACGGCATACATGCAGGCAAATGAGGATCAAATTATTGGTAGATTTATGGTCCACGAGCACCGGTTTACCGGGATTAAAACCGCCGAAGATTTGCGGATCTGTTTGAAAAACTTCGATGAAAATAGTGAATTCCCAGCAGGAAGCGGTTGGTCGTTTACTCGATACTTTTTCCCCGGAGCATTTGCAGCAGGGGAGAGATTGGAGCATTTTACGGAAGACATTTTCAATATTTTTGTTTCTTTGCATCAGGAGTCTAAGATTTCTTCCAAAATCGAAATTCCCATGCAGTATGTAATCGCGTCGATTGAACAAGCTTTACGTGAGTATGGAGTAGGAGGGGAGCTGCAGACGAGGTGGCTGACAACTGCTTTATGGAAAGAAGCGATCCGCAGCTCAGGTTATATTAATGCGGAACTGCGAATTCCGGCGATAGAGGAAGATTCAGAGGAATAGGGGATAACAAATATCCCAAGGAGAATGAAGAAATGATTTCCCTGGAACAGTACCAAAAAACGGATACGATCTACTCTTTAACTTGGAACCCAAATTGGGTTTGCGATTTGGAATCATCTTGGTCGATTTTTGAAAAAATTAAATACTCCAATCGTGCTGAAAAGAGAGATTTGTTTTCCGTATTCGGAAATGAAAGAGTGCGACATCTAAAGTCTGTTCAAGGAATCAGAGATCATAATCTTTATACGCTATATGCCTTTGATGATAATGCTTTCATGGACATACTTGGATTCCGTTTGAAACAATACACCCTCGATTGCATAATTGGCATTTCAGGGTTCCTATACAAGAACGACATTCACCACGAATATTTAAGAAGTCCGACAGCCAATAATTCCTATCGTTATTTTCGAAGCAATATTCATTTTTGTTTAGATTGTATGAAATCCGGGTACCATAGCATCTTGCATCAATTTAAATTGATCTATTATTGCCCGTTTCATTTAACGCGGCTTCTTGCCGCTTGTCCTCAATGCCATACTTCGGTTCCATATGAACTTTCCGACAGGTACTTCCAAGCACCCTTTGTTTGTAATTGCGGTTATGCATTTATGGAAAATAAAAATCCGTACCACAGTGAGTGGGGGAAACTTAAATTTGAACATGTTCGGGATCAATCCATTAATCAATGGCTTATGCTGAGTCAAGAGGAAAAATTATGTTTAAGCAGGGTTCACCTCTATTATCGTAATGATTTTGATAAAATTCCCGATTTATTGAATTTCCTATTTGACTCTATAAATAAACACACTATCGATTACGAAGCACCTAATCTCATAAGATCTTATTCCCCTATCTTTCAAAAAGCCGAACGTCCTCATAAAAATGCGAGTGACTCCGGTAAAATTAACAAAATGGAACCTATAGAAAGTTGGTTTGAACTTGAGTCATTTCACCATAACGCTAGAATCTCAAGGATACTGTCTGAACTTGAACAGTCCTCAAATTTAACAATGAAATCCATCTCAAAATATCTAAGAAACACACTCTTATCAAAACATAAATCTTGTATTAAAAGATTCACTAACATTTCAAAAGAGAAGGGGGCGGCCCATCCACCCATTTGTCCATTTGCATACGCTTACGTTATGTGGAAAAAGTCTTTATGGGGAATACCCAGATATTATGACGTTGAGGATAGACCCTTCTATAGGGAAGGTTCTACTTTGCAGAAAATTTCATCGGTGTGTGATCGCCGTTATATTGTCGATTTGGTGGATGCATGGATACGTAGATTTCCAATTAAAACCCCGGTTGATCTCATACGTTTAAAATGGATGATTAATAAAGCAACCGGCCACCTGGCATTGTTGCATTTTAAGACTTGGTTAAAAAAAAGCGCCATCCTATGCTGCAAATTTTAAAATTGCTTATTATCCAGAAATTATGGAAAACGAAACTCCGGTTTTTGCTTTTTCTTTTCCGGAAGCACCTGATCTTTCTGTATCATTTATTTCTAGACCGGATGAAGAAGAATTGAACTGGTTACTACAAGCCAGTAACATCATTTGTCCTTATCCAACAATAAGAAAACGCAGAAAAAAGCCGACAGAAATTTCACATCATCCTTTACGCCTTGCAATGGAAAAAATAAATGAAGCGGACCGAGCTTATATGGAGAAAAATAAAAAATTTAAGTCAATTTAAATGTGTCTTAAGTCTGTCTGTCAAAAAATAAGGATTCTTTGTGGTTTTCTGATAAAATAGAGCAGCGGTACGATGTCAAGCCCCTAAGATAACATAACTTTTGCCAGCTGCTTAATTTTTAGGGGTGACCCGAAAATAGGCAACACCAAGCTAGACCCACCCTACCTAGAAAATTAAAGATATTTCCATCAAAACTAGGAACTGGTAGATAAGTAAAATGAAGTTATGTCAAGCATTTTGTCGGATCACCTCTTGAGGTTCGTAGAGTCGGTTGGTTCGCATCAGATAATCGACCAACCGCACTAATTTACGAGCTGTAAGCGCAAGGGCACGTTTTTCGGCGTATTTCGCCGGCTCCGCTTTTTTGAGGTTGTAGTACTGCGCAAATACTGTGTCGTGCACCTGGACACTCTTTGCGGCTTCGGTGAAGTAGTACTTCAACTAACGGTTGCCGGACTTAATAAGCCGAGATTCAACGCCTTTAAAATTACCGGACTGGTTTTCCGTCCATGCGAGTCCGCCGTACTTGGCTAGTTTCATATGGTTTGGAAAACGCTGAATGTCTACGATCTCTGAAAGGATGCCAGCTGCGAAAATGGGGCCGATTCCGGGTACAGACGTGAGGGTCTGTGGAATGGTCACCAAATTTTCTTCGATCGCCTTTTGTAGCGATTTGGGCTGCTCTTGAAGAGAACGGATGATTCGAATGTTCGAAGCCATCGCAAAGTTAACGGCATCAGCCATGGCCTTAGGCAAGCGGTAGGAAGAACGCGCCGCTTTCTGCAAAGCCTGAACCACTTCTTTCGGGTTCTCAAAGCGATTCTTGCCACACTCGATGATGAAGGCCGTTAGGTCTTCGACAGACATGTTAACGACGTCCTCGACGCTACGGAAATTGCTCGATGACGGCCAGACTAGTAGAACGTTCTAAAGTATCGTTAGATTACGAAACCGACCCATCCAAACCATATTTCCAACGAAACGGAACCGGATTGGCGTTCACTTCCTGCAGGTATTGTTCAATGCGTTCCTTCAATTCTTCTTTTGATTGAACACGAATATGCCGCAGCGCCTGTTTGGTCATTTTAGCGAAGAACACTTCGATGATGTTGAGCCATGAACCATGTTTAGGCGTAAATATAAACTCGAACCGCCCAGGCACGGTCTCCAAATATGCCCTGGTTTCCTTCGAAGTATGGGAGGAGTGGTTATCCAAAATAATTTGGATTCGTAATCCCGGTTCGTAGGTGCTGTCCAACTTTTTGAGGAAGTTCACAAATTCCTTGCTGCGATGGCGATCTTCTACTGAACCGACCACTTTACCTGTAACCAGATCGATGCCTGCCAGTCAGCTAAGCGTACCGTACCGCTTGTACTCCGGGTCACGTCCGATCGTCGGGTGTTCGCTAGGAACGGGCGGCAAATCTTCTGCCGTGTTGCCGATCGCTTGAATGCCGGCCGAGGACGCATATAATGACGTGATCCAACTTTGAGGAGTGATGAATTATGTCCATCNGGCGGCAAATCTTCTGCCGTGTTGCCGATCGCTTGAATGCCGGCCGAGGACGCATATAATGACGTGATCCAACTTTGAGGAGTGATGAATTATGTCCATCGCGGCTCAAACAAGTACAAAGAGTTTACCTCCCTTTTCCATATGGGGAGTTCATGCATCTGTCGCCGAAAGACCGGTTGTGTGGGGCAAACTCGTGATGTGTGCTTTGCCGGACCAACAAATTCAAGGCACCATCCAATTCCGCGGAACACCGATTCCGATTGAAGGAAGCTGGAATGAAAGCGCTCAGCAGATCGTGTTTCATTACTCCTACGCCGCTTACTCCGGCCATTTAACCATGTATGACGATGTCCAGATTCAACTTCGGCATCTGATTCTCACCGGACGCCTGCAGATGCTCCCCCCTCTTTACAGGCGGGCGAATATGGAACCTGAGTAGCGACAACTGATATAAGCTTGGCGGGTTATAGCGGCTATGTCCCACCGCAACCGCCTTCAACTTCTTTGCCGCCGGTTGGCGTATTTGTAACGTCGAATATACTGTATGAAATGATCGGTACCCGGATAACGGAAAGGGGTGGCATCGGTGGACGAAAATTAGATTCATCATGTAATCGAACAAGCCTATCAATTGATTGTCTAAGCACACCGCAACATGACTGACATTTGGCGCACTCACGTACTATTTACGCGACAATGGTGGTTGGGAGTAGGTTTATCGATATGCCCCTGGCTATTTTGGATCGGATTTCGGGATAAGAGAGCTACGGGACAGTTTCTCCTATCCGGGTTTATGATGATTATCGTGTCGTCGTGGCTGGACCAGCTTGGGATTGCCATGGGACTTTGGCATTATCACTGGGAAGTCATACCATTCATGCCCGCTAATTTTCCATGGGATTTTTCACTTCTTCCCGTCACGGTTATGTTCTTACACCAGTACAAGTCTGGCATACATCCGTTGTTCAAAGCTCTCCTATTTGGGGGATTTTCCGCTTTTGTGGCCGAGCCGGTCTCACAAATGGCCGATTTATACCACCCCGTTCACTGGAAACATACATATTCGTTTCCTATCTATGTGGGGCTATATCTGCTGGCTTCGAGCATCGCCAAGCGGGGCGTTGATTGCACAGATTCATCCTCGGTAGATAAATAAAGGCCAAAACCATAAGTTTACCGATTCCAAAAATCATGCCCAGATTCATGAGCTGCATATTTACCATGTCATTGTTAAAGACTCAAGTTTGTTAATTGATGATCTACCGGACCACTATCGATTCTCGTCATAACGGCTGACAACGAGTTCCTTTTGGAATAAGCATTTTTTTTAAGCATAGAATTTAATGATTCTATTCTCTACCAGGACATGGGTGAAATATGAAGAAAAATACAAATATGATAATACAAATCGCCGCAACATATACGGGAACCGTGGTGGGAGCCGGATTTGCTTCAGGACAGTCGATTATGCAGTTTTTCACGGTATACGGAGCCTATGGGGTATTAGGCATTTTATGCAGCACCTTTCTTTTTGTGTGGATCGGCACTAAAATGATGATTCTAGCTCACCATATCAAAGCATTTTCATATCAGGAGTTTAATGTTTATCTGTTTGGCAAGATTTTCGGCAAAGTCGCAAATGCCTTGACTTTTATTATTCTATTTGGGGTAACGGCCGTGATGCTTTCAGGAACCGGTACCATTTTCGAAGAACAACTCCGTCTACCCTATCAACTGGGTATTATCATCAGCATCGTTTTGTGTTATCTGGTGATGACGAAGGAAATCAGCGGAATTATGTTCGTAAACTCGTTAGTTGTTCCCATGATGCTTTTTTTCACTATTCTCCTTGTCGTAAAGGTTGTCAGAATAGACAATATTTTTGATATAGTCGGTTGGCAGAACCAACAACTGTACAATTTGAAGTGGTTCGTGAGTCCGTTTGTGTATGCAGGATTGAATTTTGCTTTTATTCTAGCCGTTATGGTTCCTCTGGGGAGTGAGGTGGATGACGAAAGCGCATTAAAATGGGGAGGGTTTTGGGGAGGCATTGGTCTTGGTTTTATGCTTCTTGTCAGCCATTTTGCAATGAGCTCAAAGATGCCCGAGATTCTTCAATACGATATTCCGATGGCCGAGATTATTCGAGATTTCGGGCGGTTTTTTCATGTATTGTTTTTGCTCGTAATCTATGGAGAAATATTCACCACATTGATAGGCAATGTTTTCGGAATTTCTCGTCAAATCCAAAGTCTATATAATCTTCCTAAAAGTTGGTTAGTTCTTGGCATATTACTTGCTAGTTTTTTGATTAGTCAAGCCGGTTTCACCTCCTTACTTACTTATCTTTATCCGCTATTTGGGTATATGGGTTTGATACTTCTTATTTTTTTAGCAGCTCAACGGATGCCCAGGGACTAAGTCTCCATATTTTTATAAGTTGATTCGGCACGAAATCCAACTATTGGGTAATTATGCTACTATCGGAATTAAGGCACAGGGTTCCATCGATCCAACTTCTTATTTCCAAGACTTTTGGCCTGCCGTCTTAATAGCTAACATAAATGACCTCCATAAGAATAAAGAATACAGCATAGGGTAGACAGTTGCATGTCATATAGAGTATTTCCAACGACTTCACCTAAAAAATAGCTGAAATGAAGTCAAACGGTGTTACTTGACTAAATTGGTTTTTCCCTAACATCTTTGTAATGATGGACAATCCTACAAAACCTAGCAAGAACTCAATTGAGAATTGAAGAAACAACTTTTCATTTCCTCTTTCATCAAATGATTGGTGAAAGCAAGCACGCCGTTTGATCGAGAATCCGCTGCAAATGCGTGCGTTGAGGCGGGACTTCCATCCGTAAGGGAATGGAGTCCGCAAGATCATGCTCGAATTGTTCCGCCAGTTTTCGTGCTACTTCAGAACTGTACACAACTTCGCACACTTCATAATTCAGACGGTAGCTTCTTAAATCAAAATTTGAGGAGCCTATCTCGGCAATTTCTCCGTCAATGATCATTAACTTCGCATGCAACACGCCTTTATTGTAGAGGTAGATATGAACCCCGGCTTCCAAAAGTTCTCCATAGTAGGTCCGACTTGCAGCTCCAACGATGATCGATACCACGTGGCGGGGAACTAAGCGCACTCGGACACCGCGAACCAAAGCTGCTTTAATCGCCATAATAATGTCTGCATCTGGCACAAAGTAAGGCGCGATATTCCAATGGGCGTCGAAGACTGCTTGCAGTTCGTTTGCAGGTTAACCCACTATTCGAATATGGGTGTCGCGTCAAAAGCCGACATTCGACTTTAATCCGGTATATTCATCCCCGATATTGATGCCTCCAGTAAAAGCTTCCTGACCATCGAATACAACAATCTTACAATGATTTCGGCAACTCCAATAGGACAGCGCCCAAGGGAAGCGAATGGGGAAAAAAGATCGGCATTCAATTCCAACCTTCATCATTTGGCGGCCGTAGCCATGGGCGTGCGTTGGGCCGAGGGGGAACTTGGATACTGTCAACTTTAGCAGTCGCGATGGGGGCGGCAGTGTTTAGGTTTATCCAAGGTTAGCTGTCTAAACAAAAGAATAGTGGCGAAAAGAGATCAAACCCTACTCAACTTGTAGGGTTTGATCTCTTTTCTAATCTGTTCACCGATGAAAACAGACAAGCCATGTCCTCAATATTCATGGTTTGTCTGTTTTTCTTAAAACCCCTTATATTGAGGTTCTTCATTTTCCAACTGTTGTACGCGGCTTTCTACTTGCTGCACGATTTGTTGGGTTTGTTGGGCCGCATTCGTAAAGAGCGATTTTGCTTCTTGATTTTGTGTTTCCAAAGCAAATTGTTCCAGACTCGCCTGAGCACTTTTTAAAGATGCTACGCACGTTTTCACTTGAGAAGCAACTGTCACGGAACGTCACCTCCTTTACCTTAGGATAGGATAATGTTTCACGGGTAATAGGAATAGATGCTTACATTCTCCCAATACCGAAATTAATATTTCCGTCTCGCAACAAAAGCATACGTTAGAAAAATTTTCAGATGGAAATGCATGAAAATAATGGAATAGGGACATATTTACCTTTGTCGATTAATGTGATTGGAAAGGAATGGTAATATTATGCCGGATTGGGTAGAAATCGCTTTGCGAACGTTATTGGCTATGGGGGTTCTTTTTGTCCTAACGAAGATATTGGGTAAACGACAGGTATCACAGCTTTCATTGTTTGAGTATATCACCGGAATCACGATCGGCAGCCTTGCAGCTTACGTTTCGTTGGATCTGGAGTCCACTTGGTATCTGGGCTTGGTTTCGATGACGGTTTGGACCGTTGTTTCTTTAGGGATTGAATTTTTACAGCTGAAAAGCAAAACGGCAAGAGACCTATTCGACGGCAAAGCAACAGTGCTCATTAAGGACGGCAAGATCATGGAGGATAACCTAAAAAAAGAAAGGATTACCACGGATGAACTTATGGAACAGCTTCGAATAAAGAATGTGTTCAAAGCTGCCGATGTTGAATTCGCCATCATGGAGTCAAGCGGTGACGTTAGCGTTCTTTTAACCAAGGAAAATCAACCGTTAACGCCTAAACACCTGGGAATAAATGTCGGGCCAGAACAAGAACCTCAATCGGTCATTATGGATGGAAAAATAATGGACGAACCGCTTGCCACGATAGGTCTAAACAGGAAATGGCTGGATACGGAACTGGAGAAATTAGGTGTTTCGATTGATAACGTATTTCTTGGACAGGTGGATTCCTATGGCCAGCTATACGTTGATTTATTTGATGATCAGATCAAAGTACCGAAACCCCAGAAAAAAGCCGCGTTGCTTGCAACATTGAAAAAGTGTGAAGCGGATCTCGAAATGTTTGGCTTATCTACCAAAGAACAAAATACAAAGCAGATGTACGAGCAATGTTCAAAAGCGTTAGAAAATATTATTGATGAAGTTAAACCATTGCTGATTCGTTAACAATTCGCCAATTATACGTCAGCTGAAATTCGAGGAGGATGTTCATGGCAAATAATATAAAGAAAAATTTAACGCGGGTACAACAGGAATATAAAGAATTGGCGCAAAGCGTCGAACCTCCGAGGCCCATACTCAAAAACTTCATTCGTGCGTTTATAGCTGGCGGGGCCATTTGTTTGGTTGGACAAGCCATCCAGGAAATGTTTGTGCATTGGGGCGGCTTTGATGAGAAAAAAGCTGGAGACCCTACCGTGGCGGTTATGATACTCCTTTCTGTCATTCTGACCAGCATGGGGGTGTACGATAAGTTTGCCCAATGGGCTGGTGCGGGTTCCGCAGTGCCTGTGACGGGATTTGCGAATTCGATGGCATCCGCTGCGATTGAACATCAGAGTGAAGGTATGGTGCTCGGTGTTGGCGGTAAAATGTTTAAACTGGCTGGACCGGTTATTGTATTTGGTACAGTCGCCGCCTTTGCGGTAGGAATTGTACATTTGCTGATCAAAGGCGGGGGAGGCTCTTAATATGTTAAAGGGACACCAGAGTTGGCTATTTGAGAACAAGCCGTTCATCCGATCAACAGCAACGGTAGTGGGTCCATTTGAAGGAAGAGGCCCGCTGGCCAAAGATTTTGACATTGTCCATGGAGAATCCATGATGGGACAAAAGAGCTGGGAGAAAGCAGAAAAGGCATTGATTGAAGAAGCGGCAAAACTGGCTATTGAAAATGCGGGGTTGACAAAGGAACAAGTACAGTTTTACATAGGCGGGGATTTGATGAATCAAATCATTAGCAGCAGTTTTGCCGCGCGAACATTATCGATCCCTTACCTCGGTGTGTTTGGCGCTTGTTCAACCTCGATGGAAAGTCTGGCATTAGCAGCTAACCTTGTAAATTCCGGTTCGGCGAAATTTGTATTGGCGGGGACATGCAGCCATGATTCCGGTGCGGAGAAACAGTTCCGATATCCGACCGAGTACGGTTCGCAAAAACCGCCAACCGCCCAATATACGGTAACCGGAGCCGGTGCTGCCATCGTATCCATGGAAGGTGACGGACCGGTTGTTACATCTGCCACCATTGGCCGGGTTATCGATATGGGCATTAAAGATCCGTTTAATATGGGCGCAGCGATGGCTCCTGCAGCGGTAGACACCATTGAGGCGCATGTTCGAGATTTGGGAATTGAACCGGGTTATTACGATTTGATCGTTACCGGCGATCTTGCGAAAGTCGGATATGAAATCGCCTGTAAATTGTTTAAGAAACATAACTTTCCCATCGAACAAACCGAATATTCCGATTGCGGGATGATGATTTACGATTATGAAACCCAAATGGTTCAAGCCGGAGCAAGCGGCTGCGGTTGTTCGGCAGTTGTTACCTATGGACATTTGCTAAATCGGATGCGAAGAGGTGAACTGAAACGAATCCTCGTTGTCGCTACGGGGGCGCTGCTATCCCCGATTTCATTTCAACAAGGGGAAAGCATTCCTTGTATCGCTCATGCCGTATCCATAGAGGCAGGGAGGGAGATATTATGATTTTTCTTTGGGCTTTTTTGGTGGGAGGTGCAATCTGTGTTTTCGGACAATTTTGTTTTGATGTCTTGAAACTTACACCGGCCCACACCATGACCCTGCTTGTTGTATTGGGCGCGATTGTCGACGGAATTGGATGGTATGATCCGCTGATTGAATTTGCCGGGGCAGGAGCATCGGTCCCGATTACAAGCTTTGGTAACGCGCTTGTCCATGGTGCGCTTCAAGAACTAAAGAGCAATGGCTGGATTGGGATCATCACCGGAATTTTCGAAGTGACCAGTGCCGGAATATCCGCAGCGATTATTTTTTCGTTTCTCGCTGCATTGTTTGTAAAACCCAAAGGATAATACGGGGCCCAATCCGAATTTCGTTGGCTAAAATACACTGTAACGGTCGGTCAGGGCGATCCCTAACCGGCCGGTTTTGATTATGAGAAACATTTACTTGTTCCAATCTGTACGGAATGTCCCCATCGATAATCTCAAAGGTTACGTTGACCAAGCTATAAAAGCCATATTGTCAGACGCTATTTATTTCGGTTCCTATATTCTCCATAACTTCTTTGGTTCGCTCCATTAAACTCGGCTCGGTTGGAACATTTTCACTTGCCTTTCCATCCAAGATTATTGGAGATTTGTTACTTGTCGTTTTGATTCGCTGTTTAAATTGTGATTTAAGTTCGCTTTTTTCCATACTTTCTCCTTTTCATTCGCCATTTTCAGAATATGCAACTGATATTATTCCGATTTTCATATCCTTTATGCATCATAGGAGTCAGGTCCCCAAAAGGCTGTGTTTCCGCCTGTATATAGACAACCAACCCGATAAAATGACCGGAAACCGGGCGGATGCCGTTGTCGCTTCTATGCGCCTGCCATAGACTAATGCTGTAAGTTCAACTTTACCTAACCCAAGGAGGAATGTTTTCAAATGCAGTTTATCAAACAGGCAATGCCCATGTATACGCATGACCAGGCCGCTTATGTCAGGCAAATGTACGATTGGCACATGAAAATGGCTCAGTATCACGAACAATTACGTACCTTTCATCTGGAAAGGGCGAAACAATTTCAAAAGCTCTCCGAAGAAAAAGCGAAAACGTCAGAAATATCCAGCGACACCAGCGCCGCTTAAAGGCGAACCGACATGGAGCGATGTGATGAATTGGCAGCATTCCGAATCAAAATCTGGGACCGCTATGTAACCCTTCGTTCCCAATATGGAACCCGGATGCCCTTGTCTTTCGACCAGTTCTGGTATGACTTTTTGGCCAGGCACATGCTATCCGACTGTGGCGTAGAGCAAGTATATGAGGACTTCTGCAACAACTGGGAGAATCGGTGTGTGAAAAATATTTGCGATTCGAGCCATCGGTAGAATGCCTGCGAAATAGGACCAAATGGCCGGCTGTTGCCCAAAATGGGTTGCTCCGGCCTTTGATATTTGTATGCAGGGGACAAGGGTAGATGGGATCAAATCCAAGCGGACTTTCACGATGCGGATAACTGCATAGGATGATTCGTTTCTGGACAACTTAAATGCTGTTTGCATAAATTTGGAAAGGCGGATGCCTGCATGTTACCAACATTCAGTACAAGCATTAAAAACTGGACTACCTCTGCCCCAAGACAACCAAATCGATGTAAAAATTGCATCTGGGGCAACTGGGATGGGTTGAAACAATTTTGTTCGAAACCTGTCTGCATTAAGAAACAACCAGTATAAGAGAAAGTCCATCTTCTTTTACTTGATCATGTTCGGTTATCTGCAAAGAATTCTTGCCCAGTGACTGGCATTTTTTCCGAGGACGCATATAATGACGTGATCTAACTTTGAGGAGTGATGAATCATGTCCGTTGCGGCTCAAACAAGTACAAAGAGTTTACCTCCCTTTTCCATATGGGGAGTTCATGCATCTGTCGCCGGAAGACCGGTTGTGTGGGGCAAACTAGTGATGCGTGTTTTGCAGGACCAGCAAATTCAAGGCACCATCCAATTTCGCGGAACGCCGATTCCGATTGAAGGAAGTTGGAATGAAAGCACGCAGCAGATCATGTTTCATTCCCCCTACGCCGCCTACTCCGGCCAATTAACCATCTATGACGATGTCAAGATTCAACTTCGGCATTTGGTTCTCACCGGACGTCTGCGGATGCTACCCTCTTCTTTACAGGCGGGCGAATATGGAACCTGGGTAGCGACAACTGATATAAGCTTGGCGGGGTATAGCGGCTATATCCCACCGCAACCGCCTTCAACTTCGCTGCCGCCGGTCGGCGTATTTGTAACGTCGAATATACTGTATGGAAACTCGCGTATATAAAACAGGCACATATCGGATGAAAAATGATCGGTAAGCGGATAACGGAAAGGGGTGGCATATCAGTGGACGAAAATCAGATTCATCATGCAATCGAACAAGCCTATCAATTGATTGTTCAAGCACACCGCAACATGACTGACATTTGGCGCACTCACGTACTGTTTACGCGGCAATGGTGGTTTGGAGTAGGTTTATCGATATGCTCCTGGCTATTTTGGATCGGATTTCGGGATAAGAGAGCTACGGGACAGTTTCTCCTATCCGGGCTTACGATGATTATCGTGTCATCGTGGCTGGACCAGCTTGGGATTGCCATGGGACTCTGGCATTATCACTGCACTGGGAAGTCATACCGTTCATGCCGGCCAATTTTCCATGGGATTTTTCACTTCTTCCCGTCACGGTTATGTTCTTACACCAGTACAAGTCTGGCATACATCCGTTGTTCAAAGCTCTCCTATTTGGTGGATTTTCCTCTTTTGTGGCCGAGCCGGTCTCACAAATGGCCGATTTATACCACCCCGTTCACTGGAAACATACATATTCGTTTCCTATCTATGTTGGGCTGTACTTGCTGGCTTCAAGCATTGCCAAGAAGGGCATAGATTGCGGTAAGTCTTTTCAGGAAGACTCTAACCCCTGACAATAGCCAATCATCAAATTTTACCATTCATTAATTTTCTGACGGGTTGACATATTACATACGGATGCCATTTCAGGAAGTGATCAACATGACGGTAGCTTCTCAAGTGAAAACAGCTGTAGCTTCATTAAAAAGCGCGCAGGCCAGCTTTGAACAGTTTGCGTTAAATACACAAAACCAGCAGGCCAAAACCACGTTCACAAATGCAGCGCAACAGACACAAAACATCATTGACCAGGTCACTCCACGGTTACAACAAATTGAACAGGAAGAACCGCAGTATAAAGGTTTCTAATAAAGGGCCATGCCGATCTCTTTTCGGCATGGCTGCCCCTTTATTCCCTCGTAGATGACTGGATTGGGAGGCTGATTTTCTTGGCATGGATAGCAGGATTATGGCTAGTAAATACGGCACTATTGATCATCATTGCGGTTCGGGAGGTGCGCCGCCCCGCCAAAGCGTTGACTTGGATATCAGTCGGACTTGTATTACCGATTATCGGATTCGTTTGTTACCTGTTCGTCACGAATCCTGTGCAAATGCGGCGGGACAAGCTCGTTTCTTCGCACAATAACCCAATAGCGTTGCCTACAGCATGTGGTGACTCCGCTTTTGTTATCGCTCGGGCTTTGCAACCTTTGTCTGTCAGTGGCCTTCGAACCGGTTCCGTCCAAATCCTCACGAACGGGATGGAAACCTACGGAAAACTCCTTCAATCAATTCAGGCCGCACAAAAGTCAATCGATCTGGAATATTACATATACCGGAATGACCATATCGGTAAACGTATCACAGATGTGCTGATTGACCGGGCTTTATCCGGTGTGAACATTCGTTTTATAAGGGATGGCTGGGGAAGCCGGTCGTTTCCCAAACATGCGGTTCGCCGGATGATGGAAGCAGGCATTGAATGCAGGACCATCTTTCCCTTGCGAATCCCCTGGGTACTATCCAACTTGACATACCGGGATCATTGCAAGATCGTCATCGTCGACGGAAAGGAAACCTTCATGGGAGGAATCAACGTTGGGGACGAGTATACCGGAATGAAGCCGGATGTCGGTTTTTGGCGCGACACTCATATGCGGTTAACCGGCGAAACAGCGGATGATGTGAAAGCCGTTTTTGAGGCTCACTGGAAAATAGCGTCACCGGACATGCTCCATTCAACGAGAAAGGCTAAATTTATCCCTGAATCGGCTCAACTTTCGGACGATAAAGCCATTCATCCATTTCCATCCGGCAAAACAGAATTATCCGGATACGGATGGGAATGGGGAACGGAGCTGGGAACGATGGAAGGCACCCACATGGGAAAAGCTTCCCCGTCCAAGGATTCGCATAACGTCTATATACAGATATTCGAAGGCAATCCCGGGCTGCCTACTCCGGTCATTCGGGAAATGCATTTCATCTGCCTGACGCAGGCGACCCGAACCATCGACGTGACCAACCCTTATTTTATACCCGATGCGGATATCATGATGGCCATCAAAACAGCCGCGGCGCGTGGCGTTCGAGTGAGATTACTGGTGCCGCGCCAAGTGATTCCTAAAATTGCAGGAGCTGCAAGCCGTACGTATTATGGTGAACTCGTGGAAGCGGGGATCGATGTGTTTCAGTACAACAAAGGTGTATTGCACGCGAAAGTCATGATTATCGATGGCGAGATTGCCGAAGTGGGTTCTTCCAACTACGATCTCCGTAGTTACCGTTTAAACTACGAAGTGTGTGCAGTGATGTATCATTGCGATGTGGCCCGGGAGCTTACGGAACAATTCGAACGGGATCTCGCCGAGGCTACTCCATATCGTTTGGAAGATCATATGCATCGTACTTCTTCCGAGCGCATGCTTGATCAAGCAGCGCGTTTGTTATCTCCTTTGTTATAAATTTCAAAAATTACATGGAATTGAATCCGAAGTCCAATTACAAATGTATATAGCGAAAGGGGAGAAGGCTTCCAACGAATACAAGTAATATCGAATTTGGGCAACAGTTTATGGTGCAAATATCACGCCCGGCATATAGTGTAAAAAAAGGAGCTGCATCATAGATGATCATATGAAACCGATTGAAGTTGAAGGTCATCATGTTATAAGTATCGAGGGGCCCTGCCCAAAACAACACTTCTGGCCATCACAACCGATCACGGATATATCATGTGCGGAGCGCTTGATGTTCGTTTGTTAAATGCGAAATTAAACGATCGCCGCATTGTGGCAGGACGGAACAATAGAGCAATTGCTGGATGCCCCACTCGATATGGTGACCACAGAGGCGGAATTACGCGGAATTTGCCCTGGGATGAAAGGAGCAGATGCGCTTTTAAAGATGGTAAACGAGGTTAGTTAATTTTAAGTCCACACTTAAGGAAAGTAGGGGAATTTTTTGTTAACGGGTCTGCATATTGTCTTCCTTGGAGGCGATGCCCGGCATCTTGAAATCATTCGGTCATTTACTGACCTGGATGCAAATGTTGCGGTAATCGGTTATGAAGATTTGCACGAACAACTTCATGAAGTTCAGCATTCCAAGCTTACGAGGGAGGTGCTTCGCAATGCTGACGTATTGATATTACCGGTTGTCGGTACAGACGACCATGGCAGAGTAGAGTCTTCATTTTCATCTGAAACGTTATTGCTGAACAAGGAATATATGTCTTGCTTGCCGAAACACGCAAAAGTCTGTACTGGCATAGCCAAGTCTTACTTGAGGAACCTTTGCGCGGAACTAGAGATCGATCTGATAGAATTATTTAGCAGGGACGATGTTGCCATATACAATTCCATTCCCACTGCGGAGGGCGCCTTAATGATGGCCATTCAACAGACGGAAATTACCATACATGGTTCGCGTTGTATGGTGCTGGGTTTGGGGAGAATCGGTCTTACGTTAGCCAGTATGCTTCAGCGCCTGGGTGCACACGTCAAAGCGGGGGTGCAGAAACCGGAGCAGTTTGCACGTGCATGGGAGATGGGGATTGAGCCGTTTTATACGAAAGATTTGTACGATGAAGGCGTAAATGTGGATATTATTTTTAACACGGTTCCGGAGCAAATCCTTACTTCTCGTGTGTTGACCCGTATTCCGCATCACGCTATTATTATTGATTTGGCTTCCAAACCAGGTGGAACCGATTTTCGTTTTGCCGAAAAACGTGGAATCAAGGCCTTGTTGGCACCAAGTTTACCGGGATTGGTCGCGCCAAGAACGGCTGGACGTATATTGGCGAGAACGTTATGTCAATTGATCCAGGACGAACGGAGTCAAAATCGAGAGCAATTGGATATACTTGCTTTTTCTTCCGGGTTATGAGATCGCGAACGCTGTAAAACGAATCATTTAGAGAGACATCATTACTTGTTTATACCGGCACTTTGCCGGCCTCCGTCTATTTCCGTAAGAATCGGATAATGAAGCGCGTGGTGGAACGGCTCTTTCGTAGATCAGAAGTCGGTTTCCAAGGCTAGAGTTCGGGGAACTCCAAGTTAAGCTGGTCTCAGTAACCCCCGGAGAAGAATTCCCTGAACACTCGGCATTACAATCGATCGTAGGGGAAGTTTTGTAGGATAAAAAGAATTACTCGGGAGTACTCGTGCAAGAGAGGTTAGATGGCAAAGTGCGATCCATGAATGATCACCTATGTATACCCGCAGCTAAAAGGGGAACGTTTGTTCTAATGGCCGATATCCAAGATTTTCAACAGTACGTGCAAATTCAATGCGAGAAAGAAAGAAGGGAAACCATTAGGCATATGGCGGCGGGCACAGCCAATATCATCCTGAATCCTTTAACGGTAATCAAAGGAACGCTTCAACTTCTGGAAAAAGTTTGAAGGAGCATGTTTCCATTTTGCAATTTGCGGCATCTCCAAAAAAAATGACAAGATAGTGTTATCATAAATTCGATCTAATGAGACTTCTTTTTGTCAAAGAAAACAATGATATATATATCGTCACGAATGATAACAGTTTAATGTCATTAGACACCATACGATCAATCCGCACAAGCCAACTCCAGAAGTAAGAGAAAAACAAATTTACTTCACAAAATAACTGTTTCGTGAAGTATGAAATTGATGTTATAATTTGGACGAAGAGGGGAGGGCGATTATGGCAAAATGCTGCATCGATGATTTGATCGATTCCTTTACGGTATACCTTGAAATCAACAGGAACTATTCTAAGGGAACCGTTGAAAATTACAACCGCACGATTGTAAGGCTTGCTTCCTGGCTCAAAGAAACAAGAAACATTACATGCATCGAAGATATAACTGCTAATGATCTTCAATTATTTTTAGGCACATTAAAACATCCCCAACACACAACGAAAACGAATAAAAAGCATCCTAAACCGGGCACCGTTTTTGCAGCCACGACGAGAGCACGCATCGTTTCCTCAATAAAACAGTTTTTTAAATGGGCTGTTAAACAGCAATACCTGCAGTACGACGTATCACAGTATATTGAGAACCCTAAACTCGGTGAACGGCTTCCCAAAAGCCTTTCTCTACAGGATGCTATGATATTTGAACAATTCGCCGCGAAACGTAAATTTAAAGAAAGAGATTCATTAATCACCACGCTGTTTTTATTGCTCGGACTTCGGGTCTCTGAGCTTGTAAGTATCGATCTCAAGCATTTTAACGAAGATGACGGATCGCTAACAGTCATTGGCAAGGGGAATAAAGAAAGAAAACTCGTGATGACACCGAAAATTATTCGGGCCCTGGAGAATTATAAGCCAGCCCGTCAAATGATCCTTCAAAAACGTAATCGAATTGAAGAACCGGCGCTGTTTATTTCTGAAAAACAAGGGAAACGGTTAACAAGAAGAGCTGTGGAGCTAATCATTGAAGAGATCGCAAAAGCTGCCGGTGTGCGGGCAAACAATTATAAAGTAACGCCGCATAAGCTGCGACATACCTGTGCGACGGTTCTATATAATGACGGTGAGGGAGCCGATTTGTTGGCAATCGCCGATCTATTGGGCCATGCAGACCCCAAAACAGCTACGATTTATACAAAAGTGAATATAGAGAAAATGCGCAAAATCGTGACATCAAACCCTTTAGAATTAACCTGAAAGTACAATATGGCATGTTTGTGTCAACTGCAGCGTGTAAGGTGATGTTTGTGTCACTGAACACTTTTTCGTTCAGAACTGTGCAAGGAGATGTTTGTGTCACAAACCCATTCGATTTGCGGGCTTTAAGGATATGTTTGTGTCAAAATTAAGGGTATGTTTGTGTCATTAGACAAGATATATCCATAATTTTCCAATAATTCAGAAAGTGTTTTTGAGTCCGATAATATATATTATGTAAACTTATTTGAAGGTAAGGTGGAACGATAACTGACGGTTCGTTGTTCCCGGGAACCTCGTTCGTGAATGTGACGATATTCATCGTGCCTCCATCCCATAACTTCCTCGGTCGTCCCATAACTCGCGCGGACGTCCCATAAAGTTTGGTTGCGACTCAATAACCACTTTTACGGAGGTCGTTTGAATCGGATTTACAGGATGAATTTTTGTTTTACCGAATACCTTCGCAGCTACACATTCGATTTTGGCACGTTTGTACAGTTTGTGAAAAAAGTTTACGATTCCACGGTACTGAGTAAGTTTTGGCTGGATCGAGCCGACTTTATGGCCGGGTTATTTGCGCCTAAAGCCGATAAACGGCTACGGCGGTATTTATCGCACTCGGAACGAAACGCCTTGTTTCATTCGCTGGAGTTAAAGGCTATCCGTCCCAGCGGGTAGCTTTATTTCTGAGCATCTTACGCACAAAATACGTTTTTTGTGAACAGTTAACACAGTTAATAAAATAAACTTTACACGAACATACGTTCCTGTTATATTATTAATATCATAAATTATTAATGTGGTGGTGTTTAATTTGAACGTGATTAAAGCCAATGATTTAACCCTACTAGAGCGCCGGCTCCCTTCGCTTCCATGGTTTGTGGAACAGTTTATTCAGCATAAACTAGCCGATCTCTCCCCTTCTACCTTGCTTGAATATACACGGGACTTTGAAACGTTTTTTCTTTGGCTGATTCAAGAAGGCCTTACCACGGCCTCCTCTATCCCCCATATTTCATTAACGGATCTGGAGAATCTAAGCTTCGGCAATCTCGATTCATTTAAGCTTCATTTGCAGCTTCGCAAAGCTAACTCCCTCTCCACCCGGGAGCGGAAACTAGCTTCACTCAAGTCGTTGTTTCATTATTTAAGCCAAATTGCTGAAGACGACAAGCACTACCCTTTATTAAAACGCAATATCATGGCAAAACTGAAAACCCACCGGCTGTCGAGTGCGAAGCTTACTGCTGCAAGGCTGCATGGAAAAATCTTAGAGGATGACCATGAGATACTCGAGTTCAGTTCATTTGTAGAGCACGGATACTCGCAGCAAATTGCGGACAACCCTCAGGCGATCCATTATTACGAAATGAACCGGATTCGGGATACTGCCATTATAAAGCTCATATTATCCTCCGGAATGCGGGTTTCCGAGATCGTCAACCTCGATGTAGATGATATTGACCTAACTAAAAAAATAGCTCATGTTTACCGTAAAGGAAGCGAAGATCCTGGACTGAAACAAGGCGTTTTTTTCTCGGAAACCGGAAAAGAAGCGTTAGTTCGTTATATCGAGGTGCGGCAAAGTGTGTACCATCCTGAGCGATCCGAAAAATCTTTGTTTTTGGCCGTCCCCAGAGGCGACACTTACGGAAAACGCATGTCAAAACGCGCCATCCAGCAAATGGTCAGCAAATATGCGGTCTCCTTCGGTAAGCCACAACTAACCGTACATAAGCTGCGTCATTCTTTTGCGACCAGCTATTATTTAAAAAATGATATTTACAAAACGCAGCGCCAGCTGGGTCATGCCAGTACAGATACGACCCAAATCTATGCTCAGCTCACAGATAAAACGATGGAATCCGCGATCAATCGGTTGTAAAAAGCAAGCTGATTATTCCGCTTCTTAAAAGGGCTCCAGTTTAATACTGGAGCCCCGGGCAAGTCCTTTCTTGATTATGGCCATGTGGCTTACCACGCCGCTAAATCGCCGTCAGCTCGAGGCTCGGTGCCCCCGGCGAGTACGCCTGTTTCCGGATCTCTCCAGATGATTTGTCCTCGGCCGAACATCCCTGAATCCAGAGCACGCTGTACGATATGCCCTTTTCTTGCAAGAGCTTGCGCCAAGTAATCCGGAAACTGCGGTTCTACTTCGATGATTTTATCTCTGATCCACCGCCATCTAGGCGCATCAAGCGCAGCCTGCGGATTTAAACCGAAATCTACGCTGTTCATCACAACCTGCACATGCGCCTGCGGCTGAATCGATCCGCACATGACGCCGAACGGTCCGACCGGCTCGTTACCTTTCGTCAAGAAGCCCGGAATAATCGTATGGAACGTTTTCTTTCCTGGCTCCAGCACATTAACATGCGCCGGATTTAGCGAAAAGCCGGTTCCTCTGTTCTGCATGCAAATTCCTGTGCCGGGAATGACGACGCCCGCTCCAAAGTCACCGGCATGGCTTTGAATGAACGATACCATGTTTCCCTCTCCGTCGGCAGCGGCTAAATACACCGTTCCTCCTTTAGGCAATTCACCCGGTTCCGGCGTAATCGCTTCCTCACCGATTAACTCCCGTCTTTCCCGGGCGTAGCTTTCCGAAAGCATTTCATCTACAGAGATTTTCATTTGTTTCATATCCGTGATGTACTTCAATCCATCAACGAAAGCCAATTTCACAGCTTCTATTTGTTTGTGGTACGTATCCACCAAATCTTTCGCGGCAAAGTCGAATCCATTCAGCATATTTAACGCCATAAGCGCTATCAAGCCTTGGCCGTTCGGCGGAATTTCCCAAACATCGTATCCTTTGTAAGAAACTCCGATCGGGTCCACCCACTCCGGATAAAACGCTTCCAAATCTTCTTTGGAAAGAAATCCTCCGTGAATGCCAATATGCTCGCCGATTCGTTCCGCTAAATGTCCGCGATAGAACGATTCCGCCTTTGTTTCTGCAATCGAACGCAGCGTGCGGGCATGGTCCGGGGAGCGCCATATTTCTCCTGCCCGCGGTGCGCGGCCGCTTGGAGCGAACGTATCCAGCCAAGGCTGAAAAATAGCGTCATTTTGCTTGCTGATGTTGTTATATCCGTCCTTCCAGTATCTAGCGATTGTCGGCGATACCGGGAAACCGTTCTCCGCATAGTCGATCGCCGGTTGAAGCACTTCGGTCAGCGGAAGTCGTCCAAATCGTTCGGATAATGCAGCCCAAGAGCCCGGGGTGCCGGGGACGGTCACGGGCAGAACGCCATATGTAGGAATATAATCATAACCGCGAGATTTCACTTGCTCCACCGAGATGGAAGACGGTGCAGGTCCGCTTGCATTCAATCCGTGAAGCTTCCCTTCCGCCCACACTAGCGCGAACGTATCCCCGCCGATGCTGTTTGAATTCGGCTCCACAACGGTCAAACAGGCAGCGGTTGCGATGGCTGCATCAATCGCATTTCCGCCTCTTTTAAGTATGTCTAATCCCGCTTGAGCCGCTAGCGGCTGTGTGGTTGAAACCATCCCTTTGCGAGCATAGGTGGTCATCCGTTGAGATGGATACGGGTTGAACAACGCTTCAAATTTCATTTTCTCGTTCTCCTTTTATAAATTGGGGATTCACATATTTATCTCATTAATGCTGCCCATCACTTACTCAAGAGTTTCCCTCCCCTTCTTTCCATAATTCTACAACCCTAACAGTTTCCCTTTAAAAACAAAAAAAGCCCAGTCATTAGAAAGTGAGGCGTACCAATAACTGGCGGTTCGTAATATGTGGTCTTCGTCTTTACAACTTCTTCAAGCGATACGCCTCCAAACTTGCTTCATCCCTTTACGGCGCCGACCATCTGTCCGTGGATGAAATATTTTTGCAAAAACGGATAAATTACGATAATCGGAAGAATGGTGATCATCAAGGCAGCCATCTTCAAATTTTCCGGATGGACAAGTATGGCGTCTTTGGCCAGCGTACTGTGATTCGGGTCGTTGGTCAGCGCTGCATTGATCAGCAGATCCCGCAGCTGGAACTGCAAAGTCCACATGTTGTGATCGCGGATAAACAGCAGCACACCGAACCATTCGTTCCAATACCCGACGGCGCTGAAGATCGTAAAAGCCGTGGTCATCGGCAGGACAAGCGGAAGCACGATTCGGAACAGGATTCTCGTTTCACCGGCGCCATCCATTTCCGCCGATTCCAGCAGCTCCTTCGGAAGCTGATCGATGACGTTCTTAAACACGATGATATAAAAAATGTTTACGAAACCCGGAAGAATGAGTGCCCAATATGTGTTGTTCAGACCGAGTCCGTTCACTAGCAAATAAAACGGGATCAATCCGCCCCCGAAAAACATCGGAATTAGAATGTAGTAGAACACCACGCTTTTCCCGAAAAGGCGCTTGTGGGAAAGGGCGTACGCAGCTGCCAGCGAGCATATGATCACCTTGGCCGTATTTATGATCGTAAGGCATACCGTATTGACGAAGGAGCGAACGAACGTGTAGTTAGCGGCCAGCGATTTATACGACTCGATATTGAAACCATCCGGCCAGATCCCGATCTTACCTCTTTGCACCGCTTCAAAACTGCTTAACGATATGGCTATAGCGTTCAAAAAAGGCACGAGAATTGAAATGCTGAACAGGATGAAGAGCGTATAGTTCAGGATGTTAAAAATGGTTCGGGATGTCGACTTGTAGTACATACGTGATCCCCCGCTTCTGTTAATAGAGTCCGAGTCCGACCCATTTCTTGGCCAGTTTGTTCGCGCTTAACAGGAGAAGGAAACCGAGCACGCTCTCCGTAAGGCCGATGGCAGTCGTCAGACTAAACTGCGCTTTTTCCAGTCCGAGCCGGTATACATAGGTGCTGACGACTTCCGAAACGTCGTAGAGGGTCGGGTTCTGCAGCACGAAGATGCGTTCGAACCCGATACCGAACATGCTGGACAGCCGCAGCAAAAACAGCAGCACGATCATCGGATACATCCCCGGCAAGGTCACATAAATCACCTGTTTGAACCGGCTGGCTCCGTCAATCCAGGCCGCCTCGTACAAATGCTTGTCGATCCCGGCGATGACGGCGAAATACAATATGGCGGACCAGCCGACGCCCTTCCAGATGTCCACAATCACTACGATCGGCTTGAACAACGCTTTCTCCGTCATGAAATAGATCGGTTCGATGCCGAACCAGCTGTGTAACACTTGGTTCAATAGCCCGGAAGTCGGGGATAAAAATTGGTAGACAACACCGGCCACGACCACCCAGGATAGAAAATGGGGAAGGTACGAAATCGTCTGCACCGTTCTTTTGAAAACCTTGCTGTAGAGCTCATTGGCCAGGAGCGCAAATACGATCGGCGCCGTAAAGCCGAAGACCAGATCGTACAAATTAATCAGGATCGTGTTTCGCATCACGGACCAAAATTTCTCGTCCGTCAAAAAATAGCGGAAGTGTTCGAAGCCGACCCACTCGCTGTGCAAAATCCCTTTGTAGACGGAATACTTCTCAAAAGCGATGATGATGCCGTACATCGGGATATAGTTGAACAGGAACAGCGACCCGATCGTTGGCAGCAACAACAAATAGAGTGCGACATTCGTCTTCAGTGGATATTTCCTTTTGGTGGCCTTTACTGCTTTTTCCTTCGGAAGTTGTAATGAAGCTTCGCTCATGCGGCCGCCTCCCTCTGCCCTTATTCGATAAAACAGATAGCGGTATGCTGGGAAGCTCATACCGCTATCTGTTTTATCCGATTAGGCGGGTTTACATCTTACCAGTCGACTTCGATGACGCCTCTTTTTCTCAGTTCGTCCTTGCGCTCGGTCATTTCCTTCGTGTAGTAATCATCAATGAAGCCGTACTTCTCCACGTAGCCCTGCACCCGCTCGTCGAACTCCGCCATCGTGATTCTGCCCATCATGGCCTCGATCGTAGCTTGGGTAATATAAGTGCGGGATTCTGGAACTTTCTTCGACTCGTTGTCCGGAAGCTGGATAAAGGATGTCACGCTGATACCGCCCAGCTGTGCCTGCTTATCCATTTCGTCCAAGCTTTGGATCATCATATCCAGATAATCCGGCTTCATCACCTGGGCTGCCGTTGCGACCTTCAGATTGCGATCGTTATGGAAACCGAACAGGGTCGCCAGCTGGAGGGACCAGGCCCTCTGCGGATCGTTCAGCCTATTCTCGTCGATAACACGGTTGCCGTCTTTGACCGTATACGTATCGCCTTCCTTGCCCCAGAAGATCGCTTCGCGCAGTTGGTCGGTCGCGAAGCCCTCGATGACCTTCCAAGCCCGGTCCGGATCCTTCGATTTGCTGGATATATACATGCCGTGGGATGAAATGGGCACTTCAAGCTTTGGATAAGTATATTTGACGTCTTTAACAACGGACGGCAATGTTTTGAACGGCGGCTGATACAGAAGCATGCGGCCTTTGGTGGCATCTTGTTTCTCCCAGCTGCTGGCCATAGGCATAATCTGGGTTGCGCTGTCCGACCACATGATTGTGTTGTCGTTGACCAAGTGCTGAGAGTACTTGGGACTGTCTGTGGTGGCGAACTCTTTGTCTACGATGCCTTCCGCATACAGCTGCTTCATGACTTCCACAGCGGCTTTATACTCCGGCGTCCGGAAGGTGTTGATGACCTTGCCGTTTTCCACCCGGTAGGAAAACGGTCTGGCCCCGAACCATTGGAATACCGCGTTTCCTGCATAGGTAATCCCATAATCGCCGATGACCCGGTTCGTGATCAGGATCGCGTTCGGCTCGGCCTTATGGATCTTACGGAGAAGCTCAATCCATTCCTCGACGGATTCCGGCCATTTGCCGGCGTTGTATTTCTGGATCATATCGTACCGGACGATGTTGCCGTAACCTTGGTAAATTTTGTCCCACGCCATCGGAATTCGGAAATACTTCCCTGTAATATCGTCCTTGGCTAGCTCCATCATTTCGGGCGTAATCACCTTCTGCACGATCGGAGAGTTATCGTAATACTTCTTCAGATCGATGAATGCGCCGTTTCTTGCTGCTTCATACGGTGCTTCGGTGACCCGGGCATGAACAATATCCGGAAGGTTGCCGGACGAAAGCAATAGGTTCAGCTTCGTCATTTCATCCGTATACGCTGGCACTTCTACTATCAAATCCACATTGGCGTAATCTTCGATAATGTTGATGAACGGGTTGTTGCTCGGGTCGACCCCATCGGGGTGCGGCGCTCCGGAATTGCTCATAAACATGGACAGCGGAATTCTCTTTTCTTCCTTCTTCGTTGGTTCCTGAGCTTTTGTCTCGTCGGGTTTCACACTTGAACTCTGGCCTTCATTGTTTCCTCCGACGGAGCAGCCGGCAATCACCCCAAACGTCAGCACAAGTGAGAGTGACAACGCAAAAGATTTTCTGAAACGGTTTATCAAGTACCCTCCTCCTTTAATAAATGCGCTTACATCACTACTAGGTAATGTTTTACATATTACTCAAAATAGGTTTAATACGTTACTTGTTGAACTATTTTTCCGCTATTATTGGTTTAGTATGTTTGAGAGAGGAAATACTTGTTGGCGTGAAAATCGTGCGTAGAGCAGATGCAATAGGGATGAAGCATTGGAAGTTGAATTGTCTTAGAGAAGTAAATGTGAAGACCGTGCTTAGTCCTATATTACAGTGATCTGTCCCTTCATACATTATGCCTCCCTCTAATTTTTATGGATGGAAGGCATGCTCTGGCGACCTGTACGGGATGTCTGCGTTCAATATTAATCGTGCAAAAAGACCATCTTCGTTGTCGATGTGCAGTTTATGTAGGATGCTTGTAATAAGCAACCTAATTAGTCCGATGCTAAAAAGGGCCCCAGTTAATACCGGAGCCCCAACGGGATCGAAAACTGTCATCATCGCCCTCATTCTGAGATCAGGGAAGTGCGTTTCGGAGTAATCATTAAATAAAGTCCCTCCACTGATGGGCCGGATACCATGAGAGATCCCGCTTCGCCTTCCTATTGCTGTACAATCCTTCAAATCCGGCATACTCTGCCCTGATATCAGTCACGGAAGGGAAAAATCTACTCATTATATCTAGGCTCTTCATATCAACGCTAGTCGTATCTGCGCAGATATTATAAGCGGAAGAGCCAAGCCCGTCTTTCTCAATAGCTAAGCGGCAAGCGCCGGCGGCATCGCGGACATCGATGTAACTCCATAGAATACGCCTCCACCTATTCGGATCATCCTTGATCTTGATAACTTGTTCATAATCTTCCGGCGAGAGGATATTCGCGAAGCGTAAAGACACGATTTGCATATTCTTCTGTCTATGAAAGGTATGAGCAATTTCTTCCCCGACCACCTTAGAGAGGCCATAACATTCTTCCGGCAGCATCGGATGCTCTTCATCAATGGGAAAATAGCGCGGATCGAACGGCTCATCGGCCCATGCGAAACCATAAGCGGATTCACTGGAAGCGATAACAGCTTTGGTAATTCCCAGCTGCGCCGATGCTTCAAGAACGCAATACGTTGACATCACATTATTGGCGAATACCACTTCATTCGGAAAGCTGCCGGGAGCTGGAATCGCGGCTAGATGAACAACGGCATCTGCTCCAGACAGCGCCCCATATACCTCCCCCAGGTTGGTCATCTGAACCGCAATGCTCTTACATAAACGTTGCTCAGGAATACTCTTATCCACGCATGTGACTTGATAGCCATGCTCTAATAAGTCTTGAATCACTCGAGTACCCAGGCGACCGCTTCCTCCTGTTACGACAACCTTCTTCATCACTCACCATCCTATCCAATCATCGTCACGTTTACTGGCTTTCCAGAAGCTCCAACATGCCCTGCAAATATCCAACCGCATGTGCCCGCGAACGATGCCCCCACGGACTGTCATTCACAATCGCCGGAACATGATCATCAAGAATGAATCCTGTAAAGTCGACCTCTTGTAACAATCGCATAACTTGACTCGGTCGATAGTTCCCTTCCCCCAGGAAACATTCTTGAAACTTCGGAACCGTACCCTGAACGTCTCTGAAATGTACATAGAATATTTTCCCGATAGGCCCGAAATACCGAATCATCTCTTGAACATTCAAGGCTCCTCCGGCCATCTCGGAACAGCAGCCCAGACAGAGATCCAGCCCCCAAGCGTCGCTGTCTGCAATCTCCATCGCCTTCTTGAATCCCTCGACGTTACGGAAGATTCTGGCTACCCCTCCCAACATCTCCACTGGCGGATCATCGGGATGAAGCGCAAGCTTTACACCTGCTTCCTCCGCAACCGGCAGAACAGCCTTGATGAAATACTCGTAATTCGCCCACATCTCATCTTCCGTGACAATCCGATCGCCGCTGGATTCGATGACTTTCTTTAACCTAGAGTCCCTCTCGGCTACAGCGTGCCCCACAACGGAACCTGCCTCTGTGGAATGGACAAGAGCCAAGTCGAAGGATGAAACCTGCGAATCTCCCCTGCCTGGAGTCTTAAAAGACGTTCTCCAAACCCCATTCGGCATGAAATGGTACCCTAAGATCGGAATGCCCGCTCGACCTACATTGCGGATCGTTGCCTGATAATGTTCAATCTGTTCATCGCGACCTTCAAGCCCCAGCATCGCCTTATAATAGAAAGTGATTGGCACATTCTCTAAGGCTTCCAACCGCAGCCCGTATTCTTCGCATTTCAACCTTAGATCCAATAGATCCTCGTACTCCCATCGATGGGTTCCAGGCAATTTAGGCGTGTTAAGCTGCACTCCTGCAACACCTAATTGACGGGCAAACTGCAAAGTTTCATCACTTAATTCGCTAAACTGGCCGATCGCTATTCTCATTGAAAAATCCTCCCCTTTGAAAAGGCAACCAACAGCCTAAAAAGGCCGATGGTTGCCCCATAATTTACTTCTTAAACATTACAGCAGGGTAATAGCTTGGGATTTTCGATTGATAGGTAGTTACCGCATACTTAATTTGTTTCGGCGTCCACTGCGAATAAAACTTCCTAGTTTCAGCATCGCTGCTTAGGGCCAATTGTTCAGGGACTGTTGCCCAATCCGTCAGCGGGGGAACGGATCCGCGAGAATGGTAGTTATGCATCGTCCGACGGCCGTGGTTGCATTCGCTCTTCCCTGTCTTTCGGGTATGGTAAGTGGTGATGTTGTAAAGCACGGCCGTGCCTGCCTTCCCGCGAATATCCACTTCGCAGTAATCCTCTCCAAGCGCTTGTTTCGCTTCATCCAATGATTCGTATTCATGCGAGCTTGGAATCAGGCTAAAGCACGGGCAGCATTCATGTACATCTTTCAAATAATAAATCGCGCAAGCATACGTGCTGTTATACGGATTGTCGGGGTCCCATACTTTGCCGCCTACTGTACCGTAATAACTGATATCGCGGTGCCAGTTCATACCGCTGTTATCCGCCAGGTGAACCGGAACATCGCGGAAATCCAGCTGGGCAAAGCGCGCCTCCTGTTTAAGCACTTCCTGAATAATTGGGAAGGTCCGATGATGCCTGACAAACCGGTCGAGCTCCGGATACTTCATAATGACCTGTCCGTTGCCTGCAGCCCCTTGCCTATGCGCATGCCAGTCGTCCGGGTTGATCTCGATATCGCGATCGACCAACTGATTTAAATAATCAAGTTCATCTTTAGACAATGCATCCGGAATGACGGCAAATCCAAACTTGCGATAATGCTCAAGAATTTCTTCCCTGGTAGTCTGGAAAGCTGTTAGGCCTTTCATCCTCTTCACTCCCGTAATTTAATCCAAATAGTTTGGTTTCGATTTATCTTTCTGAAGCTCGTTAATTTCATCAATGATTTGCTGACCGCCGGCGTTTTTCCACTTCTGCAGAGCATTCAGCCAGTCGCTCTTCTTCACATTGTGGTTGATAATCGCGCTCTGCACGATCTGTTCCATATAATCGTTCCAGAGATTTGTTCCCTTCTCATCCTCTGTTGGGGAGGCTACGGTCGGGTCCCGATAATCCGGATAATCTACCTTGGCGTATTCTTCAAACTTCGATTTTACGTATTCGAAATCATCAGCAAGGCCTGCACCCTCGTAATTAAGTTTAATTTTTTCCCAATCCAGTTTCTCACTCATGGGATCCAGGAATCGAAGAGGCTCAATTTGCGGATTTTTAAAGTCATTTTCTCTATCTGCATCTGGTATTGGAATTCTATTGCCTTCCTTCATCTTGAACATCTTATCCTCTATCCCGTAACGCCGCAGGTCGGAGCCGTCAGTTAGTGTCCAATTGAGATAGCGGAAGATGCCGTCTGGATCCTTGGCTTTCGATGAAATATAAAATCCGCGGTCCATTGGGAATACGGAGCGGGTTCCTCCTTGTGCCCCGTCCGGTCCAATTAACGGCGACATAATGCCGACTTTGGCTGAAGGATCAACCTGTCTCAGCTTGGTTACATGATCGATATATCCTCCCCAGTGACCCGGCACGACCGCAACCTTGCCTGCTTTAAATTTGTCCTCAGCGAAGTTCGGTTCAGCGTTGACCTTGAACTCCGGATCAAGCAATCCTTCTGCATGAAGACTTTGGAGCCAGAAGTATGCATCGATCTCCTTATCTTTGGAAAACCATGGAACAATGGTGTTAGGATCAGATGGCGATGGTTCCCATGTATTCTGGCCAAAGCCAAAGCTTGTTCCCATATCCTTGAAGGACCATTCGTACCCCATTGTGAAAGGAACGGTATCCTTCTTGCCATTCCCGTCCGGATCGCCATCTTTGATTGCTCTGAGAGCATTGACAAATTCGTCAATGGTCTTGGGTTCTGGAATATTCAGTTTTTCAAACCAATCCTGCCTATAGTAGATTACGAATGGGACGATCGGATAGATGAGATTGGGAATAAAATAAATATCCCCCTTATCATCCTTGAGTTTATCCCAAATTCCTTGTGGGACAGCTTCCTTAATCGCAGGATATTGCTCCAAGTATTTATTAATCGGCATGAAAGCCCCCTGCGATTGAAGATCGCGATCGCGTTTCCTAACAGGTCCATTGGCCCAAACAACATCCGGCAAATCTCCTGCTGCTAAGATGGTATTAATCTTGGCGTCAAACTCAATAACAGGAATGATCTGCACATCGATCTCAACATTTCCTTGTTTGAAAAGCTCCTTCTCGTATGCTCCTCCCTTATAGTAAGTCGCCGGTCCCCAAGTGGGTCTCAAATAAGAAAATCGCACCTTCTTATTCGTCACTACTTTGTCTGTTTCTTCATCATTCCCTTCCGTTGTTTCATTCGTGTTGTTCGACTTTGTGCAGCCAAGCAAGGTTCCAACGATTAATGCAAGGATAAGCAGCACATGAACGCCTTTACGCCCAAAGCTTGACATGGCAACGCTTCACCTCTCCGCCCATATAATTATGAAAATTTCCCCTTTAGGAAATCCCCACCGCTTCAACCTTTCACAGAGCCTAACAAGATACCTTTCACGAAATACTTCTGGAGGAATGGATATACAGCCAAAATAGGGACAATAGCAAAGATGATCGTAGCAGCCTTAATATTTTCCGGAGTCACAACAAGCTGCGTAACATCTTGTGTTTGCGTCGTAGACGATCCCATTCCCATCATGTTCATGTCGATGATGATGGACCGAAGTACAACCTGGAGCGGCCATTTCGTATTGTCATTAATAAAGAACAATCCATTAAAAAAGTCATTCCAATGTGCTACGCCGTAAAACAAACCGATGGTGGCTATGACAGGCTTGGATAACGGCACGATAATACTCCATAACACTTGCAAATCCGAAGCCCCATCGATTCGTGCCGATTCCTCCAAGCTCTCCGGTATACTCCAGAAGAAATTTCTCATTAATATCAAGTTGAATGGCGCAACGAGTCCCGGAATAATAAGCACCCAGATGCTATTGATTAATCCAAGAGCCTTAAGCAACAGATAAGTAGGGATAAGACCCGCACCGAAAAGCATCGGAATAATGACAATCCACATTAAATACCTGTGCCCCGGAATATCGTTCTTGGACAATCCGTACGCTGAAGTGATCGTGAAGAGAAGATTTAGGAAGGTTCCAACAACCGTAACGAAAACAGTAATGCCGAAGGACTTTATTAATACAGGTGTTTCAAAAATATACTTGTAGGCTTCAATGGTAAATGAGTGGGGAACGATCATCATCGGATTTTGATAAATAGCATGTGCTTCGCTTAAAGATATCGCGAACACATTCATCATTGGGACTAGCGTGATCAGGCCAAGGATGATAAGAATCAGATGAATGGTCCATTGCGCCCACCATGGATTTCTGTCCAAGATTCCTGCGCTGTTTAACAGACGTTCGCTTGGCAATGAATCAAAAGATTGGGTATCGTTGCTTGTTACCATAACGATTTTTCCCCCAATCTTCGGATGATTTTATTTGCCGTTACGATTAACACCATGCCGACAAATCCTTTAAACAATCCAACGACCGTCGCCATCTCATACTGTGCCTCAAGGAGTCCGACCCGGTATACGTACGTATCGATGATATCCGCTACTTGGAGCACGGCGCCGTTGTAGAGCATAAACACCTGATCAAAGCCTGCATCCAGAATATGGCCTAGCTGAAGAATGAACAGAAGAACAATGGTAGAACGCAGTCCAGGAAGCGTAATGTGCCAGATTTGCCTTAGCTTGGCGGCACCGTCAATTTTCGCAGCCTCATAAAGCTGGGGGTCAAGCCCCGCCAATGCTGCCAAATAGATGATGGCTCCCCATCCAAATTCCTTAAGGATTCCTGTCAGCACAAGAATGGATCGGAAATATTCCGGAGTAGTTAGGAAATTAATCGGCTCCAATCCCAAGTCCCTTAAAAATAAATTAACGATCCCCAGCGGCCCGATAAAATTAAAGACAATCCCCGCAAATACAACCCAGGACAAGAAATGTGGAAAGTAAGTTACCGTCTGAATTGTCTTCTTAAACCATAAATGCCGAACCTCGTTGAGCAGCAATGCAAATAAAATGGGAACCGGAAAACCAAAAATGAGTCGGTACAAGCTGATAAGCAGTGTGTTCTCCAAGAGCTGGGGAAATTTTACAGAAGTAAATACTTCCACGAAGTGCTTAAACCCAACCCATGGACTTGCCATAATCCCCTTGTAAATTTGGAAATCCTTGAACGCGATCTGCAGCCCGGCGAATGGCAGGTAAGCAACTATGATGAAATAAACAATCGTCGGCAGTATAAGCAAATAGTAATATCGCGCTTTCCACATTCTTGCACGCAATGTCCCCCTATTCCCGCGAACCGCCCCCATTTCATCACCCCGATCATTACTTTCAAATGCAGATATAGCAGCAACAAACCAACTGTTTAAGATGATATATATTGCCTTATTTTTCTCGATATGCATGCTTTTTGGAATCGCTTGCAAGCAAGTAATAATTTATTTAAGCGCCCATATGATATATCAGGATGAATCCTCAAACTTGGAAATCAGAGGTAATATAACATGGCGATTCCTTTATATCAGCGCATCTTCGAACATTATAGACAAGAAATTATCCTTGGATCCTTAAAACATGGGGATCGGCTTCCCTCGGAATTCGAGATGTCCGAGCTATTCACGGTTAGCCGTATTACCGTAACAAGGGCAGTAAAAGAATTGGAGCAATTAGGCCTAGTCACAAGAGTGAAAGGCAAGGGGACATTCGTGCATTTACCACAAGAAACAGTAGCGGCAGGAACCGATTCGTACCCCAACCTTTCTTTCGGAGGGCAGCTGCCTATTATTTCAGTGATTCTTCCCTACGAGGAGAACATTGGATATAGCATATTGCGAGGGGCTGAGAAGGAGGCCAAAGAGCGTGGGTATTACGTCACATTCCATAACACCTCATACAATGTACATAAAGAAAGGGAAATCATTCACCAGCTCAGGAATGATAAAATACACGGGATGATCGTGTATCCAGTCAACAGCTGTGCAAACCTTGATCTATTCGCTGACATGCTTATTTCGCGATTCCCTTTCGTCGTGATCGATCGAAATATCGAATATTTACAGTTGCCAAGTGTAGTTTCCGATAATTACCAAGGAATTCATGATATAGTAAAGTATTTAATTGATTTAGGACATCGGAATATCGCCTTAGTCGGCAGTCAAATTAAGGAAGCGACTTCTATTAAGCGGCGCATTGAGGGTTATTATCAGGCTCTTGTCGGCTCGGAACTTCGTTTCCACGAAGCGTGGGTCGCTGATATTGCATTAGAGCGCATGGATAGCCCTAAAGATGAACAGGAGAAAATACGAAAAACAATAGTAAACCTTATGTCTCTTGGAAAATATGCTCCGACTGCCATCGTGTGTATCAATGATATGACAGCCAAGAAAGTAATGAAGGAAGCTTTATCGCTAGGCATCAAAGTACCTGATGAGCTTTCCATTACCGGATTTGATAATTTGCCATTTTGCGAGTATCTCGAAGTCCCTCTTACAACGGTTACTCAGAATTTCTCTAAGATGGGTGAACAGGCAGTGAAACTTCTGTTCGAGAACGATTATGCTGCGAAAGAAATCCGTCAGATTGTGCTGGAGACAGCAATTATTACACGTCAGTCAACTTGTTCGCCTAAAGTAACCGCACGCAATTGATCCGACTTCACTCAATACGTCTTGAGACAACATTTTGATCGTGATTCGAAAGACAGAAATGGACCCACAGCGGGAACACTGTGGGTCTTCAACTTTTTTTGAGGGTCGGCCCCTTTAAACAAACAGCGCTTCCCACTCTTCCTTTTTAGGTACAGCAACCCACTTGCCTGAACTCGCGGAGTCCGCGATACAATCCAACACTACTTGATTAGCCATACCGTCCTCGAAATTGGGAGTAGGGCATTCGCCGGCCTCAATTCCGCGAATCAACTCGGAAAGTAAATTAATAAACGTATGTTCATAACCGATAATATGTCCCGCCGGCCAATAGGCTCTTGCAAAAGGGTGAGCCTCTTCGGTGCAGTTTATCGTTCGAAATCCCTGCAGTCCTGCAGAGTCACTCTCTAGGAATACCTGCAGGTTGTTCATGTTCTCCATATCCCAACGGATGGATCCCTTCGACCCGTTTATTTCGAAACGGTTGCCGTTTCGGTTGCCCAAAGCGAATCGGCTCGCTTCAAATACACCCATTGCCCCATTCTCGAACTGAGCCAAACAGGCAACCGCATCATCCACGTCTACTTCCCCCATAATGTCGCCGGAAACCTTGGCGTTAAGACCGCCTGTCATATCACCAATAGGTCTTTGCGGGATGAAAGTACTCATAGTAGCCGATACTTTGCTGATCTCCCCAACGAGAAATCGTGCTAAATCCAAGGAGTGCGCAAGCAGATCCCCGAGCGCTCCCGAGCCGCATACCTCCTTACGTAACCGCCAGATCAGCGGGAAATTTGGATCCGTGATCCAATCTTGAAGATAAACACCCCGGAAATGGCGGATCGTTCCAATCAATCCCTTCTCGATCATCTGCTTAGCCATCTGTACGGCCGGCACATACCGATAATTATGCGAGATCATATGGACCTTACCGGATTTTACTGCAGCTTTGTACATCTTGAACGCTTCTTTCGCGTTCATGGCCAACGGTTTTTCGCAGACTACATGCTTACCCGCTTCCAACGCTGCGATCGCCATTTCCGCATGGACATTATTTGGGGTTCCGATATCAACCAAATCTATATCCTCACGCTCGATCAATTTTCGCCAATCTGTTTCCCAGGAAGCCCAGCCCATTTTGAGGGCCGCCTCCTTCACAGCGTTCTCATCCCTTCCTGCGATCGCTTGTAGGACCGGTTCGGCTTCTAAACCCATATAAAAGGGAATATCTCGATAGGCATGGCTATGGGCCTTGCCCATAAATTTGTACCCAATCATACCGACACGTATTTTCTTCTTTTCTTTCATTTCATAACACCTCCTAGTTTCTATGCAGAGCTTTTACGCGAACTATCTAATCCCCTCTAAAATGATAAATACGCATTCCGATACCTGTTCATTCATATGAACTAATCCGGTCATTGTTTAACAGTAAATTGAACAAACAATGGAAGAAAAATGGAGGAGGGTTCATAGAATTGAATCAAAGCGTAGTAATTGAAAATGAAAGAATTCATATAGAAAGGAAAGATGAATATGAAATTGCGGGATAAGTACGTACTGGTAACAGGTGCAAGCAAAGGGATCGGCAAGGCCATCGCGTTGGGCATGGCAAGAGAAGGCGCGCACGTGGCCGTAAACTATAACACAGACAAGGCAGGAGCCGACGAGGTTGTGGATGAAATTACAACAATGGGGCGCAAATCATTCGCGGTACAGGCGGACATCTCCGATGTAGGAAAAATCAAAGATATGTTCAGAATGATAGCTGAAAATTTCGGGACACTGGACGTTCTGATCAATAACGCCGGTATTACTGGTTGGACGGATTTGTTCGAAATGAAGGAAGAAAAGTGGGATCAAGTTATCGACACCAACTTAAAGGGGACGTTTTTTTGCTCCCTTGAGGCGGCCAGGATGATGAAGATAGCCGCAGGCGGCAGTATTGTAAATATCTCAACCATTTGCGCGGAACTCGGCGTGAAAAATCTTATCGCGTACGCAAGCAGCAAAGGTGGTATCCATGCTATGACCAAGCAGATGGCGGTGGAGCTTGCGCCTTACAACATCAGGGTCAATGCCTTTGGGCCGGGGGCTACGAATGTGGATCGTAATCTGCAGGATGACCCTAGTTATAAAAGCACTTGGGGCGCGATGGTTCCGCTAGGAAGAACCGGCGACCCGGAAGATATGGTGGGACCAGCAGTATTTTTAGCCTCTGATGATTCTGCTTATATGACTGGACAACTGTTTTTTGTTGATGGAGGTTGGACCGTAAGGGGCACAATTCCGGAGTCGAACATGGATATAGCCTTAAATAAACATCGTTGAAGCTGAAGAGAAAAATAACCCCGACCTAATTGGCCGGGGTTATTTTAGTGAGATAGTTCTTCTTTAGGCTTCTCCTGATGTCGCAATTTACCGGTTCACATCAAATATTTTGCCGATCATCCCAATGGATCCAAGTGCGTTTACTGCTTCCGTTGGAATAAATATTGTCGACGCTTTACCTTCTGCCATTTGCCCGAGGGCTTCAAATGATTTATAGGCCAATATTTGAGAATCGAGACCCGCTTGCTTTATTGCTTCAATCCTGGCTCGTTCCGCTTCAGCTACAAGTTTTATTGCTTCGGCTTTCCCATGGGCTTCTAGTTCCTGGGCTTTTTGTTTTGCTTCTGCATCAAGAATTTGCCGTTGTTTCTCCGCTTCAGCCGCAAGTACTACGGCGGCTCTCTGCGCTTCCGCTCGCAGTACTGTAGCTTGCTTTTCCCCTTCCGCCTGCAATATATTAGCTCGTTTTTCCCTTTCAGCTCTCATTTGCTTTTCCATTGAATTCTGAATATCCGATGGAATTGCTAATTGAAGCACTTCTACCCTATCAATTCGAACGCCCCAATTTTCCGACGCATTATCCAACACCAGTCTTAAATCAGCTTGAATGCGGTCGCGGTTAGATAGTATTTCATCCAGTTCCATCTTACCGATTGTAGCTCGAAGGGCGGAAGCAACAATATTATGTATTCCTTCAACATAGTTAGCTATCCCGTATGTCGCCAGTTTTGGATCCACAACCGTAAAAAATGTTGCAAGTTCTACACCGATCGCAACATTATCCTTCGTAATTACAGATTGTGAAGGCACTGTTTCCTGATGCATGCGAAGATTGTGACGAGTTCGTATTTTGTCAATGATCGGGATAATCAAATTTACCCCTGCATGTAACGTTTTATTGTATTTCCCAAGTCTCTCCACTATTGCTACAGTTTGTTGGGGGATAATCCGAATCCCTTTCGCAACGATAGTTATCACAACAGCAAAAATAATGATAAATACAATGAAACCGACCATACCGACCTACTCCTTTTTTACAAATAATTTAGTCACCCGAACCTCAATGATTTTCACTTTTTCTCCCATACAAATGAACTCATCTGAAATTGCAGACCAAACTTCTCCATTAATTTTTACCATTCCTACTTCACCGGGAATGATATCCTGAATAACGAATGCCTCGTGACCTAACAGTTTATCCGTTGTTTGCTGGACCAAAGCTTTAGATGAGGGAATCGTTTTGCGAAGGAGCGGTAATAGGAAGACATACATTAGTAAAGTTACGACTGTAAAAGTGAAGCATTGAATTAAAAAGGGGAGGCCTAGAAGATCGGAGGACATTGAGAAAATTGCTGCAACCGCTAGAAGCACGAAATAAAAAGTCCCCGTTTGCAGCTCAATAAGCACAAACAATGCAGCCAAAGTGAGCCATAAGATCCAAAGCAACTAACCTCCTCCTTTCATTAGCGTCCTTAAATATACATATGATAAGAAATGTAATTAAATGTTTCAGCAAAAAAATGACCGCCGAGCATATCGGCAGCCTTTGGTGTATTGTGAAAATAAAGTTATCTATCTGATGTGTAGCGGATAACTATTCGGTGACTACGATTTCCCCCTGCATGATCGGGTGGGTCGAGCAATAATACGTATAGCTGCCCTCCGTCATGAACTGGAATGTGAATATGTCGTTCGACAGCAGGTTTTTGCTTTGAAATACATCCGTGAGGTCATATACCGTATGGATGTCGGTGTCCTTATTGACCCAAGTGACGGTTTGCCCTTTTTTTACTGTGAGCTTGTTAGGGACGAACTCGCCTTTACGAATCTCTACGGTTAAAGGATCAATGCTGCCAAGCGGTTCGGAAGGAATGTCGCCGCTTTGAGATGAACTTCCGCTGTCCGTGTCGGATCCGTGATGATCATGACCGTTCTTAACAGACTCGAGGGCCGGCTGCGGAACGTTTGTAGGTACAGTCAAAATGATATTGCCGGTTGCATTGTCCGTTTCGATACGGGCGTGCAGTTGTTCCGACAAAAACCGTACCGGCAGCATAAAGTAGCCGTTTATTTGTTTAGGGACCGCCGTTATGTTGATTACCCTGTCATTAACCAATGCCTGCTGCTTATTGATCCAAAACTGAATGGACGTTTCGCCGGCTTTGTAAGTTACGGATTGTTCCTTATCATTCCACTTCAGTTCAGCATTCATTTGATCCGCAATAAACCGCAAAGGAACATAGTTGTACCCTAGCAGATTGAGGACGGGTTGCGGCATCTTCACTTCTTTGCCGTCGACAGTAGCCGTATTTTGCCCCTTGCGCAGAACAATCGTTTTGGTCTCCATGGCTTCGGAATTTGCCCTTACGTTCATCATGGTATGGAGACCTCCGGGATACACCCCGTTATTGGTGTTATCGACGATATTATGACTGTGCAGGGGAAACATACCGTCCTGGTCGAATGTAACTAGAAGATCGTACCGTTCTCCCGGGCCGATCAGAATGGTATCTTTCCGGGTCGCCTGGGGCAGCGGCCTGCCGTCGGATGCGACGACGTCAAAATGAAAACCATGCATATGAAAGCTATGCGGCTGGTACCCTGAATTAATGATTCGGATTAGTACGGTTTGCCCGACCTTGCCTTCGATCATGGTAGAGGAGGTTTCCTCCGTATCCGGATACGACTTGCCGTTGATAGTCCAGTACTTAGGGTTAAAAGAAGTCCGGTCATAAGCTTTCCCTTCTTCTACCGCTCTGTGCCAAACCGGATCGATTTCGTTCACGACGAATACGTAATCTTTGTCATAAGCGGGCCCTCCTGTCCAAGCCTGGTTGACGCCGTCTTTGGCTTTCACAATGAATGCGCCAAACATTCCCATCTGCAAATGTTCGATCGTATCTACGTGACAGTGGTAAAAATAGGTGCCTGCATGTCCCGCTGTAAATTTGTAAGTGAACGATTCACCGACCTGGATCGCTAGCGATGTATGGGGGACCCCGTCGTTTTGCTGATTCGTGTCAAGTCCGTGCCAGTGGATGGTATGGGCCAATTTCTTTATCCCTTTCTTCAGTGGCCCGATATTGGTAAGGGTGATTTCCACTTGATCTCCCTCGTTCACTTCCAGCGTCGGGGATGGATACAAAGCGCTTCCGGGTTCATTTTTTAGACTGTAACCCCACACATAAACCTGTTTGCCGTCCGGTAGCGTGAGGTAACCGTCTGTCGCATACAATTGATATTTCTTTACCGCCGGAATTGCTGCATCTGCGGAGCGTTGTGAACATGGCACAAAAACGAGCAAAGCGGCGAAGAGCAGAATTGGCCACTTGAAGCGATAGTTTTTCACAATTCGGTACTCCTCTCGAGTTGGTGAAAAAAGAAGAGGAGCTGCGAACGCGGCTCCTCCCGTGCGCCTTACATATTTGAAGAGATTAATGATGTGCGTGACCGCCTGTTGAATTGCCGACCGTTACGGTGAACGTCTTGGTCGTTTCGTTCCAGGAATAAGATCCTCCAAGTGCCCTTACGATTTGCTCCGCTGAGGCGAATCCGACGCCTTTCACGATATTGATGCTGACATTAGCCGATTTGGCCTCACCTGCTGCCTTTATCGTAGCGGATTTGCCTTTTACGGTTAAGGTGCCTCCCAAGGCTTGCGCGAACAATTTAACAGATACTTGTATGTCGCCGTTTTTCCACTCCGCACCGGCGGAATCGGCTACCGCTTTTCCGTTCACCACCAATTTAATGGCGTCTTTTGGAACAACAACGATTGTGCCTGTCATTTTAGAGCCGGAGTGCAGATAGCATTCGTACTTATAGGTTCCGGGCTTTGTAAACTTCAAGCTGTATTTCGTTCCGGGCATCATGATTCCTGAGTTCGTAAAGCCGGTACCGTCAAACGCGGTTTTTCCGGAAGGCGCCAGGAATGCGGGATTGAACTCTCCTTTTTCGGTGAAGAAATTCAGATCTGCAGGTTTATTGAACGTAACAAAATGGGGTTCGTAGGGGCTCATGTTCATCCATTCCACGGAATCGCCTGCGCTGACTACAACCAAATCGGGCATATTTTTGTTGTGAGACAAAGTCGAATGAGCGGATCCCATTCCGATACTGTAAGTTAAGGAACCGTCATTGTTTTTGGTATATGTCGCAGAAGCATTGGAACCATCCAACAGCTGAGCTTGCAGCAAGAGCTCATTCTCCTGCCATTTGGCGTCTGCAGCTTGTGCAATTTTGTCTGGAATCGGCTGTCCTTTCGGGATGACAACAATTGTGCCGGTCATCATTGGATGAAGAACGCAATAGAAAGAATAAACACCGCTTTTCGGGAAAACAACTTCATACTTTTGCCCGGGAAGAAGAATACCGGAGTTAAGAAGCGCTTTTCCGTCCCAGCTCACCCCGCTGTCGGCCGACGGCACTGCATGAGCAGGGTCTGTAGGCAACAAGGGCTTCTTGGTTTCGCCGAGGAAGGTTACGGTGTGAGGAGTGATTTTCGCTCCGTTGGTAAATTCCACTTTGTCACCTTCATGGACATAAGTGACCCTAGGGAGCATCGCATCAATCGACGTGGAGTCCGTTTCCTTGCCGACCGCAACTTTCCAGGTTTGCGAAGCGGCAGAATCCTCTGCCATTACGTTTCCAACCAGCATGAATACCGCAACAACAACGAGCAATAATGCAGCGACTTTCTTTTTCAAACTGATTCACTCCTTGAGGGATAAGTATTAAAATTACAATAAAAGCTTACTATTTAAATCTTCCTAACCAATGCTGAACCTCCATCCGCTTATCTTTGTATCATTTACTTACTTTCAATTACAATGCGATATTCACTCTCACCGAACTCTCATTTCCTCAACGTACTAAAGAATAGGAAGGTGTTGCGCTGTGGTGGATGTTACTTACGAACAACAAAAAAAATTTGAACCATTTTATGGACGAGAGCAGGAACTCGATTCAATAAGACAGTTAATGCAATACGACGGACCCCGTATCGTGCATATTTATGGTCCAGGGGGAATAGGAAAAACTGCCCTGATCCAAAAATATTGTCAGGATGATTCCGCGAGTGATTTCTTTCAGCTGCAGCTTACCGACGATGATCATGTGATTGTAAATACTTCTTCACAGAGCATATCGATAGATCATCTCCATCACTTCATGAACAACTGCGCATCATGCTGTGAAAATGTTGTTTTTGTAATCGATCCTTTCGAACCTTGGAAGAAGCATTTCCAACGGCTGGTTTCATTCTCATTGCCGCGCCTTGCTCCAAGCGTCCGTATTTTATCGGCTTCTCGATTTCCTTTGGAACAATCGTGGCCAAAGTATGCGGACGGAAAACAATCCATTTACAACTTGGAGCTAAAACCGCTGGACCAAACGGCAAGTTACCGATTCGCCGAATCATTGGGCATCCGCAGCTTTGAAACGCTTCACAATATTACTAAATTTTGCAGAGGATTTCCGTTTGCAATTCAACATATATCGCAGGATACTCTTCTTGAGGGAGACGAAGTGATTGGTTCGAGGTTATATAAAGTGAAGTTTTATCACGAAGCCGTCAAATTTCTATTGAAAAATGTAAAACTATCTCATGCCCAGTCTAAGCTTCTTGATGCCGCCTCAATGTTGTGGAGCTTTGATTATGATCTGATTACTCATTTGCTGCAGTGTGATGTCAATATTCATGTATTCAGAACCTTTTGCGAGCTTCCCTTCATAAAGTTGACCCCAGAAGGATGGCAAGTTCTGAATTCCATCAGACCTTGGATCCGCAAAGATTTTAATTTTAGATCCCCGGAGCTCCATACTGCTTACCTGCACAAAGCAAGATCTTACCTTCTAAAAAGATTACACCAAAAAAAACCGAACGAACGGTCATCGATTTACTTGCAGCTGCTGCATCTGATCGATCACGATATATTACATAGCTATTGTTTTCTGGAATCTTTCGATGAATTTGATATACGTCCCGTTCTTAAAGACGAACTCCCCACAGTAAAGATGATGTTTACTCGGTTTCACCATAGCGTTCCCGGCTTTTTTCCGGACCTTACCATGCAAGAGGACTATTTAGAGGAGTATTTTGACTTGAGCCCTGATACTTTCTACGGTTTCTATAATAAAAAGCGATTGATCCTCTTTGTGTCCGCTCTGCCGCTAACCCGGCGTATAAGAAAAGAGTTAATCAATAACCCGACATACAGCCGTTACATTAAACATTCCGCCTACCAAGAAAATGAAATAATAATGTGGATTGCATCTTTTCAACCTGAATTCGGAGCAAGTGCCGTCGGATTGGCTTTTATGTTTGGCTACTCCAAGATTGCACCTAACAGTCTCATGACTGTTATTACTCCATTTCCGGAAGCGCATCAGCTTATGGAAAGTATGGGGTATCAAAGGCTAAGCTGGGGGGATTACGTTTCCGAAGACGGTGTTGTATATAAAGCATATCAGTTGGACTTAAGAGAGGGCTTGCTTTCGGAACGGTTATTAACATCCCGAGAGGCCAACAGTCCCGTTCTCTCCCCTTCTCAACCTGAGATGATTGAACAAACGAAACATCTATTAATTCACTTCCATAATTTCGAGGAAAATCAAAATTTCGTTAGCGGCTACCCCTATCTCCGAAAATATATCCATTCCAAGCATGAACTAAGTGAGGCAGCGAATCAATTAAGGAAACTGATCCTTTCGATCGTGGAAGAATGGTGTGATGCCAACGGCCAAAATGCTGCTTACGGAACCATTCTGCGATTGAGTTATATACAAAATTCAGGTAATCATGAAACCATTGCGCAACGAATGAACATGGCCTTAAGCACGTATTATCGGAATTTGAAGAAAGCTGTAACAAAAATGTCCGATGCTATAACGGTATTTTATTATAATAAGTGACGTTTTGGGATGAACCGATAGCTTGGACAATATGGCGACTGCAGTCGTGTAAGGAAAAACGCTCACTTTCGGGAACGTTTTTTCATCAAGGGGGCATTGGGTTCTACGATGAACATACCAGCAGTTCTCTGACGAATGTGCCTTTTTTGATCGTGCAGCGATCAACAATGTTGAACTCGACAAGCCCGATTATATCATCGATAGCTTCCGTCGAAATGACAACTACTTTGCGCGCAAGCCTCTTTGCGCTGCGGAGCATCTGCACCTGTTCCTCCTGTGATAGCTTGGAGCATAGATTGTATGGCAAATCGAGTATCGCTGCATCATAGCGACCGCTTAATGTTCGCATGTCGGCCACCTTAACGACATCGGGAAACCCGAAATGCTGTAAATTCAAACGCGCGCCGCGAATCGCCATCCAGTTGATGTCGTACCCGACAATATCGATTCCCATCGAAAGCGCCTCAATGACGACCGTTCCGATCCCGCAACAAGGATCGATAGCCTCTATCCCGCGCGGATGCGGAATCGCAACGCATCTCAGCCTTCCCGGTAATTTTCATTCCAACAACACGTTCCGCCGCTCTCCGCTCCTCAAACGGGATATCGTCGCCCGTTTTTACGAACTTCACCTTGAATGTTGAGCCGCCCAAATCCAAACTTCGGACTCGTTTCGCCAGTTCCGAAGGACTGCCGCCTTCAAACTGTATATCGATTCGCTCCTTAATAAAAGGACTACGACTTGGATCTATCTCGGTCTGAGAACAAAAAGCACGCTCCGAAGGCTCGAAACCGAACAAGGAGCGTAACTCCAAACCGCACAATAACCGTTCGTCTTCATGACACGCGTAAGTATATAAATAAGTCGGCATCAAATCCACGCTCTCTTTTTACCTGTCCGCTATTCCTTTGCAATGATAAAACTCTTCAAGCTTTACGGTCGTGGCAAAAGCTTTAAGGGTTTTTGAGGAAAAGCTTGAGCAAAAACAAGTCTAACACATATTTGAATACTTCGTTATTTTATCTTAATAGGTCTCCTTTTTATCCCATCATCTTTTCGACGGCTTGTTTTAATTCGATCCCACCGCGATCCCAAGTGTAATTCAACATATCCCTTCTCCCCTGCATTCCTTTTTTTCTACAAAGATCTGGGTTTTCGTAGGCATACCTCATTTGCTTTTTTAAGTGTTCAAGATCCGGTTCTGCCCATTGTTGGTCTTTTTCCGAAAAAAATATACGGTAATCTGGCGATATGGAATGATTCATGCGTGTTCCCGGATTTTCCAATTCATAATTGACCAAAAATGAATTTCCTTCATGGAGGAAATCCGTTTGCCCTCCCCACCCCGTAGCAATGACCGGTATGCCGCTAGATAATGCCTCGATAAAAGGCAACCCCACACCTTCTCCTCTAGAGGGTAGAACAAAAGCATTACCAAGCGTATATACGCCTCTGAGTTGTTTACTATCGAGTATGTTGGTGATTAATACAAGAGGTGCGGTAACTCTACCGATCCCAAGCTTCTCTCTGAATTGAGAGATACTCTTTCGAATCTGATGCCCCATATTCTTATTTCCGTACCAGTGGGTTTTCATCAGCAGCATGACCTGTTCATCCGGTTTAAATTCCTCCCAATAAGCCCGGAGCAACCCTTCCGGATTTTTCCGGTGCTGAAAACCGAATACGGATACAAAGATGAACTTTCCGGTTGAGCCCCGCAAAGGGAATTTTTCGTTTTCCGGATTGTAAAATTGAGTATCCGTCCCATGCGGCACTAGGAAGCAGGGATCTTTACCCCGCTGTTTTTCAAGGCCGCGATATTATGAAGCGATGGCACGCACACTGCATCAAATTCATTAATTATGGGAAACCACTGACTGGGTATTTTCGTCGTTTCCCATACGGTATTGAGGATCAGATAGTCAAACCTCTCTCGTTCCTTTTTTGTATCAATGCCTTGAGGGGGAGAATCATAGACTAATATTTTAGGTTTGTCTGCCGCATAAGGCTTATTCAATAAAAAACTGAGCCTTAGTGCTTTCTGCCGTTCCAATTTTGAAAAATTATAATAATAACCATTGTCAATTTTTACATCGACTCCTAACCTATCTAATGCTAAAATATATTCTCCGCACGCTATTCCCCCACCAAATGCATGAGAAATTGTACCCCTATAAACAATTTGATATTTTGTCATCCCCAGTCTCCTTTGAATCATCATTTGGAGCAAACGGTAATTGCCCGTTTCTTATATCATATGCGTCAGAAATTTTGATCGGTTGGGTTATAGAATCTAATTTAGGCTCAATCCCATTGTCATACATGAAGGTCCGAAGAACAGTCTGTCCCAAAGACAAAATTAAGGAGCTGCCAATATAGCAGCTCCAAATACGTAAACCCCTATTCCCTTACTTTAAATATTTTCCCGTGATCGACTGCTCCGCGTGGATGATCTGCGAAGGTGTGCCCTCGAACACTACCTGGCCGCCCTTGCTGCCTCCGTCCGGTCCCATATCGATGATCCAATCCGCTTGGCTGATCACCTCGAGGTTGTGCTCGATGACGATCACCGTATTGCCGGCATCTACGAGACGGTTCATGATTTCCAGAAGGTGACCGATATCCGACATATGAAGGCCGGTCGTCGGCTCGTCCATCACGTAGATGCTCCCTTTCTTATGCAGCTCGCTTGCCAGCTTGATGCGCTGGCATTCCCCGCCCGACAGCGTGCTGAGCGGCTGACCGAGTGTAATATAGTTCAGCCCCACATCGCTCATCGCTTGGAGCTTGCGCACAACCTCTTTCAGCTGAAAAAAGTCCAGTGCCTGCTCCACCGTCATCTCCAGCACATCTGCAATTGACTTGCCATTCAGCTTGTACGCGAGCACCTCTTCCTTGAACCGTCTGCCTCCGCATACTTCGCACGGCAGCTTCACGCTGTCGAGGAATGCAAGGTCCGTATATACGACGCCCAGCCCTTGGCAGTTCTCGCAAGCCCCCTTGGAGTTGAAACTGAACAAGCCTTGATTGACCTTGTTCGCAGAAGCAAACGCCTTGCGCACATCATCCATAATGCCCGTGTAGGTCGCAGGATTCGAGCGTGTTGACACGCCTACCGCCGATTGATCGATGACGATCGCATCCGGATGCCGGCTGAGAAACACTTCGTTAATCAGCGTACTCTTGCCCGATCCGGCGACGCCCGTAACTACTGTCAGCACACCGGTTGGAATATGCACACTCACGTTCCGCAGGTTGTGCAGTGTGGCGTCCTTGATGGACAGCTTGCCGGACGGCCGCCTGTAATGGTTTTTCAGCTGGAGCGGCCGCTTCATATGATTGCCTGTCAGCGTACCCGACTCCAGCAAGCCTTGGTAGCTTCCTTCATACACGATGGTACCGCCGCGGCCGCCGGCGTAAGGCCCGACGTCGACGATATGATCGGCCACCTTGATCACATCGGGATCATGCTCGACGACAATTACGGTATTGCCCTTATCGCGCAGCTTTTGCAGCAGCTCATTTAGCCGGTGAACATCGCGCGGGTGCAGGCCGACGCTGGGCTCATCGAAGATGTAAGTGACATCCACCAGACTGCCGCTCAGGTGCTTCACCATCTTGACGCGCTGAGACTCGCCGCCGGACAACGTATCCGTCTCACGGTCCAACGTCAAGTAGTCGAGTCCGATATCGACCAGATGCTGTAACCGCTCCGTCAGCGACTTGACGATCGGCGCGGCGATTGCGTCGTCAATTTCTCGAATGACGCGGATGAGCTGTCCGACCTCCATCGAGGACAGCTCCGCAATGTTGAATCCATTGATCCTGCAGCTAAGCGCTGCCTGACTAAGTCTCGCGCCGCGGCAGCTGGAGCAGGGTCCCTCGGAAATGAACGGCGCGACAGCTTTTTGTGTGCGCTCGGACTTCGTCTTCACATCCTGCTTAATGTATTTGTTGGTAAACTTCTCAATAACGCCTTCCACTGTAATGTTTATAGTCTTCCCCCCGAACTGCGTCGCCACTTTTCTTGCTTTCGCATACAGCAGCTGCTCCAGTTCCTCATCCGAAAAATCGCTCAGCTTCTTGTCGAGATCAAAGTCCCCCGACTGTACGATCATGTTCCATTCCCAGCCGTTCACCGAATAGTCCGGCAGCATAATTGCCCCTTCATTCAACGACTTTGACATGTCCAGCGCCTTCTTCATGTCGACGCCCAGCCTGCGGCCGATTCCGTTGCACTCGGGACACATGCCTTGCGGATCGTTGAAGGAAAACATGTGGGCTTGTCCAACATAGGGCTTACCTACTCGGGAGAAAAGAAGACGGAGAATCGGAGAGATATCGGTAATCGTGCCCATTGTGGAATGTGAACCGCCGCCAAGCCGCTTCTGGTCCACGATAACAGCCATGCTCAAGTTTTCGATCGCGTCCGTATCCGGCTGCGGAACGCGGGGCAAGAAATTGCGAACGAACATGCTGAAGTTCTCATTCAGTAATCTAGTAGATTCTGCGGCGATCGTATCGAAGACGATGGACGACTTACCGGATCCGGAAACTCCGGTGAAGATCGTAATCTTCCGCTTTGGAACGCGCAGTGACACGTTCTTGAGATTGTTTTCCCTCGCACCCGAGATTACGATATACTCCTGATTAGATTCGCTCATGCGTAACATCCTTCCGATTGTAAATTTATTCTTATTTTCACATTGTACCATTCATTGTGTTTAGAATGTGTTCGAAGCAGTAATAAACCGGCTGCAACATGCAGCCGGTTTGTGTTGATTCGGGTCAAGCGGATGGGGATTTCCACCCGCTTTTTAAACCCGGACTTCTTCTTCTTAAATACAATTGCATTCTCTTCGTATTTAATACAGGCCTGAATTTGTCTTTGAAAAGTCTTAAACCCGAAGCGCCTTCTTTACTTCTTACGCCGGAGTCGCTACCAAGGTTAATAAGCTCGGCTTTCGGATTAAGCCGGTTGACCTCCTTTGCGATCTCAAGATACATGATTGTGCTAACGCCCTCATAATCATCCAAATATTTCATGATCGCTGCCCATCCTTGACCGCTTGGAGTGAGGCCCCCGGTCCCCAAAGCGACAATTTTTCCATCAACCTCGAGCACCTGAATGAAATGATTCAGCTGTTCGTGGTATTTAAGAATCTTTTGGTAAAACAGTTCATCCCAAATTCCCTTATACTTTTCTCCGGATGAACGGTTCCACTCCCGCTTTAAGTCAAGCAGCGGCTGTAAATCCTCGCTGCTCATAGGTCTAACTAGCGCGCTGGGATAATTTCTATAAAATTTATTTCGTGTATATCGGATCGGACGGAAAGCTTCCCCCGGCAAGGTAAGAAGATTTTGAACGGAAACGTGCCGATCCATCCCTTCAAGGACTTTAATTCGGATATGTTTACGAAACAGATAAGATTTTCTGAGGAACTCATACTGCAGCTCGTCGATCACACGAACGCCCACTATATTCCTCTTGTTCCATTCGCGACAAAAACTCAAAGCCTTAATCAGTACAGATGCAACTTGCTCCGGCGACCCTTTTCCTAAGGGAAGGATAGGAAGAGTTAAGGTTTGGGATTTACTGTTGTATTTAAAAACGGCAAGCATTCCATCCATTTCTCTCCATATGGCGAAATTTCGATGACCCGAATTTCCCCAAATAAAATCGAAATGAGAACTAAATACAGTGGTAGGATATTCGGATTCCATGACGTATCTCGAGTACATTTCCTTATCGGAAAGAACCAGACGTTGAAATGTCCACCCCCCGATCGTTATTTGCCGCAGTTCATCTTTGCTTTGCATCCGATCACCACCACATTACATTTCAGACTGATAACATCATATGTCTGCGAATATGGACAGAGTGTTGGGTAATTGCTGAAAGTGAGGCGGAAACAGACCTCTGTCTAAACCGTCCCATACGATTTACATATAATAAATGTATCCCTAAGCAGAATGGAGGTTAGTAGAATGAGTGACCGTCTATCCCTCATCGGCCCCGCGATTGATGTGTTGATCCCTGTAATTGATAAGGATGTACGAACGCTTCCGTATGTTATAGACAGTGTTCGCACGTATGTGATGCACCCGATACGTGATATTGTAATCGTTGCCCCCGAAAGTGAACTCATTCGTGCGGTATGTATCCAAAAAAATTGTAAATTCGTATTGGAAGACACCGTGCTGCCAATCACGAAGCAGCACATTAATTATCGATCCGGGAATTTGGAGCGCTCCGGCTGGCTCTACCAACAGCTGCTCAAATTGAGCGGAGATACGATATGTGAACGAGACTTTCTTGTAGTGGACGCTGATACCGTCTTTATTCGCCCTCTTCATTTCCGCATTGGGGACAAATATGTTTTCTATTGGAAACACTTCAGTGTGCCTGAATATTTTTTAACTTACGAAAAATTGCTGGGTCAAGAGAAATCCGCCCCTCGTTTCCTGGTTACTCATTCCATGTTTTTTGAAAAATCTCAATTAGAGCGGCTCAAGCTAACCATTGAAGCACGAAACGGCAAGCCGTGGTACCGAGCCATCATTGAAAGCATAAACACAGAAGATCCAAGAGCCTTCTCTGAATATGAAACTTATGCTAACTTCGTCTATGGACAAAATCCGTCCAAATACATCTTGAAACCGGCGCGAAATAAACTGATGAGAACCGATCCCACAAAGATATCTTCCCAGAGCGTAAGACGTCTGGCTAAACAATATCGCTCCCTTTCTTTTCACCAACGTCATGCATATCTTCTAACTGTTTCCGTTCAGTCACCTGATTCATGAGGGGGGTATTCTTTGCACATCATTCTATTGTCCGGCGGATCCGGTAAAAGACTATGGCCTCTCTCCAATGGGGTTCGCACGAAAGTGTTTCTCCGGCTCCTTGAGGGTCCGGACGGCCATGCGGAATCGATGATAGAAAGAGTTTTCCGCCAGTTAGATGCCGCCGGTTTACTGACATCGGCAGTTGTCGTTTCTCATCACAGCCAAACTGAAATGACGCGAAATCATATCGGTGACCGGATTCCGATCATCAGCGAGCCCTTTCGACGGGGGACGTTTCCTGCAGTCTCACTTGCAGCCGTATACCTACATTCCATTACAAATGCCAACTCGGATGACATCGTCTGTTTTCTTCCGGCAGATTTGTTTGTAGATCCAAATTTCTTTGAAACGATAAAACAACTTCCCGCGATTCTCAATCACTCCGGGGCGGATTTGGCTATAATCGGAACTACGCCTCTACATCCTTCCAGTCAGTTCGGATATATTGTGCCGAAGAAAAGCGGCTATAGAAACTTTTATCGTGCCGTCTCCCAATTTATCGAGAAGCCGGATGAACAGAATGCACGTCGCCTTATTAAGAATCAAGCGTTGTGGAATTGCGGTGTGTATGCGTTTAGGCTCGATTTCCTTCTTTCGGCACTAACCAAACGTAATCTCCCGTTGCGTTATGCCGACTTCATCTTGCAAATGAAACAAATGCCTGAATTAAGCTTTGATCGGGAAATTGCCGAGCACACGCGGAACATGGTCGTCGCTCCATACGACGGGTTTTGGTACGATTTGGGCAGCTGGGAAGCTCTCACCACGAAGATCGGAAGCAACGTGATCGGCAAGGGCACTGTCTCGGAGCATTCGAACAATTCGCATCTGATCAATGAGCTTTCTATACCGATTCATGTGATCGGCGGTAAAAACCTGATCGTAGCGGCGGGTCCGGACGGCATTCTGGTAGCAAATAAAGGAATCAGCCATCTGATAAAGGATGTCCTGCATCACAAAGAGAACAACCCGCAAATCATGTATGAGGAGAAGCGGTGGGGCTCGAAGCAGGTGTTAGACCATCTCGTTGCCGGGGAAATGGAAACCCGCACGGTAAAAATCAAGATCGCTGCCGGCATGCAGACGAGTTATCACTATCATATTGAGCGGAACGAAGCTATTATCGTTCTCGATGGGTTAGGCGAAGTGGTGAAGGATGGCACTACAAGTCCAGTGATGGTCGGCGACGTTTTGGAAATTCCGCATGGCTGCAAGCACGCCATAAAGGCGATAACTGCACTCACCTGTATCCAAATCCAAAATGGCCGCCGTGTAAAGGATGACGATCATTTTCAAGTTTTTTAAAAAGTAGGCGGAACATACGTCTACTTTTTGTATTTCGGAAACAAAAAAGCATCCCCCGGATGCTTGAGATCGGATTTTACGGCATGAAGTCCTCTCGTTCAGCTTGATTCGGTTTATGGAGTATGCTCCTCCGCTTCGCTCTTTAGTCCGGGACTTCCTCTCCTTAAATACAATCGGATTCGCTTTGTACTTAAGACAGGCCTAAATTTGCTTTTGAAAATGCTTAAACCCGAAGTGCCGTCTTTATTTCTTACACCGGCGTCCGTTCCGATGTTAATAAGCTCCGCTCTCGGATTGAGCCGATGGAACTCCTTTGCAAATTCAATATACATTACCGTACTGGCACCCTCATATTCATTCAGACATTTCAAGATGCCCGCCCATCCTTGGCCGCTTGGAGTAAAGCCTCCGGTCGCCATAGCGATTAATTTTCCGTCTATCTCAATCACTAGTATTAAATGATTCAGCTGCTTATGATATTTAAGAATCTTTTGGTAAAAATAGTCATCCCATACTTTTTTATATTTGGTTCCCGCTGTACGGTTCCACTCTTTCTTTAACTCAAGCAGCGGCATGTAATCCTCATCTTTTACGGGCCTGACCAAAGCGTTCGGAAATTTTCGATAAAATTTATTTCGTGCATATCGGACATCATTGTAAGCTTTTCCCGGCAAAGCTACAGTATTTTGTACGGAAATATGCCTTTCTAATCCAGGAAGGACTTTATGCCGGATGTGATTTCGAAACATAGTAGAAAGACGGAGGAATTCATATTGCAAATCATCGATCCCGCGTACGAATGCCATATTGTTCCCCTTGTTCCATTCGCGGCACAAAGTCAAAGCCTTCACAAGCACATTTGAAATATGGTCCGGCGAGCCTTTTCCTAAAGGAAGGACCGGAAGGCTTAACGACTTGGATCTTCGGTTATAGTTGAAAACAACAAGCATCCCATCCATTTCTTTCCACAGGGCGATATCCCGAAAGCCGGAGTTTCCCCAAATAATGTCGAAGTTGGAAAAATAAAAGGTAGTGGGATATTCGGTTTCCTTAAAGTATTTGGAAAACAATTCCTTATCGGATAGAGTCAAGCGTTGAAATGTCCGGCCCCCGAGCGTTACATCCTTGTTAGACATACGATCACCTCCACATTACAAACCGGATGAGGGACGCGGCGGATTTGGCGTTTCTTTCGGCTTCTTCTTCGGTGTCGCCATTAGCGATCACATATGCGTAACGATCATACATCGAGAGAGGAGGTCTTAGCCGTCTTCCTTTAACCGAACTTACGAAAACTTGTCGTACACCGGGACATTCCCTGGCTTCAGACACTCCAATGATATCTTTGCAAAGCCCGCTTCTTGGCGCGGTAATAAACTGGTTATAGGTATGCTTGCGATGTTTGGGTGAAAGATTCGGCTTTTCTCCAAGCCATAACTTTATCGTTTCTTCCAATAAATTAATGCCATAAGCGTATTCGATCAATTGATTCATTCCGGATCCGGACATCCTGGAATTGATCTCGATCACTTTCCACTCCCCGTTCACAAGGCGAAGTTCCATATGGAAGGAGCCGTTCGCCAGTCCATGGCGTTCGACGATCGATTGAACGGTCTTCTCGGCACTTTGAAATATTTCCGAACTCCGGTCGAGGATTACGCTGTACCCGGTAATAATAAAACGACTCTGACCGTTGAATTCGACTTCCTGTCTTATAAAGGCAACAATATGTGTCTGTCCCGAATAAACGATTACTTCAACTAAATATTGGGGGCCGTCCAAATATTGTTCAACAATAACCGGATGATGCGGTTGAGGCGATATTTTGCTTATTACGGCTTCCAATTGAGCTTTGCTTGTTACTTTGAAAACATCTTTTGATCCGACGGATTTGGGCATTTTAACAACCAATGGCAATTGTTCGGCGAGCGTATTCAGGACTTGAGGATCGGAATTTGTAAGGATCGTATAGAACGGAGAATAAGGGGTGCCCGAGAGTAAATTTCTTGTCATGATTTTACTGCTCATGTGCTTATAAGCCGGTATCGATAATCGGTTTACATGGAACTCATCTGCCAGCAAGCATGCGGTATACGTATAAAACTCCACGAAGCTGATAATAGCGGCAATTTCAAACCCCTCCGATTGAAGCCTCCGAATGAGTCTTCTTAACGGGTAATATCGAATGCTGCGAATATAAATCATTTTATGGATTTGCGGAAATGGTTCTTGATATTTAGCTAAAGAGGGTATATTCGTAAATACAACGGTTGCATAACCTAATTTCGACGCGAACCGAACCGCTTCTCTCCAAGTGCCGTAACTTGTGATTCCAAGGAACACAACGGTTTTCATCCTCTCTCACCCCCTCTTACTTCAAAAACAATCTCAATCGATCGGTAAATAATACCGGTCTTAATTTGTTTTTATATAAGCTGAGCCCGTCGCCCACGCCGATATCGCTGCCGAGGTTAATGAGTTCGGATTCCGGATTCAATCTATGGATTTCATTGGCAAGTTCAATATACATCACAGTGGAAACGCCTTTATAGCTGTTGTCATATTTTAATAAATTCGCCCATCCCAAGCCGTCGGGATTGATCGCTCCGCTAATCATTGCGATGACCTTCGAATCGACTTCGATAAGCAGAACGATATGGTTTAACTCATCGAACCGGTTGATGATCCTGCGATAGTATTCGTCATCGAGAATTTTCGGATATTTGGCGCCGGCTGTTTGGTTCCATATTTGTTTTAAGGCCCAAAGCCGTTCTTCATCTCCTTTGACGGCTTTTCTGATGACGGCATTCGGATACTCTCTCATGAATCGATTGATTGTTTTTCGGATCGAGGCGAAGGGTGTTCCTGTGAGGTGAACGAGATGTTGAACGGAAACGTAAATTTCCCGCCCGACTAAAGTAATACTGCGAAAATATTTGCGATAAAGGGGAGAACTGCGAAGATAATCAAGCTGCATATTGTTGAGAACCCGTACCATCGCTTTTTTTCCGTTCCAAGCGCTGCAGAACGTTAGTGCCTTAATTAGAACTTGAATCACGTGCTCCGGCGACCCTTTACCCAATGGGAGAAAGGGGAGGTAAAGAACATTTTTTCGTCGTTCATACTTAAAGATCGTAAGCATTCCGTCGATTTCTTTCCACAACGCAAGATCGCCGACCCGTGATCGCCCCCATACAAAATCAAAGAAAGACTTTGAGTAGTTCATCGGATATTCCGTTTCCGCAACATATTTCAAGTACATTTCTTTATCGGAAAGAGCGAGCCGATGAAAAGTCCAATCCTTCAGTTGGATGGGCGGTGAAACTGCCTTGCTTTCATTCATTGTTGATCTCCCCCGCAGAGCGCAAATATTCCAACTGTTTTACGTATTGTTCCCATAATGTGCGTGCGATGGGGAATTCCGAACGTGTGAGAAGGTTGTGAATGTTATGAATCGGCGTAATACCCGCACCGGTATTTGTTATGAAGATTTCATCGGCTTTCCGCAATTGTTCCAATGTGAATATTTCCTCTCGAACGGGAAAGCCGAGGCTCTTTGCCAGCTCCATGACGTATCGCCGGGTAAGTCCGGGAAGAATCCCGGTTGAAATATCAGGTGTTATTATTTCACCTTTGTAAACCATGAAAATATTCGTATCGATCCCTTCCGCAACGACTCCTTTGGCGGTGATGAACAATCCGTCGTAAAACCTTTTGCCCCACAGCTCCCTTCTGGCTTTAACCCCGTTGGTCCGATTCACTGATTTGTAATGGACATTCGGCCGTTCATACGGGGTCTTCAATACGATGATGGATTTGGGAATCATTCGTGTCGGAGAAGCCATGTTGCGGGTAAATATAAAGAAGTTGGGCTTTGAATAAGGCGCTCGCGGCATACGCCAACCGACATTGCCGGCTGTAATGTTTAATCGGGCCACCCCGCTATTCATTCCGTTGGCACGAATCGCTCTATGGATCTCGGACTCCCAATCAATGCCGTGAGCGTGTAAGATTCCGAGATCATTCAGGGCGTAATTAATTTTCTGCAGATGATCGTCAATCAGGAAGATGTGTCCTTTGCAAATGCGCATAGTCGTATAAAAGGCGCAACCGTACAGGATGCCGTGATCATAGATGGAAATTGCTGCGCGTCGTTCATTTACCAGACTCCCGTTAAGATTCACGACTCTCATCTTGCTTCTGCCTCTCTCCCTAATAACGGCTGCATGCTCTTTTATAATATAAGTCACGCACGATCATTGCTTGGACGTCTGTCGGCCGAACCGGGCTTTACCTATGAAAAAAATTAGCGTGTCATCAACTAAACAACCGGATAACATGCGTCATCCCGGTCCGAACGGACCGGGATGATGTGTTATATCGCTACGTATTTTTTGATTCAACCGTTATTTCCAACAGACGATTGTCTCGCCGGATAATGCATCGGATTGCGGACCGACAAGAAACATCACGATGTCGGACATATCTTTAGGCTTCGCAATACGCTGCAAGCGCGAACGGCCATCTTCCTCCGGCACATTGCGTGTCGCCAGAAATCGACCGGTGTAGGTCGGCGCGGGAGAAATGCAATTGACGTTGACGTCATACGGCCGAAGCTGCTCCGCCAGGCTGCGTGTATATTGCGAAATGCCCATTTTTGCCGCTGCGTAAATAATTCCCTCCCGAACGGCAACATGTCCGGCAATTGAACCGACATTCACGATTTTGCCGGATCTTCGTTCCCGCATATGCAGACCTGCAAATTTGCAGGCGAACATCGTCGCTGTCAAATTCCGATCCACAACCGCCTGAATGTCTGCAACGGAAATGTCCAGCGCATCGTTCGGTTCGGGGCGCGGCGATTCGGCACCAATGTCGCCTCCGGCGTTGTTGACCAGAATGTCGATTGAGCCGAGCAGTTCAATCGACCGGTCAACCAACGCTTTCACTTGTAAGGGATCGCGCATCTCTGCCGCGATGAAATGTGCTTTCACACCGTACGTTTCAGCGATTTCTTGAGCTACGGCGCTTCCGGACACAGCTTCGTCAAACTGGGCCGCAGCCTCTTCGTTGATATCGTGAATAATAACGTTTACCCCCGCGGCCGCAAGATCGAAGGCATATTGCTTGCCGAGCCCTCTGCTTGAGCCGGTTACGATCGCATTTTTTCCCTTTAACTCCATTGCCGTCATTCAGATCACCTCAATGGCTTTATTGGTACTCTGTAAAGCTTCACGGATGGTTAAGATGTTTATCAAGCGTATTTCTTTATGAGAGTGGACAAAAAGGCAACTCCGCGGTTCAATTCGTCGATTTCATAAGCGGCAATTTTTTCCGGCGACTCGCCTTTCTCGTAAGGTGTCCGCCAATCCCCTTTTGTTCTTGCGCGATCTTCAACAAAACGCAGCAAACGGATGAGCTGGAGAGCGGTACGCGGCGGATATTCCGTCCAGTAATCTTCCATCAACACCCGAATATGACGGGCTTCTAAAGCGCCGTGTTCTATCGATAAGGTCAAGTCGGGATTGTGCTCTTTAAGGATGTCGAATAATAGAGGAAAATCGATGACGCCTTGGCCGATCGGGCAGCGAGCTAGCCGGTATCCTTCCTCCGACCAGAAGATGTTATAATCTTTCAGATGCGCATTTTTTACAAACGGCGCGACTCGCCGGAAGAAATCGTTCGGCTCCTCAGCGGTTGCGAGCGGATTCCCGGTGTCAAGCGTAATGCCGAAGCGATTCGATCCGATGCTTTCGCACAGCCACAGCAGTTCTTCAGAAGTTAAGTCCTGATGATTTTCAACGCCGAGGTTTGCGCCATTCGGATCCGCTGCGTCCATCACCTCCTGAAAATTCCGAAGCAGCATTTGCAGGAACGGCCGCCACTCCCCTGCCATATGCCTGCGGTCACCGCCGATTTTCGCCCCTCCGACAACCGTGCGGACTGTAATGGCACCAATACGGTTTGCAAGCTTCATTGCTTCCTTCAAATTCGCATGCTCGTAACCGCTCGCTGCGATATTGATAAACATACTTTTGCTTCGCGCATAATCGGCCGCTTCATCGGGATCGCTTTCCCTAAGTATGTCGAACGGAATTTCAACGCCTTGCAACCCGTAAGCTTCCGCCATGTCGATTTGATCTTTCGCCGTAAACCGCGAACGGTTCGAAGCCGGCGCAATGCCCATGTAATACACCGTTCCGTATGCCGTCAATCCGAACTTCATACCTTCCTCCTCCTTTTTACAGATTGATAGAATTATTCGGCGGTCCAGCCTCCATCAATCGTGATGGCGGAACCGGTCATGAAACTCGACATATCGGAGGCCAGATAAAGGATGAGTCCGGATAGCTCGCTTGGATCGCCCCATCGTTTTACCGGTAAGTGATTCATGAAATATTGATTCGCCTCCGGGTTATTAATAACAACTTTGTTAAGCTCCGTCGCGAACGGGCCTGGGCAGACGGCATTAACCGTAATGTTGTGGGCCGCCCATTCGAGAGCCATCACCTTTGTCAGCTGGATCAGGCCGCCCTTGCTCGAACAATATGCGGAACGTTCGGGCAATGCGACTTGTCCCAGCATGGAAGCAATGTTAATGATGCGGCCGTAATGCTGCTTAATCATGTAAGGGACGACCGCTTTCGCGCAGAGGAACGGCGCTTTCAGATTGGTCGTCAACACGAGATCCCAGCTCTCCTCATCATATTCCAGAATCGGCTTGCGCACGTTAATTCCGGCATTGTTGATCAATATGTCGCAACGGCCAAAAGTGCTTACGACCTGATCCGCCATCCGTCGAATACTTTCGGAATTCGTCACATCAACCTTAACCCCTAGCACTTTTCCGCCAGTTCTCCCGCTTATCGCTTCAGCCGCTTCCTTCGCCTTTCGTTCATCGCGGCTTGTAATCGCCACCTGTGCCCCGCAGAGCGCTAATTTCTCGGCGAACTCCATTCCGAGCCCCTGGCTTCCACCCGTAATTAATGCGACCTTTCCATCCAAGTTATATCCGTTCAAAGATCCATTCCCTCCGTTTACATATTTTTGGCTAATGAGTATGCGCTTACAATTACAGTCCAAGTCCTCCGTTAATGGCAAGCTCCGTTCCGGTAATCTGACTGGCTTCGTCCGAAAGTAGGAAAATCGCGCCGTATGCCATATCCTCCGGTGTTTGCATGCGTCCGGTTAACGTAGCCTTTTTGGCCAGTTCATTTAATTCGTCTTCGGATCTTCCGTAATAATTTTTGTGCAGCTCAATCTCTCCTTCCGACGCGACCCAGCCGACCGTGATCCAATTGGAGCGGATATTATCCCTTCCGTAATGAGCGGCGATATGACGATTCAGAGTCAGCATAGCTCCTTTGGAGCAAGCGTAGGCTGCAAGATCCTTGCTTCCCTTGTAGGCGTTCGTAGATCCGATCTGCACAATGGAGCCGCCGCCTGTCTTTAACATGGCTTGGATCGCATACTTGCAGCAAAAGAACGTTCCTTTCATATTCACCGCAAAAATCGAATCGAAAAGCTCTTCCGATGTATCGACCATACTGCCGCGAGGAAATATCCCGGCATTGTTTACCAGACCGTCCACCTTCCCGAATCGCGTAACGGTTTCTTCAATCAGATGCTTACAGGCCGCTTCCCGACTCACGTCGCCCTTCACGAAAAGCGCCTCCGTCCCGAATCGATCGCTGATCTCGCGAACAACCGATTCCCCGTCTTGTTCATTGCGGCCGTTTATGACTACTTTCGCTCCTTCCTGCGCTGCCCTTAAAGCAATTCCTTTACCGATCCCCTTAGTTCCGCCGGTGATGACAACCACTTTGTCCAATAAACGATTTGTCATTGCTTTCAACCTCCCAGGTTCGCATTGTATGTCAGGAAGTGTTTTTAGAAATCGCTCGTATAAAGTCTTCCAAGCCGTCAAGGTAGTTTATGCTCCATTCCCAGCCATATATGAAAACCTTGATGGGCGAAATGCCAATCAAGGTTTTCGTGCTAAGGTTTCCAGGTTATCATTAGTCCTGCTGATTCCTTACAATGAAACGCCGAGATACCCGCGTGTTAATTGGAAATCAACATTCCCCTGACGATAGAGTCGCGGAATATGGCTATGCTCGATCACTTTCTTGCAGCACTCCAATATTTGCCCGGTCCAATCGTTCGGGTTTCCGGTCAGCGACAGGTCCAATTCATGGGTATGGTTTGCTTGCATTGCGGGATCCGACGCCATCTGAATCATTGGCACGAACGGGTGCGTCTGCATCGGCCGGCGATTGACCAAAGCGATCATCAGCTCAACGCCCGTAGCCGCTAATCCCGTGACCGTTTCCACCCAATGCTCCGTCGGCGCCTCCATCATGTGGAAACCGTTGCGGCGGGCAGTTTCGCCGTAAGCCAGTGACGGCGAAACATGCGCTGTAACCAGTACATTCTCACGATATGCAGGCGTTGAAAGCAATCCGCTATTCTCGGGAATGACAACCGTCCCGCCGGCGCCGACGATCGTTCTCGTTACCTTCGCCAGCTGTTCTCCGGCCGCATCGTCAACGGGGCCGTCGCTTACTATCCCGACGCGTAAGGCTTCAAGCCCCGCTAATTCCTTCACGGCTTGAGGAACCTCCGTCAATCGGTTGGCAAACCATGCCTCCGCCTTCCGAACGACATTCTCAATCCCGCCGTCAAGTTGAATGCTGGCAAAGCCGAGACGGCTGTGGTCAATCCCCAATTGTTCCATCTCATTGCGCATGTAGTCATTATGCGTCTTTTCGCAACCGTGCTCCAACAGCAGACAAAGCTTTACCGACGGGTGGGTGACATAGCCGAGCATCGTCCTGGAAAATATACGCTGCTCTTGTCGGCCGTCCGAAATACCGCATCCTTCCGTATGGGCCAACGCCACAAACCGCGAAAGCTCCGGCTTGCCGACACCCTGATCGTTCAGTCGCCGAGCGATCATATTCGCCACCTGCCCGGAGCAGAGACTTGTGGGAAGAATGAGACCGATCCGATCGCTTGCCAGTCGGTCTTGATCCCTCGTTAACGCGAAGCGAACGCGGACTTCGGCGTCCGCCGGATCCTTGCGAATCGCAATCGGCTCCCCCGTCGGCATCGGGGCATGAAGCAACGCTTCCAGCCGGCTTCCGTCGCTCTGCCGCCAGTTCCGCCAAATTTGCACCTGCGCATGGCCCGCCTTCTCGCCTACACTGCGTTGACCGGAGGCGATTTGCAACGTCAATTCGAATGCCTGCTTGCCTAGCTCCTCCATGGATATGCCGTCTAAATATTGACCGGCATTGATGTCCATATCGTTCTTCAATAACTGATATCTTTGCGTCGTCGTCACGACCTTAATGGTCGGCACGAACGGAAAGTTGGTAATCGAGCCGTTGCCCGTTGCGAAATATATTAAATTGCAGCCTGAGGCCACCTGACCGGCAATGCTCTCTAGGTCGTTCCCGGGGCTATCCATGAAATAAAAACCGGGTTGTTTCATCGGCTCGGCGTAATCGATAGCAAAGTCAAGGCGCGTGGACGGATTTTTCTTCATGGCCGCGCCGATGGATTTTAAATATATGTTGTAAAGGCCGCGGTATTTGTTGCCGCCGGACGGATTCCCTTCCGCATTGGCGCCGTGCCAAGCCGCGCGCGTTTTGAATCGGTCGAGAAGCTCCAGAAATTTGCGGGCGGTCTCTACATCGCGGACCTTCTTTAATACATAAGGCTCGGCGCCGATCAATTCGTCGGTTTCAGCCAAATTCGCGGAACCGCCGTATCGAACGAGCTCCTGCGTCACCCAGCCGAGCAGCGGATTCGCGGAAATGCCGGAGAAGGCGTCCGAGCCGCCGCACTGCAGCCCGATCTTGAGATGGGCCAGCGATTCCGGCGTTCGCTCGAAGCGGTTGACGATCGGCAGCCACTCGTTAATGATTTCTTCTCCTTTCGCAAGATTCGGCACAAATCCGTCTTGTATCGACAGAAACCGGTGAAGCACCTCATCGATCGGAACATTATGGTCGCGCATATAAGCTTCCAGCATTCGGTTGGTCACGGGCTCGGCGCCATGGTCCACGATGAGGACCGCGCCAACGTTCGGATTTACGATGAATCCGGCCAACGTGCGCAGCAGCAATTCCAAATTGTTCGGCTGTTCGGTCCCGCCCTCGGTATGAGCCACAGGGACAATCCCGTCCACTTGTGGAAAGTTCGCCGCTTTCCCCTGCAGACGAGCGGCAAGCACCTTAACAAAGCTGCCCGTGACGGAGGACGTCCCTAACAAGACGATCATGTTGCGGGTGCCGACTCCGCGTGACGAACTTCGCCGATAGCCTTGGAAGGTGCGGGTTTCCGTATAATCGGGGATCGCCGGGGCCGGCTGGAAATCAACCTCATTCAGAACAAAAGGATGAACCCGATCCGCAAAGTTAGGCGCCGCCGGAAGTGTAAAATCCAAATGCCGGATTTTAAGCGCCTCCAGTACGGAAAGGTTGATCACATAATTGCCGGGCTGAATCGGCCGAATCGCCGTTCCGAAGGGCAGCTCCCAGGAAAGCAAGGGTTCGCCCGGAGCGATCTCCTTCACGGCAAAGCGATGCCCTTCCATGACGGCATAATCCAGTGTTAGCAATTGATTACGATAGCGAATGATCGTTCCGGCGTCCATCCGGCGAATAGCGACGGCGACGTTGTCCCCCGGCAAGGGAAGCCGGCCTACTTCGTCAAAGTCGAAAGCTGCATGCATCTGTGTTTGCATTCCCTTCCATTGAATTTACCAGCCTAAGGCTTTCTTGCCCGCTTCCAATGCCGCGACGATGCGATCGACATCATAGATGCCTCCGCGCCACGTTCCGCCGCTCACCGATTGCAGCGCCGCCCATAACCGCGTATCGTCCGGAAGCTCGGGGTCTTGCATTAGGTCCGGATGCGCCGTCCGCAGCGCTAATCGGCGCGTACCTTCTTCGGCGTCGAAACGCTCTTCGCCTTCTCCGATGAAGTCAATCCGTCCTTCCAGACTTTCCCGATTGATCTCGATGCGTATCCAGTCTCCGTCTTTCAGCTTTCCGACGGGCCCTCCCGCAAGCGCTTCGGGGCCGATATGTCCGATACATGCGCCGGTAGACACCCCGGAGAAACGGGCGTCGGTCAGAAGGGAAACATGCTTGCCGAACGGCAAATGCTTTAAGGCGGATGTCAGCTGATACGTCTCTTCCATTCCCGTTCCGCTCGGTCCTCGGCCGATCAATACCATAACGTCGCCGGCTACGATGCCGCCGGTCTTGATCGCTTGGATCGCGGCCCGCTCCGTCGTAAACACTTTCGACCGGCCGATATGGCGATACACCCCGTCTTCTCCAACGACAGCAGGATCAATGGAAGTCGACTTGATTACGGAGCCTTCCGGAGCGATGTTACCGGTCGGAAACGTAACGGTCGAGGTCAATCCGGCCGATCTCGACCTCTCGGGCGAAAAAATGACGGTGTCCGGATCGATCCCGACGGTTTCCCTCAAATGCTTCCTCATCCGATGTCTTCGTTCGGATCCTTCCCACCAATCCAGAACGGTTCCGATCGATTGTCCCGTTACGGTGAGCGATTTCTCGTCTATTACACCAAGCCCGCGAAGTTGGAGCATTACCTCGGGAACGCCGCCGGCCAAAAAGACATGCACGGTCGGATGATGGATCGGACCGTTCGGAAGGACGCTGACCAGCCTCGGCACCTGGCGATTAATATCGGTCCAATCGCTAACCGCCGGAACCGTCAACCCGGCGGCGTGAGCCACACACGGAATATGCAGCAGCAAGTTGGTGGAGCCCCCGAATGCGGCGTGAATGACCATCGCATTGCGAATGGCCGCATCCGTTACAATTTGTCCCGTGGCAAGTCCGATTTGGGCTGCATGAAGCGCGGCGCGGGCCGACTGGCGCCCGATTTGTTCCCACACGGGCTGACCTGACGGAGCTAGAGCGGCGTGCGGCACCGTTAGGCCAAGCGCCTCGGCGACGACCTGGGCCGTTCCGGCCGTACCGAGAAACTGGCAGCCTCCGCCAGGTGTCGCGCATGCGCGGCAGCCCAAATCCGCCGCATCTTGCAGCGACATTTCCCCATTCGCATATCGGGCGCCGATCGTCTGAATTTTCCCGGCATCTTCTCCGTAAGTCGGAGGAAGCGTTACGCCGCCGGGGACGATGACCCCGGGCAGACGCGTCATGCCCGCTACGGCGATCATCATTGCGGGCAGACCTTTGTCGCAGGTCGCTACCCCGATAACCGCGTTGCGAGTCGGAAGCGAACGGATGAGACGCCGCATGACGATGGCCGCGTCGTTGCGATACGGAAGCGAATCGAACATTCCCGTCGTCCCTTGCGACCGTCCGTCGCACGGATCGCTGACGTAACCGGCGAACGGGATGCCGCCGGCCTTCGTGACCTCTTCCGCAGCCGCTTGCATCAGCAGCCCGATTTCCCAATGTCCCGTATGATATCCGAGCGCGACCGGCCGTCCTTCCTCGTCACGAATGCCGCCCATCGTACCTAAGATCAATACTTCAGGGGCACCGAGGCGTTTGGGCGTAAGGCCCATGCCGACGTTCTGCGACCAGCCGAACAAATGTCCGCTCGGGGCGTTGCGAAGCAGCTCATCCGTAAGCGGCAGCGAACCGGCCGGTCCGGCCGCATGCGTACGAATGCGGAACAAATCGTCGTCATCCGGGCCCATGATGGATAACAAATCGGAGTTCACGGCATGCACCAGCCTTTCGGAAGCCAAGTTTATGGCTTAATGAATACGGTCTTAATGGAAGTAAAAAACTCGATGGCGGCCTGACCTTGCTCGCGGGAATGCGAGCTGGATTGCTTCATGCCGCCGAACGGAGCTTGCAGCTCGACCCCGGCCGTTTCCGCATTGACGCGGACAAGGCCGGCATCCATTTCCTGTACGAACGTTAACGCGTTGCCGATGTTTTTCGTGTACAACGAGGCGCTTAGACCGAAGTCGACGTCGTTGGCGAGCTCGATCGCCTCCTCTATGGATTCCGCACGGATGAGGGCCAGCACCGGTCCGAAAATTTCCTCCTGCGCGATCGACATACGTGAGGTGACGCCTTCAAATACGGCGGGCGTCACGTAGAAACCGTCTTTCAGCTGTTCCGCTTCGGGCTTCGTGCCGCCATAGATCAACCTTGCGCCTTCTTCGCCTCCCCTCCGAATATAGTCAAGAACGGAATTGTACTGGCTTTCATTCGCACAAGGACCCAGCCACGTATCCGGGTGCATTCCGTCGCCGACCTTCAGTGTCGAAACTTTATCAATCAGCTTCGCTTTGAAAAGTTCATAGACGTCTTTCACCACGATCACTCGGCTTGTCGCCGTGCACTTTTGGCCGGTCGAACGAAGACCCCCGCTGATCGTGGCGTCCACAGCCAAATCGAGATCCGCATCCGCTGCCACGATGATCGGATTTTTTCCGCCCATCTCGAGCTGGAACTTCGCTCCTCTTGCGAACGCCGCTTGCCCCACTTGTTTGCCGACTTGATTGGAGCCGGTGAAGGTAACCCCGTGAATGCCGGGATGTTCGGCAATGCCTTGTCCGATCTCCCGGCCGCTGCCTACGACCATATTCAGCACGCCGGCGGGAAAACCGGCTTCATGAAAGCATTCCGTCACCTTTGCAGCCGTAACGGCGGTTTCCGTTGCGGGCTTCCAAATAACGGTATTGCCGAAGATGAGAGCGGGAGCGATCTTCCAGATCGGAATGGCTACCGGAAAGTTCCACGGCGTAATCGCGCCGACGACACCGAGCGGCGCTCTCGTCGTGAACATGAAGGCGTCCGCATCCGTCGCCGGAATGACGTCTCCAATCTTGCGCATGCCTTCGCCTGCGTAATAACGTAATATGGCAACACCGCGTGCAGTTTCTCCTTTTGCCTCGGGGAACGTCTTCCCCATCTCCCTCGTCATCGTTTCGCCGATCTCATCGATCCGGCTTTCCAAAATATCCGCCGCTTTGAACAGCAATGCTCCGCGCTGGGAGCCGGCAAGCTTCCTCCAAGTCCGGCGCGCTTCGTTCGCCGCATCGACCGCGCGATTCAGATCGTCTCTTGTCGAAGCCGGCACCAAGCCTACGATCGTGTGGCGGTTGGCGGGACTGATGCTCGGTACGGTTTCGCCGCTGCTTGAAGGCGACCATTCCCCGTTAATGTAGTTGGCATATCGGTTTGCATCGTTCCGGTTACTCATCGAGTACAACATCCTTTCGGTTCGGGAAATAGCGATACGGTTCAAGCTACGCGACAACGTGGTTTACTAAAGTGCCGATGCCGGTAATGTCGATTTCGATCCGGTCGTTCGGCCGGAGCGTGAAATCGTTTGGCGGGACGACACAAGTTCCGGTCAGCAGCACCGTGCCGTCAAACAACAGGTTGTCGCGTTTCAAGTAAGCTACAAGCTCTTCCAGCTTTCGTTTCAGCTGTCCGGTGCTCCCGCGTTCCTCCACGACGGCCGCTCCGTCACGGTATATTCGAAGCGCGATTTCAAGCGAATAAGGATCGGGCGTCGTTTCCGCGAGTCTGACGGCCGGTCCGATGGAGCAGGATTGCTTCCACAGCTTCGCCTGGGGCAAATATAACGGATTCTCGCCTTCAATATCGCGGCAGCTCATGTCGTTGCCGATCGTATAACCGACAATACGGCCGTCTGCATCAAGCACCAGGCCGAGCTCCGGCTCCGGCACCTGCCAAGAGGAGTCGCTTCGAAGCGAGACGTCTCCGCCGGGACCGACCGTCCGTGCCGCAGTCGATTTGAAAAAAATTTCGGGTCGGTCCGCGTCGTACACTTTATCGTAAAAGGTGCTTGCATCGAGCTTTCCGGCAGTCGCTTCGTAGTTGCGCGCTTCGCGGCTTCGTTGATACGTTACCCCTGCAGCCCAAACCTCGGGCGCTTCGATCGGCACCGCCAGCTTTAATTCCCGCCAGTCCCGGGTCAGCCTTGAAGCTTCAGCGATCGAGGCTTGAACCGCTGCAGAGAGCGACATCCCTTGTTCCCCTGCCCGGCGAAGAAGGGAAAACAGATCCGACTCGGGAAGCGCGTATGCAGCGTCGTCATCCGTCACTGCTGCAAGCGCGTACTCGGTTCCGTCGTTATACCGGATGATTCTCATAGACATCAGCTCCTTTGATTTATTACATGCGGAACCTGTACCGTGTATCCACTACAGGGGTATTCCCCGTCACCTGAAATCCTCGCGGGTTCCGGCCTGCTTTATTTCTTAAAGAACCGTGTCGTCCAGCTCCATATTCAGCTTTTCATACAATTTTCTGCGGCTGACTTTATCGTTCGTCAATTCCTGAAGGGCGTATTTCGCTACATCATACGCCTTTTCGATCGGTACGACTACGATCCCGTCTCCGTCGGCAACGATCACATCGCCTGGACGAACCAGCGTGCCCGCAATGTTTACAGGAATGTTGTGCGCTTGATATTCAACACGGCCCTGCACCATCGTTTGCGACACGTATCGGGAGAAAACAGGAACCTGGTTCAATATAAGTTCATCGGTGTCGCGGGCTCCGCCGTTCGTTACGATCCCGCGGCAGCCCTGACTTTTGTATTCCAGCCCGTTATTTGAGCCGATGATGCCTACATCGGTGTTGCTTGCATCTAGCACCAACACGTCGTCCTCGCCGATTTCTTTTCCCCAATGGTAAGTGGCAATGTTTCCGTACCAATGATTCGAGAAGTTCGTATATTCATCTCCCGACATATGAGGGATGATCTTTTCCGTCGGAACAAAACGAACGGTTTTGGCGAATCCGCAAAACCGCGTGCGGTATAACGGCGTAATTCCCGAAGAGATCGTAATGCTGCCTCTATGATGCATCATGTTCCAATCCATTCCGTCACGCACGTCCGCTACACGGAGCTTGCCGTACATTTCCATCAGTTCTTTTCTGTTTACCTCGGTCATCCTTATCATCACCTCTATATGTTTTTCCGACTTTTACCACCTCATTATACAAGAATCGCCGAGGCGATTGGAAGCGATTTCACCAATTTGATTGCAGGTGAAAGGATACAAAAACAAACTCCCGGATTTCTAATGGAAACCCAGAAGTTTGTTAGATAACTTTATTATCTTACAATACCGTGCGGGTCGATAACGTACTTCCGGGATGCTCCTCGATCGAACGCATGGTAGGCATCCGGCGCCTGATCCAACGAGATGACCGTTGCATTCACGGCCTTCGCAATTTGCGCTCTACCGCTCAAAATGGCGGACATAAGGTCTCGGTGATACCTCATTACCGGTGTTTGGCCGGTGACGAATGTGTGCGCTTTCGCCCACCCAAGTCCGATCCGAATCTTCAAAGTACCGATTTTAGCCTCCTCATCGATCGCGCCGGGATCGCCCGTTACGTAAAGTCCGGGAATGCCAAGCCGGCCTCCCGCGCGCGTGACCTGCATTATCGAATTCAATACGGCAGCCGGCGCTTCACCTTGATCCGCTCCATGGCCGCTTGCCTCAAACCCAACGCAATCAATGGCGCAGTCCACTTCAGGAACACCAAGTATTTGTTCGATTTGCTCGGACAAGTTCGGATGCTCCCTTAGGTTCACGGTTTCGCACCCGAAGCTTCTGGCTTGCGCCAATCTCTCGCTGTTTAAATCCCCAACAATGACAACTGAGGCGCCGAGCAATTGCGCGGAATGGGCGGCAGCTAGCCCGACCGGTCCGGCCCCCGCGACGTAAACGGCGGCGCCCGGTTTCACGCCCGCACTTACGGCTCCGTGGTAACCGGTCGGGAAAATATCTGAAAGCATGGTCAAATCCTTGATTTTCTCCATTGCTTGATCTTTGTCGGGGAACTTGAGAAGCTGGAAATCGGCATAAGGGACCATGACGTATTCCGATTGTCCGCCGACCCATCCGCCCATGTCTACATAACCGTAAGCGGAGCCGGGCCGGTCCGGATTTACATGTAAACAAATGTGCGTGTTTTGTTCTTTACAATTGCGGCAGCGACCGCAAGCTATATTAAAGGGAACGGAAACGAGATCGCCTTTTTTTATAAATTCTACGTCTCTTCCTACTTCAATGACCTCTCCGGTTATTTCGTGCCCCAAAACGAGACCGCTTGGAGCTGTTGTGCGCCCTCTTACCATATGCTGGTCGCTGCCGCAAATATTGGTCGTGACCACCTTCAATATTACGCCGTGCTCGCACTTTCTTCCGACATTCAACGGATTGACTCCCGGTCCGTCTCGAAGTATTAAATCAGGATAATCAATGTCTCGGACTTCTACTTTTCCCGGGGCGACATACACAACCGCGCGATTTCCCGCCATACGCATCAACCTGCCTTCATTCTTATGTGGTAAGAGTCATCCTATGATAGCTGCGATCAAAGTCCCTTTTACAAAGTATTTCTGTAAAAACAGGTATATGCAAATAATCGGCAGTATGCAAAAAAACAGGCCGATCATGGCGGTATCCGACCATAATCAACCTGTTTGATGTAACGTTTTTCAAACCGCCAACTGTTTATTCAGCCATGCGTTCAGCTCGCGAAAGCCGTCTAACGAAAATTGAATTTTTTGCGGTTCCAGCCCTTCGCAGTTCATCTCCACTACAAATTTGTTTTCATCCTCTGTAACTACAACCGAATAAGTCGTTTTCTGGCCATGAATCTCTTCCTTCCAATTACACATGTAACTCGTTACAAAGACCGGTCTATTCAATTTTTGGACAGCCTCTTCCAATGGTGCTTCCTCCTTAATAACTACTTTTTCCGTTTCCGATTCATCTTCCGTTTCTTCTTCCATTACCGTTGCCGCAACTTCTCGTTGTGCATCGGATTCCGATATTCCATCCGGATCGGCGTCGCGTTCATCGTCTACCAAGTACGGAAGCGCATCTTTGGTTATGACTTCATTCAACTGCTCCGCATTGAACGGTTTTAGTACGTACCCTTTCGCGCCGGCGTCCAATGCTTCAAAGATAAGATCTTGCTGATTGCTTGCAGAACAGACGATGATTACGGCTTCCGGATCCAAGTCTATAATCTCCTTAATCGCTTCGACCCCGTTCATCTCGGGCATCGTCAAATCCATCATGACGACGTCCGGTCGTAAACTTTTATACTGAAGGACGGCTTCCCGGCCGTTCGCCGCCTCGCCTACTACAAGGTGTCCATACTGTGTTACATAATCGGAAGCCATCTTTCGCATGAAATGGGTATCGTCAACGATCAAAATGGTGATTGGCATCTTTTTCTCGTCCCTTCTTTAGGTTAAAACCTCTTCCAGTGTGGTGATTCCGTTCCTTGCTTTGATCAAACCGTCGTGGAGCAGCGTTTTATGACCGATCTGCTTCAAATACGTTTCATATTCGTCAATACTCCGGTTTTGAGCAATCAGGCTCCGCAGCGTATCGTCGATCGAAAGCACTTCATAAATCCCGACTTGTCCGCGGTAGCCGGTATGGTTGCAAAGTCTGCAGCCGCTCCCCCGAATGACGGTCGGCTTTCCATGAAAATGCGCGCTGACAAAGGTGCGGAAATTCCCCAATACCGTATTTTGATTTTCCGGCTGAAGCAGTTCATGTTTCCCGTAGACCTCCGTTTCATCGGCAGTCATCGGCGTGTTCTGCGCGCACTGGGCGCATACCCGACGCACCGTGCGCTGATGAATTACGCAAGTCAAGGATAAAGCAAGAAGTGGCGAATCTATCCCTAAGTTTTGCAATTGCTTTATGGTTTTAACGGCGCTTGTCCCCTGCACGCCCGCTATCACTAAACAATCTGTCAGTGAAGCTTTTACCGCCGCCTCGGCCGTATCGACGTCCTTTGTTTCTCCAACCATTACGACATTAGGGTTTTGCCGTAAAATAGCGCGAAGTCCATGTGCGAAAGTTAACCCGAGTCCGTCGTTCACCTCCACCTGCGATACGCCTTCTACGATGTGTTCTACCGGATCTTCAATCGTAGCGATATGAATATCGTCTTTCATCACATGCTTAACAAGGGAGTATAACGTTGCGGTTCGGCTGCTTCCGTTCTCGTCGGCAACCAAGACCAATCCTTTCGAACGTTGAACGGCGGCTTCCACATGCTGAAGATGGCTATCCGTAAATCCGATTTCGGATAATGTCACGATGCTCTCATTACGTTTCGTAATCTTTATAAACAATTGTTCTCCCCGCGTAATCGGAAGCGTTGAAACTCGAATGTTATACATTTCATTATCTAACGTTTTCGTGAATCGACCGTCTTGAGGCAAACGGCGTTCGTTCGTAATCATGCCGGCGCTTCTCTTGATGAAGTTAACGAATGCCTTTTGTTTGTCTGTCGGAACGGTTCGTTGTGTCTTCAGGACGTTCTCGATTCGGTATTTCACAAGTAAGCCGTTTTCTTGAGGGTCAAAGTAAATTCCGTTAGATTTATTTTGAAGGCATAGCGTTATGATTTCGGTAAATTGTTGATGGCGCTCCGCTTCGCCATAGTGAAGCTTCCGCACCCGTTCCAGCTCTGAACGTAAGGCAATCAGAGGCTGGACCGTCATGCCGGTCGCTGCTTGAATTTCTTGGATTCCTTCTTTATTCAGCGGATCCGCCATGGCCAATCTCAGCTTTCCGGCCCTTCGTTCCACCGGCATCACGTTCAGCCGTATAGCCATTTCCTCGTCAACAAGCTGAATCATCTCTTGTTCAACGGTTGCCTCGTTTAGTTTCACCACGGGAATGCCAAGTTGAAATTCAAGCGCCTCCGCCAATTGAATTTCGGTGACCACTCCTTGCTCCATTAAGATTTCACCGAGTTTTTGGGAGGAATGTAGCTGTTGATGCAAAGCATGCTCCAGCTGTTCTTGTGTGATCAGACCGTTCATGATCAAAAGTTCGCCGATTTTCACTCACGAGGTGCCTCCTCAAACATCATTTGAACAGCAAAAAGCCAAAGCTTCGAGCAACCCGGCGATCGTGCTGCCCTTGCGGCAGTGTAGACCCGTGGCTTTGCGTCCCTGACTTTCGAACAGGTTTGCCTTTTATCCATTTACTTTGGCATGATTCAAGATTCCCATTATTTACACTATTAATATTACAGCAATACAAAATGCTAGAGAAATAGGCATAAAGAATGGAGTTGATAACGCGTCTAAATAACTATAAAAACAGGAATTTTCAATTAGAGGGACAGGCACAATTTACCATGCGAATAAAATAAAGAGCGCTTATCATCATACATAAGCGCTCTTCGTTCACTTATTTAATTATTGTCGAAGTAAACGGTTTTTCCGGTTTCTGCCGATCGATATACCGCTTCTAAAATTTGCGAAACGACCATAGCTTCTTTCGGTTTCACCAACGGTTCGGTATCGTTCACGATGCTGTGAATCCATTGCTTGGCTTCATACTCGAAATCGGTCATCGGTTCGCCGCGGAACAATTGCCTTGCATTCGGATTCACATCGATTTTGTTTAGAAACAAGCTCCCATCTCTTTCGCCATTAATCCGCAGTTCATTTTTAGCAAAATCCGCCCCGCCTTTCGTCCCGCACAGCAAGCTGCCTCCGCTTTCCGCAAAGTTGAGAGCCCAGCTGCTTTCAATGATGACCGTGGCCCCATTTTTAAACTTTACATAGCCGAACGCCGAATCTTCCACCTCGAATTCGTCCGGATTCCAAGAACCCCACTCGTTTGCGGCATTTTCGGTATGCTTCAGTTTATGAAAGACGCTTCCGACCACGCTCTCCGGCTCGTAATTGTCCATCAGCCATAAGACCAGATCCAGAGAATGCGTCCCGATATCGATCATCGGACCGCCTCCTTGTTTCTCCTTATCCAAAAACACACCCCATGTGGGCACGCCTCTCCTTCGGGTGGCGACCGCTTTCGCGAAATAAATTTCTCCAAGCTCCCCGTCGTCGATCATCTTCTTTAGCAGCTGGTTTCTGGCGTTGGAACGATTTTGATACCCGATGGTCAGCTTCTTGCCGGTACGCAAGTGGGCTTCGTACATTGCCTTGGCCTCTGCGCCGGTTTTCGCCATCGGCTTTTCGCACATCACATGCTTGCCGCTTTCAAGCGCATCGATTGAAATCGGCGCATGCGAGCTGTTCGGCGTTAAAACATGTACAACCTCAATATCCTCCATTGCAAGCAGATCCTTATAGTCCGTAAACACTTTTGCGTCGGGCACCCCGTACTTTTTCGCGGCTTCCTCGGCTCTTTCGATCTTCAGGTCGCAGAACGCCACCATCTGAACGTTATCCAATTTGGCCAAACTCGGCATATGTTTGCCGTTAGCGATCATTCCGCAACCGATGATTCCTACTTTTACGGTACGCATAAACATCACCCCTTACCGTTATTTGAACTCTACCGTCCGGTTTTCCTTATGAGCGATATAAGCCGCTTCCAACAATTCCGTCAGCTTCGTTCCGTCTTCCAATCCGAAGGGCATAGGCTGATCTTGAAGCAATGCATCCGCCCATTGGATAATCGGGAGCGGCTGCTCGTTAGGAAGTTGATTCGGCGAAATCCATCCGGGGAAAGGCAAATCAAAGTTCTTAGAGATGACCCTGACGTTATTGTCCGAGATCATCAAAGTTCCCTCCGTACCGTAAATCTCAAGAGCGGAAGGCGTTCTGTATGTAACCAGGCTCGTTTCGACCAGTGCGACCGCGTTATTCGCGAACTCGATGGAACATTGCGCATTGTCTTCCACGGCCCTGTTGGTGAAATAAGAAAACATGGATGTAATTTTTTTTGGTTTTCCCAACATCCAGCTGGCTAAATACATCGGGTGGCACCCCAAATCCATCATGGCTCCGCCCCCCGTTTGCTTCTCGTCGTACCAGTAATCCGGCAGCCAATTGTTCAAAGCTCCGTCGTGCCCGTTACGAATGCGCAATAACGTGACGTCCCCTAGCAAACGGTCATCCAGCAGCTGCTTCGCAAACAACTGATGCGGCCTGGTGCGAGCGGGAAACGAAATGCAAAACTTAACGCCGGCTTTCCGTACGGCCGCTGAAATTTTGTCGCATTCTTCAACGGTAAGAGCCATCGCCTTCTCGGTGAAAATATGCTTGCCGGCCTCCGCCGCCGCTACCATGACGTCCGCGTGCATGCTGGTGGGGGCATCAACCACGACGCCGTCTATGTCGTCCCGTTGTAAAAGCGTATCCAGGTCCGCTTCAAAGTCAGCTCCTAAGCTTGCTGCCCATTCGCGTCCGCGCTCGGCTTGTTCGTCCCAAACTGCCGTGATGTTAACGTTTCCGTGAGATTTCAGTTGTCTTGCATATCCTTCCGCATGCACATGCCATTTGCTTAACATCGCTACGTTCAACATGCTTATCCCTCCGTAATCGTTACTTCAATGCATCGTTCCTTACAACGGTTCAACGATCTTCAAAAGGCATTTATGGGATGGCAGCAGACACCATCCCATAAATGATATTCCTCTTTTCCTAGAACCCTATATCATCTCTTTCTGCAGCTTTTTGCGCCACAAATTCCGTCATTTCTTCCACTCCGGCAGCTCTATATTTATCCTGGATATTATGAAGTATTTTTAGAGCTTCCTCATCCGATTTCGCGAAGATCGCTTTCTCAAATTCGTCACCGAAATTCAGACTGGCGGTGGCATCCCTATATTGCTGGTATTTCGGCCACTCTCTTTCTAGATACGTGGCGCTTACTTTGTCGATAATTTTAATAGGCATTCTCGCCGAGAAGCTTTCCTCGAGCTTTTGCCACTCTGTTTTTTGATCTTCAGGAGTCGGCCAGGTGACATCCGCGGAGAAGCCGCCGATGAAGCTGTCGCTGAGATATCGGATCCCCGCATCCCGTTTCAGGTCCGGATTGTCGTCAAATTGCTTTTTCACTTCCGGGATCCATTGCGGCTTCCCGTCTACCATGTTGTAATGCGTCCCTTCGATCCCCCAGTACGCAAGCAAACGGCCTTCATCGCTGCTAATATAGTCAAGGAAGCGCAGTGCGGCGTCGGGATATTTGATCTTCGCGCTCAAGAATACGACCGGGAAACCGGAACGTCCGGGCTTTTCCACCTGGGTTCTAATATTTCCGCTCTTATTCTTCATCGGTCCGAGCAGCTCATATTGCATCTCCGGATTCGTCTTATAGAGCGTATTTTGCAATTTCCCCATCATGCTTTGAGCTCCGAATACGGCAAGCTTGCCCGTAGTAAGCTTTTCCGTCGCTGTCGTATCGGTATTGCTGAACGCTTCAAGATCGAATAATCCGTCTGCAATCAGCTTTCTCATGTATGCCAATCTGGCTTCATAGTCTTTGGAAAGCGCCCAGAATGTAAGCTTTCCGTCCTCCATCCGGAAGTCCGAAATATTGTAATCCGTCCAACCGGCCAGGAATTGGCCGTAATCCCATCCGTCATGCATGGTGCCGGCAGGAATGACCGGCTTGCCGCCGATATCTTTGAAATTGCCGTTTTTGATCTTTACCAACAGATCGTACAGCTCTTCTTGCGTATCGATATCCGCCGCATTTACATTCAAAGCCTTCAAAATATCTCCGCGGGCATAGAGGCCATAATTCCAGTTATGGATGCTTTCCGGAGTGCCGTCCGGCGTCTGCATCGGAATGACATACGTTTTGCCTCCGAAATCCGGACTGTTCAGTTCGAATTCGGCAAAATCTTTCGCAACACCGGTCGTCAGAAGCTTTTTCACATTCGGATATTTATCGAGATAAGGGGTTAAATCCAGCAACTGGCCTTCCAAGGCCGCCTTCTTGATGACTTGTCCTTCACCGCCGGTAGTGGACCAGAACGGCGCGTTCACAATATCCGGAACCGTATCGGAAGCAAAGATCGTATTCAGCTTTTCTACTTCGCTTGTTGTGATGGATTCCATCTTTAACGTCACGCCGGTTTTCTCCCGAACCCGTTGGGCTACGGGGTTATTTACCTGGTCTTGCGGGAATCCGCCCCCGCCGCCGTTCCAGGCGCTCAAGAACGTCAACGTGACTTGCTCCAATTCGTCCTTGCCCGAACCATCTTTATTACCCGTATTCGTTTCTTGTTGCCCGTCGTTACCCGTATTCGGTTCATTTCCCCCGCCTGTTCCCGTGCATGCCGTCATTGTCACGAAAAGCAACACTAGAGCCATGCTAAGAACACTTTTCAGCCTGATCTTCCTCACTGTACAATCCCCCTTCATGGGATAATTTTTTTTATATAAAAGGCTTAGCCTTTTATACACGATTACTCCTTAAGAGAACCGACCAAAACACCTTTAACGAAATATTTCTGAAGGAACGGATACACACAGACAATCGGAGTCGTAATAATGATTACAAAAGTCATTCGTAACGCTTCCGGGGTCACACCCCTCAGCTCCATCTGAGCCTGATTCATGTTTTGAATCGCCGAACCGCTGTTTGACGACGCATTCGTCATCGACTGAAAAGACGCTTCGCTGATCATCTTGTTTAGGAACGTGGCCGCAGGCTGCAGTTTTTCATTCTGGATGAAAAACTGCCCGGTAAACCAGTCATTCCACACGCCCACCCCGACAAACAAGGCGATGGTGGCGAGCACAGGCAACGAAAGAGGCAGTATAATTCTTGAAAATACCCCCAACTCGCTTGCTCCGTCTATTCGAGCCGATTCGGATAAACTTGTGGGGATTCCGTCGAAAAAGGTTTTCATAATAATCGCATTGAAAAAGTTGTAAAGCGACGGCAGTACGAGCACCCAAAACGTATTGAGGATATGCAATTGCCGGAACAAGATAAATGTAGGAATAAGTCCCCCGCTGAACAAAGTGGTAAAGAAAAAGAAGAATACGATATACTTCCTGCCGGGCAACCCTTTGCGCGAAAGCGCGTAGGCTAATAATGCCGTCAAAAATACGGAAAGTGTCGTTACCACAAACGTTCGGGAAACGGATATGAAAAACGAATTTAAGATCAGAGGATTTGTAAATGCCTTAGCATAGTTTTCTAATGTAAATACTCTAGGAAAAAAGTAAATGCTGCCCTTCATAGCATCGTAGCCGTCATTAAATGAGAGGGCCAGAAAATAAATAAATGGATAGAGTGCCGTAATGCAAAATAATAACAGCGCCAAGTAGTTCACGGACATATAAATTCGATCGGCTGCCGATAACCTTCCCACACCCATACCCACACCTCCTTGCGTTCATCGATTGCCCGATTTACCATAACGATACTTCGCTAATGCGTCTGGAAATGTTGTTTACGATAACAATGAGAAGAAGCGAGATGATAGACTTGAATAATCCGATGGCCGTGGAATACGCAAATTGTCCTTGTTGGAGGCCTGTTTTCAAAACATAAGTGTCCAATATTTCCGAGACGCCTAATGTAGCCGGAGTTTGCATCAGCCATATTTGGTCGAAGCCGGCGTTCAGTATTCCGCTTAGGGAGAATATGAGCAGTATTCCGATTGTAGGCGTTAGGCATGGAAGCGTGATTTTAAACAGCTTGCTCCATCGTCCCGCGCCGTCGATTTCAGCGGCTTCGTAAAGGTGAGGATCGATGTTGGTCAGGGCAGCTAAATAAATGATCGATCCCCAGCCCACACCCTTCCAGATGTCGGATATGACAACGAGCGGATAAAATAATTCCGGCATACCCATGAAAAATATAGGCTCCAAACCCATTTGGTAACGGATGTCATTGATCAGCCCTACGTTCGGGGAAAGAATTTTTTGAAGCAAGGTAACGACAACGACCCATGAAACAAAGTGAGGAAGATAAGATATCGTTTGGAAAATTCTTTTGATTTTTTCGTGCATGACCGCATTGAGCATGAGTGCCAAAATCAACGGAGCGGGAAAGCCGAAAATCAGCTTTAACGCGCTGATTGACAGCGTGTTGCGGAGCACTTCGTAAAAGCTGGAATCGTTTAGAAACTGTTCGAAATATTTAAAGCCTACCCATGGACTCCCCAAGATTCCCATATTGTATTTGAAGTCTTTGAACGCAATCAAAATGCCGTACATCGGATAGTAAGCAAAAATCAGATACCAAATGATGGCCGGAACCATGAATAAGTAGATATGCCTGAAGTACCATATTTTCGTCATCGTTTTGTTCTTTTTTAATTGCTCCAATGAAGGAAAGACTGCAATTTTTGAAGACATTTTCCCAGAACACCTCCTACATTCAATTGAATAGAGCTGTAAGTCTAAGAGTCTTAATTTCGAAAGGGGTGAACGAAAGATTCAGTGTATGTTCGTTACTATGCAGTTGTTGGACACGCTCTTCCATTAAATCGGCCAACCAAGCTTCAGACATCCGAAAGCCTGTGTGCAGGTCGGTCCGGACTCGGGTTCCCGCCGTCTCGTATAGTCTGACGATGACATCGTTGCCGTCCTCCGCACGTTTCACCGTTTCGATCATTACGTTAGGATGGTCAAGCTTCAGGAACGAAGCCGGCTTACTCGCGGAACCGATCGTATTCGAATATTCGATCGTTCGGAGCGGGACATTCAATTCATAGCCGCGCTTATACACTTCTGCTTGGACATGGTCTCCGCTATGCGGATAAATCGAGTATGTGAACGTATGCTTCGCGCGGTCCGCCTCGGGATCCGGGTAACTCGGACTGCGTAACAGGTTTATGTCAAGAACGTTCTGTTCGGCGCGGTGGCCGTATTTGCAATCGTTGAGCAGCGCCACTCCGTAATCCGGTTCGGAGATATCGATCCAATGATGGGCGCATATTTCGTCTTTGGCAAAGTCCCACATCGTATTGCGGTGAGTCGGGCGCTTGATATGCCCGAATTGAATCTCGCAGTTGACGGTGTCCGAACGGACATTTACCGGGAACGATGTACGAAGCATAGTTCCCGCTTCCTTCCAATCCGCCTCCGTTACAAAATCGATTGTTCGGCTTCCGGCGGTAAGCACGACCTTCTGCGTCAGACTGGACAGCCCGTACTTGTAGCGGATCAACAAACCGGTTGTCGGACCCTCGGCGAACGATTGCATTTCCTCAACCAGGAGCGGCGTTCCGCCGGAAAGCCGGTAGGCGGGCTCGAAATCCCAGGCATCTCCTTCATCGTGGTAAACGCGAAGGTCATTGCCGATTTGTCCGGGTAGGATGACTTCCCTCTCCTGTTCCTTATCCCATATGGAAGTTATTCCGCCGTCCGGGCTGAACGTAACCTTCAGTAGCTCGTTTTCCGCAATTCGCTCGGTTATTGAGACATTCAATTCATGAAACGGCGTATCTTTCCTAACGGTGGACAGGGTTTGGGGCTCCAACGTGACGAAGCCCATGGGCGGGACGCGGAGCAGCAGCCATTCCACGTCCAGCTTAAGCCATTGTTCCCGCTCCCAAGGCAATGAATTAAATACCGCAACGCCGGGTTCTTTCCGATCTCCTGCGCCCGCCGCGCCGGCCGCCGATCGATAGCTCGTTTCGATCATTCGTTCGACTTGCTCAAGCAAAGCCGCATATCGATCCAATGATTCGTCATAAACGCGTTTGATGGAGGAGCCAGGAAGTATGTCATGGAACTGGTAAAGCAGCACTTCCTTCCAAATAACCTCCAGCTCCTCCGAAGGATACGGTTTTTCGTCTGCCAGCCATGCGAGTACGGAGGCGAATTCGAGCTCCCGCAACGCTTTTTCCAATTTTCGATTGAATCGTTTGTTTCGGGCCTGGCTCGTTAACGTTCCTTGATGTTTCTCCAAATAAAGCTCCCCGCGCCAAGCTTGATAGCGGTCGGCGTTTTCGGCCAGCCTTTCAAAGAAACGATCCGAAGGTTCCTGTACTACCGGACATAATCCGAGCAGGTTTTTCTCCCGGCTGAGCCGTTCGAGATGTTCTTCTCCCGGCCCCCCGCCTCCGTCGCCGATCCCGAACAGCATGAGGCACCGATCGGAAACGCTTTTATCCAAATATTCGGTTTCCGCTTTTATAATGGAGCGAGGTGCGGCCGGGCTGTTATATGTATCTTCCGGAGGCATATGTGTGAGAACTTTGGAGCCGTCGATCCCTTCCCAGAAGAACGTATGATGAGGGTGGCGATTGTACATGTTCCACGAAAGCTTCTGGGTCATCATATAATCCACGCCGGATTTCTTTAAAATTTGGGGAAGGCTGGCGGAGTACCCGAACACATCGGGCATCCATAACGTCTTCATGTCTCGGCCGAATTCCTGCAGGAAATACCGTTTCCCGTATAATATTTGCCGTACAAGCGATTCGCCGCCGGGCACATTCGTATCCGATTCGACCCACATGGCCCCTTGAGGCTCCCAACGTCCTTCCTTGATTTTTTGTTTGACCTCCGCGTACAGCTTCGGATAGTATTTCTTAATCCAATCGTATAGCTGGGGCTGACTGGCGCCGAACACATAATCCGGATAACGTTCCATCATTCTTAATGCCGTCGAGAACGTTCTCGCTCCTTTGCGAATCGTCTCCCGGATCGGCCAAAGCCACGCGAGATCAATATGCGCATGGCCGATGGCGCTGATCGTCAGGACCGGATCCCCGCCGCGCATCGCCAGTTGTTTACCGAGTATGCGGCGCGCTTCGGCGATTCGTTGATCGGTCAGCTCCGTTAATAGCAGCGAAGCATCGGACAACGCACAGAATATTCGTTCCTTCCGCGCGGAGCCGGACGGCAGCTGCTCGGCTGTTTCGAGGAGCACTTCCGCGTCATAATACAACTGTCTGACTTGCTCGCGGCAAATGGCGATTACCGCTTCCTTCAACGTACCGCTCCGAAACCGGCCGAACAAGTCATTGCAGCCGGCGTCGCCCCACAGGTCGATCGTCTCCTCTCCCGTAGACGACTCGCAAACATGTACGACGCGTTTCCCCGGAAGTCCGAGCGAGTAATCAAATTCCGAATTAATATTCGTTAGCCCTTGTCTCGGAGTACCATCATGATCCACTAGGCATAATTCGCCGTTTACGTCGATCAGCAGAACTACTTTAGCTCCAACCGCTTCTTTAGGCACGCTGCCTGTAAAATGAAACCAGCCGCAGTCCCAAAGCTCGCCCCATCGATCGCCGGCTTGAAGCTCTGCTCGTCGCCCTGAATACCTCTCTGAGAAAGGAGTCGGCTCCGGCGTGACCCAAACCGTAACCTTCAAATCCGAAAGAGGAACATAAATAGACTCCTGCAAGCGTCTGACCATGGATTTCAAAGATTCCGGTCTCACTTTATCGTATGGCATACCCCGATACCTCCTCACTGACATTTGAAAACGGTTACAATTGCATATTAATAATATAATATATTCAATATATATAATCAATATTTTTTTTGAAAAAAATAAAATATAATCCTTTATAAGGGTCAAATGGAAATAGACCCTATTTCGGCGCATCGAAACAGGGTCTATTTCCGCATTTTATTTGAAGAGTTCATTACACGCTATTATTGCTTCGCACCGCAAAAGCATGCTCCCGTCGTCTTGCCGATGACCAGCTCCGGCTCCACTAGCGTTTTGTAGTATTTGCCGTTTCGCCCGACATCGCCGTTCATGACCTCCAGCAGCGTATAAGCTGCCCGATAGCCCATATCTCGTTCAAACTGTTTGATATGGGTGTAAGTGCTATACCCTTCTAGAATTGAAGTAGGATCGTCAAAGCTAATGATGGATATGTCATCGGGCACCTTTAATCCGGCTTGACGCGCCATCTCGTAAATTTGCACCCCGAGCTTTCCGTTCAGCGAAATGTAGGCAGTTGCCATCCGATTCCGAATATAACGATACAACGGATGCGCTTCCGATTTGTCTAAGCTTACATATTCAAACCCGATTAAAATGTGGGCCGGGTTGATGAGCGCACCTTTATCCTTCAAGGCATTCATGTATCCGTCGATTCGCTCCTGCACGGTAACGGTTTGAAGGGGCGAATCGGAGCATATCGCAATTTCCCGGTGCCCTAGCTCCCACAAGTAATTCACGGCTAGATTGACGCCAAGCCTGCCGTCGGAAGCGATATAATGAGTATCTATTCCCGGAAGGTAGCGGTCGATCAGCACGAACGGAAAACCGGCAAATTTCATGCTTAATATTTCCTCGTTGAACAATTCCTCGTCAACCGGGAAAATCAGCAATCCTTCCACTCCGATTTTTTTGCATAATTTAATGGCTTCTTTTTCCTTATCGATATTGCCTTCGGATAAATGGATGACGCAGCTGTAGTTATTTTCACGAAGCGCCTGTTGAATGCCTTGTACAAGCCGAATAGTAAAATAGTCGTAAATGCTGGGCAGGATAAGGCCGATCAACCGGGACCGGTTTTCTCCGCTCGGTCGAACGACATCATGTAAAGAGGTTTTCAATGGTTCCGGAGAGGCTTCAGGTTCGGGATCGTTCACGAAACTTCCCTTTCCGGGCACTCTCGTTATAATTTTTTCGTTGACCAATCCGGACAAGGCGTTAACAACGGTGATCTTGCTAACACCGAAGCGCTCCATTAACTCCTTTTCCGTCGGAATTCGGTCACCGATTTTTAATTCCTGCGATGTAATCAAGTCGCGTATGTAATCTTGAACTTTCTGATATAAAGGCGTTCTGTCCGTTGAGTTCATCCGTAGTCACCAATTTTCCGTACAAAATTTGGTTATTATTATAACATAATATTAAAATTTGCAATCGGTTTTCTTGAATTATCGTATATTATTAAATATATTAAATATAAAAAATACCGTCAGTGATAGCCTCCGCCTGACGGTATCCCTTAGGACGGGGCTGCAGAAAGATTATTTTGTTGCTGAAACAAAAAAACGCCTTATAATTTTTGTTATAAAGCGTTCTTCTCTATATTTGCTGCTACGGATTGTTAAAACCGGCCAGCTTTTTCATATACAACAAATTTTCCTTTACGATCTCGTAATATAGCTTTCGATTTTTTGCATCCAGAACGATCGTATGGTCACCCAGACCGTTGACTTCGATAAGCCATATTTTTCCGTTTTTTTCAACGCCGATATCCAATGATAGATCGCCATAGGAAACTCCGAATGCTTGTTCCATGGCAATTGCCAAATCCAGTGCCGCGCGATTTATGCGCTGTCTCAACCCGATGACCCGCGCATTAGATAGCTTCCAAACCTTTTTGAGCGTGTTCCTCCCCATTTCAGCTTTGCCGCCGGAGGATACGTTGCTTACAATACTTCCCGGTATTCCGTATTTTCCGATAAACGCGCAAACCTGCCACCGGCCGTGCCTGTTCTTCAAAAGGATCGCTCGAAAATCAATAAGCCGTTCCTTTTCCTTCATAAGCGGTATCCCTTGCTGGACGATATATCTCTCCTCGTGAACATTTCGGCGCAAGAAGGCGAGCAGTTCCGAGTCCTCCATCCGGGAGCTCTTGACACGTCTCCTTCCTTCTCTCCATTCAATCAGACAGTGATTCGATTGTATTCTCGATAGCTTAATGATTCCTCTTCCGGACAAGCCGGAAATCGGTTTGATATAAACGGTGCCGTGTCGATCAAGGAAGTTTAACGTCTTCTCCGCATCCTGAAACAGGACCGATTCGGGCAAATAGGTTGTCACGGTCGGTATCGAAAGTAACCGTTCATGTACCAACCATTTGTCAAATCCCCTTTGATTCACGATTTTATCCCCGTATATGGTGAATAAAGGGTGTTTCCATGGAATCGAAATTTTTCTTAGTACGACAGCCGGATACGGAAAATGACGCTTCATCCATTGTTTCGTTTCGTCATCATACATTAGGCCTACTATGTTATCGCTCCGTAACCCGTTAACATGGAATGCAACGAGCATTCCGCCCAAATGCGCATAGTTTCGTGAGAAATTGTGCAAAGAGAAGTTTCTTCCGGTCAGGATTCCGATAAAGGGTCCAATTACGATCGCATTATTTTGAACGGCGAGCTCATAAAGATGGCTAAGGGATACGCCTAGCTCGGAAAGAAGCTCCCTTGAGAGAGAGAGTTGCTGTTCCCCGATGCAATCATTCATTGCAAGCTTATACGGCATGCTTCGCAGACCGAACCAAAGCGTTCCCCGGGAAGGGATTTGACACGCTTTCGCCGTTCTTGGGTGGATCAAGACACAGTCTTTCTCACGGTCGTGGGGCACAAGTTTGTAGCGCAATTCTTACATCCCCCCATACAAGTCGCAAGGCGGAATCATAAATCCTATTTATTATTGTATGAAAATGTAAGCATCAAGATAGAACCAAATGACCCGCAGCATGTAACCAGATCCGAAACAAAAGCGCATAGACGACGAGTTACCCGTTGCCGAGCAGATGCTTGGCTAACCGCTTGGCCAATGCCAATACGGTGAATGTCGGCGGCAGCCCCCACTCCGTCGGAATAACCGATGCGTCGCAGACGAATAAGTTCTCGTACTCCGTTGCCAGATTGGAATCTACCAGATCGCCGATGCGAACGGAGCCGCCGGGATGTGCCGCCGTCCAGCGAGTAGTGTAAATATGTTTGGCACCCGCCGCAGTAAGAATTGATTTCGCTCTTTCGTATCCCCGCTTCATTTTTCGCCGGTCCTCATCTGTAAAGTCTCTAATCGGCTTACCTTCCCGAGTGATCACGCCGCCGATACTGTCCTTGATCTTCACCATTATAGCCAACGTCTTCGCGTGCTGATGAATGCGATGGAATCGTAGCGCCTGCGCGGTAAAGAGCTGGTAGACCAGCTTCGGCACCGTAAGATCCGTCAGCATGTATCCATCCTCCGGCACATGGATTCCTGCGGCCATCGGAATCTCGTTCCCGGCCCGAATGCCGTCCGCTACCCCTTGCACAATAACTAACGGATCGCAGAAGAAGCCGTCTCCGGCTCGCTCAATGCCGCTTCTGCGCAGAATCGCCGGCGAGCCGATCCCGCCTGCCGAGAGAACAATCCGAGGTGCGTACGCGGCAACGCTTTTATGATTGACCGTGTACTCCACGCCAACCGCTTTCCTTTCTTGTACGAGCACCTTATTGACCGCCGCTCCGTTCATCAGAACGGCGCCGGAATCGAGAGCCTCTTGAACGAACTTCGCCGCATTCCATTGTGCTTCAAAGGGGATATGCCCGGGCGTACACATCGATTGATCGATGAATTTATTCAGCTTCTTCCAAGGGAGATGAAGATGCTCGGCGCTCTCCATTATGGTTCGAGCCGCCGGGCCGATCAGTTCATCGCGCAGCGGAGCAATCGGGAGCTCTTTCTTAAGCTCTTCCGTTTCTTTGGCCAATGAGACGCCGTACCGTTCGAAATAGTGCTCCGGCGGCTCGTGTGCCGTTCCGTAATAAAGAACCGAGCTGCCACCGGTACGGATTCCTCTCACAAGCGTGCGGCCTTTGTTCATGAACAGCATTTCTCGGTTTCGAAGCATCTTCGGAATGTGTATAGTCGTGTCCCAACCGCCTTGTTCCAGGATCAGGACTTTCTTTTTCCTGCGGGCCAGATCCCTAGCAACCGTTGCGCCACCCGGTCCCGTTCCGACCACAATCACATCATATTCGTTCATTGTCTCTACCTGCCTGTTCGCTTGGAAAACCATTTGATTGACAAGAAACGCTAAGATCGAATGTCTATGTACGACTGACAATCTTATTGTATTGTTACATACGCGTAGAATAAAGGAGAAAATTCCTATCTTTCCGTTATCGGAAGCGAAAAAGACCGGTCCCTCTCGGAATCGGTCTTTCCTGCCATCCTTTTCTTTCAGCTTCTGCTCTTCTCGATCGGGTTTTAATCCTTCACGGCTCCCGCCGCGATATCGGAGATGAATTGCTTGCTGATGAACAGAAACATTGCGATCAACGGCAGTACGGCGAGAAGCGTACCGGCGATGACCATGGCGTAATCCGTATTATAGATGCCGTTAAGCTGCGAAAGAGCGATCTGAAGCGTGAATTTCTTGGCATCCGTCAAGACGATGAGCGGCCATAAGTAATCGTTCCAGACGCCGATGAACGTGAACGCGCCGAGAAACGCGAACGCGGGGCGCAGGATCGGCAGTGCGACGTGAAAATACAGGCGGAAAAATCCGCACCCGTCGATTCGTCCCGCATCCAGAAGCTCGCTCGGAACGGCCCCAACCGTATACTGCCGAATCCAGAAAATGCCGAATGCGTTCACCATGCCCGGAACGATGAGCGCCTTGAAGGAACCGACCCAGCCGAACTCGGCCATAATGACGAATGACGGCACTAAAGAAAGCTGAGACGGCACCATCATCGTAGCGAGAAGCAAAATAAACAGCCATTTCTTCCCCGGAAATTCGAACTTGGCGAATGCGAATCCCGCAAGCGAGTCGAAAAACAGTACCAGCAAGGTTACCGTAACGGATACGAACAACGTATTAAGCAGCGCGTCGAAAAAATGGATCTGCTGCATGACGCGCGTGACGTTGTTCATGAATTCCCCGCCAAACCACAGCTTAGGCGGAAAGCTATAGATGTCCGAGGTCGTCCGTGTCGACATAACGACGAGCCAATAAAACGGAAACATGGACATAAGCATGCCAATCAGCAGGCCCGCGTACAATACGAACGACTTCACGGATTTGTGAACCATGCGTAACACTCCTTTCCGTCACATTAGTCTTTGCGCTGCAGCAGCTTCCAGTTCAGAATCGAAAAGAGAGCGATAATGATGAACATCCCCCAGCCGACGGCCGCGCCGTAGCCGAAGTAATTTTTGATGAACGACTCCCGGTATAAGTAAAGGACGATAGTCATTCCGCTGCTGCCGGTCCCCCCGTCGTTGCCTACCAACACTTGCGGTTCCGTAAACAGTTGCATGCCTCCGATCGTCGAAGTGATGACGGTAAACAGGATGACCGGCCGAAGGAGCGGGATCGTGATTCGGAAGAACGATTGCATGACCGAAGCGCCGTCGATTTTCGCCGCTTCGTACAGCACCTGCGGAATGCTTTGCAAGCCGGCCAAATAAATGATCGCGTTATAGCCGGTCCACCTCCAAATCACCATAGTGGAGATTGCGATCTGAATCCCCCACGGCACGTTGAGCCATTGAACGGCGGACAGTCCGAACAGCTTTAGCAAGTAGTTGAGAAACCCGAATTCATTCGCGAAAAGCGCGCCGAAGATAATTGCGACGGCGACGATCGACGTCACGTTCGGGAGAAAGTACCCGACTCGAAACAAAGTGCGAAACCTAACGAATGGAGCGTGCAGCAGGAACGCGATAATTAACGCGAAGAACAGCATAGGGATAGTGGAGTATATCCAAATGACGAACGTGTTGCCGACGGCCTGCCAAAATTCGCCGTCCGTGAACATGTACCGAAAGTTGTTGATTCCGTTAAAGGTCATCTCCCCGATGCCGTCCCAACGATGGAATGCCAAATAAAGCGAGAACCCGATCGGAAATATGCCGAATACGGCGAACAAAATATAGAAAGGCGAGATCGCCAAGTAGACGGATCGCTGCTTCCAGATCTCCGCCCAAACGGACGTCATACCCCGCGTGTGCATAAAGGACCCTCCCTCACAAGTATGGTGGTCATCTTACCGTTGAAGCTCGCGCTCAACTCGTTTTATCGCATCCGACCACGATTGGTCCGGATCCAGGTTCTGATTCGCGATGTTACTTAAATAACGGGTCATAATGCCGTGGATTGAAGGGTACCGCTCGCCGAAATAGGCGACTTTCACGTTCCGGGCGGATTCGGCGAAGATGTTTCCGGTTGCCTGGTTTCCGAAAAATTGTTCTTCGCGCTGCATGGACGAATCTTCGAACACGCCTGGCGTCGAAGGGAACAGGTTCATCGTTTGGAAGGCGGTCAGTTGGTTTTCCGGATTTTGCAGCCATTCGATCACATCATAAGCTTCCTGCGGATGCTTGCTTGATTTCAATATGGATAAGAACGATCCGCCGTTATTGCCGTCGCCTCCCGGGGCGCGTGCGACACGCCATTTCCCTGCGGTATCCGGCGCGGCTTCCTGCAATACTTGCTTCATCCAGACCGCTCCGATAAAAGACGCGATTTTTCCGTTGTTCATAGCTGCGTTCCATTCCGGCGACCAGCCCGGGGCATCCGCCAACAAGTCTTTCTCGTGCATGTCGACCGCGATGTTCCAAGCCTTCTTGACTTGCTCGGAACGGTCGCCGATATATTGGCCTTCTCTTGTAAAATAAAGATCGGTTCCTTGCGCCATCACTTGGTTGTAAACGCTTCCGATGTTGTCGGTTAAAAATACTTTGCCGGCGAACGCCTGTTTCAGCTTTTCGCCCGCAGCGATGTAATCGTCCCACGTCGCGATAGTTTCGCCGACCTCCTCAGGGTCCGTCGGCAAGCCGGCTTGTTCGAACAAGTCCGCTCTATAGAACAGCGCCGTGGGTCCGGTATCCATCGGAAATCCGATCATCTTGCCTTCCGGCGTGACGCCCTGCTTCCACTTCCACTCCAGGTACCTGCTTTCCACATCTCCCGCTCCTAACTCATACAAGTTATAAAAGCGGTCCGCACTGGTGAACAGCTCCATAATCCAGTCGTTCAAGGCAACAATGTCCGGTTCTCCGGATTTCGCGGCGAGCGTCGTCTTCAGCTTCGCTTTGAAGTCGCCTCCGACCTTTTGCGCGTGTAACTCGATGTTCGGAAATTGCTTTTCTACTTGTGCGATGAGGTTGTCGTCGATCGATCGATTCCAGTACCATAGAGTGAGCGTAATTTTGTTCGATTGCGAAGCGTCTTCGCCCGCGAACAACAGACCACAGCCGCTGAGCGTCACAATCATCGCTAGACATAATGCGAGCCATCCGTATCGGTTCAAGTGCATATACCCTCCTCCGGTATAAATTTGCTCCAAGCGACAGCATAGGCTGCATATCCGTACTAATGTATGAGCGAGCTGCAAACATGTATGAGTAAATTCCCGAAAAGCTGTAAGAAAAGGCGATAAAGACCAAAAGGCGATGAAATAGGAATTGCTGCGAGAAAAACAAAAATAACCCGCTAAATAGCGGGTTAATAGATTGAAAGATTCGATTAGTGATTTAATAAAAATCAAGCCTCTCCTGACGGAACCGGAAGTACCCGATCGTGCGGCACCGGTACTCCGAAGTTTGGCTCGCCTTCCGCCGTCCAGGTGAATTTCTGCATTCTAACGTCCCGCATGGCGCTTCCGCCCCCGGAAACCGGTATTGCGTGATATACGATCCAATCTTCCGTGCCGTCCGGCGATACGGTAAAGCTGTTATGTCCCGGACCGAATACGCCATTTTCCTCCGATTTCCGAAAAACCGGGGTTTCACGTTTGGTCCAGGAGTCCGGGTCCAACAGATCGCTGTCCTCCGATGCGCTCAGCATACCTAATGCATAATCATCGGACCAGCAAGTGCTGGCCGAATAAATCAGGAACACTTTGCCGAACCTTTTCAGGAAACAAGGACCTTCGTTAATCGCCATCCCTCCTTGATGCTCCCATTCGTACTCCGGTTTCGTAAGCAGCACATTCTCGCCTTTCAGCGTCCAAGGATTTTCCATCCTGGCGGCATATACGGCTGAGCCGTATTCCGGGAAACGGCCGTATCCTGCATACATAAAAATAAGTTTCCCGCGATGTTCCAGGATGCTGCCGTCCAGACCGGGGAATGCGGTGTTTACGGCGCCTTTCTCGGTCCACTCCCCTTCCAGCGGATCGTCATTCGCGTTTTCCAGCACGTAAATTCGGCGCGTATCGTCCCCGCCCCCGTCATTGGCCGTGAAGTAAATATACCACTTCCCGTTAACATGATGGATTTCCGGTGCCCATAAATTACGGCTGTTCATTCCGGTTGCCGGAGGAAGCCAGACGGTTTTACATCTGCCTTCCTGGATTCGGCTCATCGATTCGGATGACCATAAATCAAGACGATCCCCTCTTGTTACCATGAAGTAATAGTTGCCGTCCGTATGCTTATACATCCACGGATCAGCCCCTTTAGCCATGATCGGGTTTTTAAACGTGCTTCGGATTACATTTTCCATATGGCGTCTCACCTCTCTTAAGTTCCGTTCCGTACTCCCTAGAATTGTTCGCTCAATCGCCGTTGATCGAACAGTTCAAACTTGCTCCCGTTCCATATATATAAATCCGACTGCCATAACGCTGCACTGATTCTATGAGAGAAATAAAGGCCAGTTAAGCCCTCTTCATTAAAAACACCAACTTGCTGAGGAGCCGATTCGATACCGGACTCCTTCAGATCTACCGCTACTAACCGGTCACCTGTCCATTCGTATAATGCATAGCTTGGATATTCCCCTGCATCCGTAACAAAAATTTCCTTGCCGCTTCCCGTTATGATATCCGCAGACTCTATGAGCAAATAAAGCAACGGCTTGAAGATTTCCGTTTCCGACTTTAAAACCCACTTGGAATCGTTCCTTTGATATACGCCGAGCACATATTTTGCATCCGTATCCGTCAATACCTCCCGTGCGAACAACAACTCTTCAACCCCATCTCCATCCAGATCGGAGCGAGCAGTCCAATTTTTATTGTCAGCCGCTGGTTTAGCGGTGTTTATTGCGATCGTTCGGGATTTCCCGTCCCAAATCACCGATGCTCCAAGCGCTTCGCTAAAAAAACGCAAAGGAACCACAGCCGCTCCGTCAATTATACGTCCGGGTACGGGTAATTTTTTGCTTTCGCCATTCATCATTGCAAAGGAAGCGCCGATTTTATATTGAATGATGGTAAAGTCCTTTATTGCAGTGGCGGTACGAGTGGAAGCCTCCCATTCCAGTTGCGCTCCGAGCGATTCGAAGAGGCTGCGCATCGGGACTAACGTGTGGCCTTCAATACTGATCGAAGGAATTTCAAGCTCCATTTTTAGACCGTTAAGGAATACTACCGGCGTTTTATCGGCTGCAACCGTCCCTGAAGCGGTTGGGGTTAAGAATGCGGACATGCTTAACAACATGGCGATCGTTGCCGAAACAATTGCCGATTTCATCGCAGCCACCTCCTTTTATTCATTACTTACCGATATCATATATTAGTTATTTCAATTTTGGAAGCGTTTACCTATTTTCAGATTGGCAGGCATATCTTTTGAATCCGGTACGTTATCTGATATAGTTTTTTATAAAAGCTTGATTATAGCAATAAGGGGAGTGAACCAATGAGCGGTTCTTATGAATTGGCGACGTTCGCCGGCGGCTGTTTTTGGTGTATGGTGAAGCCGTTCGACGAGCAGCCCGGCATCGTTTCGGTCGTTTCCGGATATACCGGTGGTCATGTGGAACATCCGACTTATGAGCAAGTATGCTCCGATACGACGGGACATTACGAGGCGGTGCAAATTACGTTCGATCCGTCCGTTTATCCTTATGAACGTCTGCTTGAACTATTTTGGCGGCAAATTGATCCGACAGATCCCGGAGGACAGTTTGCCGATCGCGGTTCCTCCTATCGAACCGCCATTTTCGTGCACAACGAAGAACAGCGCAAGCTCGCGGAGCAGTCGAAACGCGAGCTTGCCGAGAGCGGCCGCTTTGAGAAACCGATCGTGACGCCGATCCTCCCTGCCTCCCCGTTCTATCCGGCTGAAGACTATCACCAACATTATTACAAACATAACCCGGTGCGTTATAAGGCGTACTTCGCGGGTTCGGGGAGAGAGCGTTTCATTCGGGAAGCATGGAAGGACCCGAACAAGGAGGCGGAGCTTAGACAACGGCTAACGCCGCTGCAATACGAGGTGACGCAGAACAACGGAACGGAGCCGCCGTTCCGCAACGAATATTGGGACCATAAAGAAGAAGGCATCTATGTGGATATCGTCTCGGGCGAACCGCTGTTCAGCTCGCTGGATAAATTCGACGCTCATTGCGGCTGGCCTTCCTTCACGAAGCCGATTGAGCAAGGTCGTGTGACGGAACAGATCGACGTGAGCCACAATATGATTCGGGTGGAAATTCGCAGCAAAGAAGGAGATTCGCATCTCGGCCATCTGTTCGATGACGGTCCGCAGCCGACGGGAATGCGTTACTGCATTAACTCGGCCTCCCTTCGCTTTATTCCGAAGCATAAGCTGGAAGAGGAAGGGTACGGACAATTTTTGGCCCTATTCGACAAGTAACCCCAATGCAACAAGCAGGGACGTAACCTATAAGGTAACGTCCCTTATCCGTTTCAGCTCCGCAATCCGAATTGCGTTCCGATAATCGTCGGGCGTGTCGACATCCGCAATGGCCCCTAAGTCTCCGACATGGACTTGAATGCGGCGTTCGGCATATTTGAAAAGAGGCTTGGCCCCTTGATCCCCGCTTAATTCATGAACGTGAGCGAATAGTGCGGACGGTATGAAAACAGGGTGTCCCGGCCGTCCTCGGTAAACGGTCTGTATCACGCACCGAGAAGCGCCGTCGCCTAGGTCTCGAATTGCATCCACCACCGTACCGATCGTCTGTTTCGTAAGAAGCGGCTGATCGCCCAGAACAACCAGCAGGCCGGCGGACGACTCGTTATTGCATTGTTTTACCGCTTCGATCACGGATGTGCTCATGCCGTCGCGGTAATGATCGTTAGATATCCACCGAAACCGGGCATCCGAAATGCATACCTTTGCCCTGATCTCCTCTCCTCGATCACCCACTACCGCCATAATGCTTTCAAACGGGAACGGCAGCAATTTTTGTATGACGGCCTGCAGCATCGGAACGCCTAGAAAGGGGATCAGCTGCTTCGGCTTCCCCATTCTTGAGGATATTCCGGCACTTAAAACAACGGCTGTGACGGACATGTTTTCTTCCATGCCTTTTCACCTCATGAGCCGTTCCGAAGGTTCGGCTGAAGGCGGTTTCCGGGTTCGGACGCTTTTCTATGAATCGGGCCGTTTCGATGCTTTAAAGATGTTCCGGTGGAGCCATTGACATGCATCATAATTTCGGACAAAATGCTGATCGCGATTTCTTCCGGCGTTTCCGCTCCGATATCAAGGCCGACAGGAGAATGGAGCGCTTCTCCCTGCTGCCCTGGCGGTACGGCTCCGCTCTCTAACATCCGGTTCGTTCGATGCTTTGGGCCAAGAATTCCTACATATGATAGCCGGAACGTAAGCAAATGGCGCAAATACAATGTGTCCTGTTCGAAATGATGCGTCATGATTACCGCATAATCATCATCGCGGATCGTAAGCTGCTCCGGCAACTTCCCGGGCTCGGAAACGATCAGTTCGTCCGCCTCCGGAAACCGCGCTTTGTTGGCATATGCCGGTCTATGGTCAACGACGGTTACGTGCCAATTCAACAGCTTTGCGCCGCGTGCCAGCGGGACGGCATCCGATCCCGCTCCGAATATGATAAGTCGCGGGATCCGCTTTAGCTTTTCAAAATATACCTCTACCTGTGCATCGCCGCATTCTACTGCATATAAGCCCGATGCGCCCGGGGCTTCTCTCAGCAATGCCGGTTGAGCTTGCCCTTGAATATATTTCTTGCCCTTCGGATAGCGATCGGGCCGGTCGGAGCATATGACGGTCCACGACGGAAGCTGCTCCCGGTAAATGGATAACATTTCAAACGCGCTTTCGTATCGGTTCCGGGGGTCGAACGGCTCGATCCAAATTTTCAACGCTCCGTTGCAGCCTGTGCCTAATCCCCAAGGTTCCTTGCCGTCGGCGTAAAAATCATACTCAATGATCCGAGGAATCAGCGTCTCCATGACTTGTGCGGCATGCTCCCACAGATCCGCTTCCACGCATCCGCCGCTTAACGTTCCATATATCGTTCCGTCTGGCAAAATAACCCCCTTCGCTCCAACCGCCCGATATGTTGAACCGGAAGTATGAACGATCGTTGCAATTGCGGCCGTTCTTCCCGAATCCCACAATTGTTCCAGTAAGCGTAAAATATCCAGCATACGTGCACCCCCTAAGCCCCTATTTATAAATAGTTGAAGGCGGGCGTCCCAACACCGAGACGACGGCATTATGAATTTCTTCATAACTTGTACATCGGCAAATGTTCGATTGCAGCCAGTCCGTAATCGTCTTCGGATCGGCATCGAGATGCGAACGGGCAAGCGCGTAAATATTCATGATAAACCCCGGCGTACAGTAGCCGCACTGAAAGCGAATTTGTTTATAAACTCGGTTTGAACCGGCGTATCGTAAAGACCTTCTATTGTAGTGATCTTTTTTCCCGCGGCTTCGACGGCCAGCATCAAACAAGCTTTCATGGGAGAATCGTCCACAAGCACCGTACACGTCCCGCAGTCTCCATTGCGGCAGCCGGGCTTGGCGCCGGTGAGACCTAAGGAATCGCGAAGTACATCGAGCAGTAAATCCGCGGGGCGGGCGGCGGCCGACCGCATCTCGTCATTCACGTTAAGATTCAACATGAGCATCAACCGTTGGGTATCCGCCACATCATTCCCCTCCCAGCTCTCTGATCATATCTTCCAGCGTTATTTTGAGCACAAGTTCCCGATACGGCGCCGAGCCTTTGCTGTCGTTCAGGATCGGGGCGGGAAGCGCCCCGAGCATTCGATTGATTCTATCCTCCAGCGGAATATCTCTGCGGTTCAGTATGGCTTCGACAGCTTGGGAACGAAAAGGGAAATCGATTAGTCCGCTGAAAGCGGCACGGATTTCATCGTCTGTGCGAATGGCGGCCACGGTGAAGAGCGGATAATCGATCGCAGCAACTTTCCGCCGCTTCACGGTCGCATACGGCATTCTCGTATAACGTTGATCCGTAACGGTTTGAACGAGAAATTCCCCTCTTTGAAGCTGTAATTCCTTGTCGAACAATTGAAGGATCGGAGCTTGCTTCAAGCCGGCCGGTCCGGCGATCAACACTTTGCTGTCGGTCAGCAGAAGAGGCAGCACCGCTTCGCGAAATACAATGCGTCCGCAAATATTGCCGCCTAGAGTAATCTTATTGCGGGAGGTCCGATCGGCAACGCCGGCTCCTGTGTCTCCAAGCAGCGGAAACACTCGGGAATCGTGAAGCTCGGACAGCGTCAAAGCGGAACCGAGAGTCAGGCTCCCTTCGCGAACGGACATCGTACGGCATTCCGGAATGTGCTTTAGATCGATTACAGCTTCGGTGTACACATGGTTGAGTCTTGCCATTGTAATAATTTCGGTGCCGCCGGAAAAGTAAAGAGGCCGTTTCCGCTGGGCATCCAAATGCTGATATAAGGTGACGGCTTCGTGAACGGTGGCGGGCTGATAATATTCGAAGTTAAACGGAATCATTCGGATGCCCCCATTTTTGCTCTCCAAATCGTTTCAGGGAACAGGGGCAGCCGGTTCAGCTGTACCCCGGCGGCACGCGACAATGCGCTTGCTAACGCCGCCGGCATCCCGATCACGCCGAATTCCCCTAGCGCGCGAGCGCCGTACGGGGCGTCCAAGCACGGATTCTCGATGAATTCCACAATATATTCGGGGTTTTCGCCATATCTGAATAGATTGTAAGTTCGTAAGTTCCAATTGGAGATAACACCTTGCTCATTAAAGTAAAACGTTTCCCGGTTAGCGAATCCGAGTCCCATGATCATCCCGCCCATCACTTGGCCTAATGCTCCCATAGGATTCATTACCTTCCCGGCATCATTGACGGAAATCGCCTTGAGAATCTTGTAGGAATAGTCCCGCGTATCCAGCTCGATCTCTACGGCCTGCGCCGCTACGTTCCATTCCGGGCCGGGCGTGCCTTCCCCGGTTTCGGGATCCAGATAGTTCATTCGGCGCTGAGTATAATTGCCGCGTCCGATAATTTGGCCGCCGATCGTATTTCCGTTCGGGTACGTATAACCGTAGCAAATGTCTTTTACGGATACGAAGACGGACGGATCAGCCCGTACGTACACTCTCTCCCACCCGAGCTCCAAATCGTCCGGGTCCGCCCTCAGCACGCACGCAGCGATATCGATCAGCTGCCGGATCGCATCTTCCGCCGCCTTCAGCGCCGCTCGGCCGGCCAGAAATACGCCGCGGCTTGCCACCGTTTTCCAATGCTCCGGCGTCGTTTCGGTATTGATTTGGAACTTTACGTATATGTTGTCCGGGTTCATCTTCATTCGCTCGGCAACGATTTGAGCGAGAACCGTTTTCGTGCCGGTCCCGATTTCCACAACCCCGGTATCCAAATTCAAGCTGCCGTCCGGATTGAAGGTAATAATCGCGCCAGAAGTGGCGTTGGGATCCATCGAGGAATTTTTCCAAAAGCAGCTGATTCCTTTAGCCCGAACCTTGTTGTTTCCCGGCTGCAGCACCTGCCACTCGTCCCAGCCGGTAAGCGCGCGCAATCGGTGCATGCAGGTCTTCAAATCCCCCAAGCTGCTTGGGGTGAGGACATCCTTCGTCGGAGCGGTATCGCCCGGCACGGCAATATTCCGCATCCGAAGCTCCCACGGATCCATCCCCAGCCGCTCCGCCAGAGCATCCACCGCTCTCTCCATCGCAAACGTCAGCTCGGCGTGCCCGTATCCCCGGTATGCCGAAGCGTACGGATGGTTCGTGTACACCGTCAGACAGTCGCAGTGCAAATGGTTAATCGCATACGGCCCGGAGCAGTCCCCCGCTGCGGCACGGGCAATATCGCTGGATTTGTCGTTGTATGCGCCTCCGTCGAATCGGTATACGATTTCCGCCGCGGTAATTTCCCCTTCCCTCGTACTGCCCAGTTTGACGGTTGCGTCAAGTCCGATATGCACGGGGGAGGTGATCATATCTTCTTCCCGCGGATTGACGAATTTGACCGTACGGCCGCCTACCGCCATGGAAGCGACATAGGCGATGAGCTCCTGCTGAATCGCCGCCTTGCCGCCGTAACCGCCCCCGACGAACGGCGTCGTCACGATAATACGGCCGGGATCGATATTGAAATACTTGCCCAAATACCTTTTCACAGCGAACGGGGCCTGTGTCGATGTTTTGATGTGAATGCGGCCGTCCGGCTCGATTTCCGCAATGGCGCTTCGCGTTTCCATCGCCGCATGGTCCGACGGCGCGAATGAAATTGAATTTTCGACGACGACCTCGCTCAAGCTCCAGCCAACGTTCATGTCGCCTTTGCGGATTTTGATCACGCTGGCGATATTGGTGCCGGGAATCGGAATGACGCCCGGGCCCGTCTCATATTCGCCGAGCCTTTCATGAATGAGCGGTGCGTTCTCAAGCAGAGCTTCTGTAGGCGAGTTCACGACGGGCAACGGTTCGTACCGTATCCGGATTGCATCCGCCGCACGTTTGGCCGCCGCTTCGGTATCGGCGACGACAATCGCAACGGTTTCCCCGTAAAACCGCACCCGATCTTTGGCGATAATCGGCCTGTCTCGTATTTCTTCACCGGTGAGCACATCGACGCTATCGCCCGTCAATACGGCGCGGACCCCCTTCACCAGCCAAGCTTCGGACGTGTCTATATCAACAATTTTTGCATGAGCATATGGACTTATTGCAATGCGGGCGTGAAGCATACGCGCATCCGAATAATCGCCGGTATAAAGCGCGAACCCCGTCACCTTACCCATAGACTCTTTCTTCGGAATACTTCTTCCTACCGCCTCGATTGTCGATCGCTCCTTTCTTCGGACATCCGTAACCTTCAGCCGTTCCTGCTAATCGTTTCATTATACGGATTGCGCTCAACGGTTATGACGTAAGGGAAGAAAAGAAAAAAGACACCCGTCCTAACCGGGTGTCTTCAAGGCGTGGTTTGAAGATGATTTACAAAAGCGGCGGTCGCCGTATGCATGGCGTCCGAGTAATGAGGCTGATCGATCGGCATTACTTTCATCGATGACGGATCCGGAATAGGCTGTCCGGACGAAGTATGTCTCGGATCCCTCCAGTATGCCCCGATCAAGCGGAGCTGTTCCGCCCACCGGTTCCGCTCGTCGCCCGACAATGTTCCGCTGGAGTGCCAATCGGTGAACATGTTCGTCGTATTTTCCAAATACGCCGCCCCGTGCTTCACCAAACTCATTCGACGCTTGTTGTCTTGAAGCATGGAACGGCTTGATCTCGCGAATATATTGAGCTTCAAGCTTTCCGCCGCCGTCTCCAGTCTTTTTTCCGCTTTAAACAGCATTTGTTGAAAAGCTTGCTCCGCCGCATGCAGCGCCGATTTCTGTTCCTCAGGGCATCCGGACCTAATCCAATCGGCGGTCATCATAAATCGATCCGCTAATAGGCCCATCAGGTCCAAAACCGTTCTTTGCGCGGGCTTCATTAAGTTCGGAGGAGTAACGATCATATGGACGGCGAGCGCCACCGCAATGCCGATGACGGTATCCCGAATGCGGTCCAAGCCGTAATGGCCGGATTCCTTCTGCAATGAAAAAACAAGCAGCACGCTTAAGGCCACTTCGTGAATGACGATTTCTTTTCTCCCGAACAGCAATGAGAATCCGGAAACCAGCATCAGAAGGAACGCTAGCGTCCATCCGTTTAAGGATAATGCGTCGGCGACCCAGACGGTTGCCGTAACGCCGATTACGGTTCCGATTAACCGATGCAGCGCATATTTGGCTGATGTCATAACCGTCGTTTGAACACACAAAATTACAGACAGCGGCGCCAGGAACGGATGCTTCGAACCGGCCAGCTTAGCCAGCTCCCATGCGATTCCGGACGCTGCGGACATTTTGATAATAAATAAGACCAGCCTTCCAAGGTTTCTTTCCTGAGCCTTTAATGAAATGTACAATGCCGCTTTCCTCCATGATTGACCATATCCGGTCGAATGTAGAATGCGGCTTCCGCACGCTTTTTATTCGTCAAATCGTCATTGGATTCTCACCTTTACGACAACCTTCCGAATAGGCTCGGGCGATCCGGCGCAGCAGCCCGGACGATGAATTTCCCCCGGCATAAAGAATGCGAACATTCCCGGATGCAGCTCCAAGAACGTCTCCTCGGACACTTCGCTGTAAAGCAGCAGATCCTGATCCTTCAGAGCATCCCGGCTGACTTTCGAAGGCAAAGGAGACCCCGTAAACCCGATACGTTCCCTTCCTTGAAGCAGATAATGAATATCTGCATACACTTCGTGAGATTCGCCGGCGGTTTCATGCGGGTGCCGCGTCGTAAGCTCGGAAACGGCGGCATATAAATCCGAGCCGTCCATTTCGAGCTTTCCGTTATCGAGCTTCGCGAAATCGGTGCTTTGCAGAAAATCTATAGCCGTCTTCAATGCTCCCGAGCAAAAGGGCGCCATCCGGCGCCAATCTTTCATGCTTCCAAACATCATGAGAAAGTGTCCTCCTTAAAAGAGCCGCCTGACTCGGCGGCTCTTGCTTCATGAATTTAAGATTTTAACCAATCCAGCGTAAAGGTGCCGAACCGGATATCCATGTTGTTCCAATCCGAGTAATCGTATACTCGCTCATAGAGGACCCCGATTTCTCCGGTTTGCAATACGGTCAGGCAGGAGTAGCCATAGTAGCCGTCGTCAATCACCTTGCTGTAAGGCCATGTTTTTCCGCCGTCTTCGCTCAAGCGGACCGTTCCTCTGATTCTTGTTTTCTCATCGGCCGGGTTGGAGAACAGAACGCGAACCTTCCCGTCTCCCTGATCCGGATAAACAATGACGCTCGATTGGCAGATCGGGTCGACGAGCGTATTGTCGAACGTCACCTCGCCCCATGACTCGCCGCCGTCGGCGCTTGCAGTGACCGCGGTTCGTTGCAGCCCGTAATGATTTCGTAAGTAATACTTCAGTTCGCCCGTCGGCAGCTCAATGACCTGCGATTCCGTCAAATAGTGCTTTTGTTCGGAAATCGTCTTTGCGGTTAGCACCTTGCCGTCCACCTCTCTGCCGTCGTTCGGGGACGCTCCGCGCTTCCAAGTCGCTCCATGATCGTCGCTGTATATGCAAGCGCAAGAGAGATGGCCCGCTTCATTCGAGAAATAGATCGGGAAAACCAAACGGCCGGCTTTCTCTCCATACTTTAATTGAATGCCGCGGCCGGGGCCGGAGCCGATGAAGCGCATCCATTCTTCCTTCACCATTAAGTTAAGTTCTCTCGGCTTGGACCAAGTCAGCCCGTCGTCATCGCTTTGGATTATCTGCAAGAAGGAGGTTCTCGCTTCAAGCAAGCTTTCTTGCGGGTGAATCCCTTTCTTGTAATATATATTTCCTCGGGGTTTGCCGGATTGGAATACATACCCTTCGGCATCCACCGTATAATCGGTTGCATTCCCTTGCGCATCCGCTACCTCTCCGCTGCCGTTCAGGAAATATAAATTTCCTTGCGGATCGAACAGCTTCCTGCGGCCGTCCGAATCGAATCCGATCCCCGGCTCGCTTGCCCAAAGACCGATTCCGCCGGGAGTGTGGCAATAGAGCATGAAGATCGTGCCCGTTATCTCATCCTGCAGCAGGGCGGTATCGATAGCAGCCGCTCCGTCCAGCCCTTCTCCGGCAAAGGAAACGAGCTTTTGAACATCTCCCCACGTCTTCCCGTGGTCAACGCTTCGCCGGATGGAAGCGTCGATTTGGTTCGGGTTATCCGTCTGATCCGCAATTCTTGCATCGATTCCGGCAATCACGGTCCCTTGGACAGTCGTAATCATCGATGGAATTCGGTAAGCCTTAGAACCGTACAAATTCGGATAAAACACTGCTTGCGTTTCAATATTCGGCATATGGCAAAACTCCCGTCCCGTGTTTATTTGTTATTTAATAGGTCGGCGACCTTCGGCGCTTTCTCCAGCTCGGCGAGCATTTCCTTTCCGCCGTTATTCATCCAGTTCTTCACATATTTGTCCCATTCTTTATCAATATCGATTTCCCCGACGATTGCTTTCATGCGGAATTCGTCGACGATCGTGTTCAACTGGCCGCTGTAACGCTTCGTAAGCTCCTGTTGTTTCGTTTCGTTTAAGAGATCCCATTTGTACGGACGAATCAGCATCTTCTCTTTGACATCGTCCCGGGCGTAAAACTCTTCTTTTAACTTCAGCGTATACTCGGATGTGAACCATTTGACTCTTTCCTTGCTGTACGTACGGAAGTTGTAAGCCCAGAACCCAGAATTGCCCTCTTCTGCGGCAAATTCCGGACGCACCTTCAGCGCAGACTTCTCCGGCTCTCCTTCCCAATCGGAATGGACGCCGACTTCGCCGTATAAAGTCCATCTTGCTTCATCGTCATGGTTTATATAATCGAAGATTTGCAAAATCCGCGCCAGCTCTTCATCGGTCACATCTTTCGAGACGTAGAAAGCGTCGGCCAAATTTGTAACCGGTAGATAAGCGCCTTCCCCTTGCCGGCCGTCCGGTCCGATTTCCGGAGCCAATGCCAGCAGCTTTGCTTTCGAATCCGGGTTTTCTACAATGTTTTGCGGAGCTCTTCCTTTCGCCCAATCGTCCATTGCGATGTATGCAGGCTGCGCGATATAATAGCCGATTTTTCCTTGCTTGTACTTTTCCCAGCCGAGCTTTTCGTCCAATGTCGTGAATTCGGGGTCGATCAGGCCCATAGCATACCATTTCGCCATGAGCTTCAGGAAGTCCTTATATTTTTGCGAAATTTCCGTAACGACGAGCTGATCGTTTTCCATAAAATTATAGCCCTTGGCGATGCCGAAGGCGCCCATCAACGTCGTCGCCCAGTTCAAGTTGTTATTGGCCGGCAGCAGCCCGTAAGTGTCATCCTTTCCGTTGCCGTCCGGATCGTCGAAAGTAAAGGCTTTCAAGATTTCCTCTAATTGTTCCAACGTGTATGCGCCTTCCGAAAAGAATATCTTTTCGCTGCCGCCGCTCGGTCCGACCTGCTTCAGCTCGCCGGGCGGTTCGATGCCTAATTTTTCGAGCCAATCGAGGCGGAGTGTCGGCCCCCAAGCCAGTCCGTCGACGTGCGAATATTGGCCGATTAATTGCAAGTACTCGTTATCCGTGCCTTTCTTCAAGTTCATGACCGGGCCGGGAGGATTCTCGGACAGCATCTTCATGTAACGCGGGGCATATTTTTCAAGCATTTCCTTAGGGATCGTTCTCGTTAAACCGGAATCAAACAATTCCTGCGCTGTCTTACCGCCTGTCGTAAACGCAAACGTATCGGGCAAGTCGCCGGAAGCAACCATTAAATTGACTTGGTCGGCGTTCCAGGTGTCTACTTTCGTATTTTCGATCGAAATGTTAAATTGCTCTTCCAAACGCTTTTGCACATAGCTTCCGTCTTCGGCCTTCCCTTTCGTAAGGGAACCGGATAGCTGGAGTGTCAGATGCTTCGAAAAATCCCCCGGTTCCGGCAGCTTTGCAAGATCGACTTCCCCGCCGGCTTGCTGTCCGGCTCCGGAGCCGCAACCGGCAATCACAATTGCTGCGGATAAGAAGGCTGCTGCGACATGACGTTTCCCTTTTTTCATTTTGTTCTCCTCCTTGTTTAGTTACCCCTTGAGTGAACCGACCATTATGCCTTTAATGAAATATTTCTGAACGTATGGGTATACCATAACGATCGGCCCGATGGAAATCATGACGGTTGCCGCACGCACATTGCTGAGCAGCAATTCCTTGTTCGCTCCCCCGCCTCCGCCAATGGCGCCTGCGTTGGCGGATTGGGACATATCCATGGCGGTTAACATGTCCCTGACAATAATTTGAAGCACGGTCTTGGAGTCGTCTTGAATGTAAACCAATGCGTGAAACCATTCGTTCCAGTGGTACACGGCAGCCCATAAAGCAATGGTTGCAAGCACGGGCTTGGATAGCGGCAAAATGATTTTGCTAAGTATCGTAAAGTAGCCGGCCCCGTCCACGACCGCAGATTCTTCAATCCCTTTATCAATCGTCATGAAATAATTTCTCATAATAATGATGTAGAACACGTTTACTGCCGTAGGCAAAATGAGCGCCCACCTCGTATCCAGCAGCCCCAAGTTTTTCACCAGCAAGTAGTCCGGAATAATGCCTCCGGAGAAAAACATGGCGATTAAGAAAAAGATGGTGATCGTGTTTCGAAACGGCAAATCCTTCTTTGCAAGGGGGTATGCCGCCAACACGGTAAAAGCGACAATCAAGAACGTCCCGGACACCGTACGAACAATCGTATTTGCATACGCTTGCATAATATCCCCATAGCCGAATACGAACCGATAAGCGTCAGGGGTCCATTGCTCAGGCCACAAATTCGTGCCTAGACTTGATGTTTGGCTTGGGTCCGAGAAAGAAATCACGAACGTCTGCCAGAAGGGATACAATACGAGCATCGAAAACACAATGAATCCGATGATGAGTACCCCTTCGAAGAGCGAGAATCTTTTTGTGCCAACCCCCATATTGCTTCCTCCTCTACCAGATTCCATGCTCGCTTTTTCTCCGAATAATCGCGTTTGCGCCTAAGATGAAGATCACTCCGATTATATTTTTGAATAATCCGACCGCGGTGGCGTAATCGAACTGGAACTGCTCCAAGCCGCTGCGGTACACATACGTATCGATAATATCCGCGACTTCGTATACGAGCGGGTTGTACAAGTTCAAGATTTGGTCGAACCCGGCATTCAGAATCCCGCCTAACCGAAGAATGAACATAATGATGACCATCGGCATAATCGACGGCAACGTAATATGAACCATCTTTCTGAACCTGCTGGCTCCGTCCATATCGGCCGCTTCATACAATGACGGATCGACGGAAGAGATCGCCGCCAAATAAATAATGGCTCCATACCCTATTTCCTTCCAAATATCGGTCAGAATAACGACGGGAATAAAGAAGATTTTGCTTGATAAAAAATTGATCGGGTCACCGCCGAAGGAAGTAATAATAAAGTTGATGATCCCTCTTTGCGGCGAGAACACTTCGATAACCATGGCCGATAAAATGACCCACGACATAAAGTGAGGCAAGTATGAAATCGACTGCGTAACCTTCAGAAATTTTTGACTCCGGATTTCATTCAGCAGCAATGCGAACACGATCGGCGCCGGAAACGCAATGACGATTTTTAGAATACTGATCACGAGGGTGTTTTTTAACGCCCTAAGAAACAAGAAATCGGAGAACAGCCTTGAGAAGTGTTCGAAGTGATTCCACGGACTGCCCCAGATTCCAAGGCCCGGAGAAAAATTTTTAAAGGCGATGAGAATCCCGTACATGGGAAGATAATTAAAGATAAATAACATGACGGCTGGAAATAATAGCATTACATAAAGCAATTTCATTTTTTTCACTTGCTGCCATGTCGACTTCTTCTGGTTGTTTACTTGTAATGCATCGCGTTGTGCTAACACGGCTTTGTTCGACATCGTTCCACCCCTTTATCGGACATGATTGCCGGCGTAATACTTTGTCAGGCTCTCAATTTCTTCGTTAAGCTGTTTGAGCTGCTCCGCGTGCTCCTTCCCGACCGGCAATAATGGCAATCTGGGTAAACCCGTCTCTATCCCTCGCATACTTAGAATTGCTTTACATGCTCCGTATAAGGAAGGGAAGGCTAACAGCCTGGTAATGATCGCGTTAATTTGATGCTGCAGCTGCTGAGCTTCTTGAACGGCTCCCTGACGAATAAAACTTTCCAGCCGGCAAAATAATTCGGGCATGACGCCGTACGTTCCGCCGATCCCACCGTCGGCTCCCATTATTCTGCCGCCTGCATACTGTTCGTCCGGACCGTTATAAACGAGAAAATCTTTTCCGGCATTGACTTTAAACTGTTGAAGTTCAAAGACGCTTTCCCCCGACATTTTGATTCCGATGACTTTATCCTGGGCGGCCATTCGCTTGAACAACGACTGGGTCAAGTTGAAGCCGGTCGTTTGCGGAATATGATAAATAATGAACGGTAATGCGGAGCTGTCGATCATCACCTGCCAATGCTTCTCGACAGCGCTTTCAGAAAGCCTATAATAAATCGCCGGTACGGCCGAGACGGCATCGGCGCCGCATTGCTCGGCATGGACCGCCAATTTGGCGCTTTCCCTCGTTGAGCTTGCCCCAACATGAACGATTACCGTCAGCTCCTTGCCCACTTCCTCCATGACGGCTTCCAGTACCTTTTTTCTTTCCTCCGTCGTTTGAAGCATGCCTTCGCCGGAGCTGCCGCCGACATATAATCCTTTGATGCCGGTATCGACATAATAGCGCGCTAGTTTTCGTACTCGTTCCGCACAAATGTCCCCCGCCTCATCGTAAGCGGAATACATTGCAACAAAGACACCTTTAAATTTGCTCAAATCCCATGCTGCCATGAACTTCATCTCATTTCTTCAGGGTGTAATAGCCGGGTGAATCGTTCGGTTTCATCAAAGGGATGATCATCACCCAATCTTCTGGTCAGACCAGCTGATCATACGAAAAGAGTAACGCAACCTTGCAACCGCTGTCAATACCGTTTTTGAGTTTTGTTTTCGGGTCCTCTCGCCCTATACTTTCTTACAATATTGTTTTTATTGACAATTTCTTCGCCAAAACGTACGATCATAGTCAGGTGGTATGACCATTGGAGCGAAATTAAGAAAAGTGTGTGGTGCACTATGAATCATAAAAGGCCTTCTCTCGTAGAAATCGTTCATGACCGCATTAAGGATTACATCGTAGATCGTCGGCTGAAGCCGGGAGATCGGCTTCCCTCCGAGAAGGAAATGATCGAAGTGCTGGGCGTAAGCCGTGCGGTCGTCCGGGAGGCGCTGAAGTCGCTTCAAATGATGGGCATCGTGGATATTAAGCCCGGCCAAGGCATTGTTGTCGGCGAGCTTTCGGTTAAACCGGTATTTGAACAAATCGCCTTCCAGTGGAAGGTCGACGGGAAGAAGTTTAAGGAGCTGCTCGATACCCGCTGTGTGCTTGAACTCGGAGCGATCGATCTTGCAATCGAACATTACGATCCGACCGCCATCGAAGCGATAGAACATTGGAACCAGGTGCTTCTGGATAAGATTCGCCGGCAAGAAAGACCGGAGCGGGAAGATCTGCAATTTCACCATGCTCTCTTTGAGGCAACCGGCAATCATACTTATAGTCAGCTTAGTCAAGTCGTGCATGAGTATTTTAGCCGAAGCCGGCTTGATAAAATTAACGACATTGACGCTTATGAAACGGCCTATGAGCAGCACAGTTTAATCCTTCATTGGATCAAGAAGAAGGATGCTCCCCGGGCTAAGCAATGCATGGTTGAGCACCTGCAGCCTTTGTATGAATACTTGAAATAGAATAAAGGTGATCGTCCCTATGAAACCGATTCAAAAAGACGAGCGTTTGACGCTTAGTAAAATTGTGAGCGAAAACCTCAAGGAATACATTCTGGATCATCGCCTTGAACCCGGCCAGAAGCTTCCCTCCGAACGGGATTTGGTCAAGATGATGAATGTTAGCCGCTCCATTCTCCGTGAAGCGCTCCGCATCTTGGAAAGCACGGGGATTATTGCAATCAAGCACGGCGAAGGAGCTTTCGTTCAAGGAGACCGCGACTTATCCTCCTTGTTTGAACACATCTTCTTCATGTGGAAGGTCGGAAATAAAACTCGCGGCGACTTGCTGGAGCTGCGTTATATTTTCGAATTGACCGCTATTGAACAAGCCGTGCAGCGGGCAACCGACGAGGACTTGTCCGAATTGGAGAAATTGGCGCTTAGAATGCAAGAGGTTACCGATACGAAATCGATACAAGACGCTGACATCGAATTCCATCGCGGAATGCTTAAGACAACCCATAGCGAGCTTTTCATCCAAATGACCGATCTTATCATTGAATATTTCTCCAATGTCCCCCATGACCATATGGATATCAAGGAACGCGACAAATCGGTACGCGACCACCTGCAAATCGTAGAGGCCATACGAAAGCGCGATGCGGCTAGAGCCAAACAATTGCTGAAGGACCATTTGGATTATTCCAAAGCGCGCCTTCTATACGTCAACGAAACATTGTGAAGCGTAAAAAAGAGGCCCTTTCAAGTCCGTAGGACTTTGAAAGGGCCTTTTCTTTTTTCATTTATAACGGGTTCATTTCACCCTTCCTCTTCAATCGCGGCTTTTCGCGAATTGATCTGGCGAATGATCGAAGGATCAAACTTTGCCTTGCGTTCATAAGTGTACAAGCCGTTGACTTCTTGTTCAATATCGTACAGCTGCGTGTAGCAAAATCCGAACATCATCGGGTTTTCCAGCAGCACCTGCGTCAAGCCCTCATACCGCTGCAAAAACTCTTCTTCGCTCTGCGGTCTGTTGCCGTACCCCCACCCTTCATTGTCCTTCTGGCCGGGATTCCACCAAATTCCGCCGTACTCGCTTACGAAATAAGGCTGTCCCGCGTACGATTGCCGGTCGGCAAACGTAACGAAAGGCTTTCCGCCTGTTTTCATCGGTTCGTAACGCGCTTTGAACGTTTCGGGATTTTGATCGTAGTCGTGCACGTCGAAAATATCGGTCTCAACATGGAAGTTGCCGCTCGTGTCGATGACCGGGCGCGTAGGATCCAGCTTCTTGGTGACCTGGTAAACGATCCGCAGCACTTCGTTGTTTTGGCGGGCGCCGTTATGATCCCATGTTTCATTGAAGGGGCACCATCCGATGAGCGAAGGATGATTGAAGTCGCGCTCCACCGCTTCCATCCATTCCGGCAAAAACCTCTCCAGTCCTTTCGACGTCGTAATATCGAGCCCCCAGTTGGCGTGTTCCCCCCAAACCAAATAGCCGAGCCGATCGGCCCAATACAAAAATCTCGGCTCGAAAACTTTCTCGTGCAGCCGGGCGCCGTTAAATCCCATCGCCATAGACAGCTCGATGTCTTTCCGTAAATCGTCGTCCGTAGGCGCCGTATAAATTCCATCGGGATAAAAACCCTGGTCAAGCACTAATCGTTGGAACACGGACCGTCCGTTAATCCGGAACGCCATTCCGTCCAATCGAATACTGCGTAAGCCGAAATAAGAATCAATCGAATCGACGACCGAATCTTGCCGAATGAGCCGCAGCTTGAGATCGTAGAGCGACGGATTTCCCGGCTCCCATAAATGAGTTTCCGATAAATCAAGGGACATTCTTGCGTCAGGGCCGCTCAATGCGGCGCGGCGAATCCCGACTGAATTTCCGTCGAAGAACGCTTCGGCTTCGATAAACGTATTTGCGACGTGCCCCGCGATTGCAGCCTCGAGGTGGACGGAGGCGTTGTCCGCATCGGGGACGACTTTGAAGCTTTTCACATACGTTTCGTTCACAGCCTCCAGCCACACCGTCTGCCATATTCCCGTCGTGCGCGTATAATCGCAGCCCTGCGAATGAAATGTTCCGCTCTGTTTTCCGCGAGGCTGCAAGCCGGAACGCAAACGATCCTGAGCGTAGACGGTGACCGTATTGCTGTCGCCGGAAAGCTGCTTCGTAATATCAAAGGCGAATGGGGTATAACCGCCCTTATGAGTGCCGACCGATTGGCCGTTGATCCATACTTCCGTTTCGTAATCGACGGCACCGAAATGAAGAAGAATAGTCTTGCCGGCCCACGGTTCCGGAATCGTAAATTGCCGTTTGTACCACACCGCTTCCATGAAATCTTTATGCTCGATACCCGACAGCTTGCTCTCCGGACAAAACGGCACCAGGATGCGGCTGCTCATGGCGCGGTCGATTTCATACAAGCCTCTGGCCTTACCGCTGTTGCCGTGATCGATTTCAAACTGCCATTCGCCGTTTAAATTTATCCACTCGGAACGCACCATCTGCGGACGCGGATACTCCGGTCTCGGAATAGCCTGCGGGCTCTCTTGAATCATGACAAGTCCTCCAATCATTGTTACGTATAAATAAGGTTATCGACCTTCCGGAACACATCGATTTAATCGTTCAATTGATCCAAAGACAACGGAGTGAATGATGTAGACAAATCTTGGGCCATTCCCGTGCTCGCCGCCCGATACCCGGATTCAATGATATCTACTACGTGTCTTGCATGCTCCGTGCTCGCTATGGTAGGAATTCCGAGCGTCACCCAGTCGACCAACTGCATAATGTCTTCATAAACATGGGATTCAAGAAGTTCCTGATGAACCCCCGTTACATGAGGCTGGTGGTCGCCTTCGCGAACCAATTGTTGATCGCCGAATTTCGTTCCGATGATGGAGCCGCGCGTTCCGTAAATATTGGGAGTCCATCCTGTAATCGTTCCGGCAATCGTAGTGTATACCGTTGCATAGAACGAATTTCCGAAATCAAGCAGCAGCATCGTGGAATCGTCCATCTCATTTACGATCGTTTGACCTCTGAATGGATGTTCCGGAATTCCAATGCCTGAGAATGCGGTAACGCGTTTCGCCGGTCCTAAAATACCCGTCAGATTGTGCAAGGCGTAAACCGAGACGTCGTACATCGGGCCTCCGCCGGGCTTCTTGTAATACCATTCGGGATTAACGTTCGTTAGAATGTCGTTTCCGGTTCTGAATTCTTCGTTTAAGTGGTATGTGCCGCTGCCTGCGGACGTACCGGTAATAGCCCAAGCCAATTGGCCGAGCGAGCCGTCCAAGACAAGCTTTCTCATTCTTCGGTTCACCGGATGCAGCATCATGCCGGGGGATGCTACGACTTTTACGTTTTTCTCGGCTGCCCTCCGGATAATTTCGTCCGCTTCGTCAACCTGGGTGGTCATCGTTTTATTGAAATGCACATGCTTCCCCGCTTCAATTGCCATTAAGCCCTGCTCATAGTGGAGTCCGATCGGCGTGCAGATCGTTACGATGTCCACATTCGGGTCGGCGAGCAGCTCCTCGCAGCTTTCATACGCCGCATCGACGCCGTATTTGTCCGCCGCAGCCTTTGCCCTTCCTGGAACGGTATCGCAAATAGCCGCCAACCGGACTTTCTCCTGCGCATCCTCCTGGCTTAAGTGCGTTAACGCTCCCCGAATCGCAATCGCCCCCGCGCCTACGATGCCGATCCCAACCTTCTCCCTCATCTCAACCTCTCCTTCTATCAGAAAAATGTAACCGCTTCCCCTTCCTCTAACATTACTAGTTTTGCTGCGACAAATAAATACATAATTTATTAAAAATACCACCTGCAATTGGCATGCAAGTGGTATATATCGCTTATTTCCCCTGTTTATCCGCGCCAAGCTGAAGTTTTTTCAAAGCTTCCGCCAGCGCATTGTTGATCGGCTCCTCTTCCTTCTGCTGCGATTTCAAAAATTGCTGAACCGACCGCTTATCCATCTTGCCGCCGCCACTTTCTTTTTCGCGCCGCGCTTCGAACGCCGAAAGCTTCTCGCGATAGCCGCATGCGCATACAAAGATTCGCCCTTCGCCTTCCCCGCGCAGCTCCAGCTTCTTTCTGCATTGCGGGCAACGAGCGTTCGTAACGAGCGAAACGTTCTTCCGGCGGCCGCATTCGCGGTCTTGGCAGACGAGCAGCTTCCCCTTCTTCCCGTTTACTTCCAGCATCGGTTTTCCGCAGTCCGGACAAGCCGTGCGGGTCACATTATCGTGCCTGTACGTCTTGTCGCTGCTCTTGATGTCGGATACGATCGTTTTCGTATATTGCTTGATCTCGGTTATGAAAAGCTCCTTCTTCAGCTCGCCTTTCGCGATCCGCTCGAGCTTTCGTTCCCATTCCGCCGTCAGCGCCGGGGACTTCAAGTCGGACGGGACGAGCTCCAAAAGCTGCTTTCCTTTCGACGTGAGGTAGATGTCCTTGCCGCGCTTCTCGATCAAGAACGTATTGAACAGCTTTTCGATAATATCCGCGCGGGTCGCAACCGTCCCGAGGCCGCCCGTCGACTTCAGCGTATCGCTCAGCCGGCGCTGATCCGAAGGGAGAAAAGGCGTTGGATTTTCCATTGCCGACAGCAAAGTCGCTTCATTAAACCGCGCAGGAGGTTTCGTCTGTCCCGACGTTTGGGTAATGAGGCGGATCGGAAGCGTTTGGCCCTTTTCCATACGCGGAAGAAGCTGCTCCCTGATGTCGTCCGCCGCATCCTCCTCGTCAACCGACAGGTCGTACACCTCTTTCCAGCCAGCCTGCAGCACCGTCTTTCCGCGAGCTGCGAAATGTTCGCCGCCGATCGCCGCGTGCACGGTCAGCTGCTCATATTCGAACGGAGGGTACAACACGGCTATAAACCGCCGCACAATCAGGTCGTAAATTTTACGCTCCTTATCGCTCAGTGCGGACAGGTTCACCGGCACCTCGGTCGGTACGATCGCATGATGATCGCTGACCTTATTGTCATCGACGAATGCGGCGGATGCCGAAATCGCCTTATTCCGCACTTTTGCCGCCAGCGATCGATACGGACCGGCTCCGCAGGCTTGGAGGCGATCCTGAATCGTGTTTACCATATCCGATGATAAGTACCTCGAGTCCGTACGGGGATACGTGACCGCCTTATGCTGCTCGTACAGCTTCTGCAAAATACTAAGCGTCTCCTTAGCGGAATAGCCGAACAGCTTATTGCCGTCGCGCTGCAGCTCCGTCAGATCGTACAAGGCCGGTGCATACGTCTTCTTCGGCTTTCGGTCAATGAGCGTTACAACGGCATGCTGACGGCCGAGCTTGTTCACGATCTCCGCCGCACACTCGGCATCGAAGGTGCGGCTATTCCCATTCCCGTCCTGCCACGTTAAAATCAGCTTGTCGTTCGTGTGCGCTTCGATGCCGTAATACGTTTTCGGTTGAAACCGTTGTATCTCGTCCTCGCGCTGCGCGATAATCGCCACCACCGGCGTCTGGACCCGGCCGCAGTTGAGCTGCGCGTTAAATTTCGTAGACAGCGCCCGGCTTGCGTTCAGTCCGACATACCAATCGGCCTCGGAACGTGCGACCGCGGAATAATATAAGTTCTCGTATTCTTTACCCGGCTTTAGTTTGCGGAATCCGTCTGCTATCGCTTTGTCCGTGACGGATGAAATCCATAGCCGCTTAATCGGCTTATGGACGTTCGCTTTCTCGATAATCCAGCGTGCGACCAGCTCTCCTTCTCTGCCTGCGTCCGTCGCAATTACGACCTCGCTCACATCTTTACGGGTCAGCTGCGATTTCACCGCGGCGAACTGCTTGCCGGATTGACGGATAATCGTCAGCTGAAGCCGCTCCGGCAGCATCGGCAAGTCTTCCAGCCGCCACGATTTATATTTTTCGTCGTAGGCTTCGGGATCCGCCAGCGTCACCAAGTGACCGAGCGCCCAAGTAACGATATCGTTCGCCCCTTCGATAAATCCGTCTCCTTTTTTATCGCATTTCAGCACGCGCGCCAAATCCCGCGCAACCGAAGGCTTTTCCGCCAAAATCAATCGTTTCGCCATACCGTGTTGACTTCCTTTCCTTGCAAACTATAAACACTATAACATAAATCGATTGAGCGGCGTCTTGGACCGCACTTACGAAAAAAAACGGAGCGGCGCGAGTGCGCGGCTCCGGTATCGGATTATTTCCTCTCTTTATTCGTGAAATAAAGCGTCTGTGGGCCGGAGGAACCGCCGACCAGGCTCATTTTCGCTTTGATCGTTCCCCCGTTTGCTCCTAGCGTAAAGCTATTGAAGTTCCATGCGTCCATGTAAGACAACCAACCGGATTCGTGCACTTCCTGATTCCATTGCAAAACATAGCTTCCCCAACCGCCGGATGGCGTGAGGTACATGTTTATCGTGCGAGGGTTATGAGCGTCGTTGACGAAATCCATCGTCCAGTGATAAATAACGCCGTAATTGCCGTTATTGATTACCGGTTTGCCGTCGACGGCATCCCAACCGACTTCATATTCGCCCGGCATATCGTCCTGCCATTGACCGTATGCGGCGGAGTCTACCGGACGGACGGCGTTCCCCATCGATGTGCGGTATGTAATCGTGCCGATCCGGTCGAAATGCGGGAACGTGCCGCGGACGAGCTGGCCGCCTTCTTCCGGAAGGATGGGGACTTGTTCCGGATGCTCCGGTTTCGTTTCGTATCCAAGGACGGTGACCGTAACTTCCGCCGGATTGTTTCCGTTTTTGGTAACCGCGTTAAACTGGGCAATCCCGCTTGTTGTCAGGCCGGGGTCGGTCGCAGCTTCTACGAAATAGCTTTCGCCCGGCGACAAGGTTGCGAGATATTTGGTCGTGCCGTAGGTTTTCATGAAGGCTCTTAGCGCGAGCTGACCCGCATAATTGACGTAAATGCTTGTTCCGACGCCGCTTCCTTTGGAAAACAGCATCACCTCTTCGGACGACAAATTCGTTACGGCTGCCGACACGGTATGCGTCGTATCCTCGGATACGTTCTGGTGATGCCAGAACACGCGGAACTCGCCTTCCGCAGAATCTCGGTAAAAAGCTCCGGTTTCGCTGAACATTTCCGGCGTGTCGCTAAAGATCAGCTTTCCTCCGACGGGAGTCAGCGTCGGTTTTTCGATCGTCACGGCCGGCTGAAGCGAGCTTACCGGTATGACTTCGCCTGCTGCGCTGGCAATACTCGCCCCCAGCAACGAGACGATCAGTGCCATTGTAAAAAAAGTTTTTCGTTTGAACACGCAAAAATCCCTCCCTAATAATGGATAAAAATAACAGGACAAGGACATTATACACTGCAAACGCTTCCGGGTTTGTCGAAATAACGGAGATATCTATAAAAAATTATTAAAAAGAAGGATTATACCTTGATTTGGATTCTACTGCAGCATCCAACAACAGGAGTGCCGCAAGCAGGCTTTCCAGCCGAACTGCGGCACTCTTATGGCGTTACTTATTAATGCGGCACCGTAACCGTCGCGGTACCGGTTCCCGTTAATCCTGCCTGATCCGTTACGGTATACGTAATCGTATAGATGCGGCCGTCCCCTTTGCCGGACCGTTCCGCCCGCAGGCTGAACGTTGTGTCGGCCGTGCCGAACTCCGCGTTCTGAATGTCATTCACCGTGTTCCCGTCACCCGTTCCGTTATCCGACTCGTTATGCGTAATCGACGTCAACGCGAACGAGTCGACACCGGAAATACCGTCGCTTGTCGTAACGGTTGCCTGAATGTCCGCCAGATTATGGTTCGGCGTTTCCAATATCGTTTTGTCCAGAACGATTTCGATTGCCGGAGCGGTTTTGTCGATTCGGATCGTTGCCGTCTTCACGGCCTCTACGTTGCCGATCATGTCCACGCCGCGGTACTCCAGCAGAGTATCGCCTTCTTCCGTTATCTCGAATTGCCCGTCGTAGACGTTCCATTCGCCGCCGTTCAACCGGTATTCCGTTCGGTCCGCTCCGCCGATCCGTTCATCGCCCGTTGTCGTCAGCGTCACCGTTACGTCGGATGTGTACCATCCGTTGCTTCCGTTCGGCTCCGCCGGATCCGGCATAACGAATGTCTCCGGTTCACGGATTACCAACAGATTGACCGCCGCGGTCGCCGAAGCGCCGGCCGCATCCGACACCGTCACCGTAAACCGATCGTCGCCCGTAAAGTCCGGGTTCGGCGTATACGTCCAGCCGCCGGCTGCATCCACCGTCGCCGTTCCGTTCGCAGGTGCCGTGCCGAGCGCATACGTCAGTACGTCGCCGTCCGGGTCCTCCCCGAAAATGACGCCGCCGGCCACCGTGTTGCGGAGCGCGACGTACGTGACGTCCGTTACCGTCGGCGTCGCGTTGTCGCTGAACAACGAATTCAAAACATAATTCATTCGCGAGTCTTCCGCTTCGTAGCGGAACTCGAACCAGCGCTCTACATTTCGGTAAAGCGCATCGATTTCCGCCGCGCTTAACGAATCAAGGTTCGACACTTGGCTGCCGTTCGCTTCCTCTTGCGCGATCAACGGTTGGATTCGGCTGTTAAAAAACTTTGCGTTATCCGGGTTGCCGTTCAGCCACGTTGCCCGAAGCGATGCCGCGGTATCGTTAAACTTCTCCCATGCCTTCCGGATGATGTGCTTTTGAATTTCCGTGCGCTGCTCGGCACTAGGCGTCTGGAAGTCAAGCACGTTGAACCGCCCGACTTGATGCACATGGCCGCCCCAGGTCGGGGAATTCGACGGCGACCAGCGAATCATCGCAAACGCCCAATCCTCGCCGTTCAGCGGAACATATTCGTAATACGTCTCCCATGGAATGTGCACCGTCGTGCCCCATCCCGTCGGAATTTCTTCGTTGATGATTGTCACGTTGCCCTTTAACGGGCGGTTGTTGCGGTATTCCGTCTGCCACTCGTAATATTCGATCGGGCCGCCGTTCGTCGGAATAATCATCTGGTGGTACGGCACGTCATCGAGTCCGGTTTGCAGGAACATTTCGATCGAGCTGTTTTTCAAGACGCCGTTCGCTTCCCTCTCCGCTTCGTTCGATTGGAAAAATAGGTTTAAACCTTCCTCGTTGTACACCATGTAGAAGCCCGTATCCCGCGGGCCGCCCGGCGTAATCGGGGTTTCCCACCAATACTGCACGAATCGGTTTTCTTTGTATTCCGGATTGTTGAAGTAGCTGCTGTTATACCAGTCCGTCGGCGTCGACAAATCCTCAGAGGCATACTTCACATGATACACGAGCTTCGTCGGTTCCGCCGCGATCGCCGAGGGCAAGCCGGAGACGATAAGCGCGATCATCATCAGCAGCGCTGCAATGCGTTTCGATTGTTTCGCCATAAATATCTCCTCCTTATTCCGCGTCGGTCAGATCGAGCAGCTTCATAATGTGATGAATGAGTTCGAGACGAATCATGTCCGCGCTTGTCGAACGCTCATCCGTGACTTCAAGCCAATTCAATGCATCGTTCGCGGCGGCGGCGCGTTCTGCATTTCCCGAAGCGATCGCTTCCTCAGCCAATTGCTTTAGCTTGGTTGCATAACGAATATCGTCGATGCCTTCGCGGAAGCCTTCCCAAGCAAGGGTGTCGATGACGTCCGTTTGCGTCGGATACACAAAGTTTAACGCCCGGAACGTTGCATCAATATCATCGTTCCACGTATTTAAGAAATTCTCGTAGTAGATGTAATTGTATGTTGCGTCATAGTTCGCTTTGTACAGCCACATGCCGTGGCGCTGACGCATCAAATCCGGATTTTCCGGGCCCGAATGCGGGTAGGCGTAGCTTGTGATCATGCGGTCTTCCCCTGTCGCGTGCCAAGCGTCCGCTCTTTCGCGCGTCATTTCCCCGGCCCAGTTAAGGAAGTTTTCCTTCGTTTCCAAATCCAAGTGCGATTCTTTGCCTGTCGCGAACACCTTCGCTCCCAGATGATCTTGAACATAACGCCAAATTTCTTGTTGGAACTGGAGCATCCCCCAGCTCGCTTCATCCCAGCCGTCAAAATACAGATTCGTATGACCGACATAGGAAGAGACGGCTTGATAAGCTGCGTCTAGGGTCGGTAAATAATTGTCGACGCCTTGGCGCCAGAGCGTGTAATAACGGTCCATCGTCGCTTTGTTCGCATCCGTCGGATTGGCGTCATACGCGGTTTTCGCATTCAAATAATTTGCATAATGCGTGTAAATCGTATATTCCGGATACGTCTGTTTGACGCCGAACAACGGATCCAAGTCGAGTCCGGCCTGCCGCATCAAATCGAGCTGATGGAAATAAAGCTGACTGTCCGCCGAGTTATACAACGGCCCCGGAATATTCACGGCATTATGCTCAGCCATGTTCCGGTACTCGTTCGACAGCTTCTTGTCGACAAGCGCGGCATTCCCGCGGGTTTCGCCCATATATTCCCGCACCCGGCTTTCATGGAACAGCATGACGTAGAAGTCTTTGTTGGTGTCGTAATACGTCTTCGGTGCAGGAAGCTCAAACGGAAGCACGCGGATTTTGAGCGTAATTTGTCCGGCAGGAACGCCGTCCGCCGAAATATCGATCGTGCCGGTATAGATGCCTTCCGGTGTACCGGCGGGAACCTTCGTCGTGATCCACATTTGCTTCGACTCGCCTTGCGTAAGCGCGATCGGCAGAAGCGCCGGACTATCCGCAACCGGCTCCGACAAATGATCGAATTTTTTCGCCGGTTTGGTGAATACATCTACGTATTGCGAACCTGTCGGGTAATCGACGCGAACGTAGTTTTTCTTCAAGGCATGATCGACCTGAATTAAGTTTTCGTCATGCAGCAGCAGTTCGGGAGTCAATACGTCCTTTTTGTCGTCGAAGAAATAGCTTTGCCATGCCGTCCCGCCTTGGTACCATGTTTTCACGACATACATGTCGACCGCGCTTGCCGGGATGACGCCGTCATTGCTTTGCAGGTCGTTCACCGTAAAGGTTACCGAGCCTGCGTCCGCTAACGGCGCGAGTACGAACGAAGCCGCTTCGTATTCGTTTTGCGCGGATACGACCTTAATTTCATTCCCGAACGTACCGTCCTCAGGAATGGTGTTTGGCAGCCGCTTCTCCGGACTGAGCGCCGGAACCGTGTACACGGCGAACGGCGTATTCGCCCGCAATGAATCGGTTGATGCGGCGGCATCATTCGCCAGCCTTAGCGCATAATGGAGCGCATTGTTCGTTTTCAATCCGGTTTCGGCGGAAATATCCGAAGACGCGAGCACGGCCGCCGCGTCATCGCGTACGTGCTCAAGAAACCGTTTTAATAGCGGACGGCTTTCCGTGTCGATAAAGCCTTGGAGCTGTTCTGCCTGTTGCATCAAGCCTTCCCTGGACCAGCCGGAATGTGCTTCGCTGTTCGCAAGCGCCGGGGAGATCGCCGTCAGAAAGACGCAAAGCATGAGTACAATCAGCGACAAACGCTTTTGCATAGGAACGGTCACTCACTCTCGTTCAAATTTTTGAGTGCAATGAAAACGCTGTCAAAAAAGATGCAGGCAAATAAACCTTTTCCATCATGAACCCGTAACCGAAATCACTTCCCTTCTTCCGGATGCGTCATGCTTTGAGGCTTTCGACTTGCGGTATGTATGCATCTTGCAACCGTTAATCGATATATTTCGCTCCCCCGCGGACGCTCGATCTTCCGCAAAGCAGGAAATAACAGTTGTCATTAACCCCCAGTTAATTGTCGGATTTATTTCATATTATAGAGTAGTTTTCATAAGTGTAAATATATTTTCTAAATAAAAAAATAATTTTTTCGTTTTATTATTTTCTAAATAAAAATGACCCCAACACAGGGGTCATCGTTGAAGTTATGACGATGTTGCAAATACGGTTTGAGCGGGTTCGTTTCGATCGTTTGTACGGCGCTTCAACCGATGTAAGCTTGGACTTGCTCCTCTGCCGTTAAAATTTCACGCTGCCCTCCTGCATGCCGGTGACGAATTTCCGCGTCATAATCAAAAACAAAATGACCATCGGAATGACTGTAATGACGCCGCCGGCAGCCATCAAGCCCCAGTTCGTTCCGTACTTGCTCGTAAAATTCAAATAAGATACGGAAACGGTGCGAACTTCTTCCACCTGCAGAATGGCGTTCGACAAAAAGATTTCGTTCCACGTCCCGAGCGCGGAGAAAATCGCCGCCACCGTAAACACCGGCTTGCAGAGCGGCACTACGATGCTGATAAAAGCCCGAAAGCTGCCGCAGCCGTCGACTTTGGCGGATTCGAGGAGTTCCTTCTGAATGCCCAGCATGAACGCTCTCATCAAAAATACGTTAAAGGCAAAACCGCCGCCGACATACGGTATGATCACCCCCCACCAGGTGTTGATCAGATTGAGCCGAACCATCATGAAGAAAATCGGAATAAAACCGATCGGCATGCTCATGGAAATAAACAAATACGCGATGAACGCCGCCGATCCGCGAGTTCTTAAATGCGTGAGGCCGTAAGCGGCCAGAGCGGACAGCGCGCATACCAAGCTTACCGTGAAGCCGGTAATCACAATGGTGTTCAAATATGCGACACTGTAATTTCCCTGATCCCAGGCGTTGAAATAGTTTTCAAGCGTCCAGCGGCCGGGCAATCCTAACGGATTTTTAATGATTTCGGATTTAGTCTTAAATGAGTTCATAAACAGCAGCAGCATAGGAAACAAAGCGAATACCGCGACGGCAATCAACGGGAGATGGCGCCAATTGAACCGAAGTTGCATTACACATCCCACCCTTTCCGCTTTCTCAGCGCCACATAAACAATAATCAACAAGAAAGAGATTACCATCTGGAACAATGCGATCGCGGAAGCGTAGCCCGCCCTGCGGCCGGCAGTGCTCAAGGAATAATAGTAGGTGGACAGTGTCTCTGTAGAATGCGCCGGACCGCCGCCCGTCATAACGTAGACCATTTCGAAGGCGCCGAAAGAACCGATGACCGTTAAGAAGGATAAAATGACGATCGTCGGCCGAAGCTGCGGTAAAATAATGTTCCACATCACTTGCCGCCGCCCCGCCCCGTCCAGCCTGGCGGATTCCTCCAGCGATTTGTCCAGCTGCGTCATCGCGGCCAGCAGCCAAATTACGTTGCCGCCGAAGCCCTTCCACATGTCGGCGATAAGAATGGAAACAAGCGCGAAGGAAGGAATTGTCAATCCCGGCCAAGCCAGAAAATCGAGTCCGGCCTTCTCCAAATAAAAATTGACTCCGCTAAACGGATTGTACAGCCAAAACCAGATTTGCCCCGCGACGGTGACCGTAATAATGGAGGTCGAGAAAAAAACCGCTTGGTATGTAACCTGTCCCTTCTTTACTTTCGTTAACAGATGGGCAAGACCGAAAGCAAAGACGAGAGGAATCGTAATGCAAAACAGCATCCACTTGACGTTGTTCATCAGCGCCATCCCGACAACGCGGTCCTGCAGCGCTTCCGCAAAATTCGCAAGCCCGATAAATTTGGGAACGTTCAACCCGTTCCACTCCGTGAACGGCATAAACAGCGACATCACCGCCGGGATCGTAACGGCGACGATGTGAAACAGCAGGCCGGGAAGTATGTACCACCAGCCGTTGGAAACAACCGCGCCGGTCGTCTTTCTGCTCAACGCATTTCTCCCTCGCTTTCGATGAGTGTAATCGCAGCAGATAAGGATGCAGTGTAAAAAGACGAAGAGCCGCAAGGCTCTTCGGAGTTGAGTTAACGTCTTCCCTAATAGTTCGATAGGCTGAATACATTATTTTCGCTCATATCCTTCTCTTTCTTCTTCTGCAAATCCTCAAGCCATTTCTCGACGGTCATTTTATCCAGATAAATGCTGGCCACATCGGATTCCAGTACGCTTACGACGCTCGGCGATCCGTAGGACCAAGCGACGTACCCGGTTTTACCGTCCTTGGCCGCGGTATTGATCAGATCTAGCGCCTCGGCTACGCTCGGTTTTAATTCGAACGAGCTGTAATCGGCTTCCACAGGCTCCGGAATGCCGTGTTCCGCCATCGATTTCAAGACGTCGGCGTGAAAGAAGTAGTTGAGCAATTTGGCGACCTCATCCTTGTGTTTGGATTTGGCGTTGATGACCAGCCCTCCTCCGACTCCGAGCGGAATAACCGGTTCTCCGTCTTCCTTCCAGCTCGGGAACGGCGCGAAGCCGATGTCAAAGTCCGTTTCGATATCGGAAGCCAGGCTCCAAGTGCCGTCCAGCCTCATCGCCGCGCGTCCCGTCGCAAACAGCTGCATGCTGTCTTCCTGGGAAATCGAGTGCGACTTTTTATCCGACAAATTGCCTGCTTTCCAAAATTCCGCGAACCTCCGGAGCGCATCGACAATCACAGGGTCGGTCCATTTCCCGTCTCCCGAGAACAGCTGCTTCGTTCCTTCGGGTCCGAGCACGCTGTTTACAATGCTTGTAACCCACCAGTCGTCGCAGCCGGGACAGTCGGAGGTGCCCCACGCGAGCGGGATCAAATCCTTTTGTTTCATTTGTTCCGCCAGCGTCACCAATTCGTTGTAATTGGAAGGCACGTTCCATCTGTTTTCTTTAAACAGCGTTTCGTTATAAACAAGCAGCAGCCCTTCGTAATTCCACGGGATTCCGATCGTCTTCCCGTCTATGGAGTAGGCGTTTTTGGCCCATTTGTACATTCCGTCCCCCCAGCCGTACTGGTCGTAGTACGTATCGAGCGGCTCGACATAATTTTGCTTATAGCTTTCTTTCGCCACGAACGGATCCATCAGCATTAAATCCGGCGCTTTTCCGGCAGCCAGCGCCGGAGCGTAATCTTCTACCGACGTTTGTTTTACCTTGATACCCGGGTTTTCCGCTTCGAATAAATCGTACATCACTTGCAGGGCGGAGCTTTCCTCTCCCCAAATCTTAGAATCCGGAACCGTTAACGTAATCGTTCCGGCATCTCCCGTAGAAGCGGCTTCGGGGTTGGAGCAAGCGGCTATCGTTAAGCATATCGCCAGCAGAACCGGCATGGCGAACCGTCTCCCCTTTACAAGTCTCAGCATCTCGGCAATCCTCCTTGATTTATCGATTCGTGCACTCGGTCAAAAACCGGACGGACTCGATGTAGGCTTGCTCCGGATTATCGCGCAGCTCGCATTCAATCGCCATATACCCCTCGAAACCGATCTCCTTGAGGGCTTGAAAGCCGGATCGGAAATCCGTGTGCCCGAGCCCCGGCAACAATCGGTTGCTGTCGGCGAGATGGACATGAGCGATCAGTTCGCCCGTTTCCCGGATGCTTGCGGCGATATCGCGTTCCTCGATATTCATGTGGAAGAAGTCGGCCATTACTTTTACCGATGAGAAATTTCCTTCACGGATGAGACCGGCCGCATCGGAGAGCCGGTTGATCATGTGATCTTCGTAGCGGTTAAGCGGCTCCAGTAAAAGGAAACTGCCTGCCTGCTTTGCGAGCCGGTCGATTTGATCCAGCGCATCCAGCAGAACGGCTCTCTCCTCTTCCTCGGATCTGGGGGAGCGAAAAGGCGGCAGTTTTCGGGAGCATATGCCGAACGCCGCGGGCGCGACAACGCCGGCCGCCCCGATCTCCGCGGTATACTTGAGGATTTCGCCGATATCCTCAATGGCGCGCTTTCGCTCCTCCGGCTCGAATGCGCCGATCCAGCCGCGATATCCCCCGCAGATCGAGCTGATGCCCGTCCCCGTTTCTTTAACGGCGGCGCGAATTTCTTCAAACTGTTCCATTAACCGTTTGCCGTCGATTTCCAGCCCGGCAAATCCCAACGTACGGATCTTGGCCAATTTTTCCGTAAAGCTGTTTCCGAAGAAAGCGCGATCCTGCGTTGCGAGCTTCATCCATTATCTCTCCATTTCTTTTGTAAATCGCGGTATTGCTTCGGGGATACCCCGACATACGACTTGAACAGTCTGGAAAAGTTTTGAATTTCGCTGAATCCGAGCGCATTCGATATTTCCGTCACCGACAACATGCCCGACTGCAGCAGCGCTTTGGCGCGTTGGATCCGCATCTCTCTCTGCATCTGCATCGGAGACTTCCCGAACAACTCTTTGAAGCGGTTGCAAATATAGGTCGGATGCATATGCATCCCTTCCGCCAATCCTTGCAGCGATACGGGATTCTCCGGCTGCTGAATGATGCGGGCCAGAATGCCGACGAACGTTTTCGACGAAAGCTTATCGGGCTCTTCCTGTTTCTGGGATAGCGCATTGTCCAGCAGAATGTATAGCAGCTCTAACGCTTTCGCTTGTTTCAACACCGATCTCGGCAAAAATCCGCTTGTAGAGGTCGATTGCTTGAATTGCAGAAATACCTCTTCGAAATGTTCCTTGTCTTGCAGCTTGAACGTATAGGGGATTTGGAACATCTTCATTACGTCCATTACGCCTGCGATTTCATAGGTGAAATGCCACCGGAGAAAGACGGTCTCCTCCTGCGAGTCTTTGTAATGGTCATGCTCCAAATGGGCGGGAATATAAACCACAGTTCCCGGTTCGATGGAAAGCGTCTCATTGCCGACCCGCAGCTTTGCGTGCCCTTCTTTATGGTACGACATGACATGGTAAGGAAGGGTCCGTCCGAACGTTTTCATTTCCTTGCGGCGATGGATATCGAATTCTACTACGTTGAGGTCAGCGCTATTTAATAGAAAATCCAATTGTTCGTCCACCGATATCCCCCCGCAGATGCGTCGTGTCGCAATTTAGAATGCTACGCCCAGTTTTATGCTCTTAGCCGGCTCCCTATCGACATACGTCTCGTAAGCTTCCGCGCTTCGCTCAAACGGCACGATCGGGTGGATGATATGGTCGCAGCGGATCAAGCCCTTCTCCAGCATGCTCCAGCACGTTTCTTCAATGCGGCGCCAGCTCCAGCGCGGATGGTCCGGATTCGGCTCGCTGCAAGCTCTGGAGAATACGATCTTTGCGTTGTTAAAATGGGCCTCGCGGCCAAGGTCGAGGCCTCCTTTAAACGCACGCGCCCATCCGACGTATGCGATCGTTCCGCCGTACGCCAGCCCGCGCAAGGAAGCTTGAAGCGCTTGTTCGCTTGCGCTTGTTTCGATAATGACATCGACTCCCAGCTTTCCGGTCGCTTTTTTCAGCTCCAGTCCGACGTCCTGATGTACCGGATCGAAGCCTTCGTCCGCACCGGCTTGAATCGCGGCAATTCTTCTGTGTTCGATTGGATCGATTACGGCCACATAGCTCGCTCCGGCGAATTTGGCCATCTGGGCGGCGATTTGCCCGATAGCTCCCAATCCGAACACCGCCACCCGGTCGCCGGCGCGAACGTGGGCGTCCCGAATCGCGCCAAGTGCGAATTGGGCCGGATCGAAGCAAAGCGCGTTTTGCCAAGTCATATGATCAGGCATCTTCAATAAGTAATAATTGTTTACTGCATTGACCGTATGAAACTCGCGGATCCCGCCGTAGCCGCAGACTCGGTCGCCTATGGCGTAGTCTTTCACCTGATCTCCCGCTTCGGTGATTTTTCCTACCCACTGGTTTCCCAAGTTCCACTTGCCGAAATGACCGTGCTCTTCTTTCTCTCTAAGCTCTCTCGGCAGGAAGGTGTGCCAGTCCTCATCGTAATAATCCGACAAATGAGGGCTTTCGTTCCGAAAAGCGGCCAGTTCCGAGCCGTGCTTCGGCGATGCGTATAAAATCCGCACGCGAACCTCGTTCGGTTTTAAATCGGGCAAGTCGTATTCCGCTATATCCGCTTTTCGCGCTCCTGATGCAACAAGTTGTCTGGGCATTCCGTTTCCTCCCCGTCGTTTTTCATAAGTTCCAATGTATGAATCCTCGGTTATAAGCGCTTACATTTGCAATTATAAAGGAATTCGACAGTCCTGAAATTAGCAGGCTTACATTGATATTTATCATTTTTAAAGGTTGATTGATAGAAGCAATAGTATGCGTGCCGGAAACGGAAAAAAAGAAACTTCACGATATTTCAACTAATGAAATGTCGTGAAAGTTTCTTCAATTATTGCGTATGCTCCAAATAGCTAATCGGTTCGAATATACGTATCGAGGATGATCGGAAGGTCGCTCTCCTCAATTCCTACGATTTGATCCGATGCGACTGCTCTTGCGATGACGAACGGGCCTTTAATAATCCCTTGGCTGAAATGCGGATTGACGGGCAAATCCTTCTCATTCCCTTCGCTGTTGCAGTACAGCGTCAACTCGTGATTTAACCGAACGCATTCGAGCGGACCGCCGATAAGTTCGGAAATCCCGCCTTGTCCTTCGTTAACGTTCGTTATCGCGACGGGATCTCCAGGAACGGCCAACAGCACCTTCGGCATCGGTTAATGCTCCTTTAAGCTTCTAAGCGGGACGTCATACTCGTTCTGCCGATCGGCAAGCGGATATACTCTAGCGGTTTCGTTCGCTTGATCCACATGCTGGATATAAATCGGAACTCCTTCATGCGTTACGTTCGCCATTACGGGAGAATCAGCTATTTCTTGAGCTCGTTGTATGTTCATGGGGGAAGCCTCCTTTCAGGTTGCATTCCTATTTTCTTCGTTAGTTCATAAAAATATCCAACGGGTTTATAGCTATGATTTAACGGAGCGCGCCTCCATGTAAAATACATACAAAAACTTTCGAATATTCAATTTGGCCGATGTCGTCTTGCCTCCACCCTCCAACTCCCGCATGCGGAGGCGAACCTCTTGAAAATCGAACAACCGGGAAGCATAGTACTCGAACGTCGGATTCGCGTAATCGTTCAAGCCTAATGACGAAAGCGAGGTAAGCGTATGCGACGCCAACCGGCGCACTCTTTGCTCCATCGCGCGGGCGTCCTTCTGCAAGCCGTCTTCTCGATCCCCCCGATTGATTCGGACCACTTGCTCATAAATTTCTTTGAGCGGCGGCAGTTCGGCAAGCTCGCGTCCATCCCGCTCTTGTTCCGTCAACCAATTGACGATATCGATCAAATCGGAGGCGCCCGCTTCCCCGGCGATTCCGAGCTGCAGCAGCAAGGAACGCGCTTGCCGCTCGACCGAACGCTCTTGCAGCCCCACCCCTTGGCGCATCGGTTCCTCGGCTCCTTGCAGATCGAAGACGCTGAGCGAATGCCGGATCGTCTGCAACGATTTCTCCAGTAACAGATGATCGGCCACCCGCTTCAAAACGGCATGAACCTCCAAACGGTTAATCGGTTTTTGGATAAACGTATCGATCCCTTGCTGGTACGCCTCACCGACCATTTGCTTATTTTCCACTTGGGAAACCATAATAAATCGGCCGCCGTAGCCTTCTTCGCGGAGTGATTTTACCGTCTCGATTCCGTCGCGGCCCGGCATCAGCAAATCGATGACGACTACATCCGCTTTCCGGACCGCTTCGTACGATGCGCTCCAACCGTCGGCCGCTTCGCCGATGACATCGCCTAGACCGCTTTCGGCAATGATGCGCGAAACCATTTTGCGGACCGCCGGATCATCCTCCACCAAGTAAAACCGGAGCATGCTCCGCCACCTCCTTACGAATCAATCGTTCCGTCGGAATGCACACTTCAAATCTCGTCTCTCCCGGATTGCTCCATATCCGGATTTGTCCCCCAAGCAGCTTCGTAATGTCCGATGCGTGGGAAAGCCCGATGCCCGTCGACGAATTTCCTTCCGCGTCGAATTTCGTCGTGTATCCCGGCTGAAAAATAAGCTCCCGTTCGTCCGGCGATATGCCCGGGCCGTTATCGGTGATCGTAAACACAACGCTGTCTTCTTGAAGCTTGACATCCATATCAATATGTCCTTGCCCGTCGATCGCTTCCACGGCATTCGAGACAATGTTGTTCAATACCGATAGCAGCGGGTAAATTTCGTCGGTGGACAGCTTTACGTCGCACCTGGTAAAGATTCGGATTTTTTTGCCGAGCAAGAGCGCATAGTTTTCATTGGTGCTCGCCACCATGGCGCAGAGCGCCGGGATGCCGATCCGCTTCGAAAGCATCTGCTCCTGGCGGATGATCTTGGCAAGTCCGGACAGTATGCGCTGCGAATCCTTCTTTACTTCATGCACGTTCTCCGCGATGAACAAAGCTTGCGACGCGTCGGGAAACGAAATCTCTTTCAGCCTTCTATATAACTGATAGCTCTCTCTCGTAATATCTTCGATATGGCTCATCGACTTTCGAAGATAGAACGACTCCACGAATAAATTGGAGTTGATCATCATCAACCGCTCCAGCTCTTGGCGGCGCTGCTCCCCAAGGGCGCGAACCTGCCGGATGGCGAGCATGTTGCAGAGGCCGACGACAAAGAAGCTTCTTAGTAAGCCGACCAGTATAATTAACAAAAAGCCCCCGGTCGTTATATTCGACGGAATGCCCGATCCGTAGCGAGCCAACAGCTCCACACAGTTCGAAGCGATGTCGGCCAGCGCGCCGTACAAACCGACCTTTAACGGATATTCGACGTTCGTTTTTATTTTCAAGACGGAGATAATGGCCGCGAAAGAAACATAGTAAAAACAGGTGGGCATATGCTGTACGACGCCTTCCACCCACGGCGTGCCGTACAGCGCGGCATCGACGCCGATCCGAAAAAATACGATGAACAAGCCGGCGGAAATACCCGTTACAAGCACAGGTACGGAGAACCAAAGCAAGCCGAAGAAATAAGCGGCAATCCCGAGCGAAAACCGAAAATCGCCGCCGAACGGCGTAATTTTCACTTCCCCAAGCAGCGCGGTCGAAAGAAGAATGACAATCCAGATCAACAGTCTTTGGTCTTTCATGAAACGGACCGCTCCTTTCACTTTCGTTTCGCGTACCAAAAATGCTCTATCCCCCTAATGGTAAAGGAAGAAAGAGCATTTTGTCTCGTCCCGGAGCCATAGCATATTATGGATGCTTATGCTCCAGTCTTCGCGAAATGATTGAAAGCAAGTAATTTACGGCAAAATATAACACCGCCGCAAAGAGGAATGTCGGGATGACATAGTTGATGTTGTGGCCGTTTATGATTTGAACGTGATTCATCAGCTCCGGCAGCGCGATGACGACTGCCAGCGACGTATCCTTCAGCAGCGAAATGAATTGGCTGACCATCGGAGGCACCATGCGGCGAAGCGCGATCGGCAGCACGATGTGCCATAACGTCTGCGCCCGAGTGAGTCCGGAGGAACGTCCCGCTTCGACGAGACCTTTTTCCACCGAATTGAGTCCGCTTCGCACGATTTCGGAAATCATCGCGGATTCGAATATGACGAGCGCAGTAACCGCAGCCGTAAATTTATCGAGTCTGATCCCCACTTCCCGCAGGGCAAAATACGTGAAAAATATAATGAGCAGCAGGGGCAAATTCCGAATCGTCTCCACAAGAACGGCGAAAATCTTCGACAGCACCGGAACTTGGGCGTAGCGTACCGTTCCCACAATAACGCTAATGATAAAGCTCAATACGATCGATACGACCGCTACTTGGATCGTGAGCAGGAAGCCTTGCAGCAGAAAGTTTATATTCGCAGGAGATAATGCGCCTAAGAAGTCCATTGCGTGCTTCCTCCTCGCTGCGGTGAATCATATCTTTTTTCAAGGTAACGAACGCCGAAGCTGAGCGGAATCGTCAAAATCAAATAAAACACGGCGGCAAAAATATAGGTGCTGAACGTCTTGTACGTATCCGCGTTGATTAAATCGGCTTGATACATGAGATCGGCCGCGCTGATCACTGTAAAAATCGAAGTGTTTTTTACGAGGTTCAAAAATTGATTGCCGAGTGGCGGTACGACCATCTTGACCGCTTGCGGCAAAATGACGTGCCACATGGCCTGAATATACGTGAGTCCGGCGGAACGGGCCGCTTCCATCTGCCCTTTGGGAACCGCCATAATGCCTGCCCGAATCGCTTCGGCAATAAAAGCGGAAGTATAAACGCTTAGAGCCATCACGCCGGTAGTGAAATTATCGAATCGCACGCCCGTAAGCAGCGGAAAACCGACAAACACGAAAAATGCGATCAAGATAAGCGGGATATTCCGTATAAACTCCACATACGCCGTGCCGAACCATTGAAGCGGCTTAAAGGGGGTGATCCGGAACACCGCAATAATCGTGCCAAGAATGAAGCTTGCGACAAGGGATAAAACGCTTGCAAGTGTCGTTCCCCAAAAACCGGCCAAATAGCGGTCGAAATTTTCCGTGAGAACCGTTATATCGATGATCATATCCCTTTCCCTCCTTTATTCCGTAAGTAAGCACGATGGGGACGAGCGGTATGCGCTCATCCCCTCGAATGCTGCGTTATTGCGGTTTTTTGCCGATCCATTTCTCGTAAATCGCGTCGTATTCCCCGCTCTCTTTCAGCTCTTTCAACACGTCGTTTACGAGGTTGACGAATTCTTCGTCGCCTTTAGCAATACCGATGCCGTACGGCTCTTCCGTGAACGTTTCATCCAGCACGCGGAAATTCGGATCCTGCTTCGCCATGCCGAACAGCAATGCATTGTCGGTGGTCAGCGCGTCCCCTTGTCCGGCTTTCAACGCCGTGAATGCTTCGGCATAGTTTTCGAATTCGAGAACTTGCGCGTCCGGCGCCGCTTCGCGAATGTTGGCTGCCGATGTGGAGCCCTTCGCCGTCAGCACTTTCGAACCGGACGTCAAATCTTTAATGGAGTTGATCGGGCTGTCCTTAGGGACGAGCAGCGATTGTCCGGCAGTGAAGTATACGTCGGAGAAGTCGATCTCCTGCTTGCGTTCTTCCGTAATCGTCATCGTCGCCGCGATCAAGTCGATGTCGCCGTTCTGCAGCATCGGAATCCGCGTCTTCGAGGTCACTTCAACCAGCTCGATCGCGTTCTCGTCGCCAAGCACCTTCTTCGCGATTTGCTTGGCGATGTCGATGTCGAAGCCTTCGACATTACCCGTTGCCGGATCCTTCAGACCGAACAAGTTCAGATCGTACTTGACGCCTGCAACGACTTTGCCGCGCTCTTTAATCTTAGCGATCGTTCCTTTCTCGGCGGAACCTTGGGCTCCGCAGCCTGCCAGTGCTCCTACCGCCAATACGGCAGTCAATGCAATACTTACGACTTTGCCCCATCGTTTCATGTTCCAACAACCCCTTCTCCTATTTAGTGATTTAAAATACGGCTAAGGAACAAACGGGCGCGCTCCTCGCGCGGGTTTGCGAAAAACTCAGCCGGTGCCGCTTCCTCCACAATTTGACCGCGGTCCATGAACACGACCCGGTCGGCCACTTCTTTCGCGAATCCCATCTCATGGGTGACGACGACCATCGTCATCCCTTCGCGCGCCAGCCGTTTCATGACATCGAGCACTTCGCCGATCGTCTCCGGATCAAGCGCGGACGTCGGTTCGTCGAACAGCATAATCTTAGGCTTCATTGCAAGTCCGCGCGCAATCGCTACGCGCTGCTGCTGTCCGCCGGACAGCTGCGCCGGAAAAGCATGCGCTTTGTCGGGAATGCCGACCTTCTCCAGGTAAAACATCGCCGTTTTCTCGGCTTCTTCCTTCGTTTCCCCGGCTACTTTCACGGGGGCGAGCGTAATATTTTGCAATACGGTTTTATGAGGGTATAAGTTAAAATGCTGGAACACCATGCCGATATTCCGGCGCAGCTTGTTGATATCGGCGGATTTGTCGTTCACTCTCACACCGTCTACCAGCAACTCGCCGTCCGTGATCGTTTCGAGCCGATTGATGCAGCGAACCAACGTGCTTTTTCCGGAACCCGACGGGCCGATTACGACAACGACTTCGCCTTGTTGAATCGATAAGTTAATGTCCTTCAGTACATGAAAATTGCCGTAATGTTTGTTCACTTGATGAAAATGGATCATCGGACTCCCCCCTTCGCTGTCAGAATACATCACGCGTTACAAAGGATCGTAAACGCCAGCCTACGGAAAACTACGAAAACCTACACAAAATTTTAAAAAAAATTAAAAAATCAGTCACAATTGCTGACATAACGGGAACGTCAATGACATAGACGCACAAAAAAAGAGAGGGTATTCCCCTCCCTTATTGCGGTATCAATTTATTATTTATTCACAACGTTAACCGGCTTCCCGCTAAGAAACGCCCGGACGTTGCCTGCCGCAACCTCCATGAGCCGGCCTCTCGCTTCGCGCGTCGCCCATGCGATGTGCGGCGTAATGATGCAATTCGCCGCAGCGAGCAACGGGTGATTCGCCGGAAGCGGTTCTACCGACAAAACATCCAAGGCAGCGCCTGCAATGATGCCGCCGTTAAGCGCATCCGCCAAGTCTCGTTCCTTTATTAGCTTTCCTCGGGCGGTGTTGATCAGGAACGCCGACGGCTTCATTCGTTCAAGCAAGGAGCTGTCGATCATCCCTTCCGTTTCCGCTGTAAGCGGGCAATGAAGCGATACGACATCCGAAGTACGCACCAGCTCATCCAGCGAGACCATCCGCACCCCCTCTACCGGAGAAGGCTTTCCCGAACGTGTATAAGCGACCACATTCATGCGGAACGCCTGGGCGATTCTCGCGACCTGCTCTCCGATGCGTCCCATTCCTACAATACCTAACGTCTTGCCGGTCAGCTCGATAAGCTCCGATTTCCAGAAACTGAAATCGGCGCTGCTCGACCATTCGCCTCCGCGAGATGCGTCGCTGTGCATCCCGGTGCGGTGGCATAGCTCGAGAAGCAATGCGAATACCAGCTGCGCCACCGAATCCGTGCTGTATGCCGGCACATTCGTTACCGGGATTCGCAGAGCCGCCGCTTCCTCCACATCCACAACGTCGTAACCGGTCGCAAGCACCCCGATATACTTCAAGTTCGGCAGCTTTCTAAGCGTGTCGCCGCGCAGCGGAGTTTTGTTCGTCAGCACGAGCCCCGCATGCTGCGCACGTTCAATGATGAGATCGGGACTCGTCCGTTCGTAAACGGTAACGTCTCCCAACTCTTGGAGCGCACTCCAACTAAGATCGCCCGGGTTCAGCGTAAATCCGTCCAATACTACGATTTTCAAAATAACGTCCTCCGTCCTTTATAACGCCGACTCCGGTTGATGCTCTTTCAGCCATACACGTAATGGAACATCCGCATCCGTAGGCGAGTAGTATCCGTTGCAATTCACGCCCGCGCCGAGCAGCTGCCGTCGAATCGGATCGCAGCGTTCCCATAAATGCTGAACCGTCATATCGTCCTTCGTGCGAATCCAGCGATACCCGTACCCATAGAACAGCACTTTGCGCGTAATGTCCGACCAATTCGGCGAGGCGGCGTGCCACAGCCGTCTGTCAAAAAACACCGCCGTTCCGGGCTTCACGCATACGGGGATCGCTCCTTCGGGTTGTCCGTTCCTCTCTGCGGGCAGCTCGAGGGTGTCCTTCAAGTGACTTCCGGGCACAATCCAAAAATTCCCCCTGCCCGCTTCGGACGTATCGGACAAGAAATAGGCCACCTTCAGCGATAGACGCGGCCGCGGATGAGATTCCATCTCTACATTGACCCTGCCGCTGTCCTGATGCCATCCGAACGTTTTATCGTGCTTCTCTTGATTGGAGGGAGGAGTGACAATCATGTGCGCGTGATATAAATAAATGTTCCATCCGAGAATGCCCCACACCTTCGGCAAAACCTTCTCATAGTCCACCAGATTGAGGAACAAATCGTGATCCGGGATAAAGTTCGGATAAAACATCGCCGATTTCGGATCGTGTCCCTCGCCGAGCTTGCGTTCGTAGATACGGTCGGTTTCTTCCGTCAGCGCCGCGACCTGCTCAGGAGACAAGGCGTTCTCAACAATCAAATAGCCCGTTTCGTTAAACGTCTTTCGTTCGTCTTCCGTTAAAGCGTAACGCAAGCATGAAATGTCCACGAAATTGCCCTCCTAACGATTGATATCTTTTGATATAAGATATGAATTAACGGGCAATGCATATGAGCCGCTGCGTGACAATATCCGAGAACAGTTCCATCCCGTCCGTCGCGGCTATATGGATCACGTCGGAATACTGCGAGCTGCCCGGCAGGACGGATTCCAATATATTCTCACGTTCTAAAACGACTTCCGGACGGTATACCACATCGTCCCGCCCCGCAAAAACGGCCGAATAAAATATGCCCGTCTCCACCAAATCCTGAAAAAAGTGGCTGCCATAAGACAATTCGGGCATCAATCCTCCTTCGGCCGATGCGACCTCGCAGATGACCGACATGTTGCACAGCTCCGTGAAATGCACCGGGACGCCGAGCGACGGAGTCGTAGTGCCCCATCTACCGGGGCCTATGAGCATCGCATTTTTTCCTTTCAGCGCCGAATTGATTTTACCCACCTGCCTGGCCACCGCGTATTTCCCCTGCTCGTTGCGTTCCAAATAAGGCTTCGCATGGATAAACACGACATAGTCGATCGGCAGACGCACGTTCCCTCCCATAAAATTGCCGTTTGTAGAGAAGAAGCAGTTCCGCCCGTCCGACGCCTTCGGAAAAGCGATCGATTTCCCCAAGCCTCTCGTTTGCAGCGGACGGCATTGGACAAGATTTACCGTAAACCGCTTATCTTTCGTAAAATTCGCCGTAAACTCTATATCGACGGGATATTCATAAACGTTGGAAAGCAAAGACAGCATGTCTCGCATTAAAGAAGGAAATTCCGTATGCTTCAGCACCTGCTTAAAATCAAGTATATAGGGGGTATTCCGGTTCGTAATCCCGCGCTCCCTCAAGCGCTCCTCCGTCAGGTAGTCGACCGAAGCAAACAGGTCTTTATTTACCTTTACGTCATGCCGCATGATTTCATCCAAGCTGCACGTTGCGAGCCTGTTTTCTTTGATCGATAATACATCCACATCGTGCTGCGAAAACTTCTTCAAATCTTGAGCGTTCATTAGCGGCAAGCGCGAAGGATCATCGAGACTCACGATGCGAGCATAGTCGCCGACGGTACGATCTACCGCCCTAGTGCCCAGCCCGAACACCAGCCTCAGCATACCTGCATCCATATCGATGCTCTTGTCCCACACATACAGATTCGATGAATTTCCGACGCCTGCAATGTGCGGGAAAAATACGTCGTTATAATGATCGCCGGAGACGCGCTGCACGAGGATGGCCATCTGCTCGTCTTTTTCCGCAAGCCCCCGATTCATTCGATACGCGAGCGCATCCTCGTTCATGGTGCTGGCATATACGGTTCGGACCGCCTGTTCGAACGCCTCGCAGCGCTCTTCCAACGTTCCCTGATTGACGCAGAATACGCTTTCGTACTTCCCGGCGAAGGCGTTGCCGAAATTATCCTCAAGCAAGGAGCTGGAGCGTACGATGATGGGGGATTGTCCGAAATATTCCAGAACTTGAACGAATTGCTCCCGAATATGATCCGGAAACTTTCCGCCGAGCATCTTTTCTCTCAGCTCAGGCGCGTATTTATAATAGCCCCTCTTCGTCTTTTGCTTTGTGCGCAGCTTCCACCAGCCGTTCTGAACAATATAAGTGTAAAAGACATCGGACCCGATATAGAAGGAATCGTGGGGCTCCATATAAGGAGCGAACCGCCCTTCCCCGTCTCGTTCGATAATTTTCCTTGCGAGCAGCATTCCGACGCTCTTCCCCCCGATAAAGCCGCTGCCCACCTCCCGCGATGCGATCTTTAGAATGTCGGACAACGTGAAATACCGGTCGCACAGCTCGAACATTTTGGATTCGCTGCCGATGAGCATCCGCATTAACAGCCGCTTGGCCGCCTCTTTATGTTCCGGATCCGTAACAAGAACTTCTTCCGCGTTTTTAAACAGGGCATCCCAGTAATCCAGCCGCTCCTCCCCGCGCCGGATGCTGGAAAACAGCTTCGTCGCTTCAACGCTGGACGTAATGGGAGCGGCTTTCTGCCCCTGGATCAGATGCGGGAAAAACATCGTTGAGGAATATCGATTCCACACCTTTAACGGATGGATATAGTAATTGTGGTTTACTTGGTATAAATCCAGCAACAGCTGGGTCGTTTCGCGAATTCTGCCGATGGTGCCGTAGGTGTGGACGTTGCGGATGACGGCAAAATACGCAATCGTTTCCAGTTCAAATAAAAGCGGGCATGTAACCGTAAAGAAATTCCCGATCATCAAATCGGAATGCCAGTATTCCAGCAATTCCGTCAAGCAGTCGAAAATATAGAACGTTCCTTTGCCTTCTTTTTCTATTAGGTGATTCACGGCCAAGGCAAAGCTTTCGAAGCCGTTCTGCGCCATCAAATGATATACTTTAATCCCATCGAAATTGTCCAAAATCGGAGGATGGCTGCCAAAACGCACATAAACCAGCTTTCTCCCATCCAGCTTAGCCTGTGTCACGTAAGGATCGACCATCATCCGATAGCTCGAAACCGAATCCACCTGCCACACTACATTGTCGCCTAGACGAAGGTAATCGATCGCTTGATCGAACCCTTTTAACCCCGTGCTGACCTTCTCGTGAAAATTCATACTGAAGCCCTCCCTCGCCCTTGCGGACGGAGCAATGATGTCCTAATGGTCATTATACTCTTCGGCAAAAATGAAGTCATTTATTTGATCTGGCAAGAAAATTCACGTAGTGTTACAATTCTTGTGTAAAATCCTTCCATAATCGGAAACAACTTATTCCAATTGAATATTTCAGTCGGAAAGGATAAATCTCCTATGGCAAAAATACTAAAAAAAGCGTTGGTTCTGCCTTCGGTGATTGTTTTTGTTTTCATTCTCTCCATGATGCCGCTCGTTATTTTTACTCCAAGAGAGTTTGAGGTCGATCCCCTTATGGGAGAACGCACAGCGGCGCAGCTTGATCGGATTGATTTTATGTGGTCGAACGGGTTTCAAGCGATTCGAGATTATATTAACGGCGTGAAAGGCGGCGAATCGTTCCGGTTTTACTCCGGAATGAACGAATATTCGTTCTGGCAAGAAATTGGCGGTTATTTGAAGATGTCGATGTTTTATGTTTCGTTCGGGACCATTGTCGGGCTAACGGCCGGCATTATGTTCGGTATTGGCTTCGCTCTCTTCCGAAATGAATGGGTAAAGCGAACGATGGAAATGATCGGCGTATTCCCGGATTTCATGTTGATCATTTTGCTTCAATTCGTAATCGTGCAAATCGCGAAAGAAACGGGTTTCGTTCTTTTTAAGGTAGCGAACGTATACGGAAGTCAGCCTGCGGCAATCGCCTTGCCCATTGTGTCCATGATTGTCATTCCCGGCTTGTATATTGCCAGAAACGTCGCCGTACATATGCGCTTTACACTGGCGGAGGATTATATTTCGGCAGCCAAGTCCCGAGGACTGGGGAAGCTATACATCACTTTTTTCCACGCCCTTCCGAACGTGCTGCCGTTCATTAAAGCGGATTTGCATAAGTTCATGGGGATTTTAATGGGGAATCTTTTTATCGTAGAGTATCTCTATAATATAAAAGGAATCACGAAGCTGTTATTCAAAGATGCAATGATCTCCATAGCCGGTTATCAGTTCGCCCTCGTCGTAAACGGAATGATTTGTTTACTGCTGATATACGGCGTTTTGTACTTTCTGCTGCGAATGTACTTATTCGGTTGGGAGAAGGTGTTTGCGCGATGAACCGCACGTTGACCGCCGGGATGGCCATCACATTACTTATGATCGTTACGGCATTTTTCGGACCTTTATTTGCACCCTACGATCTGGAGATCCAAGTCAAAAGTGAATTGACGATTAGTGAAGACGGCAACTGGGATATGGTCGGCCCGCCGCTTCCTCCCAGTGCTGCATTTCCGTTGGGAACCGATCTGAGCGGACGCGATCTGTTGACCCTCATGCTGCATGGGGCGAAGTACACGCTCTTTTTTTCGTTGGCTGTTGCCCTGGCGAGAGTGGGCATTGGCGGATTCATCGGCGCTGTTCTTGGATATAACGCGAAGGCGGATGTCGGCAAGGTAAAGAAAGCTTCCTCCTGGGGAGTGTTGAACGGTATTCCGGCCTTTCTTGTCGTTTGGTTTATTTTGTACAGCATATCGTTTAATCCTTCCGTTTCTGCTTGGAAGCTGTCGGCCATAACGGCCGTCTTATTCATTGTCCTCGGTTTGCCGAGCATCGTATTTAGCGTGAAGGATAAAACGATCGAAATCAAAAAAAGGCCGTTCATCCTCGCGTCAAAATCGATAGGAGCCGGCCGATTTCGGATCATTTGCACTCATATTTTCCCGCATTTGAAGGAAGGGTTTCTGATATTAATTGTAAATGAAGTGATCTTGACGCTGTCGCTGCTCGGCCAATTGGCAATCTTCGATCTATTCATAGGCGGTACGGTCATGAGCTACGACACCAATAAGTATTTCAGCCGCACATACGAATGGGCAGGGTTGATCGGTGCGGCAAGAAACGGTTTTCTAGTGCACCCGTGGATCTTATTTGTTCCGTTGACCGCATACGGTATCTTGTTAGTAGGTTTTTATTTCATTTCCAAGGGATTGGAGACACGATATAAAGATACCTACAGCAGATATAGTCAAGTGTAAATATCAAACCGTCAGGAAGCCGATCTTCCTGACGGTTTTTAATAGTCCCTATTCTTCGATAATTTCCCGAATCCCCGGCCAATCGAGCCAAATATTCGTCATAGGCGGGTACAGCTCATGGTCCACACGAGTTAAGCGGTAAAAACAAGCGTATCGGGTATGCGGCGATACGTTCGGAGCGGCTCCGTGCGCAATCTGATAATGCACCAGCACCGCGTCTCCCGCTTTGCCGGTAATTTGTACGGGCTCCGGCAGTTCAACCGGAGGCATTCCTTTCAGAAGCGATTCCGGGCCATGTTCTCTGAAATACTGCTCGTAGATCCGATGAGTCCCCGGCCATACCGTAAAGTTACCGGAATAAGGTTCTGGAGTATCGCTTAAGAAAATGCCCACCAATGCGGTAAAAGTGGAGATCGTACCCTCTTCCATTCCGTTCAGCGGCGTATACATGCCGTCCAGATGCGGGGACGGTTTTCTTGGCGGATCCTGCATGCTCGGGAATCGGAGCGCGATCTGCCCGCCTCCCACCGGCTTGAGTTGACCTTTGCCGATGACGGATTCCGCCAAATCCGAGATCGGGGTTTTGTTGTACAAATCCGCAATCACCGGCGAATTTACGAGCTCGGGACAGTAGGATTGCGATCGGAACGTCGGCATATCCGATACGTTCATGCCTTCGCCGACGGAATGGTTAATCGCTTGCAGCGCTTTGTCAATCATAACCTTCGGCACGACGCCGGGAATCTTTATGTAGCCGTTCTCCAAAAACTGCTTTTTCTGCTCGTACGTTAGTTTCAAAAATGTTACCTCCATTCACATGTATTGTCTTGTTCTCCATTTCGCTGTCGATCGCAGGATTCCTTTTTTATTTCTTAAAAATTCCAACCTGTGATTTCTTCATCGGAACTCACTTTTACGGTCTGACGGACGTGCCGTCCGGGGTGCGCGCTAACGTCCATTCGGGCAGCTTGTTGTGACAAGGAAACTTCGCCGCTAATTGTTCATCGATATCGATGCCGAAACCGGGGGCTTCATTTACATACGCATAGCCGTTCTTTATTTCCGGACAGCCCGGGAACACCTCTTTCATCCGCTCCGAGAAGCCGCTCCATTCCTGGATTCCGAAGTTAGGCGCCGCCAAATCAAGGTGGATGTTGGCGGCATGCCCTACAGGAGAGACGTCGCCGGGTCCATGCCATGCGGTGCGAACCCCGAAAGCTTCGCATAAAGCGGCTAACTTTCTGGCCGGTGTCAGCCCGCCTATGGCGCTTATGTGGCAGCGGATATAATCGATCAATTTTTCAGCGATTAACGGCGTCCATTCCATAGGATGTACGAACAGCTCCCCCATCGCCAGAGGGGTTGCGCTTTGCGCCCGCATTATTCGGAACCATTCGATCTGCTCCGGCGGCAATGCGTCTTCCAGGAAAAACAAACGGTAAGGCTCCAGCTGCTTTGCCATACGAACGGCCTCGATCGGCGACACGCGTTCATGAATATCATGCAGCAGCTCGATTTCGAAGCCCACTTCATTTCTTATATGCTCGAACAAACGCGGAACGCTTCGCGCATAGGCGTCAGGATCGTAATAAGCTCCGGGCAGCGCGTTGTCCGGGGAATGTATCAATTGCTCCCGCCCGCCGTAGCCCCCCATTTGGCAACGAATATACCGGTAGCCTTGCTCCATATATCGTCTGACGTTATTCTCTACTTCCCGGACGTCCCTGCCGTCCGCGTGTCGATACACCGCCGCCGCTTCACGGCACTTGCCGCCCAGCAGCTGATACACAGGCATTCCCGCGAGCTTTCCTTTTATGTCCCATAATGCCATGTCTACTCCCGAGAGCGCGTTGTTCAATACCGGTCCGTTGCGCCAGTAGGAGTTGACCATTGCAGACTGCCAAATATCCTCAATCCGCTGCGGATCCTTCCCGATCAGAAACGGCTTCATATAATCTTCGATCGCCGACTGCACGGAAAGGTAACGCTGCGTAAACGTGGCACAGCCAAGACCGTATAAACCGGGTTCGTTCGTCTCGATCTTTACGACGACAAGATTGATCCCGTCCGGGGCCGTTACGATCGCTTTTACATCTCTAATCATTAATTCCGTCACGATTTTTCATCTCCTAACGATTAACCGGATGAATAATTAAACGAGTGAATGATTCATTATGCTGCGTTTCCTTATATGCGCCCCCAACCCAAGCTTGCATCGGCGTTCACGTGCTCAGGCATTCCGGGCAAAATGAGTCCGCCGTCCACCCGAATCGTCGTTCCCGTTATGTAAGAAGCGGCATCGGATGCAAGCCATACCGCCGCACTTCCGATATCGTCGGGCGTTCCGACTCTCCCTAACGGAATTTTTTCGCCGAGTTTTTCGTAGAATTCGTTATTACCGTCCCTTACTTTAATTGCGCCCGGGGCAATGCAGTTTACGCGAATATGGTGGGACGACAATTCAAGCGCAACGGATTGGGAAGCGCGAATGAGCGCAGCTTTCAAACCGCCGTACACGGAATCGACAGGATATGCTCTCTCTCCGCGGCTTGATGCGATATTGACGATGCTGCCATGAATGCCTTGATCGATCATATGCCGGCCGACGGACTGCATCAGCAGCATCGGCGCTTTAAAATTGAGATTGATCAGTTTATTCAATTTGTCCATGCTCATCTCTACAATCGGGCTGAATATAGATACTCCGGCGTTGTTTACAAGAACATGAATTTTCTCGAAAGCTTCAATGGCGTCTTGTGCAAGTTTTCCCGGCGCGTCTTCCCTCTCTAGATTTGTCTGAAAGACAACGCACTTTCTCCCGTATAGCCGGCGAATGACATCCGCCACATTCTCGGCTTCCTCCGGCTCATTCACATGGCTGATCGCAAGGTTGTAGCCGCTTCCGGCCAGCGCCAAAGCAATTCCTTTGCCGATTCCCATACTCGCGCCTGTGACAAGCGCATTTTTCATTTCCAATAATGCCCGCCCCCGTCCGTTTTTTTTAAAAGTATATGAACGAATAGAGTAGGTAGTCCTTCCGTTTTGAATGCAGCATAAAAGGACAATTGCAAGTACATGCGGACGATCGTTATAACGGACATAGATGCAGCTATTCGGCGTTTTGAATGGAGTTTGCAGTTGTAACGGACACCACTGCAGCTATTGCCTTGACAAAACAAGGATAAGCGCCAAAAAACGGGGTTTAGCGTCTGGTGTGTCCGTTAGCGGTTTGACAGTGGGTAAATTGGCGATTTAACGTCTGTGGTGTCCGTTAGCACCGCGGGGAGTAGCGAGGGACGGTGAGAACCAGTGGGGAAATTGTAAAGAACTTAACCGTTTCGGATCGGTTAGTCCAGTAAAGCTGCCTGCCGCTTGTAATAGTCTTCAATGACCATACATGCCATCGCTTCAATTACTGGCACAATTCGGGGACAAATACACGGATCGTGTCTGCCGATGGTAGTAATTACCCGTTCATTGCCTTCCGCGTCGACCGTTTGCTGGGGAACGGAAATAGACGAAGTCGGCTTAACGGCAACTCGGAATACGATGTCCGCGCCATTGCTGATGCCGCCAATGATCCCGCCTGCATGGTTCGTCCGATATCCCTTTGAGTCCATCTGATCGTTATGTTCGCTGCCGCGCATGAATGCCGACTTGAACCCGGTTCCGAATTCAATGCCTTTCACAGCCCCGATGGACAGCATTGCCTTTGCCAATTCCGCGTCTAATTTATCGAACACAGGCTCGCCTAGTCCCGCCGCGACACTGCTAATACGGCATTCTACAATGCCCCCGCAGCTATCGCCCATGGCAGCGAGTTCTTCGATCCGCTCGATCATTCGTTCCGCCGCCGCCGAATCGCACGCCCGAACCGCATTCCGCTCAATGGCATCGGCATCGAACGTTTCGCAATGGATACCGCCGATCATTGTAGTATACGCCGCTATTGAGACGCCTCTAAGCTCCAACAGTTTACGCGCCACCGCTCCTGCAGCGACCCTTGCGGCCGTCTCTCTCCCCGAAGCTCTCCCGCTGCCTCGATAATCGCGGAATCCATATTTCTTTTCATATACGTAATCCGCATGCCCGGGCCTGTACATCGATTTGATTTCGTCATAGGCCGACGGCCGCATATCCGTATTGTTCAGTAGAATACAAATCGGCGTCCCCGTTGTTTTGCCTTCGAACAGTCCCGATACGATGCGAATCTTGTCATATTCCTTCCGGGTTGTCGTGACGGAGGATTGCCCCGGCCGTCTGCGATCCATCTGCATTTGAATATACATTTCGTCCAATTCGACACCAGGCGTAACGCCTTCTACAATGACACCAACCGCTTCTCCGTGCGATTCTCCGAATGTGGTCATTTTTAACCGCTCTCCAAACGTACTCCCAGACATATGACTACCCCCGACTCTCGTATTGATTACTTCTCCATTAGTTTAAAGGTATAATTGGCATAAAAGAAATTGCATTTTTATATGTTTGTCATAGAGAGGATCAATGTCATATGAACGTAAACATCGAATGGTATCGTATTTTTCTGCATGCTGCGGAGGCTCATAATCTGACCAAAGCAGCGCAAAAACTGCATATGACGCAGCCTTCTGTGAGCTATGCAATGAAACAGCTTGAAGGATCGCTGGGAGTCGAGCTGTTCGAGCGGTTATCCAAAGGAGTTCGGTTAACGGAGGAAGGGCAAGTCTTGTGCCGGCATATCCGGCAAGCCTTTACGCAACTCGACGCTGCCGAGCGTCACATAAACAATATGAAGCGCCTGAATGAAGGTCGAATACGGATCGGAGCGAACGGGGCAATCGTCAAACATTTCCTCCTCTCCTCGCTTGAATCGTATCATGCACGGTTTGCGGACATCCGGATTCAGCTGTCTCAAGATCGGACGAGCCGTGTCTTGGAACGGTTAAAGCAAGGCTCTTTGGATGTTGGCTGCATTTATTTGCCTGTTACGGACGAAGAGATCGAAGTCGTCGCTTCCTATACAACATCGTATTGCGCGGTAGCAGGAGCGGCATTCGCGGATCGATCGCCAGTACCTCTGTCAGCGGAACGGCTTGCAATGCTTCCTCTTTTGATGCTCACTCCCGGCAGTTCGACTCGCTCCTTTATTGAAGCGTGGTTTCGCTCCCAAGGCGTTGAGGCGGAAGCCGACTTCGAACTGAACAGCCTGGAAATGATTGCCGAATTCGCCGAACGCGGATTTGGGGCTGCATTTTTGCCTAGGAGCTTTGTGGCGTCCCGAATTGCCGACGGTTCGTTAATAGAGCTTCGCACGGAGGTGCCGCTGCCCGATCGACAAATTGGGATCGCTGTCCGGAAGCATTCTTCCCCCTCCCTTGCCACGAAGGCGTTTTTGGGAATGATGCCGAACCTGCAAAGCGGTTCATAAACACCGGGAAATAAAAATAGCCGTGCCTGCAACCAAGCTGCAAGCACGGCCGAATATTTATCTACGAAACTATCGGTTATTTCACAACGTTGAGAAGAAACTCGTGAGGCTCGGAAACGACGGTCACTTCCGCTGAAAACTCCACATCTTTTACAAGCACAGCGTCACCCACGTTCATCGCGCTTATGTCCATTTCTATTTCCGGCGGCAAATGCTGAGGCAAAGCTTCCACTTCGATAAAAGAGCTCTGAATTTGCACAATCCCGCCTTGCTTCGTACCGATCGGCGTCCCTTTAAACTTGACGGGGATTTTGGTTCGTACCATCGTATTCGTCTGCACCCGCTGGAAATCGACATGAATCGGTTCCCGAGTCCGCGGATCGCGCTGGAAGTCCTCCAACAATACGGAAATGGCGCTGCTCCCTTCCACTTGCAGCTCGATTACGCCGGACCCGCCTTGCCTCAACCATTTTTGAAATTGACTGGTAGAAATATGGATCATCTCGTTATCCGCATTTTTGCCGAAAACAACACTTGGCAAGCGGCCGGATTTCCGCAGATTTTTAAGTCCCGATGCGTTCAAATGTGTGCGCTTATTTGCTTGTAAACGGATCGTCATGCTATTCGCTCCTCTTTATAGTTTGATTTATACGATCTTCTTTCGGCCGCAAAATCTCCCCGTAACGGGGAACCAAAGAGAAACATAGCATCACCACCTCCGATGTCCCGATCCTATGAGACATTAAATGTAAAATTCCCAGTAATAAGCATCAAGGCACCCCGCTCTTATGGAGCGGAATGCCTATGGGAATGATATCAAGATACCATAAATACCAAGGATTGTCTAATACGGTATAGCTTCTTTATTTTGAACTTCCGAAGCATATATATTAAAATGAACGGAAATTCAGTTTTCGGAGGTTGATTTATGGAATGGCTGCAACAGGATAACTTGTCGGATTATTTTACTTTGGAATTTTGGACGCCCTATGTGATACTGCTCTTAAATAAGTCGCTAGTTCTTGTCTTTGTTTTCATTCTTACTTGGCTGGCTCTTAAAGTTCGGAAAATCGTTATATCTCGCATCTTTATATTTACCCGCTTGGATGTAAAACAAAAAAATACGCTAGAATCGCTATTATTGTCGTTTACTAAATACGTCTTATTCATCATCGCAATGCTCATGTGTTTAAGCAATCTGGGACTTGAAGTCGGACCGATCATTGCGGGAGCGGGAGTATTAGGCTTGGCGATCGGCTTTGGAGCTCAAACGTTAGTCAAAGATTTAATCACCGGCTTTTTCATCATCTTTGAAGATCAATTTTCGGTCGGGGACTATGTCACGATTAACAACGGACAAATCAACGGAACGGTTGTCAGTGTCGGGCTTCGCGCTACCAAAATTAGAACTTGGGCTCAACATGTCGTCGTCATTCAAAATTCCGAAATTAAAGTCAGTCAAAACTATAACCGTGAAAGAATGAGAGCGATCGTTAACGTAACGGTTCCTTATGAAACGGATCCTTCCGAGATCGAGAAAGCCGTTCATTCCGTTTCCTCTCGGTTAGTGACCCAAATGAAGCATCTTTTTTTGTTGGACGACAAAGAGCAGGCTATCGAACCTCCGCAGCTTTACGGGATTACCGACGTGGAAAACAATGCGCTTGGCGCCAAATATACAGTAGTCAGCTTGGTCAAGGATGATCATTACTGGACCGCATGCAAAGAAATACGTAAAGCACTTATTCAGGAGTTGAAAACGAGCGGCATCCACATCTCTTATCCGCGCAGGGTGGAACGGAAAGATTTCGAAATATTTTACAATTCAACGCCATAAACGAAGAGGGACATCCCCCATGAATTGATCGCGGGTGTCCCTTCTTTTTTATACCTTTCTTTAGGATTCCTTTTATAATAACTCCACTAATTCACTTAATTTGTTTATCGTATATTTCGGCTTCGCGGTTAATCCTTCCTTCCACGGCTGACTCTCCATAAAAATGAATGCGTATCGGCTACATTTTCAACAATTCCGCGAACACCTATTTAACACCATAAGAATATAGTGAAAAAAACGATTCTGTAAATACATGGAGGTTCGCTATGCAAATCCATGTTGTGATGCCCGGACAATCCCTTTACGGCATATCGCAGGCATACGGCGTAACCGTACAAGTGATTACGAGTGCAAATGAAATATCTGCGGAAGACACGCTCGTCGTCGGCCAGGCGCTTGTCATTCCGATTACGGGGCGATACTACTGGGTCCGGCGGGGAGACAGTTTATATTCGATCTCGAGAAGGTTCGGCGTGCCGGCTGCAACGATCGCTGAGGTTAACAGGCTTCAGGCCGATCGGCCGCTGCAGGTCGGCTTGCGGTTGTACATCCCCCCGGCTCCCAAGCGAAATGCGGAAGTTAACGCCTACGTCGAGCCGCGCGGAGAGCAGTTTGCGCAAAATTTGATTAATGCCTCAAGGGAAGCTGCTCCTCATCTCACGTATTTGGCCCCTTTCAGCTTCCGCATTCACCGCGACGGCTCGCTTGTCGCCCCGCCGCTCGATAACCTGCGTCAAATCGCCGACAGTCAGAACGTGACACTCATGATGGTGTTAAGCAATCTGGAGGAGGATCGGTTCAGCGCTGAATTAGGACACATATTACTAAACAACGAGCAGGTACAAACGGCATTTTTGAACAATATTGTCCGCACGGCGAAACAGCTCGGATTCCGGGACATCCATTTCGACTTGGAATTTATTCGGCCTGCGGATCGGGAAGCTTACAATCGGTTTCTTCGCAGAGCCTCCGAACGTCTTCACCAGGAAGGGTTCCTCATGTCAACGGCATTGGCACCCAAAACAAGCGCCGCGCAAACCGGGGAATGGTATACCGCTCACGACTATAGGGCCCACGGACAATATTCCGATTTTGTCGTAATTATGACGTATGAATGGGGATACAGCGGCGGACCGCCGATGCCGGTTTCACCGATTGAACAAGTGCGCCGTGTACTGACTTACGCGGTTACCGAGATGCCGGCTTCGAAAATTATGATGGGACAAAATTTGTACGGCTACGATTGGACGCTCCCTTATGTCCCCGGAGGGCAATATGCCAGAGCGTTAAGTCCGCAAGCGGCCATCGCCTTGGCGCGAAGGGAGCATGCCGCGATTCAGTACGACTCCCGCGCGCAAGCTCCGTTCTTTAACTATACGGATAATGCGGGTAAAGCGCACAGAGTTTGGTTTGAGGATGCGAGATCGATTCAGGCCAAGTTCGACCTCATTAAGGAGCTTGGGCTGAGGGGCATTAGCTACTGGAAACTGGGACTTAGCTTCCCGCAAAATTGGCTGCTGCTGGAAGATAATTTTAATGTTGTAAAAAGATAATTCCGTTACAAAAATCAATCGAAAGAACCGTCATGGAACCATTCGTTCACGACGGTTCTTTTGCGCAATCTTGTCGAAAATTCGTATATCGCGCGCTTTCTCGGGAAATACTCGGACGGCTTACGCTTCTTCCGAACGGTCCGTAGCAGGCGGCGGGTCGATCGATAACGCCGATATTTCTTGCCGCCATTCCGGAGTCATATCGATCCGCAGCGAATCGAGCGACGGCTCCAATTGTTCTACGCTGCGGGCTCCGATGATCGGCGCCGTAATGCCGGGATGCGACCTCGCCCACGCCACCGCGAGCGTTGCCGGGTGAATGCCACGCTCGTTCGCATAAGCTGTGAATCGATCCGCTATTTCGTAATATTGATGTTCGCGGTATCGGCGCGCGTAATTGTCCTGCTCGACGATCCGGCCGGATTCCGGTCTTTTGCCGACTCCGTACTTTCCGGTCAGCAATCCGCCTCCAAGCGGACTGTAGGGAATTACACCGATTCGTTCCGATTGAGCGAGCGGCAGCAGCTCGACCTCGGCTTGCCGCTTCACAAGGTTGTACATAGGCTGCATACACTCGAACCGCGCGAGGCTTTCCTTCGCCGAAATGCCGAGTGCTTTCGCGATCTGCCAGGCCGCCCAGTTGCTGACCGCCGGGTATAGTATTTTGCCTTGGCGCTGCAAATCGTCCATTGCGCGAATGGTTTCTTCGATCGCCGTCGCGGAGTCGAACTGATGTACAAAGTAAAACTCGATCCGATCGGTGCCCATTCGTCTCAAGCTCTCGTCGATGGCTAACGCTATATGACGGCGGGATAAACCTCTGTCGTTAACGCCGGATCCCATATTGCCGTACACCTTCGTCGTAAGCACCACTTCATCCCGGTGGCCCCGGATGCAGCGGCCCAAAATCTCCTCTGCCCTCCCGCCGTTATACACGTTAGCGCAGTCGAAGAAGTTGATGCCGGCTTCGCGGCAGCGGCGGTACATTGCCATCGACTCCGTTTCATCGGCATTGCCTCCGAACGACATCGTGCCGAAGCAAAGACTCGACACCCGAATTCCCGTTCTCCCTACAACGCGGTATTCCATAGGTAACAACCTCCAATCGAGAATGTTTCCTTTATTGTACTAGTTTTACTCTTCGTAAAACACACCGAAGACGATAAAAAACATCCCGAATCGATCGTTTGGGATGTTTCCTTGGCGCCGTTCAAGAAACAGAGCGCTCCTTGCGAAGCTCCTCCTCGCAGCGTTGTTTGCGTTTTATGCAGTCCGCATGGTTACGGTGATGCTTCAAAAAAGCGTTATACCCTTGCACCGCCTCCTCCCAACGCTCCAGCTGTTCGCTTATGACGCCGATTTGATACCAAGCGGCCGTAAATCCGGCATCGCATTCGACTGAATGCCGGTAATGAGCCAGAGCACCTTCCCGATCGCCGCTTGCGGACAGCAAATAACCAAGATTGAACTGTGCGGCTGCACTATCGGGGTATTGCTCAGCGCTTACGCGCGCTTTCGACGTCGCCTCGACCAGCTTGCCTTGATAGGCGAGTACCTTCGTCTCCGTAAGCATCAATTCCAGCTTGCCGTCCGGCAGCGCGTCGGCGGCGGAAGCCAGACCCAGCGCATCCGCAGCTGCGGGAATCCGCGGATTTCGTACACGTTCAATGTCGTTCATGATTAAATAAACGAAATTAATAAATCCGCACATGCATTTCATGCCGACCTTGTAATAACGAACGGCATCCGCCTGCCTTCGCTTTCCTTTATCCCCCGAAAGATACATGCCGATTTTGCCGCATGCGAGGCAAGCATGCTCGGCCAGCAAGTCGGTCGCTTCTTGGGCCGTCGACGGAATGTAAGCGTCTGAGAGGCTCAACCCTTTGCTATCAATCGTCATTTCGTTGTTCCTCCAATGGCTGGGATGCTACTCCCGAATGTATGTTAATGGCGAGGGTCGGCCGCAGCGAGAGCTTGATTCTCGATAGAGGTAACCCCTCAGGCACTTGCACTTGGCCGTCCTCCTCCGGAATGTCGTGCGTATGCGGGAACCTGACGTATAGCGTGCCCGCTACGTCCTTATGATCCGTAGCGCATGAAGTATAAAGCGGAAGATCGACCGTCATTTCGGTAATCGTGTAAGGCGTTCCGCGTTCGTCTCGCAGCATTGTGTCGTTGGAGCGTTGGAGCGAACGATGCAGCAGCGTGTGGAGTCCTTCGAACGGAATCCAGCCTGATTTCATATTGACAACCTCCGTAAGATCGGCGATAGGTGGCGGGAGCGACCTTTTGCGACCGCTCCCGCTTATGAATTGCGCTAGTTCAATGTGACGGTCGGTACGATTTTGCAGCCGATATTAATTTTCCATGAATTGTTCATATTAACGGTAATGGTTTCGGTCAATGACAGCCTCCATACGTTCAGCTTCAGCTCCGTTTGGGAAGCGACCTCGATCGACGACGTAATTTCGATGTCGAACGAATATTCGGATATGGTCATCGGGTCCGTCCCGTCCGACAAAATAAGCTGCGCCGCCTTAGCCGCTCCGGCGAAAGAAATGATATATGTCGATAATTCTACGGTTTCCACCACTGCCATAAGGATCAATCTCCTTTTTTATATGAAATGATTATTCCGGATTGCCGATCATGCCGACTGCGTACAGTGTATGATTGGTAAAATATTTTTTAAGCTTGATGTCGCTCTTCAGCTCTTTCACGGCTTCGTCGATCTGATCCTGGCTTGTGGCAAAGAAAATACCGTAACCTTTTGCAATATTTTTAGCTTCAATATGGCTTGCCAACACGAGGAGATCCATATAAATCGATTCCAGCTGGAAATCCGTCTTGATTTCGATCGCATTTTTGGCGGTCAATTTGCCGCTTCCGTCAAATTCAACGAACATGATATCGGCGCGGTTGTCATTCGAGGTTTTCGAGTAAGGCTCCTCGAGAAAAAATAGCTGGCGTTGTCCTCTGGCTGCGTAGTCGAATTGGCGAACAAGATTGTAGTAAATAAATCCTTGAATGGTGTACTCATAGAACCAGGGCTTAGAGGAATTCGACATAAACTGGTCGATCCAGGTAAACTCTTCATATTTCTTGATGTATAGTTCCACGTCATCCTTTAAATTTCCGACAATATAAATGTGAACGGTCATATGTACCTCCGCGGCTGGCAACCAGCCTTCAAATTGATATGATGCAACAGACGGGAAACCTATTCTCCGGCCGGATCGGTATTACTTACGTCCTAGCACCACAATCTGAATATATTTACATAAATAGCCATCTATACCTATAAAAAGGAGTGTTCGGTATGAAAGGATTTCGTTATTGGCAAAATAAATAAACGCCCGACGAAGTTCTCAGAATTTTGAGCATTAAGTTATTACGAGCATAGCATGGTGCGGGATAACCTCCGGACTCTGATGCTTTCGGACGGATTGCTCTAACGTAACGGACAGGGATGCAGTTATTCGGCGTTTTGAATGGAGTTTGCGGTTTTAACGGACACAGCTGCAGTTATTGCCTCGAAAAAGCGGGGATAAGCGCCAAAAATCGGGGTTTAGCGGCTGAGGTGTCCGTTAGCGATACGGCGGTGGGAAAAACGGCGATATAACGTCGCTGGTGTCCGTTAGCACGCGGGGGGGGGGGGGGTTAGCGAGGAGAGAAGTTTCTGTTCGTAAAAAAAACCTTGAACGGCAGGAAGCCGGTCAAGGTTCGGGTACAATGGATATAAATTATTTAGCCTGAATGTAGCCTTCTGCTTTCAGCAGCTCGGCGATCAGCACGGCGCCGCCGGCCGCTCCGCGCAGCGTGTTGTGCGACAAGCCTACGAATTTGTAATCGTAAACGGAATCCTCGCGCAATCTGCCCGCCGAAACGCCCATGCCGCGCTCGATATCGCGGTCGAGCTTCGTCTGCGGACGGTTCTCTTCCTCGAAGTACGTAATAAATTGCTTAGGCGCGCTTGGCAAGCCAAGCTCCTGAGGACGTCCTTTATACTGCATCCATCGCTGGATAATTTCTTCTTTCGAAGGCTTGTTCTCGAAAGAAACGAACACCGTAGCCAAATGCCCGTCCGTTACCGGGACCCGGATGCATTGCGTCGTAATCAGAGGCGCGTTGGCCTTAATGATTTCGCCGTTTGCTACGCTTCCCCAAATACGAAGCGGCTCCTGCTCGCTCTTCTCTTCTTCGCCGCCAATGTACGGGATCACATTGTCGAGCATTTCCGGCCAATCGGTAAAGTTTTTGCCGGCGCCGGAAATCGCCTGATACGTCGAAGCGATGACGGTCGTCGGCTTATAATCCAACAACGCATTCAGTGCCGGAACGTAGCTTTGAATGGAGCAGTTCGGCTTAACGGCGATAAAGCCCGTCGATGTTCCCAGACGCTTGCGCTGTGCGGCGATGACGTCGATATGGCCCGGATTCACTTCCGGAATGACCATCGGTACGTCCGGCGTCCAGCGATGAGCGGAGTTGTTGGAAATGACGGGCGTGCCCGTCTTGGCATAGGCTTCCTCCAACGCTTGAATTTCATTCTTCTTCATGTCCACTGCGCAAAAAATAAAATCGACTTGGGAAGCAACCTCTTCGACTCTCGAAGCGTCCTGTACAACGATGTTTTTCACGTCTTCCGGGATCGGTCCGGAAAGCTTCCATCGATGTTGGACGGATTCTTCATATGTTTTCCCCGCAGAGCTGCTGCTAGCCGCAATGGCGGTTACCTGGAACCAAGGATGCTGATCCAGCAGCTGTACGAAGCGCTGACCGACCATGCCCGTGCCTCCGACGATGCCGACTTTCAGTTTCTGTGCCATACTCTTCAGTTCCTTTCTATTTAACATGATGAATAAGCTTGAACGGCGGTTATCGTATGTTACGATAGCCGGTTTTCTTTTGCTACATTAAAAAAATCCCACCCCTAAGACGAATTGTCTAAGGGACGAGATTTGTTTTCCTCGCGATACCACCCTGTCTTCGCCAATATGTCGCCATATTAGCCTCTTCAAGTACGGCATTACCGGCGTATACCGGCGTTATGCGTATACTTTAGCTCTGTAACAGGAGCTCCTGGCACGCCATCCCCTTTGAACAAGGTTCCGAAGTGCTGCTCTGAGTCTTTTTTCAATAAACGATCCAATGCTCCTTTTCAGCTGCCGGAGCTCTCTGAGAAAGTATCCGTTTATTTACTCTTCTCTTCGTCGCATTTTAATATTGTTGATTATCTTATCAAAAAAATGCGCCGGGGTAAACATCATTTTCAAATAACATTATTCGATTTCTACGATGAGTTCGATTTCCACCGGCGTGTCGAACGGCAGCTCGTTGGCCGATATGGCGGAGCGCGCATGGCGGCCTTTCTCGCCGAAAATTTCTACCAACAAATCGGATGCGCCGTTCACGACGTAAGGCTGCTGTACAAAGCCTTCGGCGGAATTGACGAACGCAAGCATTTTGACGACTTGCTTGATTCGATCGAGATCGCCGAGATGGTCCTTGAGTACGCCCAGTATATTGATCATGACCTGCCGCGCTGCGTCGTAGCCTTGTTCGATCGTCAAATCTTTGCCGATTTTTCCGGTAAACATATGTACCCCGTTGATCCGGCAGTCGCAGCCCGACGTATAGACGAGATTGCCTGCGGTTTTGGCCGGCACGTATTGCGCGACCGGTGTCGGCGGTTTTTCCAAAATAATGCCCTTGCTTTCCAACACTTGTTCAATGATTGCCATGTGCCATCCCCTCCAGCATTAAAGTCACAAGAATGTCAAAGCCTCTTCCAAATCTTCAATTAATGAATCTGTATGCTCAAGCCCGATCGATAAACGAACGAGCCCTTGCGGGATGCCGGTCATTACCGATTGTTCGCTTGTAATTCCTACCCCCGGAGTTGTTATCAAGCTTTCAAACCCTCCCCAGCTCGGACCTTCCTCGAAATAACGAAGCGCCTTTACCATGCTCCTGATCCCTTGGGCGGTGCCTTTCGGAATAAAGCTGAAAAGTCCGGAATAACCGGAAAGCTGGCGCTTCGCAAGCTCATATTGCGGATGGCTTGGCAGGCCGGGATGAAACACCTGCTCCACCTTCGGATGATGTTCCAAAAATTCGGCAACGTCCAGACCGGCGGCTTGATGCTGCTTCATGCGAACAGGCAGCGTTCGAAGCCCCCGCAATAGAAGCCATGAGGCGTGCGGATCCATAATTCCGCCGAACAAAGCTCTTTCGGAGTAAGTCATTTGCGTAATCATCTCCCGATTGCCGACGATGACGCCGCCGATAATGTCGCTGTGCCCTCCTAAATATTTTGAGGAGGAATGCACGACCAGATCGACGCCGAGCGACAGCGGATTTTGAAACAAAGGCGTTGCCCATGTATTGTCGATGATCGTGCGGATGCCGTGAAGCTTAGCCAATTGAGTCAAGCTGCCGATGTCCTGCAAAGAAAACACGAGCGAAGCCGGGCTTTCCAAATAAATCAGCTTCGTATTCGGGCGAATCGCTTCGGCGAATTCATCGACGGACGTTCCGGTAACGAACGTCGTTTCGACTCCGAACCTTCGCAAATAGTCGCTAAGGAATGCTTTGGCCGGAGGATATGCATGGATCGGGCAAATGACATGAGCATCCTTAGCTATCGTATGCATAATCGCCGACGAAATGGCAGCCATTCCCGATGCCAAGCATATGGCCGCTTCGCCGCCTTCCAATGCGGCAAGCTTCTCCTCGGCGATTTCCGTCGTCGGATTCGAGATTCTCGTATAGTCGTAGCCGGAGTATGCCGTTTTTCTCGTAAACAATGAGTTTTGAAAGATCGGCGGAACGATGGCCCCTAAAAAACGGTCATATTCATCCCCTAAGTGCGTGCAAATGTCTTCCTTCGTCTTATATTGTTTTTCCATCCGCGCGTCCCCCGCCCTCAAGCTTCCGACGATACGTACTCAATGGGCCCAAGCTGCTTAAACCGTTCGATAATGACCGGAATTTCTTCATCGGCAACGTGAAGCGGATTTAAGCAAAAATGGTTTTCCTTCTCGCGGGCCAAAGCGACCAATACCGCCGGTTCGCCATCCTTCATAAGCCGCAGTATGTCATCCGCGGTCAAACTCGCGCCGCGCATATCGAACATGGCGAACGCATAGTCTTGCCCGGTCGGGCCGGGGTAAGCTCGTTCGGCTTTGTATCCGAGGCTTCCCAGCTCCTTCATAAAAATTTCCGTCACTCGCTCATGCCGATTGCGAACGGCGGCGTGATCCAGCTTCACATACCGCTCGATCGCCGCAAGCAACCCAGCCATCTCTTCCCTGCCCACCTTCATCGGCCGGCCGACGGCGTCGGCTGCCGGTCCCGCGTGCATGCGGCATGCGCGAACGAGCTCCTTCTTCCCTACGATAAATCCCGACGACTGCGGCCCTTGCAGCGTCTTTCCCCCCGAAAAAATTACAAGGTCGGCGCCAAGCTCCGTATACCGCCATAGATTGTCTACCGGCGGAAGCTGTGCCGCGGCATCGACAATGAGCGGGACTCCCCGCTTTCGCGCAATATCGGCCGCCTTCTCTACAGGAATCGCAGCTTTCGCGTACTGAGAGGTGTCGAAATACAGAATGCAAGCCGTTTTCGGTCCGATGGCGCCCTCCAGCTCTTCGGCGTACGTTGCGCGTTCGTCTCCGACTTCAATCATATGTACTCCCAGCACATCCGCCGCCATGTCGAAGCCGTTGCGCTGACAGCGGTGAATAATAACCTCATTCTTCAATTGCTCCAAGTGAGGAAAGCTGCGCTTCCGGCTCGGGTCGAAGCCCGTAACGCAAGCCGCTACGCACAGCGCGATGCCGGCTGCGGCGCCGCTTGTGATCATCGCCGCTTCATTGCGGGTCAATCGGGCGATTTCCTCGCCGATTCGGTCGTGCAGCGCATCGAGCTCGACAAAGTGCTCCGCCGCTTGACGCATCGCTTCGAGCACCTCGTGCGGCATTCGTGATCCCCCGATCGTCGTGTACGAATCCGCAGCATTGATGAACGGGCGCACGCCCAAGCGGCGGTAAATATGGTTGTCTCCCAGTTTAGTCATCACCGTTTCCCCCGACTATCCTTTTATCGAGCCGACCATAATGCCTTTTACGAAATAACGCTGCAAGAACGGGTATACGCAGATGATCGGGATGACTACGACGATCATCGTCGCCATCCGGATCGTTTCCGCGGTAAACGTTTGTGCCGCATAGGTAGCCGCCCGCTCCATGTCCGATCCTTGCACGGCCGTCAAATTCGCCTTATTGATAAGCTCCATAAGCATAAACGAAATCGTCTTCAAGTTTTTATCCTGAACGAAGAACGCCGAATCGAACCAGCTGTTCCAGTGCTCCACTCCGGCAAACAAAGCGATCGTGGCAAAGACAGGAGTCGAAATCGGGATTACGATGCTGAAAAAAATGCGCATGTCGCTGGCGCCGTCCATTTTGGCCGACTCCTTGATTTCGTACGGAAGCTCCCTGAAAAAGCTCATCATAATAATGGCGTAAAAAGCGTTAAGCAGCAGCGGAATAATATAAACCAAAAACGTGTTCATGAGATACAGCTTCTTAAGCAAGATGAAGTACGGAATCAAGCCGCCTGAAAAGTACATTGCGATAATTAACAGCGTGACATAAAACTTTCGGAACAGCAGCTGGCTGTTTGAGATGCTGTAGGCGAACAGTCCCGTAAACAGCAAGGTGGAGAAAGTTCCGACCAACGTGCGGGATACGGTTACCCCGAACGCCTGCAGCAGTGCGGAGTTTGAAAACACCGCTTTATAATTATCCAAGGAAAACTCGCGAGGCCAGAAAAAAATGCCTCCGCGCGACGCATCGATTCCGTTGTTAAACGAAATAATGAGCGAATAATAAAACGGATAAACGGTCATGACGAAAACAACGATTAACACGGTATAGACAAAAAAATCGATGAAATAATCCTCTGTACTTCGTTTTATCGCGCTCGAACCCATTTCGTATCCCCCTTAAAATAACCCGACCCCGGAAAACCGTTTGGATAGGAAATTGCTAAGGTAAATGAGCAGCAAGGAAATAACGGACTGGATCAATCCGATCGCCGTTGCGTATGAATACCGGCCCTGGGCAAGCCCCATCTTCAGCGTATACGTTTGCAAAATTTCCGACACGCTGTTATTTACCGGGTTCCCGAGCAAATAAGACTGCTCGAAGTTGGAGCCGCCTAAACCGCCGCCGAACAAATTGCCGATGCTCAGGATCAGAACAATAATGATCGTGCCTTTAATGCTGGGGAGCGTGATGTACACAATTCGCTGGATGCGGCTCGCTCCGTCCACAACTGCGGCTTCGTACAGCGATTGATCGACCCCTACGATAGCGGCTAAGAAGATGATGGTCCACCAGCCCATCTCTTTCCAAATATCGCTCAGCACGGCGATCGGCCAGAAATACGCAGGATCCGACAGGAACGATATCCCTTTGTCCGTCATTCCGCTGCCGACAAGCACCTGGTTCACGACCCCGGTTTGTTCGTTAAAGAACGAAAACAGCATGCCGGAAACGACAATCCAGGAAATAAAGTGCGGCAGGTAGCTGACCGTCTGCACGGTCCGCTTGACGCGCTGTCTTCGCACTTCGTTGAGCACAAGCGCGAAAATAATCGGAACGGGAAACGTAAACACAAGCTTTAAAATACTCACGACGACCGTATTTCGAATAATTTGCCAAAATCGAATGTCGTGATAAAATTCCGCGAACCACTTAAATCCGGCCCATTCGCTTGTAATAAAACCGGGAATCCCGGAGGACAGCTTGTAATCCTTAAACGCGATGATGATTCCTACCATCGGCGTATAAGCAAATACGAGCAGAAACCCGATCCCAAGTAACGCGCATACCTGATAAAACAGCTGGGATTTGAATTGCTTCCAAAGAAGTTTGCCGCCTTGCAATGGACACCCCTCCTTTTTACGAGTTCGGCTTCGAAGTGTGAAGAAATACCGGTAAATGGACGCTGCCATTTACCGGTACTTTGCTAAATGACATATTATTTGATGGCGTCGTACTTCTTCTTCGCTTCCTTGTATTTATTCGTCATATATTGCTGAAGCTTATCTACACCGATCTTTTTCGCGTCGTCGATCATCTTGTTATATTTCGCTACCGCTTCTTCCTCGCTCGAGGATGTGATGATGCCTACCTGGGTATTCGTCCACAAGTCCGCAAGCTTCACGCTGATGTTGAATTCCTCCGTGTCCGCAGCCGGCTTCGTGAAGGACAAGGCAGGGTCGCGCACATAACGGGTCTTTCTGAATTTGAGCAGCTCGACCCCGGCGTGATATTGACTGTTCAGAACGCTGGAGGAGACGGCAACCCCTTCACCCAATCCGCTCGCTTGGAAATACCACGGCCCGATCCCGGTTTCGGTCACATCTTTTTTGGCGACCTCGGGATCGCGAACGAGCAATCCGTCATCGTTCAGCTTATAGTGCTTCCCTTCAATTCCCCATTGCGTCAGCTGATCGCCTTCCGGGCTCTTCAGGAACTCGGCATAGCGGATCGCGCGTTTCGGATCCTTCACCTTCTTTGAGATAAAGAAGCTGGACCAGCCGACCGAAGCGTCGATAATTTTTAATTTATCCTCGCCCTTGTAGGTCAGAGCTTTGACGACCGGCACGAATTTGCCTTTGACGCCGCTCTCGTCGAAAATTTTGTTCGTATCGTCCGCAAGCCCCGAGTTATACGACGCCGCGAAAACTTTGCCGCTCCGGACAATTTGGAAAAACTGCTCCGGCTTATAAGCGAAGCTCTCCGCGCTTAAATAGCCTTCGCGGTACAGCTGGTTCATAAATTTGAAGTAATCCAAAAACTCCGGCTTCATAAATCCGTACGTAATATTTCCCGCTTCATCCGGGAACGCCGCCCCCGCGCCCCGCAGACCCAGGAAATCCATGAACGGATTCGTCCAAGTCGGATGAGGCAAATACGTGACCATATCCGGATGTTTTTCTTTCACCATGCGGAATACGGCGAGTACGTCCTCGAACGATTCGAGCGGCGGGTTGCCGAGCTCGTTCATAATGTCCTCGCGGACGTAGAAGCCCGGGTCGCCGGGCGACGGAAGATTTCTCTCGTCCGCCCATGCTTCCGTATTGTTGTAGTGCGTTTTTAACGTGTAAAAATGTCCGTCGGGAGCAGTATTGTTTACGATTTCGATCGGGTCGATCAAATGCATGAATTCCGGCGCATATTTTTTGATCAATTCATCCCATGGCCATACGAGATCCGAATTAAAGAACCGTTCCACTTGCTTATCCGTAAAAATTAAGTCCGGGAGCTCGTCGGCCGCGAGGAGCACTTGAAGCTGCTGCGGATCGGAGCTTTTCGTCACTTCCAGCGTCACGCCGGTTCTTTTCGTAATTTCTTGCGATACCTCGTCCTTGCCCCAAGTATCCACAGGATACCAGTCATGGTCTATATAAGCCGTAAAGCTTACCGGTGACGTATCTTGTTTCCAAGACAAGCCGGGGTCGGTCCATTCCATCTCTTCAAATTTCGCGAGCTCTTCTTCCGTATACTCCGTGTCGCCGCCTCCTCCTCCGGACTTATCGGAACAAGCCGACAAAAAGACGGATGCGAACAATACGAGCAGCGTAAATACGGTTACGACCTTCCTCATGTCCTTTCACCCTCCCGTTTCAAATGACTTTCGCTCATCTTCAGTTGTTTGCGGTTTCGAAATTAGTTCATTTTTATGTACTTGCCCGAAGGTACATTCATCATTTTCGAACATTTTGATTGTCAGACAATCGGAGGGAATACATATTCGCGGTACTCTTGTTTCAACAGGGATATCGATCGGTCAACGGAGCGGTCGCGCAGGCCGAGCAATATGCCGCCGACAACGGGCTCAAAGAGAGGCGTCATCATCTTTACTTGCGGATGCTGTTGTTTGACGAGTCGCGCGAAGGTGGAAAAGAGGATCGGATGAGCTTTCCAAACCCCGCCGGAAACGGTTACAGGAAACCCGGGGAACATCTCGTCACCGCACTTGGCAAGCAGGCCGTTCGTTTGAAAAGCAAGCCGTTCGGCCGCTTCCTGCAATATTTCCATCGAAACCGGATCCCCTTCTCTTGCGCACGCTCCGACCAAGCGGCAGATCGAGGCAATGAACGTTCTTTGTTCGCCGGCAGGAAATGAATAAATATCTACGATATGACTCTTTCCATGACGTTCAAGCTGTTCCGCCACCTTTTCATACAACATCGTGTACGGCCCGATTCCGTCCGACATATGCAGGCATCGGTTCAGCGCCAGCCGCCCGATGTCGTACCCGGAGCCTTCGTCGCTGAACAGCGAGCCGTAGCCGCCCACGTGATACAGGCTTTTGCCGGTTTGAGCGGCTGCGAACGATCCGGTGCCGGAGAGCGTCAGCGCCCCTTGTTCTTGCTGAATGGCGGCGTATAAAGACATGGCAAACTCCGAAACGGGCCGAATTCGAACGCTATTGTGAAGACTATCCATGATGGCTTTACAGTATATTTCCGGAGCGGCGGGCATGGCGCAGTATACGTCCGTGATGGAGGAGCCGTGCAAGCCGCTTCCGGCAAGCGCGGACTCAATCGCGTTCGAGATCGAAGCTGCGATCTGTTCCGGGCGGTTGAAGGTGGAATTGGCGGCTCCCCCGCTCCCTTGGCCGCAAATTTCCCCGTTTCGATCCGCAATCAGACAGCTTAGCTTCGTACCTCCCCCGTCCAGCGACATAATATAGACCGGCTTCATTCCTATCCCTCCGTCACAATAAGACGAATGTCGCGCCTTTCGAACAATTCGAGAAATTCCCGAGGAGGAGTTTGATCCGTAACGACCGTGCGGATCGATCTGAAATCGTCGATTCCAAACAATGTCCGGTTGTTTAGAAACTTGCTGTGGTCGGCCAGCAAAATCGTTTCGGAGGATGCGTCGATCATCGCTTTGCGGACGGAAGCTTCCATGATGCTGTTTTCCCGAAGTCCTTGCGGGAGAATGCCTTTAGGCGAAATGAAAGCTTTCGAACAGTGCAGACGGCGAATCAGCTCTTCCGCAATAGGTCCGACGAACGATTGCGTCGTCGGGTTCAGCACCCCGGGAATCGCAATCAGGTTCCCTTCGGTATATTCCTTAAACAGCTCAAACACCGGAATCGAATTGCTGATGATCGTAATGTCTTGAAGCTTGCGCATCTGCATGGCCAGAAACCAAGCGGTCGTGCTGGAGTCCAAAAATACGCTGTCTCCGCTTTGAATCAAGGCTGCCGCCGCGGCGGCAATGGCGCTCTTTCGTTCCCTGAGCAATTGATTGGAATGCGGAAACGGCAAAATGTCGCACTCCTTCAATACGGCTCCGCCGTACTTCCTTTCGATTTTCCCCGTTTGTTCCAATTCCCGCAGGTCGGAACGAATCGTAACCTCTGACACGTCGAAGCGTTTGCTTAAATCGGAAACCTCGACAAAGCCTTGCTCCTCGACCATTCGAATAATTTCCTTTTTGCGCTGCGGAGCCAACATGCGGCAACATTTCCCCTTCCCAAGACATAAAAAACCGAAAGCGACAATAAGATATGGCAACTAATGAAATCGAACAACGCTGCGCTTTTATCCCACAGTAATGTTTATGGAGGGAAGCTATGCTGAAAGAACAATTTTTTTCGGAACTGAACGGTTTGATTCGAAAGGTGTGCGAAACCCAAACGAAAAATATCGAAAGAGCCGCGGAAGCGATCGCGGATGCTATGGCTCGCGGGAGATGCATTCATATTTATGACACCGGACATATGCTTGACAGCGAGCTCATTAATCGGGCCGGAGGATTAACGGCTTTTCGCGCGTTAAGGGTGCGGTTTGAGGTGGACGACGACGTACGGCTGCGCCCGGATCATCCGGAGGTTGACCGCTCGTTAGACGGATACATGCGGTACGCGCTCAAAGCCAGCAGAGTACAGCCGGGGGACGTACTGATTATCGGCAGCGTGTCCGGGAAAACGGTCCATCCGGTCGATCTTGCGCTTGCCGCGAAACAGTTTGGGGTATACGTCATCGGGATGACCAGCGTAGCTTATTCCTCCCAATTAAAGAGCGATCATTCCAGCGGCATGCGGTTGTTCGAAGCGGCGGATCTTGTGCTCGATAATTGCGCTCCGCCGATGGATGCGATGGTTCAGGTGCCTGGCGCCGGCGCAGCGATTTGTCCCGCTTCGGGATTGGCCGCTTCCGCCATTATGTGGGCCGTAACCGCCCATACGGTAGAGCTGCTTCAAGAAAAAAACATCAAGCCTTCCATACTGAAATCGATCAACAATCCGGGGAGCGCCGAGCATAACGAGCTTTGCTACCGGCAGTATGCGGAAACCGGGTATTAAGCCGCGCGGCTCTACAGCGATAGAGGTGGTGCTATTTTGTGATCGAGCGTTATTTTTCCGTCATTCGCTCCGCCCTGGACGATGTGCTGGCGGCACAAACCGATGAAATGCGGCGGGTCGCCGATTTGTTCAAGCAAACGATTATGGACGGCGGCACTGTTTATATAACGGGCTGCAGCCATTCCAGCATATTCGCACAGGAAGTTTTCTACCGCGCCGGAGGACTGATGCTGATCAATCCGATCTTTGCTCCGGGCATGACGCTTGAGAGCGCTCCGGTGACAAGGACGAGCAAATACGAGCGCATTTCCGGCATCGCGGCGGCGGTGCTTTCGGAATCCGCCGTTCGACCGGGCGATGTACTGGTTATCGCCTCCATATCGGGGCGCAACGACGTTCCGATAGAGATGGCGTTATGGGCGCGCGAGCGTCGGATTACAGTCGTCGCGCTCACCTCCACCCTATATTCCGCAAGTGTTGCCAGTCGTCATTCCAGCGGCAAGAGGCTTTTTGAACTGGCGGATTACGTGCTGGACGTCCGATCGCCGGTCGGAGATGCTGTATTGGACATTGAAGGCCTTCCGGTGAAAACAGCGCCCAGCTCAACCGTGATCGGCGTCACGATGCTGCATGCCGTCATTTCGGAGACGATTGCGCAATTGCTGAAGGCCGGGGTCGAACCGCCCGTATTATTATCCGCAAATATCGACGGCGCCGATGAGCGAAATCGGAAAATGCTGGAGGATTATAAGGATCGCATTACGTATATGTGAGTAAAGAAAGTCCAATAGAGTTACAAAATTTAATGTGCATGGAGGGTGACAAACTTATGATCACAAAGGAACATGTGACGTTCTTCCGGGAAAACGGTTACGTCAAGCTTGAAGGAATCGTGCCGAAGGACAATTGCGACCGGGTGATCGAGGCGATCTGGGACTGTTTAGGGAAGGATCCGACCGACCCTGAAAACTGGTACGATCCGCCTAAGGGGGTCTTAAGCGGCGGCGGCATGGTGGAAATGTACCATCACCAATCGATGTGGGAAAACCGGCAGCTCCCGGCCGTTTACGAGGCGTTCGCCCAGCTTCTCGGCGAGAGAAAGCTTTGGGTGAGCATGGACCGCGTCAATATGAAGCCGCCTGCAAGAGAAGAGCATCCGGAGTTGAACTATGGGTTCATCCACTGGGATACCGATACGTCGAAAGTGACTTATCCGATTCAACGGCCTCGCGGAGTTCAAGGCGTATTGTATTTGGCGGATACGGCGGAAAATCAAGGCGGCTTTCAGTGCGTGCCGGGCATCTACCGGGAGTTGGAAGCGTATCTCCAAAGACAGCCTGCGGACCGGAATCCGTGGGTGCCCGATTTAACCGGCTACGAAGTCGAGCCGATTCCCGGAAAAGCGGGCGATCTCGTCATCTGGGATACGCTGCTGCCGCACGGAAACGGCCACAATCATGCGCAAACGCCGCGATACGCCCAATATATTACGATGTATCCGGCACGGGAGGACGACGCGAAAGCCCGTGAGGATCGCGTTGATAAATGGCGAAACCGGAAAGCTCCGGACGGAGCCGCGTTTCCCGGCGACCCGAGAAACTGGGAGCAAACGAATTTTGACGGCCCGCCGGAATTGACGCCGCTCGGACGCAAGCTGCTCGGTTTGGATGCTTGGGAGGAGTAGACGATGACTCTACCGGTCCCAGTAAAAGTCATCGACCCCGTTCAATCGACCGTTTATTCCGCTTATTTGGTTCACGCGAGCGACGGATACCGTCTCGACCGCTCCAAGCCGGTTATTGCGGATCCGGAGGTGTTCATCAGCCCCGGCTGGATCGATTTGCATGCGCACGTTTATGACGGCGTCGCTCCCCTTAGCGTTCTGCCCGATGAGGTCGGTTTGAATACCGGCGTTCATGTGCTTGCCGATGCGGGCAGCGCCGGCGAAGCGACCGTTAAAGGACTGCGGCGGTACGTAGCGCCGCAATTCGAAACCGAAATCGTCTCGTGGCTGAATATTAGTTCGATCGGGCTTGTGCACCTCCGGGAGGGGTCCGATTTGAGCCTGATCAATGTGGACCGGACGGTGCAAGCCGTACTTGAGCATCGGCCGTTCGTCTGCGGGGTGAAGGTACGGTCCAGCGGCATGATCGTCGGCAGCATGGGACTTCAGCCGCTGCAGCTGGCATTGCTTGCGGCGAAGGAAGCCGGTGTACCGCTCATGGTACATATCGGCGAAGCGCCGCCTCTCATTGACGATGTCCTCAATCTGCTTCGGGAGGGCGATGTGATCACGCATTGCTATCACGGCAAGCTCGGCCATCCGTGGGAAGCGGACGGGCGAGCCGGACCGGCTTTGGAGCGCGCGCTGGCGCGAGGCGTGCTGCTCGACGTCGGCCATGGAGCGGCAAGCTTTAATTTCGATATTTGCGAAAGAGCGCTTGCCGCAGGACATTTGCCGTTCTCGATCAGCACCGATATTCACATGGGCAACATCAACGGCCCGGTTTACGATTTGCCCACTACGATGAGTAAGTTTCTTGCTTGCGGAATGGACTTGGAGAAAATTATCGCTGCCGTGACGCTGGCGCCCTCCGCCGTGCTCGGCATTCAGGATCGGATGCGGATGGACGGCGTACTGAGCAACGCGACATTGTTCCGAGTGTCCGATGAGCCGATTCCCCGCCGCGTATTCCGCGACGCGAACGGCAACGACCGCATTCCATTGCAAACGATTGTGCCGACGGCGACGATCAAAGGAAGCCGGTATCGGGAAATTACGTATCCATAAAGAAAAAAAACTACGACTGACCAATTAACTAACAAGGATTTCCATA
>NZ_JAQZSG010000089.1 GCF_028745515.1 Paenibacillus thermotolerans | reverse complement strand
TGTACTTCTGTCAAGAAAGTGGACAACCATTAAGAGAATTTAAGCTTTTTTCTTGTAAAAGCGTGCCTCAAACTGAACCGGCGACATATATCCCAGCGAACTATGAACTCGTTTCCGGTTGTAAAATAACTCAATGTATTCGTAGATCTCGTCGTACGCTTGTGCCTTCGTTCTGAACGATGTGCAGTAAATCAACTCTCGTTTAATCGAGCTATGGAAAGCCTCAATACAAGCGTTGTCGTAGCAATTTCCTTTTCGGCTCATGCTTGCTTGCATTTTGTAGGTGTCTAGTTGGTTCCTGTATTCTTTGGACGCATACTGCGAACCGCGATCTGAATGATGGATAAGGCCCTTTTTAGGTTTCTTCGCTTTATATGCCTGTTTTAAGGCGTCTAATACAAGATCTTCGGTCATTCGGCTGCCGAGTTTCCAACCGACAATTTGCTTGGTGCATAGATCCAGAACACTAGCTAAATAGAGCTTACCCTCTCGGCACGGCACATAGGTGATGTCCGCAACCCATACCTTGTTTGGCGCACTAACAGCGAAGTTTTGGTTCAGCAGGTTTGGTGCAATCGGCAGGTTATGATTCGAGTCCGTTGTGGACACGCGATACTTTTTGCTCATACAAGACTTCAAGCCCATTTCACGCATCAGTGACGCTACAGTGCGTTCAGACACATGAATGCCCTCTTTCCATAGACAATCTGCAATTCTTGGGCTGCCGTATCGTTTCTTATTGTCAAAGAAGTGCCATGTTATGCGCTTTTTTAGGAACTCCCGATGCTTTTCTTGCGCACTAGGCTCAGCTGACAACCATTTGTAAAAACCGCTCTTGGAAACCTCAAGTACCTTGCACATCTTCTCTAATCGAAACTCTGAGCGATGAGATTCGATAAACTGAAACCTTAGTTCCTTTGCTTGCTGAAGATGTGCACTGCCTTTTTTAAAATGGCCAGCTCCTCCTGAAGATCTGCGATCGCTGCTGCTTGATCCGCAATCACTCGATCTTTTTCTTTCAGGAGATCCTTGGACACAAGGGGTTCATTTTCAAATTCGCGGTATTTCTCCATCCACCCCCTGAGTGTCTTTACCGGAATGTTAAGCTCTTGAGCGTATTCTGGAATTGATTTCTGGTTTTCCTGAATGTATTTCACCGTACGCATTTTAAACTCGTCATTGTAATGCTGACGTATTTCCCCCATACGTGAACACCTCTGATTAACGTTTTTAATTATTATCTATTGGCTC
>NZ_JAQZSG010000088.1 GCF_028745515.1 Paenibacillus thermotolerans | reverse complement strand
AAAGTGGACACTCCGAATTAGTACCTTCATAATCAAATTATCATGGAGAGCGGAGTGTGCAGTATGGGACAGCAACGTCAGCGTTACAACAAGGAGTTTAAAGAAGAGACAGTAAAGTACATTCAACAACATCGTAAATCGTTACCTGAGATTGCCGAAGAGCTGAATATCCCTGTCAAGACCTTGAGGCAATGGCTGACCCAGTATCGCCAATTCAAGGATGAGCCCTTTGTAGGAAGCGGTAATCTCAGGGAAGCAGATCGCCTTTTGAAGGAGAAAGATGATTTAATCAATGATCTGCAAGAGGAGATCGTCATCCTAAAAAAGGCCATGCACTTCTTCACGAAAGACCCGAAATAAAGTTCCAGTTCATCGAGGAACATCGCTCCGAATTTCGGGTTGAGAAGATGTGCAGCGTACTAGGTGTGTCCCGGAGTGGTTACTACAAGTGGCTTAAAGCCCCTAAGAGCGAGCGTACGCGCCGGCGTGAGGAGTTAGCCAAACAAGTTGAGTTTCACTTTCATGACAATGATGGTATTTACGGGGCTCCCAAGATTACGGACTGCCTCAAGGACAAAGGAATAGTGGTTGGTGAGAAAACAGTGGGCCGCATCATGCGAGAAAAAGGCCTTCGTTCCTGTACGGTAAAGAAATTTAAAGTACCAACAACAGACTCTGACCACAACCTGCCAGTAGCCCCAAATTTGCTTAACCAGCAGTTTGAAACCACTGCTCCCAATAAAGTTTGGATGACAGACATTACATACATTTGGACCCGCCAAGGCCATCTTTATCTAGCCAGTGTAATGGATCTATTTACACGTAAAATCGTGGGATGGTCACTTCTACCAACGTTGTCAAAAGAACTTGTTATACAAGCGCTTGACCGTGCTGTGAAGGCTCAGAAACCGCCTCCTGGCCTTATCCATCATTCAGACCGTGGCTCTCAATATGCTTCACACGATTACCAGGAGCGACTTAAAAAGCACAAGATGATCTGCAGCATGAGTCGTAAAGGAAATTGTTATGACAATGCTTGTATCGAGTCATTCCACGGGATTCTTAAGCGGGAGCTCGTGTACCGTGAGAAATTTTCAACAAGGCAAATAGCGCAACAGAGAATTTACTGGTACCTTGAGTTTTTTTACAACCGTAAAAGAAAACATAGCTCACTTGGTTACCTTTCACCGGATCGGTTTGAGGCTCAGTTTTTTGCGGGCAATGCAGCCTGAAGTACGAAATTTTCTGTGTCCACTC
>NZ_JAQZSG010000087.1 GCF_028745515.1 Paenibacillus thermotolerans | reverse complement strand
GGGAGCGTCAAGAAGTTTGTGTAAGGCGGTAGGGCTATCCATCGGGACGATGGATAAAGTAATGTTTTAATATTCTGATTTTTAATGTTTATTAGAGGGCGTAGCCCAAGCAAAGCGCGGGAGGAAAGTTTTTCTTCTTATGCTGCGGTCTGATCTTCCCCAAGTTTTGTTTCAGTTGATTTGGGTCCATATCGCAACTCAAACATATTGTTTAATTTGGCTTTAACTTCTAGGTCGCCAAACCCCCGGATGACGCGTGTGCTCCATCTTTCATTGTAGTCTGTGACCTCAAGGTAGACGATTTTCTCCGCTGCTTCTATATTCGGCAAACTATTCATGGGTCGAAGACGCTTTCGGAACTCCTTGATCGTCCGCTCAATCGGGTTTGACGTATAAATGGCTTCTTTAATCATTGCCGGGTATTTGTAGAAGGTAAGCATCGTAGGCAACTTCTGTTCCAAACTTTTCATTTCCTTTGGATACAACTTGCTCCATTTAGCCTTGACGCTTGCAAAAGTTGTGACGGCTAAATCGTAATCCAAAGCGTTGTAAACGGTTTTCATGTCGGCCATTACTTCAGGTTTGTCTTGTGCGCGAATTTTGGGGAATAGGCTCCGCATCTTATGAGTAATGCAGTCCTGAACATCTGCTTTCGGGTATGTTTCCTTAAAGGCTTCTTCTAGCCCCGAAAGCCCGTCAAATACACCAAGCAGCACTTCTTTGGCGCCGCGTCTGTGAAGATCTCTCAATACGTCTCGCCAGCCGTTGGCACTTTCATTGCCACCGACATAAAAACCGAGGATCTGTCGGTAACCTTGACTATTGATGCCCATCGCCAAATAAATAGCCTCACTATCCACCGTTTGACGCCGTAATTTAAAGAAAAGTGCATCTAAATAAATGACTGAATAACGTGTTTCTAACGGTTGTGACTGCCAGGCTTCAATGTCCTCCAACACAGTACTTGTGATATTGCTGACCGTTGCAGGAGAGTATCTGGAGCCAAACATGGACTCAATAAAGTTTGCTACGCCTCTTGTGCCCATACCGGCTTTGTACATTTGGATTACCGCTTCTTCCAGCCAGTCATCACGCCGTTGATATGGTTCAAATACTTGGGTCTGAAATTCGCCTCTACGGTCGCGTGGGACTTGAAGATCGTTGATCTTACCGTATTTGGTGTCGAGTGTCCGCTCGTAGTAACCGTTACGGCTGTTGCGGAGTCCTTGTTGCTCAATTTGAAGAAAGTTGTTCATTTCTTCATTCATGATTAATTCAAGCTTTTCTTTCACAAATTCACGTACAAGATTTTCAAGTAGATTTGGAATGCCTGCTTCGTGTACACTTTGATTCATGAGTAGGGTCTATCCTTTCTTGGTGATCTCAGCAATCCCGAGGATACCCTACTTTTTTATTGCCTGTTAAGGCTCCAAATTTTGTTACACAAACAATTGTACGTCATC
>NZ_JAQZSG010000085.1 GCF_028745515.1 Paenibacillus thermotolerans | reverse complement strand
CTACGACTGACCAATTAACTAACAAGGATTTCCATAAGCCTCTGTCGAAGTATTAAATACAACTTTGATGGAGGTTTCTTTTTTATGCCACTTCCGAAGAATCGCATTGTGCCAAAAGAAAAAAAATATTTCAGACCTGAATTCGAACATTGCCTCCATTGCGGTGCAAATCTCAAGAGAAGTCATACTGCTTGGAAAAAGAACATTTCCACTCTCAACGGAGTTATCCAAGTTTGGAGCATGGCTTATGCATGCTCCAACGCGAATTGCGAATTTCAGAACACATATTACAAGTCTGCAGAAGCGGATCTGCTTGCTATGAAACATACTTCTTACGGTTTTGACGTGCTCGCCCTTGTTGGTCAACTCCGATTCAAGCATCACATGACCATTGCTGAAATAACCGAGGAACTGACAGACCGAGGTATCGCCACATCTGAGCGGAATTCCCAGCGTTTGTATGAGCGGTACCTAACGTTGCTGCGTTCTAGTGTCACGGATCACGTGAAGGAAGTACTCAATCAAGTGGTAGAAAAGCACGGCGGAATTATGATCTCTATGGACGGCGTTCAGCCAGAGAAAGGAAACGAAACGCTGTATGTGATTCGGGAGGTATTCAGCGGCACCATTTTGGTTGCAAAGAGCGTAAAGAGCAGTTCAGCAGAGGAACTAAAAGATCTCATCCAGCCGGTGATCGATCTTGGTTTCCCCATCATCGGAATTGTTACGGACGGCCAGCAGTCCATTCGTATGGCCATGGAGTCGCTGCTTCCCAATGTCCCGTATCAGTACTGCCAGTATCACTACTTAAAGGATATCGCTAAGCCCGTTGTCGATCTGGACCGTAAACTCAAGACCGGCATAAAGAAGAGTCTGCGTGGCATTCGAGAGATCGAAAGAAAACTCGAAAAGAGTACCCCCGAAGAATCCGAGGTCGTCAAGGATTACCTGGCAGCCGTTCGCTCCTTGCTCCTCGAAGATGGTAACCCGCCGTTAGATTTACCCGGCGTTCGGATTTACGAAACCGCCGAAGTCATTCAGGCATCTCTTCAATCATGCCTGGATAAAAAAGGGGCCCTCGCTACTCCAAAACGTTTTCAGAATATTCAACAAACTGACTGAGTTTCGGGAACTCTACGTGGAGGTAAAGCGTTGGTCACAACCCCTGCATCACGTGGCGAATATCTTGAATCCGGCGCTTGACCAATCCAGTGAGTCCGTGCAGTTTCAAATGAAGTGCCTCTTGAACTGGGTAGAGCAAACGTACACCGGAGAGACCGATCAGCCCATGGTCAAGAACTTAACCAGTTACACAAAAGGTTTTTGGAAAGGGCTTTTCACTTGCTATGACCACCCACATGTTCCCCGTACTAACAATGATCACGAGCGATTTTTTCGAAAAACCAAAACACGTCATCGTCGAATGACAGGACTAAGAAGCTGGAACGAATACATTAATCGTTCCGGGGAGTTTGTCGTGTTCGTCGATGACGCCCTT
>NZ_JAQZSG010000084.1 GCF_028745515.1 Paenibacillus thermotolerans | reverse complement strand
GCACTAGCCTTGCATAAAACCTCACACACCAATTTTCACATCAACTTTTTACTATTAATGTAAAAAGTTGATGGTTTTTCATGGACTAAAATAAAAAAGTCTCCTATTGTAGAGATGTAGGCACGTTGTCCATAACTTCTCTACAAAGGAGAAACTCAGCATGGATAACGTAACCCAAAATACTGTCATTCGTCAATTGTTATCTTTACTTCCTGTAAATGTACAGGAACGTACAGCGTACGATCGGTACGCCAAAAAGCTTACGATCAATAAAAGCATATTGTTGTTTGCTGCAGCTTCCATGGATTACTGGTCTTCTTACGAAGATATGGGAGTCAAATTACGATCCAAACCGGAACTTCAGGATTTGCTTCAACTGCAGAGCATCAGCGGTTCACAGCTGTCCCGAAAGTTGAATCTCATCCCCACCGAATTGTTACAAGAAATCTTTATTCATTGTACGTCTAAGCTCCAGCGTCTTACGAATGGAGCGAATGGGATTACGGCCAACATCGGGAAACTGGCCATTGTAGATTCATCCGCGTTGTCTCTTCCCTTGAACCTAGCCAAGTGGGCGAAAATATCTAGGAAAGAAAGCGGCATTAAAATGCACACACGGCTCATTGCCGCCTCCCCCGATGCTATTTACCCGGATGCTATGGTGCCCTCAACTCGAAATGTTGGTGATCGGGAAGGCGCCATTGAACTGGTAACAGAGTCGGACGCCACTTACGTTATGGATCGCGGATATGACGACTACAAGAAGATGGATCGTTGGGTCGAGCGAAACATCCGTTTTGTGATGCGGATACGCGATCGAACGTCGACAACGGTATTGGAAGAGTATGAAGTACCGACAGGCTCCCATATCACGCGGGATGCGAAGGTGAAAGTGGGAAGTGCCTTTCGATCCATGGAAAACAACGTTCGGCTAGTTGAGTATTTGGATGAGCAGGGACGGACATATCGAATTCTCACGACTCGGTGGGACGTAACAGCCGAAGAGATCGCACAGATCTACAAGTGCCGGTGGCTTATTGAGCTCTTCTTTAAATGGCTAAAGCAGCATGTGCGGCTGGTGAAACTGTACAGCTACAAACCACAAGCACTTTGGAACCAGATGTTTATCGCTCTCATTGTTCACGCGCTCGTGCAGTTAACAAAAATGAGTCGAAACATTCCCCGTACGAACTGGCAAATGCTGCAGTTACTACGGACATATCTGTTTCAACAATGGGCAGAGCTCGAAAGAGAGCTAAACCGTACCTTGCGTAAGTCGAAGGGGCGAAAGCCCTCCACGTCTCCACCGGAAATAAGGGTACATACAAAGATAGGCATCATGAAGCCATCTAAACAGTAAAACCATTAACGAGTAGATATTACATTTTATGGGATGACGTACCTATGCTTAGTCTGGTGTAAGTCGTTAGTCTCTCTCCAAGAAAAGCGGATGTAAAAATTAGTATTCTAATCCTTGTAGTACCAAAACTTCCGCGCGTTACAGATCCACCATCGTGCTCTCCCCAACTTTTATGCAAGGCTAGTG
>NZ_JAQZSG010000083.1 GCF_028745515.1 Paenibacillus thermotolerans | reverse complement strand
CTACGACGGCATGTTTAACGAACAATCATTGTTCCAAAGGTTTTCTAGGTTTTTTAAATAAAACTGAGGGTCGCGTCTAAAACGTTTGCGTGCAACGCTGTCACTCAAGCGATCGCTCCATTTGTCTTTTTGTTTTCTGTAGTCGGCATAGTCTACCATCTGAAATCGAGCAATAAGGTTTTCCTGTTTTAATCCATCATCTACAAGTACGACCAACTCGCCGTTCCGAAGTATATGTTCGTTCCAACTGCGAAGACCTGTCATTCGGCGATGACGTGTCTTCGTAGCTCGAAAGAAGCGTTCTAAGTCGTTGTTTGTTCTCGGCACATGGTAATGGTCGTAACACGTAAACAACCCTTTCCAGAAGCCTTTGCTGTAACTAAGCAAATTTTTCACCATAGCTGCATCGGCTTCGTCCGTGTAGGTAATCTCCACCCAGTCCAAAAGCTTTTGCATTTCCCACTCAACCGTTTGGCTGGTCTTATCCATGCTCGGTTCTAAAATGGCAGCGATATGCCGAAGCGGCTTCATCCAGCGGGCGACCGCCTCGAACTGTTGCTGTAGCGCGTCTACCTTACTGAATATTCTGAAAACACTTTTAAGTAGAGTGGCCCCCTTTTTTATCCAAGCATTTTTGAAGAGATGCTTGAATGGCTTGTGCTTGTTCGTAGATGCGCATTCCGGGTAAATCGAGTGGAGGATTACCGTCCTCCAGGAGCAGAGCGCGTACGGCTGCAACATATCCCTTGGCAATCGTTGCTTCCGGTGAATCGGTTTGCTCGATTTTTCGCTCAACGTCGCGGATACCGCGCATGCTTTTCTTCAACTCGGTCTTTAACTTCCTGTCAACGTCTACAACCGGTTTGGCGATGTCCTTTAAATAATGGTACTGACAATATTGGTAAGGGACATCGGGCAACAGCGCCTCCATGGCAAGCCGGATGGAATGTTGACCGTCGCTGATGATCCCGACGATTGGAAAACCTAGATCGATAATAGGTTGAATGAGTGTCTGTAATTCAACGGATGAACCGCTCTTCATGTTCTTGGCCATTAGTACCGTGCCACTGAATACTTCACGGATCACATACAAAGTCTCGTTGCCTTTCTCGGGTTGGACACCATCCATCGATAGGATGATACCGCCATTTTGTTCCGTCACTTCGGCAAGCACTTTCTGTGTATGTTCCGTGAGACTGGCAGCAAGAAGGGTCTGGTACCGTTCGTACAAGTTTTGCACACCGCGTTCGGATGCCTGTACACCACGGGCATTCAGCTCGTCTGCGATTTCTTTCCGGGTCATATGGCGTTTAAAACGAAGTTCGCCAACAAGACAAATCACGTCAAAGCCGTAAGGCGAGTGCTTCATGCTGATTGCCTCTGCCTCTGCCGATTTGTAGTGCACGCCTTGTTTTGGGCAATCCGAATTTTCGCAGCGGTATGCCATACTCCATACATGAACGACTTCTTTCAGAGTCGCGATCTTCTTATTCCATGCGGTATGCGAACGGCGTAATTTTTGACCGCAATGTGGACAGTTTTTCTGTTCAGGTCTTAAGTACACTTTTCGTTGTGGTTGAAGGCGGTTTTTAGGAAGCAACGTGGCTAACTCCTTTTAAAGTCTGACCACTATTACTTCGACAAACCTTCAGGAAATTCCTGTTAGTTATTCATGCCGTCGTAG
>NZ_JAQZSG010000082.1 GCF_028745515.1 Paenibacillus thermotolerans | reverse complement strand
AAAGGAGCCATTCCTGTAATGAAGTAATTTGCCCTTTGAAAAGAAAAAGCGCCTCCTGTATGCTGGGTCTCGGAATGGTGGTCATTCGCTGCCCTAATTGAAGGAGGACGCTCTACATGAAGTATAAGCTGAAACAAAAACAGAATCAACGAATTACACGAATTACCGAATCAACTCTAGTTGTTGGCGCGGACATCGCTAAGAAGATTCATGTAGCTCGCGCAGTGGATTTCCGCGGAATTGAGCTCGGTAAGGATTGCGTGTTCCACAACGAACAGGAAGGGCTAACGAAACTGGCGACGTGGATGAAGGAGCTTAGTCAGGTTCACGGTAAAACAGAAATCATGTTTGGCATCGAACCTACTGGACACTACTGGTTTCCGTTAGCTGCATTTCTGAAAGAGCAAGGCATCAAAGTTGTCGTCGTCAATCCGCACCATGTGCACAAGACGAAAGAGCTTGAGGACAATTCGCCGACCAAGAGCGACTACAAGGATGCGAAGGTCATTGCGGACTTGATTCGCAACGGGAAGTATTCAGAACCGAATCTACCGACAAAGGAATTTGCAGAATTGCGCATCTTGATGAATCTTCGAGAGAAGGTCGTCGTTAGTTTGAATCAGGTGAAGGCGCGGATCGGAAACTGGTTTGACCGTTACTTCCCGGAGTACTCAACGGTATTCAAGAATTGGGAAGGCAAAGCGTCACTTCTGACAATGCGTCATTTTCCTACGCCAGAGGAGATGGTCTCTATAGGCGCCAGAGGCATTCTCACGCACTGGAAGAGGGAAATCGGACGCGGAGTGGGCATGAAACGGGCGGAGAAGCTCTACGCCGCAGCCACAGTGTCAATCGGGCTTACTGAAGGGCTGCCAGCCGCTCGCATCGAGCTTTCGTCCTTGTTGGAGCAATTCGATCTGTTTTCTAAGCAAATCGAATCGATCATGGCCGAAGTGATGCGCGTCCTTGATCGAATTCCGGGGACGGCTCAGATGCTCACGGTACCAGGGATTGGGGTTGTCACCATTGCCGGTTTCCTTGCGGAGGTTGGCGATCTAAACGGCTATGATCATGGGCAGCAGATCATTCGCTTAGCGGGCCTCAGCCTCACGGAGAACAGCTCTGGCAACCGTAAGGGAAAAACGGGGATCAGTAAGCGAGGACGTTCTCGTCTAAGGGCTTTGCTGTTTCGTTGCATGTTACCGATGGTCGCCCATAACAAAGAATTTAAATCGCTGCACAAGCTTTACACGACACGGAGTCAAAATCCATTGAAGAAGAAGCAGTCGATTATTGCTTTGTGTGGAAAACTGATTCGCGTCCTTTTTACACTGGGGACAAAGCAAAAAGAATATGACGCTCATGATGTTTTAGGACCAATTCGAGAAGCTCAGTTACAAAGCGCTGCTTAAATAATAAAAGCTTGAACAATCCTGAATTGTCGCTTATTCACATGTACAACAATGACAACGGAAGCACCGGAGAAGCCGTCGAACTATTTTCCATAAGGGCAATGACCCCGTAAAGGAGCGAGAATCGGCCTCCACCCCTTGAGAGGTAGAACGAAGGAATGTAAGGGCATAGACCCAGCGTGACATGGGAGGGTGAACCCCAAGGGCAGAATGTGGAGATCCACTGTGCGATCATATCCATATATCCACAGTTTTGGAATCAAGATGATCCTAAGCTTTGTTCCCGCCTACGCTCTTATCGAAAATCGTTGTGTGGGCTACATTTTCCACCAGCACCTCTTAAGACGTCAATGTTGAAAAACTAAGAATGAGCGAGAAAACAGGAGAAAACATTACTTTAAAGTGGGAGGA
>NZ_JAQZSG010000081.1 GCF_028745515.1 Paenibacillus thermotolerans | reverse complement strand
TATGTACGCCCAGCATGGGCGTCATCTCTAGGGTGAAAGTCCCGAACGGGGGCTGGCGAACGCCTACCGTTAGCCAAGAGCAAGGGTGTCCGCCGCGAGGCGGAATCTGGAGGAAGCTGGAGGCAAATGCACGAGCCGAGGTACACGAACTCAATTCGAGGCAGGGTTAGCCGGATGAGTCACCATAACATGACGAAATCCAAAGTCGCCAAAGACTATCCTTGTAAACTTGAGCGGTTGCGGGCAGAAAGATGACGTTCTTATCTGGGGAGGCCTGCGGAATACGCGAAGTCACTTCGTAACCGCAATCGCAAGATTGCGCTGAATCCGCAGGAGTCAGCAGAAGCCATAGTACGGGATTACGGGACGCCGGAAACCGGAAGGGCTGAACTTAAAGGAGAGAAGAAACCGATGCGTTCGCACGAAGGGCAACGACAGCAGCCAACTTCATATGAAGGCTCACGGCAAAGAGCAGCGGTGAAGCCGCAAGGGTATGCCGGAGCGCCGAGCTCTTCGACGGCACAACTCGACCATTCTTCTCGCGAAGGACAGAACGACCTGCTGGAGCGAATGCTCGAAGGAAACAACCTTCGGCTTGCATTTAAGCGAGTGAAACAGAACGGAGGAGCGCCCGGCGTTGACGGAGTGACAGTAGCCGAGCTACAAGCGCACTTATGGGAACGTTGGAATACCGTGAAATCGGAACTCCAAGGGGGTACTTACAGACCAATGCCTGTCAAACGGGTGGAAATCCCCAAACCCGGAGGCGGGATTCGGCTGTTAGGCATCCCAACCGTAATGGATCGATTCATTCAGCAAGCCCTGATGCAAGTGATGACACCGATCTTTGATCCATGCTTTTCACCGCAAAGCTTCGGCTTCCGACCAAAGAAACGAGCCCACGATGCAGTTAAGCAAGCGCAATCCTACATACAAGAAGGATACCGATGGGTCGTAGATATGGACTTGGAGAAGTTCTTTGACCGAGTGAACCACGACATCTTAATGGCAAGGGTAGCTAGGAAAGTGACGGACAAGCGCGTTCTGAAGCTTATTCGAGCATACCTGAATGCCGGCGTCATGGTAGACGGAGCGAGACAAGAAACGGTGGAAGGCACTCCACAAGGAGGACCTTTAAGCCCGCTTTTGGCAAATATCCTGTTGGACGACTTGGACAAGGAATTAACAAGAAGAGGATTGCACTTCGTCCGCTACGCGGACGACTGTAATATCTTCGTGAAAAGCAAGCGAGCAGGAGAGCGTGTGATGGAATCGGTGATTCGCTTTGTAGAAGGGAAACTTAGACTAAAAGTGAATAGGGACAAAAGTGCGGTAGACCGACCTTGGAACCGTAAATTCCTCGGCTTTAGCTTCGTAAGCAACGCACAGGCAACCATCCGAATCGCGCCGAAGAAACTAGAGCAACTAAAGGAACGTGTAAGAGAAATTACCTCTAGAACAAGAGGTGTTTCATTGGAGCACCGCATTAAGGAGCTTAATCGATACCTTATGGGTTGGGTTGGTTACTTCCGCCTAGCATCTGCAAAGAAGCATTGCGAGAAACTTGACGAATGGATTCGGCGAAGACTCCGGATGTGTGTGTGGAAGCAGTGGAAGTTACCCCGAACCAGACTGCGAAATCTTCGGGCGCTTAACGTTCCTGAGTGGGCCGCGAGAATGATGGCAAACGCTCGGCGGGGATGCTGGGAAATGTCTCGAAACATAAACAACGCCCTTAACCTTTCCTACTGGAAAGACCAAGGGCTGATGAGTCTAACTACTCGTTACTTGGAAATTCGTTAACCTTTAGGAACCGCCGTATGCGGACCCGCATGTACGGTGGTGTGAGAGGTCAGGGGCTAGCCGCCCCTATCTACTCGATT
>NZ_JAQZSG010000080.1 GCF_028745515.1 Paenibacillus thermotolerans | reverse complement strand
TGTAACTGCTAAACTAAAGTGGACAGAAAATGCTAGATAAGAATGAACAATAATAACCAAGCATTCCCATAGTCAAGTATAATGATAGAGTTTTAGACATCATACATACTTGGGGGAAATGGTTTGGGGACTACGGAGAGGTGGCAGAACTACATCAACATCGATCAGTGGGTGGCCATGGGATTGAATAAGACGCAGATAGCGAACCGGCTAAAGATATCCAGGACAACGTTGTACAAGTATATGAACATGACTCCAGAAGAATATCATCAATGGAATGAGGAAATGAAAACAAGATCGAAGAAGGCAGACGAATATGAAGCGGAAATCATATCTTGGCTGCGATCTTCACCGGACCTGTCCTCCGCACAAGTGATGGATTGGCTGCAGGAACGGCATGGTCATCTTAGTATGTGTGAGAGCACCATCCGAAACTATGTGAGGGAACTTAGAGATAAGTATGGAATCCTCAAAGTCAAATACCAGCGGCAGTATGAATCGATTCCGGATCCACCAATGGGTCAGCAGACACAGGTAGATTTCGGAGAGATGAAATTGCAAGACGAACACAATCAGTGGAAAACACTGCGCTTCATTGCATTTGTACTCTCGAATTCTAGGCACAAATATGTTGAGTGGCTAGATCGGCCCTTCACCACGAAGGATGTCATTGCTACGCATGAACGGGCATTTGCTTACTTCGGCGGTAAGACAAAAGAATTGGTTTACGATCAGGACCACCTCCTTGTTGTTAGCGAGAACCAAGGAGATATCTTACTCACCCAAGAGTTCGCAGCCTATCGCAACGAAAGGAAGTTCCAGGTCCACCTTTGCCGCAAACAAGATCCAGAGAGTAAAGGCAGGATTGAGAACGTCGTCAAATTCGTAAAATACAGCTTTGGTCGAGGAAGAACGTACACTAATCTATCCAAGTTAAATGAGGCTTGTCTGGCATGGCTTATGCGAACGGGGAACGGAAAGATGCACAACACGACAAAAAAAATACCGGCGGAAGTGCATGCCCTCGAAAAACAGCACCTCCAGCCGATGCTTTCCCTAAATCAAATTGAAACTGACTCTAGTATAACAAGAGACATTCGAAAGGACAATACCGTCAGCTATCTGTCCAATCGCTACTCCGTTCCGCTTGGGACCTATGATGGGAAGGGGAAAGAGGCTCTTCTGCGACTGACCGAGGACGGTGAGATTATTATCTCCGACAAGCATACGGGCCAAGAGATCGCTCGGCATAGGCTTTGCCTAGACAAGGGCCAACTCATCAAAAACAATTCTCACGCACGTGATCGCTCCAAAGGAATCCCCGCTTACTTGGATCACGTGGCACGGCTTGGACCCGATCCGCTCCCTTTCCGGGAGTATCTTGAGGAAATCCGTAAACGAAAGCCAAGATATATTCGAGATCAGCTGCAACTCATAGAGAAGCACGTGAAAGTGTTCACATTCAGTGATATAGCACAGGCCTTGACGTTCTGCACAAAGAACCGACTGTATAGCGCTCAACACTTCACCGAGGCTCTACACCACTTTGGAAAGATCCAGAATGCTACACATAAGAAGTTGTCCGCAACAAAGGCAGAGCCTGTTGAGGTAAAAGGGATAGAGCCATTCCGGATTACGGTACCTGTCCGTGACATGAAGGTATACGAAAAAATAATGGCAGGTGAAGCGAAATGACGGCAGCCCTCCTCACATTGAAACAGTCGTTGTCCTCCCTTCATTTACGTGAAGCTGCGGGCATTGTGGAAGAGTTACTCCTAACAGCAGAGAAACAAGAGTGGAGTTACCGTGAATGCATCCAACATCTGTTGGATCACGAGGGAAGGTGCAGGGAAGAAAAGCAGTTGGCGAAGCGTTTCAAGTCGGCAGCGTTCCCAGAGATAAAGACGCTGGCTGAGTTTAATCCAGAAGAGTCGGCTTCACTAAGTAAGAAACAGCTTAGCCAACTCCAGGAGCTTGTCTGGTTGGAGCAGGCCTACCACATCCTGCTCTTGGGCCCGCCCGGCGTAGGTAAAACTCACCTTAGTATCGGCTTAGGCATAGAGGCGTTGCAGAAAGGCTTCAAGGTCAGCTTTGTGACGATGGATGCGCTGATTCAAGGGTTGAAAACACAGGAAATCTCACGCCAGGCAAAGTTAAAAGTAAAGCGTATCATAGAATCCGATCTTATTATTTTGGATGACCTGATGTTTATGGCGATGGATCGAGTAGAAGCCAATCTGTTCTTTCAGTTTATAAACAAGGTATACGGGCAATCCTCTCTGATCATCACATCGAACAAAGAACCCAAGGATTGGGGAGAGTTGTTGGGGGATGTAGCGATCACAACGGCCATTTTGGATCGAGTTATCCACAAAAGTGAAGTGATCCAACTAGATGGAGACAGTCATCGGTTGAAAAACCGGAAGACCATATTTGGTAATTCGTAGTTACTCACATGTGCATAGTTCTTCGTGTGGCGAGCAATAAAACTGTCCAAAGTTATTTAGCAAAAAGTGTTCAAAAGTACTTGACGGTTACA
>NZ_JAQZSG010000008.1 GCF_028745515.1 Paenibacillus thermotolerans | reverse complement strand
TGAAACTAAGTTTTGTACGTTAATTGGTCAGTTGTAGAAAAAAAATGCCGTAGTTGCCGAAGCAATCGCGTCTCCAGCCTATGGACCAGATTGTCCGAAAGGATTCCGTGGCCAACCCAAAAGCCGATGCCAATCATGCCGAGCGCGGCCGGGTCGCGCACGCCGATAGCCAGCGGAACAGCCGCCGCGAGCAGCACGCCCCATATGAGGAGCGCCGACTTCATCGTCTCCAGCCGCAGCTTCCATTCGTCGCCAAGCTGGAGAATGGTCATTCGTTTGCGAAGTTGGTGCAAATAAGCGCGTAGAATCGGTACGCGTTCGCATAGGCGATACAACTGCTGCAACACGCTATGCAGCGCTTGCTTCTTGCGGGCTTTGCCCGGTTTGCGCAGCGCTTCATACCGCCGAACGGCCTCCACGTCCGAACCGTGGCGGGATACCCATTGAAATGCCGCCACCATCGCGAGGAACAGCACCGTCGCTGCGCCCAGCAATAGAGACAGCCATTCAAGTTTCATCGCCATCCCCCCAATAAACCGCCAAAAACGCTTCGAACGCCGCCTGGTCCGGCCCGGCGAGGCATGCGGCGATTTCCTTGCGGCTTCGCTCGGACAACGGATGAACAGCGACATAGCGTCCGTCGCGGTATTCGATAACGTTCCGCGCGACGTATAGCGGGCGGTCCGTCGAGCGGCGGAAATATTCCAGCATCGTCTCCATGAACGCCGTCATTTTCTCCTCGGTCGTCGTTTTGTAGCGGAACGTCTCCGGGTAGGCTGTTTCCTGCTCCAACGGGACGCATTCGGTAATTCGTTCGATGTAGCGATGTCCGTCCGCGTCCCGCCTGAGGTGAATGTCGAAGTTGATGACGCTCACGACCTGCTGCTCCGCCACTTTTTCGTTCGTAAACACCCCTGTCTTCAGCAACGAGTTGCGCAGCGAATAGACGAGATCGCGGAACGTTTTGGCATGATGCGTAAACAAGGTGAACAGCGAAGCGACCTGCGCCATCTGCACCATCCAGGCCGCAACCGGGTCGGTCGCCACTTCTCCCAAAATATTGACCGAGCCGTCCGTTTTTTTCTGGATGTCCAGACCGTCCTGCCCGGAGATCGTTTCGGTTTCCCGCAAGCTTAAAATGTTGCGTTCCCGGTATATTTTCCGAAGTTGAAGCTCAAAGCTCATTTCCTGCACCCGGATCGGCAAGATGGCTGGAATGTAGCGCACCATGGCCATCAAGAGCGTCGTTTTGCCGCTGCCCTGCGCGCCGGTAATGGCCGTAATGCGCTCGCCCATGACGAGATATCGGATCAGCCCGATGGGAAGCTCAGCGTTGTCGTCCTGGATCAATTGTTCCAGCGTGGCGTTTTGCACATCGAATTTGCGCACAAAAAAAGCCCACGATTCGCTGAACCGGGGGCGCAGCACGACGACGCGGGAGCCATCGGCCATTTCGTTCACCTTGAAGCCGCTCGCCTCAGACAATTGGCCGGGAAAGTTATGTTTGTACACGTTCTGGCACACGCGTCTCAGTTCTTCCTCCGAGCCGAAGGACAGGAAGCTCAAATGAATGGATTTCCCTTTATAAAACAGCCATACGCTGTCATGCGACCTCGGCACCTCGGAAAGCTGCGCTTCCTCCTCCAGGCTCCATTCGCCTTCCCACATCGAGGGCGGGATGCCGGAGACGCCCCCCGATACGCCGTCGATTTTCATGTCGCGGATTTCGTCGATGACGCTAAACCCTTTGTACTGCTGGTAGATCCGCTGCACAACGATCTGCGTTTTGTCCCCGGCAGACAGCCTGCGCGCTTCCTGCTTGTAAATATCGCGAATTTCGTCGGCGGTAATCCGGTACGACTCAGTCTCTTCGCCTTCCAGGCTCCGTTTGGGGCGGTCCAGCTCATATTTGCGGATCAGTTCGTCCAGCGCTTTCAAACGATGTTGTTTCTTAAACAGAAAGAGCAGGATATCAAACTGATCTTGCGATGTGAGCGCCTGCGGGTCGTCAAACGGCAGTAGGCGATTCAGATTATTGTCGTCCAGATGGTAGCGCTGTTCGAGTAAATCAGCGATTACCTGCTTCACATACGCCTTGTCCCGCAAATCTCCGGACGTGCAGCCCCGCAGCGCTTTTTTCAATTCTGCCCGCTTGTTTTTGCGGCGCCGGTATTCTTCTTCCGACAAGCCGAAGTCGATCAGGTTGCTGCTCGTCATCTCATGCAGCGCTTCTTTCACATATACGGTCATCGCATCCAGTGTGTAAACCGGCTTTTCGTCCGGCCGCTCCGGCAAACGGCGGCTCATGCGCAAATAAAGCATGATGCCGACTGCGACGAGGATGCCCCCGATAAGCAAACCGTTCAGCACGAACATCATCGTCCATCGTCCTCCCTCCCGCCGAAAAGAGGCTTGTCTAATCCAGCGTGCTGGATGATCGCCTGCGCCAATGCCCGTACTTGTTGCATAAAGAGACTGTTTTTATGATTGCGCGGCACTTTCCGGTTACGAAATAAAAAATGTATTGCGTCTCCTTGCTGGGTGGCATCAAGCCATCCCGTATTATGAACAATCGGGTACGCAGGCTCCCGTCGGTGGAACTGACGCATGATGTTTTTGACGGTAAACGCCGAGCGAGGGTCATATTGCCCGAATACGAGCAAAAGCTTCCGGTTTGATAGAACCTGCGCCTCTACCATCGGAAAAACTTGCTCCAGTTTGAGCGCATTTTGTGGTAGACAAACGACCAACAATTCCGCCTGACGCAGCAATGTCCGTGTCCATTCCGACACGTTGCCGCTTCCGCCGTCCAGCAACACCACATCGTAAGCGCGTTTTGTCAGTTCCAAGAGCGGTCCGAGCCAATCCTGCGCGGATGAAACAAACGATACGTCCGGCTTGTTCGATCCCCGCAGAATATCGAGGCGAGCAACGGCAACGTATAATCCCGCAGCATTTTCGGTTCCAGCTTGCGGTTTTGCAGAAGCCTCAGCAGCGCGTCGACGCCCGCGTCAGGCGGGGCGTCCGCTTTATTTATCCAGGATCGCCTCGGGTAAAAGCCGCGTTCAATGGCAGCATATTCGCTTTGCAAATGCCCAAGCAACAAAAGGCGCGAGGAGTATTCCAATCCGAGCAGCGCCGCGGCTGCAATCAGGTTGCTCGTCGTACCGGCCTGTCCCGGTACCGGACTCCAAAACACCACGGTATAACCCATTTGCTTCATCTCCTTTCGTGCAACATTCCTGGATTCACCCGCGTCTTCGAGACCGCGCCCATGCCCGCCGGGCAGTTTTGACATCGCACTCAAACAACTGTTGAAGCATGTCCAGCACGTTCCGGCGATACGCCCCGGACAGCCGCCTGATGTCGATGCGGCCATGATGCTGGTTGTCCAGTTCGACCGACATATCCCGTTCGTCCAGCGGAAAGCGGAACACGGTGTCCTCCCAACGTATCGCCTGCTGCGGCAGCAGCGAATCGATATACGACTCGGGTATGGCGATCGGCAGAGTGGGAGCAATCAGTTTGTAAAACGAAAGCGGCTGACCTTCCGCTTCGTGAAGGCACAGCCGCTGCATCAGTTCCGCGTTTTTATGCATGCCGAGTCGGCTCCAATTGCTGCACCAAACCCGCTTGTCGTATCCCGGCAACTCTCGTCCTTTCACAAATTCAGTGTGATCGGTGTCGAGCAGCATGACATCGTATGCTGTTTCGCCTCCGGCTTGAAACAAAGAACGTTCCAATTGCGCTGGCGTGATGAGCCCGGTCGCCACATCGATGCCTTCAAACTCCCGCAGCGAACAGCCAAAATCCGTTCGCGGCAAATAGCCTTGCATGGACTGGGCAAGGGCGGAATCCACGATCAGCACCTTTCGCTCCATCGCCGTGAGCAGCTTGCCCAGCACAAGGAGCAGGTGGCTTTTGTCCGGCGCGCCAAAAAATACGACTTTTTTCATGACGGCCTCCTTCACTGATTAAAAATTTGCTCCAATTTATCCACTTTTGCACGCTCTCCAGACGGTGAAGCTGGTGCCGGTTCTGTTGAAACAGATGATGTAGACTCCGCTGACGTTTCCGGCCGATTCTCACTCGTCGTTGTCGGAACGGAAGAGGAGGGCAGCGGCTGCGCAGCTGGCGGTTCCTGATCGACCGTAGCCGTTGCGCCTGCCGGTGGCGGCGATAGGGTCGCCTCATGCATGGCATTGCCTTGCTGCGTGACAATCCGTTCGTTTTGCAATTGCTGCTGAACCGTTACGCTGCCGCTCGTTACGCGCAGTTTGTCCGACTCGCTCATCGCCTTCAGATTGTCGTCCAGTGTCGTTCGCAGTTGGCGGGCAAGCTCGGTTGTCGCTTTTTCGAGCAGGTTCGGATCATGTTCCATCAAATCGAGCACCGTCGGATTGGCGGGATAATTGACTACCGCCGATTCCTGCAAGCCCGGCTCGATGTAGGGCAGGGCATACAGCCGCGCGCCTTGCAAGTAGGCATCGATGATCGCGCTTGAAGTCCGTAATATATCCAGCTCGTTCATTTCCAGCCAGATGACATTGCCGGACAACTCCCGCGCCTTCTTCTTCGCCAGCAAGACAAAATCCTCGCCAGTCGGGAAGTTGATTCGCACGTCGATGTACTGTCCCTTTTGCAGATTGGAGGGAAGCTGAATGACATGAAACTCCTGCACGCGCAAATCCTTCGGGATCGGCGCGCTCTCGTACAGCATGGAAGGCATCAACGGCGTGCCTGGCTGTAATTCGATTTTGGCGCTTTTGCCGATGACCGCATTCTGATCGGTAATCATCCCTTGCGGTACCAGATTCGCAGGCAGCGGGACAGACTTGAGGTCTTCCGCCTTCACCGTGTCACCGGCAGGAATGGTGCGCGCCACAGTCCAAACGCTTCTGCGCGATTGTTCCTTTATCGATTTCAGTTCTTCGATTTGCTTTTCATAATGTTCCTTCATTTGCTGCTGTTTCTGCTCTTGCTCAGATTGCTTAATCAGAGAATAGATGGCAGCAGCCGCAAGTAAACAAACGCTTACGGCAATCGCGACGATTATAAGGGTCTTGCGGTGCCGATAAGTCCACGACATCGCTCACGTCTCCTTTCAAACCGAGATTGAAGTGCTATCGAATGACTTTACCGGGCTTCGTCACGGCGCTTCGGCTTTTGCTGAGTTCCAATCTGATGCTGCTCCAGTTTTTCTTGCGCCCATGCAGGCATATGCTCCGGTTTTATCAGACCCATAAAATCCTCCCGATTCCAGCGAGCCTCTTCACCGGTATACAGATTTAACACGTAGACGGCGCGACCTCGGGAATTGGCAGAGGTGCCAAAACCGCTTAGTGCCAGCACAAGCTGGTTAACAGCGGTGCGATATTCGGGTCGCAACCGTTCCGGTCGGATGACAACAACCTGGTTGTCAATACCCATCTCTTCGCGAATCGGCTGGCATTGGGCTTGGGTAAGGGGAGATAGGGGCACCTTGACACTGGTCCTTTCTTCTTTGAGATCCTCCAGCTCGCATTGCACGCGGGAAACAAAGTCATGCACGGCCTCAAGATAATCCGCGCCGACTGCAAACGCGTAAAATTGCTCGACACCCAACGAATTGTTTCGGGTGCAGGTACAAACCATGTACGGACGTTCGGCATTGGTTTCGTCTATGCCAAGCAGCACTTCCACCTTCCCGATGGAGATGGCCTGAACGACTTCATAGTTGTCCACCATTCGCTTTATTTCTTCCATTGTCCGTCCTCATCTCCTGGAAAATTGCGGTCATTCTTCGTTCCCGGGCTTCGCTTTGATTGACCGGTTTCACGAGATTTCTTGTTTCGCGTGCGCGGCTGCTCGGTCTCATCCTCCAAAACTTCAAAGCGGTTGAACCCCGGCTTTTCTTGCATCAGGCGCTCATATTGACGACGCCTCCCTTTCGTGAAATACACCATGAATCGCCTCCCCAAAAATGGGCATAAAAAAGCTCTCCGTCCTAGGGGAGAGTGCCTGCCGAACAGGATACATGCTAACGTTCCTGTTCCCGTTGCCGTTTTTTATACCAGCTTTCCAACAGATGTACGATCAGGTCTTCCTTTTGCTTTTCGGTGAAGTCCCTCGGAAAGAAACGGTCGATCCGCTCGCGCCGAATGGTCATCTTTTCTTTCTGGTTCGGCTTCTCCTCTGTGAGAATCGAGAAGATGACATCCACGTTAAGCCGCCCGTCCTGACTCAGTTTTTTCATGCGCTGCGCCTGCGCCAGCGAAGGCGTGCAGTCTTCGGACTGCATCGTTTCGTACAGGGCTTTCTGTTCTTCTTCGGCCAAGTATGAAAGTTCTACGGCCGGATTGAAGGCGATCCGTTTATCGTCTACCATTTCGAGAATGGAGGGGGTTAGTTCGGTAAGACGGATATAGCGCTGGATTTGATTGCGACTTTCCCCTGCCTGATCTGCCAACAATTGATCGGACCGCTTTTGTGTCCCAATTTGGGACACATTTTCTCTATTAGGTCTGCCTGCCTGTCTCTTCATCGCCTCCAACTTCATCTTATAGGCGAATGCTTTCTCGCTTGGCGCAATATTTTCCCGTTGCAGGTTGCTGTCCACCATGATGATCGTCGCCTGATCGTCGTCCAGTTCGCGGACGATGCAGGGCATCGTTTCTCTGCCTGCCAGTTCACTCGCTTTTTTACGACGATGCCCGGCTACCATTTCATAGCCGCCGTCCGTCTTCGGACGTACCAGGCCGGGAACGAGAATGCCGTATTGTTTTACGCTGTCTGCCATTTCCAACATAGCTTCGTCCGCCTTCACCTTGAACGGATGTCCGGGAAAATCGCTGATTTCCGACAATGGTATTTCCATCACCTTTTCCCGCTGCTGGTCGGCGCGGCTCTCCTCCGTCGAGAATAAATCAGCGACTGTGGTCAGTTTGATGCTGGCGCGCATGTCGTCTTTCGCTGCCAATGCTTTGCACCTCCTTCGTAAAGGCGGCATAAGCCTCCGCAGCTTTCCCATCCGGATCATGGACGTAGATGCTTTTCCCCTTGGCGCTTGTTTCCGCCGCGCGAACAGATAAGGGGATTTCGGTGTTGAACACGCGCAGCTTGTCGCCGTAGTCGCGCCGAAGAATAAAGGAAATGTCTTTGGCAAATTTCGTCCGACTGTCTACCATAGTGAGCAGCACGCCATCCAAAACCAACTTCGGGTTGATCTGCCTGCGCACACGGGCAATGGTCTGCAAGAGCTGCGTCATTCCCTTGGCGGGCAAATAGTGTGCTTGAACAGGGATAATGACACTGTCTGCTGCCGCCAGCGCATTGATGGTCAACATGCCCAAACTCGGCATGCAATCGATCAGCACGTAGTCGTAATCGGCTTTAACCGAATCGATGTACGAACGCAAAATCGTTTCTCTGCTCATCGTATTGACGAGCGATACTTCAACAGCGGACAATTCAATATTGCCTGGCATCAGGTCAACGCCTTCATGGTGATGCAAAATACCTTCCCGCGCTTCATAGGATTCTTCCAGCATCGTCTTCGCCAGCAATGTCGCCAAAGATAACGATAAATTATCCGGTTCGTGGAACCCTAACGAATCCGTCAGGTTGCCTTGCGCGTCCGCATCGACCAGCAGAACCTTTTTCCCATCGGCTGCCAAACCGATCCCCAGGTTGACCGCCGTTGTGGTCTTGCCCACGCCGCCTTTCTGATTGGCAAGGGCGATCACCTTGGTCATCTTATGCTTCTCCTTTCACGCAAAAAGCCGGTTGCGCTGATATTTCAGGGCAACCGGCTTTTTGAATAGTATCTATATAAAAAGAGAACGCCGCATAAAGGGCGTCCTCTTGAATATTCAAGTCCATATCGTATAAGTAGTTTGCCTTAGTGTTTGGAAATGCAATGCCATTCGTAAACGGTTAGGAGCCGCAGTGTTAGTGTTCTTCAGCTGACATTGCAATTGCTTTTGTTTCATGAACTGTACCAAATGGATGCTCGGGCGGCGCATAAATGACGTAAACTTTTAGCGGTGTATTTCCTGTATTGGTTACATTGTGCCATTTTCCAGCAGGTATCATGATGGCATAGTCATCATAGGCCATTTCTTGAAAATCTAATTTATCTTTGCTATCACCCATTTGAACAAGTCCTTGGCCTTCTTCAATACGTATGAATTGATCGGTAGTTGGATGGACTTCTAGGCCGATGTCATCGCCAACGTTAATGCTCATCAAAGTCACTTGAAAATGTTTCCCTGTCCATATAGCGGTGCGGAACGTATTGTTTTGTTTAGCGGCTTGGTCAATATTTACTACAAATGGTTTTGTTCCAAAATCCATAAATTTAGGGAATCTATAATATGGATAACGGTTGCTAATGAACCAGTTATAGTAATGCGGGTTCCAATTATAGCCCCAATAATTGTAATTCAAATTACTATGCATAGGATGATGCCACGGACTGTGAGAGCCTGTATTCAGGTACATATTCATTCCTCTCTCTTCTTAGGATTCATGATTTACCTTTTATCCTATGCGGTTGCCTATTGTTAAGGAATACAAATGTACAATAATGGGCTATAACCCAAATGGCGACGCTAAACAAGCGGCTAATCCTATGCATTCAACATTTCTACACACCCGACGTCCAAATCCAGGTCCAAAACGACGGAAACCTCAATTTTGTCTTTGAGCACCTTATTTTTGAAGTCGCTGCCGTCTGCCGTGAAAGTCATAAAACGCGCAAAGTGTTGAAAATAAAGGATTTCTACGTATCGATTCGTTGCATTCCTATTACGCACTCCACATGCCCCGTATGCGGGAACATATCCACCGGCTGCGCTTCAATGGTACGGAAGCCGCCGTCTTCGAGGATGCGTAGGTCGCGGGCGAGCGTGGACGGGTTGCACGACACGTACACGACTCGCCGAGGCCGCATCGCGACGATGGTGTCGAGCAGGGCGGCGTCGCAGCCCTTGCGGGGCGGGTCGACGACGATGACATCGGCGTCGATGCCTTCCGCGCGCCAAGCGGGGATCACGGCTTCGGCCCGGCCAACGGCGAACTCGACGTTCGCTATGCCGTTCAGCCGTGCGTTCGCGCGAGCGTCCTCCACGGCGTCGGGCACGATCTCGACGCCGTACACATGCCGCGCCCGTCCCGCCAGGAACAGCGAAATCGTCCCGATGCCGCAATAGGCATCGATCACCGTCTCCTCGCCGGTCAAGCCGGCGTAGTCGAGCGCGGTGCGGTACAGCACCTCGGTCTGCACCGGGTTCACCTGATAGAACGACCGCGCCGATATCGCAAACCGCACGCCGCCGATCGTATCGACGATCGTGTCTTTGCCCCAAAGCGTCATCGTCCGCTCGCCGTACACAAGCCGGGTCCGCTCCGGATTCACGTTCAAGCAAATACTGGCGACACCCGGCATTTCATCCCGAATGCGGCCCACAAACGCCCTTAAACCCGGCACATCAGCAGCGGTCCCCACCAGCACGACCATCAACTCTTCCGTCGCGAACCCGTACTTCACGACGACATGCCGCATCCAGCCGGTATGCGATTTTTCATCGTACGCTTCAATCCCGAGCTCACGCGCGATGCGCTTCACCGCCGCCACCGCTTCATCGTTCCGCTCATGCTGAATCAAACAAGCGTCCATATCGGCGATGTCGTGAGAGCCCATAGCATAAAATCCGCCCACCAGTCCGCCCTCGGACAAGTCCAATCCGATCGGCACCTGCGCTTTGTTCCGATAGCGCCACGGCTCGTCCATGCCGATCACCGGATGCACGACAACGCCGCCCTCGGAACCTACCTTCAGCTTCCCGATCCGCTCCAGCGCATCGACGACCATCCGCCTCTTCCACTCCAGCTGCGCCGGATAAGCCATATGCTGCAGCTGGCACCCGCCGCACTGCTCATAGATCGGGCAAGGCGGGGCCACGCGATCGGTGCTCGAAACCAACACCTGAAGCAGCTCGGCCCGTCCGAACTGCTTCTTTACTTCCGATACGCGCGCCTTTACCCGCTCGCCCGGAAGCGCGCCCGGTATAAACAGCGTGAACCCTTCAACGCGACCGACGCCTTCCCCTTCATGCGCAAGACCGATCACGTCCGCTTCCACAATCTGATTTATCTCAACGGGTGCGGAAACCGCCCGCACACTCTTACCGGAAGTAGTAAGGCCGGGGCCTCTGCGGTCCCGACCGTCCGTATGACTATATTTCTTCAAGCTGATTCCACACTCCGCTCATCATTACTCCGCCGCCCGGGGTAAAACCGATGCTGCTCGGACCGGACTGGCCCGGCCTTGCATGATAACCCTGTCCCCCGGAAGGAAAAAACAAGTCGAGATGCCCCGGCAGCACCTCGATTTCGCAAGGCAACGTTCCGCCGAATTCGCCGTCTACGTTCAGCTGCACGTAATCCTTCGACTCGATCGTGACATACTTCGTTTGAAAATGAACGACCAGCGGATCGTTCACTCTCTCCCCCCGAAGCAGGTGCGTAACGATCCGGATAAAGTCGGCGAGCGTACACCTGCGAAGCAAAAACACATCCATCAACCCGTCATCGATGCGCGCATCCGGGGCCAGCCGCTCGAAGCCGCCGACGGAGCTCGTATTCGCCACAAGGAACAGCATAAAGTCCTCGTGGAGCATCATCTCCGCGCTGCGGATCGTCAGCTCGATCGGCCGAAACCGCGGGAGCTTCTCAAGCCCCTTCATATAATACGCAAGCTGTCCGAGAACCGTCTTCATCTTGCTCGGAACCTCGTACGTCAGCTCCGTCAAAGAGCCTCCGCCCGCAATATTAATGAAATACCGGTTGTTGAGCCGCCCGATGTCGACCGCCCGCGCATGCCCCTCGGCGATAATATCGATCGCCCCGTCCCAAGAACGCGGGATGCCCAGCGCTCTTGCCAGGTCGTTCGTCGTCCCCACAGGCAAAATGCCGAGCGGCGGCCGCTTCTCCGCTTCCGCCAGGCCGGAAACGACCTCGTTGATCGTTCCGTCCCCGCCCGCCGCAATGACAATGTCAAAGCCGCGCCGCGCCGCCTCCGCCGCCGCCTTCGTCGCATCCCCCGCGCCTGCGGTTGCGTGCGTGGACGTCTCGTAGCCATAGCCCTCAAGACGCTGCAGCACGTCCGGCAGCCTTCTTCTCATCTCTTCCCGCCCGGACGTCGGATTGTAGATTAGTCTCGCTCTTTTCGCCATACGTTTTCTGTTTCCTCCAGCTTCTCCGCGATGCGCCGCTCCATCCAGTGCGTCAAGAGTGGGTGCGGCAGCAGCGAACGGCCGTTATATCGAACATCATACCCTTCAAATCGCGCCGGTATGACTTTTTCGGTAAAATATCCCTCGCTCACAAACAGCGGCACGACCAGCACGTCCGATTCCGGACGCTTCTTCCCCCAAAGCTTCAGCTTCCACGGAATTTGATTCGGCAGCAGCATGGCGCCATCCGCCGCCGCGAAGCCGCCCTTCTCCTTCAGCCGCTGCGCGATACGTTCGAGCATCCCCCGCCATACCGAATGAAACCCTTTGAGCATGCTGCCGTGGCCGACGACCAATACGATCTCGCGGTCGGGCCGTTTGGATAAGGGAATCATTTTCTCATACAAAATGTCCGCAATATCCGGATCGGCATCGATCGGCGCACACCAATGTATACGCGAGCGCAGCCGGTATGGTGTCAAATCGGTTTCGATGCGGCAATGCTCCTTCGCGCCGAGCGCCCACGATATTTCCTCGACATGCCCGCTCCCGGACGAAATAAAAAGCGGAACGGCAATAATATCCGTTACGCCCTGCGCCTCCAGCTCGTCGATGCCGTCCTGAATGAGCCGCCCTTCAACAATTTCCAGGAAAGCGCCTACAACCGGAAAGTCCCAAACGGTCCGAAGCGGCTGAATCGCTTCATCGACAAGGCGGACCCATTCCCGATTGCGGGAGCCGTGAGAAATGACGAGTACGCCGACGCGAGCCATGAAGTTACCTTCCAAGCCGCTCCAGCGTAAATTTATAACCGTCGTTGCCGTAGTTGAGGCACCGTTTTACCCGGGAAATAGTCGCCGTGCTCGCTCCCGTCTCGGTTTCGATCTGATTGTATGTGCTTCCCTTACGTAGCATGCGCGCAACCTCAAGGCGCTGCGACAGCGATTGGATTTCGTTCACCGTGCATAGATCGTCAAAAAATAAATAGCATTCCTCAAGGTCCTTTAGTGTAAGAATCGCTTCAAAAAGCTGATCGATCGATTTATCGTTTAATTTTTTAAGCTGCACTGCCAAGTTCCTCCTCAGTCGGACGTTAACGCATTAAAATTTTACATCACTATAGTAGCATGCTTCGGTTCCGCAAGAAAGCCCCTTGTACGTTCTTTTGACACCGGGACATTAGTCCATACCAAACGGTAGGCGTTCACATAGAGTGTTGTATGTAAGCCTAAGAACCTTATAAAAGGACAGTGAGCGCGGTGAATAAACGAGTACATGTCAGAAACACCCCGTATTACGACGGTGCGCAAATACGAGCATTAACACCACAACCGGGCGCATTCCAGCAGCCGTTCGGCATGCCGATGGATTTCGGCGGACCGGCGCCCGGAATTTTCGGCGCACCGCCCGGAGGCGCCTTCCCTCCCGCACCTGCCGGCGGCCAGGGAGGCGGCTTATTAGGAGCACTATTCGGCGGCGGCGGTGGCGGCGGTGGCGGCGGTGCCGGTGGAGCCGGCGGAGCGATCCCCGGGCTGCTGAACAGCCTGAGCAATATTCGCCAAATTATCGACCGCATGGGCGGCATCGACGGCGTACTGGAAAATGTCCAGAAGGCGCATAAAATTATGGGCACCCTTCAAGAGATGGGTCCCATGGTGAAGCTTCTGTTCGGAAGCCTCAGAAAATCGAACAACAACGAGAGCGAGGAGGCCGAGCTGCCCCGCCGCCGCCGCAGACGCCGCAGAAGAAGAACCAATTCTTCGCGCCGCAGAAGGTAGATACAGCCGCATGCGCTAAAAAAGCGCCCGATCCTGCTTCGGGCGCTTTCGCCGTTCCACTCCTATGGCCGATACTGCAATCGCTCTTCCATTCCGGGCTTGTCCGGAATAATCAAGAAGTGAGTCTGACCCGGAACCAAACCGACCTCTTCATTGTTGATGTAAAGCCGGATCGCATCGTCCGTCCGATTGCGTCTCCACTCCGCCGGCCGAACCTTGCCCTGCTGGAAAATCTTCGCCTTGCCGCCGGCCGACAAATCGACCGCCCGGCGTCCGACATCGTCCAACACTTTATGCGGCGCTTCCATCACCACCACATTGGCGGCCGATAGTTGCTCATTATTGTTAAGGTCGGTGTGCGGCTCGTCGTTGATGAATCGCTTGTAAACCTTTTGCTCGGAATCATATTGGTACGATACTTTATATGACTTCAGAAGGAACGTGAGGTCGAAAGCGGACGCGACTTCCCCTTCTGCGGCAGCATCCTCGGGCAAAAAAGAAAACGATCGAATATTGGTCGCCGCTGTGGCGAACTTTTTCTTCTCTACGCCTTTTCCGATGTTCTCCAGGTTCGTGTACAGATTGTGAGGCGCTTTTCTGGACTTGTCCCGCCAATAGTAGGGGCCCGCATTCGTGATTTCATCCAAATGATCCAAGCCTTCCTTCTTCAGCATGGCGTAGCCGTCCGGACTGCCGCCTGCATGAATGTCGATGGCGTCGAAGCTTTTGCCGATATCGATGAAATAAGGTCGAATGCTTCTGACCGGTCCGATCGCTCCGTCGAACGTATGGCTCTGGAATACGGCGAGAATCCGCGTAATTTCCCCTTCCGCAAGCACCTCGTAAAATAGGTCGGCCTGGCTTAATCCGGATTGCGGACGGGCTTTCGAATGATTATTGATCACAAGTAAAAAAGGACGCGATTCTACCGGACGATCCAGTCCTAACCCGGTTAACGGAGCGGTAAAGGCCGGCTTAGGAGGTTCTTCCGGAATTTCTTGCTCTGCGGGAGGGGGCGTTTCGGGCTCGGTCGGTTCCTCGGCGGCGCCTCTGCCGCAGGCGGCCAGTAAACATACGATGGATAGTGTTAGCGTTGCTAGCAGCCATTTTTTCATGTCATCACCTGACTCTATAATAGACTAGCATCGGCACGATGGGAATCATATTTCAGAAAAAAGCCGCCCCGCAGCCATTCGAACGAACGGCCGAGAGCGGCTTCTATTAGGTTATCTGAGCGCTTTTTTTCCGATGTCGCTGCGGTATTGCTTGCCTTCGTAGCGAATGCGGTCGACGTCCGCGTACGCCTTGCGGCGCGCTTCCTCGATCGTTGCGCCGGTGGCCGTTACGCCGAGCAGCCTGCCGCCGTTCGTGACGACGCGGCCGTCCTGCAGCGCGGTGCCGGCATGGAATACGGCCGATTCCTTTACGTCGTCGAGTCCGTCAATCGGATCGCCTTTCTTGTAGGAGCCCGGATAACCGCCCGCCGCAAGCACGACGCATACGGCCGAATCGTTGCTCCACTTCGGTTCGATGTCTTGGAGGCGGCCGTTGACAGTCGCTTCGAACAGCTCCGCCAAATCTGATTCCAGACGGGATAAAACGACCTGCGTTTCGGGATCGCCGAAGCGGCAGTTGAATTCGATCGTCTTGGGACCGTCGGCCGTAATCATGAGCCCCGCGAACAGCACCCCGCGAAACGGACGGCCTTCCTTAACCATCGCCTCCGCCGTCGGCTTGACGATCGTCTCGATCGCTTCGTCGTATATGTTTTGCGGAATGTGCGGCACCGGGGAATACGTTCCCATTCCCCCCGTATTCGGCCCCTTGTCGTTGTCGAATATCGGCTTATGGTCCTGCGCAGGCGGCATCGGCTTAACGACGCTGCCGTCTACGAAACTTAGGATGCTCATTTCTTCGCCTTGCAGAAACTGCTCGACGACGACCTTGTCTCCCGCTTCGCCGAACGCTTTATCGAGCATGATCGTGCGCAGCGCTTCCTCCGCCTCTTCGAGTGTGGACGCTACTGTTACGCCTTTGCCTGCCGCGAGCCCGTCCGCTTTAATGACGATCGGCGCGCCTTGTTTGCGGGTGTAGGCGAGCGCTTCCTCGAAGCTGTCGAACGTTTCGTAGGCGGCGGTCGGGATGTCGTATTTTTTCAGCAGCTCTTTGGTGAACGCCTTGCTGCCTTCGATGATGGCGGCGTTTTTGCGCGGACCGAACACTTTTATGCCCGCAGCCTCGAGCTCATCGGCGAGACCCGCGAACAGCGGATCCTCAGGGCCGACGACGGCAAGGTCGATGCTGTTTTGCTTTGCGAACGCGACGAGCTCTTGGAAGTTATTTTCGTTGATCGGTGCGCATTCTGCGGTTTGCGCGATGCCTGCGTTTCCTGGTGCGCAGTACAGCTTATTCACCTTCGGGCTTTGCTTCAGCTTCCAGCAGATCGTATGCTCGCGTCCGCCCCGTCCTACCACGAGGATGTTCATCGTGACGTTCTCCCCTCTGTCCGTGTTAGTGCTTAAAGTGGCGCACGCCGGTGAACACCATGGCGATGCCGGCCGCGTTCGCCGCGGCGATCGATTCTTCGTCCTTCACCGAGCCGCCCGGCTGAATGATCGCTTTGATGCCGGATTTGCCCGCGAGCTCCACCGTATCTCCCATCGGGAAAAACGCGTCCGAAGCCATGACCGAGCCGTTCGCCTTTTCGCCGGCTTGCTCAATGGCGATGCGCGCGGAGCCGACGCGGTTCATTTGGCCGGCGCCGACGCCGATCGTCATGTTATCGCGTGCAAGCACGATGGCGTTCGACTTCACGTGTTTGACAACCTTCCAGGCAAACAGCAGCTGCTTCAGCTCTTCTTCGGTCGGTGCTCGTTCGGTCACGACACGGATTTCGTCTTCTTTGACTTGGAGGGTGTCCGTGCTCTGCAGCAGCGCTCCGCCTTCTACCGATGTGAGCTGGTGCCGGTCCTGTGTCGGTACGAACGGAAGCTTGAGCAGGCGGATGTTTTTCTTTTTCGTGAGCGCCTGCATCGCCTCTTGTGTGAAGTCCGGCGCGATGATGATCTCCAGGAAAATTTCGCTCAGCTTCGCCGCCGTCGCTCCGTCGATCGCGCGGTTGGCCGCGACGATGCCGCCGAAGATGGACGTCGGGTCGGCTTCGTACGCTTTCGTATACGCTTCGAAGATGTCGGCCCCGATGCCAACGCCGCACGGGTTCATATGTTTGACGGCAACTACGGCCGGCTCGTTGAACTCTCTTAGGATGTTGAGGGCGGCATTCGCGTCGTTGATGTTGTTGTACGAAAGCTCTTTGCCGTGGAGCTGCTCCGCGTTAGCGAGACTGCCCGCTCCGGCAAGAGGCTTCTTATAAAATGCCGCGCTTTGATGAGGATTTTCTCCATACCGCAGGTCTTGCACCTTTTCGTAGGTGACGGTTACGCGCTCCGGGAATTCCTCACCGAGGCGTTCCGTGAGATAACCTGCAATGAGTGCGTCGTAGGCTGCGGTGTGGCGGAACGTTTTGGCGGCGAGCTTTTTGCGGGTTTCGAGCGTTGTATCGCCGTTAGCCGCCAGCTCGGAAAGCACCTGCTCGTAGTCGGCGCTGTCGACGACGACGGTGACGAAGGCGTGGTTTTTCGCCGCAGAGCGAAGCATGGACGGACCGCCGATGTCGATATTTTCGATCGCTTCCTCGTACGGCACGTTCGGCTTGGAGATTGTTTGCTGGAACGGATACAGGTTGACCGCTACCAGGTCGATGTAGCCTAAGTTCAGCTCCTCCATTTGCTTGCGGTGCTCCTCGCTGGAGCGGACGGACAGCAACCCGCTGTGCACTGCCGGGTGCAGCGTTTTTACGCGGCCGTCCAATATTTCAGGGAAGCCCGTTACATCTGAGATCCCTGTTACCGGGATGCCCTTGCCCTCCAGCATCGTCTTCGTGCCGCCGGTGGAGATGATTTCAAAGCCGAGCTTCACAAGCTCCGCCGCAAAATGCTCCACACCCGTCTTGTCCGATACGCTGATCAATGCTCGTTTGTTCGCCACGTTCGTACCTCCTGGTTGGTTTGTTTGTATTGTTTGTATGTGTTTATATGTGTTTAAACCGATGCCGTTAGCACCAGGTTTTGGTGCTAGCGCTTGGCCGATCACCTCGAACGGAACTTTATTCCGCTGCAACCTCCACACCGCCAAACTAGCTGCTTCCAACGGAACTTCCTTCCGTTGTTCTCCTCCGCACCGCATGGCCGACCACCTCGAACGGAACTTTATTGGTGGTGTCCGCAGGACATGAGAGTTTTTGCTGCTAACTCTGGTTGAACCGGCCGCCCGCAGAGTATTTGCACTAGCTTTTGGTGCTAACCCCGGATCGTCTTCTTCATCCGGTTTTCACCGCCGAGGTTAACGGAACAAATTGTCCGCTAAAACCCGCCGCGCCCCTAAAATAGGCCAATTAACGGAACGAGTTGTCCGCTAATCGCCCGAAAACCGCCGAAAATCGGCGATTTAAGCAAATTAACGGACATTTGTTTCCGCTAATCNAAAATAGGCCAATTAACGGAACGAGTTGTCCGCTAATCGCCCGAAAACCGCCGAAAATCGGCGATTTAAGCAAATTAACGGACATTTGTTTCCGCTAATCGGCCCTTTTACCCGGTTTCGACAAAATTAGCGGACATCCGGTTCCGTTAGCGCCTAAGTGGTTAGCGTCAGCGCGCGGTGCATTGGCGGTAGCCGCAGTCACAGTAACCACCAGTAACCGCAATAACCAGCAGCACCGGCAGTACCGGCAGTACCGGCAGTACCCGCAGTACCAGCAGTAACTGCTGTATCCCACAGCACCTGCAGTACCGTCACCGCTGCACGCACACCTTCCGCCCGTCGAGCCTCACTCGCCCTTCGGCGAAGGCGGCGACGACGGACGGCAGCAGCCGATGCTCCGCCTCGTGAATGCGAGGTGCCAGCGTCTCCGCCGTATCCGCCGCATCGATCGCAACCGCCTCTTGCGCAATAACGGGGCCGGTATCCATCCCGCCGTCCACGAAATGCACGGTAACTCCGGTAATTTTCGCCCCGTACGCAATCGCCTGCACGATCGCATCCGTTCCGGGAAATGAGGGCAATAACGAAGGATGAACGTTTATGATCTTCCCGTCGAACGCGTCAAGCAGCACCTGCGTAACGAGCCGCATATAGCCCGCCAATACGATAAAATCGATGTTTCTCGCGCGCAGCTCGTCAACGAGCATCCGCTCGTACGCTTCGCGCGAACCATAATCCGCGGCGCGAAACGTCAGCACCGCAACTCCCAAATCTCCCGCACGCGCCACAGCGCCGGATTTGGCCCGGTCGCTGACCAGCAATGCGATCTCATACGATGGCGCCGAGCCCGTCCCCGCCTCGCGAGACGCCTTCACCAGCGCCTCGAAGTTCGAGCCGGAGCCCGACGCGAATACTGCAACGCGTTTCATGCCTCCGCGCCCTCGAACGTGACGACGCCGGTGCCTTCCGTGATGACGCCGATTTCATAGGCGGTCTCCCCGTGCTCGCGCGCCAGCCGCATAGCCTCGTCCTTCGCGTCCGCAGGAACGACCAGCACGAAGCCGATGCCCATGTTGAACGTGCGGTAGCAATCGTCATGCGACAGCGATCCGACGGAACGCAGCAGAGGAAAGATCGCCGGCATATCCCACGAGCCGAGCCGAATATGCGCGTTAACTCCTGAAGGAAGCACGCGCGGAATGTTTTCGATGAAGCCGCCGCCCGTAATGTGCGCCATGCCCTTCACCTCGACGCCGCGAAGCAAAGCAAGCGCCGGCTTTACATAAATCTTCGTCGGCGTCAGCAGCACGTCGCCCAATACGGCGCCTCCGAGCTCCGGAACCGCCTCGTCGATGCCATATCGTCCGCCGTCAGCAGATAAAAGCAGCAGCCGCACGAGTGAGTACCCGTTGCTGTGCACGCCGCTGGAGCCGAAACCGAGCACGACGTCGCCCGGGCGGATCGAACTGCCGTCCACCATGCGCGAGCGCTCCGCAACGCCGACCGAGAAGCCGGCAATGTCGTATTCGCCCTCGGCATACATGCCCGGCATCTCCGCCGTTTCGCCGCCGATCAACGCGCAGCCTGCTTGGACGCAGCCCTCGGCCACGCCTGCGACGACCTGCTCGATCTTCTCCGGCACCAGCTTCCCGCAGGCGAGATAATCGAGGAAGAACAGCGGTTCGGCGCCCGTCACGACAATGTCGTTGACGCACATGGCGACGGCGTCGATGCCGATCGTGTCGTGCTTATCGGCCGCGAACGCCACCTTGAGCTTCGTGCCGACGCCGTCGGTACCGCTGACCAACACCGGGTCCTCGTACTTTGCGCCGGCCTCGGCTAAAGAAAACAGTCCGCCGAAGCCCCCTAGTCCTCCCAGCACACCCGGGCGGTTGGTACGGCCTACATGCTTCTTCATTCTTTCCACCGCTTCGTTGCCCGCGGCTATGTCAACGCCGGCGCCCTTATACGCTTCCGACATTCCCGTCACCTCTCCCAAAATATCTCACTCTTATCCGTAAAGTTTCCCGCTCCAGCGATGGGGGGGAAAATCTCGAACTTGAAAACCCGTTACTCCGAATCGCCGCAGCCCGGCGTCAGCCCGGTCAGAGCCGCAACCGTATCCGCGTCCGCACCCTCGAACGTCGGGTACTTGTTATCGAAGCATGCGGTGCAAAATCCGCGGCTCAAGTTCAGCTCCCCGTTCGGCCGTCCGATCGAATCCAGAAGGCCGTCCTGGCTGAGAAAATACAACGAATCCGCATTGATCGCCTCGCGAATTTCCTCCACCGATTTCGAGGAAGCGATCAGCTCCTTCCGAGAAGGAGTATCGATCCCGTAAAAGCACGGATTCGCAAACGGCGGCGACGTAATCCGCACATGCACCTCGACCGCTCCCGCTTCGCGGAGCAAATTGACGATCCGGCGGGACGTCGTCCCCCGTACGATCGAGTCGTCGATCATGACGACGCGCTTGCCTTCAACCACCTTGCGAACGGCCGACAGCTTCATCCGCACCCCTTGCTCGCGCAATTCCTGCGAAGGCTGAATGAACGTCCGGCCGGTGTATCGGTTTTTGATCAAGCCGAGCTCGTACGGGATGCCCGTCTGCTCGGCAAAGCCGATCGCTGCCGATATGCTCGAATCCGGTACGCCGGTAATGATATCCGCGTCGACGAACGCCTCCATGGCGAGCCGCTTACCCATACGCTTGCGGGCCGCGTGCACGTTGACTTCGTCGACGTCGCTGTCCGGCCGCGCAAAATAAATATATTCCATCGCGCAGATCGCCCGCCGCGCCCCCGGCGGCGCAAACCGTTCGGTCCGCATGCCGCCTTGATCAAGCACGACCAGTTCTCCCTGCTCCACATCTCGCACGTATTCCGCGCCGACTATATCGAAGGCGCACGTCTCCGAAGCGAACAGCCACGCATCGCCGAGACGGCCCATCACGAACGGACGCAAGCCGTTCGGGTCTCTCGCGGCGATCAGCTGATCGTTCGTCATCAGCAGGAACGCATACGCCCCGTTCAGCCGATTCAACGCTTCCTTCACCGCATCGAGGAACGTCGGCTGCTTCGACCGCGCGATTAAATGCGCGACGACCTCGGTATCGCTCGTCGTCTGAAAAATCGAGCCGGCCGCTTCGAGCTCGCGCCGGATGTCCGGCGCGTTGACGATGTTTCCGTTCGTCGCCACCGCCAAATCTCCGCCGCGGTATTTGAAGACGAACGGCTGCGCGTTCGCCAGCTTGCTCTCGCCGGACGTCGAATAGCGGACATGCCCGATCCCGCCGGCACCGGCCATCTCGCCAAGACGCGAGCTGTCGAACACCTCTTTGACCAATCCCATCCCGCGATGGTAATGGAATTCGCCCCCGTCGGACGTTACGATGCCCGCGCTTTCCTGGCCGCGGTGCTGCAGCGCGTGTAGCCCGTAAAAAGCTAAAGACGACGCCTCGGAATGGCCCCAAACGCCGAACACGCCGCACTCCTCGCGGAGCTTGTCGAACCATTCGCGGTCGTCCGCACCTTCATTGAAATACTCTCCCGTCCACAGCTGCGGTATTATTTCATGAGACACGGGATCGCGTCCTTCCATGTTTTCTCGAGAGTTTCAACCGCCGTATCGAGCACAACCGAGCCGTTCACGCGAACCGTCAACCGATCGCCGCCGACTTTGCCGATGACCGACACCGGAATGCCGCTGTCGACGAGCATCATTTTCAACGCGTCCGCCTTCTCCGGCTTACAAGTCAGCAGCAACCGGGACTGCGACTCGCTGAACAAAGCGATATCCGCACGCAAATCCGTAGCTACATCCACATCGGCGCCAAGCTCATTCGCAAAGCAGCTTTCCGCCAAGGCCGCAGCCAGTCCGCCTTCGGACAAGTCGTGAGCGGAAACGACTAAGCCGCCGCGAATCGCCGCCAGCGCCGTTTTCAGCAGCTTCTGCTCCACCTCAAGGTCCAACCGCGGCGGACGGCCTTCCGTCACGCCGTGCACCGCAAGCTGGAACTCGCTGCCGCCAAGCTCGGCATACGTCTTCCCGAGCAAGAAAATCACGTCGCCTTCATTCTTAAAGCTTTGCGTCGTAATATGATCGATATCGCTCACGAGGCCGACCATGCCGACGACAGGCGTCGGGTAAATCGCGCCGCGCGCGTTTTCGTTATATAAAGAAACGTTCCCGCCGATGACCGGAGTGTCCAGCACTCGGCAAGCTTCCGCCATGCCGTCGACCGCCTTCTCCAGCTGCCAGAAAATTTCCGGCTTCTCCGGAGAACCGAAATTCAGGTTGTCCGTAATCGCCAGCGGCTGAGCGCCGGAGCAAACGATATTGCGCGCCGCTTCCGCAACGGCAATCGCGCCGCCGACCTCCGGATCGAGATAGACGAACCGTCCGTTGCAGTCGGTCGTCATCGCCAGCGCCTTGCGCGTGCCGTCAACCCGCACAACAGCGGCATCCGATCCCGGCGCAACCGCCGTTGCCGTCCGCACCATATAGTCATATTGGTGGTACACCCACTCTTTGGACGCAACCGTCGGGGATCCGAGCACTTTTAACAATGCGCCTTCGATATCTGTCGCTTCCGGGTACGCCGAAGTATCCACCGACGCGCCGGCCACATAATATTCAGGTACACGAGAAGGCTTATGATACTGCGGAACGTCGTCCACCAGTGCTCGCACCGGCATATCGGCAGCAATAGCCCCGTTATGGTATAAAGTCAAACGCCCGGTGTCCGTCACCTTGCCGACGATTTCGCAGAACAAGCCCCAGCGGTGGAACACTTCCTTGACCGCTTCCTCCTTGTCCGGCGTCGTCACGAACAGCATGCGCTCCTGGGATTCGGACAGCATCATTTCGTACGGCGTCATGCCGCTCTCGCGCTGCGGCACTTTATCCAAGTACAGGTCCATGCCGTTGCCCGCCTTGCTCGCCATCTCGGCGCTGGAGCACGTAAGCCCCGCCGCTCCCATGTCTTGAATGCCGAGCACCAAGCCGCGCTCGATCACCTCGAGGCACGCTTCCATGACAAGCTTCTCCATGAACGGATCGCCTACCTGCACGGCCGGCCGCTTCGCCTCGGACTCCGCCGTCAGCTCCTCCGACGCGAACGTCGCGCCGTGAATGCCGTCCCGGCCCGTGGCCGGTCCGACGTAAAACACCGGGTTGCCGACGCCTTGCGCCACGCCCCGCTGAATTTGGTCGTGCTCGATCAATCCGACGCACATCGCATTCACTAGCGGATTGCCCTCATACGACTCGTCGAACATAATTTCGCCGCCGACCGTCGGAATGCCGATACAGTTGCCGTAGCCGGCAATGCCCGATACGACATGCTCGAACAAATAGCGTACGCGTTCGTTTTCCAAGCGGCCGAATCGCAGCGAGTTCAATAAAGCGACCGGACGCGCGCCCATCGAAAAAATATCGCGAATAATGCCGCCGACGCCCGTCGCTGCGCCTTGGTACGGCTCGATCGCCGACGGGTGGTTGTGCGATTCGATTTTGAACACGACCGCCTGATTGTCGCCGATGTCCACGATGCCCGCACCTTCGCCGGGTCCCATCAATACGCGTTCGCCCGTTGTCGGGAATCTGCGCAGCACTACTTTGGAATTTTTATAAGAACAGTGCTCAGACCACATGACGCTGAACACACCGGTTTCCGTGTAATTCGGGAGACGTCCGAGATGGCCGACAACCTTCTCGTACTCTTCGTCGGACATGCCCATCTGCTTATAAAGCTTTTGGTCGCGGATTTGCTCCGCCGTCGGCTCCTTCGCCAGATTAGCTGCGAGCTGCTGCTGTGCTGCCATATGCGCGTTCCCTCCATGCTTCGAAAACTGACGTAAACATCCGCTTGCCGTCCTCCGAGCCGAGCAGCAAATCGACCGCCCGCTCCGGATGCGGCATCATCCCCAGCACGTTCCCGCGCTCATTCATAATGCCCGCGATATCGGCCACCGAGCCGTTCGGGTTCCAGCCGTCGTACCGGAATACGATTTGCCCGTTCGCTTCAAGCCTCTTCAAAGTCTCTTCGTCGCAATAATAGTTGCCTTCCCCGTGCGCGATCGGAATCGAAATTTTCTCACCGACAGCATACTGAGACGTGAACGCCGTATCCGCGCGCTCCACCCGCAGCGTCGATTGCGAGCAGCGAAACTTGAGCGAGTTGTTTCGGAGCATCGCCCCCGGCAGCAAGCCGGACTCGAGCAAAATTTGAAATCCGTTGCAAATCCCGAGCACGTACTTGCCTTCTTCCGCGGCCTTCCGCACTTCCTCCATCACCGGAGCAAACCGCGCAATCGCGCCCGTCCGCAAGTAATCGCCGTAGGAAAAACCGCCCGGCAGCAAAATCAAGTCGTATTTCGACAAATCGGTCGCCGTATGCCATACGTAGTCCACCGGCTGGCGAATCGTTTGCTCCACCGCTTTGCAGCAGTCAATATCGCAGTTGGAGCCGGGGAACACAATGACGGCCGCCTGCATCTGACGTTGTTCGGTCAACGGTTATTCCCCCTTCAATTCGAAGCGGTAGTCTTCGATTACGGTGTTGGCCAGCAGCTTCTCGCACATCGCGCGGATGCGCTCCTCCGCCGCAGCTTTGTCGTTCGTGTTCAGCGTAAGCTCCATATATTTGCCGATGCGCACTTCCCCGACTTCGTCGAAGCCCATCGAATGCAAGGCTCCTTGAACGGTTTTTCCTTGGGGATCGAGAACATTTTGCTTTACGGTTACGTAAACGGTCGCTTTCATCGCTTGCTTGCTCCTCTCGAACTCTCGAATTGGTATCGATTATCGGCTTTCTCCCGTAATGCGTCTGTATATTTCACGGTAACGCCGGGTCGTCTCTTCCACTACGCGCTGCGGCAGAGGGTCCGGCTCGCTGTTTTTGTCCCAGTCCGACTGCGCCAAATAGGTCCGAACCGGCTCTTTATCCATCGAGTCGATCTCAATGTCGAGCGCATAATTTTCCTTCGCCCAGAATCGGGACGAATCGGGGGTAAACAGTTCGTCGATCAGGATGAGCTCCCCGTCGATCAAACCGAACTCGAACTTGCAATCGGCCAAAATGATCCCGCGTTCCATCAACTTTTCATGAGCAAATACATATAATTGCAAACTTGCATCGCGCAGCCGCTCCGCCAAATCCGCGCCGATGACGCGCTGCATCTCCTCGAACGAAATATCCTCGTCGTGCCCGACGTCGTTCTTGGCCGCCGGCGTGAAGATCGGCTTCGGCAGCTTTGCGTTTTTCCGCGTTCCTTCCGGAAGCGGAATCCCGTTGACCTGCCCGGTCTTCTCGTACTGCCTCCAGCCGCCTCCGGTCAAATACCCCCGAACGACGCACTCGATATCGATGCGCCGCGCTTTGCGGGTGACCATGATGCGGTCCTTCAGCCGCTCCTTGTCGGTGACGAAGGCGCCGAGCTTGTCGGCGTCCGCGTGCACCATATGGTTCCCGACAATGTTTCTCGTCTCCTGGAACCAATGAACGCTAAGCCGGTTCAGAATGTTTCCTTTATCCGGCACGGCGGGCTTCAATATATAATCGAAGGCGGAAATACGGTCGGTCACCACAATGAGAAAATGCTCCCCAATATCGTACAGCTCGCGAACCTTCCCCTTATACACGAGCGGCGCATCCACGTACGGAGCGGCCGTCGGCAGCGCTTCAGGCAGCATGTCCTTCGTCATTTTCGGTTTCGCCTCCATTAACCTAATCCCAAGCGGCGGAAAATCGTATCCACATGCTTCAAGTGCCAGCTCGGATCGAAGCAGTCGGCGATTTCCTCCGGCGTAAGCGCCTCGGTAATTTCCGGCGTGCTTTCGATAATGGAGCGGAACTGGCGCTGCTCCTCCCACGCTTGCATCGCTCTCGGCTGTACGGTGTCGTACGCCTTTTCGCGGCTCCAGCCTTTGTCGATCAGCTTCGTCAGGACGCGTCCCGAGAACGGCACGCCGTACGTGCGCTCCATATTGCGCTTCATATTTTCCGGGAATACGGTCAAGTTTTTGAAGATGTTCCCGAGACGGTTCAGCATATAGTTGAGCAGCTGCGTCGCATCCGGGAGGATGATCCGTTCGACGGACGAATGCGAAATGTCGCGCTCATGCCATAGCGGCACGTTCTCGTAAGCGGACACCATGTGGCCGCGGATGACTCGCGCGAGGCCGCTGATGTTTTCGCAGCCGATCGGGTTGCGCTTGTGCGGCATCGCGGAGGAGCCTTTCTGACCCTTGGCGAACGCCTCTTCCACTTCGCGGATTTCGGACTTCTGCAGTGCACGGATTTCCGTAGCGAATTTGTCGAGCGACGTGGCGATGAGCGCGAGTGTCGCAACATATTCCGCGTGGCGGTCGCGCTGCAGCGTCTGCGTCGAAATCGGCGCCGGCGAAATGCCGAGCTGCTTGCACACGTATTCCTCGACGAACGGATCGATATTGGCGTAAGTGCCTACCGCTCCGCTGATTTTGCCGAATTGCACGCTGTTCGCGGCATGACGGAACCGATCGAGGTTTCGTTTCATTTCTTCATAATAAAGCGCGAGCTTGAGACCGAACGTCGTCGGCTCCGCATGAACGCCGTGCGTACGGCCCATCATGACGGTGTCTTTATAGCGGACCGCTTGGTCGCCGAGAATGTCGATGAACCGAACGATATCCTTCTCGAGAATCCGGTTCGCTTGCAGCAGCAAATAGCCGAGCGCCGTATCGACGACATCGGTGGACGTAAGACCGTAGTGCACCCATTTGCGCTCCGGCCCGACAGTCTCCGATACCGCGCGAGTGAACGCGATTACGTCGTGGCGCGTCTCCTGCTCGATTTCGTAGATGCGTTCGATTTGAAAGCTCGCTTTCTCCCGAAGCGCCTTTACGTCCTCCTTCGGAATGACGCCAAGCTCGCTCCAAGCCTCGCACGCCGTGAGCTCGACTTCCAGCCAAGCTTTGAATTTGTTTTCCTCGGTCCAAATCGCAGCCATCTCCGGCCTTGTGTAACGCTCGATCATGTTAGCTCTCCCTCCATATTCCGCACGTCTCCACCCAACGGAGCGCCTTCTCTATATCGTTCGTCAATAAATTGACGTGACCCATCTTGCGTCCCGGCTTCGCTTCCGCCTTGCCGTATAAATGCAGCTTCGCCGTCACACCCTCCGGCAAACGGCGTTCTCCTCCGCTTTCCAGCCAGCGGAGCAGCGGCTCCACGTGCTCGCCGAGCACGTTGACCATAACCACAGGCGTCAGCAGCCGCGGCTCCGTCAAAGGCAAGCCGCAAATCGCGCGAATGTGCTGCTCGAACTGCGAAACGGTGCACGCGTCCATCGTGTAGTGGCCCGAGTTGTGAGGCCTCGGCGCCAGCTCGTTGACGTACAGCGTACCGTCCTTGCCGACAAACATCTCTACTGCGATGAGTCCGGCAACGTTCAAGCTTTCCGCGATCTTCGCCGCAAGCGCGCAAGCTTCCCGCGCCAGCTCCTCGCCGATGCGGGCGGGCACCGCAGACGTATGAAGAATGCCGTTTACGTGCACATTTTCCGCCGGCGGGAACGCCGATACGGTGCCGTCCACGCTGCGGGCGGCGACCACCGATATTTCCATTTGAAAATCGACGAAGCCTTCAAGGATCAGCTCCACGCCGCCTCCCCCAAGCGCCGCGAACGCATCGGCGGCTTCCTCCGCCCGGCGGATAACGCGCTGCCCCTTCCCGTCGTAGCCGCCGGTGGAAGTTTTTAATACGCATGGCAGTCCGAGCTCCGCGATGCTGCGGCGAAGATCAGGCAGATCGAGCACTTCCCGGTACGGCGCAACGATCGCTCCTGCCGCCTCAATCGCTTGCTTCTCGCGGAGGCGGTGCTGCGTCGTGCGAAGCAGCGCGCTGCCCTGCGGCACGAAGGATTCACGCTCCAGCACGGCGGCTACGCCGGCATTCACATTCTCGAATTCGTACGTAATGACATCGGATAGCGATGCCAGCTCTCTGGCTGCAGCCTCATCGGCGTAGCCCGCCGTAATTTGACGGTCGGCCGCTTGTCCGCACGGCGAGTCCGGAGTCGGATCTAGCACCGCAAACCGGTATCCCATATTTCGTCCGGCGAGTGCGATCATGCGGCCCAGCTGACCGCCGCCGAGAATGCCGATCGTTGCTCCCGGCAAAATCGGCTTAATGTTCGTCTTTTCCGCTTCGGCAACTTGCGTTGTAATGGGAGTGTTATGATTTTCCATAGGGGTTATTATTCTCCGCTCTACTCGAAGTTATCGCTGTTTGCTTCAACTTCCGCCCGGATTCGCTCCCGGCGGTCCCGCAGCTTCGCCGCGACGCTCTCGTCAAACGCCCCGATCATTTGCGCCGCCAGCAATCCCGCATTCGTTGCGCCGGCCGTACCGATCGCTACGGTAGCGACCGGGATCCCTCCCGGCATCTGCACAATGGACAGCAGCGAATCGAGCCCGTTCAGCGCCGCCGACTTTACCGGAACGCCGATGACCGGCAGCTCCGTCTTGGCCGCCACCATACCCGGCAAATGCGCAGCGCCGCCGGCCCCCGCGATAATGACTTTCAAACCGCGGCTCTTTGCCGTCTCCGCATAATCGAACATGGCGTCCGGCGTGCGGTGCGCAGAGACGATTTTTTTCTCGTACGGAACTTGCAGCTCTTCGAGAATGCCGCAAGCCAGCTTCATCGTTTCCCAATCCGAACGGCTTCCCATGATGACTCCGACAATCGGCGTGGACAAGGAAATTCATCCTCTCTTCACCTAATAGAATAAAAGTCCGAGCGTTTCTATGGCTATCGGACATCTTGCATCATTCATTTTTTCGTTTCTTTCTACTAAGAGTTTATCAATACTGACATGGAGTGTCAACGAAAAGGCGAACATTAACACTACTTATTCAAATAAAGTTCGTATTTCAAATCATCGAAATAAATGATGACGCTTTCTCAATCTTGTGGTACGATATAAAATGTTGATTTTGTATTAAATTAACAATTTATTGTGCAATAAGGAAATCGGCAAACTTTCCGAAAGGAAAGGACGCAAAGCTATGGGTCTACGGCTTAAACAAGCTACGATCGCCTGGCTGCCCTTCACGTTTCGTTCCGTGCGTGTGGCGAGGACGTCCTTCTTCGGAAAGCCGAAGATGAGGTGGAGTCTGTGCGGGCCGGCAATATGAATCGAACGAATTGTCCCGAGTACGATGACATTCCCGACAAATGGCTGTCCGAGGACAGCGACGAAATGAAAAAGACCATCCGTCGCATCGCGTGCGAGCTGATCGGCTCCTGCGCCTACTGCACCATGATTTCCTCTGACCCGGATACGGACGTGCCGATCACCTGCGTCAAGCTGGCCGCGCTTCGAGAATCCAGACTCGTAAGCATCGATACGTGTCTGGACTGCGGGGAATTCCGCAAATAACGAGACTTATCCGTATTCGGGTAAGTCTCTTGCTTTTTCACACTGCCACCTTGTCAACGCTCCAAACGTATGTATATACAAATAAGAGAAATTAAAGAGGTACAGCAATGAACACACACCAGTTGATCTTAACAGCCGACCTTCAAAGCGTCGGATACGAAGCCGGCGAGCCGGCGGTGCGCGGCATCCGCTTCGAAGTAAGCTCCGGCGAAATGCTCGGCTTAATCGGCCCGAACGGAGCCGGGAAAAGCACCACCATCAAAGCCATTATGGGGCTATTGAAGCACGTCGACGGGAGCGTTCGGTTTCACGGACCGAAGCAAACATACGCTTACGTTCCCGAGCACCCGATTCTTTATGAAGATTTGACGCTGTGGGAGCATGTCACGTTCGCCGCTTCCGTTATGCCTTCCCAGAGCGAGAGCGGCATGGCGCTGGAACGCGCGGAACGCTTGCTGTCCCTGTTCCGGCTTGGCGACGTGCGCCACCACCTTCCCGGCAGCTTCTCCAAGGGCATGCAGCAGAAGCTGATGCTTGTTTTGGCGTTCATGCAGCAGCCGGACTTATATATTGTGGACGAGCCGTTCATCGGCCTGGACCCTCGCGCCACGAAGCAGCTGCTTGCGCTGCTTGCCGAGGAACGCTCCAGAGGGGCCGGTATTATTATGTCCACTCATGTGCTGGATACTGCAGAGAAAATTTGCAGCACGTTCCTGCTCGTGAACGAAGGCACCGCCAAGGCAAGCGGCGATTTGCGGCAAATCCGGACTTTGGCCGGCATGCCGGACGCCTCGCTGCTCGATTGCTTCGACGCCTTGACGTAAGGAGCGTGCCGATCCTATGAAAACCAATGTCTTACCTTTATTTCGTAATCGTCTTCGCGAAGCCTGGAGCTTTCAGTGGCGGTCGATCCGGATGGCCGTAGACTGGGTGATCGCGATTTACTTTATCGTTCCGGCGGCTGTTTTGTTTGCGGTCCAGTACAGCTCCTGGTGGGCCGGCGCCCCGAATTGGATCGGCGGCGTACCCGTTGCTGCGGCCGCGTTGTTGTTATACGTTGTCGCCGCTTCCGGACAAATCCGGCTTTTCGTAAGGCAGGCGGCATCCTCTTTTTAACCCAGCATGCCGGACTTTTCAACGGAATGAGACGGCTCGGGCTTTTGTATTCTTTTGCGGGAACCGGCGTGCGCGTCATCTTGTTTTTGCTGGCGTCGCTCCCCCTATTGCTGTATGCGTACCGGCTTTCGCCTGCGACAGTGCTGTACTGGGGATGTTCGGCTTTCCTTACAGGAAATCTCCAAGCCGTCGCCAGCTCTCTGCTGCGTTCGAAGCTCCGTGGCTGGAAAGGAACGTTCGTGCGGTCGGCGTCATTTTTGCTCGGCGGTCTCCTGTTTTGGTGGACGCTCTTTCTCCTTCCCGGCCTTCGGGAAGCATTGCTTCTGACCGCCGCGGGGGCTGCGGCATTGCTCGCGCGGCGCAGACTGAACGAGCGCGGGATGTTTTATTACGATGCCGAGGAAGAGCGCGAAGCGAGGCTGCGAATTGCGGCGCTTCTGCTTCGGGGCGTTGCCGCGAATAAGCGACATGCCAAAAAACAGCCGGTATTTTTTCGGAAGTCTCAGCCGTTATTTGCCGACCGCACTCCGTCCTCCGCGCTTAGCGAGCTAATGATTAAGACGGTGCTGCGCAGAGGCTCTCTCCGGATGCTGTACCTGCAGCTGCTCGCTGTCGGTTTTGGAGGAATTTTTGCCGCGCCGGTCGTATGGTTGAAGTGGGTCATTTTCGTATTCGCAAGCTTGCTTCTCGTTTATTGGCTTTACGGCATTATGACGGAAGCCTCTCGCTCCACCTTCGTACAAATTTATATAAAAAATACGGGTGCGATATACGATGCGACGATCAAAGCGCTGCTGCTGACCGCGCTGCCGGGCATACTCCTGCTTGGATTGTGGTGTGCCGTTTTCAGCTTGCGTTGACGGCTCGCCTCCGTTCCGATACATTCGCCGGGTCCGATGTAACGCTAAAAACCGTCGGCCCGAATGAGGTTCGACGCGACGCGGGTCCTCACCTCTTCCGATCCCCCTTATTACCGCTATCCCCTTCACTCAGCAAAATGCAATGCAATAGCTTCCCGACCGCCGCAGGATACCGGCCTTCCCCGAGCCTAGAGAGTCCACTACACTGAGCCGATGGGATAGCGGTAAAAAGGAGCGCGGATCGCACCTCATACCGACATCCTCGATCGGCTCGCGATTCGGGTAAACTAGCCCATTTTAGCGGACATATAAGCGGCAACTGCCAAGCACATAAAAAACCGGCAGCCCATTCAGGCCGCCGGTTCGACGATTTACGTTTATTATTCTCCGCCCAAGAAACCGTAACGGATGACGCACAGGATGGCGAGCACCCACATGAGCCAGTGAATCGGCACTTTGCGGGACGAGAACAGGTTGACGATGCCGCCGATCACTACGTAGGAGATGATCCCCATCGATATACCGTTGGCGATGCTGCCGGTAAACGGCATCATCACGATCGTCAAGAACGCCGGAAGCGCCTGAGCGAAATCGTCCCACTCGATTTCGCGAACGGAGCCCATCATAAGCACGCCGACAATGATCAATGCCGGAGCCGTCGCCGCGGACGGTACGATGCCGGCCAGCGGAAGAATGAGCAGCGAGAGGATGAACATGACGCCGGTCGTTACGGCCGTCAAGCCTGTCCGGCCGCCTTCGGAGACGCCCGCAGCGCTCTCGATGTACGCCGTAATCGTGCTTGTCCCAAGCAGTGCGCCGGTGCTGACGCCCGCAGCGTCGACGAGCATTGCGCGTCCGACCGTCTTTTGGCCTTCCGGCTTGTTGACGTCGATGCCCGCTTTGCTTGCCGTGCCGACCATCGTTCCGAATGTATCGAACAGCTCAACGAACGTAAACACGAAGATGATTTCAATGATACCTACGCCGAGCGCACCCATAATGTCCAGTTGCCCGACAGCCAAGTTCTCGAACGAAGGAATCCAGTTTGCTTTACCGAGGGCGCCGAAATCGACGACGTTCAAGCCGAGGAACGGAAGTCCGCCGATGATCGTCGTCGCTACGATGCCGATCAGCAGCGCGCCGCGAACGCGAAGCGCCATTAAAATACCGATAATGAGCAGTCCAAGCAATGCAAGGAATGTGTCCGGATGCGTGCTCGGATTAATGGAGCCGAGCATCAGATTGAAGGACGAGCCCGGAATCGGAACCGTTGCGTCCACACCCGGGTTAACGGAGATCGCAACCAAGTTGCTCAGCTTGAAGCCGATGATCGTAATGAACAGCCCGATCCCGACCGTGATGGCGACCTTGATGCTTTTCGGTACGGCCGTCAGAAGAATTTGCCGAACTTTCGTAACGGTCAGGATGATGAAAATAATACCGGAAATAAATACGGCGCCCAAAGCGGCCTGCCATGTAATGGCTCCGCCGGAGCTGAGCACGACGGTCATGAAGTAAGCGTTGAGTCCCATGCCCGGAGCGAGTGCAATCGGCACATTGACGAACAAGCCCATGGCAATGGTGACGATTCCCGCGCCGACAGCCGTTGCGAAAAATACGGCGTCCGCCGGAATGCCGGCACCGCCCGGGCCTAAGAAAATCTGGTTGACGAACAGGATGTAGGCCATCGTCATAAAAGTAGTCAAGCCTGCGATAATTTCCGTTCTTACATTCGTTCCGCGCTCACGCAACCGAAACAATTGATCCATCGCGTTTTGTCTCCCCTAATCTATTTTCGTTGTCCGGCACCGGCCAATATAGGGCTTTCGGTCCGGCATTTCGGCTTTATTGTATGGCTTATAATTCATGTTGTCAACAAAAATCCGAACGTTTAAATCGCATAACCATATTTCGTTCGGATTTTAACTCGGTAAAGGTTGCGCGGCGGCAAAAGAAAAGCGCTCCGAAGAGCGCCCTTGTACATAGTTGTTATTCCCATTCGATTGTAGCGGGCGGTTTGGAGGTAATGTCGTAGACGACGCGGTTTACATTTTCCACTTCGTTTACGATCCTGGTAGATATTATCTCCAAAACCTCGTACGGAATACGCGCCCAATCGGCGGTCATCCCGTCGATGGACGTTACCGCCCGAATGCCGACCGTGTAGGAGTAAGTGCGCGCGTCTCCCATGACGCCCACGCTCTTCATGTTCGGCAAAGCGGTAAAGTACTGCCAAATTTCGCGGTCAAGACCTGCCCGGGCAATTTCCTCGCGAAGAATGGCGTCGGACTCTCTGACAATCGTCAGCTTTTCTTCGGTCACCTCTCCGAGCACGCGAATCGCAAGCCCCGGTCCCGGGAACGGCTGCCGCCATACGATTTCGGCCGGAAGCCCGCACTCTTCCCCGACCTTGCGCACTTCGTCCTTAAACAAAGCCTTAAGCGGCTCAACCAGCTTAAACTTCATATCCTCCGGCAAACCGCCGACGTTATGGTGAGATTTGATCGTTTGCGCGGTAGCCGTTCCGCTCTCCACAATATCGGTGTAAAGCGTCCCTTGCGCCAAAAAGTCGAAATCGTCGAATTTGGACGACTCTTCTTGGAACACGTAAATAAATTCGTTGCCGATAATTTTCCGCTTCTTCTCCGGATCTTCGACGCCTGCCAGCTTTCCGAGGAAACGTTCGCGGGCGTCGATCTTCACTACGTTCATATCGAATTTCCCGGAGAAGGTTTCCATTACGCTTTCGGCTTCCCCTTTGCGGAGCAGGCCGTGATCGATGAACATGCAGGTGAGACGGTCGCCGATCGCTTTATGAATGAGCACGGCGACAACGGAGGAATCTACGCCGCCGCTTAGCGCGCACAGCACCTTGCGGTCGCCCACTTGCTCGCGAATGTCGCGGATCGTATCTTCAATGAACGTCGTCATGCTCCATGTGCCTTCGCAGCCGCACACTTCATAAAGGAAATTTTTAATTATTTCATTGCCGTAGGTGCTGTGGCGAACTTCAGGGTGGAACTGCACCGCAAACAGGTTTCGTTCCCGGTGGCTCATAGCCGCTACCGGCGCATGCTCGGTGCTCGCGTCCACCTGAAAGCCCTCAGGCAGCTCCGTAACCAAATCGGTATGGCTCATCCATACTTGCTGCTCCGGCTCAAGCCCGGCAATCAAGCGGCACTCTGGCTGAAAACGGACGGTCGCCTTTCCGTATTCCCGTTTGCCGGCGCGCTCCACCTTGCCCTTGAGCTGGTGGCTCATCAGCTGCATCCCGTAGCAGATCCCGAGAATCGGAATGCCCAGCTCATAAATTTCCGGATCGACAAACGGCGAATTTTCTTCGTAAACGCTGGCCGGTCCCCCGGAGAAAATAATGCCCTTCGGCGACAGTTCGCGAATTCGATCGCTGCTGGTATTAAACGGCAGCAGCTCGCTGTAAACGCCGAGATCACGGATCCGGCGGGCGATCAATTGGTTGTATTGACCGCCGAAATCAAGCACGACGACAAGCTCATTCGGTGCATCCATAACGTTCGTACAAGCCCCCCAAAACTTAATAGTGACTATAATATCGAAATTAGAGGCTAATCTCAATAACTTTCGGCAGCCACTCCAGCAAAATTCGGTTTACTTCGTCCGGTTGTTCCAAATTCGCCAAATGTCCGCCGCCGGCAACCGTTCTCAACCGGGCGCCGGGAATCGCCTCCGCCATCGCTTTAGCCGTCTCCGGCGGGGTGATGGCGTCGTCCTCTCCGACGATAATGAGTGCGGGAACGCCAACCTGCGGCAGCATGCCCGTCGAATCGGCGCGCTCGGCCATGCCTAAAGCGGCCGAAGCGATCCCTTCGCGCGACGCCGACAGCATCATCCGTTCTACGCGCTTCACGAGCTCCGGGTTCGCTTCCGGCGTCGCCGGGGAGAGCAGCTTCATCAGCATCGACTGCGCCACCGCCTCGGGCCCTTGCTTCATCGCCGCTTCGGCCGTCGCCCTGCGCCCTGCTTTCGCTTCCTCTCCGTCCGCACCCGCTTTCGTGTCAACAAGCACCAGCCCCAATACTTTATCGGGGTAGCGGCGGACAAACTCGAACGCAATGTAGCCCCCCATGGAAAACCCGGCGATCACCGCCTTTTCGATCCCCAACCGATTCATAATGTCCGCCGCATCATCGGCGTACTGCGCCATCGTAACCGGCTTCGGAAGTCCGCCCGCACCCGCAGGCGGCGCCGTCTCTTTCGAACCTCCGAACCCGCGCAAATCGGGAGCGACGACGCGGCAGCTTTGTTCGAGCCGCTTCAGCTGCGGCTCCCACATTTCCTTATGTAAAGGAAAACCGTGCAAAAACAATATCGTATCCCCGGTTCCGGAATCATACACTTCAAACTCGCCTTTTCCGTCCGATGCTAACGTTTTTACACTCATCTTCTTTATCGCCTCCAATGCACAGCTTTTCTTTTAGTATGACACAAAAATATCCGCAACAAAAAAAATAGGCCCCGAATGAACGGGACCCAATGCGGGGAGTGAGAGCAAGCATCCGATGCGCTTGCGGCGCACGGATTTGAAGAAACGACGGCGGTGCGAATCAACAGCCATTGACTGTCGATCGTTTACCGCTATGGGGTAAGATTACACTAAAAAAGCCGCTGACGGCATAACTTTTGTTAGGTTAGTTGACACATTTTATCGTGGTTAGCACTATTTTTAGCTCTATGTTATATTCCATGACACGATTTATACCATTTCGGAATATGGTGTGATAAAATGATCGCATCGATGGTTAATACCTAACATGCCAGCATGAACAACGTATGTCGTAAGGCGCCCGCCGTTGCCGACTCGTGTTCTAAAAAACGGAGGTTGAACAGCTTATGTCATATCGGGACAGAAAAGTGATTTCAATCGGCTTGGTCAGCGAAATAACAGGTTTATCCGTCAGAAAAATCAGGTATTACGAGGAGCGTAAGCTGATTTTTCCGGAACGTTCCAAGGGCGGAACGAGGAAATATTCGTTCGCAGACGTCGAGAAGTTAATTGACATCGCCAACCAAATCGAAGACGGACTTCAAACCTACGAGATTAAAAAAATGGAAGCGAAAAGACTGCGGGTTCAAACGAAATCCGTATGAAACACATAAGGCTATCCTAAGCGCCGTGCAATGCCGCATGCGCTAGGGATAGCCCGTTTTATTTTGCCCGCGGTTAGTTGGACGACACTACCCGGCGCCAAATTTCGTCGAGCCATTGACGCGTCGCCCGCCTGCCCGGATCTCCGCCGAACCGCACGCACTCGTCGTATTTGACAAGCTCGAGCAGCTCGGAGCGGCTTTCCGCCGGCAAGCCTTCTACATATTCCCGCAGTGTGGAGGCGTACGAACGCTTGCCGTATTTGCGGTATACACGCTTCCAAAACAGATCGAGCCGCGCAAGCGCCGCGTCGGCCGCCGCATCCCGGCGGCGGCTGTGCCGCGTCTTGGAACGCGGCCTCCGGTGAGGTGAAAGCCGCTTGACGGCATACGGGGCGGCCGCGGCGGCGATTCCGATGGCAGCGAGGCCTGCAACGGCCGGCGGAACCCGCGGATCCTGCTCCGCCGCCGCGTCGTACAGCCGCTTTGCTCGATCCAGCTGCTCTTTCGCCTCTCCCCATACGCGCGCAGCAGCTTCCTTCATCCGGCCGGCGAAGCGGGCGTACGGCCCGTCGACAACTTCGTTTTGTCCCAGCCCGTTGTTTTGTGTAAGGTTTGCTGTCGCAACCTTCCCTGCGGATGCGGTCAGCCCTGCGGGCAGCATCATGTTTACGGCCTTCACCGTCCGTTCGGCACCGCCCGCTCCCGCTGCGGCTGCAGCGGCATATCCGAAGCCCGGCGTCGCCTCGAACGGCACCCAGCCCGACTCCGGAAAGTATACCTCTACCCAAGAATGCGCATCCTTCGCACGCACGATAAAGTCCCCGCTCTCCGCATCCGCAGCGCCCGGCGCGAAGCCTTTGACCCACCTTGCTTCAATCCCGAGCGACCGCAGCAGGACGACCATCGCCGTGGAGAAGTGGTTGCAATAGCCCTGACGGTCTTCAAACAGAAACGTATCGACGAAATCGGCCCCTCTCGGAGGATGTTTCGTGTCCAGCGTATAAGCGTAGTTCTCGTGCAAATATTTCTGAACCGCCATTACATACATCAGCCGGTTCCGCGGAAGCTCCTTCACGATTTCGAGCGCCAGCTCCTTCACTCTGGAAGGCAGGCTGTCCGGCAGCTGAAGATACCGGCCGGAGACGTCATCCGGCACCGTCCCCCGATCAAGGAGCAGCTTCTCCTCGCCGCCCGTCTGAACGGCGGCTTCGAATGCGTAGGATGCAAGCGTGATCGAATCCGTACCGACGAAGTACGAGCCGTTCTCGGCGTCATGGCGAATATGAATGTCGGAAACCGAATCGCCGCTGCGGGCGCTCAACTGCGCAAAGCGAAGCACCTTGCCGCCGGCGAATACGAGCTGAGACAGCGCTTCATCCACGACTTGCACCTCTTGCTGCACCGTTTCCCCAGGCCGATCGTCGTAAGCTCTGTAAGAACCGTAAATGCCGGCCCCGAGCGCTCCGCCGTTTAAGGCGTAAACGCTTTTCAAATCGGCTTCGAATACCTCGCTGCCGTCCGTAAGCGCGCTTTCCCTCCAGCCGCGGCCGGTGTAGACGTCCTTCGATTCGCCCCGCCAATAGGTCGGCTTCGAGGAACGCGCTATGAACGCGACCGAATCGTCCTGCGTAATCGGGCCGCCAAGATTCCCGTCGTATGAGTCGTAGCCGGTTTTCGTCTCAAGCGCCGCCGGAACGTTGCCCGCGCCGAATTGCTGCGCCCAGTCGATCACGCCTTCGACCTCGACGGGCTCCACCTGCCTCGGAAGCGACGCGGACAGCGCATAACCGCCGCCTAGCACGGCCGTTCCGACGATCGCCCCGGCCGTTGCAGCCGCCGCGATCGAGCCTCTTCCGCCCGAGAAGGCGAAGCCTGAAGCCTTTTCCCATTTCGGGGCGTTCAGTACGGCCAGCATCAGCAATCCCGACAACGACGCTCGAAGCAAGCCTTCGTTCGTATCGATGCCCGGCCACAGCTGAAGCAAAAGCAGAAAGCCGATCGTCGCCCCGACGAACCATATGCCTTGGCCGCGATCCGCTACGATGCGAAACGCGGCGTATACGAGCGCAGCCCAGCCGATCAGGAATACGAACGTTCGAAGCTCGGGGCTTATGGCGAAATACGAACCGTTCAACAGTCTGTCGGCATCGGCGGAAAGGATGGCCGGAATTTCAAACCACCACGATCCGGCAAAGAACGACTCCGTCCGAAACCAATAGCCGACCCATCCTGCGGTCAGCAATAGCTTCAGCGGCCAGCCGATCGCGCCAGGCACCCGCAGCGCATCGACGACAAGGAATGTCGCGACCGACCAAATAAACGGATTGATCCGGTGAATGTCGGTAATTTCCGCCATGGCCGTCAGCGGACGCAGCCACTCGAGGATAAGCAAAAATACGAATACGGATACGAGCGTATGGTACAGGATGCCCCCGCTTCTGCGCGTTGCGCCCTGCTCCTGCTCAGGAAGTAAGGGCGACGGACGGACGCTCATCGTACGCACCTCCCAATCCGCTCACATCGACGATTCGGCAGCCGGACGCTTCGATCCAGCGGACGGCGTCGCCCTGGATCATCCGGCTGCGCCCGAAAGCCGCGGCGAAGACGCAGATGACGTCGATGCCGCGAGACCGCAGCGTTCGGCACAGCGCGACTGTTTCCGCATCGGCGCGAGCCGTCACCACGATGGCGGTTTCCGCTCCGCCGGCTGCCGCAGCGGCCGACGCCCCCGCAAGCGAAGGCTCCTCGGCTGCTTCAAGCAAGGCAAGCTTGGCCTGCCATGTGCCCGGAATCGGCATGTGAAGCGCCGAAGCGGCCGTACCGAGCAGCTGAAACCGCCGGCGGCTTCTGCCGAGCAAAGCGCAGACGCTCGCAGACGCCTCTGCGAGAAAATCCGCCGCTTGCCGCCGCTCTTCCTCATCCGCCTGCAGAAAGACGTCCGCCAACACCACCGTGTGTCCGGCCTCGGCTTCGCTCGCAGGCGTTCGAACGAGCCATTTGTCCGAGCGGGCGGCCGTCTTCCAAACAATTCTCGAGGACGAATCGCCCTCGCGGTATTGTCTCAAGTCTCCTATGTGCCGGTCGTCCGTTTGCCTTGTCAGCAGCGCCTGCTCCGTATGGGGTGCAAACACTAGCGGTCGCGGCGCGGCGACAGCCTCAAGCGGAGCCATGCTAACGCGAACCTTCCGCAGCATAATGCCGAACGGGTCGCCGACCCACAGCTCCAGATCGTGAAACCGGTATATCCCTCGTTTCGGCAAAGGCAGCACGTAGCTGTATTTCATCTCGGAGGTCAGCCACGGCCCGCACAGACGGTCATGCTGCCAATCGCCCGCGCGGTCGCGGATGACGATCCATGGAAGCGGCAGTGCAAAGCTTCTGTGCAGCCGGATATCGACGGACGCTTCGTCGCCCGCGGTCAGCACGAGCCGGCCGCTGCCGCCATATTCGTCGGCGCCGTACACCATTCGGCTCGCTTTCATCCCCCGCAAGCCGATCCAAGCGACCAGCAGGCCGTATGCGCATATCAAGCTGTACGCGTAAAACACGAAGCCGAACGCGAAGCCGCCCCGAACATAGTAAGCGCCGCCCAGCAAGCACCATGCCGCCGCAGCCAGCAGCCCGTTCGTTCTCATCGCGCGATCCCTCCGTATGAGGAAGTTGCCGCGGGAACCGGCGTTTCCTTCAGAATGCGGCGCAGCACCTGCTCCGCGGTCGCGCCGGCGTACGCCGCTTCGGGGCGCACGGCCAACCGGTGCGCGAGCACCGGCACGGCGAGCGCCTTCACGTCGTCGGGGACGACGAAGCCGCGTCCCCGCAGCAGCGCCTGCGCTTGCGCCGCGCGCAGCAGCGCCATCGACGCGCGCGGGCTTGCGCCGAGCGACAGCTCGCTCGCGCGCCGCGTCGCATGGACAAGCCGTACGACGTACTGCTTGATGGAAGAGTCGGCCAGCGTCGCCGACGCCTGCCGCTGCAGCTCGCGCAGCTCGTCGATCGTAAGCAGCGCCCGCGGCTCGGGCGCTGCGGCGTCCGCGCGCGACAGCAGCGACTCCTCCTCCTCCGGAGTCGGATATCCGAGACCGATTTTCATCAGGAATCGGTCGAGCTGCGCCTCGGGCAGCGGATACGCGCCCTCGAAGCCGTGCGGGTTTTGCGTCGCCAGCACGACGAAAGGCTCCGGCAGCCGGTACGACTCCCCGTCCACCGTCACATGCCGCTCCTCCATCGCCTCCAGCAGTGCGGACTGCGTCTTCGGCGGCGTCCGGTTCAGCTCGTCCGCCAGCACGATGTTCGCCATGATCGGCCCCGGACGGAACTCGAACGTCTCCAGCGCCTTCCGGTAAATAGACACTCCCGTCACATCGGACGGCAGCAAATCCGGCGTGCACTGCACGCGTCCGAATTCGCAGCCGAGCGTTCTCGCGATCGTCTTCGCCATCAGCGTCTTCCCGACGCCGGGCACATCCTCCAGCAGCACGTGCCCCCCGCACAAAATAGCGACAAGAACGTGCTCTATCGATTCTCTCTTTCCTATTACGATTTTTTCTACGTAACGCACAATACCCTCAAGCATAGCTTGAGGGCGGTCCCACAATATTTCGCTGCGCGGCCCTCTCATGAGCATACCTCCTGTTTCCGAAAACCATAGGTTATATGCTCAGTTTGCCCCGTCTGCGAATCTTTTAGACATTTCTAGCAAGCTTCTCTTAATCGTCTATGCGAATCGATGCCAGTCTCAACACGCTTTCCGCCAGCTCTGCCATTTCCTTAGACTCGGCCGGTTCCCGCTCTTGACGGCGCTTGAACTCGGCGACCTTCTCCGCAATATCGTGCACCTCGTCAAATCCCAGCGTTAAAGCGACGCCTTTCAAATTGTGAGTGATCCGATAGAGCCGCTCGATCAGCACTTCGTCGCTGACGTCTCCTTCCCGCCACCGGCCGACCCAATCGGCGGCTTCCGCGGCTTTCTCCCGCAGCCCCGAGGCAAATAGCGCCCTTGTTTCATCTATGATGCTTCGCAGCCGTTTCTCTTTATCGTCCACCTTTTTTCTGCCCCCTAATGGAATGGAAAAGACCGCCCTTTGACTTCCATAGCCGAAGCGGTCTTTCCGTTGCTCTATATTTGTTTTGCCGCCTCAAGCACCTTCTCCGCGTGATCCTTGATTCTGACCTTCCGCCATTCCTTCGCGAGCTTCCCTTCCTCATCAATCAAAAAGGTGGACCGCTCAATGCCCATATATTCCCGTCCGTACAGCTTCTTCATCGTCCATACGCCGAACAGGTTGCTCACCTTCAAATCTTCGTCGGACAGCAGAAGGAACGGCAGCTCGTACTTTTCGGCGAATTTGCCGTGCGACTTGATCGGATCCGGCGAAATGCCGACGACCACGATTTTGTTTCGCTTGAATCGGCCGTTGTAATCCCGGAACTGGCACGCTTGCTCCGTGCAGGTCGGCGTCATATCTTGCGGGTAAAAGTAAATGACGACCTTGCGGCCCCGATATTTGCTTAACGTGAACGACTTCCCGTTCGATGCGGGGAGCGTAAAATCCGGCACTTCTTTTCCTACCTCGACCAATGTCATGCTGCTAACACCCCTTTGATAGGTAACCCTTAATTATGAACCGGCGCCGCGGTACCTTTTCACCCCATGATTCCACAGCAGTAAGCCGATTGCAAGAAACACGGCGCCGACGACAGGCGTCAATAAGGCCGTCCGGTGCACGGACCCCGCCTCCAAAAAATACGCCGCGGGATAAAAGCCGACGAAAGCGAAGGGTAGAATCCACTTCAGCACGAATTGAAGCAGCTTATTGTAAATGTTGATCGGATACCGCCCGTAGCTTTGGATATTCCACATGAGCGGCAAAATGCCCGTCGGCGCGTCGGTATAAAACGACAGCGAGGTAAGCGCGATATAAATGCCGCCGTAAATCGCCACGGAGCCTGCGACGAGCACGACAAACACGAGCGGGTCCCACCAGCTCAGCGATACATCCAAGTGCGGCCAGCTGTACGCCATGATGGCGAAGCCGATCAGTCCGCTGATCAGCGCCGAAGGGTCCATGTTTTCGAGCATCAGCTGCGCCAAATTGTGCACCGGCCGCGTAAGGACGCGGTCCATCTCGCCTTTGACGATATAGCGCTCCGTAAAGCCCCAGAGATTGAAAAATGCGGAAAATACGCTCCAAGGAATCATAAAGAAGCCGTATATAAAAATGATCTGATCCCGCGTCCAGCCGCCCAAATTGTCGGTATGCTCAAAAATGACGACGATAAACAGCAGGTTCATAACGAGAAACAACAGGTCGGAAAATACTTCCACCCAAAAGTTCGAGCGGTACGCGAGTCTCGTCTTTATATAAGTTTTCAAATAATCGAGAAAAATGCCGGCCGTATGCATCTGTTTTGCCTAACCTCCCTGTACGAACAGCCGCTGCCGCGCCTGCCGCCACATCCATACGAGCGGGACGATGAGCAGGACGAACCAGATCGCCTGCACGCCGAGCGCCTGCAATGCCGCGTCTCCCGCCGTACGCCCGGTAAACACCGAGGAAGGCAAGTATGTGATCGCCTGAAACGGCAGCCACTCCAGCGCCGTCCGAGCCCATGCGGGAAATAAGCTGAGCGGGACGATCAGCCCCGAAAACAAATCGACCGCCACCCGTTTCATGCGCATCAGCCCTTCGCTGCTTTCCATAAAAAATGCGGCCAGACCGATCAGTATGTTGATTTGCGTGTTGATCAGAAAGCTGAACAACAGCATGACCAGAAACATTCCCCACAGAGCCGGGTCCCTTGGCAGCTCGACCGGGAACAGCAGCGACACAATGATCATGCCCGGCGTCGAAAACATGAGCAGCCGGAAGGCGCCCTCGCCGAATCCCTGCATCATCTTTACGACTATATATTGATAAGGACGAATAAACTGTATTGCGACGCTCCCGTCCCGGATTTCGCTTGAAATTTCCCGGTCTAGATTGTTGAAATAGAACGCCCGGGCCATCCAGGACACGGCGATATAGGTCGACATTTGCACCGCGGTAAAGCCGCCAAGCGTTGGCTTGCCCGCATAGATCGCATTCCAAACGAAATAATAAGCGCCGATGTTGATCGCATAAATGGCGATGCCGCTGTAATAGTTGACCCGGTACGCGAGCATCATCAAAAATCGCATTCTTATGATTTCCAAATAAGCCGAGGCGGCTGCCATTACCGTCCCGCCCCCTGCAAGACCGGCTCGCGTTCCGAAGCCGCTTCGGCTGCGGGGTCCCGCTTTTCCGCGGAGCCCGTCTTATATATTTCCCGAACGATGTCGTCCGTGTTCGTCTCGAAAATTTTAATGTCGCGGATGTCCGCCGCCCCGACGATTTTGCCGAGCACCTCGGACACGTTCGCGCCGCGTGGGAGATGCGCTCTGGCGGAATACTCGTTTTCGAGCGTCCATTCGACGGACAGGCCGGGCGTCAGAGCTGCGAGACGCGCGAGCGGCATCGTTTCTCCGAATTGGAATACGACGTCTTTGCCTTGGCCCCACGTATCCTTCAGCTCTTGAAGCCCGCCGTCGTAGATGATATTGCCGTCATCCAGCATAATGACGCGGGAGCACAGCGCTTCGATATCCTGCAAATCGTGCGTCGTCAGCAATATCGTCGTGCCGTACCTTTCGTTCAGCGACTTGAGAAATTCGCGGATTTCCGTCTTGACGACGATATCAAGCCCGATCGTCGGCTCGTCCAAAAACAAAATCGACGGATTGTGGATGAGCGCCGCCGCCAGCTCGCACCGCATCCGCTGGCCGAGCGACAGCTTGCGTACGGGCCGGTTCAGCAGCTCCTGCAGCGACAGGCGCTCAACCAGCTCGTCCAGCCGAAGCTTATAGTCCGCCTCGGGCACCCGATATACTTTGCGAAGCAGGTTGAACGATTCGATCACGCCGATGTCCCACCAAAGCTGGCTTCGCTGCCCAAAGACGACGCCGATGTTGCGAACGAACGCTTCTCTCTCTTTATATGGAATGTAGCCGTTCACTTCGATTTTGCCGGAGGTAGGAACGAGGATACCCGTGAGCATTTTGATCGTGGTCGATTTGCCCGCGCCGTTTTCGCCGATGTATCCGCATATTTCGCCCTTCGGGATTTGAAACGATATATCGTTCACTGCCGTTACATGCTTATATTCCCGGTTAAACAAGTCGCGAAGCGCTCCCTTCAGCCCTTCCCGGCTTTTTTGCACCGTAAATTCCTTGCGCAGCTGCGCTACTTCAATCGCAAGCAAAACTTTACCTCCTAGAAAAATAAGTATAATTTCTTGATGCCGTTAATCGATGCCCTTATAATATACGAATAATCTAGTGATAATGATATCATTACCCCATATCGGAGGAAAGCAGACATGAAGACATGGAAGACGGCAATGTGGGTGCTCATTGCGGCATTCGTCGGGATCGTCGGGTATTACGGCTATTCATTTTTCGATTTTGCCAACGACTCTCACGAGGAATCCCGCTTTGCGCAATTTGATAAGCCTAACGGCAATATTGGGAAAGATACTCCGGATACCGTTCAATATACGCCTCCGAAATGGGAGGGCACGCAGCGCGTAAATATATTGCTGCTCGGCGGCGACTCGCGCGGACTGAAGAAGAACGAGGTGCCGCGGTCGGATACGATCATGGTAGCCTCTATCGATCCGGTGACGAAGAAAGCGCATTTGTTCTCGATTTTGCGGGACACTTATGTAAAAATTCCGGAGCACGGCTCGGAGCGCATCAACACGGCGATCGTCCTCGGCGGGCCGAAGCTCGCGATGCAGACGGTAAGCGATTTGCTCGGACTCGAAATTCAATATTACGTTTATACGGATTTTGAAGGCTTTATCAAGCTTGTGGACGAAATCGGCGGCATCGAAATCGACGTGGAGAAAAACATGAATTACACGAGCCGCGCGGACGGCCCCGAGTACGACATCCATTTGAAGAAGGGCCTCCAGCATATGGACGGCAAAACGGCCCTCGGCTACGTGCGGTTCCGCCATGACGCGCTGAGCGACTATTCGCGGACGGAGCGGCAGCGCAAGTTTATGACGGCGCTCGCCCAGAAGCTGCAGTCGACGACGTCGCTGGTGCGGCTTCCGCGAATTTTGAACGCGATCGACCCGTACATCGAGACGAACTTAAGCGTGACGGAGATGCTGAAGCTGGCCGCGCTCGGCTTCGAGGCGAAGGCGCAGCAGGTGCAGGGCGTGCAAATTCCGCCGTCGGATTTGCTGCGAGAGGTTACGCGCCGAGGCGCGTCTGTCTTGGAGGCGGATTCCGAGGATTTGCGCGAGTACGTCAAGGATGTGCTTGCGAAGACGCCGGAGCCTCCGGCCGGGGCGAATGCCGCCGCCGAGGCCGACCGTCAGATGCAGGCGCTGGAGTAATGTATAAAGGGCGTTTCCCTTGGTCGTCTGACCGGGAACGCCCTTTATTTGATTGGTAGTTTGTGGTTGGTAGTTGGTTGGTAGTTGGTTGGTAGTTGGTTGGTGGTTGGTTGGTTGGTGGTTGGTGGTTGGTTGGTGGTTGGTCGTTGGTGGTTGGTCGTTGGTCGTTGGTGGTTGGTGGTTGGCGGTTGGCGGTTGGCGGTTTAGCTAACGGAACGGATTGTCCGCTAAATCGGCGGAATTGGCCCGAAACGGCCATTTAGCGGAACAGGATGTCCGCTAATTCGCTGAAAACCGGTAAAACCGGCCGATTTTGTGCGATTAGCGGTCATCTCGTTCCGCTATTTGATAGATTTTAGGGTTATGTAAACTTTTAGCGGACATCCGATTCCGTTAAGTCGCGAGTTACCATGGTCGCGGGTCACCGTGGTCGCGGATCATCATGGTAGCAGGTTTCCGTGGTCCGCGCAGAAGTGATCGCCGACTAGATCGCCCGCCACTTTGCACCAACTATTGGTACTAACCGCCGCATTTCATCCATGCGCCGAACCGTTAGCACCAAGGTTTGGTGCTAGCGGACACATTACTCCCGATTGCACGCAGCTTCAACCCGGCTGCGGCTCCGGCTTAAATATAGGCCAAGCCGCCCGGATAAGGAAGCGGCACCGGGAACAAGCCGCTCAGTGCGCCAGCCTCCGGTTTGGCGCCCTGCGCTGCGTTCGCATTGTCGAACAGCAGCGCGACAAGCCCCTCCTTCGTCACTTCGAGCGTCTCGCCGCCCGCATGCACGGCCCACATGCCGTCGCCGCGCTCCTCGATGCGCAGACGCTCCGCGAGCGCCGCATTCCGCTCCGCCAGCCACGGACGAAGCTGCGCAACGAGCGCATCGGCGTCCATAATCCGAACCGTGCCCAAATGCCCTTCCTCGGACGAAGGCAAGCCTTCCAGCAGGCTGCAAAGCTCCGTCTCGTGCCACGCCACCGGAATGCTCAGCCCGTTCATCGCAAACCGCTCCACAGCGGCGCCCAGCAATTGAGCTACCGCATCGGCATCCCCCGCCTGCTCGATCAACAGCCCGGACTTCCCGCCGTCCCGCGGAACCGCGATTACCGCAAACCCGACCGTGCGCCCCGAACGTTGCGCTACCAACACGCGGTGCTTCATCTTAATGCAGCTCGCATGCGCCTCCGCCTTAATTAAAGCGGACAGCTCGTTCACGCCGAACTCATACCGAACCGGCCTGGCTGAAGCGATATCCTTCAAATCGTAAACATCGGCCGGCACCATCTCGCGTATTTCGACAGGAGAAGCATCCCCGGAGCCCATGCGTGCAATATGAGAAACCGAATCTTTGTATAACGCAAAGCGCCTAACCCGCCCGAAGAAAGCGCAGCCGGTGCGCGTATACAAGGTGCGGCCGCCGGAGACAAACAGCAAAGATCCCCCGGCCTCCTTAATAAACTCGTAAATATTCTGGAGCACCAGACTCGCCACGCCTCTGCCCCGGGCATCCGGATGAGTGCATACCGAGCCGAGCGAGAACACCCGAAGCGTTGCTTTTCCGACCGCGATTTCCCACGGCACGAGCCCCATGAAGGAGATCAGCCGCCCGTCCTCGAAGGCGCCGAACGACAAGTGCCGCATCATATCATTAAAAATGTACGGAAACGCCGGCCCCATCGAGGGCTGTTCCGCATCCCGGAACGTGCTGTCGGATAGACGAACCGCCTCTTTCATTTCTTCATCGGTTAACATACGAATCTCGACCATGCCGCGATCACTCCTTTAATCACTAATGCTATATACTTCACTCAACACTACATGCCTTTTACTCCGCATTCAATACCTTTCGCGACTCAAGCTCAAGTTCCTGCCCCCGCCGGCGCTCGCGGCCGAACCGTCTTCCGCTCCACCGCGACAGCGTCTCCACAGTTTTCGCGTCCACGAACCGGTACATCAAGTGTGCCGTCACAAATATGATCACAACAGATGCAAGCGTTGTCAATAATAGATTATGCCCGTACGATAAAACATCGCGAAGCTGCAATAACAGAAAGCTTGAGAAGGAGCAGATGATCGTAAAATGCACTAAATAAAGCGAGAACGAGATTTTCCCCAAATAGGCAAACAGCCTGCTCCCGAACAGCCGCTGCATCGATCCTGAATTCAACAGTGCGATCATGAGAAGGAACGAGCCGACAATATGGTAAAAGACGAACAAATTGACATTCGCGACCGGCAGCGCCAACACCTCGTAAACCGTTCCTTCGGTACCTGCGTATGGATACGACCCGAAGTAAACTCCCGCCAAAACGAGCGGCACGTTCACCCAAGGACGGTTCAACCGCTGAAGCGCGCCCATCCGCCCGCTATTCCGCAAATCGCTGAGCAGCAGCCCAAGCACGAACCCCAAATAATACGAATCCGCAAAATACCAGATCAAAGCCGCATAGGCCAAATACCGAATTCGAAACTTTCCGAGCAGAAGCAAAAAGCCGAAGATCATAAACGAGCCGAACAGCTCGTACGTCATCGTCCAGAGCACCGGATTGTATTGAAAGCCGTACGTAAAAAACGTATGATAGAACGCCTCGCGAACCATTGACAACGCGCCCGGGTCCGCGTCATACGGATCGATCATGGACGAGCGCGTAATGCCGCTGACCTCATCGAAATAGCCCAGCCCAAGCCTCATGACCGCAAAGGCAAGAAGCACGGATACGAAAGCGGGAACAGCCAAACGAAAATATCGTTTGGCCGCCCCGGAATATATGATTGCGTTCCGTTTCGTATGAAAATACCGATAGCTCAGCACGTAGCCGCTCAGCACAAAGAAGAGGCATACGGAAAAATTGCCGTTGAACAGCAAATTAAGCGGCGTGCGGGAGGCGAACGTCTCAAACGCGAAATGCGCGATGTCCGCCCTGCCCTCGAACACCGACGGCATAAATACTTGGAAAATATGGGCCGACACAACGATGCAGGCGGCTGTCCCGCGCAATCCGTCCAAATATTCGATCTTTCGGCTCACCCGACGATCCCCGACCGCTCGATGCTCCGCATGAAATAACGCTGCAGCTCGAAATAAAGGACCAACACGGGCAGCATGACGAACAAGCAAGCCGCCATTACGGTCGCCTGGTCGATATTCGCGGCCGTTATCGTTCCTCCCGATTGCTGATTGAGCGACTGGGTAAGCATCGGCAGCATCATCGGCAGCGTAAATTTCGCTTTGTCGATAATATAGATCGACGGCTCGAAGTAGTCGTTCCAGTGCCAAACGATCGACAAAATCGTTGTCACGAGCAGCGGCGGAACGACGATCGGGATAATGATCCGAATGAACGTCTGAACGGCGCCGCAACCGTCCACTCTCGCCGCGTCCTCCAGCTCGTGCGGCAGCCCTCGGAAAAACTGGCGGAATATGAAGATGAACAGCGCGCCTCTTAATCCATGGCCGAAGAAGCTCGGCACGATCATCGGCAAATACGAGTTGATCCAGCCCATCTCCTTATATTGGATAAAGAGCGGAACGATAATGGTCTGCGGCGGGACGACCATCGAGAACATGGCGAGCCCGAACAAAATTTCCCGTCCCGGGAACTTAAAGCGGGCGAAGCCGTAGCCGACGATGGAGCAGGAGATGACCTGCCCGGCCACTGTCACTACCGTTAAGAACGCGGAATTTTTAAAGAAATCCCAATAATTCAGCAAGGCGTACGCAGTGAAGTAGCTATTAATATTGAACGATTTCGGAACCCAATATACGGTCGGATCCACGAGATCGGGCACCGATTTGAACGACGTCGTGACCATGTACAGGAACGGGTATAAAAATACGAACGACAGACCGATCAAAAACAAATAAATGAACAGCCGGTAAATCCGAAAGCCGATTTGCAGATGGTAAAGCTTTTGCGCGAACGTGCTCGTTTTCGTGTTCGTCTGCGCTGGATGCGCCGAAGCCCGCTGGATTTGCTGCATGCCGTAACCCCCCTTCCGCTTTAGCTGGCGTAATAAATTTTTTTGCGTGTCGCCGCAAAAATAACGACGATGATCAAGAAAATAAACAGGAAGTAAATCCACCCGAGCGCTGCGGCATAGCCCATTTCGATGTTCGTGAAAGCAACCTGTTTAATATACAGCATCACTTGGTTTCGCATCTCCGTGAACGAATCGACGAGCGTAAAGATGCTGTTCAGCAGCAGCACCGGCGTCATTAGCGGAAAGGTGATCTTCCAGAACATCTCCCAAGGCGTCGCGCCGTCTACGCGGGCGGACTCGTACAGCGATTCCGAGATCCCCTGAAGTCCCGCAAGGAAGATCAGGATTTGAATCCCCGTCTTCCAAAACACGAGCGTCAGCTTATCCATAATGTCCGTCAGCGTTTCAAACAAATCCGGCGGCAAGTAAACCGCGATTTCCATCGGAATCGAGAGGCCGTTCTGCACACCGGAATTTTGCTGCGTCGGATCCGGAGCAGCCGTAGACAGCGCGCTGATCCCTTGACCCAGCAGCTCGTTCATGACGAAGCCGGAGCCGATAATAACCGGCAGGAAGAACGCGGCGCGGAAGAACGCCCGCCCTTTCACCTGCTGGTTCAGCAAGGTGGCGATAAAGAACGAAAATACGAGAATGAGCGGAATTTCCACGATGGCGCTCGTAACGGAGTTATAAAAGAGAGGGATAAAATAAATATCCTTCAAAAACGCCCGCAAGTAGTTATCCCATCCGACAAACTGCATCTCCATGCCCGAAACGCTTTTCAGCTCGTTAAAGCTCATGTACAGCGATTTGGCGAGCGGGTACACGAGGAAAGCGAGAAAGCCGAGGAACCACGGTGAAATGAAAAAATATCCGCTCCACATTTTCCGTCTTTCGAGTCCTATTTTCACTGTGCGTTCCCTCCTTGAATCACGGCGTAATCCATGCCGTTCACCGTCAATGCGCCGCTCGAATACGCCGTCGTATTATAATTGACAATCACTTTCGTTCCGTCCTCGTACGTCGTTTCGTATACGTTCCGCTGCAAAATCTTATGTCCTGTAATCGTTAGGCCCCATGTATGGCCCAATTTTTCGTTGATTTGTTTGTATTGCTCGACCAGCACCGGAGACCATTGCTTCATCGTGGAGCTGAACAAATCGTCGTAATGCGTAAAGCGGAACTCCTCCGGGTTGTTTCTGGTCAAGAAATAGTAAGGCATGCTTCCGTATTCCACCCATTTCAGGAACAGCTCCCGCTGATTGTAATGAATGTTTAACGGAATGTCCCCGCTGTACGGAACGTATCCGTGCACGACCATCTGGAAGAACGGCACCGCTTCGTCGGCATACATGTATCCCGTATCCCTCAGCGGAATGTCCAAGATCCGGTCCGCGATCGAAAGCACGTACTGATTGCCGCCTCTTACTGCAACCTTGCCGTTCTGCTCCCGCGACTCCTGCATCATGTCAAGCCACGTTCGGACCGTGCCTTCGCGGGTCAGCGGGTGCCACTCGTTGTAGTCGGCTACCGCCATTTCACCGTAAGCCGCAAAGTCGATCCCCGAAGGCCCGTAACCTGCAATCGTCTCGGCGGCCCCGCCGTCGAATTTCTCCTTTGCCCTCGCGGCATTGAGCATCAGCATTTCAATGAACACATTTTCAAGCGGCATGCGGCTCGGCGTTTTCATCACGTCCAACGTCTTCGTCAGCCGGAGGTTTTCGCCGAAGCCCATGGCGTTGTTGTAATTCAAATACAGCTCGACGCCGTTATCCTTCGCGAACTTCGTCAGCTCCTTCAGCTTCGCTGCGCCGCCGAGCTCTGCCGCCGCACGATGGTCGTCCGGCAAATCGTCGACGCCGTTGTGCATCCAGCCGACTAAGGAAATGCTCAACGATTGTACGCCTTGATCCTTCATGTCCTTAATAAATTGCTTTGCCTGCTCGTACGTGGTCGCTTTTATAAACCGGTCTCCGAGAACGCGCTTCTCTTCAATGCCCATAAACAAATCGACGGCCGCCGGTATTTCCTTCGCATCGCCGATTTTTTTGTGCAGCTTGCCGCTTTCGACCAAATATTCGCGGTACTTGTTCGCCATTCCCGAATAATCGGCCGATTCCTTCGGCAGAAACACGTATTGCAGCCGGTGGTCGTTCGCGGTCATCTTCTCTTCGACGCGGTTCACGAATTCCCCGCGCCTTACCGCCGCGTCATACATGCGCCGGTACGTAAATTCGCTTGAAATCCGGTTTACGTTAATCGTATATCCGCTCGGATAGTAATTGATTTTCGCCTCGTATTCCCCTTCGGCGACATAAGCTACGTATCCGTCCCCGTTCTTGTGAACGCCGAAGACGGGCAGGTAAGCGTTCTCCGGAGGCTGGTTCGTATTTTTAAAGATGTCTTCCGAGCCGTATACCATCGCGGAATATTTCGTCAAATATTGCGGGTGGACCTCTTTGAAGTATGCGATCGAACCGCTTCCGTCCGGGAAAAACATATACCCGTCATCCTCGTCCGAGGCAGCGCCGAGGTTCGGCAGCGGTTCGACGGAGACGAGCAAGTTTTGCGTCTTTTCCTTAATGCGCGACGCCGGAATAAACACATCCAGCAGGTCGTCTTTCAGCGTATATTCGACTGCAAACTCGATGCCGAGCTTCTCGAACGAGTAGATGACCCTTTTTCCGTCCGCAATGTCTTCATATTGCAATTTCGGTACGGAAGAAATCGAGTTGGACGAAATAATCTCATGGATCGGCCTGGAAAAATCGGTGTACGTAAAATTCACCGGCGCCTTTACGCTGTTTCGAAGCAGCTGGCTGCCGCCGATCACTTCATCCGGTATATTCGAGGCGGACATCCAGAGGGCGCCCGTTTGCTTATCCTTCACCGCGACGGATGAGGTAGCCGGTTCGATATACAGGCCAAGACGGTCCGTTTCGGCTGCCAGCGAGTATTGATCCAAATTTTTCAGCCTGTCGATCGTCTCTTGAGGGTACTGCACGTCCTCTTGCGTTTGGCCGTTGCCCAATGTCCCTTTTTCGATTTCGAACCGTTCCAGATGATAGAAAGCATAAATGCCGAATGCCAAGACAAAAACCCAGGCGATAATACGCGGTAAATGGCGCTTCATCGTTCGTCTCCCCCCTTTTTAGTAGCTTCGAATATACAGCTCCAGGAACAGCTCCCTGAAGAAGCTGATCACGTGTCCGACCAGCACATAGAACAGAATGCCGATCGCCAGCAGCGCAATCATCGTAAAGATCGTGACGACGATGACCCAGATCGTCCGTCCGGCCGTGTAATCGTTCATGGACATGATCATGAAGAACAGCATGAGCGCCATCCACCAATATACGCCGGTGCTGATCGCATTCCATAGACCGAGCTCGTCGTGCGTCAGGATGTTGCTCATCAACGTCTTTGAGACGGTCCCGATAATGTAGGGGAGCATGGCGAACGAAGATGCGACCAATATTTGCTTCGGCTTCGATTCCCCGTCCATGATCGAAGTAATCGACCAGGCCGACACGACCCATGCGAAGAACGGCACGAGCAGCTTCGCCGTTTCTTCCACCAAATTGGCGAATTCGGGACGCGTGTATGCAAAGTGAAAGCTGGTCACGTAAATTTCGAAAAATCTCGCCCCGATAAAGGCGGCAATGAGAACGGCTGCAGCAATTAGCGAAGGATTGCTCTGAATCCGGCTGAACGCTTCCCTTGGGGAAAACAGCGTAAGCACCACATTCTCGATTTGCGGCCGGCCGTGGGAAGCAAACTCAAGCCTTTTTGAATATTGATGAAGCTTCACGATCGTAAAGTAGAGCGCAACGAGAATAACGGTCGCAATGAGAACGACCCAGCCGAATTGATGGCGCAGCACATCGTGCCTGTATTCTTTGAACGCTTTGGAGTAGTTGGACGTATCCTCGCCGAGCCGGAACTGCTTCATCGCTTCGAGCCATTGTCCTTCTTTGTAAAGCGCTTTGCCTACGCCGCGGTGCGCCAGGTTGTAGTTGCTGTTGATGGCGAGCACTTCGTTCCAAGGCTTCAAAGCTTCTTCATAGCGCCCTTCATGAAATAACCGGCTGCCGACATGAACGAGCTCCGTAAAATCGTTCGCGCGGAACACCTGGATTTGGCCTCTCAGCCGGTCAAGCACATAGACGAGCCCTTCGGAATCGACCGCAACGCTGACCGGTTCTTGGAAAAATCCGGTCTGATCGCCGTTGCCGCCGAACACAAGCAGGTTGTTGCCTTCTTGATCGAACTGGTACACCTTTCGGTGATTCGAGTCGACGGCCGTAATGATTCCGTTCTTGTCGATCGCCAAATCGACGATGTTGCCGGTCGTCAAAATTCCTCTTCGGAAGGAGATTTCACCGTAATGCCAGCTCGGATACGTGTTGATGCCAAGAAAGTTAAATCTCTTGATTTCGTCTTGTTTCGTATTTTCGATCGCCGTGTACAAATAACCGTTCTCCAAATCGATCGTCACGTTGCGATGGTTCGGAGGCACGATTTTTCCGAGCGCTTCCCGCTGCTCCTTCGTCGCGTACGTCCGGAGAATCCAATCCTTCAGGTTGAAGGGCAGCTTGTTCGGGGCGATATATCCTTGGAACGTGTTATGGCCGTCGATGACCATCAGCCCGTGATAATCGTTTCCGCTCTGGACGTACATATTTCCGCCGCGGTCGAGCACAAGCTTCGTCGGCGTGAACGGAAAATCTTTGTCTATCAATTCCGATTCCGGCGCGACGAACTCCTCGATCAGTTCTCCCTCCGCCGAAAGGTGCACGATTTTGGAGTTTCCCGTGTCGGCGACATACAGATCGCCGTCATCTTCCACGAAGATGCCTCTGGGACCGTAAAACTCGACGTCGTTTTCGCCCTTGCCGAACACCTTCAAAATATTGCCGAATTTGTCCATCTTCACGATTCGGTCGTTGCCGGTATCGACGATATACAAATTGTCTTTTTTGTCTATAAACAAATCTTCCGGCGTCTTTAAAGCCCCGTGCTGATAGTCGCTGGCCAGCACCCGCTCCACCGAATAACCGAGCGGGATCGGAATCCGGTAACCGGCCTTTTCAATAACGTAACCGTCCGCCGGAGCAGCAAGCGCGGCCGACGAGCACATCCACGCGATCATAACCGCAATTACAGGAACTCTGAACCACATGCGCAGCTTTCTCACCTTATCCCCCCCTCAACCGACTTTCGTTTATTTGATACCCGAGTGCGCCATCGTATCCATGACTTGACGCTGTACGATGACAAATAGAATGATCGTCGGCATAATCGTCAGGAAGGAGCCTGCGGCGGCCGCGCCCATTCGGCCGACCACCCCGTTGGATACGCCCGCCATCGCCAGCGGAAGTGTCTTCATCGCTTCGCTCGTCGTATAGATCAGCGGCGTGAAGAAATCGTTCCAGTTGCCGATGAACGAGAAGATGACGACCGTCATCCAAGCCGGCTTCACGATCGGCATGATCAATCTCCAGAACGTAGTCCATTCGTTCGCGCCGTCCACTTTGGCCGCTTCCAGCACCTGGTCGGGGATCTGATCGATAAACTGCTTCATGAGAAAGAAGTTATAAGGGACGGCAAGCTTGGGCAATATGAGAGCCCAATACGTATTGATGATGCCGAGGCTCGAAATGACGAAGTACGTCGGAATCGCCGTAACCTGCGGCGCAAACATAAGCGCGGAAATAACGATGGCGAAAATGACGTCCATCCCCGGAAGCTTGAACTTCGACACGATGAATGCGCCCATGGAGCAAATGACGACGCTCCCCGCGACGATAAGAACCGTTGTAAATACGCTGTTGAACAAGTACCGCGTGAACGGAACGAGCATGGAGTCGGTCGCGATCAGCAGATCGTTGAAGTTTTTGAGCGTCGGCTTCATGACGAAAAACCGCGGAGGATATAAGAACAGCTCGTCAAGCGGCTTGAATGCCGTCGAGATGACGTAGATGATCGGCATGGAGGTGAACGATACGAGCGCGATCATCATCGTATATAAAGCCACTTTGCTGACGGTGACCCGTTTCCACCACGAGCTTCTAAGTAGAGCCGGTCTCCCCGTCTGCCGGAACAATTTTTTGCCGGTTGCCTGCATCTTTCTCCCCCCTCGCTACTCGTCCTTGGAGGACAGCATGCGCATGCAGATGCGCCCCAGGACGAATGTAAACAAGAACAACACAACGGCGATCGCCGAAGAATAGCCTAAGTCGAAACGGATAAATGCGTAATCGTACAGATGCGCGACGATCGTATGGGCCGCGTAGTTGGCGCTCGGCATCCCGGTTAGCACGGCCGCGACGTCAAACACGGCGAACGAGCCGACGATCGCCATGACCGCGCCGAACAGCAGCTGCGGCTTCATCATCGGCAGCGTAATCATCCACATCTCTTGGATTTTGCTCTTGATGCCGTCGATCGCTCCCGCTTCGTACAGATCGGTCGGGACGTTGCGCAAGCCGGCGAGGAACACGAGGAAGCCGGAGCCCATGCTCATCCACAGCGATACGAAGATGACGACGTACAGCATCGTGTTCGGGTTTTGCAGCCATATGATCGGCCGTTCCATCATCCCCATATCGATCAGCACTTTATTGATCATGCCGTACCGGTCGCCGGAGAAGATGTACATCCAGACGACGCTCAGCGCGACGGCGCTCGTAATCGAAGGCGCATAGAACGCCAAAGCGAACGCGTTGCTGAAACGCAAGGAGTTGATGATCCAAGCGAAGAAGAACGACATCAAATAGCCGATCGGTCCGGTAACGACCGCGAAAGCCATCGTATTTTTAATCGAAGTCAAAAATATGTCGTCCTCAAGAAACAGGAGCTTGTAGTTTGTCAGTCCGACCCATTTCGGCGGCTGCAGCATGTTGTAGTAGGTCAAGCTGAGGCCCATCGACCATACGACCGGAATGATGACAAATACAGCTAGCAATATTAGAAAGGGGGCGAGCATAAAATATTTGATTTTATGCTCTTTCCAATGGGAAACGAGTCTCGCGCTCCTTTTCTTGTGAATAGCCGGGCGGCCGATTGCCGCCGTTTGTTCCGCCATCGAAGATCCGTCCCTTCCATGTACTGATTATTCGGTGGAAACCTTGAAGCCGAACTCTTCCTGTTTGGCCCTCAGCTCTTTATTAATGTCCTTTACCGCTTGTTCAAGCGATTCCCTCGGATTAACGGCGGATAAAACAACGCGGTTCCACGCATTGGCAATATGTCTGGCCGTAAAATATCCGCCGGGAACGACGGGCTGCTCGCGGTACCATTTCCACTGCTCCTTAAAGGTAGCCAAATCTTCCTTGGACCACGGTAACTCCTCGAACGCTTCGATATTCGCGGAATTCCATCTTGCCTCGACGCCGAGCAGCGACTCCAGCTCCTGGCCGAAGCGAAGCTGCGTTTCCTTGCTCATCCACCATTTGACGAATTGCCACGATTCTTCCTTCTTATCGGAATCATTAAAAATAACCGTGCCGGTTACCGCGCCGCCGGCGGTCCGGTCGACCGTTCCGTCTTCCTTGCGAATGCCCGGCGCCGGAGCGATGCCCCAGCGGCCCGCCAGCTCGGGAGCGGCGGTTGCGAGCAGGACGTACATTTGATAGCCGCCGAGTCCGATCGGCATTTCGCCGGAGCGCATCCGGTTAAAGAAGTCCGCCTGAATCGGCAGCCGGTAGTTTGTATACAAGTCCGTCCATTCCTTGAACGCGGCGTACGCTTCCGGCGTATTCAATCCCGTTTCGGTAAGATCGTCGGAATAGAAGCTGCCGCCGTGCTGGTACAGGAACGGATCGATCACTGCGGGAACCCAAGCGTTCATGCCGTTTCGCTGCAGGATCGGGAGCATCTTATAGAAATCCTCCCACGTTTCGGGGATACCCAAATTCAATTCGCTCAAAATGTCTTTGCGATACAGCAGCAGGTTGAAGTCCTGCGTTTCCGGAAGCGCGTATACGCCGCCGTTGTATTGGAACGGGATCAAAGACCCCGGCAGAAACTGCTTCGCCACTTCGTCGAAGTCCGGGAACTTGCTCAGGTCCGCTACCGCTCCGCGAATCGAGAACTCGACCGGCAGCGTCGACGCCGCGCTCGTCGCTACGTCCGGCGCCCTGCCCGAGCTCGCTGCCAGCAGCAGCGTATTGGCCGAGCCGACGGCAAGCTGTCCGGCCGGAATCGTATTGACGTTGACGTATATGCCCGTCTCCGGCGTGAAGTCCTCGTCCGCCAAATCCTTCAGCAGCTCCGCCCACTCGCGGCCGTTGCCGACCCAGACGTCGATGACCTTGTTTTCGCCGGTTCCGCCGAAGTTGTCGCCGACACTGTCGTAATCCTTGTAGAACGATGTGATGAAGTTTTGCGTCATCGACCACATGCGCTGGAATAAATTCGACATCGCACGCGGCATTCTTTCATCCGGTGACGCGACGACAATATAATCCATGACGAGCGGCGTTTCCTTCAAGCTGAGCATCCAGTTGCCGAGCTGTCCTTGCGTGTTCGTGATGTCTTCCAGCATGACCGGAATTTTGTCGGGGTTTTCTCTCATTTGCCGATACTGATCCCGAATCATCTTAAGGCTTTCCACGATCGCAGGCGATTTGCCGGCAATATCCCGCAGCTCTTCGATCTGGAAGGACAAGCCCTCAATGATTTGATCCAAATCCCCGATGATCGTCGGAATGCGTTTTTCCAGCTCATATCGGAAGTTCAAGTCCGGCTTCGTGCCGGTAACCTTGATGATGTCGCGGTTTACCTTTGAAATCTGGAAGATCGTGTCCGACAGCGATTGAATCACGTCGGTGTACGGTCCGAGCTGCGCCGTCATTTTGAGCGTGTGCTCGCCCTTCGTCAAATAAAACAGGTAGTGCTCGTTCTTGTTGCCGAGCGTTTCGATATAATAATCCCTGTCGTAGCGGAACGAATATTGTTCCAGCTCCTTGAACGGAACTTTGCCGTCCAGCTCGATTTTGCGGTAGCCCGGCAAGCCGTCGCCCCACCACTGTCCTACCTTGAAGGCGATCTTGTACAGCCCGTCCTCAGGCACGTCCAGCTTCCAGGTTATGTACTGGCCGCCCTTTCGCCAGCGGTAATCGCCGATCACGTTCAGGATCAAATTTCCGCCGGCCGCCGGCTCCACGAGCGGATCCGAGCCGGACTCCCTGCGAATCGTCGGGTCGGTTTTGTACCACGCTTTCTCCGCTTGAATTTTTACGAAACGGTCCTTCGTTTCCTTGTAACCGTTGTCCGCATACGCCTGCTTCACTTGTTCATAAGAAGGAGGATCCTCCGGAGACACAAGCGCCAGCTTCTCGATTGCGACCGGCTCCTTCAGCGTCTCCATGCGCAGCGTATGCTTTCCTTTCGTCATATAAAACCGGAAGGGCTCCGGGTGCTTTCCCTCATTGTCAACCAGCCTGACCGTCTCCCAGCGCGGGACCTCGACCTGCTTCGGACGAATGTGGTCTCCCTTGCTGTTCAGCACGGGCTCCGCCTTATCTGCCCACATGCGGTAAAAGGCAAGCCGCTGAGCCTCGTTGAACGGAAACTGATTATCGATTTTTAACGCTCTGTCGATTGAAGATCGCTTTCCCTCAATCGGATAATAAGTCAGCTCTATGTTGTAAAAACCGTCCTCCGGCACTTCGACCGGCCATTCGATCCAATCTACATCCTCTTGCCAAAGCAATACCTCTTGAGCTTTATCTCCGATTCCGGATTTCAGCTCCGGCGCCGCGTTCGCCAGCGAACCGAAGGCGCTGTATGCGGCGGAAGAAATTTCGACGCGGGTGCCCTTCACATCGGCGACACCTTCGTCCATCTGCTTCTGAACTACGTTTGCGTACATCGGCAGCTGCGCTTCGCTAAAGGCTGAAAAATCGACCGGCTTCAGCTTGAGCGCATCTTTATATTTATCGGCCAGCTTGCCGGATGCGTCCGCGCTCGGCCCCAATCCTGCAGGGGTTAAGACAAAGCTGCTCAGTATAAAGAAAAGAAGGCTTGTTTTCAGCACTTTGACCGCTATCGTTTGAGACCGCATATTTTCTCCACCCCCAAAACCTTAACCTGTTCCGTACCCGAACTTCCGAATAATAATACCGACTCCTGCCCACTCAGAGAGGGCAGGAGTCCACATATGCTTACTAAACCGCTATTATCATCGATTGCACGTTTACTTCTTGTGTTTCTCCAGGATCGGAACCATCTTGTCGGCGATTTGCTTGGCCGCTTGCTCCGCCGTCATGTTGCCGAGAAGCACTTCGTTGTAAGCGACGCCGATTTCGTTCATGTAGTCGGCCATGTAAGGCGAAGCCGGGAACGTAACGAGGTTCGGGTTTTTGGACTCTTCAAGGAATTCTTTGAAGCCCGGAACGTTGTCGAATACCGGAACGTCGAGAGCCGCAAGGACTGGAGGCAGGTTGCCGATCGCGGCGTTCCACTCGGCGACGTTCTCCGGCTGCATGAACCAGTTGATGAACTCCCACGCTTCGTCCGGATGCTTCGCGCCTTTCGGAATGTACAATGTGCTTGTATTTACCGTGCCTGCGCCTTTCTTTTCCGGGTGCTTCGCGTCATACGGCATCGGAGCGATGCCCATGTCGAGATCCGGAGCAAACTTCTTCTGGAACGTCGGCACCCACTCGCCGCCGGACGTCATGGCGTATTTGCCTACGAAGAACGGGTCTTCGGCCGTGAGCCAGCCGCCTAAAGATGCCGTGAACGGATTGATCTTCTCGCTTCCGCCCGCTTTCTTCCACATCTTCGCGTTCCATTTCATCGCTTCGATCAGACCGGGGTCTTGCGGAGTAATTTCGCCGGTGGACTCGTTATAGAAGCCGCCGCCGAACACATACGCATAGCTGTAAATATCAAGGTTCGGGTAGAATGCGAGTCTCTTAATCTCGCCGGTCGGTTCGATTTGGCTGAGCTTGTCGAAATACTCTTCCATCTCTTGAATCGTTTCCGGCGGTCTGTCGTAGCCCGCTTCGGCAAGAATTTTCTTATTATAAAGAAGCATGGAGATATGCATGTTGAGCGGTACCGCGTAAGTTACGCCGTCGTACTGCTGCTGTTTGATGGCGCCCGGCACGAATGCGGAAGCGTCAAGTCCGGACTTTTCCATGTAAGCGTCAAGCGGCGTGTTTTGGCCGGTTACGCCGTTCGGTACGGTCGCATGGCCGAAGTTGCTCGCTACATCCGGCGGGTTGCCTGCGGCGATTGCCGTCGTTTGCTTCGAGTAATCGCCTTCTTCGGTGCCGATTACGACGATGCGGTCTTGGCTGTCGTTAAACTTTTGAATCAGCTTCTTCATCGCTTCGCCCTCGGTGCCGCCCCAGCCGTACCAGAACGAAATTTCAACCTTCTCCCCCGACGCGGCCGGTTTATCTGCAGGAGGCGTCTCAGCTTCCGTACCGGTATCTTCGCCTTCGGTTGCAGGAGCCGGTTCGTCTTTGCCGGCGTCATTGGAGCCCCCTCCGGAGCATGCGGCAAACAGCGAGATGATCAACGTAAAGATCAACAATAAAGACAAGAGCTTTTTGCTTTTCATTTGAATCCTCCCTTTTTCTGATCGAAACCGTTGTTATAAACTACCGTTCTTTGCGAGATGCGAAATGCATATTAGCAGTTTCCTTGCGTTCGGCTCGATCTTGTGCTGTTTATCGCGTGTGTGAAAATACCGGACCGACCCGAATAAAGACTGAGCCACCTTTACTTTCCGCATCCAATGATCCCCCAGCTTGCTCATCCGTAATGCAATGCTCAAAATTCGTTTCCACGGGGAAAAGGAGCACCACCTCCTTACATATGTACAAGGCCTTTCTACTAAAAACGCGCCTGAACAAGCTCCGTTTTGCAAACGTTTAAACCGTGAATGCCGTTGCAAAGAATGCGCTTTCATATAGAATATATTACCACCATAGGAGGAAACATTCAATATATAATTAAAATTTGGAGGAAATATTTTTTTGTTTAGCATATTTTTTGAAGAGATCGCGGATGTGCCGCTAGAATCGGAAGGATTGCTTGACTCTTGACTTTGCGGAAACAAAAGGTTTAACCTTTCTGATGCCGGATAAAACTTGTTTTTAATAGAGGTTTATTTCGGATAAAATCATTATACCATCACCATCATTATACACGGAATAAATTTCTATAAAAATATTGTCGAGAGGAAATCTCCTCCATTTTTTTCTGGAAAAAACCACCAATCCGTGTTGAACATTTGAATGGAGGAATCGATCCGATGAATCACGAGAAGTCGCACCAGCTATATAAGGAAGCGCAGCAGCATATCGTAGGCGGCGTGAACTCGCCGTCCCGCTCGTTCAAAGCGGTCGGCGGCGGTACGCCCGTATTTATGAAGCGGGGGCAAGGAGCATATTTCTGGGATGCCGACGGAAACCGATACGTCGATTATCTAGCGGCGTACGGCCCGATTATTCTCGGACACGCGCACCCTGCGGTAACGGAGGCGATCTCGCGAGCGGCGGAGAACGGCATTTTGTACGGAACGCCGACGGAGCTGGAGATCGAATTTGCGAAGCTATTAAAGGAAGCGATACCTTCGCTCGACAAGGTTCGCTTTACAAACTCAGGCACCGAAGCGGTCATGACTACGATTCGCGTGGCGAGAGCCTATACCGGCCGGACGAAAATCATCAAATTCGCGGGCTGCTACCACGGCCACTCCGACCTGGTGCTCGTCGCCGCCGGCTCCGGCCCGTCCACGCTCGGCGTGCCGGACAGCGCGGGCGTGCCGGTCGGCGTCGCCGAGTCCGTCATCACGGTCCCCTTCAACGACTTGGGCGCCTTGAAGGCGGCGCTGGAGCGCTGGGGACCGGAGACGGCCGCCGTCATGGTCGAGCCGATCGTCGGCAACTTCGGCATCGTGCCTCCCAAGCCCGGATTCCTGGAGGGCTTGTGCACGATGGCCCGCGAAGCCGGAGCGCTCGTCATCTATGACGAGGTCATCACTGCGTTCCGCTTCCATTGGGGAGCGGCGTCGACGTTCCTTGCGCAAGGGAACGCAGAAACGATTCGGCCCGACTTGACGGCCATGGGCAAAATCATCGGCGGCGGCGTGCCGATCGGCGCCTACGGCGGCCGCGCGGACATCATGGAGCAGGTTGCTCCGCTCGGGCCCGCCTATCAGGCGGGAACGCACGCAGGCAACCCGCTGTCCATGTCCGCAGGAATAGCTTGCGTCGCCGAGCTGCGGCGCCCCGGCACTTACGAGCGGCTCGACTCGCTCGCCGCAGCGCTTGCGGGCGGCTTGGCCGACCTTGCAGCCGCCCGCGGCATCCCGCTGACGATCAACCGCATCCGCGGCGCGTTCTCCACGCACTTCTACGACCACGCGGTTACCAATTATGAAGAAGCCCAGGCGGCCGACGGCGAAATGTTCGCCCGCTTCTTCCGCGCGATGCTTGAGGAAGGCGTCTGCTTGGCCCCTTCCAAATACGAAGCTTGGTTCCTGACGACGGCCCATACCGAAGAAGACGTCGATTTCACCATCGAAGCCGCGAAGAAAGCATTTGCTCGTATGTAAACAAAACATTTGTCAGATTATCTCACAAACTATTTTTTCTCTCGAAAATTTTCTCATGGCGGACCTTTCCGGACTCTCTTGACCCCGGGAGGTCCGCCTTCAATATACCGTGAAAATACCGCGAAAAATCAAGGAAATCCGCGAAAAACCGCCCCTTTTCCGAATTGTCCGACAATTCCAAAAAATATTTTTTATTCAGTCCTATAAATAATTTTATACATGTTAAAAACGCTTACACGACGTTTCTTTATTGTCGTATGTCAGATTTCGTGATATTCTGTATTTACTTTTACCATCCGGCGTATGTAAGCGATTTTCCTTGATTTTCCGCGGTGTCTTCCGTGGTTTCTCATACGTCATAAACTCGTTTGTTTGCAGTATCCCTTCGGCTTTTGCGGATCGTTTTTCACTGTCTTGCATTGCATCTCCGAACTGAATACTATTTTTTTATTCGTTTAACTGCATAATTATGCAAATTTTATTTCATTTCTATAGGAGGTGAAGGTCAGGACCATCTCTGACCGCCAAACACATGAACCAAGCTATGAAGAACGAAGGTTTATTTCAAAACCTGTTGCTGCAAGAGCACGATAGCTGCGGAATTATTTGCATCATTGAGAAAAACGGTCATCCGTCCCGGGACAACGTCCAAAAGACGATCGAAGCGCTCGTCAAAATGGAACACCGTTCGGGCTTTATTGACGGAGAAGGCGACGGCTGCGGCATCCTGACGGATATTCCGCGCGCGTTATGGGAGAAAAGACTGGCGGAAGCCGGCAAAGACGGTTCACTCGCCTATGACGACCGTTTTTTCGCGGCGCATATTTTCGTGCCCCGCAAGCTGGACATTTCCGCGGCGGATATGCAGGCCGGCATACGCGAGCTGTTCGAGCAACACGGCGCAGCTATCGTCCTGGAGCAGGAAAACCAGGTGAACAGCACCGTACTCGGACCGAACGGCCGAAACGACGAGCCTGTCTTCTGGCAGGTAACCGGCCTATATGAAGGCGAAGGCAATATTGCCGACCGGCTGTTTGAGCTTCACATTGCAATCGAGACCAAGTACAACGTTCACGTCGCATCGCTCAGCAACGTGACCGCCGCTTATAAAGTGCTTGGTTCGGCGAGCATTTTGCCGAAATATTTCAAGGATACGCAAGATCCGCTGTTCGCAGCGCAGGCTACGATCGGCCATAACCGCTATTCCACAAATACGCTTTCGAACTTCTTCCGCGTACAGCCGTTCTCGCTCCTCGGCCATAACGGCGAAATCAACACCGTGAAGAAGATGCGCTCCGAAGCCGATATGGTCGGCGTTCCCCTCGTAGACGGCGGCAGCGACTCTCAGGATATGAACCGTACGATCGAGACGTTCATTCACCGTTTCGGATTTTCGCTGTTTGAAGCGATGGAGCTTGTGTTCCCGCCGATCTACAACGAAATGAAGCATTTCCGCGAAGAGCTCCAAGATCTTTATGTTTACTATCGCCAAATTTGGGGCCATTATGCACAAGGTCCGGCGGGCATCGTATCCCGCTACGGCAACGAATGCGTATTCAGCGTCGACGCGCTGGGACTGCGTCCGGTATGGATGGTTGAAAGCGAAACCTCCCTCTATTTCTCCTCCGAGCAAGGCATTATTACCGTAGGAGAAATGGTCGCCGAGCCGAGACCGATCGCTCCGGGCGAAAAAATCGGCGTCGTATTGAACCGCGGCGAACATATCCAAGTCATTCCTTACGAGTCGCTGCAGACGATCGTGCTGGAACGCGCCAAGAAGCGCACCAATTTCGATGGAATGCACAAGCATTTGTTCTATGAAAATGAGTTCCCGGAAGCGGCTCCGTATCCTGACGTGCAAGTGACCGATGCGCTGTATTCGGCGGCAGGCTGGGACCGCGAGGGCATCCAAATGATCGAAGCGATGTCCGAAACCGGCGCCGAGCCGATCCGCTCTCTCGGCCATGACGGACCGCTGGCGGCGATCAATCCGGAACGCAAAAATATTCCCGATTTCATTAAAGAGAGCGTTGCCGTCGTAACGAACCCGGCCATTGACCGCGACCGGGAGCAGGAGCATTTCTCCACGCGCATGGTCATCGGTCCGCGTTCGTCGATTTACGGGGAAGTGGACGCCCGCCTGCGCATGGAACTGCCGGCTCCGCTTCTTTTGGAAGGCTCGAACGGCGCGGGCTCCTTCGAGGCGCTCGGACAGCCTTCCCTTGAACAGCTCGTCGCGGCGTTCGGATCGTCGGTGCGCGGATTCTCCCTCTCCTTCCCGAGAGGAGCGTCTCTCAAAGCGTCTATTGACGCACTTGCGGAAAATGTTATCGCTGCGGTTCGCGAAGGCGCGTCCTTGATCGTGCTCGACGATTCCGAAGCGAACAACAACGACAAGCTGTGGATGGACCCGCACCTTGCCGTATCGCGCGTCGATATCGCGCTCCGTTCCGTAAAACTTGACGGCGGCGACAATCTTCGCCGTCAAGCGAGCATCGTGCTTCGCTCCGCGGCGATCCGCAGCCTGCACGATATCGCGGTCGCGACCGGATTAGGCGCGGATCTCATTTCGCCATATGCGTTGTTTGCAACCGCATCGGCCAAGAACGGCGCCGAATCTGCGCGCAAGGTATTCACCGCTCTACAGAAAGGGCTTGAGAAAGTCATCTCCACGATCGGAACGCATGAAGTTCGCGGTTATACCCGTTTCTTCTCCGCGATCGGCTTGCACCCCGAAGTGGCGGAGATGCTCGATATCGTCAACTATTTAGGAAGCGAAACGGGCGGCACCGGCTTCGATAAGCTCGAAAAGGACGCCGAAGCCCGTTACGAAGACTACAACAACAACCCGAAGGCGAAATCGGCGAGAAACTTCCACTTCTTCGGACGGATGTGGAAGGCGCTCGTCGAAGCGGCTGCCGGTCAGGCGCCTTATTCCGACTATCGCGACAAGCTTCGGGAAGAAGAACAAAAAAATCCGATTTCCATTCGCCACGTCGCCGATTTCAACTACGAGAAGGCGTTGTCCGAAGGCCGCAAGCCGCTCGCACCTTCCGACGTCAACATTTCGGTAGGCGATCACGACTTGCCGATGCTCATCTCGTCCATGTCCTTCGGCTCGCAGAACGAAATCGCGTTCCGCGCTTATGCGGAAGCGGGCGAGCGTCTCAACATGGTAACGATGAACGGCGAAGGCGGAGAAATCAAAGATATGCTCGGCCGCTATAAGCGGACCCGCGGCGCGCAGGTTGCTTCCGGACGCTTCGGCGTCAATGTCGAGCTGGCCAACGCGGTGGCCTTCCTTGAAATCAAGATCGGCCAAGGCGCGAAGCCGGGCGAAGGCGGTCACCTGCCGGGCTCCAAGGTAACGTCCAAAATCGCGGAAGCGCGGAATGCGACGATCGGCTCCGACCTGATCTCGCCGTCGAACAATCACGATATTTATTCGATCGAGGATTTGGCGCAGCTGATCAGCGAATTGAAGGAAGCAAGCAACCACCAAGCGAAAATCATCGTCAAAGTCCCGGTCGTTCCGGGCATCGGCACCATTGCCGTCGGCGTCGCCAAAGCGGGCGCGGACGTCATCACGCTGTCCGGCTTTGACGGCGGTACGGGCGCGGCGCGCATGCACTCGCTTCAGCATGTCGGACTGCCTACCGAAATCGGCACCAAGCTTGCTCACGTCGCCCTGATTGAAGCGGGACTTCGTCATAAAGTGGAGCTCTGGTCCGACGGCGGCATGAAATCCGGCGCCGACGTCGTGAAGATGATGATGCTCGGCGCAAACCGCTGCGGCTTCGCATCCATCTCCATGCAAGCGATCGGTTGTACGGCATGCCGCGGCTGCCACTTGGACACTTGCCACGTCGGCATCGCGACGCAAATCGACTCCATGCATGAAGCGGAAGAAAAAGGCCTTCGCCGTTTCGTGCCTCGCGAATTCGATACGGCGGTTCATTCGCTTGTGCGGTTGTTCTCCGCGATGGGCGAGGAAGTCCGCGAAATCGTTGCGGCTCTCGGCTTTAAGAACGCTCAAGATTTGGTCGGACGCTCCGATCTTCTCCAGCAAGTCGCTTATCACGATCAGATCGACCTGTCGGCCATCCTTCGTCCGGCACCGATCCAGTTCATTAAGACGTCCAGCACCGCGGACGCGACTGCTACGGTCGCATCGGCAGAATCGGTTATCGCAGCTGTCGGCGCGGAAGGCATGTATCCGAGCAGCTTGAGCTTCGATGCGCCGATTCATCGCAACTGGAGCAAGGTGAGCGCGGAAACGCGCATTATCGGTTCCCGCTTCTCCTCGAACCGAGTGCGCGACCGCTTCAACGGCAAATACGACAATTTGCCGGACATCTCGCTCGTGCTGTCGGACGGCTCCGTGCCGGGTAACGGCCTCGGCGCATTCAACGCCCGCGGCGTAAATATTACCGTGCATGGCGGCGCAGAGGACGGCGTAGGCAAAATGTCGTTCGGCGGCAAAATCGCCATCTTAAAAGCGCCGGGCAAGCATAAAGCATTCATCAACGGCTCCGTAGGCAAATCGTTCGCTTACGGCGCTCAGAAAGGAACGTTCATCGTTCAAGGCAATGCCGACTCCCGCGCTTGCATCCGCCTTTCCGGCGCGGATGTCATCTTCGGCGGCGAGCTCGCCGGACCGCTCCGCGACGATCTGGGCAATATCGCCGGCCGAGCGAATTTGAAGGGCTTCGCATTCGAATACATGACGAACGGCCGTGCCGTCGTTATGGGCGACCCGGGTCCATGGATTTGCGCCGGAATGACGGGCGGCGTCATTTACCAGCGGATCCAGCCGGAGCTCGGTTTGGATGTCGCGGCGATCGAACGCCGTGTCGCGAAGGGTGCGAAGGTGAACATTGCGAAGCTTGGCGACAAGAGCAAGGCGGATCTGTCTGAACTGCTTTCTCAATACCGCGACGAGCTCGCAAACTCGGGTCAAGCCGATTCAGCCGCCAAGGTCGCAGCTTTACTCGAAAACCTCGACGCTCACTTCGTACGGATCTCTCCTGTAACGATGCAGGCAGACCAATCGGTAGCAACCGAATAATTGCTGAATACCCTGCAGGTCCATTTAATGGTACTGCAGGGTTTTTTTGCGTTTCACACGCAATATGCTTCCCATTTCCTTACTACACTTCTCCCGATCCCGGGCTTACATCCTTACATCCTTACATTCTTACATCCTTACATCCCTACTTCCCTACTTCCTCACTTTCTAAACTTCCTCACTCCCCCCACTTCCTCACTTCCTCACTTTCTCACTTCCTCACTCCACTCCCCGGCTTGCATCTCCATCAATCTTCTATCTCATCCTCTCTCTTCTCCCCACGTCTCACCGACCCCGACAAGCTCCTTCGCGCTTCCTTTTGATCGATATCCCAACACCTCAGCTTGTTCCAATGAACTAACTTTCCTTCCGCATCGCCCTTTTTGATCAATCCCTGGTTCATATAAATATCGGCGACACATGATTCGGTTTCTCCCGCTTCTCCATTCTCCTGCGTACTGTCGGCTTTCTTCCCATCGCACCTCCATTTTATCGCTATCCCCATGACTCAGACACGCGGACAGCACCAGTCGCACGAAAAAAATCCCTTAATTTGGATTAAAAATATTGATTTGCGAACATTTGTTTGGTATAATGTTTTTAATATAATGTTAGGGCGGCGATCTATATGACTTCCATTATCGGATTCGATCTGATGAATCTGAATTCAGAGGAAAGCTGTGTAGCATATTTTTATCGATTGAAATGGCCGAACGGTTATGCTTGTCCTCATTGCGGGCATACACGGGCTTATGTCATTCGCACCCGAAGACTGCCTTTGTACCAATGCGGATCGTGCCGTCATCAAACATCGATTACCGTCGGCACCGTCATGGAAGGAAGCCGTACTCCGCTGCTTAAATGGGTGACTGCTATCCAATTTTTGTGCCGAGCCGAGAGCATCAATGCGGTTCAGCTCGCTAAAGAAATTCAGGTGACTTACAAAACGGCCTGGGCCATCCTCAACAAAATACGAAGCGCAATCTCGCGATTGGACGTGCTGGAGCCCCTTTCCGGCAAAGTTAAAGCTGCGTTGTCATTCTATGGCCGCAACTATTATCGCCAGCCTTTTGTGGTTCATTCTTCGGAGCATCCGGTTATGGTCGGCGCCGCATTTCAATTTAACGGCGAACCTCTCCAAGTGAAAATAAAGAAGATTCCTAAGCATCATATGGACGGAAAACGTTTGGATCGATCGGGGGAGAAGGACTTTATCGAGCGGCATGTGGCGGCTGCAAACTATGATACTGTGATACTCAAGCGGTTTCGCATCCATGAGGAGAGTTTGCTCCCTCAACTGTTCAAAGAAGCCAGAACCTGGATTAACCGTACCTTTCACGGAATCGGTCCGAAGTATTTACAGGCGTATATGGATGAATTTTGCTTCCGAATCAATCAGTCGCTGCGTACGAATATATCGATAATAGACTCGCTTTGCGGTATTTGTATGAAGAAACAAGAGGACACAAATTATATAAAATGCTGTGCGTGATCTCGATTACGAGCAAATGACGCTACATTTGATTAGGACGCTATACTTGATTATTAAGCTGAGTGATGGGGATAGCGGTATAATGAAGATCGGCCGAAGGAAACTCCCATCCTATTTGATTCTTTTCCAGTACCTGTGTCATCCAGCATTCTTTCTGTCTCCCGATCGCACGTGAACTATCATTTTGTGGTGCTGAGCGGAAGGGATAACGGTAAAAAGGGAGCCGGCCCCCCCCATGCCATCCCCTAATTTGCAGCGCGGAACATTCCAGCATAAAGCCATAGCCAATGCCAAATCCTAAGGCGAAGCGACGTAGAACAAACAAAAGAAAGCCGGGCTTCACCCGGCTTAGACGATAGTGATATTTTATTTATTTCGCTTCATCAAGGTATTGTGCCAATTGATCTACCATCAAGTTCGCCGCCAACACGCCGCCGGCCGTATTCCAAATCGCATCGTCCACCTTGTACACTTTGCCGGCCTTCACGGCTTGAAGCTGCTTCCACAGCGGATCGTTGATCCAATCCTTCTCCACCGCAGACGCGCCCCCGTCACCGGTTTCGTATGTGAAGTAGAACAGGATATCCCCGTCCATTTCCGGAATACGCTCTTTCGTTACGTTCCTTGCCGCAAAGTCATCCTTATCCTGAGATTCGGGACGCGCCAGACCGATTTGCTCCAAGATTACTCCTGCGAACGTATCCTTATAATATATGCGCGTGTCGCCCGCCATAAATCGCACAAGCGAAACCTTTGTGGACAGCCGATCGCCGAGCTTAGCATTCAAATCGTTAATTTTCGCCTCATAATCGGCCAGCACCTTGTCGCCTTCCGCCTTTCGATTCAAGGCATCGGCATATACTTTAAAGTTGTCCTGCCACTCTCCCCGAAGCGTCTCCGTAAATACCGTCGGCGCGATCGCGGAAAGCTCCCCGTAAATTTTCTCATGGCGCATTTTGTTGCCCAAAATCAAATCCGGCTTCAGCCCCGCAATCAACTCGAGGTTCGGCTGGCTCTCCTCGCCGACATTCACTACATCTTTCATTTGATCCGCAATATGAGCGTACCAAGGATCCCCGGTCCACGATTTGACCGCCCCGACCGGCGTTACGCCTAATGCAAGAAGCGCCTCCGTACCTTCGTTGGTTAGAACGACGACCCGCTGCGGGTGCTCCGGAACATCGCTTTTACCCATGATGTGGGCTATCGTTCTTACGCTGGCCGTTTCTTCACCTATAGGCTCTTCCGCGGCAGGCTGTTGCTGCGAGTCATCGCCTGTGACTCCGCTCTCAGCACCGTTTCCGCTTCCTCCTGCGCTTCCGCAGCCCGCCAAAACGAGTACGAAACAAAACATTAGTGCGAATCCGACATTTAACCATGATCTCTTTTTTAACATCCTTGCCGACCCCTCCGAATGAAAATGATTCTCATTATTATCTGCTACGACCTAATATACAAACTCGAAAAATAATTGTCAACGACAAATTGAAAATGATTCTCAACTTCATTGACAGGTGAGAACGATTCTCATACAATAACGTTAGTCTTATCAATCGAAGGATGTTCATTGATGAAAAAGTCGTACACTCTGCTTATCTTTTGTGTTCTGGCTTTGGTCCTCGCTTTCTTATCGTTAACTTACGGAAGCCGGAGTATCAGCTGGAACGCAGCCTTTCATTCGTTCACTTCTTTTGACCCGTCTTTATCCGAACATCTGATTATTCGCAATATCCGTTTGCCGCGCATGCTTGTCGCCGCTTCCGTCGGTGCTTGCCTGGCTACCGCAGGCGCCGTCATGCAGACGATCACTCGCAACCCGCTTGCGTCTCCCGGCATTTTCGGAGTGAACGCAGGGGCTGTACTGTCTATCATTGTGGCGATCTCCCTATTCAATATCTCGTCGCTGCAACAGTATACGGCAGCCGCTTTCATCGGAGCGGCCGTCGCCGCGGTTGCGGCTTACGGTTTAGGAACGATGGGCCGCGACGGAGCTTCGCCGATAAAAATCACGCTTGCCGGTGCGGCGGTTACGGCTTTCGCCTCTTCGATCACGCAAGGGATATTGCTTGTCAACGGCCGCACGTTCGACCAGGTGCTGTTCTGGCTCGTCGGCTCGGTCGCCGGCCGTGAAATGCCGATGCTGACGCCGGTCGTGCCGTATATGGCGGCAGGCGTCGCGCTTGCGCTCGCTTTGGCACGGCCGCTGAATATTCTCGCGCTCGGGGAAGACGTCGCCCGCGGGCTCGGCCAACGGACCGGGCTGCTTAAGCTCGGAGCCGCGGTTGCAGTCGTCCTTCTGGCCGGCGCCTCCGTCGCCGTAGCGGGGCCGATCGCCTTTATCGGCGTCATGGTCCCTCATATCGCGCGGTATTTTACCGGGAACGATCACCGCTGGCTGCTGCCCTATTGCGTAGTGCTCGGCGCTTGCCTGCTGCTCGCCGCCGATATCGGCGCACGGTGGATCGCCATGCCGAACGAGCTACCCGTCGGCGTGGTCACGGCCATTGTCGGCGTTCCTTTCTTTGTATGGATTGCGAGGCAGAACAAATATGAGTCGTAGAACATTTTCGGTTCGTACCCGAACCTTTTCATTCTTAATTGAAAAAAGGTTCCTTTTATGGGCAGCTATTTTACTCGCTGCCGTCTTTGCAGCCGGCTGCGTCGCCGCGGGAATCGGAAGCTTATGGATTCACCCGGCGGAAGTGCTTAAGGCACTGTTCGGCCGAAGCGGCGAGATGGAGCAAACGATCCTCAATTCGTTCCGGCTTCCACGCGTCGCCATGTCGATCGTCGCCGGCGTTTGCCTTGCCGGGTCGGGAGCGCTGCTGCAAAGCATCACCCGCAACCCGCTGGCATCGCCGGACATTATCGGGGTTACCGGAGGCGCTTCGGCAGCAGGCGTTGCGTTCCTGGTACTGACGACCGGCGCTTACCCGATCGCTTGGCTGTCCGTGTCGGCGATTGCCGGAGGGGCGATAACGGCGCTGCTGCTGTTCGCGCTGTCATGGAAAGGCGGCGTGTCGCCGCTTCGACTTGTGCTGATCGGCATCGCGATGCAAACGGCGATGGGCTCCGTCTCGTCTCTGCTCATCGTCACAAGCCCGCATTATATCGCGAACCAAGCCTTTACATGGCTGACCGGCAGTATATACGGAAGCTCGTGGGACAACGTGTTCACCCTGACCGTATGGGCCGCCGTCTTGTTTCCGGCCGCTTTGGCGTTCGCGAGAACGGCCAACCTTCACGAGCTGGGCGAAGATGTGGCCAAAGGCGCGGGCAGCCGGATTACGCTCGATCGAACGGTGCTCATTCTCCTCAGCGCCATGCTGGCAGGGGCCGCCGTATCTCAGGTCGGAGCCATCGGTTTTGTCGGGCTGATCGCGCCGCATATGGCCCGCCGCCTTGTCGGCCCGTCCTTCGGAGCCGTGCTGCCGGTTTCGTCCCTGATCGGGGCGTTGATCCTTATCGTTTCGGATACGATCGCGCGTACCGCGTTCCCTCCGAACGACATTCCTGCAGGTGTGTTTACCGCCGCTGTCGGCGCTCCGTTTTTTATTTATATGCTGTATAGGGGGGCTCGTCCATGAATGCACTCGAAGCCAAAGAGCTGACACTCGGATATGCGAACGGAAAGCCGATATTTCGCGAGTTGAACCTGCTCATTCCCGAACAAAAAATAACGGTGCTGATCGGGAGAAACGGCTGCGGAAAATCGACGCTGCTCCGTTCGCTCGCCCGTCTGTTAAAGCCTGAAGGCGGGTCCGTCATGCTGGACGGCAAAGATATTTACCGCCATTCGACCAAGGAAGTCGCCAAACGGCTTTCCATCCTCCCGCAAGGTCCGGCGGCTCCCGAGGGGCTGACCGTGCTGCAGCTCGTCAAGCAAGGCCGCTATCCACACCAAACATGGCTGAAGCAATGGTCCGCCGAGGATGAAACGGCCGTCAATAAGGCGCTGCAGGCGACCCGCATGTCCGAGCATAGCGGCAAGCAGGTCGATTCGCTCTCCGGAGGACAGCGACAGCGGGCTTGGATCGCCATGACGCTCGCGCAGGAAACCGATACGATTCTTCTTGACGAGCCGACGACTTATCTCGATCTGTCGCATCAAATCGAGGTGCTCGATTTGCTCGCAGAACTGAACGAGAAAGAGAAGCGCTCCATCGTAATGGTGCTTCACGACATCAATCTCGCGTGTCGGTACGCGCATCACATCGTCGCGGTTTCGGAAGGCGCGGTTTACGCACAGGGCTCGCCTGCGGAAATCGTCACGGACCGGCTCATCCGCGACGTGTTCGGGATGGAAAGCGTGCTGCTGGCCGATCCCGTCTACGGGACGCCGATGTGCATTCCGATCGGCAGCCGGAACGTCGCAGGCTACGAGCCGGAAAGGGTGAGCGTTCATGCCGAATAATAACCAAGCAGCGGCGCTGCAAGGTTCGGCAGAAAGCATTCCTTTGGCCGTCGATGCAGCCGCCTTCTTAACGGATGAAGGCGCCCGATCGATTCTGGAGGTTGCCGAGCGCGCGCTGAATTGCGGCAAGCCGAAAGTAACCGCATCGCAATTCACTAAGTGGTATTGCCGTACCCATTGCATTTCTTTTCTGCACTCGCTAAGCGTGGAAGACATGCCGGTACGGGCTGCACTTGAGGATATTGAGCTGCTTTTTCCGGGCGACCCGCCTTTCGCCATCAACGAAAAAGGCGCCGCTCCATTGCCGTCCCGCGCCTCGGCCTCCCGAAACGAAATGCGGGATGCGGCGCTGCATTCATTATTCGCCGGCAACTTTTCGCTCGTCTTTAACGCTCTGATCCGACTTACCGGCATAAGATCCGATATTTTATGGGACAACGCGGCCGTATATATTCATCATTTTTACCGTACATGGATGGAAGAAGCTTCGGATGACGGCCGGATGCGCATCATTAAAGAAGATTACGATTATATTACGCAAACCGCCGAAGCCGCCCTCTTCGGCGATGAATATACCGTTAACCCGCTGTTCGGCTCATGCGCGCCGTTTCGCAATACTTGCTGCCTGCGCGTACAAATTCCGGGGGCTAACAAGTGCAAAGGCTGCCCGCTTACGGAGCGAACGGGCCGAATCCCGACATAGTCGGGATTTTTTGCGTTAATGGAGGATTCCGGTGACTATATGTGGAATTTTCGTATGGAAATGGCGGGGCATTTTTAAATGAAGGAAGGGAAAGCATTATGCTATGGGAAAACTTAACGGCAAAAGAGTTCGAGGAGGCGGTTGTGTCGACGGGGCGCGTATGCGTTCTGCCAATCGGCTGTCTGGAAAAGCACGGCGACCATCTTCCGCTCGGCACCGATATGATGATCGCGAGAGACGTCGCGGAGAAGGCCGCCGCAATCGAACCCTTCGTCATTTTTCCATATTATATTTTCGGTCAAGTGTCGGAGGTGAAGCATCATGCCGGCACGGTGGCGCTGAGCGGCGACATGCAAATGCGGCTGCTGGGCGAGGTGTGCAAGGAAATCCGACGGAACGGCTTCAACAAAATCGTGCTTGCGAACGGACATGGCCGGAACAATAACTTTTTGCGGTATTTTGCACAGACGATGCTCGATGAACGTAAAGATTACGTCGTCTATACATACGACCTGTGGGAGCTGAAGCCGGAGCAGCATCAGGCTCTCGAAAGCAATTTCGAGACGCCTGACGATTACGGTCATGCCGATCATATGGAAACGTCCGAAATATTGGCGATCGATCCGACGCTCGTTCACATGGACCGACTGAATCCGGGAGAATGGGAAGCTACGGGTCGCGGCCGTTGGCTTGCGGAAAGCAAGGTCGCCGCAGGCATTCATTGGTACATGGAGTTCCCGAACCAAATTGCGGGCGACCCGTCTTTATCCACCGCGGAATACGGCAAGGCGTATTTGGAGTTTTGCGCGCGGAATTTTGCGGAGGTCGTCAAGCGAATCAAAGAGGATCGGAGCGCGCTGGAGCTGCAGACGGAATTTTTCGACCGGTGCGACGGGATCGCCAAGCTTTGATGAACATAGGAAAACGGCTGCTTTGCTGCAGCCGTTTTTTGCGGTTATATGTGAATTATCATACCGTCGTATGCCGTAACGATGCCTTCAGGCGAGTAGATCGCTTCCAGATCTTCTTGCATTAAACCGATATTATGAGAAAAATGCGTCGCGATGACAGTGCTTTGTTCGTGTAATATTCCTTGCTCGAACATTCGGTTTTTCGTCCCGATCACCGCTTCGATATTCATATGTCCGCCGGTAAACGGGAAATTTCCGTTCGTGCTGTCCATAATAATCGCATCGAGCTTGACGTTATTATTCTGCAGGTAATCCCAAACGCTGTCCGGCAGCAGCCCCGTATCGTGACAGTAGAAAAGAGTTTTGCCGCCCCGCTCGATGAGATACAGCAAGCACGTTTCGTTCGGGTCGTGATTGGCCGGGAGCGCGGTAATTCGAGCCGTGCTCGTCTCGAACGTCTGGAACGGCTGGATCAGCTTGAAGGCTAGCCGTTCGCCGGCAGAGCTGACGGCGCTCTTGCATGCGCGAATGACGGCATCGTGGCCGTAAATCGTCAGCGGGTCCGCCGTTTCGTGCGCGTACACCGGCAGCCGCATCTCCAAATCGACCGGCTGAAGATGATCCAGATGCGTGTGCGTAACGATCATCTCGGTGATGGAGCCGAGGTCGATCCCGTCGCGGTGGACGTGATACAACGTATCCGGCGGGAAATCGACCTTTAAGCAGTCGTCGATGATGACGGAGCTGCGGGTCCGCATGTTGCGCCCCCCAAGCTCTCGTGCGCGGGCGCAATGTTTGCAGCGGCAAAACAATGCGGGAAACCCTTCCGCGGCCGCCGTGCCCAGCATATGAATTTTCATCCCTTAACTTCGCTCCTTTGCGGAAAGCTGATTCCTCTTACGAGCTTTGTTCCAGCGTCGTCGAGCGAATTTGCTGGCGAATCGTATCTACATAACGCTTTACAATGATCTGCGGGCGAGTGATCGCCGTCCCTACAACAACGGCATGCGCTCCGGCTTTGTAGCACTCTATGCACTGCTCGATCGTCCATATGCGTCCTTCCGCAAGTACGGGAGTCCGATTCAAGTCGGCCAGCCGCTTCACCAGCTCGATGTCCGGATCTTCCTGCTGCTTGCTGTAAGGCGTATAGCCGGACAACGTCGTCGATACGAGATCTGCGCCGAGATCCATGGCGATGACGCCCTCTTCAAATGTAGAAATGTCGGCCACGATCAATACGGAAGGGAAATTCTCCCGAACCGCAGCAATGAGATCCTCCAGCGATTCGCCTGCGGGGCGGGGCATCTGCGTAAAGTCGATCGCTACGATTTCCGCGCCGGCTTCGACCACCTCGGTAACTTCCTTCATGGTCGGAGTAATGTAAATGTCGCAATCGAGGTACGATTTTTTATATAAACCTATCACCGGCAAGGAACAAGCCTTCTTAATAGCGGCTATATCTTGCGGGGTGTTTGCGCGGATCGCAGCGGCGCCGCCTTGTTCGGCCGCAGCCGCCATTGCGGCCATAACCGATGAGCCGTACAAGGGCTCATTCTCCAATGCTTGGCATGATACGACAAAACCGTCTTTGAGGCTTTGAATAATCCCTTTGCTCATATATTCACCTAATTCCATCTTTAATATTTTTATTATACCATTGGAACGGCCAAAAAGGGATAATATTTTTTATTACGATAATATGACGGATATTTCCTCCAAAATAAATTGCATTTCACTCTTCTGCGATAGGGAGTTTTATCTACGGTACAATGACTTTCAAACCCGGAGGAATCCGGTTCGGTTCCCGATCCTTATAATATAACCATAGAGGCGGAGTATCCGTGATCCCGGCGAATTCGATTTCAAACGGATGCTTCGGCAGCCCGTTCATATTCAAGATCAGCCGATTCCCGTCAACCTTTACGCTTTCGATGCCGATGCCGCGCGGCAGCTTCGGCAGAACGTAACTGCCGGCGCTTTCCGCCGACTTCGGGTCGATCCTCTTGCTGAAGGAGACGATGATCCCGTTCGTACCGTGACGCTCCGCAAACCGGGGCACCGGCGGCTCTTCATACATATACCCGCCGATATGATATTCGTATGCGGTCCAAGACGCAAACCCCAATCGGTGCGCATGGGATTGGAACGCCCGGAGCCATTCCGCGCTCTTGATCATCGCCGTCGATGAACCGATATCCGCCTGTACGGCGAGCGGAAGCGACGGGTGCATCGCGCGCACGGCGTCCGCGAACGGCTTATAGCGCTCGATATAATTCGGGGGCAAATCGGCCTCGCCCTTTATCCAATCCGGCCAATGCGTCTGGAAATAGTGAATGTCGGGGCGAACCTTGGCGACCATGGACGGCGCATCCAAGCCTTGATGCTCCCTTAGCAGCGATGCCGAATCGGGGCCTGCGTCTATAGCGAGCGACCACGTGGCGACGAGAATGTCGGGGCGCGCTTCCCGGACGCCTCCCTTGCCGTTGATCATTTCGTCGATAAAGCCGTTTACGGCGTCAACGCGAAATTCGACCCATTTGGCATAAAGCTCTTTATTCGTCTTATAGTAATTCGGCGACTGCGTATCCCGGAAGTGAGGAATCGGCAGTCCGTATATTTCCATAAACCGCCGCCTAGCGTGCGGGCCTACATCTCCGTATACGCCTCTTTCGATTCCGTCCCACTCGGGAAAATACGGCTCCGCGATCTCGATCCCGTCGAACGGGTAATCGCTCACGAGCCTGGCCATCGCCGCTTTCTTCCACTCGGCATACTCGCTGCAAAAATGAGAGAACCGCGTAAACCCGTCGTTCGTCTCCTGCAGCAGCTCCATTTGCCAGCTCGGCCAGTCGGCCGGGAAACGCTCGGTGGAGAACGTCCCGTTGCCGAGCACCATCGCCCATACGGCGATGCCTCTTCGCCGGAACGCTTCGATCAGCTCGCCGTTCACGATGTTTTCGTTGACGACGAAATAATGAACGCTTCCGTAGCCGGAAACGGCAATTTCGTCCGCGATGCTGTCGCAGGAACGGTTCAAATAATACGGAAATAACGGGTCCACTTGAATGCTGGGACCGTAAAGCGCGTGCCGTTTATCCAATTTGCATCATCCAATCCGTAGGTGGGTTGATCAGCCTTTCCCGTAGTGCCAAACCTGCGCGGCGGCCCCGATGACGCCGGAGTCGTTGCCGACCGTCGCCGGAATGATGCGGCATGCTTCCCGCATCGCCGGCGACGTCCTCACTGCGGCCTTCTCCCGCAGCAAGCGGAAGAACGGCTCGCCGGCTTCGGCCACGCTCCCGCCGATGACGACCGCCTGCGGATTAAACGTATGGATCCAGCCGGCAACGGCTCCGGAGAGCGCGGTAACCGCCTCCTCCATTACGGCTTCGGCAAAAGCGTCTCCCGCAAGCCATTCCGTAACGACCGCCTTCGCATCCGGAAACCGGTCGTCCGCGATGCCTTGCCGCTGCGCCGCTTCCTTCGCGATTCTCGCAATGCCGGTACCGGACGCATACAGCTCGACGCAGCCGTAATTGCCGCAGCTGCAGCGCGGTCCGCGATAGTCGACCGTCACGTGGCCGAGCTCCCCCGCTCCGCCGAATACGCCGCGCAACAGCTCGCCGCCGGTTACGATCGCTCCGCCGATTCCCGTGCCGAGCGCCAAGCATACGAAATGGTCAAGGCTGCGTCCTGCGCCGTATACCATCTCGGCTAAAGCGACGACATTGACGTCGTTGTCGACGTATACGGGCATGCTCCAGCGCGTAAGGATATTGTCCCGGATCGGCGTCCCCGTCCAGCCGGGCAGCGTATCTACGGCGAACGCCACACGGCCCGTATTGAAGTCGATTTGTCCCGCGCTGCCGACGCCGATTCCCGCCGGCGCACTTTCCGGAAGTGACGACCGCGCCGCCTCGAGCAAATCGCCGATGCCTTCCATTACCGCGGACATGACGTGCGCCGCACCCTTCTTCGCTTCGGTCGGTACGACGCGGTCCAGCAATATGCCGCCTTGACGATTCACGGCGGCGAAACGGATCTTCGTCCCGCCGATATCTACGCCTATTGCATAATTCACTAGCACACGCTCCTCGCTTTTCATTCCTATTCGGGAACAAACAACCTCGGCTTCCCGCGCAGCTGCTCGAGCGCCAGCTCCAGCATCGGCTCCGTATCGATGATCAAGCATTGTGCTTCGCCTACAGCGCCGCGCCGCATGATTCCTTGCTCCAGCAGCAAATCGTGAATGACGGAAAACGTTCTCGGCGTTCCCCAATCGTGCAGCAGCAGCGTTCGTTCGATCAATCGCTCCCGCTCGTCCGTAATCCATACGGTGGCCGGCTCAGTCTGAAGATGGTAATCGACGCCCGCCAGCTCCTCGACGCCGTGGAAGGTCGTGTTCGACTCAAGCGTGACGCCGAGCAGCAATATTTTCCCTTTCCTCCGGGCCAACCGGTAATAAGGGCTGCCGTAGCCGCACGGCGTCCAGCAATCCTCATGGCCTGTCGTCAAATTGACGGCATCCGCGCCGATCGCCGCAACCGAATGGGTCGGGTGAAGAGAGCGGGACGCCTCCTTGCGCATGCGGAACGTCTCCGGGATTTTCCCCGTCCAGCAGCCGCTTGCCCGTGCATGGAAATGCGGAGGATGCAGCTTCGAATCGTTGGAGGTCCCTGTCAGCGTCGGTACGAGCACCGTTCCGGAATTTGGCCCCACCGCAGAAAGAAGCGCATCGATGACTGTATCCGCGCCGCCATCCACCTGCCCGATAGAAGAGAGAGAGCTGTGCACAAGCACTTGATCGCCTTCCTGAAGCCCGAGATGGCGTAAATCTTGAACCAATCGTTCCAAGTTAACCGCAAGCCTCAACCGCTTCACCCCTTTCCTCGAACCGGAGAAAAGTTCCTTTATCTATTAACAAATTAAAAATAAACTCCACATTTCAGTTATAGCATGTATAATGACATTAAACCATACTTTTTTTGTAATCTGATTTGGAGGTATATACGAATGGAGCACATTATTTACGTGCCGCTGGATGAACGTCCTTGCAACGCGAAGTACCCGCTTCAATTGGCGGCGATGACGGACATTCCTCTTCTCTCCCCGCCTTCGGAGCTGCTGGGAAAGAAGAAGCAAGCCGCAGAAGCGGACCGGCTTTCGGATTGGATCGCAAGACAAATTCCGGACACGTCGAGGCTAATCGTATCGGTGGACATGCTCGTCTACGGCGGGATCGTCCCGTCGCGCCTGCATCATCTGAGCGAAGACGAGTGCATGAAACGGCTCGGCCGGCTGCGCGAATGGAAACAAATCAACCCGTCGCTCAAAATTTACGCTTTCAATTTGATCATGCGCGCCCCTGCGTACAACGGCAGCGATGAAGAGCCGGACTATTACCAATATCACGGCAGAAATATTAACCGCTTCGGGTGGCTGCGAGACAAGCAGCAATACGAGCCGTTAACGGCGGACGAGCAGCAGGAATGGGAAGCGGTGCAGCGTGACGTCCCGCAAGAGGTGCTGCAAGATTTCTTGAACCGTCGGAAGGTCAACGCCAAGGTGAATGAGGAAACGATCAAGCTCGTTTCGGAAGGCATCGTCGATCATCTCGTCATCCCGCTTGACGACAACGCCAAATACGGCTTCAGCCCGATGGAGCAGCGCAAGCTGTTGTTCGCCGCCGAAGAGCTGGAGGTGCTCGACCGCGTATTCATCTACCCGGGCGCGGACGAAATCGCATGCACGATGTTTGCGCGCGTGTTTTGCGAGATGAAACATTATGTGCCTAGCATATTTGTGAGATATTCTTCGACGCTCGGTCCGACCGTCATTCCGAAGTACGAGGACCGCAGCCTGCAGGAGAGCGTCAAATCGCATCTGACGGCAGCGGGTGCGTTCATGGACGACAGCTCGGAGCGTTGCGACGCCGTGCTTATGGTTCACTCTCCGCCGGTTTCCCAGCACGAGGTAGCCGAAACGTCAGACGCCTACAACGGGCGCCACCGTTCCTACTATTCCGAAGTTCATATATTGGAGTTTGCCAAGGCGATCGAGGTATACGCCAAACGCGGCAAGCTCGTCGCGCTTGCGGATGTGGCGCTTTGCAACGGAGCGGACCATTCCTTCATGCGGTTTCTGAAGAAGAAAGGCTTGCTTCCCAGCATTTCCGCATACGCCGGCTGGAACACCTCCGGCAACAGCATGGGGACCGTCGTCGCTCACGCGGTCATCGAGTCGTATTACCGCCGCCCCGAAGCCGCCGGAGAGCGCAGCGAGACGCAGCAGGCGGGCAGCTTGATTTTTTATTTGGCGCGGCTGCTTGAAGACTGGGGCTATCAAGCGATCGTTCGGTGGGATGTCGCTTACAACGTTGTTCCGGCGCTGGGCGGGGATTATTTCACCGTCGGCCATATTGAAGAACCGGTCAATGAGGCGCTGAAACAAAAAATGGAGCGGTTCGCAAAAGAGTATCTTTCCGAGCTCGCCCCTGATCTTCAACTGAACCATGTACATCTGCCTTGGAAGCGCATGTTCGAAATCGGCTTCGACGTCGAACTGCCGCACGCCTAACTTTACTTGAATTAATACAGCTTGTCCGCAACGGACTTCGCGGTTTTCTTGATCGCGTCGTACGCCGTTTCCTTCTCAAGCATCAAAATCGTACACAAAATATCGAGCAAATGAATTTGCGCGATTTTGGTGGACAACGCCCCTCCCTCGAGGGGTGTTTCTTTTGAAGGGATGAGCAGCACCGTATCGGCGTAGTTCGTAATCGGCGAACGCATATGGCTTGTCAAACAAATGACGCCCGCTCCGTTCTGTTTCGCTTCTTTCATTGCGTCGACCAAATCTCTCGTGCTGCCGGAGGTGGAGATGCCGAAGACGACCTCTCCCGGCTTGACGAGCGACGCCGACATCGCGATAATGTGCGAATCCCGGTGCGCCTCGACATTCATGCCGATCCGCATGAGCCGGTACTGCAGGTCGAGCGCCGTAATCCCCGACGATCCGACGCCGTATACATAAATCTTGGTAGCTTTCAGCATCGAATCGACCGCTCTGGCGAGCTCCGTCTTATGAATTAGGTCTAAGGAGTTTTTCAGCATAATTTCGTTCTTCATCGTAATTTTCTGGGCGATCGTCACATGATCGTCGTTCTCTTCGATTACGGCCGTAGACACGGACGGCGCGTTCGCCACATGCTGCGCGATCGACAGCTTAAACTCATGGTAGCCGCGGAAGCCGAGCTTTCGGCAAAACCGGATAACGGACGTTTCGCCCACTCCCGCCTGTTCCGCCAAATCCGTTACAGTGGCCATAACGGCTTCTTCCGGATTCGCTAGAACGACGTCCGCCACCTTCTTCTCCGCCTTCGTCAAGGACGAGTGGATGCTGCCGATCATCAGCAGCGTATTCGACTGATTGGATGAATCGCGGAATCTTTTCACAAATTCACACTCTTTCATATTGGCATAGTTTTAGAATAGTGAATTCCGAGCATTTTGACAAGAATTATCCGTTTTTGCAACGTATGAGGGAAGAAACCTTCACTATTGGGGCTCAGGCTTCCTTTTAACCGCTATTCCTTTGGCTCAGGTGTCCCTTTATTACCGTTATCCCCTTCGCTCAGTTACCTTTCCGCCGGCTGCACCTTCTCCTGAACTCCTTATTACCGTTATCCCCTCCGCTCAGCTTCTCTTCCGCCGGCTGCACCTTCACTCGAACCCTTTATTACCGTTATCCCCTTCGCTCAGTTACCTTCCGCCGTCCGAACCTTCTCCTGAACTCCTTTTTACCGCTATCCCCTCCGCTCAGTCAAATCATAATAGAAACGAGTCCGTAAACCGCCGATCGCGAAGAAAAACCGCCTTGTCTCCAGCAGCGAGACTCGATACAAAGTCTTTTCTGAGCGGACGGGATAGCGGTCAAAAGGATGCGGAAACGACAAACACGCCCCCGCCTCAGCCTCAAATTTCTCCACCGTTCAAAATGAGCTCCATTCGCACTTCCCTCTCGACGATTTCCACCCATCGCCCCCGCCAAGCCGTCCACTCCTCCGGGGCAGCAGGCTCATCCGGAATCCAAGGCAGCTTTCCGATGACGGGGACGCCGCCAAAGCGTTCGATCATCATCGCGGTCTCCTCCATCGCGTCGGCTTGTCCCTCGCGGTAGCCGTTAAGTATCACGCCCGCGACGCTCAAGCCGAAGGAACAGGCGTAAGCCGCGGTGAGCACTGTGTGATTGATATAGGGATTCGTCCGACGCAACTGTTCAAGTTGACTCATAAAATGTATCGTCACGACCGCAGTGATAGAATGAGATTCGATGTAAAGAGAGAGGAGAAAACGGGGATGTCTTGCGTCAAATGCCCTCCGGCCGGCCCGGTTGCAACCGCACCGACAATCGTTTACAACGATATTTATCATCCTCAGCCGGTACAAGTAATTCAGCCGATCGAAATCGTAAACCGTCACCATTGCGTACCTGTTCCGATTCCGGTCACAACCGTGACCGTGCGCGACGTTTATCCCGTTGTCCCTGGAGCCGCCATCGCTCGAGTCAGCCGCACGAAGAAAAAGCATAGAAAGTAATTTACGCAAAAAAGGGTGCGAATCTGCCGAACCTCCGGCTAACCCGCACCCTTCGTCATTTATTGTACGCCGGCCGGCGCGATCCTTGCGAGAAACCGCCCGTCTGCGGAAGTCTCTCCGGATAAGGCGACGGTCCAATATCTGGACATCGTGCCCTTCAGCCATTCCAAATCGGCGGCCGACAACGGCACGCCGTGAAGGTGGTCCTTCTCCGCCGTGTAATCCTCGTTTGCTTGCAGGCCGAACTTCACCTTCAGCAAATATTTGGTTCCGCCCATCGTATTGAACTTAATTTCGTAGCCATGGGCCGCGGCTTGCTCCAGAACGTCGCCGTGCTCCTTCGCAAATTCGATGAGATCGTTAAAATCGAAATCTTCGTTGCCGATGCTTGCAAGCTTCGTTATGTCGCCGGATTTGGCGGCTTCGACGATTTCGCCGTCGGACAAGCCTCCCGCTCGAAGCGCCTCCAGCATCAACGCATCATGTATCGATAATTTCACTTTTTCCATACCGTATGCCTCTCTTTCGCGATCGCGCTTATTCGTTGTACAGATGGCATGCAACCTCGTGCCCCGGCGACGCCTGCGTCATAGCGGGCTCCTCCTCGGCGCAGCGCGCGGTCGCGAACGGGCAGCGCGCGCGGAATTTGCAGCCCCGCTGCGCTTCCATCGGGCTCGGAAGCTCTCCTTGCAGCACGATCCGCTCCGCCGCGGCGGCCTTCTTCGGGTCCGGCACGGGGATGGCGGACAGCAGCGCCTTCGTATAAGGGTGCAAAGCGTTCCGATACAGCGTTTCGCTGTCGGCGATTTCCACGATTTTGCCGAGATACATGACCGCGATCCGATCCGAAATATGCCGCACCATCGACAGGTCGTGCGCAATAAACAAGTACGTCAAGCCGAACTCCTGCTGCAAGTCCTCGAGCGTGTTAACGACCTGAGCTTGCACGGACACGTCAAGCGCCGAAATCGGCTCGTCGCACACGATAAACTCCGGCTTGACGGATAACGCCCTCGCGATGCCGATCCGCTGCCGCTGTCCGCCGCTGAATTCATGCGGAAACCGGTTCAGATGCTCCTTCTTGAGGCCGACCTTATCCAGCAGCTCGACCACCTGCTCCTCGCGTTCCTTCCGAGTAAACCGGCCGTGAATTTCCATTGGCTCGGCCACCAAATCGGCGACGGTCATCCCCGGATTGAGCGACGAATACGGGTCTTGGAAGATCGCCTGCATCCGTTTGCGGAACGGCTTAAGCCCCCGCTCGTTCAGCCTTGCGATGTCGGTCCCGTCAAACCGCACCTCGCCCGACGTTACGTCGTACAGGCGAATGATGCTGCGGCCCGTCGTCGACTTGCCGCACCCGGACTCGCCGACCAGCCCGAACGTCTCTCCCTTGCGGATTTGGAAGGTGACATCGTCGACCGCCTTGACTTCGCGATCCTTCTTCCCGCCGAGTCCGAAGCCGAACCCGCGTCCGCCGGCGCTAAAGTGCTTCTTCAAGTTTCGGACGTCTACCAATACGTCATGATGTTGTTGAGCCGAGTTACGATCAGTCAAGACTCTCCCCTCCTTCAACCAGCCAGCATGCGCTGCGGTGACCGGCGCCGACTTCAAACGCAGGCGGCATTTCGCGCTCGCATCTTTCATGCTTGCGCGGGCAGCGGTCCGCGAACGGACAGCCCGGAGGCGGGGTCAGCAAATTCGGGGGCGTGCCCTGGATCGGAACGAGGCGCTGCCTGCCCTCCTCCGGATCCTTCGGAATCGAACGAAGCAAGCCTTGGGTATACGGATGCTGCGGATTGTAAAAGATATCCTCGACCGTGCCTTCCTCCATTACCATGCCGCCGTACATGACGATCACGCGCGTGCATACTTGCGCTACGACGCCCAGGTCGTGCGTAATCAGCACGATGGACGTATCCGAGCGTTCGCGCAGCTCGCGCAATAAATCGAGAATTTGCGCTTGAATGGTGACGTCGAGCGCCGTCGTCGGCTCGTCCGCAATGAGCAGCTCGGGCTTGCAGGAGAGCGCCATCGCGATCATGACGCGCTGGCGCATGCCGCCGCTGAATTCGTGCGGATATTGATCGATGCGCGCCTCCGGCGACGGGATGCCGACGGAGTGCAGCAGCTCGATCGCTTTAAGCCGGGCTTCCCCCTTGGACAGCTTCTGATGGCGCGTACTGACCTCGATAAGCTGGCTGCCGATTGTTTTGACCGGGTTCAGCGACGTCATCGGGTCTTGAAATATCATCGCCATCCGGTTGCCGCGCATGGAGCGAAGCTGCTTCTCCGGCAGCCCGACAAGCTCTTGTCCGCGCAGCTTGACGCTGCCGCCGACGACTCGCCCGGGCGGTGCGATAATCGACAGGATCGACTTCGCCATGACGCTCTTGCCGCTTCCGGACTCGCCGACGATGCCGATCACTTCGCCTTTGGCGATTTCAAAGCTGACGCCGCGAACCGCCTGAACCTCCCCATCCCGGGTAAAAAACGACGTGCTTAACCCTTCAACTGTGAGCAGCGGCTCCTTCACAGCAATCCTCCTCCTTTCTCCTTCGTTTGATGTCTACCGCCGGTTCGCCTTCGGCTCGAAGGCAACGCGTAAAATATCTCCGATGACGTTGAAGCTGAGCACCGTCAGCAATATAAACAAACCGGGAAACAGCGCCAAATGCGGCGCCTCTCCGATATACCCTTGCGCATTGTTCAGCATGCTGCCCCAGGACGAATCCGGCTGGCGGATGCCGAGCCCGAGGAAGCTGAGCGACGATTCCATCATGATCGCGGAAGCGATCGTCAGCGTCGCCGCCACGATAATCGTCGAAGCGACGTTCGGAATAATATGGCGGCTAATGATCTTAAGCGTGCTCTGCCCCGACACTTTCGCATGCAGCACGTATTCCCGTTCCTTGATCGACAGCGTTTCCGCGCGGACAACCCTGGCAATGTTCATCCAGGTCAGCAAGCCGATGATCAATATGACGGTTACGATGCCGGGCTTCAAATAAACGCTAAGAATCAACATAATGAGGAACGACGGAATCGACATGAGCACGTCGACGATTCTCATCAGCACATTGTCGACCTTTCCTCCGAAGTAACCGCTGACCGTTCCGACGAACGTACCGATCACTGTAGCTACGATCATCGCCAAAAAGCCGACGGCAAGCGATACGCGGCCGCCGTACAACGCACGGGAAAAATAATCCCGCCCGTAATCGTCGGTGCCGAAAAAGTGCTCTCCGGACGGCGGCAGCAGCCGGTTCTGTACGGCGAGCTCATTCGGATCGTACGGAGCCAAAAAAGCGAGCACGGACGCCACGACCAGCACGGCCAGCGCGGCGACACCGAACAAGCCCAGCTTGTTTTCTTTCAGTTCATGGATTACGTTCAGCCATCTTCGCTTGTTCATGCGCTCACCTCACTTTGATGCTCGAATGCGCGGATCGACGACGCCGTACAGCACGTCCGCCAGCAAATTGCCGACGATCAGCAGCAGCGCCGAAAATACGGTTACCGCCATAATGATCGGGTAATCGAAGCTGAATACCGCGTTCATCAGCAGCGTTCCCATGCCCGGCCACGAAAACACCGTCTCGGTTATAATGGCGCCGCCGATCAGCTCCGGCAGCGACATGCCGAGCAGCGTAATGATCGGAAGCAGCACATTTTTCATGACATGCTTGAACAACACTTCCATCCGTCCCGCGCCGTAAGCGTATTGAATTTGCACGTAATCCTCTTGGAGCTGCCCGATGGCGCTCGATCGGACATACCGCATATATACGGAGACGTTCATCAAAGCCAGCACCGTGCAAGGCAGAATGCCATGCTTGATCACGTCCCAAGCGGAGCTGACGCCGATCGTCCGCATGCCCATGCTCGGCAGCCAGTGAAGCTTTATGGCGAATACGTAAATGAGCAGCATCGCAAACCAGAAGCTCGGAACCGATATGCCGATATACGAAAACATGTTCAACAGCTTATCAATCCAGCGGTTTTTGTTTGCGGCGGCGATCATCCCGAGCGGTATGGAAAAAAGCAGGGACAACGCGAGCGCCGCTCCCATTAAGCCGACGGTGGCCGGCAATCGGCCGACGACCTGGTCCAGCACCGGGCGGTGATTAATGAGAGAGTAGCCGAAGTTCCCCGTAACCATCTCTCTCAGCCAGGAAAAGTACTGAACGTACGCCGGCCGGTCCAGCCCCAGGCTTTGTCTCATCCGCTCGACGTCTTCCGCGCTCATATTCGGTGTGACGAACGTCAGGATCGGATCTCCGGGCGCAAGCTTGATCAGCGCGAACGATACAATCGATATGAAAAATAATAGCGGAATCGCTTGAAGCAGCCTTCTTCCGACAAAGCGGGCCATCCGCCGACCTCCTAACTGCTGTCCGAGAACGAAAATAAGCTGATGGTCAAATCAGCTTATTTCCGGTTCCTCTTGTAATTTAGTCGATTATAGCATTATTTCAAGTAAAGCTTGGACAAGTCTTCAAACATTACAACCGGCTTTGTGACCGCTTCTTCCGAACCGCCGAATTGGTTGCTTAGGGCAATGATCGACTTCGTGTACGCGATCGGGTAGTACGTCATTTCGCTGGCGACGGTTTGTTGGATTTGCTTGTACAAATCTTCGCGCTTCACGGGGTCCATCTCAACCGCGGCCTTATTCCAAAGCTCGTCGAACGCGGCATTTTTGTAGTGGGCAAAGTTGTAAGCTTCTTCGCTCATGAACAGCGATTTGTAGCCGTCCGGCTCATAGCCCATAATGTAACCGCCGAGAGACAAGTCGTAATCCTTGTTGTTCGGATCCGTGGACTTCTGGCTGAACGCCGCCGGATCAAGCGCAAGCAATTCGACCTCGATGCCAACGTCCTTCAGCTTTTGTTGGATATAGAGCGCTTGGCTTTGCTGCGGCTTGTTCGAGTTAATATACGCAAGGCGAAGCTTCAAATTCGATACTCCGGCCTGTGCAAGCAGTTCCTTCGCTTTGTCCAAATCGTAATCGTACGCTTCCACATCGCCGGTTTGATACAGCGTATCCGGAGTGAAGACGGACGGTGCCGGATCGGCGAAATCAAGCGAAGTGTAAGAAGCTTGGATCAGCTCTTCCTTATTCAATGCGTATGCGATCGCTTGACGAACTTCTTTCTTCTGAAGCGCCTCGATATTTTGGTTGAACACCATGTATGCGAGACGGCCTTCGGCGTACGTAATCATATTAAATTGCTGCGTAGCGTTGATTTTGTTGAAGTCTTGCGGATCGACCATCTTCAGGTTGATTTCGCCGTTCTGAAGCGCCAGGTTGGCGGCGTTCGAATCTTTCGCTACGCGGTACGTAACGGAGTCCAAATGCGCCGGACCTGCAAAATAGTTGTCGAAGCGTTCGAGCGTCAAGTATTCGCCGGGCTTGTACTCTTTAAATTTGAACGGGCCCGACCCTACCGGCTCGTTGTTCTTTTCGCTCTTCTCGATGTCCGCTACGCCTTCGAAAATATGCTTCGGAATCGGCGTAATTTGCACGAGCGCGCCTTCGAATGCAGCCGTTACTTCCGGCAGCTTGAACTCTACGGTCGTTTCGTCGATCTTCTTCACTTCAAGCGGCTTGCCGTTGTATACGAACATGCTGCGGAAGAAGCTGTGCTGCTTCTCGTCCAAAATGCTGTCGAACGTGAACACGACGTCGTCCGCCGTCAGCTTCTCGCCGTCGTGCCATGTAAGACCCGGCTTCAGCTTCAGCGTGTACGTAAGGAAATCGTCGGAAGGCGTCAGGCTTTCGGCCAGGTAGAACGTCTTCTCGCCGTTGTTGATTTGGAACAGCGGCGCATACAACGATTGGTCGATCGTGAGCGTCACGCGGTCTCCGGCATACATCGGATTCAGCGCGGCAGGGTCGCCGGTAACGCCGATGATCAAGTTGCCGCCCTGTTTCGGAGCGCCGGTGTCGGCCGAATCGTCAGCCGGCGTATCGGTCTGAGTTTCGGCGGACCCGCCGGTATTGTTCGTAGCCGTATCGTTGCCGGAGCTTCCGCAGGCAGCGATAAACATCATAAGAAATACTAAAAGTACGGTTAACCCCTTGTGTTTGAACAAGCTGCATTCCCCCATATCCTATTATCTAGTTTTTGTAGATAGGTTATAGTATAGCACCTTAATTTAAAAATACAATACTAATTCCTTCTATTTTGGTCGGAATTATAGCAACGAAAAAACGGCCTCTCATAGAGACCGTTTTCAACCGTTTCCAATCATGATTCCGCTTGTTTTAGCGCGTCCGCCGCCGCCTGATGTATCAAGCCGTTGGTCGCAAGCACGTTGCGCACCGAAAGCCGATACGGCTCGCCCGACAAATCCGTCACCTTGCCCCCCGCTTCCGTTACCAGCAGCGCTCCGGCCGCAATGTCCCATGCGTTCAGGTTCATTTCCCAAAACCCGGTCAACCGGCCCGCAGCGACGTAAGCGAGATGAAGCGCCGCCGAGCCTCCCGATCGAATGTTGCGCACCCGCGGAGCGAGCTCGGATAATTGCTTCATATTTTGCGGCAGCATCGCGCTTCGCTCGGTCGGGAACCCGGTAGCCATAAGGCTGCTCTCCAGCTGCTCTTCTTTGGAAACCGACGACCGCTTTCCTCTCACGTACGTTCCTTTCCCTTTCTCCGCTACGAACAATTCGTCCTGCATCGGGTCGTACACGACGCCGACAACGACTTCGCCGCGGTAGGCAAGCGCGATCGAGACGGAGAAGAACGGGAAGCCGTGAATGAAATTCGTCGTTCCGTCGATCGGATCGACAATCCACACGTAATCCTTGTCCTTCACATTCTCCAGCGCCTTAGCCGCGCCTTCGGCGCCGGGCTCGCTGCCTTCCTCACCCAATATCGCATGCTCGGGAAAATAGGTTTGAATCAGCTTGCGGATGAGCGATTCCGCTCCTTTATCGATTTCCGTCACCAAGTCGCTTGCCGAGCTTTTGGATATGTAAAGATGGTTTTGTCCGGCCTTGCTCTTAATCCATTCGCCAGCCTTCGAAGCCGTGTTGACGGCAACCGCCGTAAAGCTTTTGCCTCCAACCTGGTAGTTGCCGGTTTCCTCTGCCATTTCGATAATCACTCTTTCCGCGCGAACATTTTGTTACAGATATATTTATTATACGCCTTGACAGGCCGTTTCGTTTCGTAAGCTTACGATAAACCGTCGACGATCAAACGAATAGCCATCAGGATCAAGGTAACTCTAAGCGTCCATAGCAGCGTAGGCCCGCTCATTCTGCCCGCGATCCATGCGCCGAGCCGTCCGCCGATCCACGCACCGGGTGCAAGCACTGCCGCCGCCAGCCAGTTTACTTCGTGCAGCGATATTTTTGTAATCGTGCCTAACGATGCGGAAAGCAGGATGACGAACATGGACGTTGCGGTCGCGACGTGGGGCGGAAATCGGAACAGCAGCACCATCAACGGGACAAAAAGGGAACCGCCGCCGATGCCGAACAGTCCGGAGACGAAGCCGACCGCCGCGCCGCAAATGAGTGCCGGAATGAGGCTGTAGCCGTATTCGTGGGTTTCGCCCTTGGCGTCCGTGTACGTGCGCTGAATGCGCCAGCGAATCGGCACCGGCTTCAGGTAGTCTCTGGCAATTAACAGCATTCCCATTGCCAGCATGAAAAAACCGAAGGCGAGCTGGAAGCCGTCCGACGAAAACCGGTTCGTGAGCGCCGATCCGAGCATCGCCGCCGGGCCGCTCGCGATAAAAAAGAGCAAGCCGCTTTTCGTATCCACTCTCTTTTGTTTGTGGAATGTGAGCGTAGAGGCCAGCGCAGTGATGATCAGGACGGCTAACGACGTTCCGACAGCGACAGCCGGGGTAATTTCCGTACCGAGAATGGACGGCCCGAAATAAATAAGTGCAGGGACGAAGATGATTCCGCCGCCCAGTCCGACAATGCTTCCTAATATGGCGGCGACTACGCCGATGATAAACAATAGAAGGATCATCCACACAGCGACCATTATTTTCCCTCCCGACTGACCGAGTTGTATGGCGTTTTTTGGGCAAAGACAAAGGTTCACCGCCCTCAGCGACGAACCTTTATTTGCTCTCTATGTTACGTTATTTATTACACGCCGACAATATGATATCCGTTATCTACATAAATCACTTCGCCCGTAATGCCTCTGGACCAGTGGCTCATAAGGAACGCTGCGGTATCGCCTACCTCCGCCGTTTCCGTCGTTCTTCTGAGCGGCGCCTTCTCCTCTACTTGCTTCAGGATGGAGTTGAAGTCGCGGATGCCCTTGGCGGCAAGCGTCCGGATCGGGCCTGCCGATATGGCGTTCACGCGGACGTTGTACTGGCCTAAATCCGCAGCCAGGTAACGTACGCTCGCTTCGAGAGCCGCCTTGGCTACGCCCATGACGTTGTAGTTTCTCATGGCGCGCTCGGAGCCGAGATACGTCATCGTCATGATGCTGCCGCCTTCGGTCATGAGCGGATACATTCTTTGCGCCACCGCAACAAGCGAGTAAGCGCTGATGTCGTGCGCGAGCGCGAAGCCGTCCCGGGAGGTGTCGACATATAAGCCTTCCAGCTCTTCCGTTTTGGCGAATGCGATACTATGTACAAGTCCGTGCAGTACGCCGTACTGATCCTTCAGGGCCGCAGCCAGCGCGTCAATTTCTTGATCGACCGTCACGTTGCAGGGCAGAACGGCCGATTCGGGAATCGTCTCCGCCAGCTTGCGTACGCGTTCTTCGACTCTTTCGTTCTCATAGGTGAAGATCAGCCGCGCGCCTTGGCTTGCCAGCGATTGCGCGATCGCCCATGCGATGCTCCGGTCGTTGGCGACACCCATGACGACAATGTTTTTTCCGCTCAACAAAGGTTCCATACGTTACGACACACCTTTCTTGTACAAGCTTCGATTCGATTTCCAACGTAACCCAAATCGGCGGCAATTGCAAGAAAGAAATATGTCGAACCGTGCGTATTTTACAGCTCGATCGAGGCTCCGCCCAGCTTGACGATCCCGGGCCGCTGCTCCAGCTCCTTCATGAGGGTGAAGAGCGCGTCGTCCTTCTGCTTCGCCTCGATCATGACGTCGAGCCTCGGCGTCGTCGCGGCGATCGATTTGGCGAACTCCAGAAAGAAATCGGGGTCGACGTAATCCGCGTGGCCCCGCGGGTCCTTGTCGCTCTTCGGGCTGGACACGTGAATTTTCGGCGTAAGCAGCTGCTCGGTCAGGTCCGGTGCGTCTTCGGCTTGCGCCGGCGGAGGCTCGGCTACGGCGGTGGCGACGTTTGCGGCGGTGGCGGCGGTGGCGGCGTTTGCGCCGATTGCAGCGGTTGCTGTCGCCCGTGTGTCGGCGGCACCTGCTGCGGTGAAGCGCGCCTTTTCACGCTCCCACGTTTGCCGGATGTCCGGCCACAGCTCCTCCGCGCGCTCCCCGTCGTTGTTTACCCAATGGTGGTGAATGTCCAGCACCATCGGAACGCCCGTCGCTTTTGCCGCTTCAAGCGTTTCGCGGGCGTTGAACGTCTTGTCGTCGTTTTCGAGGGTAAGTCTGTGGCGGATGCGGTCGGGGAGCTTGTTCATTTGGACGATGAAACGCTCGAGCGCCTTGTCCTTGTTGTTATAAGCGCCGCCGATATGTATGTTGCACTTGTAGCGCTCGTCGAGCCCCATGCACTCCATCATCCGGACGTGCCATTCGAGGTCTCGCTTCGACTTCTCGAGCACCTCGGCTCGCGGCGTGCTCAGCACCGTAAAGTGGTCCGGGTGGAAGGACAGACGCATCCCGTGGAGCTTCGCGTAATCGCCGATTTCCCGGAAGCTCGGCTCGAGCGCTTGCAGCGGGTCCCACCCGGCGAGCAGCTCATGCGTCAGCAGCGGGATCAGTCTGGAGGAGAGACGGTACAGCTTGATCTCTTCCGCTTTGTTGTGCCTCAGAAGGCGCAGCGTGTTGCCGAGATTTTCCTCCGCGATGCGCTCCAGCTTCCGTACGGCCGCTTCCCGGTCGGTCAGCGCCTGAAAATGCGTCGCGGTCATCGTCTTCGAAGGGGATGCGTTCTTGATGTGCACGGACATAGCGACATAGCCGAATCGTACGATCATGGCGGCTGCCCTCCCGTCTCCTTCGGTGGTTGTTTCTGCTAGTGTGCCCACATTTGCGATTTGCACTCGCCGTTTGCAGGAAACCGCATGACCGACTTAGAATCTCTCATGTCCACGGAACTGACGCTAATCGCTTTGGCACTAACGGAACCGGATGACCGCTAATTTTGTCGAAACCAGGTAAAAGGGCTCATTAGCGGAATCGAATGTCCGTTAATTCGCTTGAATCGCCGGAAATTGGCGGTTTTCAGGCGATTAGCGGACAACTTGTTCCGTTAATTCGCAGCTTTTAGGGGTGAGGCAAAGCCCCAGAACCCGCAACGCCTAACAAAAAAACAGCCGGGGCTCCCGGCTGTCTCAACATCAATCAATCCCGTATTTGATTGCCTGCTTCTCCTCGTGCCGCTCGACGGCGAGCTTGATCAGCTCGTCAAGCAGCTCGCGGTACGAAAGGCCCGATTCCTTCCATAATAAAGGATACATCGAGAACGGCGTAAACCCGGGCAGCGTGTTGATCTCGTTGATCAGCAGCTTGCCGTCGTCCCGCCGCAAAAAAAAGTCGACGCGCGAGAGGCCCGACCCGTCGATCGCCTGGAAGGCGCGAATCGCCATCTCCTGCGCTTCCTTCGCCTTCTCCGGCGGAATGTCGGCCGGGATCGTCATGACGGACTTGCCGTCCACATATTTCGCTTTATAATCGTAAAACTCGCTGGAGGATGCAATTTCGCCCGGCACCGACGCGCGCGGCATGTCGTTGCCCAGTACGCTCACTTCGATTTCGCGTGCGTCGACAAACTCCTCGACGATGACCTTGCGGTCATATTCAAATGCGGCACGAACCGCTTCGATCAGCTCTTCCCGGTTCCGCGCCTTCGATACGCCGACGCTGGAGCCGAGATTCGCCGGCTTGACGAAGCACGGATACCCGAGCGACACTTCTATCTCCATAATAAAGTATGAACGGTCGCGCTCCCACTGCTTGCGGTTGAAATGACGGAACACGCATTGCGGAAGCCCTTCCTGCGCGAACATTTTTTTCATGACCGCTTTGTCCATACCTACGGCGGATGCCAGCACTCCGGCGCCGACGTAAGGAACGTTCAACATTTCAAGCATGCCCTGAACGGTGCCGTCCTCCCCGTAGGTGCCGTGGAGCAGCGGAAATACGACGTCGATCGGCGCGGAAGCGGAAGAAGTGCCGGCAGCCGAGGAAACCGAAACCTCCTTGCCCGCAGCAGCAGTTGCACCTGCAGCCGAGCCACCGGAAGTCAACGACCCGAACAACGGCACAAGCGCCTTCGATCCCGAAGCAACCCCCGGGTCCGTGCCGCCCTCAAACTGCAAAAGGCGAACATCATCGACAGGCCCCGTTAACTGCCCGCCCGACCGCCATTCGCCCGACTTTGTTATATAGAAAGGAACCACTTCGTATTTATCGAAATCAAATTCGCCGATGACGGCTTTCGCGGTCGATAAAGATACCTCGTGTTCTCCGGACTTCCCTCCATATAATAACCCGATTCTGATCTTCTTTTTCATGAGTACCTCCCGGCTGTCTTAGAACGTATCCCGGATATGGAAGAACCGATACTTCGTCCGTTCCGTCCAGGCATATGAATCTTGGTAATCCCAATAGCGGGCCTTGCTGTTCGTCGTACGGGCGTTCACCAGCGGCATGCCTGCTCCGTCCGTCCCGGTGACGACGGTACTGTGCTGAAACTTTCCGTCGCCGTCGAAATCATAGCATATTACATCGCCGATCGTAAGGTCGCGGGGCGACGATACCTCGTCCGCCCGAAGACCGGTCCGGCTGTTTGCCAAATACCAGCAGAAGGCATGGGCGACGGCCCAGCTGAAGCTCCACAGCTCTTTCCCTCCGGATTTGCCCCGGAACCACCAGCCCGCTTCCCTTCTCCCAGTATAGTTGATCGGCGCTCCCCCTGCATAGAGGCATTGTGAGACGTAATTCGTGCAATCGACCTCGAACGTCATAAAATTCGGATTCGGATCGTTCCAATGCCGGTCGGCATAAGCTTTGACCGCCGCGCGGTCATACCGTTGCGGACGCTGCAGCAAACCGTCGGCGTAAGGCCGTGTCACAATGCTTTCGTTCAAAAAAACCGCCGACGGCATCGCCATATTGCCGGCGGAAGCCGCCGCAGCGTTCCCGATCGGGCCCGAATAAGCCTCCGCCCCGCTGCCGCCGAACGTCTCCGGCGATAACCGTTCCACTCTCGCAACGGTCCAACCGTCCCCGACCTTCTGCAGCGTCACCCGCTCCCGTTCCAGCCGTTCTTCCAGATGTATTTTGCTCTTCGTTCGCAGACGCACCGCTTTGCGCAATTCAATATCCGCGACCGTTGTTTTTCCCGATTCGCGGACGCTCCGTACCATAAGTTTCGTTTCGCTCTCCAGCGGTTTCGTTCCTCGCCGTTCATGCCATGCCGCAAGCCGGGCGAGTCGCCCCCGTTCAAGCTGTATATACCTGTGATCGGTTACGAAACGCTCGTCAAGCGCCAAGCCGACATTCGTTTCCCGCTCGTTCGCCTCTCTGACGTAGTCGTGTAACGCTTGTTTCCAGTTCATCAGCCTTCCTCCTAACCAAAACGGTGCTCCTTTTGCCCCGGCGCGCACTTTGCTGTAACGAAATATATGCCGGAACGCAAGGAACAATGAGTAAAATTTGCACTTTACCTCCGCTCGTCAAGAGGATATACTAAGTAGTAGATGCATTAAATGAAATCGCGTTTCACTAGACGAAACAATACACATCAAGACAAACCACTTCCATTAAAAATGTTTCTCGGTTTTAAGCGTCGGTTTCGTTTTGGCAGGTTATTTTTCTTAAGGAGGTTGTTATGAGCATGGCTAAACGTGACCAATACTCGGTGCGTAAAGCGCTGCAAGTCGGTAACGCGCAGTACCGTTACTATTCGCTTGCGGATCTTGAGAGCAAGTTTTCGGGCATCTCCCGTCTTCCGTTCTCCATCAAGGTGCTTCTGGAAGCGGCGGTTCGTCAATTCGACGGACGCGCGATTACGGAAGAGCACGTAAACCAAATCGCCGGTTGGGCGAACAGCAGAGACAACAATAAAGAAATTCCTTTCATTCCGGCCCGGATCGTTCTGCAGGACTTCACGGGCGTTCCGGTTGTCGTCGATTTGGCGGCAATGCGCGATACAGTGAAGAAAAAAGGCGGAGACCCGAAGCGGATCAACCCGCTCGTTCCGGTTGATCTCGTCATCGACCACTCCGTCATGGTTGACGCGTTCGGTTCCCCTAACGCGCTGGAATACAATACGAAGGTAGAGTTTGAACGCAACGAAGAGCGCTACCGTTTCCTTCGTTGGGCGCAAACCGCGTTCGACAATTTCCGTGCGGTTCCTCCGGGAACGGGTATCGTCCACCAAGTTAACCTCGAATACTTGGCTTCCGTAGCGGCAACCAAAGCCGTCGACGGCGAGACGGAAGTATTCCCGGATTCCTTGGTCGGTACGGACTCCCATACGACGATGATCAACGGCCTCGGCGTCGTGGGCTGGGGCGTCGGCGGCATCGAGGCGGAAGCCGGCATGCTCGGCCAGCCGCTCTACTTCGTAACGCCTGAAGTTATCGGCTTCAAGCTTACGGGCAAGCTTGCCGAAGGCGCTACCGCAACCGACCTTGCGCTGACCGTTACCCAAATGCTTCGCAAGAAGGGCGTTGTCGGCAAATTCGTCGAGTTCTACGGCTCCGGCCTCAGCGCAATTACGCTTGCGGACCGCGCTACGGTCGCCAACATGGCTCCGGAATACGGCGCGACGATCGGCTTCTTCCCGGTCGACAACGAGACGCTGAACTATCTGCGCAGCACAGGCCGTTCCGAAGAGCAAGTGGCGCTTGTTGAAGCTTATTACAAAGCGCAAGGCATGTTCCGTACGGACGACATCGCGGATCCGGTATTCACCGATACGATCGAGCTCGACCTCAGCACGGTCGTTCCGTCTCTTGCAGGACCGAAGCGTCCGCAGGACCGTATCGAGCTGTCCGCAATGAAATCGACATACAACACGATCGTGCGCCAGCCGGTAGACAAGGGCGGCTACGGCCTCTCCGAGGAGAAGCTGCAGGAAGTCGTCGAAGTGAAGCACGAGAACGGCGAAACGTCCCAAATGAAAAACGGCGCTGTCGTCATCGCGGCGATCACATCTTGTACGAACACGTCCAACCCGAGCGTTATGATCGGCGCAGGCTTGCTTGCGAAAAAAGCGGTCGAGCGCGGCTTGACGAAGCCGGGCTACGTTAAGAGCTCCCTTACTCCGGGTTCGCTCGTAGTAACCGAGTATTTGAAGAACGCGAATCTGGTTGAGCCGCTCGAAGCGCTCGGCTTCCACGTAGCGGGCTACGGCTGCGCAACGTGTATCGGCAACTCCGGTCCGCTTCCGGAAGAAGTAAGCAAAGCGATCGCGGACAACGATTTGACGGTAGCTTCCGTTCTTTCCGGTAACCGTAACTTCGAAGGCCGCGTTCATCCGCAAGTGAAGGCGAACTACCTTGCTTCGCCGCCGCTTGTTGTCGCATACGCGCTTGCAGGTACGGTGGACATCGATTTGACGAACGAGCCGATCGGCACGGATAAGAACGGCCAGCCCGTATACTTGAAGGACATTTGGCCGTCCTCGCAGGAAATCGTCGACACGATGAATGCGGCGATGAATCCGGAAATTTTCAAGGCGAAATACAGCGACGTATTCCGCGCGAACCCGCGCTGGAACGCCATTCCGGTGCCGGAAGGCGAATTGTACGAGTGGGACGACAAGTCGACCTATATCCAAAACCCGCCGTTCTTCACGAACCTCGGCGAGCAATTGGACGACATTTCGGACATCCGCGCCGCACGCGCTCTTGCGCTCATGGGCGATTCCGTTACGACGGACCACATTTCGCCGGCGGGCAACATCAAGGTTGATTCTCCTGCGGGCCAATATTTGATCGAGCACGGCGTGAAGCGCGAAGACTTCAACTCTTACGGCTCCCGCCGCGGCAACCATGAGGTCATGATGCGCGGCACGTTCGCCAACATCCGCATCCGCAACCAAGTGGCTCCGGGCACGGAAGGCGGCGTAACGAAGTACTTGCCGACCGGCGAAGTGATGCCGATCTACGACGCAGCGATGAAGTACCAAGCGGACGGCACGCCGACCGTAGTCATCGCAGGCAAAGAATACGGAACAGGCTCTTCCCGCGACTGGGCGGCTAAAGGCACGTTCCTGCTCGGCGCCAAAGCGGTCATCGCGGAAAGCTTCGAGCGGATTCACCGTTCCAACCTCGTCGGCATGGGCGTTCTTCCGCTCCAGTTCGTCGAAGGCCAAAGCGCCGCATCGCTCGGCATCAACGGCACGGAAACGTTCGACATTACGGGCCTCAACAACGATGTGAAGCCGGGACAGCTCGTGAAGGTAAAAGCTGCCCGCACAGACGGCACTTCCTTCGAATTCGACGCGGTCGTTCGTCTCGACTCGATGGTCGATGTCGACTACTACCGCAACGGCGGCATTCTCCAAACGGTGCTTCGCCAACTGATGGCCGGTAAATAATAAGAAAAAAACGTCAGGGACCGTATAACAGTCTCTGACGTTTTTTTTAATCTCTCTCGAAAAAAACGATCCGGTTGCCGAACGGGTCGCCTACGGTGACCTCTAACCCGCCCCACGGCGGCTTCTCCAAACCCGGCCGGGCGAATTTGTATTGCTTGCCCAGCAAATTTGCATGCAGCTCTTTAATCCCTTTCACTTCGATCCTGATTGCGGAGCCGGGAGTGCTGTCCCCATGATGCTCCGACAAATGCAGGATGCAGTCACCGCGGGAAACTTGCATGTACAGCGGAAAATCCGCTTCAAACCGGTGTTCCCAATCTAGCTGAAACTCCAGAAAACCCAAATAAAACTCTCTCGCCTTCTCCTCGTCGAAAATCCGCAAGATCGGCGTCACGGACTGTATGCGGATATCGTTTTCTCCCATAAACATCCCTTCCCTCCTTCTCTTTATTTAACTGTATAGGCCGCCTGTAAAGCAATCGCTAATATATGAAATTTGCAAACAGCACAATCGCTTGACTTGGAGTTCACTCCAAGAAGTAAACTGGTTATGAAGGAATATTAATGGAAAGCGAGGAACTGCCGAATGGAATATGTGAAGCTTGGCAATACCGGACTGGACGTATCTCGGCTTTGTCTTGGCTGCATGAGCTTCGGTGTGGCGGAGCGGTGGGTTCATCCTTGGGTGCTTGATGAAGATCGCAGTCGTCCGATCATCAAAAGAGCGCTGGAGCTCGGGATCAATTTTTTCGATACGGCGAACGTATATTCGGACGGAACAAGCGAGGAAATCGTCGGAAGGGCGCTGAAGGATTATGCCAACCGCGATAAAATCGTACTGGCGACAAAGGTTCATTTCCGTATGCATCAAGGTCCGAACGGAGCCGGACTGTCCCGAAAGGCAATCATGAGCGAAATTGACAAGAGCCTGAAAAGATTGGGAACGGATTATGTAGACCTTTATCAAATCCATCGCTGGGATTACAATACTCCCATCGAAGAGACGATGGAAGCGCTGCATGACGTTGTGAAGGCCGGAAAGGCAAGATACATAGGCGCTTCCGCCATGTTCGCATGGCAGTTCCTAAAGGCGCTGCATGTGGCCGAGAAACACGGCTGGACCCGGTTCATTTCGATGCAAAATCATTACAACCTTATATACCGAGAAGAAGAAAGAGAGATGCTGCCGCTTTGCAAGGAAGAAAAAATCGGAGTCATTCCGTACAGCCCGCTCGCATCGGGAAGATTGACGCGGGACTGGTCGGAAGCGACGCATCGCTCCGAAACCGACCAAGTTCAGAGATCCAAGTATGATGCTACTGCGAACACGGACCGATTGATTGTAGAGCGGGTTGCGGCAATTGCGGAACAACGCGGAGTTCCCCGCGCTCAAATTGCTATGGCGTGGCTGCTGGGAAAAGAACCGGTAACAGCCCCTATTGTCGGCGCTACGAAATTGTCTCACCTTGAGGATGCGGCGGCCGCTCTTTCGATCGCATTAACGCCGGAAGAAACAGCGTCGCTGGAAGAGCCGTATGTTCCGCATCCGATCGTTGGTCCTATTGCGATGCGGTAACAACATCGGGAGGTGAAATCCGCATGTTGATAGCAGAGGTAAGCGAAAAATTTAATTTGTCTCAGGATACGTTGCGTTATTATGAACGCATCGGACTGATCCCGAAGGTGAACCGCAACAAAAGCGGGATCCGGGATTATACGGAAGAAGATTGCAGATGGGTCGAATTTATCAAATGTATGCGAGGGATCGGTCTTCCGGTTGAGGTGTTGACCCGGTATGTCGAGCTGTATCAGCAGGGCGACGAAACGATCGGCGCCAGAAAAGAACTTTTGATCGACCAGCGCATGCAGCTTGCGGCAAGAATGGAAGAGATGAAACAAGTGTTGACACGCATGGATGATAAAATTGCAAGATACGATCATACAATCCGCGAAAAAGAAAAGACTTTGAATACGCCCGCCGGAGGGCGCCGAAGCGTTCCGGCAGCAAAGTAAAACAGCGAAAAGCCGTGCATGGAGAAATCCCGCACGGCTTTTTGACGGAACGCGGCGAAAGTAACAACACTGCAAGTTGCTATTCGGCAGGTTTCTGGCCTGCTTAGGAAAATAACAACACTGGAGGTTGCTATTCTTCGAAAATGATGCCCTCTTACCGGCGATTTTCCCCTAATAGCAACTCACCGTGTTGTTAAAAAAAACGAGGTGCCTAAAATCTCCCCGATAGCAACACATAGTGTGCTTAATTTCCTTGTAATGCGTTAGCGCGTGCCGATTTCCCCGCCGCTTGAGTACACTTCAAAGGACGAAATCGTCGGGCACCATCTCGATTCGGTAATCCTGAGCCGTATCGTACTTGACGTCACCGGGTCGAAGCGGCATATTTTTTTATGCCCGACAACCGTCCCAAGGTACAGCGGCCGCCAAGCGTCGCCGTCTTTACAGTCCAGCTCGAACCGCTCGATCCGCTGCGAATACCGGTACTCTTGCAGCACAATATGGTCGAACGTATGTGGCTGCTTCAGATCGATGACAAGCTCCGCCTGCTCCGTTCCTTCCTCAGGGCACCAGTACGTATCGCGGTTGCCGTCCAGCACGCGCTCCGCACTGCAGCCATCCTTCGCCTCGGAAGCCGAGGCGTTCGCTCCAGCCGCCAGGTTGTCTCCAAAGATGCGGCGCAGCGTATCTCCGAGCTCCTTGAGCCGCTGCACGTCGTTCTCGTGGAACAATCCGCGCCGGTCCGGCGGAATATTGAGCAGAAACGTAGCATTGCCGCCGACGGAGCCGTAGTAAATGTGCAGCAGCTTATCCAGCGGCTTCACTTGATCGTCCTCGGAGGCATGGTAAAACCATCCCGGGCGAATGGACGTATTCACCTCCGCTGGATACCATGCCAGCTCCTTCTCCTGCATGATAACGGCTCGGCTACCCAAATCCCGGTCTTGCGAATCGTACCGTTTGGCGAACTCGCGGTCGTCCGACTGCTGCGACTTTTCTTGTATTCTCTCGTTCAGCCGCAGCGACGCCGGCACGACGCTCCACTCCGACTCCCGGCAGTGGCCCGCCTCGTTGCCGCACCAGCGAATGTCCGGGCCGCATACCGAAATAGCGGCGTTCGGCTGCAGCTCGCGAATGACGGCGTAATACGCCTCCCAATCGTACACTTGGCGCTTGCCGTTCGGCCCTTCGCCGCAGGCGCCGTCGAACCAGACGCAAAAAATATCCCCGTAGCCGGTCAGCAGCTCCCGCAATTGGTTCATAAAATACTCGTTATACCGCGGCGAATCACCGTAGGTTTGCTCATGGCGGTCCCATGGGGACAAGTAGATGCCGAACTTCAGTCCCCCTCTGCGGCACGCCTCGGCGACTTCTTTGACAATATCGCCTTTCCCGTCCTTCCAAGGGCTGTTCTTTACCGAATGCTCGGTATACCGGCTCGGCCATAAGCAAAATCCGTCATGGTGCTTACACGTCAGAATGAGCCCACGCATGCCCGCGGACAAGCACGCGTCCACCCATTGCTCCGCATTAAACTCCACCGGGTTGAAGATCGACGGAGACTCCGTTCCCGATCCCCATTCCTTATCCGTATACGTGTTGACCGTAAAATGTACGAACGCGTAAAATTCCATTTCCTGCACGGCCAATTGCCGTTCCGTAGGCTCTACTAGCGCGGCGTACCGAATCATATTCTCCATCACGATTCCTCCGTCATTAAAGATGGTTGCAAAAACGGCAAGGCCAAGCAGACGAGCTGATTGGCCTTACCCGACATCCCTTGCCTATTTATTGCTTGCCAGCTTACTATTTTGCTTGCGCCATTGCGTCCTTGATCGCCGCAGCGGCCTCTTCCTCGGTGATGCGCAAAAACTCCGAGATGTTCATATCTTTTTCCGTAAATTTCTTCATGTCAAGGTTCACATAACGATCCCAATAGCTGTTTCTTTCCGGCGGCTTCGCCAGCTTATTCTTCATAAGTGCGGCGACATTTTTCCCGTTAAACCGGGCCAGCTCCGAACCGAACTGCTTGTTGATTTCCGGATCCGCAAGCACGGAAGGCGTTCCCGATCTCGCCATCTTCGTTTGATACTCCGGCGATACGCTTTCAATCAGGAATTGCAGCGCGGCTTCCTTGTGTTCGCTGAAGTTGTTGATGACCCACGGGTGAATGCCGACCGGCACCGTCGAGGTTTCCGGCAAATCCGACCAGCTCGGCAGAGGCACGATATCCATATCTTTCTGATATTCGATCGCTTCTTCGTCGGTGCCGCCGAACCAAGTCAACAGCCCATGCCAGTTTACGCTCATGGCTACCGTTTTTTCGCCGAACCAGCCTTGCGGCTCCGGATCGTTCATACCCGGAATTTCATAATATTTTTTCATCAGTTCCATATACTTCGTAAATTTCGGATCCTTCGTCAGCAGCACTTCTCCGCTTTCCGGATCGGTCTTTGTCACCGACAACTGGAGAAGAGGCGCGTCCACGCCGAATTCCAACCCGCGGTATTTGATCCCGTCCCGCTCCGCCGTCAGCTTCTTCGCCAAATCCAGCGTCTCGTCCCAAGTCATATTTTCCGTCGGATACTGTACGCCGAACTTGTCGAATATTTCTTTGTTGTAAAATAGACCGATGTACCCGATTTCCTGCGGCATGCCGACAAGACGGCCCTGCGAATCGCGGGCGCGGATTTCATTTAACGCGGCCTCGCCGATCGTGTTGATATCAAATCCGTACGCATCCAGCATATCCTCAATCGGATATACCATTTCCAGATCCTCGAGCACCTTCTGCCCCGTAAACGCAAGCAGTACGTCCGGAATGACGCCGGCCGCGGTCAGCTCCTGCATTTTCTCCGGTGTCCCGTCCCAATCCACGTGCTCCAGCGTAATATGCGGCAATTTTTCTTGAATGTAATTCCCGATCCGGCTCATGAAGTAATCGTTCCCCCAAGGAGTCGCCACCTTCAATGTGACCGCTTCGTTGGAGAAGCCTTTGGCCGACTTTGCCGGCGCTTCTTCGTCCGCCGTATTTTCGCTTACCGTTCCGTTATCTCCGTTGTCCGATGTATTTTCCGAGGTGCCGCTTGACGGCTCTCCGCCGCCGGATGAACAAGCTGATACGATGAGTGCTGCAATCAACAACAACATCAAAATCGCTGTCAAACTTTTTTTCTGTTTTTTCATAGAAAAATCCTCCTCGAAAATAGTGTGCAATCCCCTTCTGATCGATCCTGCTGCAAACCCCGTCGATCACCCCCTTCAAAACTTTCAACCGCGGAAAGCATTTATAGTAAACAGAAGCGGTTGCTCTACTCGACCAAGCCCGTTCGCTCAACGCTCTCTACGAAATAGCGCTGCGCGAACAAATAAATAAGCAGCGGCGGCAATATCGTCAGAAAGCTGGCCGCCATCTTAATCGGCTCCGCCACAAATTCGGGATAGCCGCCCGACTCGATAAACACGTCCAAAGTAGTTCCCATACGCGTCATCTCCGTCGCCAAAGGTACATCCGCCGCGTTCCCCAAAAACATCCGGGGCAAATACGTGTCGTTCCACGCCCAAACGAAAGAGAATAGAAATACGACGAGAATCGCCGGCTTCGCAAGCGGAAGCATCACCTTCACGTAAAACTTTACGGCGGTCGCGCCGTCGATTTTGGCGGCCTCCTCGAGCTCCTTCGGCTGCGTCATGAAAAACTGCCTGAAGATGAAGACGAACAAGGCGCCTTTCACGCCGAAGCCGAACACGGCCGGAAGGATCAAGCTGAACAAGCTGCCCATAAGGCCGATTTCCCTGAAGAAAATGATCGTCGGCAGCACGATGACCTGCGGCGGAATGATGAACGAAAGCAGGAGCAGAAATACCGCCAGCTTCTTGAACGGCACCTGCAGGCGCGCGAGCGCGTATCCCGCCAACCCGCAAGATATGCAGTGCAGCACCGATACGGACAACGCTACGATCAGGCTGTAGGCTACGGCATTCGGATATCGCAACAAACTCCATGCCGATGACATATGACCGAAGTAGAGCGAGGACGGGATCCAAGTCACCGTAGGATCGACGAGGTCCTTCGCATCCATAAGCATTCTGACAACCATCTTGATGATCGGGTTCAGATAAATGTAAGAGGTGGAGATCAAGATGAGATACAGCATCAGCTTGAAAATTAGACCCTTATCGACTTCCTTGCCCAAAATGAAATACTTTACCGAGCGAAAGCGGCTTTTGAGCGAAAATTTAGGCTTCGGCGGCTTTTGTACATTGATTTTCGCAAGACTCATGCTTCAACTCCCCCTTCCCCTCACATTAGCCTCTGCCGGTTCGCCCGGCTGTAGACGATCATGACAATAGCCAGAAACGCAAGAACGATAACGAAATAAATCCAGGCAAGCGCGCTGCTGTAACCGTAGTTGCCGGTTCCGATCATGTTGATGATCGGGTTGGACGGGAACGTAAACATATCGACAACGGTATAAAAAATGTTCAGCAGGATGAACGGCGACATGGCCGGAAGCGTAATTTTCCAAAACACTTCCCATGGCGACGCCCCGTCGATGCGGGCCGATTCGTAGGCGGAAGCGGATATCGTTTGGCGTCCCGCCAAAAATACGAGAATTTGCACGCCCGAATACCATAGCACCAATACGAAATGGTCGAGCACCGCCAGCACCGGCTTGCCCCACGGCGCCTCTCCGATATACGTCTCCATAAATCCGCCGACGATCGGGCTGCTCATGAAGCCGAGCCCGCTCTCATCCTGCTCCATAAATTGCTGAAGCACGGCGCCGGTCGAAAAGATGACGGGCAGGAAGAAAATGGCGCGAAACAGGAAGCGTCCCTTCAGCTTTTGGTTGAGAAAAATCGCGATCAGCAGCGAAAAGATGACGATAACCGGCACCATGATGACGACTTCCTGAAAATAAGGAATCAGCTGATCGTAAAATTCCGCGCTGCCCATCAGGATCGTCTTGTAGAACTGAACGCCTACGGGCTCATACTTCATGCCGGTCGGCAGCACCTTCACGTTGTTGAAGCTCATGTACAGCGAGAATACAAGCGGAAACGCCATGAATATTAAAAATCCGAGCAGCCAAGGAGTCATAAAAAGCATGCCTTCCAGCCGGCCGTATACCTTTGTGGTCATCACCCGTTTTTTGGCCATCCTTCTATTCCCCCCCTTTACTCCAAGACGGCAAAGCTTTTCGGCCCCACAGTCCATCCGCTGCCCGTATACGGTTCATCGTTATAATTGACCGCGACCCGTTTGCCGCTTTCGTACGTCGTCTCGAAAACCCCGTCGGCCAGCATGCGGTGCCCCGTAATAAACTCGTCCTGCACGTCGCCCAGCGCTTCGTTCGCCTGCTGGTACTGCGACACGATCTCCGGCACCCAATCCTTGTAATGCGTGCTGAAAAACTGCCCGAGCGACGTCGTCTTCAGCAATTGCTGCGACGGCGCGTACGTTACGACGAAAGAGGGCACGGCGCCGTATTCGATGCTTCTTAATAAAGCAATCTCGTAATCCTCGCTCTCGTTCACGTAGTCGGCGGAATACGGAACTAGCCCGTGCAGAGCGATTTGCGCGAACGGAACTTGCCGGTCGACGAACAGGTCGTTGGAAATTTCGTCGGTAAGCCCATGAACGTGATTCACATATTTCAAGGCGTACGCATTGCCGTCATCCACCCGAGCGGAGCCGAGCGTGTCGTTCGCCGCCGCAAATATGCGCTCCTGAATTCGCTTCGACTCATCCCGTGTTGCGGCATAGTTGTCGTTAAAGTCCGTATTCAAGATCGACCCGATCGCTTGGCCGAGCATCAGCCCGTCGACGTGCAAATCCTTCGCTTTAAGAAGATCGCCGCTAATGACCTTCTCCGCGAACCGGGGGCTGACGAGCGTCCTCCCTCCGCGGTATTCCATAACCGAGGCGCCGATGTCGCGAAGCCCGTCGCGGTTTTTGCGGAAGCCCTCCTTCCCGGTATTGTTGAAGGAATACGACGATGCGTCGAGATAGAGCGAGTAGCCCTTCGCGTGCAAGAAATCGGCAAGCTGCCTCATTCCTTCGTTACCGCCCAGCTTGCGGGCTATCGGAAAGCTGCCTCCGTATCGGCTGAAGCCTTCTCTTTGCCAGCCGAGATAGGTGACGGACATGCGTTCGATGCCGGCCCCGTTCAATTCTTGAACGATCTCTTGCGCTTCTTGCGTAGTCGTAAGCGGCAAATAGGAATCCCATAAAAATCCCCGTTCCGAATCGGCGCCGAACACATGAAGCTGCAGCTCGAGCGGCTTATCCTCCGCTTGCAGCTTCCGCAAACCGGCCTCGTCCATTAAAAATTGTCTGTACTTGGATGCCATATGTACGTAGCCGGCGTCGGTTTGGCCGATGAAGTAGTAGCGGACGGAGCGGTCCGACACGGCCATATCTTTGGTGTAAGTGAAGAAGCCTTCCGTTTTTTTCGTGTTCGTATACTGGTAAGATAAAAACCGGAACTGCTGCTCCGCCGTTACCCAGTTGTATTGGCTGAACGTCCGGGACGGCGCCGCGACCACGTTCGCATATTCCGAGCCGTCGCGAATGACCCCGAGCATCGCCTTCCCGCCGGCTTTAATGCCGAACACGGGCATTCTTACCGGCTCGCGGATCGAGAACTTCGAGTTGGCGCTGTACGCCCAGTCGGAACCGTAAACCCGTTCGCTGTAAAAGTTGTTCGTGCCGCCGCGGTCTTTCTTGAATTCGACGAGTGCGCCCGGTCCGTCGGGGAGGAGCAAGTAGCCTTTATCCCCCTCGGACGTATGCGCCCCCAGGAACGGATACAGCTTTACCGAGACGAGACGAGCCCCTTTGTCCTTCTTCGCCTTCAGCTCTTCCTCCGTATAAGCTTTCTCGTCTCTTAGCCCTTCCTTCTTGATTTTCGTCTCGACATAGTCGCTGCCGAGACTGACCTCGACCGGAATTTCAAAGCCAAGCCCCGGAATGTCGAACCGAAGCTTGAAGCCGCGGTCCGTCGCCTCGAATGCGGCAACCGTTCCCTTCTCATCCGGCAAATTCGTCTCCTTCACCAAATCGCGCCGGACGTTCATTTCCACGTAACTGAACATGATCGGCGAAGCCAAGTTCGCCTTCCATTTCCCCTGGTTTTGCTGCTCGTCATACCCGCTCTCGTCGGGAAACGACTTCCATTCGTACCCCGTCCGCTTATCCGTCACGATAAAGTGGCCGGTGGCCGCATTCGCCTTTAAGGAGAGAAACTCGCTTTCCGCGACCGGGAGAAACTGATCGACAGCCGGACTCGCGCTTGCCGGTTTGTCATCCGAAGCGGCCGGGGCGGCATTCGAATCCGTCGCCTCCGGCTTCGGGTCCGTCTCCGAAACGTCTCCCCGGCTGCCCGATCCGAGCCCGCTCAACCCGATTGCCGCCAGCGCCAAAATGAGAACGACACAGGCCGCGGCCGTCAATACATTCCGTCGATTGGCCAAATACCGTTTCATTTTGTCACCTCCTGGTAGATCGTGTAGAAGAAGCCGACCAGCTCCGACGCAAGTCCGAATACGATAAAGATGAGCACCCACATAATAATCATCGCGAGGACCGTCAGCGAAATATTGACGACCGTTTCGCCGACGCTGTAGTTTTGCAGCGATTGGATTTTCCAGAAAAACAGCAGCCCGCACCACAGCAGCGCGCCCCACTCGGTGAACTGGTAAATCGAGGCTTCGCTTAACGTAAGCACATTGGACACGAGCGCTAAAGGAAGTCCGAGAATAATGAACGGGAACAGCGCGTAGGAGCTGCCGACGAATACGTCTTTAAAGCGGGCCTCCCCTTGCTGAATCGATCCGATCAAGTAATTGCACACGACCCAGGAAATCCATGAAACGAGAAATCCGGTCATGATGAAGCCTCCGTTAATGTCGCCGGGCGGCCGCGGATTGAACGAAAATCCGGTGTAATACGTTTTGACGAGCAGCACCCCCACGGCGGCGCCGAGCAGAACGAACGCGCTTACGTATCCTCCGCGGTTTAAGAAGCGCAGATCGCTGAAGCCGTCGAGCGGATGCTTCAAAATATAGAAAGCGTGCTTCAGCTGGCTTACGATGCCTTTGCGCGTCCAGCCCCAGCGAAGGCCGGAAAGAGGGAGCGCGAGCTTGTATTTTCGTTTCAGCTTTGCGGCGGCATACAGCACGATTGCAGCGATGAGCAAGCTGTTGGCGATCGCGGAGAAATTGCGCTGGAACCAGATGAGGCGAAGCTGCCAGAAGCTGTCCGAATATCCGGAGCCGTGGCCGGCCAGCCTGTAATAGTCGATCGCCTGCTCGTAATCGCCTTCGTAGAACGCCGCCTGCGCCATTCCGTAGTAAGCCGGTGTAAAGATGGCGTTAAGCTTGATCACCTTTTCCCAATAATGCAGGCTTTCCTTGTATTGTCCGCCTTGCGACAGCATGAACGCTTGATGAATGGAGGAGCCGAACGACGTCGGCTTCAGCCTCTGCACCAGATTCAACGAATCGTCCAAAATAAACAGCTCGTTGCGGGAATTCGTCGCCACGGCGACCGGGCTTTGGGTGAGCCCTAAGATGGACGAAGAGGAAGCCGGACTTTTCCAGAAAAACTGCAGCTTGCCGCTGGCGTCGTACTGAGATACGATGTTCAGGCTTTTGTCGATGACCGTCATATTGCCGCCTTCATCGATCGTCAGGTCGACCAGCTGCACCTCCTTGTCCCTCTCCTCCGGCGAAAACGCGACCTTCTCGCCGAAGCTTAACCCTTTCCATACGTTTTCGCTGCGGATGTTCAGCTTTTTGACCTGTTCGGCGGACGAGCCGGACACCGTATAGATGAACCCTTGATCGTCTATCGCAATATTTCGGATAATCGGAGGCAGCAGCCTCACTTGCCTGCTGAGCTGCTCCTTGGTGTAGAACAGCTTCCGGATGACATCCATCGCCGTAACCTCCGCCGCATTCGCGCCGAAAAATCCGAAAAACTTGCCGCTGGGGTCGAATTGAACGAGCCCTTGGTAGCTTCCCTTGGATACGACATACACGAAGCCGCGGTTGTCGACGACCATGTTCGTCGGCTCGTAGATGAACGAGTCGTTGATCAAGGACGACTGCGGGCGCCCGTATTCCTGGAGCAGCTTCAGCTCCCGGTCGAGCCTGACGACGCGTTTATTGCCCGTATCGGCGATGTAGATGTCGCCGCTCTTCGCGACAAATACGCCTTGGGGCGCTTTCAACGGGCTTTCCGGCACGGTGATTTGCCGAACGAATTCGCCGTTCTCATTCAAGTGAACGACCCGGTTATTGTCGGTGTCCGCGATGTAAATGTGATCGTTCCCGTCGATAAAAATATCCTGCGGCTTCTTCAGCGGAGAATAAACGCTCTCCCCTCCCTCGCCGTCGACGTATATGTCGTTGGCAACGACGTCGGCCGGCGTATAGGTCGGACGCGTCGGAATATTCCGGCCGTTGCTGTCCTCGAAAAAGGTTCGGTAAGGCACCTCGGCGACCGCCGCCTCCGGAAGGAGCGCCGCCGACAGCAAGCAAACGAGCCCTATGCCGAGCAACCATTGTTTTGTGAGCTTCACCCTTCTTACCCCCGTTTCCAGCTGCCTGCTCAAGAGAAAAATCGAACGCATCATTTAATTCCCGAATGCGCCATGGTGGCGATGACTTTCCGCTGGGACAGCAGGAAGATGATCAGCATGGGCAAAAACATAATGAGCGCTCCCGCCGCGGCGGCGCCTTGTCTGGCTACGGAGTTGGCCAAATTGGAGGTCAGCGTGCCCATATAGAACGGCAGCGTCTTCATCGAATCCTCCTGCATGAACAATGCCGACGTTTCCGCATTTCCCCATGCGTTCTGGAGCGCAAGAATCGTGATGGTGGCGATCGCCGGCGTCACCATCGGAACGACGATCCGCAGAAAGATGCCGAATTCGGAGGTGCCGTCGATTTTGGCCGCTTCGATGACCTCGTTGGGAACTTGATCGATAAATTGTTTAATGAGAAACACGCCGACCGGCAGCGCGATCATCGGGAGCACGTGCCCCCAGTAGGTGTTCATAATTCCCAAGCTTTGCACGACGACGTACCGCGGAATGGCGATCGTCTCCGGTGCGAACAAAAGCGACGTGACGATCGAGCCGAGAATGAGCTTGCCGCCGGGAAATTTGTGCTTCGATAAGGCGTAGGCGCACAGCGCTCCGGTCGCCACCATGCCCGCCGTCGCGAGGAACGCCACGATAATGCTGTTGAACACGTAGCGGGATGCCGGGACGACCGTGCTGCTCGTTACGGAAAGCAGCTCGACGAAGTTTTGCACCGTCGGATCCCTGACGATAAAGGTAGGCGGAAACAGAAACAGCTCGTGCAGCGGTTTAAAAGCGTGATTAAACAAGTATACGAGCGGCAGCAGCATAAACACGGAAAGAAGGACGAGCAGCAGCACGATAAGCTGCTGGGTGCGGTCGAACCGTTTGACCGCAAGGGCGATCGCCTTCCGCTTCCAGTAAAGCCGCCGCAGCGCGCTATTGTTTCTTTCGCGCATTACTCCCCCTCCTTCGGTGCGAATAAGAAGCTGAAAAATCGGCTGAGCAAGTAGCAAATGCCGAGCAGCACGACCGATATGGCGCTGGCATAGCCGAGCTCATAACGGATAAAGCCGTAATCGTCGATATGGTTGATCATGAGCTGACCCGCATAGTTCGGCGTCGGGTTCATTCCCGACAGCTGCGTGCCGATCGCGCCGGCTTTCAGCGTATAGACGATCGACATGATGGCTGCGAACATCATTTGCGGCTTCATCATCGGGATCGTAATGTACCAAATTTCCTGCAGCCTGCTCTTGATTCCGTCGATTCGGCCCGCTTCGTACAGCTGCTTGTCGACGTTCAGGATGCCGGCCAGAATGGCCAGAAAGCCGATGCCCATGCTGGCCCAGATCGAAACGACGATCATGACGATCATCAAATACGCGCTGTCTTGTACGAACAAAACCGGCTTTTCGACGATCCCCCAGCGAAGCAGGAAGCTGTTCAAGTAACCGGTACGGTCGCCGGTAAACATGACCTGCCACACGACCGTCATGGCGATGCCCGCCGTCAAGGACGGCGCGTAGATGGCAAGCGCGAAGAAGGTGCGGAGCAAGCCCGGAAGCTGCGCGATCAGCCATGCGAGGATGAAAGCGCATATGTAGCCGAGCGGGCCGACGAACAAGGCGAACTTGAACGTATTCGGTATGACGTGCTGCAGAAACACGATATCCTGCGAAAACAAATTTTGATAGTTCATCCACCCGACCCAGGACGGGAACTGAATGGCGTTAAAATACGTGAAGCTCATCGCAATGCCGGCAACGATCGGGATGAAAATAAAGAGCAGAAACATGACGTAGAACGGAGCGACAAACAAATACGAAAGCCGGTTTCGCCACATGTCCGTCAGCAGGCCCGTCACCCGGTTCATCCATTTGCTCTTTGCCGTTCCCGGCGGTTCCGGCTGTTTAACGGTACGGAGACGCACCTCATTCGACATCGATATCCGCTCCTTCCCACGGCTCCGTAATTTGCGGCAGATCGAGCGTGCGGATCACTTTGCCGTTGCCGTCCCGGAAACGGAACTCCTGCTGCTTGCGGACAAGCTCGCGGGCGATCTCCTTGATCGCTTTCTCAAGCGCTACCCGCGGCGCCTCCAGCGCCTGGCTGTCCGGCACGACCGCCCGGTTCCAAGCGTTGGCCAGCTCGCGCATCGTCATATAGCCGCCCGGCACGTTCGGCACATCCTTGATCCACTTCCATTGCTCGAGAATGACCTGCAAATCGTCGCCCTTCCACGGCATATTGGCGAACGCCCGAACGTTGGCGGAATTCCAGCGGAACGATTCTCCGCGGAATTGCTCCATGTTCAAGCCGTATTGCGTCTGCGTTTCATCCGACAAGTACCACTGAAGAAACGTCCATGCGGTGTCTTGCTTTCGCTTCGGCGTATCGCTGAACAGCATGGCGCTCGTCGGATTGCTTCCGGCCGCCCATCGGACGATGGAGCCGTCGGGCTGTTTCGTGCCTGGAATCGGAGCGATCGCCCATTCGTTCAAAATATCCGGCGCTGCCACCATCAGCTGCATATAGATGTTGAAGTCGGATATGCCGATCGGCATCGTGCCTGCGCGGAACTGGTTATAGAAGCTCTGCACCTGACGCTCCAGACCGTGAATATTGAACAGGTCGGTCCATTTCTTGAACGCCTCGAACGCCTCCGGTTTATCGAGCGCGGTGGACATTCCGTCCGGAGTGTACAGCTCCGCCCCGCTTTGGAAAAACATCGCCGAGAAATCGTCCGGCGGCACGTAAAAGCTGTATTGCTTCTGCAGCAGCGTCGGGATCATCCGGTAAACGTCGTCCCACGTTTCCGGCACCTCCAGCCCGAGCTGGCGCAAAATATCTTTGCGGTAAAACAGCACTTTAAAGCTCGTCGTCTCCGGAACGCCGTAATACCCGCCGTCGTAATAAAACGGCAGCATCGCGCCCGGATGATACTTCCCGATCAGCTCCTTGCCGCCCGGCAGCTTGCCGATGTCCTGCGCCGCTCCTCGCAGCGCCATCTCGAACGGCATGTTGCCCGGAATTCCCAGCGCGACGTCCGGCAAAATGCCCGACGCTTTCGCCAAAATGAGCAAATCGGGAGATTGAACGAGGTTTACGTTTACTTTGACGCCGTATTCCGGGGTAAATTGCTCGTCCGCCAGCATTTGCAGCTCGTCGACATAATCCCGCCCCATCATCATCCAGACGTTCAATACGTCGTCGCTTTGGCGCCCGATTTTGTTTCGGTCGTCGAAGGAGTAGAACAGCGTCGCGAACATCGCTTTGACCTTCTCGAAGAAGGTGGCCTCCATCCTTGGGAAAGAAGTGCCGGCAGGCGCGACGTACAGCTTATCGACCTGCAAAGGCGCATCCATTAAATTGCGGTATTGATCCTGAAGCTGCTCCAGCACGGCGCCCAGCGTCAAATTGCTGGTCGGGATTTTTTCGGGTTCATGGAGCAGCTCTTCGATATCCTTCGAAGCCGACCGATACGTCTGCGCCACAATGTCGATATCTTGATTAATATCGCGGAGCATGGCTACCTGTTCGTCAAGCTGATCCTTGATTTGCTTCAAGCTGTCGGTGACGCCGGGCATATCCTTCTCGATGTCCCATACGCGGAACTGGTCGTCCTGACGGTTGCCCGTGGCGAACTTGATCAAATCGCGCACCTGCCGCAGCTCGGCGACCATCTGCTCCACTCTCGCGATGACCGGTATATACGGCTCGTATCCGGCCTCCATCGTAATCGAGTGCTTCCCCTTCGTCAGGTAAAATTCGAACGGCTTGCCGCCGTCGTCCTCGATCTCGAGCCCCCTCCATCCGGGGGCGTACGGGATGCGGTACGAGCGCAGCTCTTGGAACGGAATGACGCCGTCGATGTAAATCGTTCGAAACACGGCCAAGTTTTTGCGAAGATTTTGGTTCGCCCGCATGCCGATGTTGTACAAGCCGTCTTCGGGCGCCTCGAATTCCCAAGTCACCGCGTGTCCGCCTTTGTACCAGCCCCAAGCGCCGAGTGTGTTATACGAAATATGCTTGAACGATTGCGGGGTCGTCATGGCGTCGCGGTCGTATTGAGCCTGAATCGATGTCGAATTTTTGCGGCTGATTTGCTCGGCTTCGATCACGATCGGTTCGGCTCCGCTTGCCTTTGCTGCCGGATACGACTTTCTTGCGTCCTCGTATGACGGAATCCCGGCAGGAGGCTTAATCGCGAACGACTTGAGCGCCATAGGCTGCTGCGACAATTGAATACGGATGATGTTTTTGCCCTTCTTCAGGTGCCAGAGCAGCGGAAGCGCATAGGCCCCGTCGGAATCGCGGAACGGCTTCGTCTTCCATTCCCGAATCTCCTCGATTCCGGATTTCAGCTGGTCGCCTTCGGCGTCGAACCGGGGCGGCTGATGTATAAATTCCCGCTCGAAGGACATCGAACGCGCCTCGCGGAACGGATATTCCCCGTTGATTTGAACCGAGAGAATCGATGCGCGCATGTTTCTTTGATATTCGTCCGGCAGCGGATAGTAATCGGCCGCTATTTCATACAAGCCTTCTTCGGCGATATCGATTTCGTATTGGACCCATCCCTTGGGAACGGACCAAATAAGGACGCCGCTTTCGCCTTCATATGCGCCGGTTGAAACAACCGCATCGTCGGACTTGCTTGCAAAGTCGGCGGCTTGAATGCCATATTCGCCTTTGCCGTACGGAATTCGATTCTCCTCCCGCTTCCGGCGGACGTTGTCGTAATAAGGCTCCTTGAATGCGCCCGAAGCCGTGCCCGCCGAATCGACGGTCGATTCCGCCGGCGCATCCGGCTCGGCATGCACTAAGCCGAAACCCGGCACGCTCGAGACGCCGGCCAGCGCCACCGACAGAAATACGGCGAATATTCGGGTGACGAGACGTCTTCTCTCTCCTCCAGCCATCTGCGTACCTCCTTCAATCGGTTAACAGCTTCTCCGTGTCCTTGTGATAAAACAGCGCTTTGCTCATATCGACGGCGAATACGGCCCGGTCTCCCTCGATCAGCGGATATCGGGGATGCGCGCGTGCCACGAACATCTTTCCGGCGCCGATATCCAAGTGGTAATAACGATCCGAGCCGATAAACTCGTTGATGTGCAGCACGCCTTTGATCGTCGAACGGCTGTTTTCCTCGAGCGCGGCGTCCTCAAAGCTGACATGCTCGGGGCGAATGCCGATAATGACCGTCTTATCGACCATACGGTGCTGGTTCCGCAGCCGGTGCGCCTGCCTTTCGTCGATCCGCAGCGAGAAGCGGTTCGTATGAAACTCAAGCGCCCCGCCGTGCTCCTCCAGCCTGCCGGTAATGAAATTCATCGGGGGATTGCCGATAAAATTGGCGACAAACAGATTGGCCGGCTTGTTATATACGTTCTCGGGGGTATCCACCTGCTGGATGACGCCCTTCTCCATCACGACGATCCGGTTTCCCATCGTCATCGCTTCCACTTGGTCGTGAGTCACGTAAATGGTCGTTACGCCGATTTTTTTGTGCAAATTAATAAGCTCCGCCCGCATCTGAACGCGCAGCTTGGCATCGAGATTCGACAGCGGTTCGTCCATCAGAAACGCTTGGGGCGTCCTCACGATCGCTCTTCCCAACGCAACCCGCTGGCGCTGGCCGCCGGACAGCTCCTTCGGCTTGCGCTCCAGGAAATTTTCAATTTCCAGCACGCGCGCCGCCCGTTTCACGGACAGCTCGATCTCGTGCTTAGGCAGCTTGCGCAGCCGCAGCCCGAAGGCGATATTCTCAAACACGGACATATTCGGGTACAGCGCATAATTTTGGAACACCATCGATATATCCCGATCCTTGGGCGGAATATCGTTGACGAGCGTGTCGCCGATGTAAATTTCGCCCTCGGAAACGTCCTCAAGCCCGGCCAGCATGCGCAGCGTCGTCGATTTCCCGCAGCCCGAAGAGCCGACGAACACCAGAAACTCTTGATCTTCCACTTCCAGGTTGAAATCGTTGACGGCCAGCTCCTTGAACTTTCCGTATCGCTTGTATACATGGTTGAACAATATTTTCGCCACGTGGGTCGCCTCCTGCATCCTGAATGGAACGGCGTCATTTCGCCTGTCGGCAAGACGCGTTCCTTTTTGGAAAGCGCTTACATAAATATTATATCAATGCGGTTGTCAAGATAGTGTAAAGGTTTGTAGAGTATATCCTTTTCGCAGAAGAGAGTTCTGGCAACGGTTGAGGGGGCACGCGCTCTAGGATAAGCTGGAAGTAATACGGATGAGGCGGGGTTGACATTGGAGCTTGGATTGAAGAATTAGGGTATCGATCTTAATAACGAAACTCCCAAGAAAAACGGGGTGGGTTATATTTGAAAACCGGGCCATGACGGCATTCAAACCGATCAAAAACCGACTTGCGTTAACGGTCGAGGCTTTCGCCTCCGCCTACGCTGCTTACCTTTCCTCTTATAACGTATCCCAACGCTCTTATGATCAAAGCACATGCAATTACATAGCTAATAGCGGATTGATACGCACTTATTTCATGTCAACCCGGGAAAATTCGTACAACCTCCCTGAAATAAGCGCTCACAAATCCGCTATATCTCTAAATAACTTTCGTATCTCTTCCAAATAAGCACCATGAAATCCGTTATCCCGGACGTCGCAATTGATCGACAAGCAGCAGCAAGCGCTTGCATTTTATCTATACCAATGATCCGCCCTTACCCGGCAATCGGAATCGTAAAATAAAACGTAGAGCCTTCTCCCAGCTTGCTCTCCACGCCGATCGTCCCTCCGTGGGCTTCCACCAGCGCTTTGGCGATGCTTAACCCGACGCCGATTCCGCTCTCGGCATTTCTTCTCGACCGGGATTTATCCGCGCGGTAAAACCGGTTGAATATAAGCGCGAGCTCCTTCTTGGAGATGCCGATCCCGTTATCTCTGCAATAGATTACGATTTCGTTGTCCGTAGGATAAAAGCCGATTTCCACCTCTCCGCCCGCCGGCGTATATTTAATCGCGTTCGAAATCAAATTCGAAGCGATTTGTATCCACCGATCGGGGTCGACCTCCGCATAGCACGGCACGTTCGGCTTGCTCAAAGCGAGCTTGATGTCCTTCCCCTTGCTCACATACTGAAACCCTTCGCACACGTCTTGCATAAGCTGCGAAATATCGATTCTTTGCAGATGCAGCTGAAACCGCGCCCCTTCCGCCTCGGACAGCTTCTCCAAATCGTCTACCAAACGGCATAACCGGTCGATTTCCGTGTAAATTTTATTCAGGTTCGTTTCCGTTGCCGGCTGAACCCCGTCGAGAATCGCCTCTATGCGGGACAGCAAGGACGTCAGCGGCGTTCGAAGCTCGTGCGCCAAATCCTGCATCATCTGCTGACGCCAGCCCTCTTGCAGGTTGAACTCGTCGACCAGCCGATTCACGGCGCCGGCAATTTGCCTGATCTCCCGTGTCCCTCTAAACCGCATGTCCGTTCCCCGGGCTCCGTGAGCGATCTGCTCCGCTTCTTTGCCGCAGTCGACGATGGGGCCTGCCAGCTTCTTTGCCGCAATAAAGCTCAAAATAACGGCGCAAACCAAAGAAACGGCATAAATCATCGTGCTGTTATAGGGAGCTTCCACCTCGCGGCCCGGATAATAAGACGGGGAGTCCTTGCTCAAATCAAAATAGGTCGTAATGCTTCCCGCTTCGTTCCCGCCGATTCGAATCGGCACTTCATATTCGTATATTTCCGGACTGCCGGGATGTTGGACTCCCGTCTCGAACAGGATCGTGCTGCCGTCAGCCGCATAGAACCGAAACCCGAACATATAAATCGTCGAATACTGCTTGAGCAGCTCCATATCGTCTTTTGACAGCGTGCCGGATCGGAGCTGGGAATGCAGCGAATACGCTAGCTTTATGCTTTGGTCTTTGTAATACTGCTTCCGAAACTCCAATAGAGACTTTTCGCTTACGATTGCGTTACCGATATACATTCCCGTTAATAGGGCTGCGGATAAGCCGGACAATACGAGAAACAAGACGAGCCTCGTGCCGGTGAACAAATGTTTCATGCCAAATCCGCTTCCGGTTGGGCGTCAAACTTGTATCCGGTGCCGACCTTTGTCACGATATATGCCGGCTCTTTAGGGTTGCTTTCGATTTTGGCCCGGATATTGCGGATATGCATATCGATCGTCCGCCCGACATCGATACAGCGGTGGCCGTGCGCTTCGTACATCAAATCGCGGCGGCTGTAAATTTTCCCCGGCGTTCTCGTCAGCACCTCTAAAATTTTAAACTCCGTATGCGTCAGATCGACCCTTTTCCCGTCCGCAACCACATCGTTCGTCGTATAATTAATGACCAGCCGCCCTCGGTTGAACCGTTTGACGTAAACGTCATCCGACCTGCCGGAGAGCATATCCATACGCCGTTTGAGCGCATGAATGCGGGCGACGACCTCCTTCACCCGAAACGGCTTCGTAATGTAGTCGTCCGCTCCGAGATACAAGCCGTTCACCATATCGGTTTCCTTCGCCTTAGATGTAATCATAATGATGGGCACCTTGGAAAACTCCCGTATTTTTCGGCAGACCTCCTCGCCCGAAATGCCTCGAATCATTAAATCGAGAATAACCAAGTCGAGCTTATAATCTTGCACCCATCTGATCGCTTGCCGGCCGTCTTCCGCCTCCTTCACGTCCCAGCCTTCGTTGCGGAAATAAGACTTCAGAATGTCGCGAATCGGTTCCTCATCTTCCACCAGCAAAATATCCATACTTGTCCTCCTCTCTTCAACACTTGATTTAACTGGAAATGTTATCGGTAACTCTTATTATAATCATTCTCCGGGTTTGTGGAATACCTCGCATCAATTAAGAAAAACGCTGACGGCATCCGTTGAATTCGAGCATGAAGTGATTACGAGCATGGCAGGGTGTGGGATAACCTCCGGGCTCCAATGCAGACGTGTTGGAATCAGAAGCGCTGCGGATCTCCCCCTAACGGTCATTGGTGCAGTTATTCGGCGTTTTGAACGGAGTTTTCGGTTTTAACGGACACCACTGCAGTTATTGCTTCGAAAAAGCAGGGATATGCGCCAAAAATCGGGGTTTAGCGTCTGTGGCGTCCGTTAGCGGAGTTGAGGTGAGCAAATTGGCAACATAGCGTCTGCGGTGTCCGTTGTATGGTGTTGCGTTTCGGTACGTTGGTTTTCATATTCTACACGCAGCATTTTTCCTTGAAAAGAGTGGCCTTGCTCGAAATTTTGTTGAAAAAAGCCCGCATCCCGGATAACTTCCAGAATGCGGACGTATGTATAATGATCTGTTTTTTACCCTTGATTGTCGTCATTTGTTTCGATTCCTTTTGCATACAACGGCAGCATAAAATAAAAAGTGCTGCCATGCTCCGGGGCGCTTACAGCCCCGATGTACCCGTCGTGCTGCTCGATAATTCGCTTCGAGATGGCAAGCCCCAGCCCCGCGCCCCCGATGCGCGCGTTCATCGACGCGGCTCCCCTGTAATACCGCTCAAACACGAGCGGAAGCTCTTCCTTCGAGATGCCGACGCCGTTGTCCGTCACCTTCACTACGACCGCCGGATTGCCGCTGTCCGGCATGGCGGCCGTTTCGAACTCGACCCGAACCGTTCCCCCCGCGAGGGTAAACTTTTTGGCGTTGACGACAAGGTTTGCAAACACCTGCTCGATTCGGATCGGATCGATGTACAGCTCGAGCCTGTCGTCGGCAGCTCCGCTTTCCCACTCGCCGATCTCCAGCTTCACCTTCGTTTCCTGCTCGTCCCACGCGTAACCTTTGACGAGCTGTTGAAGGAATGGTTTTGCGGAAACCTTTTGATAATAAAATTTGATTTGCTTCGCCTCCAGCTTGGAAAGCTCGAACAAATCCTGAATAATCCGGTCCAAATAAAGCGTCTTGTCATATACGAGGCGAAGCGTTTGCTCGTCCCGCTCTCGTACGATGCCGTCGACCATCAGCTTGAGATAACCTTGTATGGAAGTCAGCGGCGTACCCAGCTCATGGGAAATGGCCGACAATAGCTGCCGGCGGGACTGTTCCATGTTCGACAGCTCTTCGTTGCGTTGCTTCAGCCTATCGTTCGCGTCCCGCAGCTCGGCGGTCCGTTCGTTCACTTTCACTTCAAGCAGCTCGTTCGTCTGAGCAAGCTGTTCCGACAATTGCTCCGACCGTTTGAATGCTGTGGAAATGGAGCCCGCCAAATTCAGCGATTGCGCAAACAGAAAGGCGAGCAGACCGAAAGGAGTGAAATTTCCGACTTGAACGAATTGCGTATAAAATAATACGTCATTAAGAAACGTAAGGATGAAGACGATGAAACCGATTCCGTTGAGCAGGGAGCCGTCCCTTCGGCGAATAGCGGCGAGCAAATACACATAAAAGATATATAACGCCGTCGGCAAAGCCGCAAACATTATATATACCATCATCCAATTCGTGTAGACGGATGCGGGAAATACGAGCACAATCAACGCCGATATTCCGTGCAGCGAAAGCAAAATCGTTCTGGCTGTCCGCGACCCGGCTTCCTGAGGGTATTGCGATAAAGCAAAAAGTAACAACAGGCCGATCCCCGCAATTCCGCCGATATATTCCGTCTTTACGGCGGCCTCCCATGGAATGGACGGAATGATATATACCGCAAGCGTCTCTCCCAGCATGGACGTTCTAAAGCCGAAAGCCAGGCAAACTCCGCCGAAATAAAGCGCCGAGACTGCTTTCCTCCGAACGGCGAACAACCCGAAATGATAAAGCCCCATAAGTAAAATGCAGCCGATGACCGCAGCGTCCGCGGCGAGCCTCGAAATCCGCAATCGGGTTAAGGTGCTGCTGTCGCCGAATAAAATCGGTTGCCACAGCCCGCCTTTGCGCTGTACAAAGTTGGATACTTGAATGACGACTTCGACGGTTTGCGTAGCAGGCCGAAAATAGTACACGGTCGGAACGTTCTTTGGGACCATTGCTTCCTTCGAGGTGCCGACTTTCCCGTTCTCGCCGGCCAGCCTTCCGTCCAGCCACAGCTTGTACGAGGTTGCCACGCTCGGCACGTAAATCGCCATCGGCCGGTCTACCTCGTTCCGCGATAGTTTGATTCTAAGCCGATATGTACCGAAGCCGTGGTTCGGGACCGGAAGATCGCCGATCTTATAATTCGCCCAATTATCGGGTACTTGCACGTACTGCGGGGTGTAAGCGTCGGGATTTCGAGCGAAATCCTTCGGCTCCAGCAGCGCATTCCAGACCAGCTCCCACTCCCCGTCAAGCGCTGCGCTTCCGAAGTGGTCCGCCGGCCGGCGCGAAAGGTCAATGACGCCTTGCACGGCGCGGGCATCGTAGCTTTCCGTCGGCAAAGCCGGGCTGCTTGCCAGTGCGGGCGGCATCGCCGCAATCGCGGCAGCGGCAATCAGCAACAATATGAAAATTCGGCTCATTGTTTTCATTGCGTTATCGAAGCATCTTTCCCATCCGCCGGGCCGATTCGATCACCTGCGGGGCGATTTCCTTCATCTTCTCCGCGTGAAGCCGGTTGGACGGGCCGGAAACCGCCAGCGCGGCGACCAGCCTTCCGCCGCTGCTCATGATCGGAGCCGATACCGCCGCCGCGCCCGGCTCTCTCTCCTCCACGCTTGTGGCGTAGCCCGTACGGCGAATGTCCGCAAGCTGCGAAAGAAAACCGCCGCGGTCAATCGATGCCGGCCAGGACGGGTCCGACATAATGCGGTCGCGCACCTCGTCGTCGGCAAGCGCCAGCAGCACTTTGCTGGAGGCACCGACATACAAGGGCAGCCGAACCCCGACGGGAGCGACCCGGCGAATCGCTTGGTTGCTCTGAACCGCCTGTATGCGGACGCGCTCGTTTCCTTCGCGTATATATAACGATACGGTCTCACCGACAAGATCGCGGAGCCGCTCCATCTCGGGAAGCAGTAAAATGCCGGGATCGTCGGTTTGCGCCGCGAGCTGGGCGGAAAGCTCCCAAATACGGAAGCCGAGGCGGTATTTTTCGGTCACCGCGTCGCGCTCGAGAAAGCCTTTCCCCTCCAGCGACGCAAGCAGACGGTGAACCGTGCTCTTATGGAGCCCGACCTTATCGGCGATCTCTGTCAGCCCGAGGCTATTGTGCTCCGTAAACACCAGCAATATATCCAGCGCCCGCTCCACTGCGCGGACGGTAAGTTTACCGTCTTCCATGGCTATTCCCCCATCGACCGGTTCTGTTCCGTATAGTGAAACCATTTTTCATGATTTCAGTATAATCCTTGCCGATGAAACCGTAAAGAACTGCTATATTTTTCCCTATTGTTACAGATATTTTACATTCGATTAACAAGTTGAATAGACGGATTGACGGGTGGGACAGAGCCACTTTACTATTAATTTAATACCATTAACTTTTAACACTGCTTGCCGGCTGAACGGCACCGCCGCTGCATAAGGAGGACAACTTCTATGAAACACGCATCTTCGACGACTCCGCTTCCTCCGCTGCCTCTTGCGCCCGGCTCTGTTGAAACCGCTGTCATCGCATCGTCTACGGCGATCCGCGCCGCTTCCGTTAAGGTCGGGAAAAACCGGATGGCAGCGATTGTATCCGTCTTTCTGGCATTTATCATTCTTTCCATTATTGCCGTGGCTTCCCTGTACGCTTACATCGCCTGGACGCTCGCGCGGCCCGCGGTCGCTCCGCTTACCGCCAACCCTCGCGCGGCCGCCGGTCTCCCTTACGAAACCGTTGCATTCACGAATGCGGCGGGCGATGCTTCGGCCATCGAAGGCTGGTACATTCCCGCACCGGCGCCCTCTGTGAAAACGATCGTTTTTTCGCACGGGTATGGCGGCAATCGGGAAGAAATTTGGGTGCCGATCTATGAGCTGGCATGGAATGCGAATCAGCGGGGCTTTAACGTGCTGATGTTCGATTACGGCTACGCGTATCACGACGACCGCGTCGTTACGGGCGGCGCCCAGGAATCTTACGACCTGCTCGGTGCAGTGAAGTATGCCCGTACGCGGGGAGCCGAGCAAGTGTATGTTTGGGGCTTCTCGATGGGGGCGGGCACGGCGCTGCAAAGCGCGCTTCAGACGAGCGATATCGATGCGATGATATTGGACAGCACGTTCGTGCTTGAGCCGGACACGCTGTACCATAACTTGAAGATGTACGCCGATCTGCCGAAGGAGCCGTCGCTGACGCTGCTGAAGTGGCTTTATCCAATGATGAACGGCTCGGGGATCGACGATGTGCCGTATGATCGGATTAAGAGCGCCGATTACGAGCTGCCGATCTTTTTTATTCACGGCACGCGGGACGAGCGGTCTCCATATCAAATCATCGAAGCGATCGCCGGCCGCCAAACTAATCCGCACTCGCAATTTTGGATTGTCCCGGGCGCTACGCATGAGCTCGTTTACCGCGCGGGCAAGGACGAATATTTGACGCGGACGTTTGCGTTCTTGGACGAGGTGGGCCGTTGACGTGTCCCGGATTCCGTGTCCGGGTTTGCACCAAAACTTGGTGCTAACTCGGTCGGATCGCGGCCTCGACCCCGGGTTTGCACCAAAACTTGGTGCTAACGGAACCGGATGTCCGCTAATTTTGTCGAAACCGGGTAAAAGGGCTCATGAGCGGAACCGAATGTCCGTTAAGTCGCTTGAATCGCCGGTAATTGGCGGTTTTCGGGCGATTAGCTGACAACTTGGTCCGTTAATTCGCAGCTTTTAGGGGTGATGCGGTTTTTAGCGGACATTTCGTTCCGTTAACTCCACCGGTGCAAACCGGATAACGGGGACGCTCCGGCGTTAGCACCAAAACTTGGTGCTATCATGATCGTAAAATCATGAAACTATCAATCTTCTTTAAAATACCCGAAATCCGCCCAGCACCCCCGCCATATAAGCACCCGCACATCGGTTACACGGACACACTACACTCAATACTCTATCACGCACCATTTTCACAGAAATAACTACCTCAAAATCCGCAATACCCAAAGTCCGCCCAATATCCCCGCCACATAAGTACCTGCACATCCGTTACACGGACGAACGTACCGCCCACAATACCACCGCCAAGTCTAGCCAACCCGCCTCTGCCCGAAAACTCAATTACCCCAGCCGCGTCACCTTTTCGCTGATCGGCTTGACTCTGTCTTCGTCCCAAACGACGCAAATTTCGAACGTTCCATCCTCGAAAAATAGAGGAAACCTGCGCTTAAACCACGGCTGCATCGGCAAATCCAGCGCTTCTTTCACATCCACCCAAACAAGCTCCCCCTCGGGCGGATGCTGAAGCAGCTCTCCCTCATACCGCCTCGCCAAATAATTAAACACCATGTATCTGTAATTCGTTGCCGGCACTACGTATTCGTCGATGCCTTTGAAAATCAAATCGTCCGGCCGAACGCGCAGCCCCGTCTCCTCCCGCAGCTCCCGAACCGCGCCTTCCGTGACGCTCTCCGGCATTTCCACTTTTCCGCCCGGACCGATATACCCGGGAAACCCTTGCCGATCGGGCCGGTTCAACAAAAGCACCCGGTTCCCGTCCTGCACAATCACCACCGTATATAGTCCGCACTCAATTTTGTAAGGTTCCGACGACATATTGTTCTCCTTCATCGTTACGCCGTAAATGACAGTTTGTCTTATGTACGCTGCCAAAGCCGAAAAAGTTACTATGCCTCGCCGAAGCTGTCACAAAATCAACGGCTATTTCGTCATGCTGATAGTACCGATAAAGAAGGGATGAGGCGCGAATGATCGATGCAAAGGAAATGTCATCTTTCGATGCGGCTGTTGTCGGAGGAGGGCTGGCGGGGCTGACCGCGGCCGTTTATTTGGCGAGAGCGGGACGAAGAACGGTTTTGTTTGAAAAAGGACGCTTAGGCGGGCGCGGGGCGACGGAAACGAAACAAGGCGCGATGCTGAACATGGGGCCGCATGCGCTCTATCTTTCAGGACCGGGGAAAGCCGTACTAAACGACATTGGCGTTACAGTCGCCGGCGGCAAGCCAAACACGCGCGGCACTGCGATTGCCGACTCCGGGCTGCATCTTTTGCCGGACGGTGCGGCTTCTCTGCTGCGAACGAGTCTGCTTTCCTTCGCAGGAAAGCTGGAAGCAGCCAAGCTGCTTTCCTCTTTCGGCAGCATCGACGCATCCTCTCTGCGGCATTTGTCGCTGTCGGAATGGACGGATCGCACGGTGCGCAATGAAGGAGTACAAAAGCTGATGCTGGCATTATTTCGACTGACCACCTACGCCAACGACCCCCACCTGCTGAGCGCCGAATCGGCCGTTACGCAGCTGCAGCGCGCGATCAAGGGCGGAACCTTATATGCGGACGGCGGCTGGCAAACGATTGTGGATGCCCTGCGCAACGAAGCGTTGAAAGCCGGCGCCCTCATCCTCCAAGGGAAAAAGGTTTCCCGCATCGAGCACGATCCGCAAGGCGCACACCTCATCCATGCGGACGATGCCGAGCGTTATAAAGTCCGGTCGGTCATTATCGCTTCCGGACCGGACGATGCGTTCAAGCTCGTGGATCATGCTTCCGGCACGTCGCTGCGAAGCTGGAGGGAAACGAGCGTGCCGATCCGAGCCGCATGTTTGGACCTCGTCGTCAGAAAGCTTCCGCGGCCGGAAGTCCGTTTCGCCCTCGGAATCGACCGTCCGCTCTACTTTTCGAATCATTCGAGTGTTGCCGCTTTGTCGGTGAATGGTACAATGGTGCTGCATGCCATGAAATACCATAGCGCTAACGAAAACGTCGACGCGGAGACGGACCGCGCCGAGCTGGAAGCGATGCTCGATAAGCTGCAGCCCGGCTGGCGGGAGGAAACGGTCTACCGGCGGTTTCTTCCTTCCATGACGGTCAGCCACCGCCTATATACCGTAGAGGATGCCATGAACGGCCGGCCGGGACCCGAAGTGCCGGAAATCGAAGGGCTTTACGTCGCCGGCGATTGGGTCGGAAACGAAGGCATACTTGCCGACGCCGCCCTTTCCAGCGGAAGAGCCGCCGCGCTCGCCGCCATCCGCCAAAGCGGCGGTCTGTACAAGAAGGCCGTAATATAATGGGGAGGATTGCAGACTGCATGGCTACATTGGAAGAGCTTTACCAGACGCATAAAAGGTTCTTGTCCGCACTAGCTTACCGCATGGTGTCTTCGGTCATGGACGCCGAAGACATCGTGCACAACGTCTTTCTTTCGCTCGATGCGGATACGGTCCGGCAGCTGCACAATCCAAAAGCCTATTTATGCCGTCTGGTGACGAACCGCTGCATCGACCAGCTCCGCTCCGCTCGGGTTCGGCGCGAAGCGTATGTCGGGCCGTGGCTTCCGGAGCCATGGATCGAACCGTACCGGCACGATAACGGGTCAGCGGATGACCCGCTGCGCCGCGCGGTCATGAACGAGACGCTGTCCACCGCATTTTTGCTGCTGCTGGAAACGTTATCCCCCGTCGAACGGGCGGTATATGTGCTCCGCGAGGCGTACGATCTTAACTATGACGAAATTGCGGAGACGACGGGCAAGTCCTCTGCGGGCTGCAGGCAGCTGTATCGGCGGGCCAAGCGAAAAGTCGAAGCCGCGAGGGGCGGAACCGATGCCGAGACGGCCGGCGTCCCCCCTCTGGAAACGACGAAAGCCGGCGCTCTCGTTGAGCGCTTCATACAAGCGCTGAGCACCGGCAATGTGGAGCTGCTGTCTTCGCTGCTGACCGCAGGCGTAACGTCCGTCACGGACGGCGGCGGCAAGGTGCAGGCGGCCATTCGTCCGGTCATCGGGCGCGACCGCGTCGTTGCGTTCCTTACGGGCATCGTCAAGAAAGCGCCCGAGAACATGCAAGTGCAGCCGTGCATCGTGAACGGGCTTCCCGGCCTCGTCGCTTATGCGGGCGATATGATGATCAACGCGATCTCCTTCAATTTCCAAGAGGAAAGCATCGGGGATATTTACATCGTCTCTAATCCCGATAAGCTGCGAACGGCTAGCATACAATTTCAATAAACAACTCGCCCTCATACTCGGTGCAGTCGACAACGAACAGCTGCGGCGAGTCGGCCGGCGACATCGATAGCATAAGCGTTCCGTTCACCCGAACCGACTCCGGCTTGCGCTCCGATGCGAAAGCGAACCGGCCGCCTTCCCGAACCCGCAAGAGCGTTCGCCCGCCTTCCTGAAACACCATCGTCACGGCGTCGCCCGGCACAAGCTTGTCGACGAGCCCGATCGGCGTTACGGCGCCGCCCCCGCGCTGCGGGATCAAGGCGTAGAAAGCCGTCTCGTCCCGCTCCAGCCGAAGCGGCATCCGCTCCTCTTTGCCTGCAGATACCAACCGCCCGGAAAAATGCTCATACAGCCAAAACCGCTCTCCTTCGAGCCCGGGCACGTCGGAGGCGCCGACCGATCCTTCGGCCGCATGGCCGCCGTCGTACAGATGAAACGCCGCGATAACGCCGTTTGCGCCGCTCCGGTTCCACACCTTTAACGGGACGGGCGAACGAACGGGATCGACCGTTAAACAATCCGCCGTCGGTACCCCCGGCCGGTCGCACCGTATTATCCGGCCGTCGCGGTAATGAAGCGGCCATACGTTCTCCGCGTTCGTGCCGCCGACCTTGTCGCTGACATACACAGGCCCGCCGCTTACCGCGCGCAGCGCCATGCTCAGCTTGGCGTCATGGTTGTCCGACCAGTACATATCCCAATCGCCCCAATAGAACGGGCCGTGAAACAACGAATTGTACGCGTTCTGCAGCGCATGCTCCCGAAAGCCCGCCGGCTCCTGCGGCACAAAATCGTCGCTGCTGCGCGAAACCGAGGAAGCCGGGCGGTGCCACACGTTCTCCGCCGCCATTCCCATACAGTTGATGACGCAGCCGCCGAAATAAAGGCCGACCGACGCCTCCAGCGCCGTATGCGCAGCCCTGGCCGCCTCTCCGACCGGCACGTGGTCCCTCGTAAAATTGACGATCGCGCTTTGGCTGTCCACCTTCACGAAGTCGACGCCCTGCCGCTTCAAATAGCCGTGCCAATCGTTCCAAAACCCGAAAGCGTCCGCCGCGTCCGGCGCCGGAATCCAAGCCCCGCCGTTCGTCTTAAACAGATGCTTGCCGTTCTTCCTGAACAGCTCGCCCTCCGGATCGACGCCTCCCCAATATCCGGCGATCGTGTGCCAAACGCCGACCCATCGTATGCCGAAGCGCCGCTTCATGTCCCGGATAACCGGAGCCAAACCGTCCGGAAACTTCTCCTTCGCCGCATCGTAAGACCGCAGCCTTCGATCCGCGCTGATCTCGGACCAGCCGTCGTCGATCATGACCCACCGAACCGGAAGGCCGGCCGCGGCAAACTCGCCCGCCTTCTCCAAGAGCCCTTCCGCGTTCACCTGCGTATAAAAGGCGTCCCAGCTGCACCATCCCAAATATTCCAATATTTCCGGGTACGTCTTTTCGGCCCGGGGCTTCGCCGCGCTCCCGCACGCTTCGAGCCCGGCCCGCACGCAGCTTTCCGCCAGCGCGTACGGATCCGAGCTTCGCCCAAGTACGAAAGCGGCCGTCACGCAGCGCTCGAAGCCGCCTTGGTACGCGGAAATCCGAATGTCGAGCCCGCTCTCCCCTCCGCTTAGGTCGGTTCGGAACGCGCCCCCGGAAACCGGAAGCAGCTGATAATACCCCCCGTCCGCCTGCCACAGGAGCGACAGCGTGCGGGAAGGAAGCTTTCGAATATCCGTGTCAAAATGAGGCCGCGTCCACCAATCCTTATGCTGAACATTCGCCGCTAAGCCTTCGATCCCGGGAATGTCCTTGACCCGAATGACAATGCCGCTCACAGGCGCAAACGCGACCCGGTCGCGAAACAGCTCTTTATTATAAACGGCGGCGTCCACAAACACGTTCAGCGCATCGCCAGCCGTTTCGGCACTGACCTGCATCGTGATTTTCCCGCTTGCGCCTTCAAACGACAGCCGGAACGAGCCCGGCATCCCTTGCGCGGAGCTTAAACAAAGCGGGACCTCTTCTCCGGTATGCAGTCGCGCAAAAGCTTCGATTCCCGCAAGCACTTCCTTATGTTCAAAAGCAACGGACCGTTCGTTCGCAACAAAACGAAACATGCCGCACTCCTCCTTTTATCGAAATACGGGACCGTCCTGAGGCTGCATATTCGGCGTCAAATCTTTCACCCTCGGCCAGCCGTCCTCCCAAACGAGCGGATCGAGCATCAAAGGCCTGCGCGTCGCTCCGTCCGGCAAATACGGATTCGCCATATCCACTCCGTGATAAACGATCCAATCGGTGCCGTTATCGTCCGTAATGATCGCATTGTGTCCCGGACCCGCAACCGGCTTGGACGTTTGTTGATTCGGAAAATGGCCGATCAGCGCCAACGTTCCTCCCGAAGCGAGCAGCTTAACCCCGTCCTTGTCGACATATGGCCCCCGCAGCGATTCGGAACGTCCGACCGCGACGTTGTAGCCGCTGTTTTCCCCTTCGCAGCAAGTGCCTCTCGATCCGAAGAAATAGTAGTAGCCGTCGCGTTTGATCATATAAGCCGCTTCGTAGCTTCCGCCCGCGATATGAAATTTTTCGCCGACTACAGACAGGCCGTCCTCCGACAGCCGCACACCGAAAATACCGCGGAAGCTTCCCCAGAACAAGTAAGATACTCCGTCATCGTCCGTAAAGCGCATCGGGTCGATGGAGTTGCCGACGCCGATGTCGGCGCTCCGAAACAGCGCGCCGCGATCTTCGAAGGGGCCTTCCGGCTTCTCCGATGTGGCGACTCCGATGCCGGGATTGCTGTCTCCCCAAGAGGACATCGAATAATACAAATAATAGAGTCCGTTATGATTCGAAATATCGGGCGCCCAAATCGAGCCGTAGCCGTGCCATTCCGGCTTTTGCGCGAACGCGTCCCCGATATATTCCCACGCGGTCATGTCCTTCGACCTTACAATCGGAACGAGCTTCGCGCCGCTCCCGTCGCCCCAATCGTCCTCCGTCCCGTAGGCGTAAAAATAACCGTCATTCCCCCGAATGACGGACGGGTCGGCCAGCACCGGTTCAAAGACCGGGTTGCTGAACTTGTGCGGCTGCAAATCGGGCTCGCCGAAGCTCCAAACCAAGGCTCCGGTCAAGAGCAGAACCATCACGACGCCCCCCGCGAGCCAAGCGGCTCGTTTCATCCCGTTTCCCCTCCTGCCTGGCGTTATTTCCGGTTCGCCAGCACGTTCATGGCAACCGACAGAGACGCTAAATCGCCCACGCTCTCTCCAAGCTCGGCGGGCACGATGCTGCATGCGGCCAAGGAAAGCGCAAGCCCCTCTTTTCGCAGCGTGTCGAGCGCAACCGGTTCAAGCAGCGCCCGCTGCCTGCCGTAAATGCTGCCGATGACAATACGCTCCGGGTTCAACACATCGACGAGCACGGCGAGCCCTCTCCCCAGCTTCTCGCCCACAATGCGAAATATGTCGAGCGCGAGCGGGTCGCCCTGCTGCGCCGCCTCGCCGACCTTCTTGGCGGTAATGCTTGTCAGCTCCTCTACCGTACCGCAGAACGATGTAACGCCTCCTTGCCGGAGATGCCGCTCCGCCATCGTTCGGGCAAGCGCCGCAATGCCTCCGCCGCTGCAGAAGCCTTCGAAGGAGCCCGCTTTGCCGTATCCGACGGGTCCGTCATCGGCGAGCCTCACATGCCCGACCTCGCCGGCCATATCGTTCGCGCCGACGTACAATTTGCCGTCCAGAATGAGCCCGGCTCCCATCCCGGTGCCGAAGGTGAGAAACACCATGCTGCCGCAGCCACGGCCCGCTCCCCACCGCCACTCCGCAAGCGCGCAAGCGTTCGCGTCGTTCTGAAGGCCCGCCGGCGCTCCGAATTCCGCTTGAAGCGGACCGATCACGTCGATCCGGTCCCAATGCGGCAAGTTCGGCGGCGATAACACGAGCCCGTTCCTGCTGTCGAGCGGACCGCCGCAGCTGACGCCGACGGCGGCGAGCCGCTCGACGCCGTGCTCCTTCATCAGCTCCCGCAGCTGAAGGACGAACGAATCGACCGCCTCGTGCGGCGACGCCGGCGTCGGATACATTCGTTTGCCGATGACAGCAACGGAGCCGCCGTTCACACTTCCGATGACGACGGCGCATTTGGTGCCTCCGATATCTACCCCGCCCACAATGGTCATGTCCCGAAAAACTCCTCCTCCAGCATAATGCACAGCGCATGATAAATCGGAAGATGGCGCTCCTGAATATCGGGGGTGCTGTCCGAAGGCACCCGGATGACGGCGTCGCACAAAGCCGCCATCAGCCCTCCGCCGCGGCCCGTCAAACCGATCGTGCTCATGCCGATCGCTTTGGCGACCTGCATCGCAAGCAGCACGTTCCGCGAATTTCCCGAGGTGCTGAGGCCGACGAGCACGTCGCCCGGCTTGCCGTACCCGAACGTCTGCTGGGCGAATACCATATCCGCCGCCACATCGTTCGCATAAGCGGTCGTCAGCGCCGAATGGCTGACGAGCGAAATCGCGGGCAGCGCGCCCTGCAGCCGGTCGGCGATATAATCGCCGTCCGACCCGGCTTGCTTCAGCTTCTCTCTCATCCCGGCCGAAACGGAGCGCTTCAGCATAAAGCCCTTCATCAGCTCCCCGACGATGTGCTCGCAATCGGCCGCGCTTCCGCCGTTGCCGCAGAGCAGCACTTTGCCGCCGTTCTTATAACACGTCTCAAGCAGCTCAAACGCATGCAGGATGCTATCCTTGCATTCCGTTAATTCGGGGTAGGTTGACAGCAACCGCTCCAAGACGGCCCGCTTCATTCCGCCGCTCCCCCTTGCTCGTGCTTTACGGGAACGACGATAACCTCGACGCCCATGCCTTCCAGCTCCTTGATCATATCCGGATCGGTCAAATCGCTCGTGATGACGATGTCCACCTCTTGGAAGCTGCTGAACGACACGAGCGCCTGCCGCTGAAACTTCCGGTGATCCGCCAATATGACCGCCCGCTGGCCGGCCCTGATCATGGCGCGCTTAATTTCCGCCTCGTAAATGTCCGAACTCGTAAATCCCTTCCGGAGAGAGATCCCGGACGTTCCGAGAAACACGTAGTGCGCATTGTATCGCTGCAGCTCCGTCTCGACCTGGGGTCCGACGACGCTCATCGATTTTTTGATCAGCTTGCCGCCCAGCAGGAAGATGGAAGCCTCTTCGTTATGGCTGCATTCTTCCGCTACGTTCAAGCCGTTGGTAAGCACCGTCAAATCGCTGATATGCTTCAAATGTCTCGCCATGCACCACGTCGTGGAGCCCGAGTCCATAATAATGATTTGATGCGGGGAAAGAAGCTCCGCCGCCCGCTTGCCGATCGCGTTCTTTTCCTCGAAATCCTGCAGCGTCCGCTGCTGAACCGGAGGAATCGACACGCTTTCGATGTCCTCGATCAGGACGGCGCCTCCGTAATTTTTTTGGATGAGGCCCTCCTTCACCAGCTGGTTTAAATCTCTGCGTATGGTCTCCTCCGAAACGTTGAATTCCTTCACCAGCTCGGACACCTTTACGCTCCGGTTTTGAAACAGCCGTTCCTTGATTTTATGCCTTCTTTGAACTACGATCATACGATTCCTCCTTTCTATAAATTATTGCTCGGCAAGATGGCGAATGGCGGCCGAGAAAAAATCCGCCTTCCCGAAGCTTCCCGATTTCAATACAAGCAGCAGCGGCTCCGCCGCGTTCAGCGAAAGCGACGAGGGCAGCCCGGGTTCGATTTCCTTCCAGATTCTCACGCCACGGACCCCCATTCGCGCGCAAACCGCCGCGGACGTCTCGCCTCCGGCGACGATCAGGCGGTTTTGTCCGGTACGACGCATCGCTTCGGCCGTTATTTCCGCAACAGCCTCGGACACGAGGCGCGACACCTCGACGGGCGACAGCCCGAGCGCCGCGCCGCGCGCCTTCGTCTCCGCCACGATGTCCGGCTCGCTCGCCGAATGAACGACCGCGTGGAAGCCGGAAAGCATCCGCTCCGCCGCAAGGTCGGTAAGTCGCGCAATCTCCTCGCTCCGCTCCGCAGCATCCGCAAGCCGCCTCGTATCCAGCGCAAACACCGGCACTCCCGCGCCCCGCAAATGCCCGATTTGCGCCGCGGTTTGCGGCATCAGGCTGCCTGCCGCGCACAGGATGCCGACGCCCTCCTTCTTCGGCAGCTGAAGCCTCTGCCCGGACGACCGCGGCAAATCGAGCTCCTGCGCCAGTTCTTCCGCGAGCGCCGAGCTGCCGCAGACGATAAAGTCGTCCCCCACGGCGCGGGCGATCGTGTGCAGCGCGTCTTGGTCGGTCACATCCAAGATCAAATAGCCGCACCGCTCCTTCATTTCCTCGATGCGGCGGCGCAACTCTACGGGACCGAGCGCGACGGCCCGATAGTCGAGCAGCCCGACACGCCGGGTCGTCTGTTCCTGCAAAATGCCGGCCAAATCGGATCTCGTCATCGGGTGCACGGGATCGCTTCGGAACTCCGAGTGCTCGAGCCGTTTGCCGTGCACGTAATGAATGCCGTCCACGGTCGCCCGTCCGTTCTTCGGAAAGCCGAGCACGACGACGGCGAAATGCTCCTGCAGCGTATCCAGCATGGCGTCGAACTCCGCCCCGATATTGCCGCGGAACACGGAGCACGTTTTATTGATGAACAACGTTGCCCCTGCCTCCCGCAGCAGCATGGTCGCTTCGGCCGCTTTCCGGTATGCCGTTGCCGCATCGTCGAGCCGGGAATTCGTGTCCAGCACGACCGCCTGCGGCGCATCCCCCCCGCCTCCGCCGCCGCGCACCGCCGAGGGGGGAAAAGTCGCCTAGCGCGTACACGTGGGTTATGACGCCGGCTTTCGCAAACATGACGCCGATATCGCCGGCTCCCGTTATGTCGTCGGCCACCACTCCGATCACGCGTCCCACTTCCTTCTAGGCTTATATCCCGCGTTATGAAGAAAATCGTGAACGGTATCCGGGGCAAGAGGCTTCAAATGTATACCGGACCCTCTGGCGGCCACCAGCATCTTGCACGCCATCTCCAGCGTCTGCAGCGCCATGCGGGCTTCCCTTACGCTTGTATCGTAAACGAGCACGCCGTGGTTTTCCAGCAACAGGATATTTGCGCTCCGCGCCCGCTCCCTCACCGCTTCGCCCAGCGCTTCCGAGCCGGGATGACGGTACGGTACGCGCTCGGCGCGTTCCAAATAATACATCGTCTCAACAAACAGCTCGGACGGAAGCGCGACGTCGGAGCAGGCAACAAGCGTGCTGTAGAAGGGAGAAGCATGCAGCACCGCGCCGATGTCCGGCCTCTCCTCGTAGATCGCCCTGTGCATCGGCAGCTCTTTGGACGGCTTCTTCGCACCGCGCTCCACCAAGCCGCCCGTAAAGGAGCACTCGACGAGATCGTCGTCCTCCAGTTCCCCAAGAAACGTGCCGCTCGCCGAAATGACGTACCGATTCTCCCCGGTCCGCGCGCTGATATTGCCTGCGTTGCCCCAGGCCAAGCCGTACTGCATCATGTAGCGTCCCGCAGCCTGCAGCTGTTTTTTTGCTTCGCCGGTCGTCAGCACTTGCTCCGCCTCCTCACTGTATGATCGTTATCGCCGTATTCCAAGCCGATAGCGCTGTCTTGCGCTCATGTTCGTCGACATGGCTCCATTCGACCCGGACCGTTCGGCTTTCCCCCGGAAACAGAGAAAAGCAGTTGTCTTCAAAATACGCATAGCCTTCCGCCGACGGGTCGCGTGCATCTTCCAAGCGAACGTCTAAGGCGGCATAGCTTCCCGAATTCGTAACGGTGACGTCCCATACGTCGCCGTTCTTTCGCAGCCCGCTACCCAATATCGTCTCCGGAGCGGTCAGCATCGGCTGCAAGTTTTCGGTGCGGCTGAATAAATACCGGTTGGTGGAGATCAGAGCGCCTTCCGCATCCTCCAACGTTATATCAAGAAAAAACAGCTCATCATCCACATCGGCAAGCGCAGCGGTAAAACCGGCAAGACGGCCGGAGCCGTTCGGGGGCACATGCACCCGCTCCGTCCGCTCCGAGTAACGTTTGCCCGATGCCCCGACTAGCCCCATTGTCAGCATTGCATCTTCCAAGCCTATGCCGGTTGCATCCACGGCCCATGCTTCGGCTGCGAATCGATCTTGCCCCGCCCACACTTGAGAATCGAACCGAGCCGAGACGTGAACAGGGCCGTATGCCCGGCTCACCGCGTAATACACGGCCTTCGGCTCTGCGTAATAGTCGATCGCCGAAGTGCAATACGCGTTCGGGAACGGCTCGTTAAATTGCCACGGCAGCGTGCCGCTGCTTTGGAACTGTCTGCGCAGATTGGCCTCCACCGCATAGCGGAGCCCCTCCGCCTGCATAAACTGGCTCGCCTTGATCAACGTTCCGACCTCTTCGATGCCGCCGAACGATTCCTGCACGAGCTTCTCGTTGTTCCACCAGGACCCCCGGTGGAAATAGACCGGGTTGTCCCTGCCTGCCGGCCATTGATGCTGCTTGGAGATCGTCTTATCGAGCACACGCCGATTCGTCATGCCTTCCACGCCGAATTCGCTGTGAAGCAGCGACGCGCCACGATTGTAAAGCGTATACTGCGACGTCAGCCCTTGATGCTCCCATGGCCCGTGCACGTCGTGCAGCGACAGCGCATCCTTCTCGATATTCTCGAGGCTGTTCATAAACACCCGTCCCGTCGGTGACGTAGGCAGCCAGTGGCGGTCCGGATCAAGCCGCGCCACGACGTCGCGCAGCGCTCCGAGCACAGGCTCGTTATCGTCGAGCGGCGTGTCGCCAGGGCCTTGAAGCTCGTTGCCTCCGCACCAAAGCGCAAGCGAAGGGTGGTTGCGCTTCCGCGGAATGATTTGCTCCGCTTCCCGTACCATCATGTCGATAAACGCCGGATCGTCCGAAGGTTTGTTTTCAATCCCGGAGCTCGACTGAATAAACTCCTGCCATACCATGATGCCGAGACGGTCGCACCATTCGTAAAACGCATCCTTCTCGATCAAACCGCCGCCCCAGACGCGCAGCATATTCACATTGGCCCGCTTCGCCAGCGTAAGCAGCCTCTCCAGCTTGGCCGGACGGTCCACCCCGTACATCGCATCGATCGGCACCCAGTTCCAGCCTTTGATATACACCTTAAAGCCGTTCACCACGAACGTGTACGGTCTCGCCGACTCGTCCTCCGTCTCGTTGCGTACCAGCTCGATCTTCCGTATGCCGAACGTTACGATACGCTCGTCGGATGCCGCTCCGCCTCCGGCTTCGGACACCTTCACTCTGGCTTCGTACAAATCGGCATCTCCGATCCCGTTCGGCCACCAAAGCCGAGGCGCGTCCACGGGGAGACGAACATGAATGCCCGTTTCCCCCTCCGGCAACACGTGCTCCGCACGGTGTGACGCCACCTCCGAACCGTTATGCAGCAGCGAAATGTCGATCGCAGCGTTCATGGTTCGATTCGCATTCATGCGTACGGAAACCGATACGTCCGCCGCGGAACAATCGTCCGAAAGCAGCGGGCGCACAAACACATCGTCAAGCCGCGCCGAACCGGTAACCTTCAAATAGACGTCGTCCCATATGCCGATATGAATCATGCGCGGGCAAAAGTCCCACCAGTACGTCATCCGGCTTTTGTGCGTGCGCACGTACCTGGTTTTGCTCACCTGCGGCTGTTCGTCCGGCGCCTTCTCGATCACTACGGCGAGCAAATTGTCTTCTCCGAACGATACGCGGTCCTCAATATCGAACTCGGCGGGAGTATACATGCCGGCGTGGCTGCCCAGCCGCTCCCCGTTCAAATAAATGTGCGCCTCGTAATCGATGCCTTTGAAGACGAGCCGAATCCGTTTGCCCCGATGCTCTTCGCCGACGCGGAACCGCTTCTTGTAAATCCAAGTGCGCTGCGGCACCCATTCGACCAGCAGGCTATTGCGCTCGAAGTAAGGGTCCGGTATTTCGCTTAGCCGGAGCAAATCGTGATGCACACTGCCCGGCACCGTTCCTTGCCGCCACCACCGAACGTCGCGGGAATCCGGCTTTTCCGAATGGCGCCAAATCCAGTCCTCCCCGACGAAATCCTTGAACAGCCAATCGTCCCCGTTTAAAGAAATGATCGTATGCATAAGAGCCTCCGCTTCCGCGATCACCATTCGAGCAAATTCGTTTCCGTTACCGGGATGCTTTCATCCTTCGGAACGCGGAACGTCTTGATTTCGCACGGTCCGAATTTCGCCTTGATTTCGCGGTTCCACTCCGGAAGCGAAATCGTCGCCTCCGTGGCCGTTTTCGTCGTCTCGTAGCAGCGAATAATGATATCGTCGTTATCCTCCGCTTGCTTCAAGGCGCCGACGACGACGTTGTCCTTGTCCACGCTCAGGAAGCTTTTCTTTTGCGGAAGCTTCCCTTGATGGTACGTCTCGATAATGGAGATCGGACGCTGATTCAGCTCCGCCGCGCGCTTCACCGTGCCCGCCTGCTCCCAGTTTCCTTCATGCGGCAGCAGCGTATAATTGAACGTCTGGATGCCTTGATCGATAAACGTATAATGACCCTTCGGGTCCGGGACGAGCGGGTCGTGGTGCGCGTAAATCGGGCTGCGCAGCACCGTCATCGCCATCTCCTTGTTATGGATGCTGTAGCTGTACTTGGCGTCGTTCAGCAGGCTTACGCCGTACACCGTTCCGCCGTTTCGGATGATGCCGGAGTAATCGATCCAGCTTTGGCCCGGCTCTTCCTCGCCGTTGTGCTCGCGCTCGATATATCCGTACGGAATTTCATAGCTTTGACGCGTAAATATGAGGTTGACCGGGAAGACGAGCTTGAGCATTTTGAACTGCTCCCGCCAATCGACGGTTACCTTCACATCAATCTGGTCCAGCTCGCGGTACATCGCGAAGTCTTGAATAAGCTTCGAGCTTCCGTATTCGCTTACCACCCGAACGACCGACTTCACCGGGCCGTGCTCCACCCGCTGCACGCTCGTCGCCGCAAACGCGCCGACGGCTTTATTGAAATGGAACACGTTGTGGCTCCACGTATCGGAAGCGTCCTCGATGACGACCGGCTTCGCGGCATCGCCCCGGAACACTTCCGTGTCCGCCTTCTTGTCGAACAGAGAGCTGATATATCCGGTCTTCGGGTCGAACTCGAGCCGGAAGCGATCATTTTCAAGAGAGTAGTCGTTCGCCTTGATCGGCTGCACGTCCGCCTTCGGCAGCCTCCCCTCCGGCAGCAGCTTATACACGCGGTAGCCTATCGGAGGCAGGTCCGCGACGAAGCTGAGCCGGTATCTTCCGCCGGACGTCGCCTGCGGCTGCACCGACTGGCACGCGACTTGCGCGCCGGTCTCGTCCACAAGCACGGAACCGTCTTTCAAACCGCCGATTTCCAGCTCCACATTCACCTTGCTGTTCCAGGAATGCGGATTGAATACGACGATCGGCTTCATGCCGTCCTCCTGCTCGATGCTGATGTTCCACGAGAACGATTGGATGGCGTAATTGAGGCCCCGGTCGGCGATCGACATCGCCTCGCCGTGCATGTTGCGCGCATCCTCGTACGCCGGCTCGATGCTCGTCCCCGCAAGAATGTCGTGGAACTGGTTGAAGAGAACGTTTTTCCAGGCGCGCCCGTACTCTTTCGGATACGGCTGCCTATTTACCCAATCGGCTAACGCGGACCATTTTTCCGCTGCAATGAGCTTGTTCTCCGCTTGACGGTTCCACTGCTTGATTCCGGAATGGGCCGCATAGCAGCCGCTCGCGTGATGCTGCAGATCGTCGTGGACGACCGGGAACGGAAGCCCCTGCTTCTCCACTTCCTCGAAGAATGCGTTCGGCGTGCTGAACACGAGCTCCGGCAGCTCCGGGTCCTCGTTCAGTCTGCGGATGCTTGCGATGTTTTCCTTCGTCGGTCCGCCGCCGTGGTTGCCGACGCCGTAGAAGCACATCAGCTCGTCGAACGGCTCCTTCAGCTCGGTCGCGCAGCGCCGGATATGCTTATCGAGCTCTTTGCCCCACGTGCAGTATTCGAACATAATGCGGAACGTCAGCACACGCGAGCCGTCGTCCGATTCCCATTGGAACAGCCGGCCGGGGAGCCCTTTCTCGTTCGGCATCGGACGCATCATAACGTAGTAGTCCATCCCGCTTTTCTTCAAAATTTGCGGCAGCATGCCGTGATGGCCGAAGCTGTCGACGTTGTAGCCGACCTTCGCCGTCACGCCGAACTTCTCTTTAAAGTAGCGCTGGCCGTAAAGCCCTTGCCGCACGAACGATTCGCCGCCGGGAATGTTGCAATCGGGCTGAATCCACCAGCCTCCGACGATTTGCCACCGACCTTCGCGCACGCGCTGCCGAATTTCCTCGAACATGCCCGGGTCGTTGTTTTCCACCCATTCATAGAACGCCGCGGAGCTCGAGGTGAATAGAAAGTCGTCCGACTCGGCGATCCGGTCCAGAGCGGAGCGGAACGTCGCTTTCGTTTCCTGAAACCCTTCCTGCCATTGCCACAGCCATACCGGGTCCAAATGCGCATTGCCGATCATGTGCAGCTTCTTTTGCTTCATATAGATAAGCCTCCTCGGATACAACGTTTTTAGCCTTGAACCGTAATGAGCGCTTCCGCCTGCTGCCCGAATCTCGTTTCGCCTGCGGTCATATCGATGGCGACGCGGACTCTTCTGGCAGCAAGACCCTCAGGCGCCGTAATGTCAAATTGCACCGTCTCTCTTGCGTTCGACTTCATATGCAGCTGCCGCTCCTGCTCCTCGACCTGCCAGCCGTCCGGAGCGATCAGCCGGACCGTAACCGTTTCTTCATGGGCAAAAGGATTCGCGATTTCCGCACCGATCGATGCCGTCTCCCCCGGTTTCATCGTCATCTGGTACGGCATCATTCTCGCGCTTAAGCCCTCCGCTCCGAAATCCGCCGCCTCGAGCGGCAGAAGCTCGCGGTGAAGGCGTGCCAACGCCTCGCCCCGCTCCTTAAGCTCCTCGAAATACGGCGGCTCGACCCAAAGCGGCTCCCAGTGGCCGGTAATGATGACGTCCGGCTGCAGCTTCCGGTACAGCTCGGCGCTCAACCGGTAATCGTCGATCCGGAACCGGTTCTGATACACGTAATTCCAAAGCAGGCCGTCGTCGCCTTGATATTGGTCCCCGCCGGCCACCACCCGCTTGCCGTCCGTTTCGAAATAAATCGCGACGGCATACAACGTATGCCCCGGCAGCGGATATAACGTGAACTCGTATTCCTCCCAGCGAACGGTGCTGTGCAGCGGAACCTTCCGGTCAACCGGGATAGGATCGTGCCAAAGGCACGGCACATCGTAACGATCGGGACGCTCCAGCACGTCGGCAAAGCTTTCGGCCGCCCAAACTTGCGTCCCCTCCACATCCCTAAGCAAATTGCAGCCCGCGACGTGGTCGTCATGGTAATGCGTGAGTAACACCGCATCAATGGAAGTGACTCCGTAATCGGCCTTCAGCTTAGGTATGCTGTAAAGCCAAGGCCTGCGCGAGGCCCGATCCGTTCCTGCGGGAATGCCGGTCGCGAAGTCGTAGCCGAAATCGATGAGCAGCGCCTTGCCGCTTTCGGAAAGCAGCACGTAATAGTTGGCAAAGCTCGCCCGGCTCTTCAGCAGATGCGGCGTAACGTTCTCGTACGGCTTCTCGCGAAGCTGAAACAGCCGCGGATTTTGCCTGCGGTATCGCAGCAGCTCCCACAGCCGCTCCACAAGCAAATCGACCGCTTGCTCCGGCTGCTCCATCGGCTCCCCGTGGGAAGGCAGCAGCACATCCGGCCGACGGTCTTTTAGATCCAGCAGCGACGCGACGGTTGCAGCCGCACCTTCAGCCCCGTTGTATGTCCACTGTGTGGCCGCCATCGACCACACTTTGCCCGGAGCGGCGATCAAATCGCCCGTAAAGGCGACCCTCCGCCCGTCGATGTCCGCCATGACGGTAATCGAGCCGATCGTATGGCCGGGTGTCGGAACGATGCAGAACGTATGCCCGCCGATCGTTAGGTTCGAATAATCCTTCAACGTCCCGGCAATGCTCACCGAATGAAGCAGCGAAAACCGGTCCTGCCCCACGTTGTAATTGTTGTAGATTTGCCGCGCTTGCCAGTGCTCGTTAGCGCCGCTGAACAGCTCCTGCTCGGCATGCGGCACCCGGATCGGTATGCCGGCCTGCTCCGCCTTCGGCAAGCCTTGCCCCTGATCGCGGTGGTGATGCGTCATGAGCACGGCGCTTACCCGCTCCACCCCGATCCCGTGCAAAGCGCCCAGCACGCCGCCGTCGCCGAAATCGACGAGCACCGCTTCCGCTCCGCTTTTTATCACATACACATTGCAAGTATCCTGATACAAAAACAGATGCTCGGAAAGCTGCCTCATTCGCGACTCGCCTCCTTTGTTATAACGACCAGCCGTTACCGGAATGAAAAATGTTAACCTCGCCCCGCTCTCTCCCTGTATGGATGATGCTCTCATCCAACGCCGTCTCCCCCTGTCCGCCCATGATCTCGCCCTTACCGTTCACGTTCGCCGGTCATTACGAGCTTGACCCGTTCCATGCCGAGTCTCGGACTCGTAAGAAATCGGCCTCTGATTTGCTCCGGAAGCGCTGCAACGACTCTGGCCATCGAAGCTTGGGCAAGCACAACGACGTCGGAGCTCGCGGCGAGCTCGGTCAGCACCGCCGCAAGCTCCGCGTCATGCCCTTCCTTATCGCCGGAAATCAGCTTGCGGTAAGCGTCTGCCGCGAGCGCCGGCGTAACCGTGACCGATTTGCCCGCCTCCGCCGCTTTGCGGTTCAACAATTGCAAAGTCGGCTGAAGCGTCGTTTGCAAGGTGGCCGCCGCTCCGATTCGCTCGCCTGCGGCTACGGCCCGCTCCGCCATCGCTTCGTCGATTCTTATGACCGGCACGCTTACGGTTTTGCGCAGATCGGCGACAATTTCTCCTACGGAAGAGCAAGCGCTCAGGATACAGTCCGCGCCTTGTTTTTCCGCAAACGCCGCATAAGCGCATAAGCGCTCCTTCACGGCATCGAGCCGGCCGCCGTTCTCGGCGAGCTCCGGCAAAATCGTATCGTCCATATAATTGAATGTCCGGCAGCCGGGAAGCAGCTCCTCCGCGAGCTGCTTCAACGGTTCGATCGTAACCGGAGTCGTATGAATGATTGCGAGCTTCCGCTTCATTTCAAAGCCCCTCCCCGCCTACGGCGGCTTCGGCCTCTATGACGTTCACCTGCTTCATATGTTGCGAGATGACATGATTGACGAACATATGCACATCTTCCACGATGCCGTAATCCTCGGATGGAATGACAAGCGCAATGTCGGCCAAAGCTTCCATTCTGCCTTTCTTCGCCCCAACCAGAGCAATTACGATGGCTCCCTGCTCCTTTGCGTATTGAAAAGCGCGCACGACGTTCTCCGAATTGCCCGAGACGGACAACCCGACGACCACATCGCCGGGACGCAGCGAGTTTTTGAGCTGCTCGGCGAAAATATCCCCGTAGCTCAGATCGTTCCCGAGCGCCGTCATCCACGCGGCGTTATCGGCCAAGCTTGTGACGCGAAGCCGCTTCGCGCCGTCCACGTTGATCCCTTTGCCGAAATCGCACGCCCAATGCGACGCGGAAGCGGCGCTGCCTCCGTTGCCGACCACGAACACTTGCCGATCGTCCCGCCTCGCCCGGTCCATTTCGTGAAAAATGCGTTCCACAATAGAAAAATCCAGCGTTTGCAAAGTATTGATATATTGAGTTGCATACTCGCGGTAATAGTGCCCGAACATCATGATTTCTCCCCTCGCTTTGCAAATACGAGGCTTGCCGCACCCTTAAGCCCCGCCTCATAGCCTAATGCGGTCGTAAGGATCGGCACCTCCCGGTTCGCGTCGCCGAACACCGAGCCTCGGAGCGTTTCCTTTAGCGACGACTCCAGCAAATCCCAAGATAAACCGACACCGCCGCCAATGACGACGCATCCGGGGTTTATTAAGTTGATCGCGCTCGAAAGCGCCCTCCCCAAGTACATTCCGGCTTCCCGATAAATGTCCGCCGCTTCCGCAATGCCTTCTCGGGCGGCGGCGGCGACGTGCTGCGCCGTCACGGGCAGTCCGTTCCGCCGAAAATAATCGGCAAGCGCCGATTGCCCGTTTTCTTTGATCCGGCTCTTCGCCGCTCCCGCAATCGCCGTTCCGGACGCGTGCGCTTCCAAACAGCCTCTGTTCCCGCAAGGGCAAAGCCGCGGACGGTCCCACTCGACGACGATATGCCCGAACTCGCCCGCAATGCCGTTCTCCCCTTCAAATATGCCTCCCTCCAATATCATCCCCATGCCGATGCCGGTGCTGACCGTAATCCAAAGCACGTTGCGGAAGCTCGAAGCTCCGCCGAACAGCCGTTCACCGAGCGAGCATGCGTTCACGTCGTTGGCGACAAACACCTCCATATTCGGCCAAAACCTTAGGAGCAGCTCCCGTACCGGAACGTTTCGCCAGCCGGAATACGGCGCATGCAGCAGCATCCCGCGCGCCGGATCCGCAAGTCCCGGCACGGTGACGCCTGCGCCGATCACGCGGCTTCCGGCGGAAGGTCCGGCCTCAGCCAACATTTCCTCGATCAAGCTCGCGCATTTCGCAAAATGTTCCTCCGGGGAACGGCCGGCGCGAGTTTCGAATCGGCGGACCGCCAGTACGTTGCCTTCATCGTCCACTAGCCCCGCTAGTGTTTTCGTTCCTCCGAAATCGATCGCAATCGCAATCTCTCTTCTACTAATATCGGTTGGATGTTGTGGCATGTTGAACGGTTTTCCCTCCAATCTCACGACAACCCCACACAAGACACTTCATCTAAGCATCCCATAACGAGACGCGTAATCCTTGCTCCCCAAAAAATTCGTAATTTTATCGGCAACCGTAGCTTTCACCGCCGATCTTCCCTTCTCCAGCAGCTCGCTTGCAAGGTTCGTACATTCGTCGTTCGTCATCCGTTCCTCGCGTCCGAGCGCATGGAGCAGAGAGAGCTCAAGATCGGTCGCGATGTTGACCTTGCTCACTCCTCCGCCTTCCAGACGGATGGCTTTCTGCATCATCTCCACCGGTACGCCGGAGCCTCCGTGAAGCACGAGATGCACGGGAGTCAGCTTGCGGATCGCCTTCAGCCGCTCGTAATCGATTTTCGGCTCTCGGACCATGTACACGCCGTGCGCCGTTCCGCACGACACCGCGAGCGCATCCACCCTCGTTTCATTCACGAATATTTTCGCTTCTACGGGATCCGTGTACAGCTCCTCATCGTTGTCGGTTTCGATATAGTCGGTCGTGCCGATCATCCCGAGCTCCGCTTCCACGGAAACGCCTCTGGAGTGAGCATATTCCACGATTTCCTTCGTAATGGCGATATTTTCTTCGAGCACCTTCTCCGAGGCGTCGATCATAACGGAGGTAAAGCCCGCGTCAATCGCGCCTTCGATCGTCTCGAACGATTTCGTATGATCCAAGTGGAGAACTACGGGAACGGTAATGCGCTGCTTTTGGAGCTGTTCGTAAAACTCTGCGCCGAATTGCTTCGGCGTTATGCCGTACCGATTCAATTCTTTCTCCGATATTTGCACGATGAGAGGCGATTGCGTCTCTTGTCCGGCGGCGAGCACCGGGGAGATCATCGCCGTATATCTCGGCGAGAACGATCCGTTCGCATACCCGAACCGTTCCGCTGCCTCCAGCGCTTGCTTCAACGTAATGACATTCGCCGGTCTCTTATCCGATGCCATGGTTTCATTTCTCCTTTATTTCGTTTATAGACGTCGGTCGGCATCCTATCCTTTTGTACCTGCGGTAATATTCATACCTTCTATAAAATAACGCTGGAAGAAAAAGAAGAGCGCGATGACGGGCAGCATGACCATAACCGAACCGGCCATCAAGTGATGCCATTGGTTTACGCCGGAGCTGACCTTGAACGCCTGCAAGCCGATTTGCAGCGTATATTTCGATTCGTCGTTCACATAGATGAGCGGTCCGAGAAAGTCGTTCCACGCCCCGTTAAACGACATGATCGCCACGGTGGCGAGCGCCGGCGCCGCCAGCGGCAGCATAATGCGCGCCCATACCATCAAGTGGTTCGCGCCGTCGATTTTGGCGGCCTCGATCAAATCCGTAGGAATCGTCATAAAAAATTGCCGGAACAAAAAAATCATAAAGGCGCTTCCGAAAAATCCGGGAATGGTGAGCGGCAAGTACGTTCCGACCCAGTGCAGCTTGGAAAACAGCACATATTGCGGAATGAGCGTGACAAAGCCCGGGATGATCATCGTTCCTAGAATGATAGAGAACAGCAAGCTTTTCCCCGGAAAACGAATTTTGGCGAACCCGTATGCGATGAACGAGTTGGAGACGACTTGCGCGATGACGGCGACCGTCGAGAGAAAGAGCGTATTGATCGTATATTGGCCGAATCTGCCCTGCTTCCAAGCCTCGGGATAGTTGCTCCATACAATTTCTTTAGGAAACCATGTCGGCGGATACGTCACGATTTCTTGCAGCGTCTTTAAAGAGGTTTGCACCATCCACCAGAACGGCGCCAGAAAAGAGAGACTGCCGACGACCAGCACGCATGTCACGACCGCTTTGACGATTTTCTCGCGCGTGCGCCGATTTTGATAATATTTGCTTTTGACCGGTGCGCTTGCGGTTGTCATCGGTTGTCTCCTCCCTCGTAATGCACCCAGTATTTGGACGCCACCAAATTAATGATGGTCACGATGATCGCAATCAGGAATAAGAACCAGGCCATAGCCATTGCGTAGCCCATGTCGAATACTTTGAACGCTTTCAAGAACATGTGGAGGTTATAAAACATCAGCGAATTCATCGGTGCGCCGGGCGTATTATTGTCCGACATGACGTAGCCTTCTTGGAAAATTTGAAACCCGCCGATCAAGCTTGTGACGATATCGAAAAATATGACCGGCGTAATCATCGGCACCGTGACGTGCCAAAATTTCCGAAGGCTGCCGGCACCGTCAATTTCCGCCGCTTCATACAATTGATCCGGAACCCCTTGCAGCGCGGCCAAATAAAGCAGCATGCCTCCGCCGACGCCCCACATTCTCATAATGACGATCGCTTCCTTCGTCCACTTCGGGTCCTGCAGCCACGCAGGTCCGTGAATTCCTACCCAGCCGAGGACTATGTTGATCAACCCCTCCGGGCTCAGCAGCATCATCCACAGCATGTAGACGGCCACCCCGGATAACACGGCCGGCAAATAATAAATGGTCCGAAACACCCGCATGCCCGGAATCTTAAAATTGAGCAGCACGGCCAGCAGCACGGAGCCGACGGTCGTCAACGGAACCATGAGCGCGACATAATAAAGCGTGTTCTTAAGCGCAATCGGAAAAATCGGATCCTTTGTAAACATTCTCACGTAGTTCTTCGTGCCGACCCAGTCCATTCGGGACGTGATGTCGTAGTTTGTAAAGCTGGCGTAAAGAGAGAATAGAAGCGGCCCGGCGGTAAATACGAGAAAACCGATGATCCAAGGTACTACGAACATATATCCCTGGAGCGCCTCTCTGCGATCTAGCGATAACAGCTTTCTTTTTTGAAGTTTCGTTGCTTGCGTCACATCCGGGTTCACGCTTTAACCTCCTTTTGTTAAAGTAATGCAAAGGGTGGAGCGGCACTGTCTACCACTCCACCCTTCGATTCGATACTTTATTTATTTGTTGCTTTCGATCAGATCCTCAACCGCCGCTTGGGCTTTGGCTAGACCGTCCTCAGGAGACTGCTGTCCGAGCAGGATGGCGTCGATCTCGGGATTGACGAGGCTGGCGAAGTCCGGAGCCTCCACCGGCACCGCTGCGACGACCGTCGTCTTCAAGTTCTCAACGGTTGCTTTGTAAATCGGGTCGTTCAGCAAATCCGGATCGTTGGACGCCTCAATGTTGGCCACGTTGTCGAAGTTGTACTGCGCCCAATATTTTTGAGCCGCAACGTCCGTCATGTACTTCAGGAACTCCCAGCTTTCGTCAGGATGCTTCGCGCCGTACGGAATCTCGATCGTGAACCCGCCGCCGTTGCTCCAATGTCCGCTGCCTTCTTTGTACTCCGGCATCGGCGCAATGCCGAAATCGTCCCGGTTTGCCGCGAAGTCGCGAATTTGCGTCCAGAACGTGCCGTTGTCCACCTTCATGCCGAGCTTGCCCGCGATGAGCGGATCGTTCGTTTTGCTGCCGAAGGTCGATCTGAATTCGTCAACCTTTTCTCTTCCGTAACGCTCATCCCAGCTCAAGAACCACTTCATTGCGGCAACCTTGTTCGGGGTGTTGATATGAACGCCCGTGCTGTCGAGCCACGGCTTGCCGCCGTCCGCGTTGTTCAGGAACATTTCGTGTCCGCCGGCAAGGCGCGGATGGTAGCCGAGGCGCTCGATTTTGCCGTTCTTGATAATGTCGAGCTTTTGCGCCATGACTTCCAGCTCATCCCACGTCTTCGGCGGTTTCTCCGGGTCGAGCCCCGCTTCCGTGAACATTTTCTTGTTATAGAAGAGCATCCGGGTATCGGTATTGAAAGGAAGCGCATAGACGTCGCCTTCATACTTCATAATTTCCCATAAGTGCGGATGGAAGCGAGCTTCCATATTGTCCTGCTCGACATATTTCTGCAGGTTCATCACTTGCTTCTTCTGCGCGCGTTGACCGACATAAGCGATCTCATTAATGATGGCGTCCGGCGGATTGCCCGCGGCGATTTGCGCAAGCTCCTTCGTCCAAATATCGCCGTACGGCAGGAAGACGTATTTTACATGAATGCGGTCTTGCGAACCGTTGAAATCGCTAACAATTTTCTCGATAATCGGCCGGCGCGTAACGGATCCCCAGTGGGCCCAAAATTCAAGCTCGACCTTCTCCTTCGGAGCTTCCACATTGTTTGCCGGTTGTTCCGCAGTCGTATCAGCCGGTTCCGTCGTTGACGGTTCGTTCTCCGAGGCGGTTTCCCCGCCGCTTGACCCGTTCGAACTGCATGCGCCCAAGAACAAACTCATCGTAAGCATCATGGCTAGCAGCAGCAGGATCGACTTCTTCATGCTCATTCGTTAAGACCTCCCACAAAATTTGTTTAGAAAGCCGTACAACCCCACGCGCAAGATGTTCAAACCGTTATCGTGTATTCGCTTACATATGGGATTATGGAGCTTTATGCCTATATAATGCAGGCAATCCCACACAAAGTCAACATTTATTTTGTTAATCTTTTCGTTTTTTTGACGCAAAGAGGGACATTCTCTCAGGAATGCCCCTCGTATCATCCGCTTTTCGTTGAGATTGAAAATAATACCGCTGTGGTTCAACTAACTCGCTTGGTCGATAATCAAAATTGCATTTCCTTCGGAATCGATCACATGGAACCCGAAGGATTGTGCGCCGTATTGCTCGACTTTTTCGTCGACTTTCGCTCCTCTTTCTTTTAACTCCGAGTGGGCTTTATGTATATCCGGCGCTTGCAAACTAAACACTGCAGTATGATTGATCGGTTTATGCTCCGCTCCCCACTCCATCAACAAAAGTCTGCTGCCGTTTTCCATAACGAAACCGGACAACCCCAATACGTTTAAATATACCAGTCCTTCGCGCGGCTTTCGTTCTCGCACGAAATATAAATGTCGACAATTCGATTCTTTATCATATTCTCTGTAAAGATTCGTCCGTTCTGCTCCGCCATTTCCGTTACCTCCGATATGTTTTTCGTTCTTCCTTTAATGACCTTTAATGCATTGGGCAAACGATCGGGTTTGTATCCGTCGCCATTTGTTTTGCTTGCCTCATTATTCGCAAAATAATTTTCGGCGCTTTGACTCATTTGCATCAACTCCATTTATGGAAATAATAGCATCCTTTCCGGTTAGGCACATGCCCTTTTTTATCAAAATCTTAAGAAAGCCTGAAGGCGGCTTTTGATTTGGCGCATTGTGTTATTACGGGCCTAGTATGGGATACACCTCCGGATTCCACAATTTGGTATGCAGAGGGCTGCTCGTGGTTAGGAGCGGCATGGCGGCTTTCTCTAACGGACAGGCATGCAGTTATTCGGCGTTTTTAATCGTATTTGCAATTTTAACGGACACCACTGCAGTTATTGCCTCGAAAAAGCAGGGATAAGCGCCAAAAATCGGCATTTAGCGTCTGTGGTGTCCGTTAGCGAAAAAGTGGTGGGCAAATTGGAGATATAACGTCTGTGGTGTCCGTTAGCGGTTTGACGGCGGGTAAAATGCCTCAAACAAGAGGTCCTTAGAAAAAAAGAGGACCCGCTGCCCCGCGAGTCTTCAACCGTTCAATAGGTTCTCTTCGATTACGATAAATTCAAGCCCTTAAGCGACGACAGCTTCACTACATTCATTTTTCCTGCGATAATCCCGTAGGCGGCTTTGTTATTGGCTTTATCCTGGTAGGAGTACACCCACATTTTTTTGCCTTCATCAAATCCTAAATATTTCATAAGATCGATTCTTTTCTTCAAGTCTTGAATCGTCATCGCGCTACCCCCGCCTATATTTCCGTTATCTAATAATTTCGCAGTACGGATTGGATTTCCGGGGGTAACTGCTCACTATGTAACTTTAAAATAATAGGTTCCGCATAAACGATCCAGTTCATCCAAACTTCCCGCTGCCTTCCGGCTCAATTCGGAAACCGGCGTGCCGTCCACAAGCGGTTGTTTTCTATAAACCTTGCGTACTTCCGCTTTTATTCCATTCTCGTCAGCGGCATCGCATCGCTGAATACGATGCGGCTGCCATAATAAAACTTGCAATATGTCTCGTATACGATTTGAACGGCTGCTTTCCAGCATGCGTATTAATTCGCGGTCCGCGCCTTTGACAAAAGCGCGTCCATCGCTATAGAATAAGGGTCTAATAATATTTTGTGGTCCTCTACGATCGTATTCGTTAATTGCACCGCTGTCTCTAAATCCGTCTCTATGTAATTCCCTCTAAAATGTAGCTTCTCAATCCAATTCGCGGGGTGTACGTCATTTTCCCCGCAAAAAAAGTATCTCGTAAAAAGCTGTCTAAATGGTCCAAGCCCAAAAGGTTTGATTTGTGCGTCAGCGGAGTATCGGAGTTTAATAGCCCAACGATGGCCGACGGATGCACGCCATATATTTCGAGAATGTCCGAAACGGGACTGCTGTATATCAAATTTTCAGTTCGAATCTCGAGTGAACTACAGGAGTAATAACTGCCGCCGCCCCAAAATGCCGGAGATGCTTTAACCTGCGGACCGGTTCGGATCGGAACAATTCGACCTCCAGCGGCGCGGCCTCTACCGCCATCCGATAAAGCGGTTCCCAGACCGTCCGGGTTGCAAATGTTTGACGCATCGTTCTCTCCCCCATCTTATCCCTTTAGCAGACGATAACAAAAGCAATCCATAAGAAATTTGCTAAACGTACAAATGGTAGAATGATGATGACAAAACCATGAAAGGAATTATTTACAAATAATTTTCGCACAAGATATTGACTTGAACAACTGTAAATAATATTGTTACAGATAGCTGACCAAAAATACGGTCGCGTACAAATAGACAAATTATCGGATAGGAAGTGGAATCGAATATGAAGCAATTCAATACGCGGGCCATCATGGCGTCGCTGCTCATCCCCGGCTTTGTCGGCATGTTCAGCGAAACGGCTCTCAACATTGCGATCAGCAACTTAATGGACGTGTTCCAAATATCGGCCGCGACCGCGCAATGGTTAACGACGGGATTTCTGCTCACTCTCGGCATTCTGATGCCGATGACCGGACTCCTTCTGCAGTGGTTTTCGACCAGGCAGCTGTTCATCGGGTCCGTCGCGAGCTCCATCGCCGGAACGTTGATTGCGGCGCTTGCGTCCAATTTCGAAATGCTCATGGCCGCCCGCGTTCTGCAAGCGGCCGGCATGGGTTTGTTGATTCCGCTTATGTTCAATACGATCCTGGTCGTCTACCCGCCGGAAAAGCGCGGTGCGGCGATGGGCTTCGTCGGTCTCGTGATCATGTTTGCGCCTGCGACCGGTCCGACCGTCGCCGGACTCCTTATCGAATATTTGACTTGGCACTACATTTTCTGGCTCTCGCTTCCTTTTTTGATCATTGGGCTGCTGGTAGGTCTGAAATATTTGGATAATGTCACCGAAGTCACGCGCCCCCGCATCGATCTGCTGTCCGTCGCATTGTCCACGATCGGCTTCGGCGGCGTCGTCTTCGGTTTCAGCAAGGCGGGCGAGGGCGAAGAAGGCTGGACTAGCACGGTCGTGCTCGCATCGATCGTCATCGGGCTGATCGCGATCGTTCTGTTTGCGCTGCGGCAGGCATTTATGCGCGAACCGGTCATGAACCTGCGCGTCTTCAAGTACCCGATGTTTATTGTGGGTCTGCTTATGGTACTGTCGTGCATGATGATCATCTTGTCGAGCATGATTATATTGCCGATGTATCTGCAGAAAGGGTTAGGTCTGTCCGCATTCGCCGCGGGACTCATGCTGCTTCCGGGCAGCGCGCTGAACGGTTTTCTATCGCCTCGCATGGGGCGTCTGTTCGACAAATACGGGCCGAAATGGCTCGTCATCCCCGGACTTGTGATCGTCGCGGCTGCGCTATGGTTTTTCTCCGGCATTTCGGCGGCGTCTTCGATCGCTTTCATCGTCGCCTTGCATATCGGCCTAATGATCGGCATCTCCATGGTATGGATGCCGGCGCAGACGAACGGCCTGAATCAGCTTCCTCCGGAGCTGTATCCGCACGGCACGGCGGTAATGAACACGCTGCAGCAGGTCGCCGGCGCCATCGGCACTGCGGTCGCAATCAGCATCCTGACGCACGGCATGGAAAAGTATTTGCACAACTCTCCCAAGCCGAACGAGGTGGCCGAAATCTCCAATGCGATGACGTTCGGTTCACAGAACGTATTCATGTTCGCGATGATCGTGACGCTGATCGGTCTTGTTACGGCGGTCTTTATTCGCCGCGTCGTCGTAAAGCATCCGGAATTGAACCCGATGCATTGATATCCTGTATTGAAGCTTATGGGGCACACATTTGTGTGCTCCTTTTTTTTTTGCCTTGCACCGCTCTATTCAATAAAAATATGTATTGCAAAGAGAGAGCGGTGACAAACTAAACGGACCAAATAATGGTGGAGGCACTCGAAGCCATGACGAACGAAACGATAAAAGCTTTGCAATATCAGCTCGAATCGTCGCAGGATATGAAACGAGAGAAGCTCCAAAACGGGCAGCTGGAGATCGAAATCGTATTTTTTTCTTCCTTGTGCGATCACGGCATTTTACATAACAGTATTATTAAGCCGTTTATTAATTGCAATTCGGAGGATTCCTTCTATAACGTCCTTCATTCGACACTGTCCTGCCGACCTCTCGCTCCGTCGGACGATTTGTTAAAAAATCTGCTGGGCGGCTATGCCGCCATCGTCTTCCGCGATGATGTTTTTATTCTTTACGCAAGCAAGGCGGTATCCGATCAACCGCTCGAACCGAAATCCGAAACGACGGTGCAAGGCCCGCAAACCGCCTTGAGTGAAAATATCGACACGAACTTACACATTATTAGACAAAGATACCCGGCTGCAACGCTTGTCGCCGAAAAACAATCGGCAGGTAAAGTTTCACAGACGAAAATCTCCATTTTATACGATAAAACCAAGGCAAACATGGAGATATTGGCTAAAATCAAAAACCAGCTGGCCCTTCTTGATGCGGAAGTCGTTCAAGCCGCCGGGCAGTTAGAAGCCATCATTTCAGAGAAGAAGTTTCGGCTCTTTCCGATAACGATGCTGACGGAAAGGCCGGATCGGATCGCCTTAAATCTTGCGCAAGGAAAAATCGTTATTTTGGTGCAGGGAACTCCGTTTTGCATCATTGCTCCTGCCGTATTCTACGACTTTATGACAGCGATGGATGATATATATCAGCCGTTTCTTGTTTCGCGCGTGCTTGTCGCATTGCGTTACATCGCTTTACTGCTGACCATCACGCTCCCTGCCGCCTATATTGCCATCGTCTCTTATAACCCCGAAATTTTCAGGGTGCAGTTCACGCTGTCGATCGCCGGAAGCCGCGCGGCCGTGCCTTATCCTTCCTATATCGAGGTCTTAATCATGCTCTTCATGATTGAGGCGTTAATCGAAGCGAGCATTCGTTTACCTCGGTATATCGGCTCCACGGCGACAACCGTCGGGGGACTTATTTTGGGACAGGCAGCGCAGCAAGCAGGGCTTGTCAGCAGCATCATGATCATTATTACGTCGGTCGTCGCCATCGCCAACTTTGTCATTCCGATCAACACGATGAGCTTTGCGTTCCGGATTGTTAAGTACCCCATGATTGTTCTGGCTACTTTTTTCGGCATGTACGGCTTAGTGGCCGGTTTATTCTGCTTCATGATGTATATGGCGAATCTTCAAAGCTTTGGCGAGCCTTTTCTGCGATTGTTTCTCGGAGAACCGGCCGTGTCGGGGTATAAGGAAGGGGATCCGTATTGAGCCGTTATTTTTATTACCCGGTCATCCTTACGATGGTCATCAATACCATTTTCTTCGTTCCCAGGCTTCTTCTCGAAGAACGTTTCGACGGAGCGATTACGGCGATGATGATTTGCATCCCGCTGGGTACCTTGCTTGCATTTCTGTTTACGAAAGGAATGTCTCGATTTCCGGGTCTCGGATTGCCGGAAATATTAGAACGGTTTTTGACGTCCTGGCTTCGGGTTCCCCTGCAAATCTTTCTCGGCATCATGTGGTTTATTGCCGGAACCGTTATCCTGGCTGCCTTTTCGTTGATTGCGGTAAGAGTCATCAGTCCGGATATACCGAGGGTGCTGCTGCTGTTATGCTCCATCCTCGTTACTTGCTGGTCTTCGACGCGGAAGCAGCTGGCTGTCGTGAATGTAATGGAAATCGGGATTTTATTGAGTCTTCCTTTCATTGCATTCATCACGTTCAAGGCGTTGTCCAACGAGCTGATGGATTGGGATGCCGTCCGGTCCATGTCCGACTATATGTTGCGTCCGCCGTCCTGGCAGTCGATGTCGGCTGCCTCTTATATTTTTACCGGCTATTTGAACCTGGCTTTAACCAATCGATTGTATAAGGACACCCGAGTGAAGCATCTGTGGCTTATTCCGGTCATGGGGACGATCATTTGCTTTACCTCATTTTTTGTTCCGATCGGATTTCACGGCACGCAAGCGGTGAATGAATACATTTTTGTATGGTTCAGCACCGCCGATTCCATAATTATGCACTTCGGCTTTATCGAGCGCGTTCTTTTTGTGTTTCTATTTATGTATATCGGACTCGCGCTCTTGTTCACGACGCTCACATGGAACATCGGATTGACTCTGATCCGTTCATGCTTCCGCAAGCGCCTGGGCCAAAATAAAAAAAGAATACGCATTTTCAATTGGGCGGTCTCCCTTGCCGTAGGTGCCGGAAGCTTGCTGTACGGTTCCGTTATCAATGAGAAGGAGCTTGTAAATACAGCCGCTTATTGGTTTAATCTCAGACTCCCTGTAGAAATATTTCTCGTAGGTTTGGTAGCTTTCTTAGGTTGGAGGAGCAAACATGCGTAAATGGCGGGTCGCCTTATCGATTGTAATGGTTGCCGCGATCCTCGGCGGATGCGGGTTTAAAGATCTTGATAAGAGGTTCTTCGTAGTAGCGATCGGAATAGACAAAGGAGAAGCGAAGAAGCTTCGCGTTACTATAAAGCTTGCGATCCCGTCCCCTAACATCAAGCCGGGCGACGAATCGTTTCAGCTGATTACGGAGGAAGGAAATACGATATCCGAGGCCGTTCGGTTGATGAAATCGGACGTGGACAAAGAGCTTGACTTCGGCCATTTAAAAATGATTCTGCTTGGCAAAGAAATCGCCGGAAGCTCCCTCATCGAGATCACGGACTGGTTTGTTCGAAGAAGGGACATTCAACAGGTCAGCTATGTCGCTATTGCGGACCCGACGGCTTCAGAAATTATCAAGATTGCTCCGAAATCCGAACGGCTTCCGGGAAACGCGCTGTTTCTCAGCTTCGGGCGCGAAGGGACCGAATCGTCCTATATTGTAACGGCATACTTATTCGATTTGTTCCGCAGACTGAAGGAAACCGGCAAAGACCCTTACCTTCCGATTATTAAGCCGAAGAAGGAAACTTATGAGATTAATCAAGTCGCCGTTTACAATAAGAATGAGGAGAAGGTCGTCCTGTCGCCTAACGAAACCAGAATCTTTAATCAACTGGTTCGAAAAAATTCCCGCTTTGAAATCCGGGTAAACCGTTCCACCCCGTCTTTCACTTTATCGGTGCAAGATCTAAAGCTGAAATATACGATTTCCACACCACCGAACAAAAGACCTTCCGTCAATTTGAACGTTAACATTAGGGGTGTTGCGGAGGAAGCCGGCGGCGATCTGTACGACAAGGAATGGAGCCGATTGGAAAAGGCAGCGGCAAAAATTGTCGAAGAAAGTATGACCGAGGTTTTAAAAAAGCTGCAAAAGCACGACGTCGATCCCGTCGGATTCGGCTTAAGATATATCGCTACCCGCCATCATGGACAAAAGGACTGGGAAGATTGGAAAAAGCTTTATCCGGACATTGTTTTCAACGTGAAGGCAAAAGTTAATATGGAAGGCACGGGGTTAATTAAGTAATTTTGTATTTGTTCGCCGCCGATGTCCGACCGTCTTCGACTTCGGCGCGAACCTTACTTCCCAATTGCTTCCTTAAACACTTGAATTGGCTCATGATAATTTATCGGTTTATGAATCAATCGATTCAGCCACTTCATTCGAGCAATGTTATCAATAAAATCATCTTCACTGAAAAATGTAACTTCGTTCATCGTTCCTAACACGCTTCTGCTATTTGTCTTTGATATGGCGATCTCCGATCCGTTCTGTAAATATGAATCAATATCACTTGCTTTAACACCCTCGGATTGCAGGTACTCCCCAAGAGTGTTAATAAATTTTTCTTTCAACTGAGTTAATTGTCCGGTTCTAACTCCGTCGATAATTACAGACAATCGAGTCAAATCATTCACAAAGACAATATGTTTTCGTTTATTTAAATGATAAATATTTACGTGCCAACTAAAGAGGCTAGGCACATTGTCCGCTTCTACTGGAGTCGTCTTCATATCCTTTAATAAGGCTTGAGTAAGTCTTAAAACGATCAATTTATCGATTCCTTTCTATAGTGGCATCCGAAGCCCCTGACATCTTGAAAAAAATGTGATATCAGTATTCTTGTCGGTTTGTTCTGAGTATGATATTCTTTGAATAACAAGACCAAGTGCTGGAACACTTGGCCTCAACAATTGGCTCGGATGGGTTCCCCTTCTGAGTTGATCAAACGGAGAAAATCCCACCTTCGGCTGCAACCTAGGGGTGGGATTTTACTTTCTCTTGTAGTTGTTCCCGATGTATGTTAAAAGTGCAATTACAAATGTAGCAAAACCAATCATGATGAGAATCGCATCTTTAACTTCCATGGCTCACCTCCTTTCGAAGGGAAGCCAAGCCCACCCAAGATTCAATTGTATTTCCATTTTATTCTACTTTAAGGACGCGCACAAGAGTTCTTGCTTATCGTCACTCGTTATCCTCCAAGATATCGTCTGCGGCGAAAGGGCCCGCCAAAGAAAAAGACTTCCTCGAGGGACCTCTTTTTTTAAAAGCACGATATGAATTGAAAAATATATGGTAACCCGATCATGACCGCAAAATAAGCCGAAATCCACAAAGCCGATAATGCAAGAAACAATATGCCGATCCACTTCGTCAGATGAGAAAGGTTCACCTCTTACACCTCTCCGAAAAATTCCTTTTCACCACATTACCAAAAAATGACCCGCGGTACCACACAACTTTATTGAACCGACCCGGTATGGTTTTCGCGAAGAATCCGAAAAAACACCGAGACTGCCGGTCAAAAACTCGGCAGTCTCGCATATGCCTTGCACAAATTCCAAATTACCGTTCACCTTGCCGCAGCAGCGACATAAACTCCGCACGGAGCGCGGGATCCTTGCGGAACTGACCGCGGACGGCCGATGTGACGGTTAGCGAGCCCGGCTTTTTTACGCCGCGGGCGCACATGCACAGATGCTCTCCTTCCACAACGACCATAACGCCATGAGGCTTCAGCACCTCTTCAAAAATATCGGCGATCTCCGATGTAATACGCTCTTGTACCTGAAGCCTGCGGGCTACCGCTTCGACGAGCCTTGCAAACTTGCTTAAGCCCGCAATGCGGCCGCTGGGAATGTACCCGATGTGCACCTTGCCGAAGAACGGCGCCATATGATGCTCGCATTGAGAGTAGTATACGATATCCTTGACGATCACGAGCTCCTCGTGCTGCTCGTCGAACGAAACGCCAAGCACCTCCCGAGGGTCGACCTCATACCCTGCGAAAATTTCTTCGTACATGCGCCTTACCCGCTTCGGCGTATCCACCAGCCCTTCGCGGTCCGGATCCTCGCCGATCAGCCGCAATATTTCCCGGATATGGTGTTCGATCAGCTCTCGATTGTCATTCACTCTCGAGTTTATATAATGCTTCACATCCCCTGCCGGATTGCGCGGTTCGAATTGTTCGTAGTCTCTCAACCTGTCCCCTCCAAGCCCATGTCTTTATTTTCTTCGGTTTTGTTTGTTCCTCAGCATTTGCTGCATTTGGTTCATCTGTTTTTGATTGACGTTGTAGCCCATCTTTTTGGCCATTTCCCTCAGCATTTCGGGATTATTTTGCATAGCCTCCATCTGTTTGCGCAAATAATACACACCTATAAAAAAACCGCCAATCAACCCCACAATCAGCGTAATAATCGGGATAACGATATCCATGCAGACCACCTCTAGTAATGATGTCCCGGTAAGCGGGATTGCTTCCACTCATCATAGCATGTCTGATCGTGTCGACACAAACGCAATTGTAAACTTTCCCCAATTAAAAATGCCCCGAAGTCGTTCTCGGGGCATCCGCTTAAGTCAGTACAGCATCGATAAACAATGTCGGTATTTTGGCAAGGTCGAACTCTTTCACTTCCAGCTCATTGTCATCCTGCTTTACGACCCGGACGACCGGACGTCCCGGTAGCCCCCGATGCTGGCCGACGACAACGCCGATTTCTTTATTCGTGAGCCGCACCGACGTTCCCGACGGATACACGGACACCGTCTTCATAAACTCGACGATTACCTCCTTGTCGAGCTGCTTGCCGGTCATCGCCATAATCCGCTCGCACGCCTCGTGCGGAAGCATTCGTTTGCCCGATTCGTCGTACCCCGCCAATAAATTGTCATATGTGTTCGCTACGGCCACAATTTTCGCATACGGATGCATCGACTCGCCCGTGACGCCTCTCGGCAATCCCGTACCGTCCACATGCTCATGATGCTGGAACGCAACGTGCGCAATCAACAAACTGTATTCCCGCTTGAGCTTTAGCGCCTCAAAGCCTCTCCAGGTGTGATGGCGTTTAATATCGCTGTTCTCATCGTCATCCGGCGTCCAATTCACCTTGCCGATGTCGTGAAGCAAGGCGCCGATCGCCAGCTCCTTCAGCTGTATTTGATTCAAGCCCATATTCATTCCGATAACGCACGAAATCATGCAAACGTTCATGGCGTGCACATACGCTGCATTGTCCTTCGAGCGTATATCCGTCAACTGAATCAACACGTCTCTATTTTTCATAACGTCATCAAGCAGCATATCGATCGTCATGCTCACTTGCTTCGAGCTGAACTCTTTGCCGGAGCGGACCGAGTCGAACACATCGTTCATCTGCTTCATTACGGCCCGTTTCGTCTCATCGGACACGACATCGGTAATTTCAATGTCGTCGAACTGTTCGTCTTTGATATAGACGAAGGCGACGCCGATTCTGCGGAGTGTATTGATCATAAAGACCGTCAGCTGCACACCCTCGGACAACAACACCGTACCGTTGTTTGAGAAAATCGTTTTGCCCAGAAATTGTCCCGGCTCCAGCGAGTCTATCGATACATACCTCACTACATGCACCCCGCGTTTATCATAGGTAAAAATGTCACACAATATCAGCTATTTTATCACGAAACCGGGTTTGAGGTTAAAGCTTTTTTTACCTCGCGAAGCGCTTCTTCGTCGGTTTCCCGCACCTCCGCCTCTTCCAGCGCGGCAAGCGCCTCCGGGCCGCCGATCCGGCCCAGAGCCCAGGCGGCGGTTCCGCGGATGACCGGCCGTTCGTCGCGGCGCAGCAAATCGATAAGGAGCGGCACCGCCGACTCGTCCTTAAAGTTGCCGAGCGCGATGATCGCGTTGCGCTGAATCGGCTTCTTCCCCCGCCACGAAGCGGCGCTTTTGCCGAACCGCTCCTTGAACTCGCGGTTGCTCATCGTCAGCAGCGGCTTCAAAAGCGGCTTGGCGATTTCGGGGTCCGGCTTGAGCTCCTCGTGATGCGTCCAGTTGTGCCCTTTATTTTTCGGGCAGACGATCTGACACGTATCGCAGCCGTACAGCCGATTGCCGATTTTCCGCTTCAGCTCGTCGTCGACGAACCCTTTCGTTTGGGTGACGAACGATACGCACCGCGACGCGTTGAGCTGCCCGGGGCCGACAAGCGCTCCCGTCGGGCAAGCGTCGATGCACAGCGTGCAGTCGCCGCACGATTCGGTCACGGGGGTGTCGGGCGGGAACGGAATATCGGTAATCATCTCGCCGAGGTATACCCATGAACCGAATTCGGGCGTAATGACGGCGCAATTTTTCCCGTACCAACCGACGCCCGCCCGTTCCGCCACAGCCCGGTCGACGAGCGCCCCGGTATCGACCATCGACTCGATGCGCGCATTCGGCTCTCTCTCCCGGATGAACTCTTCCAGCCGGCGAAGCCTATCCCTAAGCACGTCGTGGTAATCGTCGCCCCACGCCGAACGCGACAAAATGCCGCGATATGCGCCCGGCTCCGATTTCGGCGGGTTGCTCATCTTGGACGGATAGGCGACGGCGATCGAAAGGATTGAGCGCGGCTCGCCGCCGGAGAAGCTTAGATGAGGGTATACCCGCTTGTCCAAATCCGGCTCCTCAAAGCCGGATTCCCGCCCCGCTTCGCGGTGCTTCAGCAGCAGCTCCTTCAGCTCTAAGAACGGCTCCGCCGAGGCGAATCCGATTTTATCTATGCCTAAATTCCGCGCTTCCCGTTGTATGTCTTCTTTTAATAGTTGCCATTTATCCGTCATGCGCTCGCCTCCGTGGTTCATGTTGAAGAGCCGCGCCGGTCTTCCTCATACTCCCGTTTTTAGGCAAAAACCCGCACCGTCAACCCCCGGTACGGGCCACTAAGCTTGCCTGTTCTTCCATAAATCATAGTAACGCAGCGCCTCCTCGTCGTTAAAGGGAGGCTTTCCGTCCTTCATCCACGCCACGAGACCGTCAAGTCCTTCTTTCACCTTGGCTTCCACCAGGGCCGGATACTGGTATACGATGCGGTGAGTTTTGTACTCCTCCTCGTCCACGACGTTGATGGTGCCGTCCGGCAGCTTGATGACGTCCAAATCGTAGTCGATATACGTAATGACATCGTTGTAATTGTAAAACGGCGACGCGATATTGCAGTAATAGCGGACGCCGGTCGTTTCGAGGAGGGCTACGATATTAAACCATTGTCCGGGCACGAAGTAGGTCACCCCGGGGACGCGGGAGATCCACTCCTTCCCGTCCGATTCGCGAATACGGGTACCGTGATTGATCAGAACCTTCAAGTCCAGCGCACGGTGATCGGGATGCAGCGCATTGTCGGGAACAGGCCAGTTTTCGTACCACATGCGGTGCAAATGCCCGTCATGCTTAAAGCTTTTGATCGTAACGTTGCTTTCGAGTTCCTTAGCCATAGCCTTATCCCTTTCGCTTGCGCAAAGCGACAAAAAGCATATCTTAAGCTGGCGGCGGCGGGACATAAGGTACAAAGCCCCGGACCTTGCTCGAGAGATACGCTTTCGCTTCAAAAGTAAACCGTATGAAACACTTTCAGTTTTCCTGAGTATACAATATCCGTGGTTGAAAATAAATAACGGGGTATATTTATGAACCTGAGACGATGCTCAGCTTATTGAAATTTCTGGTGAAGTTTTTGATACCGTAGCCCAACGCTTCGTAAAGCGGAAGCACAGGTTCGTTGTGCATATCGACCGGAATTAAAATCCGCTTGACCTTCCGCTGGACGAAACGGCCCTGGAGCGCTTCGATCATTGCTTTGCCGACGCCGCGGCGCCGATGGGAAGGATGTACTGCGATGCGGTAATAATAGCCTTCATTATTATCGATCGTTCCGATGATTACGCCGACGATTTGCGAATTGTGTTCCGCAACATAAACAAGGCCGCCGTCCCAAGACAGCTGACGGGCAAACGCCTTGATCGTCTCATCGTAGCAATCGTCAGATAAGGAGTCATGGAGCAACGCCGTTACCGGTGCATAGTCCGAAAGTTGAAACGTGCGAACGTTCATAAGCTTCTTCTCTCCTATTCCACATCATTACGTTACTAAATTCGACAAAATTGTGAGATTTCCTGCCGAAATATTAATAAATCGTTAAAAATGTGTAGGAAATATTGATTTTTCTCGTGAAAGCGCTTGATTTAAAGCGTTTTCATCGTTTCGACGCTTTCTTTCTTCTATTTTTATGCTTCTAGGGGGACAAAGAGAATCTTCAACGGATGAATAAAATGGAAATTCCTATACCATCCTATCGTATTGGGGAGAATGCCGCAACGACAAATCGAAAGGAGCGCTTGCGAAGGACTTTAAGAACATAGATGTTGATTTATTATGTGAGTTGGGGGATAATAAACATGTTGCTAAATTACATATTATTGGGAGGTTTGCTGTTTATGCCACATCAATTGCCACCGTTACCTTATCCAAACAACGCTTTGGAGCCGCATATCGACGAGACGACAATGATGATTCACCATGACCGCCACCACGCGACATACGTGAACAACTTGAACGCCGCTCTCGAGAAATATCCCGAACTTCAAAATAAATCCCTCGAGGACCTGATCGGAAACCTGGATGCGGTTCCGGAAGATATCCGCACGGCGGTCCGCAACAACGGCGGCGGCCATGCGAACCACTCCTTGTTCTGGGAAACGATCGCTCCGAACGCAGGCGGCGAGCCGACAGGCGCGCTTGCATCGGCTATCGATTCCGAGCTCGGCGGCTTCGCAGCGTTCAAAGAAGCGTTCGCGAAGGCTGCAACGACTCGTTTCGGCTCCGGCTGGGCATGGCTTGCAGTGGATAAAGCGGGCAAGCTCGTCGTTACTTCCACTCCGAACCAAGACACGCCGATTATGGAAGGCAACACTCCGATTCTCGGCATCGACGTTTGGGAGCACGCTTACTACCTGAAATATCAAAACAAGCGCCCCGACTACATCAATGCGTTCTTCAACGTAATCAACTGGAACGAAGTAGGCAAGCGCTACGAAGCTGCGAAAGCAGGCAAATAATACGAGTGCCGCCCGCCCTTATAGGGTCGGGCGGTATTTTTTTGAGCTTTTTTAGCCGATGTATCCCGCATCCCTCAGAATGCGAATGAACACGTTCGGGAGCGGATATTTGGCGAGCTTCGCCGCGTCGACCCATTCGTACGGGGCCGCAGGCATGTTTTCGGTCCCCGCGTTTATCACTGCCTCCATCCCCACAACGCGCAAGTTCCAGTGAATGTGGCTGAACGTATGCTCCGCGGTGCCTAGCATCCGATCCGCACGCGCGATGACGCCGGATTCGGCCGCGAGCTTTTCCGACAGCCGCTCCCCCAGTACCGGTTCAGGCAGCGAAACCGGCCAGCCCGCTTCCGCGAATTCGATATGCGGCAGCTCCCACATGTTCGCCAGCAGCCCGGTTTCAGGCCGCTTTCGCAGCAGGACGCTGCCCTCGTGCGGTCCTTCCCCGGCGGCGATGAGCGCGCAGGCGCGATATTCCGGGCGCGGCGGCTTCGCCTTCGATTTGACCGGCAGCGCCTCCTCCTTGCCGGCAAGCCTTCCCGCGCAATGCTCCATGACGGGGCAAATCAAGCACTGCGGCGACTTCGGCGTGCAGACGAGCGCCCCGAGCTCCATCAGCGCCTGGTTGAAATCGGATGCTTGTCCGTCAGGAATAAGCTCGTAGGCGAGCCGCTCCATATAGCCCTTGGTCGCGCCCTTCGCAATATCTTCTTCTATGCAGAAAAATCGCGAAAACACCCGCATCACGTTGCCGTCAACCGCCGGCTCCCGCCGGTTGAACGCGATGCTCATGACCGCACCCGCCGTATACGGACCGACTCCCTTTAATGCGGCGAAATGTTCCTTCGTGTCCGGCACGACTCCGCCGTGCTTTTCCGCCACTTCCTTCGCTGCCGCCTGCAAATTGCGAGCCCGGGAGTAATAGCCCAGCCCTTCCCACGCTTTCAGAACGGTTTCCTCCGGAGCGGCAGCTAGAGCTTCTATAGTAGGAAACAATGTAAGAAACCGCTCGTAATACGGCTTTACCGTCTCGACTCTCGTTTGCTGCAGCATAATTTCCGACACCCATATATGATAAGGATCGCGGCTGCGGCGCCACGGCAAGTCCCGCTTCTGCACGCGATACCAAGTGAGCAGCTCCGTGCTGAAAAATTGCATTGTGTCACGATCGTACATTTGTCCCGTCTTCCCCTCTCCTATTGCACGTTGTTAGCATAGCACGAGTGTTGCGCTCATCCAATAGGGGGTTCGGTTTCGTGGGGGGCAGTGTTTGCCGGTCCATGCGACGAGACACAATCGTTAACGGAACCCGGTGTCCGCTAAAATTGTCGAATGAGTGGAAAACGGCGAATTAACGGAACCCGTTGTCCGCTAACTTGGCAAAATGATTTAGTTTTATTGATTTTTTGCCATTTAGCGGTCATCTCGTTCCGTTAAACCGGCGATTTTGAAGATATTGGGGCTATCAGCGGACATTCGGTTCCGTTAGTTTGTTTTAGAATGTTACTTCCGAACAAGTAAGAGCCGGATCTGTTAAGGTAAGCGCCAAATCTTGGTAAAATCCTAGTGTTAACTCGGCCCAAACCGACCGCCGTCACCAAACTTAGCACAAATTTTTTGTGCTAATCACCGATCCCGTCTTGACAACGGAAACATTTACCTTTACTCTGTACTACAGATTAACTCTGTAAAACAGAGTAATTTGAATATCAGGTTACTCTTCACAAATTTAAAGTTTGGAGGACTCGCATGAACCATGTCATCGAACTATCCAATGTAGAGAAATCGTACAAAGACGTACACGCCGTCAAAGGAATCTCGCTCACGGTCGGAGCCGGCGAAATATTCGGCATCGTCGGACCGAACGGCGCCGGCAAAACGACGACCGTAGAAATGATGGAAGGGCTGCGCAAGCCGGATCGCGGACAAATCAGAGTGCTCGGCCTCGATCCGGTGACGAACGCATACGAGGTCAAGCAGCGCATCGGCATCCAGCTGCAGTCGACCTCCATCCCGGACAAGGCGAAGGTCGGCGAAACGATCAAGCTGTTCGCCTCCTTCTACCGCACACGGACGGACATCGCCAAGCTGCTCGACAAGCTCCAGCTAACCGACAAGCTCGACCGCTACGTCAGCAAGCTGTCGGGCGGCTGGAAGCAGCGCGTCACCCTGGCGCTTGCGCTCGTGAACGATCCCGAGGTCGTATTCCTCGACGAGCCGAGCATGGGCCTTGACCCGAACGCCCGCAAAGAGATGTGGGAGTTGATCCGCCAACTGAAATCCGAAGGACGCACCATCGTCATGACGACGCACTACATGGAAGAGGCGGAAGCGCTCTGCGACCGGATCGCCATCATCGACCAAGGAAAGCTGGTCGCGCTCGATTCCGCACAAGGCCTTATGAGCACCGCAGACGAGAACAGCACGATCACGTTTGTGCCTTACCCCGTCAGCCCTGCGCAACCGGCCGACGCAGACCGTCTGCTCCGCCTTACCGGCGTTACGCAAGCAACCTCTACGGAAGACGGCCGCATCGCGCTGCATTCCACCGCGCCCGACGACACGATTCGCGAGCTGATTTTGCTGGCGGAGCAAGAAGGCTGGCGCGCAAGCCGACTGCACATCGAGCGCCTGTCCATGAACGACGTATTCACCCACTATACGAAAAAGGAGCGATCCGCATGAACGCAAACGCATTCGCACAGCTTGCCGTATTCGATCTGAAGCAATACTCCAGAAACATGATGTCCTTATTTTGGGTGCTCGCCTACCCTCTGCTGATGCTGTTCCTGTTCGGTACGATGTACGGAAACGAGCCGACGCCGTTATTCGGCGGACACGGCTTCATCGACACTTACATTCCCGCGCTTTGTTCGCTCAACGTTTTGTCCGTAGCCGTCTTTACCTTGAACATCCAAATGGCCTCCTACCGCGAAAATGGGGTGCTCCGCCGCTTCAAAGCCGCTCCGGTCCGCCCCTGGATGGTGCTCGGCTCCAACGCCGTGCAGGGGGTAGTGCTCGTAATCCTCGGATCGCTCGAAATCGTCGCTGCAGGGATGCTGGTTTATGACGTAGAAGCAGGCGCTAAAGAAATCGTTTTGCTGCTCGCGTTCCTTTTGCTCGGGTGCCTGTGCTTCTTCAGCCTCGGATTCGCGTTGTCGGGGCTCGGCAGCGGCGTCAAAACGTCCAACGGCATCGCCATGGGCGTATTTTTCCCGATGATGTTCCTCTCCGGCGTCGCATTTCCGATCGAAGTGATGCCGGACATTCTGCAAGCAATCAGCAAATTTCTCCCGATGACCTATATGGTAGACTTGCTTCAATCGGTTTGGTATGGTGAAGAAGTGTCGCAAAGCTTGGGGGATATCGCCGTCATTGCGGGCTTCGGCATCGTATGCGCCGGACTCGCCGTCCGCTTGTTCCGCTGGGAGTGACACCAAGATCAACTCAACCGGGAGAGGGAAAAGCTATGAGCGAAAAAAAGCTGCAAACGACGGAAGAGGCGCTGCAGGCGCTGAAAGACATAGAGTTTATCAAGCATTTGGTGGACCGCAACCGTAAAAAGGCGACGAACTCCGCGCCATACCTCTATATCTGGGGGTCTTACTGCACGTTAGGGTATTTATTGCTGTATTTTTACCGCGATCCGTTGATAAATTGGTATTGGCCGATTGCGCTCGTCATTTGCAGCGCGCTTACCGCATTCGTCGGCATCAGCCACAAGCGCAAATACGGGCCGCAGAAAAACGACCGCGCCTACGGCTGGCTCTTTTGGGGCCCTGCCCTTGCGTCATCCGTCTGCGCTTACGCTCTCATATTTCTCGGCGCGATCAACGTCGAATATATTCCCGTCTTGTGGATGCTCATCACAGGGCTGCTTTACATTAACTTCGGGACGCTGCTCGGCCGCGCTTTTTCGCTGCTGGGATGGTGGTTTATCGTTCTCTCTATCGTAACCGGGAAGTTTTTCTTCGAGCAGCAGCTGCTCATTCTCGGTTTGCTCGGCGGGGGAGCCATTATTTTGACCGGGGTGCTCGTGCAGCGCTGGGAGCGTGGAGGGCGGGTGCGCACCGGTGACTGACAGCATTCTGGACTCCATCGACGATACGATTCACGCGAAGGCGCGGCTGGGTATCATGAGCCTGCTGCTCTCGAACGGGCCGTGCGATTTCGGCTTTCTGAAAGAGCACTTGGGGCTGACGGAAGGCAATCTCGGGGCGCACATCCGCGTGCTGGAGGAAGCGAACTACATTCATGTGGAAAAAACGTTCGTCGGACGCCGGCCCAAAACGATTCTCACCCATACAGAGCACGGAGAAAACATGTTTCGGCAATATATCGAAGGGCTCGAGCGTCTGATCCGTATGGCGCAAAGCGGCTTTACCGAGCCTAAACAATAAGATAGTGCCTCCTGACGGCACTATCTTTTATTTTACCTGTCCGATCGACAGATTGACCCGATAATTGCCGAACCGGACGATGTGATCGAGCAGCGCGTTCAACTCATCGGTGCTTGCCGCTCTCACTTTCATCCAGTAGCAGCCTTCCCCGCTCACTCTATGAATCTCTTCTACCGCCTTCTGTTTCAGCGCCCACTCTTTCAAGCCGGAATGATCGGTAGATTTCATGAAGATAGTGACGAAACCGACCACGGGCCTGCCCAGCTTCGACTCGTTCACCTTCAAAGTATAAGCCTCTATAATCCCGAGCTCCTCCAGCCGCGCGATGCGGTTGGCGGTCGCCTGCCCAGTCAAATGCACCCTCTCTCCGATTTCCTTCCATTGCATTCGAGAGTTGCTTTTCAGGCATTCCAATATAGCCATATCGGTCGAATCAAGCATATGTTCCATATTCCTTTCATCAATCAATCGAATGCGGGTGCAGGACTTTCACGAAGCTATGTAAGTAAAAAAGCCGAGGCATTATAATGATGATCATATCCGATAGAGAAGAGGAAGCGCAATGCACATCCGGCTTATTCGCCATGCGACGTTCATCGTCCGCATTGCCGGCAAAACCGTACTGATCGACCCGATGTTCAGTCCGAAGGAAACGTTCCAGCCGACGGCGGGAACCGTCAATCCCCGGATGAACCCATTGATTGATTTGCCGTGTCCCGTAGGGGAGCTGACCTGCGTCGATGCCGTGTTCGTCACGCATATGCACAAGGACCATTGGGATGAATCGGCTGCCGAAGCGCTCCCGAAGGAAATTCCGGTATTTTGCCAGCCGTGCGACGGTGAAGCATTGCAAGGAGCGGGATTCAAGAATGTTGTGGAAGTGGCTGACACCGCCGAATGGGGCGGCATCCGGGTCAGTCGAACTGGCGGGAGGCACGGCAGCGGAACGCTTCGGCTGTTGATGGGCACCGTGTCCGGCTATGTGTTCCAATCGGAGGATAAGACGTTGTATGTAGCAGGCGATACGGTATGGTGTCCGGAGGTTGCGCTGGCACTGGAGCGGTTCCGGCCGGATGTCACGATTGTATTTGCGGGCGAAGCGAGATTCGAGCTCGGTTCCCCCATCACGATGGGATCGGGCGACATTGGTCGGATCCTTGCCGCTTCCGAGACGAAGGTCGTCGCCGGCCATATGGACGCATGGAACCACTGCGTCCTCAGCCGCGAAACGCTTCGCAAGGACATGGAAGCCGAAGGTTTTTCGGGCAGGGTGTTCGTGCCTGAGAACGGAGAGTGGCTGACGCCGTGAAAATAGATCATATAGGAGTGGGAGCCGCGGTCATTTCCGCGGTTTGTTTCGGTGCGCTGGGGTTATTCGCCAATATCGCATACGCGGCCGGCTGGGAGGTCGGCGGATTGCTGAGCATGCGGTTCATTTTGGCGTCGTTGTTGTTTTGGGGCGTCATGCCGTTCATCCGAGGAAAACAGCAAATCCGGGTGTCCGCGCGAATGCTGCTCATTCTTGCCGGTATGGGGGTGTTCGGGTATGCGGTAATGGCCCTTCTGCTGTTCACCGCGTATCAGTACGTCCCGCTCGGGGTCGCTGTGACCGTGTTTTATACGTATCCGCTGCTCGTCAGCTTGTTTTCGTCGCTGCTCTCCAGGAAGCCGCTCGGCAAGAGAAAGGCTTCGGGCTTGTGCCTCTCGCTCATCGGGCTCGTCCTCATGTTCGGAGAGCAATGGGCGCTCGGCGCTTCTCTTTACGGCATCTTCCTTGTGCTTGTCTGCGCGCTCGTCTATACCGTTTTCATTTTGGTCAGCGAAAAGGTTATGGCCTCTACAGACTCTTACGTCGGTTCCGCATATATTTCGTTGTCGGCTGCCGTTACGATGTCTGTTTATGCGGCGGCGGTCGGCCAATGGGACGCGGTGTTTGCGGGCGGCTCGGCTGCGCCGTGGCTGGCTGCAGGGGCGCTGGCCGTCGTATCCACGTTCGCCGCGATGACGCTGTTTTTTGTCGGCGTCCGCCGGATCGGGCCCGCGCTCGCCTCCTCCGTATCGCTGATCGAACCCGTGGCTGCCGCCGTAATGGCCGTTCTGTTTTTGGGGCAGGATATGACGCTCATTCAGCTCGGCGGCTGCGGGATTGTGCTGGCCGGTGTCCTTATCGCTCACTTGACGCCGAAGCCGAAGCTGTCGCAGCCGGGTATCGTTGCGCATTAAAAAAAGCCGCATCCGTAAGTGATTTCTGTCGCTTACAGGATGCGGCTTATCGCTTTTATTCGTCCTCTTTAAACAGCGGGTCGATGTCGAGCCGGAAAGTGAACTCCTTTTCATCGAGCCGATACTGCTCCAGCAGCTCAGGGCCGCAGGAATTGGAGCCGACGCCGCTCATTTTGTAATCCACGTGAACGATCGTTTCCTTCCGCTTCTTCAGCTCGTGCGGATGGCCCGCCTCGGCGAGGTCTTCCGGCGTGTAGTGTGCCGCATTGAACGAGAAACGCTCATCAGAGGAAAACTTGAGGCCCATGCCCAGCCGGTTTCCGATGAACGACCAAACCGTTCCGTAGCGCGACCCGTTTTCCTGAGGCTTGATGTAACTGAGGAACATATCGTCCACTGACATACGGTACTTGCCGAATTTGGCGCTATGCCGCTTGTCGATATAGCTCTCGTGCGGGCCGAGACCGAGGTACTCCACTTCCTCCGTGCCGGCCGGCATGACAAGCTGCAGACCGAACCGCGGAAGGAAGCTGTTTACGTCTTCGCGAACGTTCGCCTTGACCTCCAGCCGAATGCGCCCGCTTCCGTCCACCTGCCAATGCGCTTCGCCTTTGAGAATCGGACGGGTGGAGTAGCCCGCAAGCGCAAATTGTACATTGACGTCGACGGTGTTCTCCGAGCTTCTTTGCCACTTGACTCCGTAATTTTTCATGACGGCGCGGTCATACCCCTCTTGCGACCAGCGCCATTTCACGTTGCGGTCGTTATCGGTAGGCGCCCGCCAAACCGTAAATCGCAACGGCTCGGTAATCATGTCCACGCCTTCGCGCGAAACGGACGTAAACGTGCCCGCATGCAAGTCGAATACGTGTTTGAAGCCGATTCCTTCCAAAATGAGCGTGTTCCCCGATTCTGTTGCGGATATGGCCGGCATTGGGGAGGCTGCTTCGACACTGACGGCGTTCACCGGCAGTTCGAACTGCTCGAACGCAATTTCGTATCCCGCTTCCGCCCAGGCCGTTTCCTCGGATAACCGGCAGGAGACGGTTGCGTAATAGAGCTTATTCGATGCGGCCGGCCAAACGGCAGGAATCGTGACGGTTTCCGAAGCGTGCGGAGCCGTATGGAGCTTGGGCAGCTGAAGCTGATGAACGAGTTCCCCGTCCGCCTCGATCTTCACGTGGAAGGCGATATGGGACAGATCGATAAAATCGTATAAATTCGTAATTCGCAGCTTTCCTGCCGTCAGGTCCTCCGCTTCGATGCGAATCGGCGCGATGGCCTTTTTCAGTTCAAGCAAGCCAGGCTTTACCTTCCGGTCCGGCGTAACGAGCCCGTCGATGCAGAAGTTGCCGTCGTTCGGCTTGTCGCCGAAGTCGCCGCCGTAGGCAAAGAACGGGGTGCCGTCCGCCGTCTCCGTCGCAATGCCGTGGTCGCACCATTCCCATACGCACCCGCCCATCAGCTTCGGATAGCGGTAAATAACGTCCCAATAGTCCTTCAAGTCTCCGGGGCCGTTGCCCATCGCGTGGCTGTATTCGCATAAGAACAGCGGCTTCGTCTTCGCCGGGTCCTTGCCGTGCTCCTCCATTCTTGCGACGGAGGAATACATTTCGCTTTCCAGATCGAGACACCCGGTTTCAGTCGAGCCTTTGTAGCCCGCCGCCGCACCTTCGTAATGGATCAGTCTGGAGTCGTCGCGGGCTTTCGCCCATTTTGCCATTGAGATATGGTTGTTACCGTAGCCGGACTCGTTGCCGAGCGACCACATGATGATGGAAGGATGGTTTTTGTCCCGCTCCACCATGCGCGCCATCCGGTCGACAAAGCTTTTCTCCCAATCCGGGTTGTCCGTCAGCAGGTGGAAATTGCCGGTCGCATTCGCTACGCCGTGGCACTCCAAATCCGCCTCGTCAATGACGTAAAACCCGTATTCGTCGCATAGCTCGAGGAATCTGGCGTCGTTCGGGTAGTGCGAGGTACGGATCGTATTGATATTGTGCCGCTTCATGATGAGCAGGTCTTCGATCATATGGCTCACCGGAATCGTCTGCCCCAATACCGGATGGGAATCGTGGCGGTTGACCCCTTTGAGCTTGACCTCTTGTCCGTTAATACGGAACACGCCGTTGATGATTTCAATGTATCGCAGACCGATTCGGAATCGCAGCGTCTCGCTTCCGCTCGTGACGAGAAGCTCATACAAGTATGGCCGTTCGGCGTTCCAAAGGATCGGATTGTCGATGCTCAGTTGCAGTGTGCCTTTTCCGTCGATCGTTGCCGCGCCGGTTGCTTGCGTGACACCGTCCGCATCGCGCAGCTCCGTTGTTACATGGAGTGCCCCCGTCGTTTCGATTTCGCACTGCAGCTTTACGCTTTTGCGGTCGTTTGCCCATTGCTGCTTGCAAAACACGTCGCGAACATGCGCCTCATCGCGGGCCAACAAGTACACGTCCCGGAAAATGCCCGAATAGCGCCATGCGTCTTGGTCCTCGATGTAGGAGCCGTCGCACCATTTCATGACGAGCACGGCGATCGTGTTGCCGCCGGTGCGGACATAGCGGGTGATATCGAATTCGGCCGGAACGCGGCTGCCTTGGCTGTATCCGACGATTTGGCCGTTCACCCAAACATAGAAGCACGAGTTGACGCCTTCGAATACGACGTATTTTCGTTTTCCGTCCCACGCTCCGGTGAGATTGAAGCGGCGGACGTACATGCCGCATGGATTTTCATCCGGCACATATGGAGGGTCGAACGGGAACGGGTAGTTAATGTTCGTATATTGCAGCTGATCGTAGCCGTTCGTTTGCCAGCAGGAAGGGACAATGAGATCGTCCCAGGCGGAGGAATCGTAGTTTTCTTGATAGAAGCCTTCCTCCGCCTTCTTGATGCTTTCCGCATAGCGGAACTTCCAGGTGCCGTTTAAGGTGCGGTAAAAATTCGATCGGCCTCTTTTGTTCGTTTGCGCCTTCTCTGCGCTGTCATAAGGGATATAGGACGCTCTCGGCGCCTCGCGATTCACTTGGATCATACTCAGGTTTTCCCAATATTTGTCGATGTTGATCATATGCTCACCATCTTTTCTTTTTTTCGAACTAGGGAGGTTTGTGCCTCCCTCGCTGACTTCGACACGTCGATGGGGAAATCCTTCCCTCTTTTTTAGGTGTGTTCTTAGGGCTCTACGGCACCGGGTTCGCCACGAGCAAGTGGAGTTTCTTCCACTTCTTCGGCTCCCCGACCACGGTTCCGTCACGTGCAAGTGGAGCTTCTCCACTTATACGGGCCTTCGGTCCCGGGTTCGCCACGTGCAAGTGGAGTTTCTCCACTTCTTCGGCTCCCCGTCCCCGGTTTCGCCACGCGTTAGTGGAGTTTCTCCACTTCTTCGGGCCTCCGGTCCCAGGTTCGCCACCCGCAAGTGGAGTTTCTCCACTTCTTCGGCTCCCCGTCCCCGGTTACATCACGAGCAAGTGGAGTTTCTCCACTTCTTCGGCCCTCTGACTCCGGTTACATCACGAGCAAGTGAAGTTTCTCCACATATTCGGCCCTCTGACTCCGGTTACATCACGAGCAAGTGGAGTTTCTCCACTTCTTCGGCTCCCCGTCCCCGGTTACATCACGAGCAAGTGGAGTTTCTCCACTTCTTCGGCCCTCTGACTCCGGTTACAGCACGAGCAAGTGGAGTTTCTCCACTTCTTAGGGCCTCCGTTCCCTGGTTCGCCACCCGCAAGTGGAGTTTCTCCACTTCTTCGGCTCCCCGTCCCCGGTTTCGCCATGCGCTAGTGGAGTTTCTCCACTCCTCAACTCCCCGACCCCGGTTACATCACGAGCAAATGGATTTTCTCCACTTATTCGGCCCTCCGACCCCGGTTTCGCCATGCGCACGTGGAGTTTCTCCACTTCTTCGGCACTTCCAACGGAACAAAGTTCCGTTGCTCTCCACCGCGCCGCATGGCCGACCGCCTCGAACGGAACTTTTGTACTTCTGTCAAGAAAGTGGACAACCATTAAGAGAATTTAAGC
>NZ_JAQZSG010000079.1 GCF_028745515.1 Paenibacillus thermotolerans | reverse complement strand
TGTGAATGCTAGACTAGAGTAGACAGAAACCGACAGATAAGATTGAACACTTATTTACCAAAGATATGCAGAGGCAGTGTTAGGGGCGGCCCCTAACGGAAATTGCCAGCCAATATCCTCCTCCATTCAGTGTAATATAGTGCTTCAGAATATTACATCAGGTGGAGGGCAGCGAAAGGTGGATAAGTGGAAAGTGTATATGGAAATTCATCAATTGAAAGAGCGAGGATTTAAAGTCAGTCAAATTGCAAAGAAGTTGGGGATATCTAGAACAACGGTATACGAATATTTGTCGAAGTCACCAGAGGAAATGGCGGTTTGGATGGCTGCCGCTAAGGAAAGAACCAAGAAATGCGATCCCCATCGGCAATTAATTCTTTCGTGGTTAAAGGAACATCCGGATCTTTCTTCAGCTCAGATTCATGACTGGCTGAAGGAGAGGAATTTGCTTGAGGTCGGAGAAAGCACCGTACGAGATTATGTACGGCTGTTAAGGGAAGAACATCAGATTCCCAAGACCCTGAGCGTAAGGAGCTATGAGGCGATTCCAGACCTACCTATGGGACAGCAAGCTCAAGTGGATTTCGGTCAAACCGCACAGAAAACAGCAGATGGGAAGGAGATCAAATTGTACTTCATCAGCTTTGTGCTTTCCCATTCCCGGTATAAATATGCCGAATGGCTAGATCGGCCGTTTACTACAAGGGATGTTATTCGGACTCACGAAAATGCCTTTAAAGCCTTTGAGGGGATTCCTCATGAGTTGGTGTATGATCAAGATTCTCTCATTGTGGTAAGCGAAAATGGCGGAGATATCATTCTAACGGCAGAGTTTCAGACGTATCGCTCAGAAAGAGAACTGAACCTGCACATCTGCCGTAAAGCGGATCCCGAGAGCAAAGGAAAGATTGAGAACGTGGTTGGCTACATAAAGAAGAATTTTGCCAAACATCGCACCTTTTTCAATTTGGATCATTGGAACGAGCAGTGTACCGCTTGGCTCGAAAGAACCGGAAACGGCAAGGTTCACAATACAACAAAAAAGAGACCGATCGAAGTGTTCACCCTGGAAAAGCAACACTTAAGACCGGTCACAAACCAAATAAATATTAAAAACGTTGATTCGAGTATACCAAGAACGGTTCGAAAGGACAACACTGTTCTCTACTCTTCCAACCGGTATTCTGTCCCACTTGGAACCTATGGAAAGCACAAAGAAGTCTACGTCTCGGAAGCAGCTGGAGATCGCTTAATCATCAAAGACAAGCCCGATGGAGAGGTTTTAGCCGATCACGCCATCCATCATGGAAAAGGGAAATTGATTCAAGCCACTCAGCACCGGCGCGATCGAACCAAAGGGATTGAGTCTTACATCGCTACAGTCGCTAAACAATTCGACGATGTTGAGGCGGCATTCGCCTTCTTGGAGGAAATTCGTAAGTCTTACCCCCGTTACATACGGGATCAATTAGGGATACTCTGCAAGATGCTGGATTCGACGGACACCATAACGAGGAATAAGGCTTTACAAGAATGTATGAAGCGGAGGTTGTTCAGTGCGGCGGAATTTAACGACGTCGTGGAATACCTCCACCGCCAACGCCAGTTGAACAATGAACACATTGCAAAGCCTAAGACATCCATGAAGCCGCTGAATGAACTGAACTCATCCGTGATCGACACCAAGCCGGAAATCCGCAGTTTCGATGAATATGCGGCCATCCTCAGAGGTGAGCCCGCATGAGTGTCACCTTAGAACGGCTACAAGAACAATTACGCAGCTTACAGCTCGTTGAAACAGCAAAAGCTTTACCGGACTTCATTCAGCAAGCTGAAGGCGAAGAATGGACATACCGCACGTTCTTAGACCACCTGCTGCGTTATGAGCAAGAACGCCGGGAGAAAAAGCTCATTGAGAAGCGTTTGAAATGGGCTTCCTTTCCCTTCCGTAAAACGTTAGATGAATTTGATTTAGCAGAGCAACAATCGCTAAGCAAAAAACAATTTCTGCAGCTCAGGGAGTTTACCTGGCTGGACCAAGTGTACAATCTCATTTTACTTGGACCGCCTGGCTTGGGAAAAACACACTTGGCGATTGGCCTAGGAATTGAGGCTATACTGCAAGGGTACAAAGTGTCATTTGTTTCGATGGGTGATCTCATTCAAACTCTGAAAACGGAGGAGATCACTCGAAGATCTCTGGCAAGAATGAAACGAATCCGCGAGTCTGATTTGGTCATCATCGATGATTTAATGTTTATGGCGATGGATCAAAGTGAAGCGAATCTGTTCTTTCATTTAATAAACGATTTGTATAACCGGGCTTCCATTATTCTGACGTCAAACAAGGCTCCGAATGAATGGGGTGAATTGCTGGGGGATCCCGCCATAACTACAGCGATCTTAGATCGGATTATTCATCGAGCAGAGGTCATTCATCTACGTGGTCCGAGTTACCGCATGAGGCATCGCACTACCATATTTAGGGATGAAAGTGTTCAAAATTAATCAGCAAAAAGTGTTCAATTTTACTTGACGGCTACA
>NZ_JAQZSG010000078.1 GCF_028745515.1 Paenibacillus thermotolerans | reverse complement strand
TTTTCAAAGGGCAAATTACTTCATTACAGGAATGGCTCCTTTATTCGTTTAATCCCGAACCAGTTCGTCTGTCCAATTATTGAGTCCGCCCGTCATGTTAATGACGTTGTATCCTTGTTCGCTGAGCAGTTCGCATGCGAGTCCGCTCCGGTTGCCGCTTCTGCAAATCACGATGGTTTCGTGCTTGGGGTTCAGTTCGTTGCGACGTTCGCCCAATTGACCGAGGGGAATATGTTTGGCTCCGGCCACGTGTCCTTCCGCCCATTCCGCCGGTTCGCGTACATCCAGCAACATCAGAGGTTCTCCTGATTTCAGACGGGCTGCAACTTCTTGCGGAGTAATTTGCTTTGGAATCTTGAATGCCATGTTTTTCTCTCCTTCAGATTGTTATTTGTTGCGTTTTATCGGCTCTTTACCAGAAGCTCCACAGCTTCTTTAACCATCTTTCCCGTATCATTACCGGCGGCCTGTTCCGCCAGGATGCATTGCTGCAGATTCTCCGCAACGATCTGAGCGATAGCCTTGTCCGATGCGTTGCGAACAGCGGACAACTGTGCAACGACTTCTTTGCAGGTCTTCCCTTCCTCCATCAGACGCAGCACCCCGCGAACTTGTCCTTCGATTCTGCGCAGCCGGGTTTTGATTTCGTCGCTGTATTCGTAGTTCAAAGTCCACATCTCCTTATACGTGTATGGGTATAGTATAAAGAAAAAAATAATAAGTTCATACCCGCTTGTTCAAATGAACAAGTTTACTTTGCCGTTCGCGGCGTCCCCCAGATATGCGGCTACTCCTGCATACTCCAGACCATCGATCAATTCTTCCTGTTTCAGACCGAGCAAGTCCATCGTCATCGTACAGGCGACCAGTTTCACGCCTTGTTCTTGAGCCAACTCAATCAACTCGGGCAGCGACAAGGCCTTGTGCTTTTTCATGACATGCTTGATCATCTGGGGTCCCAGGCCGCCGAAGTTCATTTTCGACAAGCCCAGCTTCTTCGCGCCGCGCGGCATCATCCATCCGAACGCTTTTTCGAGCAGGCCTTTGTTCGTCTTGATCGGTTCGGCACGGCGAAGCGCGTTTAATCCCCAGAACGTGAAGAAGATCGTCACCTCGTGATCATACGCCGCAGCTCCGTTCGCAATGATGAATGCCGCAATGGCTTTATCCAAATCGCCGCTGAAGAGCACGATTGTCGTTTTATCTCTTGCCATATCCTCGTCACATACCTTCTCTCTCATGAATTTTTACATATACCCCTATAAGTATAGTAGTGAACAATAAAAAAGAATGCAATCCTTTTACCGCGGCAAATGTTTACAGATACGATTTATTCATTTACAAAATCGACGACCACACTTTAATGGCCGTGAGTACGATCAGGACGACCAAACCATATCGAAGCACCTTCACGTTGATTTTCGAACTGACCATCGTGCCGATCGGTGCTCCGATCAAACTGCCGATGACTGTATATACCGTCGCCCACAGAGGGATATCCCCGCCCGTCATTTTCCCGATGACGCCTCCGATAGCCGAAATGAAAACAATCGCGAGCGATGACGCAATCGTTGTGCGCGTGGGAATTTTGAGAACGGTGAGCATAATGGGAATTAAGATAAACGCGCCGCCGGCCCCTACGATTCCGGAAACGATACCTACTACAAATGCCGCGGTAATGGCAATGATTTTGTTGAAACGGAGGTCGTCCGTTTCCTGTTGTTTCCCCCGGTTGGGAACGAGCATCAGCACGACGGCCAGTACCGCAAGGATGCCGTAAATCAGGTTGATGACATCCCCGTTCAACATACCCGAAACAAAGCCGCCGACCAGGCTGCCGGCAAGAATGCTGCTCCCCATGTAAAGGACTAGCTGTTTATTGACGACGCCCGTTCCTCCCTTTTTGCTTTTTTTCCGGAACGCGATAACACCCGCAAGAGAAGCGAAAAAGACTTGGAACATGCTGATGGAGGAAACTTCGTGGGCGGTAAAGTGTGCCGCACCGAAAAGGGATGGAATATACAGTAGGAGGGGATAATTGATAATCGCGCCGCCAATACCGAGCAACCCCGAAAAGAAAGAGCCGACCAGACCGATGAGCACCATGACAATGAGCAGTAAGAAATCCATGACACCCTCCTGTCGTAAAGTTTTCTATAAGGCGTGACATCAAGGTGAATACAGGTTATAATTAAATCCAAGTAAACTCATCAGAAATAAGGTGATCCAATTGCTTCAACAATTAAAAAGCCTTTTCGAAGATAAATGCCCGGTGTGCAATCAAAAGTTGAAAGCGAAAAACGACATGGCATGCAGCACGAAAACTTGCCCCCAAGGGCATTATACCGAAGAAAGTTACTGTTCCCTTGGCGTCACTATCGTATATGACGAGGCGAAATAAGCGGGCCCTTCCGGGTCCCGCTTATTTTTTTATACTTTGCGAACGTAAAATTTATAAACGCCGTCTTCTTCTACGTGCTGAATGAGTTCGTGGTTCGTCTGTTTGACCCAAGCCTGAAAATCATTCACGGATCCTTTGTCCGTAGACAGAACCTCCATAATTTGACCTTGTTGCAGGCTATCCAACGCTTTCTTCGCCTTGACGATCGGCATCGGGCAAGCCATACCTTTCGTATCAACAGTGATATCTGTATTCATATTCATGTTCATGTTCCTCCCACTTTAAAGTAATGTTTTCTCCTGTTTTCTCGCTCAT
>NZ_JAQZSG010000077.1 GCF_028745515.1 Paenibacillus thermotolerans | reverse complement strand
GAAGTACGAAATTTTCTGTGTCCACTCTATTGACCTAATATCAGTGCTCGATGCCGTCGTCAGAGCCAACGATACAAAAACGGTAATACGGCTATAAACAACTAACAACTACTTACTATACGGAGGAAACCACTATGACAAAAGTTTATCGGATCGGAATTATCGGCTGTGGCGGGATCGCGAACGGAAAGCATATGCCGGCTTTGAAGAAACAGCCGAACGCGGAGATGGTCGCTTTTTGCGACATTGACGAAGAGCGTGCGACAGAAGCAAGCAAAAAATTCGGTTCGCCGAATGCTAAAGTATATACGAATTATGTAGAGCTTCTTTCCGACAAGTCTTTGGACATCGTACATGTATGCACGCCAAACGATTCGCATGCGGAGATTTCTATTGCTGCCTTGGAATCGGGCAAGCATGTCATGTGCGAAAAGCCGATGGCAAAGACGGCTGCGGACGCGCGCCGTATGGTAGAAGCGGCGAAGCGCACGGGCAAGAAGCTGACGATCGGCTATCAGAATCGGTTCAGATCCGACTCCCAATATTTGAAGAGTCTTTGCGAAGAAGGAGCCCTCGGCGATATTTATTACGCAAAGGCTCATGCGATTCGCCGCCGTGCCGTACCGACTTGGGGCGTCTTCCTGGATGAAGATAAGCAGGGCGGGGGTCCGCTCATCGATATAGGTACTCATGCACTTGATTTGACGCTGTGGATGATGAATAATTACAAGCCGAAAGCCGTGCTAGGGACCGCGTTCCATAAGTTGTCTCAAAAGGAGAACGCCGCGAATGCGTGGGGGTCTTGGGATCCTGCGAAGTTTACCGTTGAAGATTCAGCCATGGCGATGATTACAATGCAAAACGGTGCGACCATCATGCTTGAATCGAGCTGGGCGATTAATATGCTCAATACTGGGGAAGCGAAGTCGACCTTGTGCGGTACGGAAGGCGGGGCCGATATGGACGACGGCCTTCGGATTAACGGGGAGAAGAAAAGCAAGCTGTTTACGAACCGTGTCGAGCTTGACGCCAGCGGCGTTGATTTTTATGATGGAAGCCAAGAAGACCCGGCGGAGCTTGAGGCAAAACGATGGCTGCAGTCGATCGAGAACGGCACGGACCCTGTCGTTACACCGGAACAGGCATGCGTCGTTTCGGAGATTCTCGAGGCTATTTACGAGTCATCGAGGACCGGAAAAGCAGTTTATTTCGATTAATATATAAGTAGAAAACCTTATCGCTTCGTTGTAACTAGCCCGTACCTCGATGGGAAATGCATAAATATGCAGTAAGCTTAGGGGAAGCCCTAAGCTTATTTGTTTTAGAAAGATGTCGGGAAAAAATTATTTCCTTAAAATCAAATCGCACACCTGGAAACAATTACCTGTTCTAGTTTCGCTTCCTAGAGGTGAACAAACTTACGAGCAGTAATGCATAGTAGCGCCTAATCGTCCTTGAGGCATGCAGAAAAGCCTGTGCTTTCATTCAGGGCGGCTTGAGGATTAAACTATCGGGGCAGCATAGTTCAATGAAGTTAATGGCTATAACTAAATACTTACTGTTTCAAGTTAAAAAAAGGAAATTCAAATGTTGCTGGCGTATTCAAAAGAGAAGTGGAGTTTTTGAGGGAGTGTCAAAACAATTGAGGTCAGACAAAGAATTGGTTACATCCATTCTGGAAGGTGATATTGAGCTATTTTCAGAATTGGTGGCTAAATATGCCAATGTCCTTTATTCAATTGCGTATGGCATCATTGGAGATTTTCATTCGGCTCAAGACATTGTTCAAGAAACGTTTATTAAAGCTTATAACAAGCTTGGACAAATAAATGAATATGAAAAAACTGGACACTGGCTCTATGTTATAACGAGAAGGTTGAGTTTGGATTATCTAAGAAGAAACCAAACGGTTAATGTTCAATTCGAAGAGTCTTTTACCTTGCTTGATGAGTATTCACTTGAGGAGCGAATGGAACAGCGGTTTATGCGCGAAGAGTTATGGGGAGCTCTGAACGCATTAGATGAACAAAACAGGATAACGGTTCTTCTTTACTATATAGCGGAAAAATCTATGAAGGAGACGGCAACAATCCTAAATGTATCTGAGAAGGCCGTGGAGAGCCGGTTGCGAAGATCGCGGAGGCTTTTGAAGGATCATCTGTCTCAACAAATAGGAATCACCTTGCAGCAACGAAAGATGGATGATCGCTTCGTTCAAAAGGTGATGAAACAGTTACTCCAAAAAGTTGGAGGCGTATATATTCCGGTTTCAGACAGCAATCGTAGTGTGGAATGGTTCGTCAGACACTTTGGTTTATCTTTATCCGATAATGGTAATCCTCAGTTAGTTTCAGGGGAATGTCTTTATTTTCTCGAAACTAAAGAAAAACATCCCGGTTATGAACAATCCGAAAAAGAAAGTAACTTGCCAATTTTATCATTTGCAATCGAGCAGATTAACAAAATACACACTAGATTAAAGCAAGAAGGAGTTATCGTTGGGGAGATAGTAAAAGAAGTCGGCGGCAAATCGTTTTTCTTTTATGACCCCGATAAGAATAAATTCGTGGCTTTCGAGAATGACTGATTTTTATTTTATAAGACGCAAAATCGATTTTGGGAACGTCTTGTTATTGAAAGGACAAAAAAGGAGTGATTAGTATGGAGATTAAGGAAAAATTGTCTAAAATTGAGCTTAAACAGATGCTCAAACAGAAATACCCCCATCGGGAAGCGCTCATCAAAAGAATCGAAACTGTTTATGTGCCGGTGAGGAATGCACAGAGAACTAAGGAGTTTTTCATGAAACATAAACTTGTGACACTTTCTAAAGGAGGAAATGCAAAGCTAGCTTCAGGACAAGGAATTTTTTTCTTGGAGACGAATAAGCCGTACACTTTAAACTTTGAGACACATGATTGGATCGATAATGTTGATAATCATTTGATGGAAGCTTTTTGCTTTGAGGTTGGAGATATAGCAACGTTATATGAAGAAATGAAGAAAAATGGAGCACTGGTTTCCGAATTAAGGGACTTGTAACCGTCAAGTACTTTTGAACACTTTTTGCTAAATAACTT
>NZ_JAQZSG010000076.1 GCF_028745515.1 Paenibacillus thermotolerans | reverse complement strand
TGGAACAATGATTGTTCGTTAAACATGCCGTCGTAGTTTTTTTTAACCAAATTCGACACATATGTCGAATTACAATCGTAAGGAGCGTGAACAAAGTTGAAAGCATTGTTGCACCGCATCACGGATTTTGCCTCTACGAGGAAAGGCATGTGGACTGTCTTGACCGCATGGCTTCTGGTTACCTTGCTGCTCGGAGGGCTCGCTCCGGGCGCCAAGGATTATGAATCGAACGCGACCGGCCAAGGGCTCCCCGATACGGCAAAGTCGGTAATCGCACAGCGAGAGCTGGATACGTATTTTGGCAGCACGGATCAGGGGCTCCCTGCGTTGATCGTCATTTCCGAAGAAGGAAAGAAGCTTGATGCCGGCCGGATCGCCGAGATGACAACCGCGATTCAAGACGAGGGGCTCGAGCATCTGAAGGGCATCGTCCCGTTCGACCGCCTCCCTCCGCCCGCAAGGGAACGCTTCTTCTCCGGAGACGGCTCGACCGCGGTCATTCCGGCGCTGCTTGAAGAGGGTTTGGAAACGAAAGAAATTCAAGCGACTTTGAAGGAGCTGCAGACGATCGCTTCCGACCGGTCGGAGGCTTCCTTTGTCCGGATTACGGGTCCCGCCGGAATTTCCAGCGACGCCGTCGCCTTGTTTTCCCGCGCTGATGTCGTATTGCTCTTATCGACCGTCGGGCTCATCTTCGTATTGCTGATTGTCATTTACCGCTCCCCTTTGTTAGTTTTCATCCCGCTGCTCGCCTGCGCCTTCGTCTATGAGGCCGTCGACAAGACGCTCGGCTTGATGGGAAGCGCCGGTCTGCAGTTCGACGCTCAATCGCTGTCGATCATGACGATTTTGCTGTTTGCCAGCGTGACGGACTACTCTTTGTTCGTGTTCGCCCGGTACCGGGAAGAGCTGAGGCATTATGACAGCAAATATGAGGCGATGAAGCACGCGATGCGCGAAACCGGGGAGCCCGTGTTTTTCAGCGGCGGAACGGTGCTTGCGGCCATGCTAGTCTTGTTCGCGGCCGCTTTCAAGGATTTCCGCGGCTTCGCACCGGTATTTTCAACGGCGATGGCGGTCATTATGCTCGCTTCTGTAACGCTGATTCCCGCATTGTTCCAATTGTTCGGCAGAAAATCGTTCTGGCCGAACATTCCGAAGGCGGGCGAGGAAGCGGCGAACCCGGCCTCCATGTGGAACAAAGCCGGCAGGCTCGTCAGCACGAAGCCGGGCGCTGTTGCGGCCATCCTGTTGGCCGTTCTCGTACTGCTCGGTTTAAATACGTTCAATATGAAGTTTCAGTACGATTCCATCGCCTCTTTCCCGAAGGATATGCCTTCTCGGGAAGGCTATGAGAAGCTGGAGCAATACTTCCCTAAAGGGGATCTGGCGCCCACCTCCGTCCTGTTCGTTGCCGACCGTCCCGTCTCGGAGGAGAAGCTCTCTGCTCTTGCGGATGCGTTCGGCGGACAGGATCTCGTCAAGACGGCCGCGGTAAGCGGTACCGCCGAAGACGGGAAGGTAGTAAAAATCACCCTTTCCTTCGAGGACAGCCCTTATGCGGCTAGCTCGCTGGATGCGCTGGAGCGGCTGCGCGGGCAAGAGCGGGAACTCCTCTCGACCGCAGGACTTGAAGGCGAATTGTACTTTGCGGGCGAAACGGCGAAACAGGTCGATACCCGCGACATCATTTTCAAAGACTCGTGGGTCGTGATCGGATTGGAATCGCTGCTCATTCTCCTGCTGCTGTGGGCGCTGACAAGATCGTTAAAGGCTTCGGCGTACATGATGGGGACGATTTTACTTTCGTTCGCGACGGCGCTGGGGCTAGGCATTTACTTGGTCGACCTGCTGTTCGGCTATTCGGCGATCAGCACCCGGATTCCGCTCTATGCCTTCGTTTTCCTTGTTGCGCTGGGCGTCGACTACAACATTATTTTAATGTCCCGCTTCAAAGAAGAACGGAAGAAGCATACGCTGAGGGATGCCGTACAAATCGCCGTGTCGCGCACAGGCAACGTCATTACGTCCGCGGGGCTCATACTGGCCGCCACCTTCGCCGTCCTCATGACGCAGCCGATTGCCGAGCTGTTTGTTTTCGGCTTCATCGTGGCGCTCGGCATCCTGATGGACGTATTCCTTGTCCGCGGCATGCTCCTCCCTTCGCTGATCATGCTTTTTGAAAAAGAAGGCCGTAAATCGACGGAAGTGAATGCAGCAGGCTGATCGCCGCAAATGCAGGTCCTATCGAATTCCGATAGGACCCTTTTTTATGCCTTCCAAGAATCGGAGAAGCCGGTATGGGCATATTAAATAAAAAGCTTAAGGGGAAATGCGTTCATGGCACTGACACCGGCACAGCGCGTCAAGCTGCACGGCTTCAACAATCTTACGAAATCGCTAAGCTTTAATATGTACGATATTTGCTTCACCCGAACGAAGGAAGAACGCGAGAAGTATATCGCGTATATCGACGAGCAGTACAATGCGGAGCGGTTGACGAACATTTTGCAGGAAGTGTCCGAAATTATCGGAGCCCATGTGCTGAACATAGCCAAGCAAGATTACGTCCCTCAAGGCTCGAGCGTCACGATGCTCATTTCAGAGGAGCCCGTTGTAGAAGTCCCGACGGAGCAGTTCGAGGAGTCCCCCGGACCGCTGCCGGAATCGGTGGTGCTGTCGCTGGACAAAAGCCATATTACGGTGCACACGTATCCCGAGTATCATCCGGATGAAGGCATCAGCACGTTTCGGGCGGATATCGACGTATCGACTTGCGGAGAAATTTCTCCGCTCAAAGCGTTAAATTACCTCATTCATTCGTTCGACACGGACATTATGACGATCGATTACCGGGTACGCGGCTTTACAAGGGATATTACAGGCCATAAGCTGTTTATCGATCACGAAATCGGCTCCATTCAAAATTACATACCGGAGGAAATTCAGAACGCATATGACATGATCGATGTAAATGTGTATCAGGAGAACATCTTTCACACGAAATGCAAACTGAAAAAATTCGATTTGAACAACTATTTGTTCGGGTTCACGAAGGAACAGCTTTCGGACGAGGAAAAGGCAGAGATAACCGGCAGACTGAAGCTTGAGATGGACGAAATCTTTTACGGGAAAAATATTGTGGATTAAGAAAACGGGCGCCCGAAGGCGCCCGATAAACATTATTGTCTGATTTCCAGTACGTCCAGCGGAGGGATACCCGTGCTGCGAATAATGTTGATTTGCGCATTCGTCAGTCTGCGGCCTACCAGAATCAGCGAAGAAGTAACGTTGTCAAAGCCAAGCGTTCCCAAATTGGCAACCGCCGTTCTGCCTCTGAACACGCGGAACGAACCTTGAAAGTTCACTCGCGAGAACAAAATCAAAGTTACTTGGTTCGGGAAAATAACGTTTCTGACCCTAAAGCTAGAGAGCACGTTGTTGAAACGGAGCGCGTTCATATCGCGGATCGCCACTCCGCCTCGCTTAAAGACGATTCGACGGCCCGTAAAGTTGACCCCGGAAAACAGCCTCAGCCTAAGACCCTGATTGCTAAGTCTCAGCAAACCCATTCCAAATCACTCCTTTACTGTGAGATGGTATTACTATATTCATAGTTACGGTTTTCGGTTTGAGGCACCTGAATTAGGTGATGAGCTTGTTTTTCGATATAATGAAAGCACAATGAAGAGTCTCATGAGGAGGGTTGAGTATGGCAAACACTCACGTATATACCAAGCGCGAGGAGGTCGCCAACGCGATTACCCACGGGCTGGGCGTCGTATTCAGCATATCCGCGCTGACCCTGCTGGTCGTATTCGCCGCGCTGAAGGGAACCGTCTGGTCCGTCGTCAGTTACGCGATTTACGGGGTTACCATGGTGATCATGTACACCAATTCGACGCTGCTGCATGCGTTGCCCGAAGGCAAAGTGAAGGATTTGTTCGAAATATTCGACCATTCCTCCATTTACTTGTTTATCGCAGGAACGTACACGCCGATCTTATTGACCGCATTAAGGGGGCCGCTCGGCTGGACCTTGTTTGGAATCGTTTGGGGAATCGCCGCCGGAGGCGTGGCGTTCAAAGCGTTTTTTACGAAAAGGTTCCTCTTCCTCTCCACCTTTTTCTACATCTTAATGGGCTGGCTCATTGTATTCGCTTGGCGGCCGCTGCAGTCGCTATTGGCCGCGGAATGCCTGCAGCTGCTCGTAGCCGGCGGCATCCTGTACACGGTCGGGAGCATTTTTTATGTGTGGCGCGGATTTCCGTTTCATCACGCCGTATGGCATATATTCGTGCTGGGCGGCTCCATCGTTCATTTCCTCGCCATTTTGTTCATGCTGTAATCGGCACACACGCCGCGTCCTGGTGGAGTGAGCTAACGGACATTGCAGTTTTAAACATTCCTGTAAGGACTAAGATTTCGTCTTGGACAAAAAAAG
>NZ_JAQZSG010000075.1 GCF_028745515.1 Paenibacillus thermotolerans | reverse complement strand
TATGAAGGTACTAATTCGGAGTGTCCACTTTTTAGTCTAACTCATTTTTATCCTTATCCATAAGCATCCATTCACGCCACATTAACATGTTTAGGGAACAACCCATATCATGCAACTGTTTCTGCTCTATAGATAAATCTTTCTTCGACAACCGCTTACCCTTATTAGTTGCCATATACCACATAACCGCTTGTTGAATGTCATAAGCAAATTGTTTTTCATACGCTGAACTGAAGAAAGGAAAGAAAAATGATTTATATTTACTCCTTCCCTTCTTAGCTTTGTCATACAACCGTTGGAAATCATTAAATCCATTAGCCGTTGTTTCAATAACGATACGGCTGCGCTCAGTCTTCTGTAGTGCCGGTTCAAGTGACAATAATAACTGATTTTGATTATCCATAAACGCATATTCGCTAAGAAGGATATACATTAAGTTTAAACCGCGCCCTACATCCTTAGTTCCGCTAGTTGCTGGAATAATTCGTGAGCCATTACTAAAAACAATTTCATCCCTATTACTTCGATCCGTTTCAGGGAACACATTAGGATACTTTTCTCTAGGTAAATGTTTATCCATCATTTTTAACTTTTCAAGTAATGCCTTTGAGGAATCACCTTTATAAGACATAATCATGTAATTTGTGTTTGGATTCTTTATCGCCATCCATAAACAATAAGCCAATTGAACCGTTGTAAATCCTAACTGTCTCGGTTTCAAAATTATATTGAATTTGCCAGCACTATTTATAAATTCTCTTTGCTGATCATTTAATTTGAATGGAATTAAATCCCCATTGTTATCTACAATTTTCACAAAGTTCTTACAGAATAACTCAAAGTTACTCAATATTTTTTCTAGTTTTTGCTTAGTCGTCAATGCAACTCTTGCCATTTTATCACCTTCCTAAATAAACAAAAGGGAGTACCGTTTTTGGTACGCCCTCATACTTCCAAACCATCGTCTTCATCTTCTTCAACATCAGCAAAATATTGCTCGGCTGCTTTCTTATGTGCGGTTATCTGATTCTGCAATTTTAAAAGTGTATCAATTGCTTTCGGATCTCCTTTAATTGCTTTATCCCTTACGACCTCATAAACATCTAGCAAGTCATCAGCCGTTTTACTTGCCAGATATACAGAAACAAAATGTTTATAATCATCTTCACGTTCCCATCGTACATAAGCGTTTAGACTCTTTACACCCAATTGCTTCATTAGTTCTTCTTCGGTCATTTGCCGTTCTTGGTCAAACCATAGATTAAATTTCCACTTGCAATATATCCGCTTCTTAGGCGGTAATTGTTTTAATGCTTCATAAATATTCATTTATCTTTCCTCCTGATATGTCGGTGTTGATTGCTGTTGACGGCTGTTGAAAAACCACTTCAACACCTAAATCCCATATATATCAAGGCTTTTCAGGTTGCTGTTGCGCTGTTGACAATAACTAGAGCAATTGATTCCAATTCAAATATTGGTAATATTTGTTAATTTAATATTTAAAAAATGCCTATAGCAACAGCATCCACAGCCAACATCTATTAATATGCGTCAACAGCTCAACAGCAAAACAAAAAACGCCCAAAACCCTTGATAAAACAACATTCTTGCTGTTGAAAGTTGTTTTCCACAGCGTTCCACAGCCAGCAACAGCCATTACTCTAAATACTTTGGATTAACATGAAATACAATTTGTTTTGCACCGCCGACCTGTCTTTCAGCCTTGAACGCAATAATCTTCTTTTCTTGCAACAAGTTAAGAAATTCGTCAAACTCATTTCCCTTTAGCTTCATGTTCATTTGAATATCTCGTTTGCTGATCTCATTGTTCTGAGTCTTAGTCTTCAAAATATGAATCGCTCGTTCAATATTTTTATCAGATTCCGATTGATTGATTTTCTTATAAATCTTTTGTGTCTGTTGCCTAAAATACTCGGCAATCTCAATTCCCTGACACATTGATTCAAACGATACTTTGCTTTCCTTATCAAAGCAATCGTTATGTACGTTCTTGCTTACATGAGCGATTAGTGAGAATCGCAAAGCATACAGTTTTATTTTTGTATTAATGGATTTTTTCTTTTCGTCTTTTCCAGCTTCCTTGAATACAAAATCCTCATATTCCAAATATTTCCTCATAGCTTCATCACTTAAATAGTAAGTCTCCGCTTCACCAACAATTTGCTGCTCTGTCAATGATTCAATAAGTTTGTGGTATTGCCGTTCAGTATCTTCGTCTATCCCTGCATTAACTGTTCTCATCATTTCTACATCAGTAGGAAAGGAAAATAAAAAACGGTCAAGAAAACCGTTTTCAGTGTTGTTGTCCTTTGCAATTTCATTTATTCCGCTAGGTGTCATTGCCCCGATAATACTTCCGAAAGGCTTCTCTACAAAAAGTGGCGGTTTACTTACTCGATTCACTTTTATGTTTTTATGACTCCACAGGGACAAGTAAAACTGCAAATCTCCACCTTTACCTCCCCTATATGAATCAAGGCTATTGTAGAGCCTTAGAAATTCATCTTGGACAATTACAATTCCTTCTGGACTGTTTTGAAGCATTATTGCAAGTGCTTCTGTCGTTGCGTCAGTGGTGTATAATTCTCGTAATCTCGGCTGTTCTGGTTCGATCTCATCGAATGGTTCTTTACTTTTTTTCGAGTGCTTCTTTCTTGCATCATAATCCTCTTTTTCAAGTAACCATTCCGAATATGCCTTTTTATACTCATCCATTTTAGATTTTTGTATCGAATATATGGGTTTGAATGCCATATCTTGCGCAGGAGATTTTCCCGATCCTGCACTTGCAATAATACAAGCATATAGAATTGCTTTTGTTGACATTGAACGATTTACTGCAACTTCATGTTTTGAACCAATTGCTGTGGCAAGAGCAACTAAGCCAGGTACAGCAAAAAACTCATAGGGTATCTTAAACGCATAATGCCCCGCTTTACAGAGATTTTTCAACTCTGTAGGCAGAGCATTAACGGGAAATGTCATTGTCTCAGGTGTTTTACTAGGTAAAATCGGATCAACTGTTTCCTTTTTATCCGATTCCTTCTTACTATCTTTTACCAATTGTTCATATTCTTTTTCAAGTTCCATAATATTACTCAATCACCTCACCCCCAACTACTTCCAAGAGAGAGAGGATTTCTTTATCAATTTTCTGTTTTAATTTCATCAAACTTTTTATTTTATATAAAGCTTTTGCCGCTTCGCTCCTGCTATTACAGTCGCAAAAAGGATCATTACAACCATCACATTCTTGCACAAAGTTATCTGTCCATTCCTTGTTATTCATTTCTTGTTCGATTTTCCAAGTTTCTTCCGAAACCCAGTCCTTTCCGTTCCAGACCTCGTATAAACCTATATTCTCCATTCCTCTTACAGGTCGCTTCGTTCCTGTGATTTGTCCATTCATCAACACATTTGCTTCCATATCTCCGATCCCCTCTATTTTATCTATTTATTAAATTTGTAATAACAATGATTAAATTCTTTTTTCTTTGGATTGTTAATAAATACATCAATCTTTTTTGCTTCATCCACAAATAAAAATCCTTGAATTTCATTTAACTTAATATCTTCTGTCACATAAATCTCTTCGTCCACTTTAATTAGATTATTTTCAACAAAAGCATTCTTAATCTCTTCGTCATTCAATCCATCTTTTAGTTCAGTTCTGAACGATTTTGCCTTATTAAAAATTGATGTATCAACCGAATCCAATAAAGCGTGATTTTTACGAATTTCCTGAATATATTGCTTTGCTCGAAAGTAATCCGATAAGTTTTCAATGTCAACGCACATATGAACTTTTTTATATTGGATTTTATTGAGGTCGGCTAAAAAGACAAAAAACGAATCTCCGCCTTTTACTAAAACACTGTCAATGAAATATGATGGTGAAAATGAGAAAAATAATTTCCCAACAAGTTCTCGATGATCCGAATCAGGATCAATAAAAGTATTAGTTTTTAATAGTTCTTCATATAAGACAAGACTTCCATTAATAAATGAGGTAGCATGATAAACAGAATTATGCGGAAAGTGTTTACGGCAAATAAATTCTATGCTTCCTCCAAGAATATGTTCTAATTGTATTTGTCTTATGATATTTGCTTTTTGTTCATCAATACTCATTTTCTTGTCTTGGATTTTTTGTTCAATTTTTTCCCAATTGTCATGACATTTTTTTATGTAATAATGCTTAACCTTTTCATATTCAACTGATTGCATTTATTTATCCTCTCATTTCAGTATAAAAATCATTACACAAAATCCTGTCCATAAAAATTTTCTTCAAAAAATCTCTTAGCCCAGGATAAACATCGTTGATATGCTTCGTCACCACTTATAACACATGTTTCCCCATTACTTGGCATATAGCAACATCCAGTATCAACAATGACAGCTAGACCACTTTTATTAATCATTATATTTCGCGGTTCAAGGTCGCTTATCTCTATTCCTTTTGATCTCATATAGTCTAGTGTTTCTTGAAAATTTTTCACAAAGTCTTTATGTAACCGAATAGGATGAGACATGTCAGGGTTATTATAAGGAAAGTGCTCAGCTGTAACGCCCTCTACCCTGTCTAGTACCATTATTTCTTTGTCGATGTAGGCGTAAATAGACGGAATAAAGGGATGACCATTTAGTAGTTGTAGCCGTCAAGTAAAATTGAACACTTTTTGCTGATTAATTTTG
>NZ_JAQZSG010000074.1 GCF_028745515.1 Paenibacillus thermotolerans | reverse complement strand
TTCAGGAAATTCCTGTTAGTTATTCATGCCGTCGTAGTTTTTTTTGTATGCCGCGACGGCTTGAGGGAATAATACCCACATCAATCGACGGAAAGATGTGGCCTATGGACAAACACATAATGTATCACGACCTGAAGGATGCGCTGCGGCACGGCGTTTGCCCGATTTGCTCGCTCGTCGAGCAAAGGGTGGAGCGGACGATCAAGGTCATTTTGCGGGAAGGCTATACGGACTCTGCGCTGCGCAGCTCGTACAGGCAAGCGAAGGGCTACTGCAACCGCCATGCATGGCAAATGCGCGAAGCGGGAGATCCGATCGCGCACGCCGTCATGTACCGCGGGCTGCTGGAGGAGCACCGTGCATCGCTGGAAGCTTACATGAACAGCCGAAAAGGCCGGATCGAAACGAGCGAGAAGGAAAGCACGGCCGTACAGCGGATTCGGGCGATTTTGCAAGGCGTGAAGCACGCGAGTGCGGATGACGGCCGGTTCGCCGAAACGAGAAGGTATCTCGACAGCTTCTCCTCGGATAAACGATGCCCTCTCTGCGAAGTGGCCGAGTCATGTGAAGCGAGGTACGTGGAGGCGGCCCTCGATTATTACGAGGGGGACGAAGATTTTAAGGAAAAGTACCGAAACCGCGGAATTTTATGCCATCCGCATCTTCGGAGACTGATCCGGGACCACGGCGACCGGACGGGCGTAGAGGAAATGATGGAAATACAGCTCGGCCGCCTTGATCTGTATATCGAACACTTGTCGGACATGGAGCGCAAAGCGAGCCTGCGCTATTCGGAAGATCCGAATGGGGACGATAGGGGCGGCTGGCTGCGGGCCATTCAATTGGATGTAGGGAGTCCCGGCATCGATACGTCATACAAAACGAAAGCAGCAGCCATACGAGAAAGTCACACGACGTCATAACCTCAGGTTATGACGTTTTTTCACTATGGGGAGGACGCGGAACCCGATACGATAAGACTATAAATTTGTTGAATCGTAAGGAGCTGATCGCATAATGAGAGGTCGGTATGTTCCGGTGTTGTTTAGCTATTTCGTCGTAACGGCTCTGTCAGTAGCTTTAATGAAATTCATTTTGCCATGGGCAGGCATCGATGTGAGCGGGGCGAATCCGATCGGGACGGTGCTGGCGGGAACGGCAATGTCTGCGGTTATTATTGCGGTGGAATGGGCGCTTTTTAAGAAATTGATCGGTGAGCCGCTTCAGCTTGTCGGATTCGGCCTCGACCGGCAAGGCGTCGTATTTTCCGCCCTCTCCCTTGTGTTCATCTTCGGGTTTCCGATCGGGTTTCTTGAGATGATGGGCACGGATTATACTTGGAATGCGGATATGTATTCTTCGATCGGGTTATCGGTCGGTTATATAGCGCTTGCCGTTGTTTGCTTTGTGGCTGCTGCGTTTCAAGAAGAGTTTTTCAATCGAGGCTTCGTATTTGCTTCCTGGGGCTCTATGAGCAGAACGAAGTTGATCGTGCTTTCCTCGCTGCTGTTCATGCTCATGCACGTGCCGGTCAAGGGAGCGAACCCGGTTTCGCTCGCCGACTGGTTTATCGCGGGCATTTTGTTCATGTACGTATATATCCAAAGCGGGTCCGTATGGGCGGCTACACTGGTCCATGCGGGTATGAACCTTATGCTTGCCTTGATTGTGGGAGAAATGGATTATTCGCTGCTCAAGCTGAACAACCCGCCTTCCGATTTGTCCGGTTTGTTGTTCCTCGTTCTGATTTATTCAGGGATGTTTATACTGACCTTCGCCGTATACGGAGGAAAAGGAAAATTACAGCAGCCTGCAAAGCTGGAATTATGATATAATCGTCGGGATTTGTTGTGAAAATAAAGGGAGTGCGTCGGGGTTGGGCAAAATTTCGGCATATGTTGACCGGGCAGTGTTCGGATTAAGGACGTTCTGGTTCTTGGTCCAAGTGGCGGGGATCGTGAACGAACACGAAAAAATAGATTACTTTTGGGGCGCCTTTGTATGGCTGCTCCTGGCGGGGTTTGCACCGTATTTGTTTTGGCTGCCGAACCGGGATAAAAGCCGGTTCTGGTATTGCGTTACCGAATTGTCGCTTACCGGCTCTCTCTTTCTTTACTCTATTTACTTAGAAAATAGTATGACGAACGTGTTTTTCGTTCCGGCACTCGTTATCGGGTATTTGGCGACAAAACCGTTTTACCGTTTCGTTCCGATTGTGTTCGGCCTGTCGCTTATCGCGTTCCTGATCGGATCGTTAACGTTCGGACAAGCCTTCTTCGGAGTAACGGATACGGCGCTGTTCTTCGGTATCGGCTTCGTATTCCGCTGGCTTCTTAACGTGCAGGAAAAAGCGAACCGTCTGATGCGGACGGTCGAAGAGCAGAACGCCACGCTGAAAATATATTCCGAGCAGGTGGAGCGGCTCTCCAAGACGGAGGAACGCATTCGAATCGCGAGCGATCTGCATGACACGCTGGGCCATTCTTATATTTCTTTCATTTTGGGGTTGGACGCGAGCATCGCGCTTGTCGACCGTAGTCCCGAGGCGGCCAAGAAGCATATGACCGAGCTTCGGCAGGCGGCTGCTCGTCAGCTGGACAGTATGCGGGAAATTGTGCACGGGCTCGGCGAGCACACCAATATAACGCTAAGTGAAGAACTGGCGGGGATTGCGCGGGAGTTTTCGGAAAGCACCGGAAAGCGGGTGTCGATGCAGTCTTCCGGGCGAGAGCGGCACTTGCAGCGCCAAATTCACACCGTCTTTATCAGATGCCTTCAAGAAACGTTATCGAACGCGGTGCGGCACGGGAAGGCGGACAGCGTCAACGTATCGCTCGGGTTCGATGACGAATGCGTAAGGCTGAAGGTGGAGGATGACGGCATCGGGATGAACGGAAACAAGGCGGGCTTCGGGCTGACGGCGATGCAGGAGCGGGTCGGCAGTGTCGGCGGCCGGCTGAGCATCGAGTCGGAGACAGGTAAGGGCACCGTAATTACATGCTCGGTTCCAATGAAGGGGGAGGCGGTACATGTCTAACATTCGGATTCTCATTGCGGATGATCAAGGATTGATTCGGGAAAGCCTGTCGATCGTGCTTGGGCTGGAAGAAGACATCGAGGTAGCGGGCGTTGCCGAGAACGGACGGCAGGCGGTCGAGCTGTGCGAACGGCTGCAGCCGGACGTCGTGCTGATGGACATCAATATGCCGGAGCTCGACGGGGTTGAGGCGGCGCGGGAAGTGAAGAGCCGGTGGCCGGACATTAAGGTGGTCATGCTGACCTCCTACCAAGAAGTGGATCACGTAGTGAATGCGCTGAACTACGGCGCGGAGGGCTTTTTGTTGAAGGCGATCGATCCGAAAAGCTTGGCGGGCAGCATCCGGCTCGTCCATTCGGGAGGAACGTTCGTCTCGAAGGAAATGGCGGAGAAAGTAATTCGAAGCGTTACGTCGGCGAAAAACGATAGTGCGGGCGCGGCGGGGCATCCCGCCAGCGGCGGCGTCTTCGCGACGGCGGGCGAAGGGGATAAATACGGGTTTACGCCGAGGGAGCTGGAAATATTGCAGCTGCTGGCCAAAGGGATGCGCAACGTTGACATAGCGGAACGATTGTTTCTAACGGAAGGCACGGTGAAAAACTATATTTCCAATGTGTATTCCAAGCTGGAAGTGAGCGGGCGTTGGGATGCGGTGAAGAAGGCGAAGGCGGAAGGGATCGTAACCGAATAAATTTATACGGGTCGGGCTCCTTGCTGTGAAGCGGGGGGCTTTTTTTGTTCGCGGCCGGTTCTATTTTTGCGCTTGGAATCTATATCTATTAATAGCCCATTAATGGATTAGCGTTCGATAAGGAGGACAAGCGTATGAAATGGCTGATCAAGATCAAAAGCATTCTAAGGATATTAGGGACGGATCCCGTGCGGGATCGAAAGGTCAAAGCCGCGGCTTCGGAGGCAGCGAAGCCTGCTCCGGTTGCGGCCGCCGCGGCGTCAGCGGCGAATGCGGAGGTTAAGCCGGCATCCGATTCGGTAGCCTTGGAGGCGGAGCATGAGCGCGATTTGCTCGAATTGGTGCGGCAGGCGCATACAGATTGGGCTTGCGCTCAGCAACGGCTGAATTTCGCGTTGGACAAGGATCAAATAGATTATGCGATTTATACGCTGGAGGCTGCAGAGAAAAGGTACAGTATGCTGCTGAAGCAGGCGAAAATGGCAAAAGTGAAGGCGGACGGGGCGAATGCGCCGACCGGCCGGAAATATATCCGGATTACCGGGTAAGGAGGAACCATGATGGAAATTGCGGGAGCGTCTATTTGGCTCTGGGTACTGATCATTTCCGGTCTGCTGCTTACAATTGTAATGCTAAGATCGAAAATCGGCTGGCGTTGGCTCCCTTTCCTCGGCTTTAACGTTGTTGTTGCGGCTGTCCTATTATATTTTGCGGACTTGGCCGAGCCGTATACGCACGTCTCCATTCCTATTAATGGAGTAACGATTGCTGCGATTGCGGCGCTTGGCGTACCGGGTGTTATTATGCTGGCCGCGCTGAAGCTTGTGCTTTTTTGAAGCGGGGGAAGGAAAATGGTTCAGGTTAGTGAAACTGCATGAATTTAGCTTGATTAATCTGTTGACTTGGAGATTTCCTCNCGTACCGGGTGTTATTATGCTGGCCGCGCTGAAGCTTGTGCTTTTTTGAAGCGGGGGAAGGAAAATGGTTCAGGTTAGTGAAACTGCATGAATTTAGCTTGATTAATCTGTTGACTTGGAGATTTCCTCTGTGATATATTATTGCTTGTCGCCGCGAGAGCGGTTGACGGCGAAGGACACGGCAGTTGAAGCGGCAGGAAGCAATTTCCGGTTGCAAACGCACGGCCTTCTGTGGTAATCTAGTCTTCTGGCCGAGAGGTCGAAGACGAGCTTGCTCCTTGAAAACTGAACAAC
>NZ_JAQZSG010000073.1 GCF_028745515.1 Paenibacillus thermotolerans | reverse complement strand
TTCTTTTCAAAGGGCAAATTACTTCATTACAGGAATGGCTCCTTTTAACCGGTTTCATTTACCTTTATACAACGATCCTGCCCTTTGTTCAGCTTGTCGATGATTATGCCTGCAATTTCGCGGATTGGTAAAGTTCCATCGACGATGATGTCGCTATTTGGTTTAATTGTATGTAACATCTCAAGATAACCCCGTCTTCCACGGAAAATATAATTTTCCATTTCCCGCATAATATGATCGACAGAGCGATCCTTAAAATCTCTAATAATACGACGTGCCATCGCAACATCCAAAGGAGTGTCAATAAAAACCGCAATATCTATGAGATCTTTTATATCAGAGTGTTTATAGGCAAAAGGAAAATCTAAGACAATGTAATCTAAGGGCTCATTAAGCGACGACTTCAAATCCCTAATAAGAGGAGCCAAGTTCCACTCGTCATAATTTGCTCCATTGTCAACCCAATCGATAATGTCATCTGGCCCGTCGAAATCGTAGTCATCAAAAAATAGTGATTTGGATTTTTTTAGCGCTTCGTTCAAATAAGTTGCTACTGTTGTTTTTCCTCCGCCAGAAACGGCCGCAATGGCAATAACAAATGGTCGCTTTTCGTTTTTCATAACTTTTTACACCGCTTTTCCGATCATCAAAGCATGATAGTTGATCACTTTTAACCGCTAACTGTTAAAGGATTGTTTGAATTTCCCATCATGATATGTTTCAACGTAGGTGCCGTTCGTGTATTCAGAAATAACTTTACGCCAAAAAGTCTGTGCAGGCAGATTCCTTTCAATTTGAGTCACTTCCCAAGCACCTTGAAACATTGAGAAAATTCGTTTTGCCGCTATTTCTCCTAGCCCTTTGCGTCTGTATCTCTTCATTATGAAAAATTCTGCAATCGTATTTGTTTTCTCGCCATTCAAAAATATACTTCTCACCAGCACAAAACCAATTATTTTATCCGAAAGCTTAATGATAAAGGGGTGATGATCGTCCGTGTCGGTCCAATACTTTTCCAACGAGTAAAAGCCAAAATTGCCGGATTCGGATAAATCGATGTCCAAGTATTCACTGAAATCGTAAACATAATATTCAATAATATTTTCCAAAACTCGACTTTCCTCAAATGGTACTTTGTACAATTCTATATCCAACACATCTCCTGCCCTTCCGGGATAATCTACTTTTCCATTATATAACACTTTCCCATTGCGCTGAACAATCTATTAATAAATCCATAATTCGTGCAAAATGCCGCTCCGGTTGCTAGAATGGTGATGAACATCAACTTTTGAACTTAAGAAACGGGGATTTTTGTGCGAGGCTTAGCCATTCTTCTCGGGTTTCAATTTCTGGGCACTGCCATTGCGGAAGCGGCACGCATTCCGATCCCCGGCAACGTGCTCGGATTGATCTGTTTTCTAATCGCTTTGTTTGCAGGCTGGGTCAAGGTGGAATGGGTGGAGCAAACCGCCTCCCTGCTGCTGAAGCATATGATGCTGTTCTTTGCTCCGCTGATCGTGGGCACAATCGTATTCTTTCCGATGCTTGTCCGCGAGTGGCTGCCGATCGCGCTGTCTCTCGTGGCGGGAACTGCCGTTCCGATACTTGTTACCGGTTTGCTTGCAAGCAAATGGGCTCCGTCTGAAGACCGTAGGAGGGATGCCAATGGCGGATAACGGTTTTTTGAGTCTATTGCATACTCCATTGTTCGGAATCACGCTGACCGTCGCTTTATATGCCGTTTCTTTGGGAATCGGCAAGCGATTTGCCTGGCTTCATCCGCTATTCCTGACCTCGGGAAGCATAATAGCTCTGTTATTGCTTATGAACATCCCCTATGAGACTTACTCGATCGGCGGAGACATGCTGACGTTTTTGCTGGGGCCAGCTACTGTAGCGCTGGGGGTCCCGCTGTACAAACAAAGGGACGTAATTAGGAAGCGGCTGCTCGGGATGCTGGGCTCGATCACCTGCGGATGTGCGGCGTCCATTGCCTCAGGCTGGCTCATTATGACGGCATTCGGGGGCTCTTATGAGGCGATGCTCGCAACGCTGCCGAAATCCGCCACGTCGGCGATCACAATCGAAATCGCTCGGGTCATCGGCGGGCAGCCTGAATTGACGGCCGTATTGACGGTGCTGACGGGCCTTAGCGGCAGCATGATGGGACCGGCGCTGCTCAAGCTGCTGCGAATCGACGGCGACGTCCCGGTCGGACTTGCGATCGGCACGGCCGCTCACGGAATCGGCACCTCCCGCCTGCTGCGGGATTCCGCTGAAGCCGGCGCTTACAGCGGCTTGGCGATGGGAATCGCCGGCATCGTGACCGCGCTGTTAATGGTACCAGTGGTTTTGTGGTTGTTGTAGAATTCACCTTCTGCATTTCTTCAGCGTTATCAGTTAGTTGAATACTGAGGCCTGATAAATCTTTGTTTCATCACCGGTAATGCTGAACCCGGTAGCGACATGGATCCATCCGTTTTTCTCATAATATTCATCCAAATCGGTACAAAGATATAGTTTTTCGTACCCCTTGTTTCGAGTTTCTTGGAGCGCATGTTGAAGCAATGTGCCTCCAATGTTTCGACCTCTATGTCCAGGCGCGACATACAGGCAGGCGAGCCACGGGTATATATCTTGCCGAGAGATCAAATCGTTTCGCAACAAAGCGTATGTACCGATTATCGATTCACTTTCTAAAGCAATATAGAAGCTTGGCAAATCGCTAGCTGTTTTGATTGAATGCAGCATACAATCGTGGTAAAAATTAAAGTTTTCCTCGGTCTCCCATTGGCTCCAAAACAGCTGCACCGCATTTTCGAAATGTTCGACCTTATCTTTTAGTTCGTAAATTTTTAACACGATGTCCTCCTATTTTTGCTTTTTCACTTCACAGGTTTATGGCTTTTTATAATTAATGTAGAAGGTATTATCCGAGCCTTTACACCTGAATACCATTTATTCGGATTAGAGGAATCGTTATCGTCGACATATGAATCCTCGATTACTTTATCAATAACAAAGCCGGCGTCAATTAACCCATTAACAAAGGTGCTAACTTTTCGAATATGCATCACAATCGGTGTAAGAATTTAATATCCTTCTAACTATTTTTTTAGCAACACTTTCGGCTGATTTTAAGGAACCTGTTTCCTTTGCCTCCTTAAAAAATTTTGCAATAGGTAGGCACTCTTCATTACGTGCAACTGCTTGCATATCCGTATCAACCATTCCTGGGTCGACAGTATAAGTTGTTAATAACTTATGATTTTCAATATGTATGCAAGAAGTGAACATATTTAATGCAGCTTTTGAAGCACAGTATAGGCTCATGCCCGCTGCAGCTTGTTTTCCTGAACCTGAGGAGACATTCACAATGGTTCTTTGAATATTCCACTGCTCAGTATGCTTTATTAGAGATTGGGTTAATAAAATTGGTGCTAATAAGTTAGTCTGTACATTTCTAATTGTATCCTCGGGACTACATTTATCTATAGATCCCAACGGAGTTACTTGGGCTGCGTTATTAATTAGCGTTATTGATACTATCTTAGTTTTTATCCGTTCCAGTATCCCTTTAATTAAGTCTGATATGCCTTCTGTATCATGCAAATCATATTTTATAAATTGCATTGCACAGCTGTTCTGATTGGAAAGTTCTAAAAGATAATCGTTATTATTCCTAGCTATTGAGAAAATCAGATGATTACGTCGTATGAGCTGTTTACATATCTCAAACCCCAACCCACGTGAGGTTCCAGTAATAATAAATGCCCTCATATTACACCCCTACTTTCCTAGTTTGCAGAAAACTAAAATGATGGCACTATGTGACTAACACGGTGGCTCTCACAGATAAACCACATGGCTCCTCGGCACCGAAATATTCATTCAGCATTTCTCCCATTGTAAACTGTGAATGTTGTGATGTTAACGTAAAATACAAGAAAACCAATGGTCTCTACCATTGGTTTTCTCGCGTATTTCGCTCAGTTCAGTACAGATTCGCTGACTATTACGTGCCGTTTCCGCTTCATATTTAATACAATGATAAAAACACATAAGCTTAGTGCAATTTTTATAATCGTACCAACTGGTTCCGTCCATTCGTTGCTCGGAACAACTGTTGAAAAGTAAGCGTTATTCGAATTAAAGAGCGCGTGCATTAGAATACATAGAAAAACACTATTTGTTGCAATATAGACAACACTTAATAGCACACTCATCCAGAGCACGGAAGCACAAAACCACCAGAAATTCAATTCCGTCTGCACCGTCCCATTAATGAACCAAAGGGGGATGTGCCATATTGCCCAAAATACAGAAACCACTATTGTCGCTTTAATAGGTGAAAATTTCTTTAAGAGTTCAGGAAGAAGAACACCGCGCCAACCCACCTCTTCCAAACCGCCACCGATCATAAACATCGGAATCGTCAATAAGACCATATAATAAGGTCCTGGAAAATCAAGCTTTGCACCGTCTACAACTTGTGACAGCAGCGAAAATACGAGAGGGATAAAAATAACAAAAGGATAAGCGATCCATGGAGCTTTGAATTTTATAATTTGCTTTAGAAATGCTTTAAATTCACTCTTTGGCCCAAAAAAGCGTTGAGCGATCAATGCGGATAGAACAGGCCCTAATAACCCTCCCAGGATGTATAAGACGAATAAGGGCTCGCCATCCTTCATTTTGTGATCCAAGGTGACTGCTACGACAATCCAAGGGATCCATGTGATTAAAAAATTCACTAACAGAAATACTAAGCTTTTTTTCACGCCACCACTACTTTCCAGATTTCTCGCACAACAAAAAGCAAAGCAAATGATCATTAGGATTATATCATGTTTACATAATTACTAAAGAGTTATTTTACAATAAAACCTTTCAGTTAATATGGCTTATCTTGCCGTTAGTGCAGCGAGCACTGGTTTCGTTTGATCTCCCGTTGGCGCTAACTACAAGAGAAGAATGGCTAATGAAATTTTTCTGACCGTTTGTTGAAGAAATATCTTGAGGTTTGCGGAGGTCTTATGTTGGTAAGAGCACGGTGATGTGAATGCTAGACTAGAGTAGACAGAAACCGACAGATAAGATTG
>NZ_JAQZSG010000072.1 GCF_028745515.1 Paenibacillus thermotolerans | reverse complement strand
GAAAGAATGGATGTGGAAAGTGTCCAAACTAAGGGGGTTGACCCGTTTCGTTCCGCTAATGGCAGGGCTAAAACGTTAGTAAATGAGAAGCGAGGTTAATGCAATGTCAGTCCAGCCAATAATTGAATACCCGTCCTTAGAGACGGATCGCCTGCAGCTTAATATATTGGACCTTCATCATACGGAAGAGGTGTTTGCGCACTTCGCCGATGAGGAGGTCGTCAAATTCATGGATATTGAACCGTGCAAGGACTTGCAAGAGGCCGAGGAGATCATTCGGTATCATCTGGAGGATGCGGGCTGCCGCTGGGGCTTATTCGATAAAAGCGCCGGAAAACTCATCGGCACATGCGGTTTCCATTATTTAAGGAAGTCGGAGGACGGTTTTGTCGCGGAGATCGGATTCGATTTGGCAAAGCGTTACTGGGGCAAAGGGATCATGAGCGAAGCGATGAAGGCGGTCGTTGCGTTCGGTTTTGCAGACATGGGGCTGAACACAATTGACGCAACCGTAGAACCGGACAATGAAAGGTCTATAGCGTTATTAAAAAAGCTGGGCTTCGAAAGAGATTCCGAGCTGAGAGACGGATTGGTATACTTTTATTTAAGGGCAAAATAATAAACCACCGGGTGCTTCGGCATCCGTTTTTTTTTTTTTTGCAGAGCGGCAAAGACCACCTCTTACGAAAGCGACAAGAGAAATTCACTTAGGTGAAATGTTCTTGACGCTGTTTAGGGCCGGCAGTATGCTCTTCTCATTGTGTCTCTCTATCGCTCCGTTGACAGTCACAAAAAAATGAAAAGGAGAACATATGTGGGTACGATATTATTTTTTGTCGCATTGATTTTCGAGATTGCTTTTACCGTGTACTGTTTTGTAACAAAGCAAAACCATCAAAAGTTTAGGAATTGGGCGAGAATTGCGGCTTTCATAACATTCGTAATTCTCGTATTTTCATCGGTAATTGTCTGGAGCCTCCGCTGGGTATTGCTAGCGGCTCTGCTATTCATTTTAGCGGGAAGCGGGACAATTGCTCTCATTCGTAATAAAAAGGGTAAACACGGTTACAAAACCTCCCGTATTGTCGTAAAAGCCGTAATAATGACATTATTGCTAATCCTGGCACTTGTGCCTGCGCTTGTTTTTCCTCAGCATAAACTGCCGAAGGTTACGGGCCAATACGGTATCGAAACTGCAACATACACCTACATAGACCAAAACCGCATCGAGGAATTTGCCGATAACGGTAAGAAAAGGTCTGTCAATGTACAATTTTGGTATCCCGACCATGCGGACGGAACGTATCCGCTTCTGGTATTCTCACATGGTGCATCCGGTATTAAGACAAGCAATTCATCTACTTTTAGGGAGCTTGCAAGCCACGGGTATGTAGTATGCTCCATCGATCATCCTTATCATTCTTTTTATACCGTTTCGGACGACGGGTCTTTTACCTTAATGAATGCTGAATATACTGAGGAAGTCGAAAATGTCAACAAAGATGGCATTTACACAATTGAGCAGGTCAATGAGCTCATTCAAAAATGGATGAAGCTGCGAACGGACGACATGAATTTTGTAATGGATACAATCATTGGAAAATCGCAAAACGATAAAGCACCTGTGTATCAGCATATCAATAAAGATAAGATCGGTGTGTTCGGGCATTCCATGGGCGGCGCAGCCAGTGTTTGGATCGGCGGAGAACGGAAAGATGTAAATGCGGTCGTAAATATTGATGCCCCGTTCTTTAGCGAGATTGTTTATAATAGTGAGTCCGGTGATTTTGAGGCAAGCGGCAAGCCCTATATGACGCCAATTCTTAACCTTTATTCCGACGATGTTTGGAACCAGCTTGGACGCAACTCTATTTATGCGGCAAATTACGCCGCCGACAAAAACTTCAAGGAAGCGCATACCGTTCATTTTCAAGGCGCGAAACATTTAAGCCTGACCGATCTGACGCTCTTCTCTCCTCTGCTCGCAAATATGCTGCAAGGCGGAAAAGCAACCATTGACCCATACTACTGTATAGAGAAGGAGAATGAGCTTATCCTTGCATTTTTTGATTACACATTGAAAGGTATCGGCCGCTTCACATCAGAAGAGGCTTATGGGCCAAACCCGAGTTAAAGCTCTATGTTCGGATCTCACGAATGGGATTCGAACTTTTTTGTTTTATGCAGGAAATTATTGGTTGGGGGCGAATGTAATTCCGTAAAACATCCGGAAGCAATCTTTAACATTGGAGGAATCCGAAATGGCAGAGCCGAAATCCGAAAGGCTTTTCAGTAAACCGAAGCGAGCGGTGATCAAGTGGCTGCTGGATTCGGACCCTTCAATCCGTTGGCAGGTCAAGCGCGACTTGATGAAAGAATCCGATGAGACCGTTAACGCAGAACGTTCGCGGATCGCGACGGAAGGCTGGGGAGCCCGTCTTCTCTCATTGCAGACACCAGAGGGCCACTGGGGGGCCGACATCGACCCGTGGCCCTGGAAGCATACGATCTACACTTTGGTATTGCTGAAAGACTTGGGATTGGATCCTGCGAGCGATGAGGCCCGCAGATCGATCGGTCTGGTGCGTGACCGCGTTACCTGGCGGCAGCTTGACGGCAGGCCTTTTTTCGATGGAGAGACCGAGCCCTGTATTAATGGCCGGATTTTGGCAGCCGGCGCCTACTTTGGCGAATCGTGCGACCGGCTGGTTGATCGTCTTCTCGGCGAGCAGCTTGAGGACGGGGGCTGGAACTGCAACGCCCCGCCAAGCCGGCGTTCCTCGTTCCACAGCACCATCTGCGTTCTGGAAGGATTATTGGAGTACGAGAATGCTAAAGGTGCTGACGCTGCGGTAACCGAAGCCCGTATCCGGGCACAAGAGTATCTTATGGACCGAGGCATGTTTCGATCGCGGTCATCCGGCAAGGTGATCGATCGCAATTGGATGCGTTTTTCATTTCCGACTACTTACCATTACGACATTCTTCGCGGTCTAGACTATTTGCGCAGTGCCGGTGTAAATCCGGATGAAAGGATCGCCGAAGCCGTCGATTTGGCGGCGAAGAAGCAGCACCGGAACGGACGGTGGCCGCTGCAAAACCCGCACCCCGATCGAATCGACTTCGACATGGAGGCCGGAGTAGGCAAGGCAAGCCGCTGGAACACGCTCCGCGCCTTGAGAGTGTTGGACTGGTATTCGGGGATATGACTTACAGTGAAAATAAGGAATCTAACTGGAGAGCTGAGATGAACCGTATTGAAGGAAGAAATATTTGATATATTTGACCCGGAAATGAATAAGATCGGCAAAGCCTCCCGATCCGACGTTCACCGCAACGGATTGTGGCACCAAACGTTTCAATGCTGGATTTGGAGCCGCGAACCGCGCGGAAACGGAGTTAGCTTGTTGTTCCAGCTTAGGCACGAGGATAAAGATACGTATCCGAATTTGCTGGACATCTCCTGTGCGGGTCACTTGCAAGCGGGGGAAACGGTTGAGGACGGCACACGGGAGCTGCAAGAAGAGCTTGGGCTTGACGTTGCATTCTCGGACCTTGTTTCATGCGGCGTTTACAAACAGGAAGCTTACATTTCAGAGCAGCTGATCGACCGTGAGTTTTGCCATGTTTTTTTATTGGAGAACAAGATGGAATTGACCTCGTATCGGCTGCAAAAGGAAGAGGTTAAGGGCTTATTTCGCATCGCGGCCGCAGATGTTAAACGATTGTTGAACAGCGGCGGGGAAATCGTTTGCGACGGCGTGGTGTTGGATTCGGAAGATCGATTCATCGGCGAACGGCGCAATGTCGGAATACAAGATTTCGTACCGCACCCCGCAGAGTACTTTCACCGGTTGTTTCAAAGGCTGGTGGAAGTCGGGGCATGAATGGAACAGAAAGGAGGCTCTCCGTCGAAAAAAAGCGGAGAGCCTCTTCGTTTTAAGGAAGCAAATGAACGGTCAACCTCGGAAAAATCGTCGCGATCCCGGAAATTTTTTCTTCCAGCGTGGCCAGATCAAAGCCCGTGCGGAAAATATCCGGTTCCGGCAGGAAGGTAATGCTTGTACCGGTTTCTTGTGTCACACCGATGATCATAAGCTCTGTTTGCGGAATGCCGTGCTTGTAGTCTTGGCGGTAGATTTTTCCCTCGCGCCGAATCTCCACGGACAGCGTCCGCGAGAGCGCGTTCACGACGGGCATATTGATACCCTTGATGCCGCCGGGGGCGTTTACGACGGCGCTGGTGTTGTGGTCCTTCATCTCCGTGAGCACCTTCTGAACCGGGGATGTATTGGAGCCCGTGCCCACGAGCGCCTGAACGGGAATTCCGCGCCCGTTGTCGGCCACCGTGATGCTATGGTCGCTTTGAAGAATGATGTTGATTTCGCTGCAAAAGCCCGCTTGGTGCTCCAGTATGGAGTTTTCGACGACGGCCCAGAGCAAATGATGGGGGTCATGGTCGTCGGACCGCCCCAAATATGAATCAGGTGTGTCTCTGACTTGGAACAGCTCCATGTAATCGCTTGTATCAAGCAAATCGTAGCATGCCGCCAGCAGCAGCAAAAACGGAAGCGTCCGGTGGGGAGGGAGATAGTACTTGCCGCCGCGTTCTTCCTGGGCTAATAAGTCGGCGCCAAGCAGAGCTTTAATGTGATGGTAGAGCTGGCCGGTCGTTCCCATGTTTAGCCGCTCGACGATTTCAGGGCCGGTAAGCGGCTCGTGGAGAACGGCCGTTACAATATCGAGCCGCAGCTTATTGCCGATCGCGGACAATATTTTCCCGGCCTTGTCGCTATCGACGCCTAGCAGCTGATCGACGCTCTTGCGCTGCGGGCTCCACCGCAGCCGGTTCGTGCCGTTATATTGTCCCGAGAAAAACAGAGCTCCGAGACCGTCATGCCCGTCAGCTGCCGGTTCGCTGGTCGGGCTGTAACGGTAGACACCCGAACCCGAACCCGAACTCGAACCCGCACCTTCCCGAGAACCGCTTCGATCGATCCATTGGCCTACAAGCCGCTCAAGCTGCTCCATCCGAGCCGTTAACGAGTCCAGCTCCGCTCCGTAGTCTCTTGGTGCCATGACATCACCCCATATAATATAATAATTACGTAATTACGTAATTATTATAAAGCAAATTGCCCCTACTGTAAAGAAAACCCATCAACATGACGGATGTGAACCGACGCGTAATAGAAACCGAGTCCACTGGGCTCGTTTTTTTGTTGCATGTGTGGGAAGGTGGCAGGAGCTAGGTGCCGGTGGCGGTGCTATTGTTGTTATGGTATGGGTTCGCCGGCCCCTTTTCACCACTCTCCCCTTCACTCAGCAACGATAGACACATCACAACATGCAGAGCCTATGTCGCCCCTCGACACGCCGCGCCCATGCCACGCCAGTGTTTCCCACTCACCCCGCGCCCACGCTACCGCCTTGCTACATAGCGTGAGTTTAGCATTGAGCGTGGCAAAGGGCATGGTACGGGTGGTGCAAAGGGTTTAATGGGCGTGGCGAAGGACGTCACACGGATTGTGCAATAGGTGGGATGGGATGTAGAAAGCCGATAACGTAGTTGTAGCGTGGGGGTGATGATCGGATAACATATGCGTGGTATAGGTGTGGCGTTCAGATCGTTGCTGAGCGAAGGGGATAGTGGTGAAAAGGATGGAACGAGCGTCGCACGGGAGGGGCGAGGGGGGTATGGGTTGTGGCAAGTCGGTAGCGAAGACGCGGGGTGACGTGGAGTAGCATAGGCAGGGTGAGTGGGTAGCGCAGGCTTGGCGTGGTGTGGTGTGGTGTGTTGACCGTTGCTGAGCGAAGGGGATAGTGGTGAAAAGGGTGGAATGAGCGTGGCACGGGTGGGGCGAGGGGTGATATGGGACCTTTGTTGCCCCATAGCGATCCCCAATTGCCTGATCTTAACTAGCTGTGGTGTAAAAATTACGAAAGAAACGTTTTTGCTGAGCAATGGGGATAGTCGTAATAAGAGGTACTGGGATATATCCCCCAGGTGGTGCGTTGGAGGATGAGTTACGGGCGGTTTTATGCTGCCGGCAGAGGCAATAAGGGGGGAGGAGATGAGGCCGAGAGGAAAAGGCGGTCTCGGCCGATTACGGCGCTCAGAAATCTGAGCTATGGACACCACAGACGCTAAACCCCGATTTTTGACGCTAAACCCTGCTTTTTCGAGGCAATAACTGCAGTAGTGTCCGTCCCTCGTATTTAAGGGGAATGCTCTCGAATACTCTCT
>NZ_JAQZSG010000071.1 GCF_028745515.1 Paenibacillus thermotolerans | reverse complement strand
CTGTTAAGGCTCCAAATTTTGTTACACAAACAATTGTACGTCATCCGATTTTTTCCTCTACGAAATATTCCACTGCTAATTTTTCCTTTTTTATATTCGGTTTTCATCCAATTTGCTTTTTTAATTAATGAAATTAGTTCGATAATTCCCATGAATCCCCACAGCAAAGTAAAGAATAAAAAAATTGCATTAAAACCTGACAAGAGCATTAATATGCCTTCTTCTGTTTGCAACCTAAAAGCGATATTAACCAATATTGTAAGAATAACTAAAAAAAATCCAATAATACTCAAAAGGATATGGTTTAAACTTATACAAATCCCACCATCTCAGTTCATTAAATTATTTTAGGGGTATTCACCATACTATTTAACTATCCTGCCCCTTTAGTTCAGCGGGACCCTTTCCCCTAGTAGTACCACTTACCTATATAGTTACCGCCGTCGTTCCGGCGAAAACGATAAGGATAAACGTTAATTCTCTGAGCTTAGTTGTAGGATTTTCCGCAATTTGTCCTTCTTCAAATGAAAACCGAAACAGGGACCGAATAAACCGTATACGATGGCCCAAGCTGCTGGGCTTTAACCGTTCCGACTGCTTGGATAAATATTCCTTCAGCGAGTCCAATGTCACTTCTCCGATGTTTGGTTGCCAATCTCACGAACTCGTACTTTAAAATATGCGGACTAAAACCTAAGATGCGTTTATCGGCTTCATACAAAGCCCAAATATGAGTCATTTTCATTAAAAAAAATAGCTGTTAGCGTAATCACCTTCAGGTGACAAGGTCATCTTACCGTCTGGTAAATGAGACCTATGGCTCCAGAATCAAAGGTCTTGTTTTCGATTAATTTAAGATTGATTTTTTCCTTGAGACCTTGGAATAACGGCAACCCGCTGCCGATCAGGACGGGTGAAACCGTAATTTTATACTCATCTATTAAATCAAGCTGCATGAGGTAGTGTGCGAACCTAGGACTGCCGAGGATGACCATATCCTTGCCTGGCTGCTGTTTGAGGTTCTTGATCTCTTCCTCGACATCTTCTTTCACCAGTCTGGAATTGTTCCATTCGACTTTCTCCAGCGTCGTGGAAAAAACGATTTTGGCTGTCTTTTCGATCCACTCGGCATGATTCCGTTCATGCTGCGAAGCTGATGGGTTCGAAGGCACAGATGGCCAGTAACTGTACATCATCTGATAAGTCCCACGTCCCCAAATGACAGTGTCGGCAGTACTCAGAATTTCTTTCGCGTGTTTCTCCAAATCAGCATCGTAGGAAACCCAGCCAATGTCCATTTCACCGTTCGGCCCTTCTACAAAACCGTCAAGCGATGCGTGCAGAAATAGAACGAGTTTTCTCATTTTTAGTTCTCCTTTGTTCATGAGGGATATCTGCAGTAACTATATTATAGGACATTTCAGGCAGGGTTGTTTCTTATGGATTGCTAATCCCAAATCCTAAATTCCCGCTTGCGGGAGCACTTTCATGTTTCTCATCAGAATCGAATGGTTGGATTCAAACTCACTCGATTCTCTCAGTGCTTTCCCTTTGCTGTCCTTTAGAGGGAGCTCCTCAAACACATATACTTGATCGTTATACGTTACACGAACCGACAATGCCGATAGCTTCACATAATCGCTTAAGCTGTACATTTGCCCGCTGAGCCATGCCAGAAGACTGTCCTGAAAGTCCTCCTCCGATTCCGTTTGACCGGCGTCGGCGACGGGATCGAACTCCATTTCCAGATGCACATGTCCGTCCTTCACGTCTACCTGTACATTACGCATCGGCGGGATAAATCCGTCCGGTTCTTTGTAATGAACGCGGAGCAGCATGTTCGCCGTTACCTCCTGGTGGTCCCGAACGAACTCCTCCCATCGCGCTTGTCCCCAATCGGTAACGGGAGGCGCGGCCAAAAGGATCAGGCTCCCTGCAACGAGAAGCAGTCTCGCTCCCGCTTCCTCAGCCTTCCGTACGGCGACCACCATGATGATGAGCAAGGCAATCGCACCGCCCAACACGTAGCACATGATCCCATAGACCTCGAACAACGGATCGTCCGACGTATACACGGGCGAATATACCAAGGCGCCGACTACCCCCAAGAGAATTAAAAATAAGATGATACCCCTATAACTCATAAGCCGCTCCGTTAATTGATCTATTGTTTACTCTAAAGTCGTAAACAAGGCTTTCTAGAACTTTGGGAAGGAAATCGTAATGCAATAGGACCCCAATCTACGATATATTTCGGCTTCACTCTAGAAACCAGATTCAAGTCGGTCAAATCGATTCCAATTTCCTCTTGTGATTCCCTGATCAAACTGCCAAATACATTAACAACATTCCCTTGAAGATCGCTTGCATCAATCCCTCGCGCGACGAACTGTAACCTTCCGGGAAAAGAGGTTAATGTATTCATCTCTCCGATAACGAAATATCCGTCATATTCGCTTCCAATCTATGAAGTAATGTATAATCGGAATTTGTTTCCCACGCTTCAAAAGGCACATAACCAAGCTAATCGTTCCTTATAACAGGATTCTTTGTTCCAGCCATCGTTGCAGATCAACGGATCCTTGCACTCCTAACAGTCGGTAGAAATATCGGTAAACAGTGCGATATTTCGATAAATCAGGCGGATTAAGGATTGAGGAATAACCCTTGAGGAAAGATACGACCGATATCTCATCCAACAAATATTCCAATCCTATAAAATCAAACTCGCGAGGACCTACAACATAGGCTTCAACATCAACGACTGCCGAAAGCATTTCATCTTGAATTAAGAACTGTGACGGATCCATATCAATAAACACTGGGCAGAAATAATCCGGCACAGGCAAAGCCTTAAGATCTTGAAGCATGGCGCCGAGTTTCGCTTTGATTTGGCTATCGTTTGCATAATCTCGTTCGACGAGCCGCTGCATGGTTTGTGAGAGACGAATATGGAATGAGTCCAGTCGCTCGATTTGTGTTTTGGCAAGGTTTCCGAAGTAGTCAAACCGCTGCGAATGAACTTGAGCCAGCCAAACGCCAAACTGATGTAGAAGTGAGTCGGATTGTCCCATAAACGAGTCGAATGACTTACCGTTCATTTTATCGACTACGAGATATTCTCTGCCCTCAATAATCGCATGCTTATGAATTCGCGGTACCGGAATCCCTTTTGAACTGAGTATAGCTGTATTAGCTTCGAAGTATCGCATTTGTCTTGGGTCAATACCGAAAAGTTCCAAACACCCCCACCAAAACTCACGACTCGGCGGTTCATTCCATCTTGAAGAACGGACGACGTATTCCTCTAAGGCAGTCTTAATTAGCCATACGTCGCTCGCATGGCCAGAATAGCCTGGATCAAGATACATAATCTGTTGGATTGGTTCTTTAAATAGTTGCTGGAGATTTGAATTCATAGCCAAGATGAAACACTCCCCGTTAGCATCGAGAACTGCCGTATAACTTATTGGTAGCCCGCGCGTTTGTTATAGAATTATCCGTTTGATCAGTAATGCCAAACGTTTAATCGATTTCCATCGGGGTCGTAAAAATGAAAAGTCCCAAACCCCTCCGTTATTGGAGAAACAATTACGCCGTTGTCACATAGAGTTCGATGATATTGTTCGAATTGTTCCTTGTCTTCGATTAGAAAATAAGGTCTTGCAGGCCCGTCAATACGACCGTTGACGTTTACTGCAATTAGCTTTTCTAAGAAAACGGAATACTTTTTACTAATCGGCGTAACTCTCTGACCATTGACGTTTTCTACACACAGCGTAGTCATTTCAACCCAATCCCCGTCTGTCTGCTCGTTAGCATAACTAAAACCCAATAACTTCTGGTACCAGCGGACCGATGCGTCCAGATCGGATACGCCAATCCGAATAAAACCGTCAGTGTACCTCGGAGAAGCATCGGAGAGCTCAGATGCTTCAACAGCAGTAAGTCTGCTTCCTTCAGCAGTCGCCCAAAAATCGAAGTATCGTCGATTGTTTGGACCATCGTAAATTTCTGAAATTCGTATATTATTTTGCCTTAGATAGGTATGTTCCTTCTCCAAATGTTTAGTAAAAAAACACCATCGAATATGGGGGTCAACGCCTCGCTCCGCAAAGAGATGAACAAGTCGTTTTGATGTGATAATCGAATGTAAATTAAACATGTCAGTATAAAAGGTCATCATTTCGCTTTGACTGTTTGAGTCGAATCGAAAGTGTTCCTTATCGGCTCTCACACTGGGCACCAGCCCTAAATATTTTTCAAACCATTCGATCGATAACTCATGATTATCCCAAATTGTGTCAATCGATCCTCCATCATAAGCAAGCTGAGGGATTTGCATTGTGTTTACCAATCCTCCTAATCCTTAAGTGAATGAATCAATGATGCATAAGCGCATTGGCAGTTTGCCAGTGCAGCTTCATATGACGTACTTAGGAGCATACCTTCTATATTCAACCAACAATTTCCTGCTAGATGGCGTACTCACCCGCTTCGCTCCCTGCGCGCGGAGAATCCGCCCCCCCATTTACAAACCGATGGTCGGTATTTTATAATGTGACATATGCAAATACAACACTTGGAGGGACGGCTTTGAAACAAGAGGAACGCAGACAACAAACAATTAGCCTTCTGCTTGACACAACCAAACAGCTTATTCAAGAAAAAGGATGCCAATCGATCACGATGAAGGACATCATGGACAAATCGGGGCTATCCAAGGGGGCGATATTTCATTACGTGAAGAGTAAAGACGAGATTTTCGTCAGGGTATTGCAGGAGAGGCTTGAAGACACAAACAAGCATTTCATGAACGAAGTGGAGCAAGGCCGCCGCTCTTTCGACGAGCCTATGCTGAAGATATCAGAGAGTATCGCGGCATATGAAAATGCGGATGTCACGAACAAGGTGCTGATGTATTTGCTGGGAAAAGAAGAAGAACCAATCATCGCGGATGCTCTTAAGCAGTATTATGAGCGGTCGGTAGCTTTATCCAAGCAGTGGATTAAGACAGGCCAACAACATGGCGCTATTCCGGAGACTATCGATGCCGGGAAAACAGCCGAAATGTTTGTACTTCTTACATTCGGTTTGCGCATTCGTTCTTCGATTCCGAATATATCAGCCGCTTTTACGGCTCAAGATTTCTCATCATTTATTATTGATATTTTAAAAGCCCGAAAAATGGCGTAGAAGAGGAGGCTCAATCCATATGAGTATCTGGTTAACACTCCACCTTATTGGAATCCTAATCAGCATCGGCAATATTATTACGGCAGCCTTTTGGAAAATTCGGGCCGATCTGACGAATAACCCGGTTGAAATTCATAGTGCAGCCAAAAATGTAATGCTTGCTGATTATGTGTTCACGCTCCCTGGAATTGTCCTGATCGTCATCTCGGGCGGTGCGATGGCCGCACAAGCTGGTTTGTCGGTATCGGGATTGAATTGGCTTACGTTTTCGTTGATTTTGTTCGCCATTACCGGGATCATCTGGGCCACAATTCTGATCCCGCTTCAGTTCAAGATGATAAAGTGTAGTGCACAAAGTGTCAAAACCGGCATTATCTCCATTGAGTATCGTAATGCTTCCCGTTCATGGGCGATCTTTGGCATTGTCGCTACGCTATTGCCGATCGTCATTTTGTACCTCATGGTAACGAAAGGTTTCTAGGACGAAAGGAGAGATCCAGATGGTACCCTTTTATGCACTTATTGCCGCATTTCTACTATTCAAGACGCTTGGTCTGATAGGCCTGTCGTATTTCGAAGGGTGGCACTCGCCCTTGCAAGGAGCAGTGGCTGTCATGCTGCTCATTACCGCATCCGCTCATTGGGGGAGCAGACGCCCTGACCTGATTCGAATGGTACCACTGGTATTTCCAAAGCCCGATTGGATCATTACGGTAACGGGATTGTTAGAAATAGCCGGAGCTATTGGCATTCTGATCCCTGCTACTTCCAGCATTGCATCCATTTGCTTAGTAATGCTGTTCATTGCCATGTTTCCTGCAAACGTACGAGCGGCCCGGGAAAAGTTAACGATCGGCGGGCGTCCCGTTCCAAAGATGCTCCCCCGATCCATACTTCAGCTTATCTTCGTTGCAGCGGTTTTTTTGGCTGGTTGATCATTTTCCTGCCAAAATCCGCTTTAGGTTTCCCAGATTCAAACCGGCAAACACATCTCTTACGAACGCATTGTCATGGTCAGTTCCTAACTTTCTATGGCAGTACCTAAATAATAAATTGATACATGCTATCATTTCGCTATTACCTTTTTTTACCAATTAAACTTTATTGACGATTATAACGTTAACTTCACAAGGGGGGACGACATGAGAGTGTATGGGATTATCGTCTGTATCATTCTGTTGGCTATGCTAATCGGGTGCAACGGTTCGCAGAGTGGAACGGACAGAGGCATTACGGTAGAGATTAGCGATTCGCGAGGATTCGGGAGCTTTAATGAGGATCCATTCGTGACATATGAAGGCGGACACCCCGGTACGACGGCGGGACGGATTGAGCGTGCGGTACATGAAGCGGAGAAGCAACCCGGTATTGTCGACATAGCGGAGCCAAAATATGACATACGATTCACTTATACGGACGGTTCGACAGAAACGTACCATTTGTGGCTAGACGAGTGGAGTGAGTACGCTACCGTGATGCGGTCGGAGGACACTCACTTTATTTATCGAGTTTCCAAAACCTCGACTGTTGATTTGAAAGAAATCATAGGGAATTAAATGAACCCGCCATCGCGTAAGCTGAAGGCGGGTCTTTCTTACGTACCTATTACGCTGAGGGCGAGATTCTGCATTCAGTCAATCGACCACGAAAATGTGGTTTAAGGGTGGTTAGGCACGGATACGTTTTCGAAATAAAAAGACCCGCTTCCTCAAATATAATGGTGATAATGAGTTAGACTAGAAAGTGGACACTCCGAATTAGTACCTTCATAATCAAATTATCATG
>NZ_JAQZSG010000070.1 GCF_028745515.1 Paenibacillus thermotolerans | reverse complement strand
AAAATTAATCAGCAAAAAGTGTTCAATTTTACTTGACGGCTACAGGTGACTAACGAACGTGGTATGGCTATGGCAATGCGGGCAAACCAGTCCGTCTCTAGGCTTTTGCTCTTGAAGTTCATTAATCACTCGGAAAGGATCTGCCGCACTTTTGGTTTGACCATAAGAAAACCGCCCTGGTTGAAAAGGCGGTTTATTGATCTATCGTACCCGTTAGTGGAGCAAAACCCCATTCGTTAGAATAGGGGTTCGTTATTTAGGACTGATATTGCATGATCTCTTTTATTTCTTCACGAGTGCGTTCGTCATACTCCAGAGTGCAAAGTTGAAGCACTTTTGAAATCATTTCTTGTGACAATGCTTCTTTATTTGTGTTGTCTTCTCCGAATTCTTCTTTTATTGCTTGGAATATTTGTTTGTTAAAAGTAACATTTCCATCGTATATCCTAATTAATGCATCAAGAATGGTTTCTTCTTGGAATGGTTTTACTACAAAGTCTCTCGCTCCTTGTTCAAGTATATCAAAAATTACAGGCAAGAAGCCTTTAGCGGATAAAGCCAATATCTTAGCGTCTTTGTCGATCTCCTTTATTTTTTTCGTTGCAGTTATGCCGTCCATTATAGGCATATTAATATCCATGATAACAATGTCTGGTTTTTCATAAGCAAACTTGTCAACAGCTTGTTGACCATTCTCCACCTTCACAACGAGATAACCATGCTTTTCTAAGATTTCACTCAGAATTTGTCGCATAAAGGGTACATCATCAACTACCAAAATCTTCTTGGTACTCATTCCCTTTTCATCTCTTTCTATCTCATCTATTCTTCGATTAACAGAAGCGACTGTCTTCTCAAGAGCGTTTTTTTCAATCTCAAGTTGTTGAAGCCTTGCACTAAAGGCTAGTTTTAAACGCTGTCTGTCCAAATACGCTCCATTATGTAGTAGTTCTCTGATGGCGTCTAAGCTGAACCCATATTGCTTAAGTTCAATTCTTAATAATAGTTGGCTAACTTGTTCTTTTGAATAGTACCTGTATCGGTTACTCTCTTCAACGTGTACGGGCTTTAGCAAGCTAATTTCGTCATAATACCTTAGTGCATCCACTGATGTTTTAACGATTTTCGATATTTCGCCAATGGTATACACCAAATCCCCCCTTCCAATATGTTCCTCCGACATTGACCATGATAAACCCTCGGGTAACTCCAAGGTCAAGCAATGTTTCATATTTGTTATGAATTAGAAGGTTTCATTTCGTATCAATTCTTAGATAGACACAGCCTCACAGGAACAAAAACGTTTTGAAGGGGATTTTTGGTTTCTAGGGCTAGAAAAGCTTAACCCCCAATAACCAACGTAATCCAGAAAATGGTGAATGATCAATATATAAGGTCGCACTCAATGGATCTCCACATCTTCTCATGGAGGTCAACCCTCCCATTTCTCAAAGAGTCATCGCTTCCAAATTCCTTCGTTCAACCTTTCCATGAGGTGGATGTCGATGATGCTGCCCGACAGGGTCATTGCCCGTAGTGGAAAAACTAAGCAGCGCTTGCAAAGGAAGTTACACCCATGTGTTGAATATCGCTCAACCTCTTTTCTTCGCTAAACTGACATTGTTTTTCCCCATGGCAAATAGGATTCGAATTAGCTTGTTACATAGCGTAATTAACGATTGCATCTTCTTTAACGGATTATCCTTGCGCTGCGTCTAATACTGATGCAGCGCTTTGAATGCAGCGTTTTTAGCGACTAACGGCATGAGTACCCTGAAGAGAAGAGCCCTAAGTTTCTTCCTACCTCTCTTCATGTGTACTCGATGAGCTCTCCTTAAGGTTGAGCCCCGCAAGCTTCATGATCTGCCTTGGGTGGGAATACTTGCTTAAATCCCCCTCCCTCTGCAAAAAAGCCTGAGATCGTATCTCTCCCAATCCCTTGGATCGCCAGCATCTGCTCAACCCCAGGAATTTGAGCGAGAAGTTGGTCCATCCTAGAATCGAGATCTTCTAATCTCTGTCGAAATGCGATGGATCGTCTTTATCGCTCGCTCTTGCACCATAGCTTAGTCTCAGTTCTTGTTCAAAGGTTGACCAAAAACCACATGAAAATGAAGATGTTTTGAATCTTGATATTTCCCTAAGTTTGTTATTACTCTGCAAGCACCATGTTCTGAAACGATCTGGGAAGCTACCTTCTTTACAACATCCAAAAGCTCAATTAACAGGGCATTATCCCCATCTTCTAAAGTAATTAATGATGGAATATGTCTTTTCGGAATTGCCACAATATGTACTGGATAGAATGGACGTGTATGATGGTAGGCGAGTACATTATCGGTTTCAAATACCTTCTTTACAGATGTTCGTCCACTTAGTACCTCTTCGCAATAAAAATCTTCCGACATATGTAGTTTACCTACCTTCATGTTTTCCTTATTTTAACGCACGTTTTAACATTCGTACCCTGTTAGCGTAATGCAAATCAGACAAACATCAGTTTAATATATCTCCGTTAACAAAATACTCCCTTTTTTGACTACTAACATCTTTCAGCCAATTAAAAATTGCATCACGACTAATGTAAATCTTTTTGTTCAAAGTGAAATAGGGAAACATCTCACCACTAAAGGAACCCGTACTTTCTAGTTTCTTCTTCTCTGAATTAATAATTGTCAGTATTTCTTCTTCACTTATATTTAGATATCGAGCGGTCTCTTCAATTGTCATAAGTACACTGCCTTGGTTGTTGCTTACCTCATTAGAATAAACTTCTTTAAATGGTTCATTACTACTCGTAACAAAACTTGCTATAACAATCGAAGTTCCGATTATTAGTGCACCAATAACGATACTTATACTGCTTTTCATGTGACAATTCCCCTTTAAATTGATACTACACTGATTAATTCATAACACGATAATTCCCCGATCATTCCCTATCTATATACGTTTCCAAAGATTAGGTAGTTGCGCTAATCTGCCCGTTACTTCAATGAACAAAAAAGGAGCTGCAAAAAGCAACTCCAGCACATAAGTAATCTAATAGCGAAATCCATAATGCTTGGCGTTCTTGAAACTGCATTTCGTATTCTGTAATTTTGAAGCCATCTTCATCTTGCGTGATAACCTTTATGTAATTGCTGTTGTTAGCATTAATAATCCAGACAGTGTTTTCATCAATTCGCACCGTGGAAATTGGTTCTTCTATCGGATGATATGGTATTCCAGATACGTTGACTGAATATAGATTGCTAAGAATTGATGTCAAACTGTTAACTGCCCATATTGATAAAACTGTAATCCATATCATAATTAAAATAGCGACCCCCTTATTATTAACCAAATGACCCGTCTCCCTTATAGTTTTTCTTCCAAGCCGTACTACGCAAATCTGCCCTCTAGTTCAGCGGTATGCAAATAGGCAATGAGTCGGTTTCAATGCTTATCACCGTTAGCGGAACAAAGGGGCTAATAGTAATGTTAATCCTATAAGAGCAAATATCCCCGACCAGATTCTGCTCAGTATGAACTCTGAGTAACTTTCCAAAAATAATAAGGGTTTTTGGTTGCAGTCCAAATACACAGGAACACAATCACTGTCCATGAGAGCACATTAACAAACGGCGGCATCCCCATACGAGTTAACCGCTTCAGCAAAGTCTCCTTAAGTTATCGAAATGGGATAATATGGGTTGCGTAAACACTCCTTTTATTGAACTATGCTGCCCTTGAGTTGAGCGTTCCACTGAGAATGCAGAAAAGTGGTGGATCGGATCCACCGCAGCGCTCTTGTTACCCGTTAGCGCTATCAAGGTTTTTTTAAACAACGCGATCATTATTCAAATCAACAAAAGATCGGACTAAAAAAATACCAGCCAAAATGTTTAAAGCTGTAACTACTTCTATTCGGGAAAAGGCATTGAGCAAGGGATGTGGTCCAAACACTATTGTCAGATCTGCTGGAAAAAACGATAATGTAAGCAATATTAAGAATATTCCTAATAATATCCAATTCATCTTAATTAAACGGTGTTTGAATAAAACAATAACACTATTTCCTTCAATCACTACTCCAAGAAGCAAATAAAGGCCTTTTAATAACACCCAGTACAACATCCATGAAGGGGCCATGATTTCGAATTTTAATTTGGCGATTTCATGTACAAACCCGGTTAAATAAATAATTACTAAGGCCAATAAAGAAATCAAAATCGTTGTATTTCTAATTAGTATCACCCTTTCGAGTTATGTCCTGTTATGTTTACTTTACGTCCCCAAAACTTGGAAGTTGCGTTATTCTGCCCGTTAACGTATTGAAGCCACCGATCGAACGGCGGCCTCGTCCTTGTTGCTTACAAGCTCTTGTTCTCCGTTAGCTTAGAACGTGTGGATTACTCAACTGTGCACCTCAATCAATGAGATTTTCCTTCCTAAATCTCGAAAACTCCGTCGCATAATACGCCATGGCGATGGCCGGTAAGGCGATTCCGATCAGCAGTGCCGCCTCCCAGCCCCCCGTTGCGTAAGCCCATCCCCCTGCCGCTGAGCCGATAGCGCCCCCTAAAAAGAAAATGGCCATATACAAACCGTTAAGCCTACTGCGAAATTCCGCTCCTAAAGAGAAAATCACCCGCTGCCCGAGAACCATGTTGGCGGAAACCCCCATGTCAAGTAAAATCGCCGCAACTACGAGGATGGGGACTGCGAGTGCAGAACTTGATGGAACCAGCAAGGGAAGCAGCCCGGAAAAGATGACGATGACCAATGCCCATCCCGTAGCCGGGCGAACCCATCCACGGTCTGCCATACGGCCCGCCGCTGGCGCTACAATTGCCCCCATTACCCCGACTAATGCGAACAGAGCGACCTCCTTCTGAGTGAAAAGGAACGGCGGACTTGTCAATACCAACGGAACTGTAGTCCAAAACAAACTGAACGTTCCGAATACACAAGCATGATAAATTGCCCTCCGGCGCAATGCCGGTGTCGCCTTCAGCAGATGCAGCATGGAGTGCAGCAGCGCCGGGTAAGCTGTAACGGTCGAAGGCTTCCTTGAGGGTAGTGCCTTTGCCAATACAAGAGCCAGCCCGAAAATCAATGCCGCGGAGATGAAATATATGGCGCGCCAGCCCAAATACTCCGCCACCAAGCTTGAAATAGGACGCGCGAGCATAATCCCCAGAAGCAGTCCGCTCATGACGTTGCCCACATTGCGACCGCGCACGGCTTCAGGCGAAAGATGAGCCGCGTACGGCACAAGGATTTGTGCTGCTACGGAACCTGCTCCGATCACGAGTGAAGCGGTGAGGAACAGGATAGCGCTTTTGATTACAGCGGCAATTGTCAAAACAGCGGCTGTAAGAAGCAATGATGAAAGGATCAACTTACGATTTTCCAGGATGTCTCCCAACGGTACGATAAATAACAAGCCGATCCCGTAGCCGACTTGAGTCAACGTAACGATGAGTGCGGCAGCCCCGGAGGAGAGCCCGATGGTCGAACCGATCGAGCCTATCAATGGTTGAGCATAATAAAGATTTGCCGCTATGATACCGCAAGCGGCTGCCAGGATAAAAATCAGCGATGGCGAAACCGATTTTTCCGTTGGAATGGAAGCTGAATGCATAGAAGGTCCCCTTTGTTCACCAGAAATTTTCTGGAACAATCGTTCCGGAATGTGCAAAAAAAAGTTTTATAGCATTTCCATCACCATGTCTAACATCTGCTGCATCTTGCTGCGGTCACCCTGCACCTTCGCAACGATATTTATACTATGATTCAGGTTTGAGAGCAGATAAGATAAAGTCTTGATATCTTTCTCAGGCATGATTTCTCCCGTCTCCTGACCTTTGCGCAGCAGTTCGTAGAAGGATTTCTCCAACTCGTCAAACCGATCCCTGATCAACGCATTCAGTTGCTCATCTGGCGAATCCATGCCGACTGCTGCATTAGTAATGAGACAGCCCTTCGGCGACTCGCCGTCCAAGGCGGAATCGATGTGTATCTCGAAGTACTGCCGGATTCCCGATTTTGCGGATGTCGCATTGACGAGGATGTCCCGTTTGGCTTGCTTCCACTTCTTGTACCAGTTGATCGCCTCGATATAAAGCGTTTGTTTGTCCCCGAACGTTTCGTACAGACTTGATCTGCTAAGATCCATAGCTTCCAGCAAATCGGGAATGCTTGCCGCTTCGTAGCCCTTCTTCCAAAAAACGAGCATCGCTTTATGAAGCACCGCTTCTTTATCAAACTCTTTGTAGCGTCCCATGGTTCTCCCTCCGTTTCCGTAAGTACAGTATAATTTTTTTCGGAACGATAAGTCCAGTATTTTCTGCAGATATGAAAGTTAGCTCAGGCTGGGATAAGATGGATTACAGACTTTTAAGTGAAATTAGTGGACCTCTGCTTTTCGATCACCAGTTTCTAATGAATAGCATTTGCTAGGTATTAGAGTAATCTGCCCGATATTTGAGCGAACATATGCAGCAACAGAAAAAAGCGATGGATCGCTTCCATCGCTAGATCTTGACAACCTATTTGAATAGTTGGATTATCCAACGAAGTTTGTTTTCCTCTTTTTGGTTTAATCTGTNAAAAGCGATGGATCGCTTCCATCGCTAGATCTTGACAACCTATTTGAATAGTTGGATTATCCAACGAAGTTTGTTTTCCTCTTTTTGGTTTAATCTGTCCGTTTGTTGAGCGTGCAGCTCGCCAACAACATTATAAAAAGCGATAGATCGATTCTCTCGCTTTGCTCTATTATCCGTTAGAACTCCAGAAACGCAAAAATGCGGTGGGTCGGTTCCATCGCCGCACACTCGTACACGTTAGCTTAATCATTTATTGCACCCCAACTAGAACAAACGATTTTATATATTTATCATTTCCCAGTTATTTATTACATACCAAAGTTGAAATGAAATAGTAACTAGATAACTGACATTAACTAGGAAGCAAATTTTAAGACGATTTTAGGGAGCGTCAAGAAGTTTGTGTAAGGCGGTAGGGCTATCCATCGG
>NZ_JAQZSG010000007.1 GCF_028745515.1 Paenibacillus thermotolerans | reverse complement strand
AGAGAAGTTCATATCTGAACTCATGATTTAAAAGCTGACTTACTTTAATTGTACGATCATAACAATCGCACAAGCGTATGCTGGACATTTCCTCGATATCGCAGGAGCGACACCTTCGAAAAGTCCGTGCTCGTTGTTCAGTTTTCAAGGAGCAAGCTTGTCTTACTCGTCCCCGTCACCTTCTCGGCGACAGGAATTACATCTTATCACGTTTCAACGAACCGCGCAACCTGTATTTTTACCATATCAGTTCGCACCGTTCTGTCGATTCTCGTCATTCAACGCCGCCCGAAGGCGTCCGTTTTGAGCGACAAGCAATAATGTATCACAGACGGCGCGCCCGATGCAACAGGAAAATAAATCCACCGACATAGCCATTCACTCATTGATTCTATCCAGTCATATCTGATAAAGTTTATAGAGGGTATTTCGTGCATGGGGCTTTCGTCTCATTTTATGAATATACATATCTCTAAAGACCTTATCGTTATTGAGTTCAACGTTCTTTGGACCTAATAATGTTAATTATTTCACAATTTAATAAAGAAAAATAAATGCTATAATAAAACATATTCTTACGTATGTCAGGCAGGGATCAAACTATGGCTTCACCTTATTTGCGTTCCATTCCATACGGCAACGGGTCACTCGAAGATGTGGCCATCCAGTATTTGCCCAGCACCAAGAAGCTCATCGTCACTTTTTATTATAATGGATTTCAGTTTGCGTTAATCAGCACGATGATTGACGATGAATTCCAACCGATCAAAATCATCAACAACTTAAAAAAGGACAACGACGATGTCCGCTGCCAATTGATCTTGAGCCTGTTGAACGATCAATACAAACAAATTTACAAAACGATCGCCGAAGCAAGCCCATCGTTCCAAACTATCGTGGACAAAGAGTACAACTACTGGCTGTAAAACAGAAATAGCCGACATTCCGGCCTATAAGGGCGAACCCGGAATGCGGCATTTTTTTTGCGCACAATGCAAAAAAGCAGCCCCAATGTAAAGGACCGCTCCCGCACCGCTACAATTAAAATCCGTTCTCAAGCAGCCAATCCATCAGCTCGTCAGGGTGCACCCCGTCTTCAAAATCCGGATTAGCGGTTAAATACCCGATCAGCTCGTCATAAAAGTAAATCGCCGGCGGCTTCGTCGCCTTTTTGTTAAATACGCCTTCATCCGATGTTTCCCCGCCGTATTTGCTTTTCGGATTCCAGATGGAGTTTGCGGACGTTTTGCCGCCGAATTCGCCTTTCTCATTGAACACGCTGTCCGCCGTATCGTCGCTGGTCAATTGCCCCAAGTATACTTCTCCATCGAAGGAATACAGCTCGATCGCAGCCGTATCATCATACGCATCCTCTTCGTCGTACTCCGCGTCTCCAAGCAGCTCCGTCGAATTGATGACCCAACTGTCGAAATAATGCTCTTCCGTCAGCTTTCCGTTCACGTAAGCTTCCGCGTCCTCGCGCGACACTTCGACGTTCCCGGTGTATACGGAGCCTTCCGATGCAGGCGAATATACATACACATACATCCAAGCCGCTTCCGTATTAGCCACAAATTCGGTCAATGCCGAAATATTGGCGACATCCTCATCATAGTTCGCTACGGCCGAGTACGACACGCTCATATACGGCCCGGTTTCATCGTACGCTAACGTCAAATAAGATCCGCCGAGACGGTCTACCTTCTCCGAAACGGAGCTCAGATAGCTCACGATATCTTTAGAAGAACTGCCGGACTTCGTGGTGACGCTTGCGGTTTGCGTTTTGTTATCCCACGTAACCTCCGCCCCCGCGGCCCGGAGCATATTGAGCGGGACCATGACCCGGCCCTGCATGCTGATTGCCGGCACATCCGTCGTCTTCTGTTCTGTTCCGTTGATTTTTACTTTGACGATCGGGTTCCCCTTGTATGTCCCGTACATACCGGATGCGTTCACCACAGTAGCGAACAACATCATCATGACTACAAACGCGATAACTCTCTTCATCCTAATGCTTCTCCCCGTCTATTTGGTAATTAGTAACAAGAAAGATCATACAACAAAACACACCGCTTGTAATTGTGAAAGATAACACAAAAAAAACGGATCCCCCGACTTTAGAAAAGTCGAATGAATCCGTTTGAAGCTTCCAATACTAAGCGATAGAAGTCGGGGCATCGAACACAGACGTGTAGCCGCTGATCGAGCTCAATATCCGCTCCGCGTCCTCGTCCTTCATCGTACCGTAACGCTCGACCGCATCCACAATTTTGGGAAACAGGTGAATGTCGCCCGCACTTGCGAATCCGACCACGTTCGGGAACGACAGCACAGAATGCACGCAAGCATCGATCACTTCCTGCCGGTCGAACGGTTCGTACCAGGTGGAGTACGGCCGCTGCTGCCCCTCACCCCAAGGCTTCTTCGCAACCGCCTTAATGACCCGAACCGCTGCATTCTGCTTCACGGTTTCCTCCATTAAAGCATCGAACGCCTCGCGATATGCGGGCAAAGAGTACATATAATAGTTCAAAGGCAGCAGCACCGTGGCAAAAGGAAACCGCCGAAGCGCCTCCAAATGCGTAACCGGAGCCAAATGCCCGTGCCCGGTAATGCCGATTTCCCCGACAACGCCTTCTTCCTTCGCTTCAATCGCCGCTTCCAACGCGCCGCCCTTCGCAGTGCACAGATCCAGCTCATCGATCGTGCCGACCGCGTGCAGCTGCAGCAAGTCTACCGAGTCCACCTTCATCCGTTCCAACGAGCGGTAAATTTCCTCTTTCGCCTTCTCCTTCGAGCGTTCGCCGGTTTTCGTCGCCAAAAAAATATCGCCGCGAACCTTGCTGATGATCGGTCCCATTCGAAGCTCCGCATCTCCGTAGCTGGCAGCCGTATCGAAATGGTTCACCCCGTGCTCCAGCGCGAACGTAATCGATGCGTCGGCCTCCTCCTGCGTTACATTGCCCAAGCTCGCCGCACCGAACATGACGACCGAGCTTTCATGGTTTAACCGGCCTACTTTACGCTTTAGCATGGCGGATCCACGCCTCCTTACGCATGATCATATGATTTCATTTCGCCATTATGCGGAAAAAATCCTACCCTGTTTCACGATTTCCCCGTTTATGCGAAAGTTTTTTATCCCGCTGTCTTTCAATAGGCTTGGCAAAAGAATAATCTATAAGTGTTGATGCTAGGAAGAGGAGGAGTCGGCAATGCTGAAGATGCCCCCGCGGCCGCCCCGGTTGGAGCCGCTTTCGGAGGAGCAGGTGAAGTTTTTTCATGAGAACGGGTATTTGCTGTTAAAAGGTTCCTGCAGCCCCGATCTGATCGACGCGTTCAATGCCCATGTGTATACGATCCGGTCGGAGGTGACGCTGCCGGAGTGGGCCGCGGTCAAACGGGACGAGGACCGATTCACGCTGCGGCTGTTTAACCCGCACAAGCATGACGGCTTCGCGCTGCAGATGATGAAGCTGCCGATCGTCCGAGGCGCGCTCGCGCAGCTGATGGGCCGTGAGGCGGCCGGCGTGCAGAGCATGTATTTCTACAAGGAGCCGGGCTCGGCCGGTCAGGCGCCGCATCAGGACTATTACTACATAAAAGACGACCCGATGACGATGATTGCGGCGTGGATCGCGATGGAGGAGCTCGTCGACGAGGAGAACGGCTGCCTGTTCGTCATCCCGCGATCGCACAAGCTCGGGCTGCTGCCCCACGGTGCGGTCAAAAATTTGCTCGAGCACGAGGCGTGGACGCACGAAACCGAAGGAATCGACCTGTCGCAGGAGGTTCCCGTCGTGATGGAAAAGGGCGATATTTTGTTCTTTCACGAGCTGCTGATCCACTCCTCCCGCAAAAACCGCTCGCGGGACCGCTGGAGAAGATCGTACGTATGCCATTACATCCGGCACGATTCGCAGGTGCTCCACCGCGAGGATTTGCGGCAGAAATTTATGCTGGATTGATCACTTGCGGGCCTTTTGCTTCCAGAAAAAGACGGCCCCTAAGCCTACGATCGTACCGATGAGAATGAGCCCGTTGCCGAAATACGGGTATTTCAGAAATGTAGCGACGCTGCCGATGATGATCATTAATATACCTATGCCAAGCACGATAAAACGACTCCGCATAACGTTAACGCACCTCGTGTTTAGTAGTTAAGTTTAGTCTTCAGGGGTACGGTCCAAGAACAGCCGGGTAACGGAGGTAGACTCGTTGCTTTGGATCTCTTCCTCCGACGCGGGCTCTTCCAGCTCGTCATCCATATTCATGCCCGGCGCAACGGTCGGTTCGTCCTTCTTATTTTCCATTGTTTTCACCTCGTGGGTATGTTTTGCAGGGAGCATGGATATTATGCGGTTGGCGACAAGAAAGAAGCGGCCGGTGCGGCCGCTTCTTTCTTTGTTTATTCAGATATGGTATGACTGCGCAAATATGAATGGTATGTCGGATCTAAGATGTCCCTTAAACATATCGGCTGTCTCCTGACATCAAATGTATTGTTTCCTCTCTTTCGCCAGGAAAAGACAAATTCCTTTGTTTTCTTGTCGGTTCGTGCGCTCGCCCGGGAAATAAGAAATCCCCACAACTTGTCGTCATGGGGATTAGTGAGGTAAAACATCATTATTTCATTGATATTGCAGTTAGCGCTTCAAATAGTGAGGTGAAACTGCCTTATTTACCGAATTCCCGACACAAAACGGGCGTGCGGACCGAGATAGCGAAGTTGGACCTCACTATTCGGCAAAAACCACGTCGCCGCGTGCAAATAGTGAGGAAAAACTTCCTTATTGAGTTATTTCCGCTTCTGCTGCTCGATCTGCTCGGCGAGCTCGTTCAAGTACGTCCACCGATCCATCAGCCACTCAAGCTCAGACTCCAGCGCTTGCTGCTGTTCGGTCAGCTTTTGCAGCTTCTCGTAGTCGCTGCCGCATGTATCGATCGCCTCGTTCGCCGCCTGCAGCTGCTCCTCGACGGAGGCAATCCGATCGTCGATTTCCTCAAATTCCTTCTGCTCGTTGTAGGTGAACTTGAGTGTCTTTTCCTTCTCGCGTCTACCCTTCTCGGTCGAATTGTCCGAAGCGCGGTGATCAGCGGTAGTCGTCGCCGCCGCACCCTGCGCCGCCTTCCATGCCTCGTACTCCGAGAAGTTTCCGACATGGTAAACGACTTTGCCGTCGCCTTCGAAGCTCCACAGCGTGTCCACCGTCCGGTCCAAAAAGTACCGGTCATGAGAAACAACAATGACCGCCCCGGCAAACTCCTCCAAGTAGTCCTCGAGCACGGACAGCGTGCCGATGTCGAGATCGTTCGTCGGCTCGTCGAGCAGCAGCACATTCGGCCCTTCGACGAGAATGCGCAGCAGCTGCAGCCGGCGCTTCTCCCCTCCCGACAGGTTGCCGATCGGCGACCATTGCAGGCCCGAAGGAAACAAGAACCGCTCCAGCATTTGAGAAGCGCTGATCGTACTGCCGTCCGACGTCCGAATTTGCTCCGCCGCTTCCTTAATATAGTCAATGACCCGCATCGATCCGTCCATCTCGACAGGCTCCTGCGAGAAAAAGCCGATCTTAACGGTCTGCCCTTGCTCCACCTCGCCGCTGTCGGGCGGGACCCTGCCCGCGATCACATTGAGCAGCGTCGATTTGCCGGCGCCGTTCGGGCCGATGATGCCGACGCGGTCGTCTCTTTGCACGATATAGTTAAAGTGGCTAAACAGCGGGCGGCCGGCGGCATTTTTGCCTACGTCATGCAGTTCAAGCACTTTCTTGCCCAACCGCGCTCCCGACAAAGCGATGTCGAGCGTCTCCGCGGTCGATGGGCCGGCTTCCGCCTGCAGCTTCTCGAACCTGTCGATTCGCGCCTTCTGCTTCGTGGAACGGGCTTGCGCACCGCGCCGAATCCAAGCAAGCTCATTGCGCAGCAGGTTTTGACGCTTTTGCTCCGACGCCTGCTGCTGCTCCAGCCTTACGGCCTTTTGCTCCAGAAACACGCTATAATTCCCGCTGTACGCATACAGCTTGCCGCCGTCCAGCTCCACGATGCGGCTCGCGATCCGGTCCAGGAAGTACCGGTCGTGAGTAATCATCAGAAGCGCCGATTTCGTCTTCTTCAAATACTGCTCCAGCCATTGCACCGTGTCGGTGTCGATATGGTTCGTCGGCTCGTCCAGGATGAGCAAATCCGAAGGCCGGATCAGCGCGCTTGCAATCGCAATCCGCCTCCGAAGCCCGCCGGAGAGCGCCCCCATGCGGGCATGAACGTCGCTGACCCCAAGCTGGGAAAGTATCTTCTTCGCTTCGCTCTCCACCTGCCATGCGTCCGCCGCATCCATCCGCGCGCCAAGCTCCGTCAGCTTCTCCACCGCGCCGGGAACGTTGTTTTCCACCTGATGCAAGACGTGCTCATATTGGCGCAGCAGCTGCATAAGCGGCGAGTTGCCTTGAAACACGTACTCAATTACAGTCAGCTCATTGTCGATCGGCGGATTTTGCGGCAAATATTCGATCCGAATGCCGTTGCGGTAAGCGATGTGCCCCGTGTCCGGCTGCTCAAGGCCCCCGATTATGCGCATGAACGTCGACTTCCCCGTGCCGTTCACACCGATAATGCCGATCCGATCGCCGTCATCTATACTAAAATTCACATCGTTAAGCAGCGTTTTTATGCCGTAGCTTTTATTCAGATGTTCCGCTATTAAAAGGTTCAATGGAAAATCAGCACCTCCGTTCCTACCCCATCTCGCTTGCTATGAATCAGTATAAACTTTTGCAGCCTTTTCTCCAATACAATCGAACGTTTCGTAGCAGTAGTGGAAAATCATCCCTTGACAACGTGAATCTATTTCACTATCATATCCAAGTTATGTTAATAACGTAAATATATTATTCTATGGCGGTTACTATGAGAGGGATCGTAAAAGGATTGATATGGACCATCGTCATCATCGTTTTGCTTGCGGCGGCGGTTTTGTTCGTTCTGGGTCGTGAAACGCACGGGGAATTGAAAGGCTCGGCAGCCGAGCGGATGGATCAATATTTGACGAACGAATCGTTCCGCGGTGTCGTGTTGGCAGCGAAGGACGGCGGCATTTTATTCGAAAAAGGGTACGGGTTAGCAGCAGAAGGCGTCCAAAATACACCCCAAACGTTGTATCACATCGCTTCACTATCCAAGTCGTTCACTGCTGTTGCCATGATGCAGCTGGCGGAGCAAGGCAAGCTCTCTTTGGATGACCCGTTGTCCAAATACATAGCGGACTTCCCGGGTGGCGACAACATCAAGATCAGCCATCTGCTCAGCCACAGCTCCGGCATTCCGGATTATATGAACCCGGCATTTTCGTTCGATTACGGAAAGGCGTGGGAGCCGGAGCAAATTGTAGACGTGATCCGCGACGCAACACCGGATTTCGAGCCGGGTTCCGGCTTCCGCTACAGCAATTCGGGCTATGTGCTGCTCGGGCTGATCATTGAGCATGTGAGCGTGCAGTCGTATGAGGATTATATTGCGGAGCATATTTTCGCGCCTGCCGGGATGGAGCATGCAACGTTCACGGTTACTGACGGAGCGGATGCCGCGACCGGTTATGTCAACGGCGAAGCCGGCCCCGCAATGGACGATTCCGCGGCGTTCGCGGCCGGAAACCTCATTGCAACGGCGGAGGATTTGGCGCACTACGACCGCGCGTTGCGGGGCGGCAAGCTGCTGTCCCCGGAGTCGCTGACATTGATGGAGACGGAGCATGCATCCAAGTTCCCGCAAAAATACGGCTACGGCTGGTTCGTACAGCGGGTGTTCGGACATGATGCGGTCGGCCACTCAGGCGGCTATCCGAGCGGGTTCCGCCATTATATGACGCGAGTGCTCGATGAGGACATCACGGTCATCGTACTAAGTAACGATCTTCAGACGAACTCTAAGGCAGTCAATCGTACACTTCTTTCGATCCTGCTGGAGAGGCCGATTTGGATTTGGGAGAAACTGATTTAGCATCATCGATATCATAACGGAGTGCGGGAACTGGTCACAGTTTTTGCGCTCTGTTTTTTGTTTGCGGACCGCCGCCGATAGAGATACTTGAGAACAAAGGAGGTATATCATGAAGAATAAAGGCTGTCTCCTCGTCGTAGTTGTCGTCGTGGTAATCCTAAGCGCCGCAGGCTGGGTGTACAAACAAATTCCGAAAATCAACGGATTTCCGGTCAGCTTCGCGGATATTTATACTCCTCAGGGCAATAACGAGTTCATCGTCCACTGGACCGCCAAACAAAATAAGGAAGCCGTCCGAACCCTAGCTCAAGCATTATCGAATCAGAAGGACCTAGCTCCCCTCGACCAAGCCCCGGCGGATTATTGGTTTCGCATCACCTTAGAGCATACCAGTTCTCCGATTGATATGTTGGTTTGGCTCCCAAGCGACCGGCCCGCTTCATTTGTTTATGCGTTTCGGGAAGCTGACGGCACGATGGGTTATGGCGGAGTTCAGGCATCGTACCCGATTTCGGATCGAAACCGGGATAAATTATTGCAGCTGTTAAGCCGGGAAGTGTCCTCTTCCGAACGATAGAAACCGCCACGGGCTCGTTCAATTAGTTATCCACAGATAATGTTGTTTGATAAGTCAGAAACTTGTCGCTTCGGGAGAATTGCTGCAATGAAACGGCTATGATACGCGTATCTATGTAGAAAGGGACAAAATGAACCGTCAAAATCTTCTTAAAGAAGGTGTTGCCGTTGGTATTGCTCGGTTGGTGCAAAGGGATCGACGAGGCTGACCTGCTGCACAAATATGGGTTCGATTATATTGAGGCACCGATTTCGGCGTTGCAAGTGGAGGATAACAAGCAGCTGCGAATGATGATTTCAAAATATATAAACAGCCCTATTCCGGTGAAGGCGCTCAATTTGTTTTTTCCTCGGGATATGAAGGTGGTCGGACCCGATGTAGATTGGAGAAGGGTGCGGAACTATAATGCCAGGGTTGCCGATGCGCTGGCCAGAATCGGTGCGGAAATTGCCGTGTTTGGCAGCGGGGGTTCCCGCAAATTTCCTGACGGATGGGGCAGGGCTCGCGCGGACGAGCAAATGTTAATCCTGCTAAGAGACATTGCCGGGGAGTTTGCAGGTACAGGGATTACGCTTGCCATCGAACCGTTAAATCGGAAGGAAACGAACCTGATTAACAGCGTTGCGGAAGGGGTTGCTTTTGCGAAGCTGATTAACGCCGAACCGATCCGGGTGCTGGCTGATTTTTATCATATGGATGAGGAGCAGGAGGATTATCAGACGTTAATTGAGCAAAAGGATTGGCTGGCACATATTCATATCGCCGATACCGGTAGGCGCTCGCCCGGAACAGGGCTATACCCTTATGATACGTTTGTTGAAAAACTGAAAGAAGCAGGCTATGCCGGCATGATTTCTGCGGAATGCAGCGTGACCGAACCGGATTTGGAGCTTCCTGCTTCTCTAGCATTTATGAGGCGGCAGTTTGCAGACCTCCCATAAGTCTGGCCGAACGGCCGATCTGGATTTAAATATATTTAGATTCTGCCTCATGTAATATCCTAACGGATCTTATGGCTTGGGCAGAATACTCGTCTTTTATATGATGGGAATGTGATAACGGCACAAAAGCTTGCGAGAGCGTTTGTGCCGTTAGGTGTCGAAGGGAGCGGTCAATTGGAATAATGGCCGGATCCATCAATTTCTAATGTAATATTTATTATCTTCTTCTTTGATAATATCCCTATGCACAAACACTTTTTCAATCGGTTCATTGATTAGCTTCGTTATTTTGTATGCTGTTTTTATATCGATATTACTTGAGTTTAATATCTGATTTACTCGCTGCTTCGATATCCCGCCAAGCATTTGACCTAATTTCTCTTGAGTAATGCCTTTGGATTTAACTAGTTCCTTGGCCTTATTTTCTAAACCTTCCGCTTCAAAAATCTGTATTTGATGGTCAATAAACTCATTTGCTTCTTTATCGAAAAATTTTTCATGGCAATTTGTACATTCAATTATTGGAATGTTTTCGACTACGAGTGTTTTGCCATTAATCACAAATTCTTTAGTGATAACTGTGTTTTTAGCGCTCGTATTCCTGCAGTGAACGCACTTAAATGTCATCTGGTTCACTCCTATTATTAGTTTTATTTATTTATAAATGTGTTCAAAAGGCGAAGGAGGTTAATCCATTGCCGTTATCACTACAATTAATTTATCTCCAGTAATTGTAATTGCAAGCTTTTGACGTTTAGACCCTTCTTCCATTTTGTGTTTTTCCAACCCCTCCTCGTCAGTGTCCGTTCGGATTAATCTGGTAGGGTTGCAAAGGATGTCTTCAACGTCTGCCGTTGTCATTCCTCATCTAATCCTTTGTTCGGTTGCATGTTCAGTAAGGACGAAGAAGCCGTCTCGAGCCAGCATCGAAATCATTGATAAGATTTGACGGTTATTTGGCGGCATCCGTTATAACCTCCTGACCATTTACCCAAATTCTACCACGGGTTCCGAGCCGGGTAAAGAAATTCATTTACTTTTATGAAATAAATAATTAGATTTACTTCTGTTCTTGTAAACAAAATAAATCTCCATAGCATAATCGCCAGGAGATCCATAATCTATCCTTGCAGCTGCTTCACCAATCGCTTCGGCGCTGCACGTAAATAGGCTTCCTTGAGCAGAACGGCTAGCTCGTCCCAATCGATCGACTCGCCTTTCTTCATCGACACCCAGCCGTGGTGGCCGATATACGGTGTTTTGACGTATCGTCCAGATTGCAGCAAAATCTCTTGGTTTTCCCGATCCGACTTGAACGATAGGCCGGTGGTGCCGTCTTTATCGTTCTCTCCCATCATGATGAACGTCTTGCCTTTCACCTTAAACACCGTATGGCCGAATCCGTCGATGATCTCCTCTACCTCAGGGAGCGGCTCGCAAATGCGGCGCACTTGTTCGACCATCGCTAGTCCTTGCTGCGAAGTAATGGTTTTGTGTTCCATTGTCATAATCAACGCCCTCCTTTCGAAATAGGCATGTATACATCAAGCATCTTCAACATTGATAAGAAAAATACCTTTCTTAAAACCTCCGCGTTTAGCTGCTTTATCTGCTCGCACTTTCTCCAGTTGTTCCGGAGTGGATCCATGCGTTGCTGCAAGAGCATAAATCAATTCCAAAATGTCCGCCAGCTCTTCAACTGCAGATTGATCGTCGTTGGCTAAGAGATACTCCCCAATTTCCTCATGAAGTTTATTGCGTAATTCAACCACATATTCGTTTTTCTCCAATGTACGGATGTTTGCCGCTTTGCCTTGGCTGCGTATCACTTCTGGAATGAGATCACGAACTAGCTTGTTATATGTAGGCATTTTTTCTCCCTTCTTACACTTTAACCGCAGTCTGTAGCACGAAAGCAGGCAATGCCTCTCTCATTCTCCATTCGATACTAATAGGCGCTGACCCACTGTGGCTTTGGTAATCTGCTAGCCCAATGCAAGTAAAAGGCATAGTAACGGTTCCCTCACTCTTCTTATCCCTAACAAAGAGCAGCACCGGGTGTTTCGTCTTCCTTTGGTTAATATAACGCTGCCCGGTTGGCGATGTTACCGTCGTGCGGCTTTGAGTTTGCCAATGAAAAACACGCTCATTGATGGCGTAGTCGTGATACATTGTTGAGGGCGAGTAATCCTTTTCGTACTTGTTCAGCGTAATAAAGAATACATCCATGTTACGATCTTTAAGGTGTAGAACTCCCTCTTGAAAATGACTGTGCTTCCAAGCCTTATGCTTGCCGAGTGCGGCCAATACCTGATCAATCGTATAGTTACAATATAAATCAATAGGAACGTCGCTGCCTAACTCGGGAATGGCTCGACCTACGATATCGATCTTATCGCACTGGTATTGAATAACATCCTTCAGTTCTTCGAAACAGAGTGGATTTTCAATCAGCCAATACAACGCGGATTCCACATGGTCAAAATGCTGCTCCTTAAGCTCCGATAATCCCGCATCCCAGAACGTGTAATACAACATAAGGAGCAATTTCTGTTCCTCTTCTGATAGACCTAATAACGCCTGTCCTTTTACCGTCCGAATATTCTCTATGAATCGAAGTGAGGTCTCTAAAAAACGAACCGAATTATTAAATGATAAACGCTCCAGCCCTTTCGCAAGAACGCGTTCCCGTTCCGAATCAATCGTTATATCATAAGGAACAACCTTCTCCGCAACACCGATTCCGGAAATCGTTACCCTTCTTTTGCCTTCCATAGATTTCAACGGGATCCACATGATAGTTTTCGAAAAAATCACCGATTCTAGCATCCGGTTGATGCTCGAAGAAATCACGCACTTTTCGCCGAATATTCCGCAGATTGTTGATTGAACTTTTAATATGATCCAGGACAATTTCCTGAGCTCTCTTCTCCAATATGACGGAACAACCCCGAGGTACATTGGGAAAATGCTGTTCAATCTCCATCACCACGGATTTCCGATTTCTAGGCAGCAACGCCTTAAAACGATCCTCGAAATTATACTCACGGCGCGCATGACCGACAAAATCGAGCACCGTCAGCGCTTCCTTACCCTCGGAGAGACGAAGTCCCCGCCCTAACTGCTGCAAATAAACCGTTAAGCTTTCCGTCGGACGGAGGAATAGAACCGTGTTAATTTCCGGAATATCGACACCTTCATTATAAAGGTCGACAACAAAGACGAAATTGATCTCTTTCCTTACCAAACGCTGTTTCACCGTGTCACGAACTTCGTCGGCCGATTCAGAAATAAGATATTCCGATGGAATTCCTAGAACGCTAAACTGCTGCGCCATAAACTCCGCATGTCGCTTTGAGACACAAAATCCGATCCCGATAATATCGTGCATATTCGTACAATAACGCTCAAGCGCCGAATAAATATAACGAACCCGTTCATTCGCTTGCTTATGTTGGAATACGAAAACATTTTCTAGCTCGGATTCATCATATTTTCCATATCGCCAGCTTAGGTCGCTCAAATCAACACAATCCGTAACGCCAAAATAGTGAAACGGACTTAACAGCTTTCGCTCGATGGCCTCGTATAAACGAATTTCAGCTGCGATCCTTCCATTGAAGTAATCCGTAACGTTTTTTCCGTCGGCACGCTCGGGTGTTGCGGTGAGACCTAATAGCACCTTGGGTTGAAAGTAATTCATTAGCTGCTGATACGATGGCGCGGCGGCGTGATGGAATTCGTCAACAACGATGTAATCGTAGAAATCCGGAGATGTTCGGCCGATGAGATCCTGCGAATTCAAAGACTGAATCGATACAAATAAATGATCCAGACTAGATGGGGTTTCCCCGCCAACCAACATTTCCCCAAAGTTTAAATCTCGAAGAACGGATCGAAAGCATTCTATGCTTTGACTAAGAATCTCCTTTCGATGCGCCACAAAAAGCAGCCGACAAGGCGACCCCTGGTGCTGCTGACGAAATCGACGATAATCGAAGGCTGAAATGACCGTCTTACCCGTACCCGTGGCCGCGACGACGAGATTGCGATAATAATGATGAATTTCGCGTTCCGCTTGCAGTTTATCCAGGATCTCCTGCTGGTAATAGTAAGGCTGTATATCAAAAAAATGTGCCCTCCGCACAGCTTCCTCTTGGCCGCTAACCCGCTCCGATCGAAGCGCTCTTCGAAGCTCCGCTGCGTGGAGCTGTGGTATATAGCTCATAAACTCCTGGTTATTCCAGTAATGCTCGAAGGTTACGTCAACCTTTTTCAAAATATCCGGTGCATCTTGCTGTGTCAGCTTCACATTCCATTCTAAACCGTTTGTCATAGCGGATTCGGACATATTTGAAGAACCTATGTATAACGTACTGTAACCGGTATTCCGCCAAAAAACGTACGACTTCGCGTGGAGCCTAGTTGTTTTCGTATCATAAGAAATTTTCACTTCCGTGTTCGGAAGTTGGGCAAGCTTCTCCACTGCTTTATAATCCGTTGCACCCATATAGCATGTCGTGATTACGCGAAGCTGGCCGCCGCGGGAGGTAAATGCTTTTAGATCATCGAGCAAGAGCCGAAGACCACTGAATTTAATGAAAGAAACAAGGAAATCGATTCTGTCACTCGTTTGGATTTCCTTTCTCAACTCCGCCATCATGCTCGGTTCCCGCTTGTCCCCGGTAAAAAGTGAGCTCAATGCAAGTGATGTGCTGGGGCGCATCGCTTCCCGCTCCGGCTTACTTAACTTCGGGAGCTTGCGTGAGTCGATAATTTCGAGCAGCACACGATCCAATCCAAAATGAAGCGTACCACGCTCAAGGGTATTTGCTGTATGTCGGATAATTTCATTGCAAAGAGCGACATGATCCTTCACTGTGTCATCCGAGTTTTCAATATAAAGAAGAACTTGAGTAAGCAACCGCCCCATATACTGACCCAACAGCTTAGCCGATACGGCGCTATCGATATGCTTCAAATCTGCTTCCCATTCTTCGATTAGCGACTGAATCTCTGTGACAAGCATCTCGTTGACAACTTGTTCGTAGATTCCAAGTGTAAGCATACGTATGCCCTTTCATGGGAATGAGAAACATGATGTTTTTACGCTCTATACCTAGCCGGACCTTTAAACACTTCCCGAAAATGCCACCCTGTAAAATGATCTCTTGGTGCATAATCCGGGTGAATAGGAGATCTTATTGCCTTACCGTGATATTTCATAAGCCAATCTTCAAAGCCTTGTGTCCCGTAGGCACCTTCAGCTACGAGTACCTCTTTATCAGATGAAATAGTGAATACTCCACGGTCAAAAAGCTTATGGTGGAGCGAACAAAGAGCCACTCCATTCTCTTCTCGATCCGGCCCACCCGCCTGATGCCATTGGATGTGCGCCGCTTCAACCGCTACCAGGACATTGCCTAAGCGGACATGAAAACCGCATATCGCGCAGCTATGCTCATAAGCTCGAAGGATTCGCTCCCTGAAATACGGATCCCGCGATTTCTTACGAGTGAGATGATAGTGAAGCCCGACCTCTTCCAGAATATCTTCATGCATCGTATCCGGAAAATGCTCCTCTAGCACCTGCATGGCAAGCTCCATCACTAACGTACGGTTATTATCCAGTAACAAGATAACATCCGGGTTAAAGCCACCGGCAACTCCGTTTTCGAGTAATTTTTTATCATTTGGATTTCTTTTATCAACCGCTGTGTCTAACTCCCAGATTCCGTCACCAACCAATCGTACGAAAGGTTCCTCAGGGTGGTACGACTTACGAGCCGGTCCGAACTCGGTGAGCAAGTTCTTAAGCTTGACTCTCGCCTCTTCGTAGGGAAGATTTGTTTTACCGTTCAAATACTGTCCGAGTGCATAAAGGATGAGAAGCGGTTTGTGCGGAGCTCTTTGACCGTTTTTCTTCCATATGGTTAGATTCGCAAATTTTTGTTTTAGTTCTTCCGGTTTCATGTCATTCACCCAATCAGAAATGCGTTATATACTTAGACGACTTCGGCAAATAATAACAAAATCCTTTTAACCTCCTCGTAACGTGTGTTACAACTCAAAAACAATACAGATGTCTTGATCTATCAGAAGGCTTAACAATAAGGGCAAAATAAAGACGGATGAATTGAAAGTCTAGAATTTGTTTCCCTTTTCCGCATACCCTTGCTTGGTCAGGATTGACCACAAATAGCAGGTCAACTTACGCCGTCAACTGCCGGAAATTATGAATTAATAATAACAATAATACTGGGATGACATAATGATGATTGTTACTAAACTAAATAGCCAAGATCTTATGTTAGATCTCGGCTTCGTACTGTGATCTTTAAGGTAAACTACCACCTGCGAATTTAATCCTGTCAAGATAAGAAATTGGAATTTGAGCATCTCAGGATTTTTCCGAGAGAAAACCCAGTCGTATCAAGGGGTTTCGGGTTTTAAGATAAATGTTCGAGGAATCCGAATCATAAAAACGATTTTTTGGCCAATTTTGAACCACAGTCGGTCATATTCTCTAATGCGACTGGAAAATTGGGGCAAAGTGGAACCGAAATGATAAATTGTATCATTTAGTCATGATACAATTTATCCAATCGCATCTAGAATCAGTTAATAAGATTGCAAATATTGTTTCGAACTCTACTTGGCATGTTCTAACATAACATAAAACAATGACCAACAAATGGGGGTAATCGCTTTTTATTTTTGGGCTCTATAGCGTTTATTATTGCTAATCGTTCTCTTCCTCAAACCAGTCCACAGGAATTAACGCTCTTCCGTTTCGCCAAGGTTCTTCAACTAATGAGCTCTGAAAGTCTTCGTCATCTATATTGGCATGGTCTAATACAATAATTTGGAATTTCCCTTCTAATTCATTACAAACAGAATATAATAGGTTGAATAAACGTGAAACTGCTAATCGATCCTCGTCTGTCAGCTCTTCGTCTAAACCTTCCATAACCTCATACTTTTCCGGTGGAAAATACACCTGAGTTGGCTGATCCAGAATAATAAATGATGGGACGGGTCTGTCGCGTTGTATAAAGTATTTATGAAGAGCCAAATGTGAAATTAAATGACAACCAAGCCAGTTTTCGCCACTGCCCATCCTGTACATTGGAATAGGTCTTTCTTCTTGATCTGCAATGACAGTAAGATATTTTAGATCCAGTCGATATGGAGATGATGAATGTTCCAGTTGTAAATCTTCAGCCCATTTTGTCATGTATGTAGATATTCTGCTTAGAACGGATGTCAATAATTCATCTTTCTTTTCTTTATCAAGCTCCTGCTCAAGTATCTCGATTCTACCTTCTAATTCTGCAATTTGTATTTTTAAGTCCTTATCTTCGTTGACTTCTTGATAGTTCTCTAAAAATAAACTAATTCTGCCCACCACTCTGGCAATTCTTGTGTTGATTTCTTTAATATCATCGGCTACTTGCTGTTCCATCAAAAGAGTGTTCATAGCATTCGTAATCGACTGTAACTCTTCTTTATAAGCCTGTAGTTGATACTCCAATTTTTGCAGGAATTCCCGTAGTTTAGGCCGTTCTCTTTCAACAGATATTAAATTATTTCTCAAATTTAAAAGTGAGTTATTAATCATCTCAACAGTTGGAACGGTGTTCTCCAATCTAGACGTACAAAGTGGACAATGATTTTGCCCGTCACCATCACTTGGAAATAAATGTACTGATTCAAGTCGCAATCTTTGTTGATTCGCTTCAAATGTATATCCAACAGCTTCGGCAGCATAAGCTTTTGCTGAACTTATTTGATCATTAACTTGTGCAATTTGCTCTATTAATCCTCGTCTTTCTGATTGCATTTCCTGCAAACGGTCAGTTTCGAATATGGGTTCTGCAAACGGTTTCCATTTCAAAGTGCCTTTTAAGCAACTAAGAATGTAATCCGAATCACCCGATTGAACCTTTTCATCCAACAATCCAACTTGTTTCGCTTCTTCAAATAAAGTGATTGCCTGTGCATTTGAATTACCAACTATAGTGGAAGCTTCGTAAAATTTCCGTTGCAGCAGCTTGAGTTGCCTTTTTGTTTGCCGAAGTTCCTGCTCTAACTTTAATTGATCCTCACGAATTACACCTAGAAAGTAGGGAAGCGTATCCTTAATAGATTGCGGGATAAATGGTTCGTTTTGTCGGTGGAAAAGAATAGATTCGTTTGCTATAACACTTTGTTTTTGAAAGAGAAAGGTACGTGCGTGCTTGAAATTCGCTTCCAATGGATCACGCGATTGCCCCTCGGAAGGGATATGTAGATTGGGCGAAATTCCTATCAGACTTCCTAAATAATCAACCAGACTATCATCGTTGCTATTTGTTGTTATGTTGTCAATTTCAGGAAAATCTATATCTGCCCCTACTTCTAGATGGATTTGGCTTTGACTTAACGCATTTCCTTCCGGAGCTTTTTTTACGATTAAGATCTCTTGTTGTTCGTAGATGAGTTTTATTCCAAAATATACGACATGATTTCGAATTACACCTTCGGGGATTCTAAATTCCGATCTTCCTAAACAATATTCGATTATTTCAATAATTGCTGATTTACCAACTTTAGATTTTCCTGTGATAATATTTACCTTACCTATAATAAAAGGAACAATACGCTTGCGCCCTTGTTTATTATATAGAGCAAGCTCTTTGATCTGAATACTCATGGACAAATCCCCCACATTGTATAAATAGTAGAACTTGAAGAGTTAGAAAACCAACGACCAACAAATTTGCTTTTATTCGCGATCTCCTTAATTTCGTCATCAATAAGAAATCTTCTATATCTCTTCTCAGTTGCAAAAAAGCGCCCATTTAATTCTGTGAGATATCCCTTGTGAATAAGAAATAACATCGACTCACGCGTAATACCAATCATCTCATTTACACGATTTGCAAAGCCAATTCGAATTTCAGGATTAGATTGCAACCAATATTGGAGGTGCGTTCGAATGGTAGAAGGGAGTTGCTCCCGTGTATGACGATGCAAAACAATAGGTAATAACAAAAACATGAGCTCGAACGGAACACCCGTACCAGTTTCGCTTTCATAGGATTTTACGTATTCTTTAAGTATGTACCCACAAAAAGCGGGGTTAAGGAGGTTCGCTACTTCAGTCGGACGTTGGTTCCAACTATTCATCCTGCAGCCCCTTCCTTATGTGCCGTTTTTAATTTATCAAGTACTTGCTTAAAATGAGGATGCCATCCTAAAGGGGTTCCTTCTTTATCAGCAAGTATATGGTAACTCCCTTTTAACACATAGGGTTCTGTACAACCTGGTCTAATCGTTAAATGGGTCGCTTCCATCAAACGATTGTATAATGATTTCCCTCTTTGTTCCAATTCTGGACCAGTTAATCCTTCAATACCTGATTCAATTAAAATTTCAAAATACTCTTCCCATGCTTCATGTAATCGTTTCTCGTAACGCTCCAATTCACCGATACTTACCAGGTGGTCAGATATCCATTTAGATCGCTGCATAAAAGCCCTATAATAATCCCTTAGAGCGAGTTCAATTCTCTTTTCACTTAGAGATATGATTTGTAATTGTTGAACAAACTGTCTTCCATCGTAAGTTTGTGGGTCTTCGGGAACATCGCTTTGATAATCAATTGGTAATCTGTCTGGTCTCAATTGATCTGCGATATCATGTATTTTTTCGGATAAGACTGCTCCAGATATAGTTCCCATTGATTGCTCTTTTAAATGGATTATGACCTGCTGGAACCACCATCCTTCAAGCCGTTCATATAAAGAATCTATTAAGTTTCTTCTTACCGAGAGTGCTAATAGACCTTTAACCTTATCCGAAACGTCAACAATATCTGGTGATTGGTCTAGTATATACATGTTTTCAACTAATGAAAATTGCTGCTCCGGAGTTAACGAAGAGAATGCTTGATATGCAGTCTGATTCGTTTGACTTTCTGACGTAGCAATTACATCAAGCATCATAGATCTGGCTTTGGAAGGATCTCTTATAAGGTTATCCTTCAAATAGTGTCCAATTGAGCCGTGTGGCACAGTCGCCGTTGTCACTAATGTTAGACGTGCTAAAGGAACTTGTGATTTTAGTGCCTCACTCCAAACTCGTACTGTTTTCCATAAATCTGAACAAGCATTTGTTAAGGAAGCAGTTGAGTTCAAATGGTGCTTGAGTTGTAGGAGTTCAGCAGGTGAATAACCATCTTCAAAAGCAACGTCATCCAACTTCTCTATTGATAATTGAGAATCAATCCTTTGCAATAATAGGTATAGAGCATATCTGGATTGATAAAGGTAACCTATAGCAGAGCCTCCAGCTGAAAAAGGTGTAGTCATAACAGATTCCCCCCTACTAAAATACAATATATGCTAATATTCTATCAATTATATTTTAGAGATGCCATACCATTGTTTTTATTAGTCGAAGATATCGAGAATTTGATGGCCTTGCCTGTCCAAGAATAGACGAAAATAATGTCCGTATTCATGGAAAAGGAAAAGGATGCCCCATTGTGTGAACTTATGGATACAGTTCACACAATGGGGCATCCTCCAAAAAACCGTGTGATGATCATTATAGCAGACTTTTGTTGGATGCAAAGGAAAATGAAACCGACATTTTTGTTAGGAGTAAGGAAATGTTCCTTGCCCCTGTTGGGGGGAATCTGAGTCTAATAAGGAGCTGCATGTGGGTGCAAAATTCCGGCGCTATCGGCTCATCATTCGACGAATACTAAGCGGATCGTGCATATAATCATCATGAACTTCCGGATCTGTTAGCTCCATATAAGCATTACGACACTAATAGCATTGAAAGGGTAATTCAGACCTCCCCTACACTGACGTTGCGGCAGATGAATCCACGATCATGCGCTGGCGAACTGGGTTTACGGCATAGTGTATGCAAAAAAGAGTTCTCACATCGCTTGCCATCCGTTATGACCTACCTGTAGCATGTTTGTCAGCGTCGCCATCGTCCGTACTCCATCCTGTTAGACAATTTGTTGGAACCCGCGCTACCTTTTGGTTCTCTCGAGCTGTCCGGCCAATTGCAAATTCACATGCTTGAGGTTACAAACCCGGTATGCCTTCTTTTCCGCAAAACACGGGGTTACACTCATGTCATCCTAAGGATTGGAGGAATGAGATTGAAATATTTACGAAAAGCGAAGATGTAGCGGAAATGCGGTTTCATGTGTCGCCGTTTATCGCAGGGAACGACCGAACTAAACTCAAACAGCTCAAAGTATAGAACTACAATCAAACTGGATTATCCGAACGATTGTTGCGCCGGTATTTGACACAGTATCGGCCTCAAAGTTTGCGTGTTCAAAAGCCCAAAGAACGCGGTCGCAAACTGGTTAATGGTGTTATTTACGAGGTGATCCTGAAAGTGTCGATTCTTCTTCGGCACGAAGTGCCTAGCAGGAGCGTCCGACAATTCATCCAAATCCAATGGGAAAACAAGATCCAGCCGAGTAACAATGAAAAGGAACACATTACAGGAGTAACTGGCACGTCGTGGTTACAGCTCGAGGCAGTTGCGCCTGTATACGGAAACGTGGCGTTCGCCGCGCGTTGCTTTCAAAAGTGCTATCGCAACACTTTATGGCAAAGTGACATCAAATATAACCCTTTGTCATCGTAGGCCCAAACGGGGCGAAGAAACAGGTGTATCTCGTACTCATTGTCGATGATGCTACGCATTTCATTGTACACGGCCAGTGGGATGTCTCTTTTTAATGTACTGCTATTCTCATAATCAGCTGTGGCCACAGGCAAGCTACGGCAATCAATCATCAGAAAAATAGCACATAGTTTTTATACTGAATAATTCCGGTTATACACTTCCTCGAACCATGTCTCCCTTGTTCCTTGAAAAGTTGCCCCGACGTGCTCCTTAAGGATTTCATGAATTGGGGAACCGAAATTCTCGCGAATCCATGTATCACCTATCCGCATTCTTGCCAGTTGGTATTGCATTCCCCTAAGTGAGCTCTTAGTGAACGTAATACCGATTTTCAATGAACCTTTTGGACCAGTAACAGTAAAGTATTTCACTCTACTGTTTTTTGGGATTTTGATATCCGTTGGTGAAAAGGGTTCAATATGCATCATAAACTTCCTCCTCAATATGTTATCGCGAAGAACATTTGGGCTACTTTCAAATGACGAACCCTTTAACAAGGGCACGTCATAAATTTCATAGAAAATTATTGTAAATTAATTACCTCTTATCAAGAAACGTGCCTAACCTCTGTTCTATTGTTATTAAATCTGCTTTTTTACTCATCTCGCAACTCCATATGATTAATACATCCCATCCTAGTTCTTCAAGTGATTTAAAATGTTTTAAATCTCGTTCAATATTCTTTCCGATTTTTTTCAACCAAAAATCTTTATTTGTTTCAGGAAGTTTGCTTTTAACACAGCCATCATGCCCATGCCAAAAGCATCCATGCACAAGTATTACTTTCTTGTACTTTGGCAACACAATATCTGGTTTCCCCGGTAGATCAATACGATGCAATCGAAACCGGTAACCCATTCGATGAAGAAGTTTACGTACGATGATCTCCGGTTTCGTGTTTTTACCTGATATTTTACTCATAATTTCGCTGCGTTTTACTTTATCGAACTTATCCATTAACTCAACCCGTTCGAATACAATTATGGATCACCCAAGGAACCTACTAGGAAGGTGATATTAACCAAACACTCCCGATTTCTATATTAGAAGTATGTTTCTACTGCCGGACAAAGTGTTCAGTAATATGAGAATGAATGTTAAGGCTCTGAACCTTACTAAACATCGGTGGCAATGCATTCCCAATCATAAGTGCCAATGACGTTTTTGGAATATGCGCAGGGAAAATATAATCAGGCGGAAATGTTTGTAACAATGAAGCTTCTCTTGCCGAAATGCACCTATTTTCTTCAGGGTGAAGGAACCTACCTTTTGAGGGATTCAGACACCCGCCAGTAATAGTCGAAGAAACATCATTCCACCTAAGCCGCCCATAGACATCATTAAATCCGACATTGTCCTTCTTGTGACAGTCTAAAATATACTTTTCCGGGAGATCTCTCCTGCTTCCCCCGTTTTTAGGAATGTTACTAATCATTTCTTCAATTCTTTTAACATGTTTCGGAAAAATTCTGTGTACTGGGTCAGAAGTAGTAAATGCACTTTCCAACCCCCCAATCATCTCTCTAACAGTTTTTCTTTCATTGTTTCCGGGTGATATTTTTATCTCACCGACGCGTGAACCAACCATAACAAATCGTTTTCTTCTTTGAGGAACTCCATATTTTGAAACATTCACAACATCAAAATCGATATTATACCCTAAAATCTTTAACTCTTTGGCTACTTCCTCAAAAAGTGGATAGCTTATGATCGAGGGCACATTCTCCATCATCAGAGTAAGGGGCATGAATTCTTTTACAAACCTCAAGTACTCCAAAATAAGGTCATTTCTAGGATCTTCAACTGGTTCCTTCCGGTTTAGTCTTCTCATCGAAGAAAATCCTTGACATGGAGGACAACCGGCAAGCAAATGCAAGGTTTCCCCATTCAATAATTTCTTAATTTTTTGCAAATCTATCGTGCGAATATCTTCGTCGAAAAGCAATGTTTCTTTGTGATTTTCGGTATACGTTTCGGCTGCGAATTTGTTAATCTCGACAGCTGCAACTACGTGAAATCCAGCTTGCCGTAATCCTTCGGATAACCCTCCACAACCTGCAAATAAATCAATAGCTGTATAAGTTTCACTCTTATTCATTGAATCACCCATTTAACTATTCAACCATTTATTATAAAATCCTATATCCTTCTCTTCAAACGTCCCCACTACCAGTCCACGATCCAAAAATACGTTAAATTCTTCACAACTGGTCTCCGGAAGAAGACCACAAGAATGACAGGAAGCTAGATTTAATGCATCTCTACCTTGACCCTTACTGGTTATACATACCGGATCATTTGAGCACAACTCACCAAATTCGATCGCTTTTCTAAAAGTGCGGGGTAAACAATCCCAATAGCCTTGTCTAACAAGTCCGCCAAGTGTACCTTCGGAATCTCCGCTGGCAGTGTAAATAAGAATTCCTGACATTTCAACTCCGTCTTCTTGTTCACTGCAGTAAAGTCTTTCTCTCAATGATGCAGCTGTATATCCACATTCAAAGCTCAGTTGCCTAATAAGTAGATGAGCAATCGTATGCAGCAAGATGAACTTGGGAGTTATTTCCCTATTTGTAACATCCCCTTGGTATGAAGACTGATAGTTAGCGTTAATAATTCGAGCTCGCCGTTTAATTGCTTCATCGTTTTCGTCTATCCATCTATTTATATCAGAATTATTAAATTCAATAAATATGCCCTCACCTCGGACTTCATAACCGGGGTACCACCTTGTTTCGGGCTCCTTAACCGAGATAAACCCACGAATATTCTCACCCGAATCATATGCATCAGGCGGTTCTAGGCGCGTAAACCCTGTTAATGCCCGAACTTCTCTGATTTTATGAATGAGTGAAATATCTTTAACAAAAGGAATTTCATACATATTTATATCTGTCGCTTCTCTAACAAAATCATTACCATTTAGATCATTAATTGATATTTTTCCCGAAAGAGCCTCAAACTCTTCAATACGATATTTAATCCCGTTCGCATTTACCGGCTCATCTTCACCATTATCTAGCAAACGCCTTGACAAGATATTCTTAACCACTGCTGAATCAGCGGAAAGCTCTCTTGCTATATCCTCAGCCCACTTATCAATGCGTTTCCTAATTCTTTCGACCTTTTCATCCTCTTCATAATCACCGATTATTCTTAGGACATCATTAAATCCTACCGAATTTACAATGCGATCGTTAATCTTTTCTGAATATGGAGGAATTACAAGTGAACTAACAACTTTGGGATAGTATAAGGAAGATGCACCTCGTTGCATTGCCCTGGGGGACTCTACACAATCAACGGAGTGATTTTTCCATGGCATCTTCCCCGTGCATTGATAACCTATCTTCTCCATCGCATCCTTATCAAATGCGCCCTTCAAGGTAGCTCGAGAATTGCAATTCTTACACCTTACGTTCAGACCTTCAAGACCAGCAGATGCTGTCGCACCGGTCTCAAATGTTAAGATTGGGTTGGAACAAATTTCACTCTCTTTTTTCCCATGGGCCCATAGCACCCATGGGAAATCGTCGATATGTCCTTTAGTACAAGCAACCACAATACGACTGGGGACTAGGCCTTGCCTACATTCCATACAACGAGGTTTTCTCATATGCGGATCAAATTCTTTTTGTTTTGATGTAGCCTTCCTTAAATACTCATTGACCCAAAGTTTTAATGGTTTAAACACCCTGCATTTCGGGCAAAAATACCATTCCGGGAATCGAGCATACGCAATTCCCCAATCGTATTTATTTTGGCCCCCAGGCATACCAAAGTAATCAACTTTCAATGCTTTCTCTAATCTTTCATCGTGTATTCGCGTAACCTTCGTTTCCCAATATTCAGGGGCAGCAGTCATTAAAGTCTGATCCGGGAAATCAACCATTGCACCAACGCCATATTGTAGTATTGCTTGTGCGCTTCTGACACTATGTGTAACAATATTAAGCCTTTGTATATCCCTCTGCCTTCCTAATCTAGACAATAGTCATCACTCCCAAATAATTAAACCGGCAGTTACACTCTTATCAACATTCCTCATTGATGTTAGAGTTTCTTTAGCGGAGTCAGGGCTGCCGTTTCCGAATACTTTAAGCAATCTTTTCGTGTCTGACGGAGGATCTTGCACTATATATCTGTCCCCATAATAAAAGTTACTGCCTGTGGAACGATTAATGCGGTCTTCCCAGTCACCCCAAAATTCTTCCATTTCCTCAATGATAGCATTACTCTCATCTTTTAAATCGATATCGACGCGGTCTCTAATTTCATTTATCCGATCAATTATAAACTCCTCAATTTCCCTTATCGCTTCATCATCTCGTTGAAAAAAAGCAGCCTCATTATCTGAAGTGAGTTTATATTTGTGCCTCATTAATGTGACCATTACTGCGTGTAGAGCCCGGTCACGGGCAGGTTTTGAAAATGGTGTTGCGCCTGTAGGTTCTACAAATTTATAAAACGATTCATGGTAACTTCTGAATTGTTCGTAGTGTGATCTATCCCGACTCTTAGCACCGTCGTACAACACAAAAGCTACGCCAGGATAAGTTCTTCCAATTCGGCTGGATGCTTGAATGTATTCGCTTGTCAACTTTGGTTGCCCGACAAGTAACATTACATTTAATCTCGCAACGTCCACCCCTACCGAGATCATATTCGTCGCGAGTAATACGTTAATCGGATATTTCTTTTCTCTCTGGTTTTCCTCGCTATAAACAACCTGTTCGAGCTTTTCTAATGTTTCGTTTAATTGCGAAGTGGAGATTCTGCTCGTCAATTCATCGGCGGACCCAGTTCTTCTCGTTAAACTTCTATTCCCAAAACGCTGTGCCGTTCTTCTTAAAAAGTCTTTAACGTCATCATCCACCAACATCGAACATTTACTCAAATCGCGCAAACTATTGAAATATACCGCCAAAGTCCAAAACTTATCCTTCACCTCATATGGAATATCCATCATATGAACACGTTGGAGTATTGCCGCAATAGATCTTACTTCCATCATTGCTTTAGTTTTCCCGGAAGGCATTATACCTACATAAAACCGTCCGTGCTGCTCTTTTATGCAAGCTTCCCGCGCAAAAAAAGAATCATCGGAATCAATGCCGGGAGAAGGGAACTGTTTGACATCGCGATTGAATAAATTTGAACATTGATCTTTTGCGCGACGAATCGTTGCTGTTGATGCGATAATTTTCGATTTCACACCTTTTGCACTAACCAGTGCATCGATTGCCGTTTCGTATAATCCCACCATTGTACCTAAAGGCCCCGATATTAAATGTAGTTCGTCCTGAATGATTAACTCAGGGGTTCGATTATTACTTCTCGTTGCAAAGAAACTTCCCGCATCACTCTTCCAAGGCAGCATTGCAAATTTATCTACCGTACCAAATAATAGTGTCGGGGGATTTTCGTATAATTCCTCGTCAACAACTTGAATTGGCAATGCTGTTTCAAATTCGCAGTTTTCCTGAGTACAATATATTTCAAACCGCTTCTTATTTTTCATTAGATAGCCCCAGCGGCCAATCAGATTGTTACCTGTTCTGTCGTAATCTTTAACAAGCTTAGTTCCACACCATGGACATTTTAATATTTGAAATTTGTTATGCTTATCCTTGACGTCACGCAGGTTACTGCTGTTTGCCTTTTGAAGCTCATCTAGACATTTTTTTGCATCATCATTCTTATTTGGGGTATGCGTACCTCCGATCCAAAGTCCAATCGTTATTTTCTCGCTTCCAAGTTTGTAAGATGGATACTTTGGTTTCCTGCTTTCACAATCTTTTCTAATAGATTCACAAGCACAAATAAGAGTGCCTGCTCTTAAAAATTGTTGGGCAGCAAGTAGTCTTAAAGTATACCTCATAATCACTGTGGTGCCTGCAGACGTAGGAAGATGGACGAGCCTGCGATAAAATATCGTGAATGCTGTCAACCCCAGATACGCCTCTGTCTTTCCACCGCCGGTAGGAAACCAAATCAAATCAACTAAGTTTCTCTCAGAGCAATCTTCTTCCACTATTGATCTAATACTCATCAATAAAAACGCCAATTGAAACGGACGCCATTTATGATTTTGATCATCTTCCTCGTAATAATTTAAATTCATTATTTTATTTTGCAATTCTTCATCTTGGGGGTAATGATCTTCCTTCTGAAGAACGGAATGAATGCGTTGCATGAACATGGATCTGTTAGCCAATTGGAAAGCGTCATATATAACATCGTTCTTCTCTAACAATTTTAATCCATAGTACATACGGTCACAGGATTCTTTACATTCCTTGATATGATGTTCCATTGCCTCTTGAAATCTACTATCGAGAAATTTACCCTTTGACTCGATCTTTGAAATCCAAGAAGAATAGGCGTCAACTAAATCTTTCATTGATTTGATTTTCAATAATTTATCTGTTTTATTCAAATCGGATAGGTACTTCATTGAGAATGTGTTGAGATCTACTCTACTGTCTTTAATACTAAAATCCATTTGGGGCACTTCGAATGTCGGCAAGAATTCAGACCATATTTTCCCTTCGCCTGTATCCCTAACATCCCAATCGGCCGAAACTCCATGTCCGGTTGCAAACACCTTTTTATCTCGATAAAGAAGATCTAGTCCCTTTTCTTCTAGGTCGCCATTATCAGCATATTCCCGGTTGGAGTAAACTTCAAAACGAAGCCCATCATTTTTGCTTGAATCAATATCAATTCTTGGCTGAAAGAAAGAATTGGTTCCGTTATAACCGCCGGTGTTCATGTTCACCAACAGAATGGTTATCGCTTGTAATCCATCAAGAGTATATTTTCTAAGAGCCACACATTTAATTTCTTCATTATCCAACTTGAATCTTTCAAAATATCCCTTGTCAGAAAAACGAATAGTAACAGGCAAACAATGCGGAACCCTAACAAATCCCTGGGTAAATTGGTTACTTAACCTATAAAGGCAGTCAAACAAATAATCATCATCGATCTCGCCACTTTGCTTTATTTGGGTTACTTCCTTTGGCATCAATCGATTTTTCAATATTAAAAGTTTACTTTCCTTATCATACTCGACCAAAAAACTCAATTTATCGGGAAGTATGTACTTTTCCGGATCTTCCGGAATAAACGGCACCTTACAATCTTCAATTAATGCTTTTCTATATGTCCCAAATGAAATATTCGCAACGATCTCTTGAATATCCTTATTCACAAAAAAAGTAATCCCCATTGAAGACGGCATGTTTTGCATTGATAAACTGATGTCTTCATCTAGCGTGCCATTATCGGAATCATCCGCAATGTTGCCTAAGTATCTCTGTTTCTGTTCAATATCTTCATCGATGACGGTCCCTAACGGTTCTTCGATTTCGTGTTCCGGTTCCTCAGCTTGTTCGGTTATTTTCGGTAAAGCTTCATCAGTATTTTCCGCGTTTATTAAATTTTTTTGCGGAAAAAGCACACCAACACAATATCGTGTTTCCGGTAAATCGGTGATAATCTCATGTTCTACATCAGGAATTGAGTATTCAGAACCGGGCCCTAGCAATTCTTTCTTCATTTGTTCGATTAACTGGGATCTCGTATCTAATAATAAGTCCTTCACAGGCGTCACTCCCAAATCCTACGATATTATTGGTTTATTGGCTAAATGAGAAGGTACTACAAGATTTTCCGCCTTTATAATTTTTTCTATCTGAAGCAACCTTGACATCTTTGAGAGGTCGATCGGCAATTTACTTAATATTTCATCATAAACATCCTTATTTTTGTTGTAATTCTTAATAATGTTCTTTCCTAGATATTTTAAAATCCTTATTCTCATTGATCTAACTTCTCTGCTTGATTGATGATATGTTTCGGGATTCGAAAGCATCTCCGGGTCTTTCGTGATCTTGGCAATAGTTTTGTAAGAATCAAGATCTCTGGGCCCAACTATATGACTTGCCTCATCCAACCAAGTTCTCAATGTAACTTCATGTTTCCAAGCTCCAGCATCCGCCATCATATCTGATAATTCTTTGTAACTTATTCGTTTTTTATAAATATAGTCCTTCAACACTTGTTTCCAGTGTATCGATTTACGATTTGCTTCTCTAAATTGATCGCTACAATCCTCACTCTCCAAAATAATTTCTAGGATCCTTTCCACAATATCTCTTGTACCACTGTCGTAACTAGTAAAGATCAGAAAGTCTCCTACATTTAACGAAGAAACATCCGTTTCTTTCACAACCTGGCGGTCACTATCAAATACATATGCAGAGTAATACCTGGTAAAAAGAATTTTCTCACCTGTTTCTAATAGGGCGACCCTCACAATTTCAGATGTCTGCATACCTGTATTCGAGGAGAATTTAAAATCCTCACTTGAAAACGATAAAGAAATGCTATCTGTAAATATCTCCAATTGATCTTCAAGATAACGTTCATCTAACTCGGCATCGACACTAACTACAACTTCTTTGGAGTCGTCTTGATCAAGGGTTTCATTATTTTGTATCAACAAATTTCTTTTTTGTAGAGATACAAGCTTATTTTTTGTAACTTCAGCCGCTAGGTAATATTTCTTAATTTCATTTTTGTACATTACAAAAGATACTACCTTAGAATTGCTAAATAACAATGGATTTAATTTAGTCCAGTCCCATATACCAACGACGTAAACTTGGTGGAAAAGTATTGATGAACTATATTTATTAGGTGTGAAAAAAGCGCATTTATCAACTGTTTCCCTCAGATATTCAGGCGCGGCTTCCCAAAAAACTTTTTGATAATATGTTTTCGCGCAAATTATAGATAATTTTCTTTTTGATATTTTACTATCTTTTATTTTTTCCAGTAAGTAGTTAAATTTAGGATTCGTATATTCCAGTTTCGTCTTTATGTGATCTATATTTTCAACTATCTCTCTGGCTATCGACTCCAACTTTGTACCCATAAACTCAACCATAATTTTCTTTATCAAATCCAACTCTGAGTTTGGTGATGGAGCATTTATTTGACCGTTAGAGACCATTTTCTCCATCACTGATATAGGAAAAAATGATCTTTCAAGGAGATTAAGTAACCAGTATGCTTTTTTAATAAAGAACTCTTTTTTATCGCTATCGTCTATTTGTTTTGATAGTTGAAGTAAATTCTTTTTACACTGGAAAAACTCATCATTATCAAATGGCCCGTCAATTAGAACTGTTTCTTTCTCGATATTTTTATAATTGAATATCAATCTCTGAAGCAGCTTACTTTCTTCATGTATTTCGTTTTCCTGCTGTTCAGATACAATCTCTTCACTTTGAATTGTTGTATCGTTTGTCCAGATGAATGGTTTAAGATTTTCCATTTCATTAAAAACAGGCGAATTGATTCCCTTACAAATCTCACCAAGCAAAATAATGCTTTTTAACGAACTTCGTTCATATATACTTGCTATTTCTGAAGTGTCATTTACAAAATATTCTGAACCGTTGATTATTACTGTCTCAATGCTTTTATTTTCTATTATTAATTCTCTGGCTAACGATAATTTGTTTACGAACCTTATTACCGGATCACTCTTTGCAGTATTCCCTGGATAATGATGAATCTCGTTAGGTGTAATATAAGCAGCCGGAAACAATTCGCCCATTTTTATACGTTTATCGTTGACCTTAAGGCTCATACTTCCTATTATCTCATCAGCTTCGATCTTGTCACAAACAATCAGAACCGATTTATTTATTACGCTCTTTATTTCTTCATTTTTAATATCAAATAACTCTGATATTACGCTCATTACATTCCGCTTTCTTTTGATACCACGACCGTCCAAAGTCTTTCCGTCACCAAAGTACGGTTGTACTTTATTCGCAAGGGTGATAGGGATATAATTAGTAGTTCGTGTCCCTCCTTTATCAGCATTCACAATTATAATTTTTCCATTGGGATCTCTACCTTTATAAATCCCCCTTTTATTCTCATAAAGTACTAAGTCCCCTGTATTTAAATCATCTAAAAATGCAGTATTATCTCTTTCGTCAGATAAATATGTCTTAAAACAGGCAAGCACAATAGCGAAATATAGGGGGATTCTTGTACCATGATGTAAAACTATGCCTCGTTCTTTTTTTGAAATTGTAAGTAGACCAATCATTGTTTCAACGTGGCGTAATATGATTTCGTTTTTTTCCAGATACTTATCACTAAGCATGAATGAAGATTTAACGAAAGCATTCCTAAGGATGGATACAATATTTTCAGACATATCGACACCTCAAAATAGACATTTTAATTGTCTCCTACTAAAAAATCTTGATATGGCCTTGTCTGGACTATTCTTGCACTTCTCACGGTCGATCATAAGTGGACATTTCACGATATTAAGGTCCCATATTCTAGTTATACTACCGAAAGATGTAGAACTCTAGTAGGAATTTAAATATTGGAAGTAGGCAGAAGAGGAGAATGGGTGGGTCCATCTGAAAAAGGGGGCCGAGTAAACGCGATGCAAACAAGTACTGCCAGCTACAAAGTAAACACCTTACTCGAATTTTCGTGAAAGGATAAGACCAATTGAAAAGTCCGGCTCGGATCGCTTCACCCGGATATTTTCCGGATACGCTGCCAGCTTTTACGACCCGAAGAGCACAGTTAAGAGCTTGCAGCGTAGGGACCAGTTGTGACTTGCGTTCAATTCGCCTCAAAACTATAGGTCAATTATGGAAATATTCATTTACAATGAATAAGGACATCAACCGAATGATGTCCTGTACAATTTCATTTTGCAAATCCTCCACCAATCTATTTACACATCATAAACTTCACCTAAACCAAACAAAATATGATAATCTGTTACTTATACTTCTATTAGCGATTGCCGGCCTAGAGGAGAATGAGAACCGATGCTGAAAGACTTGTTTCTGCACACTTTGATTATTTTGCTTCCGATCTTTCTATATCAGGTTCTCGCGATCAATTTTTCAACACTGCTTAACACCAAAAATACCAAATATTTAATAGGGATACTAAGCGGTTTTTCGTCTGCTTTATGTATGGTGTTTCCGATTAATATGGAAGGATTTTTGTGGGATTTACGTTTTGTCCCCCTCTTTATTTCCTTTGTGTACGGGGGATACCGTTCAGGGGCGATTGCTTCGGTAATTGTACTGTTATTCCGGTTCTTTTTGCCTTACGACACTCTACTCCTCCTGTTTATTTATATCATCCACGCCACGTACTGCGTTCCTGTGCTATTTGTTGTGAAACGTTACCCCCAATACAAATTGCTCAAAAAAATAAGCATCAGCATCATACTAAGCTGCTTTTCTTACCTTGTAATTTTCAGCAACTTGTGGGCATATATGAAGCTGTCACATAAACCGAACCCCTTCGAGCTAAAAACGATCGATTTCTTCCTAAACATTTTCTTTATTGAAATGTTCGCGGTAGCTCTCTCTGTGCTTCTTATGGAAACTTATTTGAACACAGCCAAAATGCGAAATAATATTATACAATCCGAAAAGCTGAACGTCGTCAGTCAGCTGGCCGCAAGTGTCGCTCACGAGGTTCGAAACCCGCTTACCGTTGTCCGCGGATTTTTGCAATTGATTGGACAATCCCCTACAAACGAAAAAAATGCCGATTTCATCAAAACTGCGATTACCGAACTCGACAGAGCGGAAGAGATCATCGGGGATTATTTGAATCTGGCGAAGCCCCAGCTGGAGAAGATCGAGGTCATGAATACCCTTGAGGAATTGCAAAAAATCGCCGATCTCATGGCGTCTTATGCATCGATGCGCGGTGTCGGGCTGCTACTAAGCTGTGACAATCCTTCCCTTTATATTAGCGGCGAGAAAGCGAAGTTTGCTCAGGGCATGATCAATATCATCAAAAACAGCATCGAAGCAACCTCGTCCGTAGGCGGCGTTGTGAAAATGGAAGCGTTCAGGGAAGCGAGGCATGTCATCATTAAAGTAATCGATTACGGACATGGTATGGCGAAGGAAGAACTCAAGCGTTTGGGTACTCCGTTTTACTCCACGAAGTCGAAAGGAACCGGCCTCGGTTTGATGGTTACGTTTCAAATCATTCGAGCTATGGAAGGCAAAATCGAGTATTCCAGCGAGAAAAACGCGGGCACGACAGTAACCATTACATTGCCTGCACGTTAAAACTATCGACATGTAACTGCACATCTATTGTTTTACACTACCTACCCATTGGGGGTACATTTTTTCTACTTAGAGAAATTAACCGTGTAGATTGATAAGTGATTAGCCTTTCATTTCTTATTTCCTTTATGTTATCATATCAATAAATAAGCCGAGTGCTGTGAACACTCGGCTGTACAACGGCTTGGATGGGGCATCCCTTCTAAAGTCTGGGGAAAAGAACCCACCTTCGGCGCTCAACCTACGGGTGGGTTCTTACTTTCTCTTGGTAGTTACCTATTATACCAACATTATTATTACTATTAAATAACGTTTATTGTATTCCCTTCCACCCCAACCCCACTCTGTCCCCCAACCACTAGATCCAACAACTCTAAACTCGTACAATACTTCGAAACACTCTTATACAAACACCCATACTCACTCAACAACCTCGTCAACCACAACGGCACACTGTCACTCACCTTCACCTCAAGGATCACGAGCCCAGGATCCACAAAGTACGCTTCATCTCTCCCGCCCCCCATAAAGGGAGGATCATACCTTCTGCACATCAAATGATGATCGAACGTGATCCGCAGCTCCGGATCCTCAATGCCCGCCATCGCCTGCCGGTCATAGCTTACGATCACCTTTGGCGCCAACTGATACGCTTCCCTAAAAGCCACGATCTCCTTCAGCACCTGCTCATTGGACACAGGTAGCCCCTGCCCATCCCCCGCAATAAAACGATACGCATCCCTCACCTTCAGCTGCGTCCGCCGCTTGTTCACCACGTTGCCGTGCTTCTTCTTAATCTCCAAGTAGGAAAAATCATTCGCACCCGCCTGATTGTACACGCGCATCCGCAGCTTTTGGCGGTATTTCGCCCGATTCTTCGTCTCGTAATAAATCCGGTAATCCGGCGATTCGAAATATAGGCTGTGCACCCGATACCGGCCCTGATTCCCGCCGTAATCGTCGGATCGCACATAGGGAGCGAGCGCCTGCTGCAGCGACAGGTACGTGCCGAAAGGAATCAAATATTTGACCTCATATCTCGTAAAAACCTCTTTCGCCATGAAACACCACGCCCCCTATGGCATCAATTCCTCAATATGCTCATCGATCCACGCCGCCCGCTCCGCGATCCAATCCTTAAGCCGGTCGACCTCACCCTCATACGTATCCGGGAACGGCGCCACGTTCGGCCAAATATACCTCCCGAGAATGTCCCACCGCTCAAAGTTCCGGTCCGCCGATTCCTCCAGGAACGCCGCATTCTTATCGATCACATCCTGCATGTCGTCAATCAAAGGCCGGATCTCTCTCCAACGAGCGATCACCTTCCGCACAAACTCCGGATCCTGAAACAACCGTCCGTACCAGCTGCCCGGATGCGTCCGCACGATGCCCCATCCGTCCGTCCGCCACCCGCCGTCATAATCGGCATTCCCAAAGCTAATGTCGAAATCCCACACCGGCCCCATCCGCAGCTTATCGCCCCGATCCTTATACATGAACGTGCTCAGCCGCCACGCATCGACGTCGCGGGACAGCTCTCGGATCAAATACCAATCGATGAACGAATCCACATCGATATATTTGGCATACCCGTTCTCCGGGTCGTCAAAATCTCCCCCATACAACACATCCTCAAACTCGTTGATATAGCCGATGATGTACGACTTTTGCGCGGACGTAAGCTTCACCGGGTCCGGATAATGGTAAATCAAATCCACGCCGTGCCTTGTCATGAAATACGTCTGCCCCTCCACCCGGTCGATCCGCAGTATATACCCGCCCGTCACATTCGGCTCCACTTGATCCGCTTCCGCATCCGACAACGCCTTTACCCCTACGCGGTTGATGTCCCGCTTAATCCGCTCAACGAGCAAATAATTGCCGACATAATCGTCGTTCAAGTACACTTCCACATAACGCATCTTCGGCACATACAACATCCCTAGCTTCCGCGCGAGATCGTTGGCGATATAATTCCGCATCAAGCTCTTATCAAAATGATTCGGAATCAACAGCCAATCGTCGTTCTCGGGCATATCGAGAATAGGTGCCGAAATATTGTTCCGCTTGTTGTCCCAAAGCTCGATGTTGTAAGGCTTCTTTTTCTCCTCGGTCCACCAGGAGCTGTTCCCCCTGCCCCGAATGCCGATATGGCCGCTGTACAACCCCTCCGCAGGGTAATTGGAGTAGAGGCTGTTCTTGATCGTCATCGTTCCCCGGATGCGTTCCGTCAACGACGTAATGGGCACTCCGTTCGTATCGATATAAACCGCAGGAATCCCGTTAAAAGGCCGCACATAAAAGTCCTTTTCCCCGATCGAGTGATACAACCCTTTTAAAGGAGAAAAGTCGTTGATCGAATTTCCGCTCAAATACAGCCGAGTCCGCAAATTCATAAGCTCGCCCAGCGGCGTCACATCCGCAATCCGATTGCCCCGCAGGTTCACATCCGTAAGCCTCTTCAGCCCGGCAAGCGGCGAAATATCCTTGATGTAATTTTCGCGAGCGTTCAAAACCTCGAGCTGTACCAGCCCGTTGATCGGGCGCAGATCGGAAATCAGATTGCCCCTCATATTCAAGTCTTTGAGCTGCAGCATATGCCGTAACGCCGAAATGTCCCGAATCCGATTATCCTGCACATTCAGCTCTTGCAATCGCTTAAGCGACGCTAATGGAGATAGGTCGGAAATTACGTTCTTTTCCAAGTCGAGCCGAACGAGGTTTGTCAAATACTCCAAGCCCGCCAAGTCCTGAAGCCCGCGATTGCGCAGGTCGAGTTCCTCCACCTGTTTCAGATCGGCGAACGTCAGCTCATCCGGGTCTTTATACAGCTGAGCAGCGACTGCTGCCGCCAAATCCTGATTGCGAAGCGGAACCTCCGAATGCTCGGCAAGTCCCACCAATGCGAAAAGGCACGCGATAATCCCAACCGATCCGGCAAGCGCGGCGATTTTTTTACGAGTGAGCCCCATGCTCCGATCCCCCCTGCCTAGGTTGAATATTGCGTCATGACGAGAGATACTTTCATGTTGGCATTTTTCACCCGGATCGCATCAATCAACTCTTTATCGGAGCTGCCGTCCTTCCCCACAACCACATACTCAAGCTGAAACATCGTCCCAAGGTTGGTCGTCTCTACGCTCACTAAGGAATAGGATCGCAGGTATTGGTCGAAGACGTCGTTGAACGCATTCTCATAATAGAAGTTTTCGGGCACGGTAATTTTGAGTGTTTTTTCGTCGCTCGTTTTTTTACCGTAATCGAGGACGAACAGCACGTAAATAAGCACGCACAGCGCAATCGTAAAAAGCACCGCCAGCACGTAAAACCCTAGCCCGCACGCAATGCCGGAGCCCATCCCGAAAAATATGAACGCAATATCCTTCGGATTGCTCATCGCGGTGCGGAACCGAATGATTGAAAACGCTCCCACTAATCCGAACGCCACAGCCACGTTGCTGCCGATGACGATCATAATGACCGACACGACAACGCTCATAATAATGATGGTATGCACGAACGATTGCGAGTACCCTCTTCCGCGAAACGTTAGCTTATAAACCTGGGTGATCACAAGCCCCAACACGAAGCTCAGCACGATCGCAATCAACGCTTCCGTCAACGATACGACCGTAAATTGGCCGATATTGTTCATCCAGTCCGTCAGCATTTCATCCGTCCTCTCTGTTCCTTAGCAGCTTTGTAAATTCTTCTCGAAATTGATTCGCATTGCCGTACGATGGGTGTGGGATATGGTCATGGTTGATGCCATGGGCGTCCAATGTTCGTTTCGAAAACTGGCCGATCGAAATCACCTGTGCGTCAGGGAGAAGTTTTTGCAGCGATTTAACATAGCCGATTCCTACTCTCAGTTCGTCGCTTCTTGGGTCCCGGTTGCTTAAGCGGCCGTCGTTTCTGTCATAAGGATGAAAGGGAAAAATGTTCCAAAAAACGACTTCCCTTGGATCTAATCCCGCACGATTGACAATGAAATCCCATACGATCGTTGCTGTCGGCTCTGCCATGCCGTGCATTTTCTGCGACTCTCTGAGGTGAACGCACGTAGGGTCGCTCGTTCGCCGGCCTACGGCTTCTGAAGAAAGTATATAATGCGGCGGAATCTCCCTCACCTTCCCCATCACCATTCGCTCCGAAGTCATCGCGATGCCGGAGAAGCGTCCGCCCTGGTATCCCAACGCCTCAGCAACGAGTAAATATTTCGCATGCGGAATGCGCGCTTCCAAATACGCTTTCAAGTGGCGGGTTCGAATCTTAGGAGCCTCGGGTCCGATATCGATCCCTTCGTGGTAATCGCGCCAAGGGTTGCAGACATCATCCGAAGAGAAAGCCCTTAGCTTCTTTAGAAAAGCTGTAACCTCTTTTCGCTTCATTTTGCAAATAAACGGTCTACCTCTTCCCGTAGCTTCTCTACTAAAGGAAACGGCTTCCCATGGCTCAAGCTCTCGATGATCCCTCGGTAATACCACTCTTGCTGCTCCTTGCCGCGCTTGAACTTCGTCCACAACTCCTCCCCGATCGCCGAGTAGTCCTCGATCATCGAACGAACATTCTGGAGCTTATCCGCGCAGCTGACGAGCCTGATTTCGTCGGGCGCCGCCTTTAACGCCTCCAGCGTATGCCGTTTCCGTTCTTCCCACGACAGCGATTTGTCCGGCTCCGAGCACCCCATGACGATGTCCGCGACCTTTTGGCCGAATTGTCTCTTAATATCATCCGGCGTCAATTCGGTATCCTCGACCGTGTCATGGAGAATGCCTGCTGCGATGACCTCATCGCTGCATCCCTCCTGCGCCAATATCATTCCAACGGAAAAAGGATGCGAGATGTACGGCACATCGGAGCCTTTTCTGCTTTGATCTTTATGGGCAATGGCCGCGATTCGAATCGCTTTGTCGATCATCGTCAACCGGATCCTCCGCCTTTCTCTTTCATTTGTTTATTCTTTAGATCTCATTAACATTCGACGGTTACAATTTATTTCCTGTTCTGCAGCGGGAATCCAAAAAAAACGACTACCGGAACGCGCCTGCCCGGAAGACAGCGCCCGCCAAAAAATCCGGCCGCTTTTTCTAACGGACACGGATGCAGTTATTCGGCGTTTTGAAGGCAGTTTTCAGTTTTAACGGACACCATTGCAGTTATTAACTCGAAAAAGCAGGGAAAAGCACCAAAAATCGGGGTTTAGCGTCCGTGATGTCCGTTAGCGGAATCACAGCGGGCAAATCGGGGATATAGCGTCTGGTGTGTCCGTTAGCAATACATTAGACCTTACCAACAAAAAAAGAGGCCGATCCGCTCGGCCCCTCAACCAACGATATGAAAAACAATACGGCAAATGGATCGGATCCATGCTTTACTTATCGCGGCCAGCGTCTTTCCACCGGAAGCAAATCCGGAAACTTGGCGTGAGGCTCCGCTTGATACCAATACGCGACCGAAGATACGTCATCCGTTCTTTCGAACAAGCCTCTGCTGTTGTGCCCCATTTGCTGAATCGTCACTCGAAGGTCGCTTTCGAAGCGAATCGGGTCCATCAAATGCCAACGGTACAACCCATGCATCGGCACGCTGTCTTCGCCGAAGTGGTCCGCTCGGGTCGTATCGGTCTTGGAATAATACGGATATCCCAAATACGGCGTATTATAAGGCGTCTCTACGACTTTTCCGTCCTTCTTCTCGTAAAAGCACCAAGCCCCGCCGAAATAGTCCTCGGTACCCGTGCCGCATATGGTCGGCCATTCCTCGTCGCCGTCCATGTAAAACTTGATTTCCCCTTCGCCCCACCAATAGCGTTCCAATGCGGCCCATGCAAGGTAAGTGCCGACGTAGTGGCCTTTCCCCTGCACATTGTCCAAAATCGTGAAGTCCTTCGCCTCGGTCGTTATGTTTTCCCTTCTCCACTGTGCGTGAAAATAGGCCGCTTCCTCCGGAATGGCATCTACCAACGTATAGTTGAATTGATAGAAAAAGCCGTGAATATCCGCAGCATGCTGGTTCTCGACGGTAATTTTCGCCGATTTGCGGAACGGCATCGGGAAGTAGCAGTTCATGCCCCCCGTCGGATTGACGACGATCGGCAGCGAATTGACATTCGCTCTGGCGCCGAAGCCGTTGCAGAAGAAATCTCCAAGCGGCACCTCTACGGACGGAGCCGCTTCATCGTCCCAGTACATGCGCAGCACCAAATCCCGAAGGACAAAATACCCTTTATCCGTGCGGTCCGTTACCGTAATCCAGAAGTGTTGAATGACGCCGGTTCCGTCGATTTCGGCCAGCGTCACGGTTTGCCCTTGCGGAAGCGTAATACAGGGGCGTCCCTTGCGGCCTACGCCTAAGTTGCTCGCCTCTTTCCCCCCGGCTCCTGCTTCGCCTCTCGGATTTTCTGCGCTAATGGAGCGGGTTTTGCCGTTCGTCATCAGCGGTGCGGTCGATAACCCGAAACCAAGCCCTTGATGTTGCATCATGATAATAACCTCCTAAAGTGAAATGTCGGATTGATGATCGCGAGCCATGCCGCTGCCCGCAAGAGCGGGTGCGGGTGCCGGCGCCGCAGCGTAATCGTTATGCTTAAAGCAGAGCACTTGGTGCCGGTCCTGCACGTCGACCATATACGGCTTCGCCGTATGGCAAATTTCCTTTGCATACACGCAGCGTCCGGCAAACTTGCAGCCGTTCATGGCGTATTCCTTCGTTTCGATGTCCGGGAGCGCCATTCGCTCGTCCCACTTCTTTCCGACGCGAGGAATGGAGTCAAGCAGCAGCTCCGTATACGGATGCGCGGGGCGGTTCAATATTTGCTTTGCGTCGCCGAACTCGATCAAGTTACCGCGGTACATCGTGGCGATATAATCGCTGACGTAATAGGCGGTAGACAGGTCGTGGGTAATATAAATAAAACTGACGTTATATTCTTCTTTTAGCTTCTTAAATAAATTGACGACGTTCATTCGCAACGATGCGTCGATCATCGCTACGGGTTCGTCCGCCACGATCAATCTCGGTTTCGGGATTAACGCTCTCGCAATCGAGATGCGCTGAAGCTCCCCGCCGGAAAACTGGTTCGGATATTTGCCGGCGACTTGGCCGTATTCGAGACCGACGGAACGAAGCGCCTCCGTGATGATTTGCTTCGCCTCCGCTTTCGACTTCGCCGCGTCCAAATTTAGCGCCGTTTCATATAAATAAGCGTCAACCGTTCTTCTCGAGCTGAAGGTGGTGAACGGATTTTGGAAGATCGGCTGAACCTTTTTGTAAAACTCTTTTTTGTTTTTTCGCTTTGCGTAATAGGATAACGGCACGCCTTCCAGGACTATGTTCCCGGAGGAAGGGTCGAGCAGCTGCAGGATCATCTTGGCCAGCGTCGTCTTGCCGCATCCCGACTCTCCCACGATGCTCATAATCTGCGGTTGATCCCCGGGAATCGTAATGTCTACCCCGTCTACCGCGGTGATTTTACTTCCGAACAGCATGCCGCCGATTTTAAAATGCCGCGACAATCCGTTGATATTGAGTATGTCGGCCATAGAAACCTCCTTGTGCAGCCTAGTTTAGCAAATGGCAGCTCGCGTAATGGTCATCCTCTACGGCTACCCTTGCAGGTTCCACGAAACGGCACATCTCTGTCGCATGCGGGCAGCGCTCGGCGAATCGGCATCCGGCCGGAGGATGCTTCAAGCTTGGCGGCGTTCCCGGGATTCCTTCCTTCTGACTGTTGTCGCCGATTTTCGGAAGCGCGTTGATGAGCATTTTGGTATAAGGATGCTGCGGATTCGTAAAGATTTGCTCCGTAGGCCCGATTTCGATCATTTGGCCCGCGTACATAATGCCCATGCGATTCGTAATTTGGTAATGCACGCCCATATCGTGCGAAACGATCACCATAGAGTTTTTCATTTTCCTCTGCACTTGAGACAGCATCGTCAGAATGCCTCTTTGCACCACGACGTCCAAAGCGGTGGTCGGCTCGTCGGCAAGCACGATGTCGGGCTTTAAGAAAGTTGCGAGCGCAATGAGAACGCGCTGCCGCATGCCGCCGCTGAGCTGATGCGGATAAGCCTTTAACGCTTCCTCCGGCAGCTCCAGCTCTTTTAAATAGCGGACGATTTCAGCCTGCAGCCGCTTTTTATCCGTAATTCCGTGGTATTTGCTGATCGTATCGAAAAACTGATCCTTCACCTTGGCAACCGGATTCATTACATGCATGGCGCCCTGCGGCACGTACGATATGACCTTCCACCAGCTTTTGTGAATGTCCCCGTTGCGGTAAACTTTGTTCTCGCCTTTGCGGTCCGTAGAGTGAATCTCAACCGAGCCGTGAGAAATTTCAAGCGGATAGCTGATCAGATCGTACATGACCTTCAGCAGCGTCGATTTGCCGCACCCGGATTCGCCGGCGATTCCGAAAATTTCGTTCTTCCTGACCTCAAAGTCGACCTTATCCACCGCTTTTACGTACCCGGTGAGGATGTTGTATTGCGCGCTAACCTCGTTCAATCGCAGCATATTATTTCCCTCTCCTTAACGCAGAATATTGTTGATATCCTGTCATCACCAGGAACAGGGCAATAAAGATCAACGTAATGGCGACCACCGGCGAACCGATCCACCACCAGCGGCCCGCCAACATCGCTTGGTGCTGATTTGCCCAATAGATCATCGTTCCGAGCGTCGCTTTCTCGTTGCTTGACATCCCGATGACCGCAAGGCCCGATTCGGAGCTGATGGCGACGAGAATCGTGTTCACGAAATTCGCCACGGACCATCCGGCGACGAACGGGAAAATTTCCTTCACGATGATCTTCAAGGTGCTTTGGCCGGAAAAGACGGCGGTGCTGATAAACTCCCTCTCCCGCAAAGACAGTGCCATCGAGCGCAGCTGGCGCGCCGGCCACGGCCAGTTGAAGATGATCAACACAAGCGCGATATACAACAAGGACGCTCTGCCTTTCATCATGCTTCCGAGCAATATTAAAATCGGAAGCGACGGAATGACGATGAAAGAATCGGTGAGCAATGTGATGAGCCGGTCGATGAAGCCGCCCTTAAACCCCGCCCATAGCCCTGCCAAAGCGCCGATCACGGTGGCGAAGAAGGCGACGATGATGCCGATGACGAAAGAGTTTTGGACCGATGCGGCCAGCAGCCAGAAGGTGTCTTGGCCTAAATTCGTCGTTCCGAACAAGTGGTCTGCGCTCGGTTTTAAGTTGTTGGGGAACGATCCCCATTCGATAGGATTGACCGGTGAAAAGAAAGGCACGACAAATCCGAGAATCAAAAAGATTCCAAGGACCAATGCGCCCGCCTTTAACCGAAAATTCCAATTTTTCACGTCGTCACCTCCAAGCGGCAGTCTATTGATAACGAACCCGGGGATCCAAGAACGGATAAATCAAGTCGACGATAAAGGTGGCGCCCGCTACGGCGACAATCGAAATCGTAATTGTCCCCATGATCAAGTTGTAGTCCGCCTGCAAAATCCCGGTATAAATCAACGTGCCGACACCGGGGTAGCCGAACAAAATTTCCGTTATTAAAGCTCCGTTGAAGATCGTTCCGATTTGCAGCGCCAGCATCGTGATTTGCGGAAGCGCCGCATTGGGAAGCACGTACCTGGACATAATTTTTCTCTCCGGCAACCCCTTCAACCGCGCGAAATGAACATAATCTTCTTCCGCAATGCCCGCGGACAATGTTTTCATGCTAATGACCCACCAGCCTGTGCCTCCAAGAATGATCGAGAGTGCCGGCAAGGTAGAGTTGTAGATCAGGCTTTTGATAAACTCCCAAGAAAAATCGTAGTTCATGAACGTTACTGTTAAAGGAAAAATCGGATAAATATAAGAAAGCGTCATAATAAGCAGCAATGCCAAGATGTAATAAGGAATCGGATACAAAACAATGGAGAACGCTTCTAAAAGCTTCGAATATCCCTTTTCCTTGCGAAATCCCGCAAGCAATCCGACCGCGTTGCCGATCACCCAGGCGATCAGCGTGGAAATGAGCAGCAAGCCCATAGTCCAAGGCAGTGCGCGGCCGATCATTTCGTTGACCGGCGTCGGGTAGCTGGCAAGCGACGGGCCGAAATCCTGCGTAAACACGACCCGCTTCACAAAACCGAAGTATTGCGACATCAGCGAGCCCTCCAGACCGAACGTCTCATTCAACGTTTCCCGAAGCGCCGTAACGGCAACCGGGTCCATGAACGCCGATTTGGACGTCATCTGGCCGATCATCGCTTCCACCGGGTCGGACGGCAAAAACCGCGGGACGAAAAATACGGTCGTTATCCCGATAAAAACAACGAGGATAAACGTGATGACTCTAGAAAGCAGAAACTTATAGAAATTCATTCGGTATCCACCCGCCTTCCGTGTGTGGTGCGGTTCGTCATACATACCGGGCCTCCCTTAAAGCCCGGTATGTATTTGTTCGAACCGTGTGCTTATCTGCCGGTCGGCTTCAGATGCGGCGTGTAGTACTTAAACTGCGACCACCACCACCACGGCCCTTCGAATGCGTTCTCGGACGTTTGGAATCCTTCCCAGTAATACGTATCTACAGGGACGAATTTCGACGTTCCGAACATCGGCAGGAACGGTATGCCTTTGACGAATTCCTTGTTGATTTCCGTAATTTTTTCGATAACCGCCGGATCGTCGCCTTTCATACCGTTCAATTCGTCCAGCAGCGCACTTACTTGATCGTTCGCCCAGCGGTTGCGGTTGCCCGGCGCCTGCTCGCCGATCGGCACAATATATTGCTTATGCCAGCCTTGCATATTGGCCGTCGTATCCGGAATCAATCCGCACGCAGGCCAATAGGAGCCTACTTCAAAGCTGCCTGTGGACTCGCTGTCCCAGAACGTCGCTCCGTCCATTTGCTGCACATTGACGTCTACACCGTTCTTTCTCCAGCTGTCGGCTACGGCGAACGCAAGACGCATGGATTCGACCTCGAAGTTTGCTGGCGCGTTGATCGTGATCGTGAACGGTTTGCCGTCCGGCTTCAGCCAGCGGTCGCCGTCCTTCTTGAAGCCATGCTTCTCAAGCAATTCGGCGGCTTTATCCGGGTCGTATTTCCACCAGCCTACGCCGAACGTATTGACGATTTCTTCGTTGTCCGTCGGCAAGCCTTCGACGCCTTGCTGCTTGAGAACCTCAACGATGTCTTGGGCGTAAGAGTCGTCAAACGGTTTATACCCGTCGGCCAATTGGAACTCTTTCAACCAGTCCAGCATCGGTTTGTGGTACGTTTCTTGAAGCACCTGGATCGGCGGCAATTGAATCGGGGATACCCGCAGCATGCCTCCGAACGTTCCCATAGAGACGTTCTTAATATCGGTCATAAGCGCGAGGGCCCAACGAACATCCTCGATGTTGAAAGGATCCTTCGCAACGTTGAACGACATGCCCCGTTCGCAAGGATCGTCCATCGTTGCGTAAGGGAAGTTGTCGTACCAAGCTTTCGCGTATTCGTTCTTTTGCTTTAAAATATCCCAGCTTTCAGGCGTGATATCCTGCAAAATATCCATATCGTGCTGGATGGCGGCCATAATCCGCTTCTCTTCCGGCCCGAAATATTTAAATAGAATATATTTCGGTCCGGGCTCGCCTACCAGCTTGCCGACCGTACTGTTCTGCCAATCTTCGCGTTTCTCGTAGAGATACCAGTTTCCTTGCGGATCGCGCTTTGTTAACTTATACGGGCCGACTCCGACAGGATCCGTAAATTTAAACTGGGTAGGATCTTCGTTTTCCCAAATGTGCTTCGGCATAATCCGGAAGCTTTGCCCCCAGATGACGACGCCGAGCTTTTGGGAAAGCCGCGTCTCCGGTTTTACGGTTTCAACCTCGATCGTGAAATCGTCCGTTGCCTTCATGCTTTTGACGATGCTTGAGAAATATCCGCTGTACCCGAGCTCCGTATTTTCCAAAATCATGTTCGCCGTAAATTCTACGTCTTTCGCGGTGAACGGCTGGCCGTCGGACCAGGTGAGCCCATCTTGAACCTTAAAGCGGAATTTGGTATTCGTATCGTCGAGCGGCTCCGGGAACGTTGCCGCCAGCTCGGGAAATTGCTCCCCCTTCAGCGTATCGATTTCCCACAGGTGCGAGAAAATCAGCTGGTGCAATCCGCTATCCATCGAAACAGCGCCCGGCACATAAGGATTCATCCGGTTAGGGTCCGGACTTCCGCCGTTTAAGATGTCTACGATCAGCGTTTCGCTGCGGGGGGTGCCGACATCGGTCATTTTCCCGCTTCCCGCTTTCGTTCCCGTCCCTTCGCCGGAGCTGTCGCCGCCGGCCGTCTCATTCCCCTTTGAGCCGCCGCCCCCGCCGGTACAAGCCGTAAACAACAATGCCATAATCAGAACGAGGGGTGTAAGCCTTTTCAATTTTCTCATTCCCTTTCCTCCTTTGCTGGAATTACCCCGATTGTAGCAAGATGGGAAATTGAAAAATTGGAATAATATTTGATTTCTTTCAAAATAATTTGAAAGTGTAAACGTTAACATAAAAGCCGTTAAAAAGCCCTCTGATAATCTTTCGGACTCATATGTTCAATGCTTTTAAACACGGTGCTAAAGTAGGCTGCATCTTGAAAACCGACCATTTCCGCAACTTGGTACACCTTTAAATCCTTTTGCTTTAAAAATTCCTTCGCCATACGTACCCGAACTTGATTCAGGTATTCGCTGAATGACAAGCCCGTGTATTTCTTAAATTGCGAGCTGAAATACCAAGGGTTTAAATAAACCGTGTCCGACACTGTTTTCAGGGAAAGATCCTCCATATAATGTCTTTCGATATACCGTAATGCGGCTTGAATATAGTGCGGGTTATGCTCCTCATCGTTCATGCACATCATCATGGACATGGAATAATGTTTAAGCCAGCCGATCAGCTCTCTGAACGTTTGAAAGCCGCTTATCCGATCTACATAGTTGTCCTCGCTTCCCGTTTCCAGCTCCATTCGGTGCTCCCTAAGCTCATGCTCCAAATAAGCAAATTCGCTCAACAGCTCTCGCTTTACTCTCGCAGGATCCAGGTACGCGTCCAATTGCTGCAGTTTTAGCATGTTCGCTTCGATGTATTGGTGCATTCGGTTATGATCCGCGCCGACGATACAACGCCCCACCGTTTTCCCGGAGAAATAATCTTGAATCGAAATTTTTTTTTGCCGCTCCATCTTTTCGGCATAGGCTGTCTCGTCAAGAACGACAAAGTGTTCGTTAAACCGTAAGAAATCCAGCATTTGCTTGCAAGCGGCGAAGGACTGCCCCAACCCGTCCGGCCGATGCGTTACCCATGCTAAAGCAATAAATACCGATTGGCCGTATTTGGTCAAGGAATGACGGAACTCGTACAGCTTCTGTTTAAGCGCCGTCATATTGCCCGGCTTTCGAAACAGAACGACGAGGGTATCTTCCAATACAATCGTAAAGATCGATTCGGAGCACATTCCCCAACGGTTTGCAAGCTGAAGCAGCGAATGCTCGATCGCCGGGTCATAATAATCCTTTGCCTCGATTGCCGCCAGAGCTGTCTCCGAATCCGCAGCCCAATCTGCCGGCATTTCTCTTTTTCCTTTGAGAGAAAGCTCGAGCTGAAGGCGGATTGTCGCTTTTTCCGTCTCTCTCCCCTTCTCTATTGCCTTTTCCTCGATTTTTGCAAGCAGGTCGATAATCGTTTGGTAATGGCATGGCTTCAGCAAATAGTCGAACGCGCCCTTCTTCATCGCTTGCCTTACATAATCGAAATCCGCGTGTCCGCTTAAAATAATGACGGATATATCCGGGAAACTATGATTGATCTCCTCCGTAAGCGCAATGCCGTCCATCTCGGGCATTCTGACATCCGTCACCACAACGTCCACATGCTTCGTACGAAGCACCTGCAGCGCTTCCGTACCGCTTTGGACCATGTCCACGATTTCGTAGTGCGGACAATGCTTCTTCAGAATGTGCCGCAACCCGTTCAAAACCGACTTTTCATCATCGACAAGCAATAGGTTTAGCATCGTTACCCCTCCATCACGATCTCTTTTCTCGACCGAGCCGAAAGACCTTCTGTTTCTTCCTTCCATTGGACGGTGTAATCTTCCGTTAAAAAATTCGTGTTTTTATTCAACCGGACGGAAACCTTCGTGCCTTGTCCCACCTCGCTTTCTATGGAAACGCCGTAATTTTCGCCGAAAATGTATCGAATCCGCTGATGAACCAAGCGAATGCCGATTCCCGTTTCTTCGCCCTTGCTATGGGAATCTTCATATAACGAACGCACTTTCTCCTCCGGAATCCCCGTACCGTTATCAATGACTTGAAACCATAGATCGTCTTGATCGCTGTATCCCTTAATGCAAATCGTTCCGCCGATTTTCATATTCTTAAAAGCGTATTTAATCGCATTTTCTACCAGCGGCTGAATCAACAGTTTGGGAATTTTTACGTCCAATACATCCTTCTCGATCTCAAACCTGTATTCTAGCTTGTCTTCAAATCTCATGCTTTGTATTTTTAAATAGTTTTCAAGCTGGTTCATATCCTCCCTTACGGAAACGAATTCGTTCTTATGAGAAATGGAATAGCGCAATATGTTGGACAACGCCAAGATCGCCTCGCCGATTTCCTCCTCGTCCTTCATGACCGACATCCAGTAAATCATGTCAAGCGTATTATAGAGAAAATGAGGATCGAGCTTCGATTGAAGATTGACGATTTCCGATTTGCGGTAATGCAGCTGTTGATAATATACCGTCTTAATCAGGGTGTTCACCCGTTCCACCATAGAATTGAAGTGATGAATGATGACGCTGAATTCGTCGTCGCCGTGATTGCCGATGATGACATCCAATTTGCCGTTCTGAATATGTTCCATACCCTTCATCAGCTTTTTCATAGGCTTTAATATGATGCGGGCCGTAGCCGTAACGAATGCGAGTATGGCAATGAAGATCAGCAGCTCCATGAATAAAAAAATACGGTTTACTTGATTGACCTTGTTTACCGTTTCGTTCTGAGGGATCACTCCGATCAGCTTCCAGCTTCCGCCCTCCAATTCATACTCCAGTTTGGAGCCGTTCATCTGATATAAGGACGCTTCATTCTTGCTTACCCATTCCCTGTCTTGGGCAAATGCGATCATTTGATCTTTTACCAGATATACGGTTCCGCTTTCACCCAGCTTTACTTCGTCCAATTGTTTGTAGAACACCTCATTTACATCGATACGAAGCAGCCCGAGCAGCTCCCCGTTGTCATGGATGAATGAAATCACGCTGACCTGGAACGGTTCGGATTGAGCAAGCCAAACGGTCTCCTCCGAATTATGACGTGAAAAATCTGTCATTAGCTTTCCGGCAGCCGCGTCCATCTGAAACATCGGAACCGAGTAGAAAATATTCATCGGCGGCCGGTTGACCGGGAAAATAATAATGTTGTCCATCGTGTCCAAGTTAGGGCTCCGGAGCACTTGATTGCTAATTCGATATTTCGCCACGTTGTAATTCAACTTTTGGGCCTTTAAGTCTTTCAAATTATTTTTAATCACTTGATTATTGCGGATCGCCTCTACATTTTCGGTAAACTGTTCGTTCTGCAGCTCCACCCTTTTTCCGATTTGGCGTATCGTTTCCTGGAAATTCGTATTTGTTTGTTCCAAAATAATCGCGCCGATCCAGCGCTGAAAAACGCCTACCTGCAAAATAAGGACGATACAGGTGATAACGAGAAAAATAAATATAAATTTGTGTTTGAGGGACCTGATCCTAAGCCATCTGAACATCCGGCATCCATTCCGTTCGAAGGTTTCCGCAGCGGGCGGTTATAACTACTTACTGTGTTCCCCACCCGAATTCCTTTGTCGAAAAAGCACTATTTTTGCGGAATAAACAAACCTCCCAAGCAGCACTCGCCGCCGGGAGGTCTTTATTTAACTATTCACGAATGCTTTCTAGCGCCCTTTGCAGCGAGTCTATGACCTTATCGCACCAATGGTCGAATTCTTCGTCTTCCTTTTGATACTCGGGATTTGACAATATGTGCCCCACCGTTCGCTTGATCCCTTGATCGAAGCGGACCGTTGCCACGAAATCGGGGACGAGCCGCTTCAGCTTGGAATTGTCGAATACGACGGAATTCGCCTTATCGCCTATAAGCCCGCCGCGGTAATCCTGCGTACTGCAAGCTGCCAAAAACTCCGAAGGGACATGGACTGCGTTCAGCTTTACCCCAAGCGCGTCGGCAATCGCCTGATAGATTTGATTCCATGTGAGCGATTCGTCCGAAGTGATATGTACGGATTCCCCAATCGCGTGAATATTGCCCATTAGCCCGATAAAGCCCTTCGCAAAGTCGCTGTTGTGCGTCATCGTCCACAAGGACGTTCCGTCGCCGTGAATGATGACCGGCTTCCCTTCCAGCATCCGCTTGGCTACTTGCCACGAGCCGTTCTTTCCGTGAACGCCGAGCGGAATGGAACGCTCATCGTACGTATGGCTCGGACGCACGATCGTAGTCGGGAAGCCGTGCTCCCGGTATTGCTTGATCAAGTATTCTTCGCAAGCGATTTTATTTCTCGAATACTCCCAATACGGATTCGCCAGCGGCGTGCTTTCCGTAATCCGGTAATCGGACAGCGGCTTTTGGTAAGCGGACGCGGAGCTGATGAAGATGAATTGCTTCGTTCTGCCGTGAAACAGGCGGAAGTCTCTTTCCAACTGTGCAGGATGAAAGGCGATAAAATCCGCAACGACATCAAAGCTTAGCTCCCGGATGAGCTCCGCCACATGCGCTTCGTCGTTAATATCCGCTTGGATCACTTTGACGTTTGCTGGTAAACCGACATTTTGGGTACCCCGATTCAGCAAATACAGCTCGCAGCCTTGTTCCGATAATTGCTTTGTGATGGCGGAACTGATCGTCCCCGTGCCGCCGATAAAAAGCGCTTTCATTTTCCCACCTCCATAAGAAATAAAAGAGAGTTCCCTATTATATATTCCTTAAGCCTGAATTTTCTCCTTCCTTACTCCCTAAGACGTTTAAATAACATGACGAGGGGAGAGTATGATTTAATACGACATTTATTCTTGAAAGCTGGGAGCACTAATGAATTTAGATTTTATTTGGCAATCGTTGGTTATTATGACGGTAGGCTTCATCTTATTGCGAATTGCAGGCAAAAAAACCATTTCGGAAATGACCGGGCTTGAAATCGTCACTATGCTGGCCATCGCTTCCGTCATCGCACATGCCATAGCCGAGAAAGGGCTGTGGAAGACCATTGTGACTTTGTGCATATTTGTCGGGCTTTTGCTGACCGTTCAATATCTTTCGTTAAAATTCAATTGGCTCGAAAAATGGTTCATCGGAAAATCGACGCGCGTCATTCAGGATGGGGAAATACTTACGGACAATTTGAAAAAGCTGCGCATGACGGTCGATCAATTGGAAGCGAAACTAAGGGAGAAAGGGATTACCTCGTATCGCGACCTGAAGAACGCCACGGTCGAGATGAACGGGCAACTCGGATACGAATGGATGAAGCATGCGAAGCCCGTTACGTGGGGAGATTTCGAGAAGCTCCTGGCAGCCATGCATTTGCCGCAGCCGCCCAAACAACAGCAGCAACAGCAGCAACAGCAACAGAATGGAAACATCTTTTATGAGATCGAGCATCAAACCCATCAATCGCAGATTCCGAAAGAGTTGGATTGAGTGTTTCGATTCGGCGGCGTTAGTACCAACTTTTGGTGCTAACGCCCAGTCCGGCGAACGCTAACGCGGCGTCTATCACCGACAGCAACTGTTTCAGCCTTCCGGCTCCAACAGCCCCATCTCCAAGCAGGTTCCGATCGATAACACTTTTATCCCGGTTACAAACTTGATGTGCACCTGATCCTCGCCCATATCTACGATACTCCCCGTGCCAAACACTCTATGCTTCACCGTCATCCCCGTCTCCAGCGCCGCACGACTAACGATCGCATTCGGATTGTACGGAATGTCGGCCGCTGTTTTGCGTTGTTTCGTATGGCGTTTCGAAGCCGGCCCCTTCTCAGGCTCACTCCGCTGATTCCGCTGCTTCGGCGGATTCATGATTTCCCTTACGGCCGTAACGAACCGCGATTCCTTCGCGCTCTCCCCATCCCGCTCCCGATAAACGATAAGCTCCAAATGCTTCTTCGCCCTCGTCATGCCGACATAAAATAAACGTGCCGCCTCCTCCATCAAGTCGATACGATCCGAATCGTCCGAAGACGGTAGGATGCCTTCTACAAGATCGATCATATATACTCTTTCAAACTCCAAGCCTTTGGAGCTGTGCATCGTAGAGAAGGTTACCGCCTGCTGCCCTCTTCTGGTCTTCGCAGAAGTAAGGACCGATTCCAAGTGCTTGAGACGGTTCGCAAACTCCTCCATCGTCGGCAGCGTGTCGGCGATTTCTTCCAGCGTATTGAGGATGCCGATCAAGTATTCCTTGCGGTAGCCCATACGCTCGCACGTTTTTTCAAGAGCTTTCTCGTATCCGAGCCGATCCCGGATGACACGGATCGCATGAAGCGGCGGCATCCCGTTCATTTGGCGGAACGTCTCTTTGGCATCGGTAAGCGGTTTCACTTGATAATCCTGCAGTGGAACATAGTTCAATAAATTATCGAAGACCGACTCGTTATTTCGAATTTCATGCAATGCCGCCATTTGCTGCTTGGAGATGTAGCCGTTGAATTTTAAATGAATCTTTTCCAAAATATCCGTGCGCTTGTCGGTGAACGTCATTCGCATGAAGTTCAGTACGTCCTCGACGACCCAATGCGAAAAAAAGCGGTTATCCGCATCCTTCATATAAAACGGAATGCCCGCACGGTCAAACTCGTTCATCAAGGCTATCGAGGATGAATTGTTCCGGTACAGCACAGCGACCTCCCGGAGGTTCTCAACACCTTGGATTTCCTTCACCAAATACTTGGCTTGGTTGCGGTAATCCGCGAAGCTTTTGATTCGGATCGGCCCGGCCGGCGGATTGTTCGTGAACATATTTTTGTTGTAGCGGTTTTTATTTCTTTGGATGAACCGGTTTGCGACATGCACAATATCGCTGGAAGAGCGGTAATTTTGCTCCATGTACAAAGTGACGGCGTTCGGATAAACGGTCTTGAAGTTCAGCAAATAGGACGGCTCCGCGCCGCTCCAGCTGTATAAGCTTTGGTCGTCGTCGGCAACGACGCAAAGATTGCGGTGATGACGGACCAGCTTCTCGATAATCGCATGCTGCACCATCGATGTGTCCTGGCTCTCGTCGGTAAGCACATAATCGTACCGGCCTTGATACTTCTGAAGAAATGTCCGATCGTTCGTTAACGCACGCTCGCAGAGGGTCAGCATATCGTCAAAATCAAGCAGCAGCTTCCCGTTGCCGCTATGTTGTTTAAAAGTCTCGTATTCACGCAAAATCCGCTCTGCTTTCGGCACTTCCACATGAACGGACGGCCATTTTTCGGGTGGAATCATTTTATTTTTGATGAAGCTGATATAAGTGGTCAGGTCATCCAATTGATCGTCCGTGATGTTTTCTCCGACGATCGTTTTAAACAGGCTGCGCAAAATCGTCTTCTTATGGAACGGAACATGCCCCGAGCGGCCGCTTTCTTGCGCTTCCGAATCGATCTCTCCCTCAATAATGTCAAAAGAGGTGTTCGCAGTACGCAGGTAATCCCGCACCACTTCGAATGCAAAGCTGTGTATGGTAGAGAAGTCGACCGGCTGAAGCTGTGGAAAAAATCGCTTGAACCGCTCCTTCATATCGCCCGCCGATGCGCGGCTAAAAGTAACTGCCTTTATGCGGGACGGGTCGATCCGTTTCTCTTCAATCAAATATCCGATTCGCATAATCATTGTCGTCGTTTTTCCGGAACCGGGCGAAGCCAGCAATAGCAACGGTCCTTCCGTGTGAAGCACCGCTTGCCGTTGGACATCGTTCAAAGCGACACCCAATTCTTTCTTCTTATGTGCAAAAAAATTTTCTTTCACAAGCATTACCAAATACCCTTTCACTCGATCGGTTTCACGGATTGCGGGGTTCGCCGCTTTCTGCGGAAACAGAATTCGAACGTTCGGCATCCGCAATCACTACTTTTAGTTTTGACTCAAGATAGGTTCCTATAAACCATACAGACGCGGCCCCCGTCACCCAAAGAAACACCAGGATGAGCATTCCCCACCAATTTAAATAGAACAGCAACGCCCCAAATATGAGTTCGCATAACACAATGAAAAACGCATTCCCGTGCTCCCGCAAATGTTTGTAGGATTCAACGTATTCATTTACTTGGGAGAGCTGTTTTCTTTTGGCCCGGCTGCCGCTTAAGCTCAGGTAATATTTAAAGACGCTTCCTTTGTGAGCCAAGCCTCTAATCGCATGAAGCAGCAGTACGGGGCCGCTCGCTATATAACAGTACGCTAAACCGATCAGCCCGTATATCCAAAGATGGATCGGTTCCCAAGGGATGCCCGGTTGTTTCGAATTTCCGATGCCGGACTCGATGATCGTTAGTATTAAGCTGTGTACTTGCGATTCCCGGTGGAGCACAAGAAAGATGACAATGATTGTCCCTACAACCGTCCCCACAAAATACCGCACAAGGTAAAACTCCCACCATCGGAAATTCGAGTCGGCATTCACTTCGTCACACCTCACCAAGCATCAATTAGTATTCTAGTTACTAACATAGCAGATCAATATAAAATCCACTAGCTTTAATGTGGAAACCTTTTTTGCGTGCCGTACGCAAAACTTTGCGTTGAGCCTCTCAATCTATGCGCCCAAGCACCCGATGTTTGCGCGTAATCGTGGTCTGCCCTCCTATATGATGGGTTTATCCAAAAAAATGACCACGAAAGGTGCTGTTGTCGTTCATGTCACATCATCATCAAATGCAAGCTCAGGCTCATAGCCCGAGCATGCGCACGCTGTTTGCAAACCGTTTCGTTCAAGCGTTGCTGCTCTCCGGTCTGTTCCTGCAGTTAGGCATCTGGATCCGGAACTTCGCGATCCTGCTCTTCGTCACGGAACAGACGAATAAGGACCCTGTTGCGATCTCTCTCATCTCGGTAGCGGAATTCGCTCCGATCTTTCTGTTCTCGTTCATCGGCGGCGCCTTCGCCGACCGCTGGAGACCGAAGAGAACGATGGTGCTCTGCGATTTGCTAAGCGCCGTATCCGTATTCGTCGTGCTGCTTACGCTCGTATACGGCGGGTGGAAAGCGATCTTTTTCGCCACATTGGTTTCTTCCGTCTTGTCTCAGTTCTCGCAGCCTTCAAGCATGAAGCTTTTCAAGCTGCACGTGCCGGAATCGTTAATGCAAGCCGGCATGTCGATGTACCAAACGATGATGGCGATTTTCATGGTGTTAGGTCCGATGCTCGGTACGCTCGTTTATTTCCGATTCGGCATTGACGTCGCCGTAGCTATTATGGGGATCTGCTTCCTGCTCTCCGCTGCCGTGCTTTCTTTCTTGCCGGCCGACAGAAAATCGGAAACCGATGCAGCACCGGCTACGAATGTCAGTCAAGAGATGAAGATGGGGCTCCGTTACGTACTGTCCAACAAAATCTTCGTTTATATGGGCGGCTTCTTCCTGGCCGGAGGACTTGGGCTCGGATTAATTAATCCGCTTGGCATATTTCTCGTAACGGAGAAGCTCGGCTTAACCGAAGAGCACTTGCAATGGTTTACGGCCGCAAACGGAGCGGGGATGATTCTCGGCGGAATCGCCGCAATGGCTCTCTCGAAGAGCATGACGTCGCAGAAAATGCTGTTTATCGGATTTTTCTTCAACGCCCTCGCCGTATCGATTCTTAGCATGACCGATTTGGCATGGCTGGCGCTCGTCTCCATGTTTATTTCGGGATTGATGGTGCCGCTCATTCATATTTCGTGCAATACGCTGATTCTGAGCAACGCGGAGGAAGCATACGTAGGCAGAGTGAACGGCATCCTCAATCCGTTGTTCATGGGCGGTATGGTGCTCACGATGAGCTTGGTCGGCGTATTGAAAGCGTCTCTTCCGCTCAGCGCCCTTTACCTGATGGCTTCGACATTATTTGTGATCGGCTCCATAGGCGTGTTGCCGCTGCTGCGGCTGCGCCTCAAGCACAATCAGCCGATGTCGGCGTCCGGCGCAATGCACCATTAATCAAACAAAAGCCTGCACGCCGCTAACGGCATGCAGGCTTTTGCTTAGCTCCTTATTCAAACATCGGCTTCGACTTATCGGTTTGAAGCTCGTTCACTTCTTCAATGAGCTTCGCGCCGCCGGCTTCCTCCCATTTCTTCAACTGATTCATCCAATCCTGCTTCGTCAATTTGTGGTTGATCGCCAAGCCTTCGACCGTAGATTTCATAATGTCCTCGTACAGCTTGGTGCCTTCCTTCATCTCGAACGGGCTGACGATCGTGCGGTCCCGGTAATCGGGATATTGGACTTGAACGTACTCGTCGAATTTTTGCTTGTACGGTTCGAACTTGTCGCCGAATTCGTTAAGCTCGAAGCCGTTTTTGATCAAATCCCAGTTTTGCATCGCTTCATTGTAAGGCGTGATCGTCAGGAACGGCTCGATTTGCGGCTTCTGGTATGCAGGATCACGATCGGCGTCCAGGATGTCTTCTTTCTGTCCGTCGGCGGATACCGTATACGTCTTGCCCTCGATGCCGTATCTGCGCAGATCGTACCCTTCCGTCAGCTGCCAGTTCAGGAAGCGGAATATGCCTTCCGGATCCTTCGCCTTCGACGAAATATATATGCCGCGGTCGATCGGTACGATGGTGCGAATGCCGCCTTCCTCCCCGTTAAACCCGGCCAGCGGGGACATCAGGCCGATCTTGGCGTCCGGATTCATCTTCCTCATGTCGCCGAGCAGCGTGAGATAATCCGAGTAGTTGTTCGGGAAGACGGCTGTCTTGCCCGACAAAAACTTTTCCCGTACTTTCTGATGATCCTGGACGACTCCGAAATCGGGATCCAGCAAGCCTTGCTTGCTCAAGTCTTGCAGCCATACGTTAAAGTTAATCCACTTGTCGTTCGCGAACTGCGGAATGAGCTTGTTCGGGTCTTCCGGAGACGGTTCCCAGCCGTCATGGCTCGTACCGAAGGAAGTAGCCAGCTCCTTCAAATACCAGCGTGTTCCGACGGAAAGCGGAATCGTATCGTTGCTGCCGTTGCCGTCCGGATCGCTGTTCTTGATAACTTCCAAAGCCGCAACCAGCTCTTCCAGCGTCTTCGGCTCGGGAATGTTCAGCTTCTCGAACCAATCCTGGCGGTACATCAGCATGAACGGAACGTACGGGCTGACCGGGTTGGGGATGAAATAAATGTCGCCGTTCTCGTCGGTGACCATATCCCAAAGGTATTGCGGAAGCGCCTCTTTGATGGCCGGATACTTGTCCAAATAGTCGTTGATTTTCAGGAACGCCCCTTGCTGCTGAGCTTCTAGGAAGACGGAGTTCGTAGGGCCGCTGCCCCACAGCACGTCCGGAAGATCGCCGGAAGCGAGGATGGCGTTTACTTTCGGGTTATACTCTTTGACTGGAATGATTTGCGCTTCGATTTCGACATTGCCCTGCTTGAACAATTCTTTCTCGTACGGGCCGCCCTTTTGATACGTTGCGGGACCCCAAACGGGACGCAAGTAGGAAAACTTGGCCGGCTCTGCGGCTGCGGCCGGAGCTTCCTTCGGGTCGGACGACGCCGGTTCGGCGGCGTTGTTGGCGGCGGAGCCGGCGCAGCCCGCTACAAATCCCGCGAGCATGGCGGTTGCCAACATGGTGCTTGCCTGCTTGAGAAATCTCATCTTTTCTCTACACTCCTATACTCTTTTTTTTATGATCAGCTTTTCAGCCTTTCACTGAACCTAGGAAAATCCCTTTGACGAAATACTTTTGCAAGAACGGGTACACGAGCAAAATCGGCACCATTGCAAAAATGATCGTGGCGGCTTTAATATTTTCAGGCGTGACAACCGCCTTCTCCGCCGACAACGCATCGTTGATCGACCCCATATTCATCATGTTCTGATCGATGATGATCGACCGCAGCACAACCTGAAGCGGCCATTTGGAGTTATCGCTGATGAAGAACAGGCCGTTGAAATAATCGTTCCAGTGCCCGACCGCGTAAAAGAGGCCGACCGTCGCCAAAGCGGACTTAGACAGCGGAAGCACGATGCTCCACAATACCCGTAAATCGGAGGCTCCGTCCATGTAGGCCGATTCCTCCATTTCCTGCGGTATGGACCAGAAAAAATTGCGCATGAGTATAAAATTGAACGGCGAGACAAGTCCGGGAATGATCAGCACCCATAACGAATTCAACATCCCCAAATCTTTATAAAGAATATATTGCGGGATCAGCCCCGCTCCGATCAGCATCGGGATAATGATGAGCCACATGAAAAACTTATGGCCGGGAACCCTCGTTTTGGACAAGCCGTAAGCCGCGGCTGTCGTAAACACCATGTTGAGCAGCGTTCCGGCTGCGGTGACGAACACCGTAATGGCGAACGAATTGATAAGTACGGGCGTCGAAAAAATGTACTTGTACGCTTCTACGGTGAATGCCCCGGGAACGATCATCAACGGATTGGCGGTGATCGTATGCGCCTCGCTGAACGATTTGGCCAAGACGTTCAACATCGGGTACAGAGTGATCGCGGACAGCAGCATGTGAATGACAATGATGACGGTTTGCGCCCACAACGGGTTATCGTCCAAGCTGCGCTTGATTACCACAGCGATCTCCCCTCCCACTTCTTCACGATGGCGTTGGCGATAATGATCAGCGCCATGCCGATCGCTCCTTTGAACAAACCTACGGCCGTCGCCACTTCGTAGTTCGCGTCAAGCAATCCGATTCTGTACACGTACGTATCGATGATGTCGGCTACATCCAGGACGGCAGGATTATACAGCATAAAAATTTGATCGAAGCCGGCATCCAGCAAATGGCCGATATCCAGAACAAGCAATAAGAGGATCGTCGGTCTTAAGCCCGGCAGCGTAACATGCCAAATCTGGCGAAGCTTAGAGGCTCCGTCCACTTTCGCCGCTTCGTATAGATGGGGATCGATTCCCGCCAAAGCCGCCAAATAAATGATCGCGCCCCAGCCGAACTCTTTCAGAATACCGGTTACGACAAGTATGGAACGAAAGGAATCCGGATCGGTCAAAAAGTTGACGCGTTCCATGCCGAAGCTTGCAAGAACACTATTAATGATTCCGGCCGGCCCGATAAAATTAAGAATGATGCCGGAGAACACCACCCAAGATAAAAAATGCGGGAAATAGGTGATGGTCTGAACCGATCGCTTGAACCACATCAATCTCAATTCGTTGAGCAAAAGCGCGAACAAAATCGGAACCGGAAATCCGGCGATTAACCGGTACAAATGGATGACGACCGTATTTTCGATCACCTGCAAAAACTTCTCCGACGAAAAAATGTAGCCGAAGTGCTCGAACCCGACCCACGGACTTTCCCAAATCCCTTTAAACACTTGAAAATCTTTAAATGCGATTTGCAAGCCATAGAACGGAACATAAGCAAATAAGATGAAGTACGCGATCGCCGGCAAAAACAAAGCATATAGCAGCCTGTTTCTCCAAATCTGCTTCCACAAGCCTGTGTTTCCGCTCATAGAACCACTCTCCGTATGACATCGGCTACCCCGTCTTCGACATTGCTGGGGGCGATCAGCTTGGCCGCCCGTTTCACCGGCTCTTGTGCATTGCCCATCGCGACTCCAAGATCGGCGAATCGAAGCATCGGGATATCGTTCAGTCCGTCGCCGATGCACACGGTTTCGGACCTGTCTATATGCAGCAGCTTGCATATTTCCGCAAGCCCGGTCGCCTTGCTCACTCCCATCGGGTTGCACTCTACGTTCGTAACGTGCGAACTGCTAAGCTCAAATACGTTCCAAGCATGCAGCTCCCGTCTGATTTCCTCCAGCAGCTCCGGTTTTTCGGAACGCAAGGCAAACTGCAGCCAAGTATGCCCTCCGGTTTGTTGCGGTTTGTTTTCCTTCTCAATAAGCCCTTCCGCCGTATGCGCCCAGAACGCGACATCTTCATCGTACTTCTCAAGGAATGCGAATATCCGGCCAACATGCTCGGCAGGAATCTCACGTCTTGCGTAGAGGACATCCGGCGTCCTCCATACTTCGCTTCCGTTATTCGCGACGATCGGTCCGTTCAAACGCAGCTTCTCGGCATACGGCCTTATTTCGCGGATCGGCCGGCCGGTAGCGAGAATGACCGCTGCGCCTGCTTTGATCGCGTCATTGACGGCTTCGGCATTCGCATCGGAAATTTGCTTGTCATTGCCGAGCAATGTTCCGTCCAAATCTAGAGCAACTAACTTATAGCGCATGGGAACCTCCTATGTTTTCATCGACAAAGATGATTTACCGCCGTCCCCGCCTTTCTCTAGTTGTATTAAAAGTACCAAACAATATATCAAACTAAACTCTATACTTTGACTTTAAGACAAGTTAGAGGTGCGGTCAAATTAAGATATTGTTAAGCAAACAAGGTTTTTAACCGAAATTTTATATTTGACTTCAATTGTATTAAATGTATTATATTATTGAATGAAGATCGTCAATAACAGCGATTCTGAAAGGTGAACTCGGATGGACCATTTTCTCTCGCCGCCTTCTTCAGGCACACCGCTTTATAAACAAATAAGGGCATATATTTTAAAACAAATACACGACAACGTCTGGAAGCCCGATCAGCAAATTCCGTCCGAGCACGAATTGGCCGAACAATTCCAAGTCAGCCGAGTTACGGTGCGCGGCGCATTGAAGGAATTAGCCGAAGAAAACATCATTTACCGCATGCGAGGCAAAGGGTCCTTCATTCACTCGGAAGCGGCCATGGCAACTCAAATAAAACAGAACAGCTTGGAAGGTTCTCGATTCGTTGCCCTGCTGATCCCAAGGCTGGATAACCGGTTTACCGCCAATGTCGTAAGCGGCATCGAAGAAGTGCTGTCCGCTCAAGGCTACCGGCTGCTCGTAGCCCGAACGCACGATTCCAAGGAAATCGAGAAGAAGCAGCTTCATGAGATGGTTCGGCTTGGAGTGAATGGGATTATCGTGTACCCGGTTTCGGATGAAACCTACAATGAAGACATTCTGAAGCTCAGCCTTAACCGGTTTCCGCTTGTCGTCATCGACCGGTATTTGCGGGGAATCGAGACGAATTGCGTATGCTCCGATAATATCCAAGGCGCGAAAACCGCAACCTCCTATTTGCTCGAACACGGACATAGCAAGATCGCTTTCATTTCCTCGAACAAAATTACGACAAGCATTGAAGACCGCCTGTTCGGATACCAGCAAGCATTGTCCGAAGGGAATATTCCTTTGAATTCCGGTTATCAGCTGTATCTTCAAGCCAATCAAGGAAAGCTCAGTTCCGGCTATTTAGAAGATTTGCAAGCATTTTTCAAGGATCATCCCGAGGTTACGGCTTGTTTCGTGACGCATTATTCCATCGCCTTTCACGTCATTCATGTGTTGAAGAGCATGGGGAAGGCCGTCCCCCGCGATCTGTCCGTTATTTGCTTTGACGATTACGAAGGCTCCGAGCATGCGGAAGTTCCGCTCACTTGCGTAGAACAGCAGGAGTACCGGCTCGGACAACAATCGGCGGAATTATTGATCGCGAATATTGAATCCGCCGGGCAAGAACGGGGCATGGTCAAGCTCCCCACAAACTTCATCATTAGAAGCTCGGTAAGCCGAAGAAGCGAACAAGGCCCTTCCTCGCATTGAGGAAGAGCCTTGTTTTTATTGTGTATTTATTCGTTCGGGTAACGTACCGAGCTCCAATCCGCGGATACCTTAGGCAGCGCCACCCGATATCCGGGCTCCTCTTCATAGCTTCCGGTCTGCGGATGCATGACGGAAAGCTCATAGCCGCCGCCGTTCTCCAGAAAGGTCATGATACGGAATCTCCCTTCGCCGCCGCCGTCCGTGAACTGCCAGTTCTGGAACGATTGGAATACGGGATTTCCGTGGTCGCCGATGTCGACGCGGTAACTGACATTGCTCGGGACATGATGGCCGGAAAACACCGCAAGTACGTTCGGATGCTTTCGAAGCGATTTCTGCCAAATATCCTCGCCGTCGTTGGCGCCGAATGCGCCGGAGTACGTCTTCGGATTCAAACCGTCGTCCGTCTTCGTCCTTTCTCCATGGATAAACAAGTAGGAATGCGTAATGACGATCGCCTCATGATCCCGATGCGCTTCCAGGACGCGGTCCGCCCACGCCAGCACCTCATCCCGCGGACCGAATTCAAGAGCGAGCACCAGCAATTTGCGGCCTTCCGCATCAAGCTTGACAAACATATTCTCGGCAGCGCCCTCTTCAAACAATCCGCCGAACCATTCCTGATCTCGATACAGCTGAGGACCGAAATAACGATTATACATCGTCAGACTGCGGTCTATGTCCAGCAAGTTGTCGTAATCGTGGTTTCCCGGGCAGATCACGAACGGAACGTTCGCTTCGCTCAGCATATTCATCGTATCGGAGGCAAGGACAAACTCCTCTTCCCGATTCGCGCCGGAATCGACGATGTCGCCCAGCTGAAGCGCGATTTTGACATTCAATTCCTTCGCGTGATCCGCGATCCATCGGGCCATCGGTTCAAGCAAATGGGGGTGATGGCGGGTTGCCGTCTGGATATCGGGAATGATAAGGATAGAAAAAGCTTTACGATTCATTGTGCATGCACCGCTCCTTCGTCCGTATTAAAAAAATAACGTTTAATGACTTCGGCGACACCGTCTTCCTCATTGGTAAGCGTCGTTTCGTCCGCCGATTGCTTCACCCGCTCCTGCGCGTTGCCCATAGCCACGCCTAACCCGGCCGCACGAATCATCGACACGTCGTTCAAGCTGTCTCCGACCGCGATCGCCTCGTTCAGATCGAAGCCAAGCAGACCGCACACCTCCGCTAACCCGCTTCCTTTCGTTCTGCCTAGCGGATTGCATTCGATGTTGGTGATATGGGAATTGCTAATTTCCAGCATACGCCATGAACGGACTTCTTCATAGATATCTTTTAGCAAAGCGGCATGTTCCGTTCGGATGGCGACTTGCAGCCACTTCATGTCAAGAGCGCTAATGGGGTCCCAATGTTCGTAGTCGAATTGACCTCCGGCAATCTGTACCCAAAATTGGATTTGCCTTTCATACTTTCGCAGAACCTCGGTCATCCGTCTTTTCGTATCCTCGTTCATTTCATGGCGGCTGTGCAGCTCGTAAGGCGACTTCCACACCTCGCTGCCGTTGCTGACGATGACGGGCAGATGGAGGTTCAGCGCTTTCGCGTGCTCTATCACACCATTAATCGGTCTGCTGGTGGCCAAGATGACCTTCACTCCGGCTTCAAGGGCCGCTTGGATCCATATCCGGTTTTGCTCGGAAATTTCCTGCTTCCGGTTCAATAACGTACCGTCCATGTCCAATGCAATCAATTTGAATCGGGCCGTTTGATTCGTCATAACCGATCCCTCCTATCACTACGTTCACAGTTGTATATTTGCTATATTACAAGATAAAGAACAACTTAAGAACACTTAGACTATACTTTCAATGCAATAAAATAGTCAATCCGATTTACAAAAATAAAATAATGCGAGACCTCACTCTTTCAGGCAAATTTCCACTTGTCCTCATCCGGCGATTGGGCATGTTGACTGGCTAACAGACATGGATGCAGTTATTCAGCTTTTTGAATAGAGCTTTCAGTTTTAACGGACACAACTGCAGTTATTACCTCGAAAAAGCAGGGATTAGCACCAAAAATCGAGGAATAGCGCCTGTGGTGTCCGTTAGCGCTATGGCGGTGGGCAAATTGGCAGTATAGCGTCTGTGGTGTCCGTTATTTTGAACATTCGGTCAGTACGTTGGAAGTCTCCGATCACAAAAAAAGTGCCTTTCGGCACTCGGTTGTTCATTTGTCATATTTTCTCGGAGGTGCCGTCGACTCCCGCACGATGAGGCGCGGTTGAACAATCGCTTTATTGCGCGGCTGACGCGGTTTGTTGGCGATCGATAGCAGCATTTTGGCAGCCTCCCGCCCCACCGTATATTCTTCCTGGCATATGACCGTGGGAGGGATTGCCGAAAAAGCGGACATTTCGAAATCGTCCAGGAAGATGACGGACAAATCGTCGGGAATGCGAATACGCAGCTGTTTCGCCGCTTCCAGTAACGTCATTCCGACCGCGGAATTGGCGGCAATGACAGCCGTGATGTCCGGATTCCCGGATAAATACTCCTTGATTTGTTCCATGCTGACGGAATGGGCTCTTTGTTCCGGGAATATCGTGTTCACTTGCGCAGGGTCAAGCTTCGTCATGCACAACTGCCGGCCGACCGGGATGTTATGTTCATGCAACGCCTTTTCGTATCCCGCGATCCGGTCCTCAATGCTTGTCGTGCCCTCCGCATAGGTGGAGACGAACCCGATCTTGCTATGTCCGAGCTCGATCAAATATTTCGCAGCCTGATAAGCGCCGTTCACATTGTCGGAGCATACGTAGTTCGTCTCCACACCCCTGATGTAGCGGTCAACGACAACGACCGGAAAGTTATTTAGCGTCAGCTTCAGCAGTTCCTCATTGTAAATTTGGCTATAGGCAGGGTAAATAATGATTCCTTTGACGCCGATTTGAACCATTTGCTTTAGAAGCTTAATTTCAAGCTCCTGAGAGTCTTTCGTTTCGCAAAACAGCAATCGATACCCCGCTTCCGAAAGCTCGTTTTCGATCCCGTTCAACAGGTTCGCCGTGAAGCGATTATCCGAACGCGGAACCAAATAGGCCACCGTTTTGTCGATATATTGCGCCGGTTTATATATCGGCTCCTCGCCGGATTTTTTCGGAGAAACAAAGGAGCCTTTCCCTTGGATGCGGTAGATCAGCCCCTCTTCCACCAGCTGTTTAAGGGCATTCTTGATCGTGATTCGGCTCACGTTAAATTCGGCGGCGAGTTCGTTTTCCGACGGAATTTTGTCGTTCGGCTGCCAGTCCATCCGGGTGATATGATCCAGAACATAATCCCGGATCTGCTTATATAACGGAGTTCGAACCGCTTCATCCTTGTTCATGCCGCCGCTCCTCATTCATCTTTGTAATGATTTTGTAAATCGATTGACACTCGTTCATTTCAAAACCTATACTTCACTTTGCAACGTTCTATAACAAGTTTACAAGACATATAACAAATATACAACTTAGAATAGCGTTTAGGGAGGAGTTAAACCGATGACGCCAAATATGCGTTTCGTTGTCATGGGCGACCTGCATTATGTGCAGGAGCAATCGCATCAGGAAGCATTGAACGGACGTCCGAAGGGAGTAACGGAGCTCGCCGATGTGACGAGAAATTTGTGGTTTACCAAACATGTGACACCGAAGATCATCTCCGGTATTGCCGCATTAAAGCCGGACTTTGTCGTACAAACCGGAGACATTATTCAAGGACACTGCGACGATGAAGCGGGCGGATTGCGGGAGATGCAGGAAGCGATGGAGCTTCTTGAGGAGCTTCGCTGCCCTGTTTTTTTTGCGCTTGGCACGCATGACGGCATTCCCGGCGGGCCCGAAGGCTTGCAGGTCGAACGCTTCGTATATCCCGCGATCGGCAAGGCATTAGGTACCGCTCCCGTTTCCAAGGGGTATTACACATTTGAAAAAGCGGGCTGTTTATTTATCGTCCTCGATTACACCACATTCGTCCGCAACGGCGACCAGGAAGCATTCATCAAGGAAACGTTCAGCTCATCAGGCCGCTATGAGCATGTATTTGTATTTGCCCACCCTCCGCTTTTTTGTGTGGGCAGACCGTTTTTTACGCATTTCGATTTTGCCGGCACAGTTCTAAAGCAAATTTCGGAGCATCCTGTCGATGCTTATTTCTGCGGGCATACCCATAATCAGGTTACAACGTTGCACAAAGTCGGCGAGTATTGGCTTCCGCAATTGAAAAGCACGGTTCTCGCTTATCCTGACCGCGCTCCGGTTCATCTAAGCGAGGTTAGAAGCCTCTTACCGGAGCCCTCCACATTCGAATACGGCTGGGGCTATCTGGAGGATTCCGCTCCCGGCTGGTGGGAGATTACGGTGAACGGCGAATCGGTGCAGGCCGACTGGCACGTACTGAATCAAGGAGTGCTTGGGCAATTGACTTGGAAGCGCGGCGAAAAAGCGGTGTTCACGAGAAGGCCGGAATTTGCCGAATCGGCCGGGCAGCGGCTTCCGAACCTAAACGAAATGGTTTCGGTTCGGCTCCGGGCAGCCGGTTCCAACTGCAGAACGCCGGAAGGGTATAAGGTTTCTCTGAATGGACGCGAAATCGGGACGCTGCCTCGGCTTGAATACTTCGACAGCCGCCAATTTATGGCTATTGGGAAGGAGCACTGGCCGCTGCTAACGAATCGAAACAGGCTGTCGATCACTACCGCAGAGGAATCGATGTGTATCGGCGGATTCGTATTGGAAGTGGAAACGGCAGCCGGATGGATTCGCAGCAACGTGACCGATTATTTTGCCAATACCGACCGCTGGGATGTATGGGGGAAATCCCCGCTGGAGAAAATCGCGCCGAATCAATCCGTTTCTGTGGAGCTTACCTTTGGTTAACAAGCGGAACATGAAAAGCCTGCACGCCGAAATAGGGCATGCAGGCTTCGCTTTTGCTTTGCCGAGCGGAATTGCTTATTTCTTTTGCAGCGCGTTCACCTTCTCGTCGAGCTCCTTGCAAATATCCTCGAGCGATTTTTCGCCTTTCATGTAAGGTGCGAAAAGATTGCCGAAGAGGGCCGTTTCCGCTTGACCGGCGGCGTTCAAATAAAGATCGGTCACCCGCGGAACGTTGAATTCGATATATTTCATGAACGCGTCGACGTTTTTCCCCTCGAGCTCGGGCTGTTCCTTCCAATACGATTCTTGCTGCAGCGACTTGAGCACCGGAACCGCGCCCAGCATATTGCCGGAGAACGCTTTATGGCCTTCCTTCGTCAGCAAGTAAGCGGCAAAGTCGGTTGCGTCCTCCAGATGCTTCGTGCCCGGGTAGACGCCGTAGCCGCTCGTTCCGGAGCCGATCGCATGCTGCTTCGGCAGCACCGGGAACGAGATGACGTCCCAATCGAAGCCGTTTGCCTGCGCGGCGTTGACGACTAGCCCGACGTGCGGTCTAACGCCGAAGAAGAATGCCGCTTTTCCTTCTTCAAATTTGGGGTACGACTCTGCGTACTCGTTGGCCATGACACCTTCCTTCATCAAATCAAGCACGGTCCGGAACGCTTCAACGGTTTCCGGTCTTGAAAAATCGGCGAGTCTCGTCTCTTCGTTGGCCAGTGGGTACCCGCCCAAGCCGAGCGCGAACGCGGTCCAGTTCGGTAGCCAGTTCACGTCGCCCGCGTTTCCGGTTTGTATGACGTTGCCGTTTGCATCCTTTTTGGTCACGGCTCTGGAGATATCCACAAACTCTTCCCAAGTCCAGCCGTCTTGCGGCATCTCGAAGCCCTCGTTCTCCAGCAGCGTCTTGTTGACGAACGTAACCATCTGGCTGTGATCCCGCGGCGAGAAGTAGTATTGGCCGTCAAACAGACCGTAGGAAAGCATGCCTTCCGAAACGTCGCTCAAATCGACTTGCATGCGATCGAAGGCGTCATTGAGCGGCGCCAGCAAGCCTTGCTCTTTAAACATGTTGACGAAGCCGTCAGGCAGCCAGTAAATATCCGGCGCATTCCCCGCGGCCGCCATGCCCGGGACGTTGCCCGAATGCGTGCCTACCAAATATTCGAACGAAACATGCGGATGCGTCTTCTGGAATTCCTTCGCAACGGCTTCGAACGCGATTTTGTCCTCTTCGCCGAGCGTTCCGATGGTGAGCGTCACCGGATCCTTCTTCACCGGCTCCGAACTAGGCTCGGATTCGTCGACAGGGGCCGGCTCGTTCCCGCTCGTTTCCCCCGGCGTTTCCGCTGTCGATTCGTTATCGGCAGGAGTATTCGTGCCCCCTCCGCCGCAAGCCGCAAGTAATGAAATCGTCAATATGACCGTCATCGTAAGAAAGAAAAGCTTCTTCAACCCCGTTTTCATTGCTTCATCCTCCTTTTATATTCTTATTGCATAAACCTTGATTTTATAGAACCGTTCCGATCCGAGCCGTTCCGAAGGTTACCACCTCCTTAAAAAAGCTGCTCCTTGACTAATCGCCGGCAAGCCCCGTCCTTTCGATCCCTTCCACCAAATACCGCTGCCCGATCATGTAAACGAGAAACTGCGGAGCAACGATAATGACCACGGCCGCCATCAGCATTCCTTCGTTGAGATTCGAGTTGACCGCGCCTTTCATCACATAATCGTAGTTGATAATATCCAGCATCCACGGCATCGTGAACATGTCGCTCTTATTGGCGAAATACCGGGCGAAAAAGTTGTCGTTCCAATGCCAGACGAGCGAAAACATGGCGACGACGAAGATCGCAGGCTTGGCGAGCGGGAGCATAACGCGGGAAAATACGGTGAAGCCGCCTGCTCCGTCGATGCGCGCCGCCTCGTCCAGCTCGTTCGGCAGCCCTTTGAAAAATTGGGTAAAAATGAGCGTGAACAAGGCGCCGCGAATGCCTTGCGCGAACAACGCCGGAAGAATCATCGGCCAATACGTATTGATCAGCTCCCACTTCGCGTACATCGAATAAAAAGCGATGATCGTCGTCTGCGGCGGTACGATCAAGCAAACGAGCAGCAAAACAAAGATTAAGCCGGAGCCTCTGAATCGATATCTGCCGAGCCCGTAGCCCGCGATCGCGCACGAGACGATTTGACCGAGCATCGGGACGACCGAATGAACGAGCGTATTCCGAAATGTAACCGGAAAGTTCAAGCTGCGGTACGCATCGGCATAGTTTTGCCAGTAGACGGAATTGGGCAGCCAAGCGACGCTGTCGTCCAGCAAATCCCCCACCGACATCGTCGAGCGGCTGACCATATAAATGAACGGCAGCAAAAATATAAATCCGAACTCCAGCAGAACGATATAGACGAGACATTGAAATCCGAATTTTTTCGTCTTCTGCGTGTACCTCAGAATCAGGTTGCGCTCATTCAAGTACGCTTTCGCTTGCGATAAACTAGCTTCCGGCTTTATCACTTCCTAATAGCCTCCTTCCTATTGCAAATAGGACCAGAACAATCGCCAGCACGGATAAGAAATAAATCCAGCTGACCGCCGCGGCGACCCCGAATTGAAGCTTCCCCAAGCCCCAATCATTGATCAGATTCAGCATCAAATTGCCCGGATCCGTGAACGAATCGATCAATGCATAGATGATCGTCAAAATAACGATCGGCGCCATCGAGGGCAGCGTTATTTTCCAGAAGCATTCCCAAGGGCTGGCCCCGTCGATCTGAGCGGCCTCGTATAAGGAACGGCTTACCGATTGCAGTCCGGCCAGAAATATGAGTATTTCGACGCAGCTTTTCCACAGCAGCTCGCCCATTCTGGAGAACGTTTCCTCACCGACGAAGTCGGCAATGAGAAATGCCGCCCCGCCGAACTGATCAATAAGCGAAAATTCGGAAGCCCCGTTGGAGTTCAGAATGCTGATCATCAATCCGCTAATAATGATCGGCGTGAAGTACACCGTTCTCCAGAAGCGTTTGCCGGCAATATTCCCGTTCATCAAAACCGCCGCAATGAGCGAGAACACGGAGATGAGCGGCGCATCGATCAGCGACCGGACCAATTGATCGCTGTATTTTTGAAAAAAGTTCACATCGGCTATGGCCGTTTTGTAATGCGCGAACTGATTCCACGTGCCGTTCAGCAGGTTATTGACCTTAGCCTCCGTTAGGCTGATCTTCATGCTCGCATAGAGCGGGTACAGCATGAACGCTAGAAAACCGATGATCCAAATCGAAACGAACGCGTATCCCTCGACGACTTTTTGACGCTCCAAACTGTAGCTTCTTCGTTTCACCCGCCGTCACCGCCCTTGCTCACCGCATAGCCTAGCGGCTCAAGATGAATCCTCTGCTGCGTCACCGCATGATCGTTGTAGTTGACCCAAACGTGCGTGCCGTCTTCATACGTCGTTCGGAACACGCCGGCCGCAAGCCGTTCATGCCCCGTGATCCGCCGGGACGCCACCGGCTTCAGCGCCTCGTTCCACGCCTCGTAAGCTTCTTTGACGGCCGGAAGCCAAGTGTCGTACTGCGAGCTGAACAACAAATCGTAATTCGTATATCGAAGGGCGGTCGTCGTCCGGTACGTCAGCTCAAAAGCGGGTACCGCGCCGTACTCGATCGCCTTCAGCAGCTCCAATCGGGCGTCGTCGCTCCGATTTAACGCGGAGGAGTAATAAGGCACTTTGCCGTGGTACATCATTTGCAGGAACGGGACGTGCTCATCGAGCAAGTAATTGGGCGACGAACGGAGCGGAATATCGAGCACCCGGTCCGCATGCCGCACCGCGTAATCGTTGCCGTAATAGACGCCTGCGGAGCCGAGCTTCTCCTTCGCGGTGTCGATCCAACGCTCGTAAACGTTCTGCGTCTCCCAGCGGCGTAGCGGATGCGAGCCGTTATAGTCGCTCAATAACGCTTCGCCCGCATAACGCAAATTGATCGATGCGACTCCGAGCGAGCTCAGCTTTTCGAAGCTTTGCCGTACATAATCGCGGTCCGCCACAACCGGGCTTACTTTGTGCCACGCCGAATTGCGGTAATACCAGCCTGCCGCCGAATACGGATAATAAACAAACTGGCGTCCGTCGGGCCTTCTTACGGTATCGGTCCGCAGCTTAATCCCGTCGCGCTCCTTGCGGTACACATCCGAGTAGTTATCCTCCAAAGAGACGGCAATTCCGTGATCATCCGTCCATTGCAGAAGCTTCTTTAGCCCGCTTTCGCCGCCGAACGCTTCCTCCACGGGAAATCGGCGAGGAAGGCTTCCGAAATAACCGCCGTTGTACCAGCCCTTCAGCTCAGCAGAGAAGCTGCCGATCCCGCTTTCCATCAGCTCCTCCATCATCGCTTGCGCTTCCGCGAACGTCGTCATCGTCTCCATCCGCTTGGAATAGCTGTCCCCTCTGCTCTCCGCGCCGAGAAATATTTGCACTAGCGGAGGCGCCGAACCGCCGGCGCCGTACGGGCGCTCAAGCAAGCGATTGCCGGCAAGCGCCGCCAAATCCGCGTAGGTCGTTGCAGCTTCTTCGGCAAAGTCGAAGCGAACGACCCGATCGGACCGAATTCGGCCGCGCTCGATCTGCTGAATGACGTTGCTCTCGAGCGATTCGCCGTACGAGGTTTCGAACTGCTTGCGGAGCACGAACTCAAAGCCGCCTCGGAAGAACGGAATGTTGCGGATGCCCGGCGGGTTGACGGTCACCTTGGCGTCCGCCGCCCCTTTCTCAATCGTCTCTACGAAACCGCCCCCGTCTTTGACGACCCCGAACGCCGCGGCGGCGATCGTTTCGTCTTGCGGCCGGCCGCCGCTCATTGTGTCAAAGGTCGTATCCGTCCCGTAAATCCACTTGGAATATTCCGTGTAGGCGGCTTGATTGTGCAGCCGGTTGAAGTAGATCAATGCTCCGCTGCCGTCCGGGACGACCATGTAGCCTTCGTCACCTGGCCGCGCCGCTCCGAACATCGGCAGCACCCGGATCGATACGATTGCGCTCCTGTCGCCGCTTTCGCGTATGCCTTCATCGGGAATCCGCACCGTAAAGCCGCCGTCTTCCAGCACAAAGTCCACGATAAACCCAAGCTTCAGCTCCTTGAGCTCGTATTGAAATTGAATGCCGTTATTGATCTTGTACGCCTTCCATGACGTGTCTTTATTGTTCACGCCGATTAACTGCGTCTTCGTATAATCCGCCGTATAAACGACCTCGAACGGAGAACGGATGTTGCGCGCGATTAACGGCCTGACTTCAAGGCCTTCCGTGTCGGGGACGCTCGACCAGGTGCGGCCTGTGGCGGCGTCTTTGATCGCAATCACCTGGTTTTTCACGTCGGCCTGAAGCTCGTAACGGCCGTCCGACGCATACGTTCTGAGCCCCTCCTCCATCGGAAGCTCGGCGCCTTCCGGCCGCTCCGCAGAAATAAAGGAAGACGGATCGGCGGTAAACTCGATTTGATTTCCGGAATCGGGAACGATCCACCATACGATCCAAATCGCAAAGAGCAGAAAGACGATCCATTTGACGAATCGAGACAACCGTTTACGGATCAGGAAATTAATAGCCGACATAGGCAGCCTCCCTTGCAATCGCCCGCACGAAGTCGACGAAATTCATCCCCAAGCCGAAGACAAGCATGAACAGCAGTACGAAAATGACGCAGCTTACGGCGGTGACTCCCATTATTCCGATCGCTTTCCCCGTTTCGTAGTTGTGCGTTTCCTTGACGCTTACATAGAATAGAAAGACCGACCATAGCAGCAGAACCGTTTCAAACAACTGAATGAAATGCTGCTCTTTGAACGTTAAGATGTGGGTCAGCAGATTGATCGGTATCGAAAAAAAGATGAACGGCGTAAAGTTGTATGCGGTAGCGATAAACACATCTCTCCACCGGCCTTCGCCGTCCGTAATGGTGGCGATGCCGAAGCTGGTGACGCTCCAGATGATCCAAATCAGCAGCGGCTGAAGGATGACCTGCTCCCAATTGACAAATTGCGGAGGGACAGGTTCATATAAGAAGCTAACGAGCCAATAATCCGAAGTGAACGCGAGTACGAACAGCGCCATCAGCGCGGCCGCATGACTCCATTTCCCTTTGTCCTCGTAACGAAGCTCCTCGTAACCCAGGAACGGGTGCATCATGACCCGATAAGCGTACCGGATGACATCGAGTGCCCGAAGGACGGACTTCATCATTCGCGACTTTCGGATCCGCCCCCGCCAGCGTCCGCCTATTTTCCTTCGATACTTGAAAAAAACATAAACGACAATCAGTACGGCCACCGCGCTTGAGGCTATCATATCGAACCGTTCCTTCACATACTGCCTGCGGTATTCATAGAACGCGTCGGAGTACCCGCCTTTGTCGTACGCTTCACGAAAGTAACCGAGCGCATCCGCATAATCGTCTCGACGCATTTCGATTTGTCCCATCGCCTGCAGCGCCAGTTCGTAGAAGTTGTTGTAGTCCCGCACCTGCCGCCAAGGCTCGAACGACTCCCGATACTTGCCTTCGCTATACAGCTCATTGGCTTCATGAACCAAGCTGCTGAACTGTGTTTTGCGAAACTTGAGGACAATGTTCAGCATCTCATCGAGCACGTATAAATTTCCGCGGCTGTCCGCTTCAATGGCGACCCCCGACAGCGTGTTTCCTACACCCTGTCCGTTGCTGCCGAAGGCGAACAACGCACGCCCGTCTACATCGTACTGGTACATGCGGCCGAACGTCTGGTCCAGAACCGTCATATTTCCCTGCTCGTCGATCGTTGCATCGATGAAGTTTTGTGTCTTATCCGTCTTCCAGCTTAACGATTGATCTGCAAAATTTCGGCCCGCATCCGGATAAATGTCGCCTCCGACCATATTGAACTTCCGGATCTGCTTCGAGGCTGCGCCCGTCGTAGTAGCGTAAATGTATCCGTCCGGAGCGAGGGCGACATTATTGAAGGAATACGGCAAGTTCACATAGGTGCCTGCGCGCTGCTTCTGGTCGTATAAAAACCGGATCAACGAATCGAACCATGTCGCCTCTACCCGGTTTCCGCCGAAATAGCCGCGAAACCCGCCTTCCCGATCCAGCATCAGCAGCCCTTTATGGTCGCCGCTGTTTACGACGTAAAAATATTTGCGCGAATCGACGATCACCTTGACCGGCTGATATTTGAATTGGTCGCCTAGCAGCGGCGAGGCCGGCTTCCCGATCTCTCGGACAAACCTTCCTTCGGCGTCGTACTGCACGATCCGTTGCTTCAGGCTGTCCGTGACATAGATGCCGCCCTCCTCATCGACGAAGACGCCGGTCGGAGAGGTGAGCGCAGCCGGCCCGTCTTGTTCGCCGCCCGCACCGACGATGAGCAGCACGTTGCCGTCTTCGTCCAGCTTGACGACCCGCTTGTTTTCCGTGTCCGCTACGTACAAAGCATCATTGCGGTCTACGAACAAGTCCTGCGGCTTCTTGAAGCCTCCCGCTTCATCGTTGTCGAGGGAAATATAGCCGTCAGGAACGTAAGGAGCCGGTATTTTTAAGTAATAATTGTCAGGACTGATATAGTAGTTCGGGTATGGAGTCTCCGCCCGCACTACTCCGGCGGCTGCCGAGATCGCGATGAGCAGCATGGCGGCCAGGAGGGACGTAACGGAACATTTGATTAAACCATGCGGCATGCTGCGCCCTCCTTAAGACTTGATTCCCGAATGCGCCATCGTGGAAAGCACCTGACGCTGAAACAGAACGAAGATCAATACGGTCGGAACCGTCATGATGAAGGTCGCGGCGGCGTTCGCCCCGGCGCGCGCCACCCCTTGCCCGTTTACCGTCGACAAGTAATACGGCAGCGTCTTCATTTGTTCGGACTGCGTGAACAAGGCGGAGGAACCGGCGTCGTTCCACACCGCGGTAAAGCTTAGGATGACGACAGTCGCCCAAGCCGGGCGAATGAGCGGCAAAGCGATTTGAATCAGCTGCCGCCATTCCCCCGCGCCGTCCACTCTGGCCGCTTCGAAAATTTCGTCGGGCACCTGCTCCAAAAACTGCTTCATCAGGAACAATCCGATCGGAAACGCCAGCTGCGGCAAAATGAGCGCCTGATACGTATCCATCAGCCCTAAGCTGACGATGACGAGATACCGCGGAATTTCCACTACTTCCGGAGCGAACATGAGTGAGACGACGATCAGGCTGAAAAACAAGTTTCGGCCGGGAAATTTGTGCTTGGCCAGCGGGAAGCAGGCAAGCGAGCCGAGCAGCACGGTAAGAGCGACCACGACGCCGCTGACGATGACGCTGTTAAAGAAGTAGCGCACGAGCGGAATCCGGTCGCCGCTCATGGCGAGCAGCAAATCCCTGAAATTATCGAGCGTCGGGTTTTGCACGAAAAACCGCGGAGGATACACGAACAGCTCCTCCATCGGCTTGAACGCGGTGCTGATCAAAAAAACGAGCGGCAGCATCATGAACGCGCCCAGCAGCGTCAGAAACAAAATCACGAACCATTGGCCGGCATCTATTCGTCTCATGGGCTATTCTCCTTTGGATGAAAACACCGCAAAGCATAATCGGCCCAGGCCGAAGATGAGGAAAAACAGCACGACCGAGACGGCCGCGGCATACCCCATTTCATATCGGATCATCGCGTAATCCTGCAGATGCAGCACGATCGTGTGCCCCGCGTACAGCGGACTCGGAAAACCGGCGACCGCCTTGCTGATATCGCCGACGCGGAACGATCCGACGACGGCGAGGACGGCGCCGAACAGCATTTGCGGCTTCATCGCGGGAATCGTAATATACCAAAGCTCCTGTACGCGCGAGCGGATTCCGTCGACTTTACCGGCATCGTACAGCTCGGCGTTCACCGTCTCAAAGCCCGCAAGAAAGGCTAGGAATCCGGTGCCCAAGCTCATCCACAGCGAAATGACGATGATGACGGGCATGATGAGGTCGACGTTCTGGAGCCATTGAATCGGTTCGCTGACGAAGCCCATCCGCATGAGAATGCTGTTCAAATAGCCGTAGCTGTCGTTCGCAAAGATGACGAGCCACACGACGGCCATCGCCACGCCGCTGGTCAGGGAAGGAACGTAAAAAACGGTCGTATAATAAGGCCGAATCCGTTTCGGGATTTGATGGATGAGCCAGGCGAACAGAAACGCCAAAATGTACCCGACCGGCCCGGTAATCAGCGCGAAATAAAGCGTATTCATAAGCGAAGTGATAAAAATTTCGTCATCCACGAACAGCGTTCTGAAGTTCGACCATCCGGTCCAAACGGGCGGCTGCAAAATGTTGTAGTAAGTGAAGCTCAGTACCCCTGAAGCAACCGTCGGCACAACGATAAACAGCGCGAACAGCGCAAAGAACGGGACAAGCATGAGATAGGAAGCTCTCCATCTCCAAACTTCGCTCATCCATCGCTTCACCGGTACGACGTTCATGGCGAGTCCCCTCCTTTCGCGGCATTTGCATTCATTGGTCCGCTTAATCCCTTCATCATCGTGTCGTACTCATCCCGCTTTCGGGTCAGCTCTTTATTGATCTCCTTCACGGCGTCCTCCAGCGCGATGCGTTCGTTCGCGCCGAGCAGCACCGCTTTATTCCATGCGTTCTGCAAATGGCGCTGCGTGTAGTAACCGCCAAGAATGACAGGCTGCTCCCGAAGCCAGCTCCACTGCTCCTTAATGGCCGCAAGCTGCTCTCGGCTCCACGCCATTCCTTCCATCGCGTCTACGTTCGCGCTGTTCCAGCGGGAGCCGACGCCGACCAAGCTTTCCACTTCCAGCCCGTAACGGATTTGAATGTCTTCGGACATCCACCACTTCAGAAACTCCCATGCCTCTTCCTTATAAGGAGAGGAGCCCATGATGACGGCTGTCTGCGACGCACCTGCCCCCGAAGCGCTGCGGTCGATCGTGCCGTCCTCGCGTTTCACGCCGGGGAGCGGAACCATCTTCCACCTGCCGCCCAGCTCGGGGGCCGCCGTGGCAAGCCGTACATAGAAATCGTAGCCGCCGATGCCGATCGGCATCTCCCCGGTCCGGAATCGTTGATAGAAGTCTGCCTGCAGCGGAATTTTATAATTGATGAACAAATTGACCCATTCCTTGAAGGCGGCCAGCGCTTCCGGGGTGTCCAGCGCGGATTCGGTTTTGTCCTCGTTGTAGAAATCTCCCCCGTGTTGGAATAGGAACGGCGTATATCCGCCAGAGCCGGCCGGATAATAAAACTGCATCCCTTCCTCCTGCAGCAGCGGAAGAAGCTCGTATACGTCCTGCCATGTTTGTGGCGGCTCTGCGCCGATTCGGTTCATCACGTCCTCGCGGTAAAACAGAAGGTTGAAATCGAGCGTTTCCGGCAAGGCGTAAAGCCCGTCTTCAAACTCCAGCGGCACCAGCGCTTCCTTCACAAAGCGGGACCGCACCTCTTCGATATCCGGGAACGTATTCAAATCCGTAAGCGCACCCCGCACCGAGAAGTCGACGGGAACGCTTGGGGAGACGCCTAACGCCACATCGGGAGCTTTGCCTCCGGTGTAGGCGAGCAGCAGCAAATGCTCCGAGCCCATCGGAATCGTATTGATGTCGACCTTGATGCCTGTCTTCGGCGTAAAGTCTTCCATGACAAGCATCTTAATGATGTCCGTCCATTCGCGCCCCCGCGCCACCCACACCTTCAGCACCTTATCATCGGCGGCCGCCAACGTCCGGTCAGTGCTTTTAGGCTTTGTATACGAAGCGATGAATTTCCGATAGGTGGCGGCCAGCTGCTCGGTCAGCACCGAGTTGGTCATCGGGTACTGCGTGCCCGGTTTGCCGATGACGATATAATCCACATAGAGGGGCTGCTCCTTCATGCTTTGCAGCATCGAGGCCAGAGCCCCCTGCACGCTGGCCAGCTCGTTCAGCTTATACGGAATTTGCTGAGGGTCGCGGGCCATCCCCTCCAGCAGGGAAACCGCCGTTTGCAGCGTTTGACCGTAAGAAGGCATTTTGCCGCCGTTAACCCGTTTGATGTAGCCGTAGCTGTCGCGGAACTTGTCTGCGCCGGTCTCCAGCCGCCCGATCAAATTCGGGACGTACTTTTCCAAATTCCAATCCTGGTTGCGGTCCGACGAAATTTTCCCGTTCTGGTCCCGCGAAGAAGCGGTAATCTTCATCACGTCGGCGCTAAGATTGTTAAGATCCTCTAATATAACTTCAATCTGATAGATTAGGTCCCGGATTGGCCCGATCGCGCCGGTCAAGGCGATTTCGTGTTTTCCTTTGGTGAAGTAGAACAGGAAAGGCCGGTTGTCGGCATGCTTCAAAGGTTCGAGGTGCCAGCCTCGAATGGAGGGGAAGGAATACTCTTGCATCTCTTTGAAAGGAATGTCGCCGTCGATCCGAATCGTACGATGGGGTACTTGATTCGCCGCCGGTGTCGCATAGCGGAAAGCGATCTCGTACAAGCCGTCCTCGGGCGCCTCGAATTCCCAGACAGCCGTTTGCCCTCCCCTGTTCCATTTGCCGCTGAAGGCGTTGTATCTGGTCAGCAGCACCGCTTTCGGCTCGGTGTTCGGATCGTCGTTCCACAATGCGCGCAGCGACGGCTCCGATACCTCGAGCGGCGTTTCCGCTTGCAGCTTGATCGTCTCCACCTGTGCCGGTTTATAACCGTTCGCCTTGTATTCCGCCGCTTTCTCCTCGTACGCTGGAAGCGCTTGCGGTTTGCGGATTATGATTGAGCCGACGGCCATCGGTTCCCGCAAATCAACGAGGCGGAACGTATGCGTTCCTTTTTCCAAATAAAATCGGTAAGGCTCGCTGTAAAATTGTTCGGGCTCCTCGACCGCTTTTACCCGCCATTCGAATATTTCTTCCTGCGGAGGTCGAATTTGATTGCCCTCGTCGTCGAATAACAGCTCGCGGCCGTCGCGCCAATACCGGTGGAATGCAATGCGGGACGCTTCTTGAAACGGGGCGCCTCCGTCGATCAGAAACTGGCGTTCGATGCCCGACGTTTTGCCTGCAACCGGGTAATATTCGATGTCGATCCGGTACAGAGCCGATTCCGGAACCTCGAACGTCCACTCCGCCCAATCGCCTTCGCCGTCGGTGACGACCGCCTGTTTTCCCGCTGTTTCGCGAAGCTCGGCATCGCCTCCGAAACCGGAGGCTTGCCGGGCGCTAAGGACGATATTCTCGCCTGCATAATCGGCGATCCCCTGCTCCAGGTACGAATTCAGCATTCTTCCGTACGGCACCTCGGGATTAAGCACATAATCTAGCTGTACAACCGGTTCGTGTAACACGTCGGTGCTTTCCGGACCCGCAAACTGAACCCCGCGGGGGGCGGGTCGATTCATAACGATAAACGCCGTGATCAAAACGACGACAACAGCCGCAGTAACGACTATTCTTTTAAGCCGCATGTTCCGGCTCACGGTTCCGGCTGGAAGCTCCATCGCCAATTTTGCCATTTGTACCCCCCTCGTCAGGCTTCAATCGTCCCGTCAGTCAATGTTTGAGCTCGATCCAATCCGTTCCAAGCGCATTGCCGGTTCCGTCCGTCAGTCGGTACCATCCGATCACGAATTTGTCGTTCGACAATACCGGCTCCGTGTTGTACACGGTATCTCCCTTCGTCCATTTGCCCGAGGCGGGTACCGTATGTTTTACGAACTTTCCGTTCACCATGATCTGGTCGATGGCTTGATCGTAAGAAATCGAACCGTTCGCATGATTTTCATTCACAAATACAGGCTGTTTGCTGCTTGAAATTCTTACAGAGGTCCATACGTCGGACGCCAGTCGGTTTCCCGAAACGTGCACATTTTCACAGTAGTCCACGATGATGTCGAACACCTTCATGCCGGAGATGAAGTTCCCTATAATGCTCGTGTTGTTCTGATTCCAGCCGACGCCGATCCCGATGCATTGCGTATTCGTTCCGCCGTAATGGCCGATCGTGTTGTGCTCGATGCGGCACGAAGCGATGCCCCCCGGCACGCCGAGGTTGTCGCCTCTGATTCCATAAAGCGCCGCTCCCTCCGTCAGCGCAACCCAGTTGCCCGCGATCGTCAATCCGCCTTCCGTCGTCAGGTAGTAGATGCCGTATTTTCTGCAGAAGTCGAAGTCGCACTCCACAATGTTCCCGTAAAGACATCTGGTCCAGTTCACGCCGTAATCAAAGCCGAACGTAAGCGTTTTCGTAATATTCAAGTCTTCCGGGCGATGCTCGGTATTGCCCCCGGGTTCGTAATCGAAGGTGGAGTCCACGTAGATCGCCATGGAATCGCCGCTTCCTCTAATCGTTTCGGCACCCCGTATAATTTGGCAGCTGTCGATCACATTTTTCACGCTTTGGCCGATCACCTTGATTCCCGTCCACACATCGTTCATGTAGCAGCCGTACACTCTGGAATGCCATACTCCGCGCAGGCTCATCCCTGTGCCATAGTACGCTATGTAAATATTGGAAAACGTAATTCCGGTCGTTCGCTGGAGCGTCGCGTTTCCGGGAACGTTAATCGCCGTGTAATTGGCCGCCGAATCTCCGAAGATAGCGAATTTCTCGACGACGACCGGAGACAGCCCGTTTGATACCGTAAAGGTGAGGCAATCGCAGGCGGAGCCGAGCAATTGCGATGCGTAGCCGTTGCCCCGGATGGAGGTGAGTTGCGGAACGACGATGGTGGAAGTCACCTTGAACACGCCGTCGGGAATGTAAACCGTCGCGTGCGTTGCGGCATTCACGCATGCTTGGATCGCCGCGGAGTCGTCCGTCACGCCGTCACCCTTGGCGCCGAACCATTTGATGTTGAGCGCGTCGTCGTATACCCGTTTGAATCTGGCGCCCGATGCCGCGACAATGACCGTCCCCGTATTGTCCGGCGATGTGACGTCCGACGCATCATAAGTAAAGACGCCTTCTTGACCCTTATCATTGACATAAAAGACCGTGCTTGGAGGTGGAGCTGCATTCATCGAACGCAAGGAGGCGATGCTGGCGACCATCATCGGCTTCTCGCCCTGATTTCGCAGCAGCTGGCTCTCGGCGCTCGGTTCAGCCGCCGTTTGCTCGCCTTCCGCGGCTTTCGCAATCCCCGCCAAACCGCCGGCGGCTGCCGCAATCCCCATCATCCCGATCGAGGTCAGCAGCCTCCTTCTGCTCATGAACATGTCATTCTCCATATCTTGATTGGTCGTCATATCATTGTCCTCCTTCACGTTCACCGATTGTTATTTAACATTGCTGCGAAGGCGCAGCTGTAAATCCAATGACCGTAATCGTTCGGGTGGTTAATGTTGTTTAAGAGCATGCTTTCCGGCGTCTTCCCGGCGGACAGCTCTTGCCGCCATAGGGCATGCGCATCGGCTACGCCGATATTGTATTCGGCGCCTAATTTACGAATCGCGTCCGCGTAACGGTGTATGTCTCCGCTCGTATACCGCCAGCGCGGATTCGGCTCGCAAGGCGTAACGAGAACAATGTCGCTGTCGCAATGCTCGCGGATGCACTCGATCATATCCCGCAGATTGCTTTCAAAGTCGGGGAGCGGGACGCCGTTGCGGTCGCCGTATTTATTCTGATCGTTCATGCCGTAACCGATGGATACGAGATCCGGCTGCAGCGGGGTCACATCGTCGCGAACGCGTCTCGCTCCCCCGTCGGTCGCTTCTCCTCCGACGGACTTGTTGACGATGTTGATTCGGCTTTGCGGGAACAAGCTTTGCAACTGTTCCGAGAAGCGTCCGTAGTAGGTTAAGCTGTCACTGCTGGCTTCCCCGCCGGTGCTGATGCTGTCCCCGTATACGACGTAGAGCGCTTCTTTACCGTCGGCGAGCTTGCGAGCGGTCCGCTCGAGGAATGCGGAACGCCTGACGCCGTCGCCCGTGAACCGATCGTTCGTTCGCTCGGCGTCCGTCCAGTAATCCGCGTAAACCGTATAACTGCGGTTGCTGTAATCGGGATAGAGCGTATGATCGAATTCGTTCACGCCGTACATCGGGTGTAAAGCGCCGTCCGGAATCCGGCTGCCTTCCGTGCGGCGAATCGATCCGCTGCCGTAATCGACGACGAAGTCTTTGTCTTGCTCATATCGGATGAGGTCCGGATGCGCCGGGTCCGAATGGCTCCGCACTTCCACCGGTTGCCCGGCAAGCGGGCGATATCGAAGCGGCAACGCTTCCTCCCTCGTGAACACGAATGCTTCCGCCGTTTGTTTGCTGACCGACATGTTGCTTTACGCCTCCTCCACGATTCATCCGTTAGTCCTTCTGTTTCCACTCCAGCACGATCCCTAGGAAAAACTCCGACTTGTTCATAATGAGCTCCCAAGCTTTCTCCGCTTCCGAAGCCGGAAATTGATGCGTGATGAGAGGCGTCGTTTGGAGCCATCCGTCCCGAATGCCCTCCAGCGTACGGTCCATCCGCTCTTTCGTCCAGCCGGACGGGCAGTGCAGCGTCATTTCTTGAGCGCGCAATTGTTGGATGTCGACGATTCCCGATGTCCCTAAAAATCCGGCCGAGACGAGATGGCTGTTCCATTTCATGGCCGGCTGAAGCTCTCGGAACGTATCTATGGCGCCGACCGTATCGACGACGACCGCCAAGTCCTTCCGGGCGCCAAGCCAATCCGACAAGGGCCGTTTCTTCGTGTTGACCTTATGAATCGAAAGGGGCAGCAGCGACAGCCTCTCGTCATGTCTGCCGAGCACCGTAACCTCCGCCCCCCGGTGCGCCAAGGACTGAGCGGCCCATTGGCCGACCATGCCGTCGCCGATCACTACTGCTTGGTCGCCGGCTGCAACGGTGGGACGGAACCCGCAATTGTAACCGACCTGCGTAAGCACCGTTCCGCTGTATGCGAGTGGATCAGCTCCTTCCGGCAGCTTCCATACTTGGCTTGCGTGCGTAACGGACGGGTTGATATGGCCGCCGGAGTCGAATTTCATCCCATTGACCTTGCTGACGGAGGCGAACACCCAATCTCCGGGCTTTACGTGCCGCACGAGCTCGCCGGCGCTTCGTACGATCCCGACCTTCTGATATCCGGCCACTTGGGGAAAGGGCAGCTCGTCGCCGGGCCGCGGGGGCTGCTCCCCGGTTATCCTCTCGCCGTACAGGAAAGAGGACTCCGTCCCGTTGCTGATCCAAGAATATACAAGATCGATGACGACATCCTCCGGCCCCGGCTCCGGAACGTCAACCGCGCTGAATCGAACCTGCCTTACGCCCGTAAATACGACGGCTTCAGCCTTCATGGCGGTCTCCTGCGGTACTTCCGATTGCGTCGAAATCTGTTTTCGGATAAGCGTATACTTTAATAGCCTCTTGTTTTTTCAACACTTCGATCGTTTCGTTGTATCGGTAGAACGGAATATGGTGCGTTTGCAAGCATTCCGTGTTTAACCCTTTGTTCATGACGAGGTCGAGCAGTAAAGCACGGTCTTGTTCCTCGAATCTCCGATACCGGTACGATTCCAGCTTGGTCCCCTTGAACCAAAGATGATCGCCATAGCGGACTTCTCCCTTCAGTACGCCGAATATAACGAGGTGGGAATCGACGCTTTCCAGCAGGCGCTGCACGGAAGCCGAAGCGCCTACGCAGTCGTAGCCCAGCTCGAACCGCTCGCCTCCCAGCTCATCCGGGTGGACCGCCGTCCCGATTCCTAGCCGATTGACGAGTTCGATCCGTTCTCGGTTAATTTCTACGGCTTTCACGTTGGTCGCTCCGAGAAGTTTGGCCGCCTGCACCGCCAGCATTCCGGCCGGACCGAGCCCCGATATGAGCATCGACTTGCCGGTAATGTCGCCGAACTGCAGCATTCCGATCAATACGCATTTCAGCAGTTCGAACGATGTCGCTTGCTTCCAGCCGATTTCATCGGGCAGCTTGATCACTTCCGCCTCGCGGTAATTGATGTATTCCGCATATGCCCCGTTGCCGCCGATATGTTCCAATGCGGCGATGCGGTCTCCTACCTGTAATGTGCGGACCTCGCTTCCTACCGCTATAACCGTCCCGGCAGCTTCATGTCCCGGGAATCCGGGTAGCAGCGGGTACTCCGGCCGTTTGCCCGCTGTAAACATGTCTTTGCCGCCCATCATATGAAGGTCCCAGCGAGGGCACGTGGATACGATCTCGATCTGAACCGTCACTTGATCTTTTTCCGGTTCGGGATGCGGTATATCTATAATCTCGTAAGAATTTTCCTCTACGATTTGCAGCGCTTTCAAACAGATCGACATCCTTTACCTAAATTGTTTTGATCCGGTATGTTTAAGTGTACAATGGAGGAAAATTGTTGTCTTTGCACTTCATAACCCATTAGCAATTCCTAAACGGTGGAAAATACGGGATTTTCAGAGGCGAAATTGTACATTATTGACATTGCGGCTGTGAAGGAGGTATTCGAGTGAAGATTCGTTTATGCAGAGCGGGTTCGATCTCGCGGTCTGATGAAGCCCCCGGGGGAGGGATGCACCCGTCACTCTATGAAATTCTTTATATTACTTCCGGAAAAGTCAGGTTTCGTTGGATGACGAACTTTTGCGAGACGGAAGCGCCGGCCGTGTTCATCATGTCCGTATCGACGCCGCACCTGCTCGAAAGCTTGTATGCGGAAGCGAAGTTCCGTTTCATAGAGCTCGCCGATTGGGATAATTTCGCGCTGACGGACAAACAGATCGACCAGTGGAACTTTATGCAGACGCGCAAAGAGCTTTTTAACGAACCGCTCGTTAAGCTCATTATTCAATCGTTGGATTTGGTCTACTCTCTCCAATCGACAGGCGCCGCTCTTCAAGATGAGCATCTTGAAGAAGTGTGCCTTCTGGAAATTAGGAAAACGTACAATCTGATTGCGTGTATTTTAAACAACTTTACGAACGGCGCGCCGTCCGGCGTTTTAAAGCTGAAGCCGAAACCGCGGGAGATGGCCGAGCTGCTCATCGAATTCATGGATGCGCATTATCGGGACGAAATTACGCTTAAGCACTTAGCCGAATTGGTGCATCTGCACCCTTCCTACCTTGTCCGCATGTTCAAAAAGCAGACGAATACGACCCCGTTCGACTACCTCCGAGACCTTCGTCTGAAAGCAGCCGTTCGATATTTATCCGTAACCGAAATGCCGATCAGCGCCATCGTCGAAGAGACGGGCTTCCGCAGCGTCCATTATTTCTCCCGGCTGTTCAAACAAGCATTCGGCCAAAGCCCTGCCGAGTGGCGAAAGCAGATGAAGAGGCTGAACATATAAAAAGCACGCTGTTTTCAACAGCGTGCTTCATCGACCGCCTCGAACGGAACTTCATTCCGCTGCAGCCCTCCGCTTGACGGCTGCCACCCATGCTTAGCGCACTGATCAAATTGGGAGTTCTAATTCTCTATTCCGTCCACTTGAAATGATAGCTTCCCTGCCGATCGATCCTCTCGAATGTATGGGCGCCGAAGTAATCCCGCTGTGCCTGCAATAAATTCGCCGGGAGCCGCTCCGTGCGATAGCTGTCGTAATAAGCGAGCGCCGACGCAAACGCCGGAACCGGGATCCCTCGGGTGACCGCAGCGGCCACGACTTTACGCCATTCGTTCTGATAACTCTTGACGATACCGCCGAAATACTCGTCCAGAAACAGGTTTTTCAGCTCCGGATTGCGGTCGTAGGCATCTTTCATATTTTGCAGGAACCTCGCTCGAATAATGCAGCCTCCGCGGAAGATCATCGCGATGCGGCCATAGTTCAAATTCCATCCGTATGCTTCGGAAGCAGCCCGCATCTGGGCGAAGCCTTGGGCGTACGAAGCGATCTTGCTGGCGTACAGCGCCTTGCGGACAGCTTCGATGAACTCTCGCCGATCCCCGTCATATCCCACGGCCGCAGGTCCCTCCAGCTTCCGGCTGGCGGCGACCCGCTCTTCCTTCATTGCGGATAGGAAGCGGGCAAACACCGACTCGGTAATGATCGACAACGGAACGCCCAGATCAAGCGCGCTTTGGCTCGTCCATTTGCCGGTGCCCTTCTGCCCCGCCGAATCCAAAATGACGTCGACGAGGGGCTTGCCAGTCTCCGGATCGGTCTTAGCAAAAATATCCGCCGTGATTTCGATCAAGTAGCTGTCCAGCTCTCCCTTATTCCATTCGGAAAAAATGTCATGCAGCTCGCTAGCCGTTAACCCAAGAACGTCCTTGAGCAAATGGTACGCTTCGCCGATCAGCTGCATATCGCCGTATTCGATGCCGTTGTGGACCATTTTGACATAATGGCCCGCACCGTCTTCTCCGATATACGTCGAGCAAGGATCGCCGTTCACCTTGGCGGAGATGGCGGTCAAGATCGGCTCGACGAGCTCGTAAGCGTCCTTCTGCCCGCCCGGCATAATCGCCGGACCGTTGAGCGCTCCCTCCTCGCCGCCGGACACGCCGGCTCCGATGAAGCGGAAGCCTTGAGCCTGCAGCTCTTTGTTGCGCCGCTGCGTATCGGGAAAGTGCGCGTTGCCGCCGTCGATCAGTATATCGCCGGGTTCAAGGTAAGGTACGAGCTGACGGATCGTATCGTCCGTCGGCTCGCCCGCTTTAACCATGATCAATATTTTACGCGGCGTCTCGAGCGAATCGACAAACTCTTGCACGCTGTAAGCGCCGAAGAAGTTTTTGCCGTTCGCTTCCGCCAAAAGCTCGTTCGTTTTCTCCGGCGAGCGGTTATATACCGATACGGAGAAGCCTTTGCTTTCGATATTCAATGCGAGATTTTTCCCCATGACGGCCAATCCGACCACGCCGATTTGCTGTTTCCCCATTGCGTTCTCTCTCCTATCCTGTTTCTCTATCTCACTCGAATTGCGTAGTTCTCGCTATTACTGCAGCAACTGCTTCGCCAGACGAACGACGTTGTCTACGCTAAATCCGAAATATGCCAACACCTCGTTGCTCGGGCCGGAAGCGCCGAACGTATCGATCGACAATATCGTGCCGCCGGCTCCTGCATACCGATCCCAGCCTAGAGAAATGCCGGCTTCGATGACGATCCGCTTCGCGTCCGAATCGGGCAGAACGCTCCTCTTGTAGCTTGCAGGCTGGCGCTCGAACAATTCCCGGCAAGGCATCGCCACCACGCGAACGGACGCGCCTTCCTTCTCGAGCTCCGCTTTGGCGCCGACGGCAAGGGCAACCTCCGAGCCGGTCGCAATCAGTACGATATCCGGCTGACCGCCGGTTTCCGTCAAGATGTAGCCCCCCTTGGCGACCTTATCTTTGTTCCCTGCGGTCTCACCGAATACCGGCAAGTTTTGTCTGCTTAATACAAGTGCAACCGGTCCTTCCTTTTGCTCCAACGCGTACGCCCAAGCGCTCGCCGTTTCGTTGGCGTCCGACGGCCGGATGACCGTAAGTCCCGGTATCGCACGCAAGGCGGCCAATTGCTCCACCGGCTCGTGCGTCGGGCCGTCCTCGCCGACCGCAATCGAATCGTGCGTAAACACATAGATCACGGGCAGCTTTTGCAGCGCGGCCAGCCGAATGGATGGGCGCAAATAATCGCAGAACACGAAGAACGTGCTGACGAACGGCTTGACGCCTCCATGCAGCGCCATGCCGTTGCCGGCGGCGCCCATGGCATGCTCGCGGACACCGAAGTAGATGTTGCGGCCCGCGTACGATTCGACGGCGAACACGCTCTCTCCCTTCATATCCGTCATCGTCGAATGCGACAAATCCGCGCTTCCGCCGAAGATCGAAGGAACGACCTTGACAAAGTGATTGATCGCTTCGCCGCTCGCGACGCGAGTCGAAATCGATTTCGCAGTATCGAACGTCGGGATCGATGCCGAATCGATCGTTACGGAACCGTCGATCGCAGCGGCAAGCTCCTCGCCCAGCGCTGGATATTGCGTCTTATACGAAGCAAATAGCTGATCCCACTCCGCTTCCCGATCCGCGCCTTTCTTCTTCAACTGTTCGAAATGCGCTTTGACCTCTTGAGGAACCGTAAACTCTTCCTCATATGGCCAGTTGTACCGTTCCTTGGTCGCCGCGGCTTCCTCTTTTCCGAGCGGATTGCCGTGCACCTTGTTCGTTCCGGCATGCTTGCTGCCGTAGCCGATCACCGTGCGCACCTCAATGAGCGTCGGCTGCTCCGTATTCCGCTTGGCCGCCGCGATCGCATCGGAAATCGCCGAAATATCGTTGCCGTCTTCGACCCGCAAATACTGCCAGTTAACCGACTCCGCCCGTTTCCGAACGTCCTCCCCAAAGGACAAATTCAGCGCGCCGTCCAGCGAAATATCGTTGGAATCGTACAGCACGATCAGCTTCCCGAGCTTCATATGCCCCGCCATGGACATCGCTTCGTAGGAAATGCCTTCCATCAAGCAGCCGTCTCCGACAAGCGCATAGGTGTAATGGTCAACGATCGGAAAGCGGTCCCGATTGTATTTCGCGGCCAGATGAGCCTCCGCCATCGCCATTCCGACGGCCGACGCGATGCCTTGTCCCAGCGGACCCGTCGTCGCTTCCACCCCGTCCGTGTGGCCGTATTCGGGATGACCCGGCGTGCGGCTGTTCAGCTTGCGGAACTGCTTCAAGTCGTCGAGCGTTACCCGATAGCCGGATAGGTGGAGCAAGCTGTACAGCAATGCCGAGCCGTGACCGGCCGAAAGCACGAAGCGGTCCCGGTTGAACCATTTGGAATTACCCGGATTGTGATTCATGTGGGCGGACCAAAGTGCGTAAGCCATCGGCGCCGCTCCCATCGGAAGCCCCGGATGTCCGGAATTGGCGGCATTGATCGCATCAATAGACAAGGTGCGAATCGTATCGATCGTTAATTGCTCAATAGTTTGCGTGGTAGGCATATGGCTCTCCTTCTTTTTCACGTTTTTCGATTTTTTTGTCAGCATTACCTGCGTTAGCAGCCCTTTCGTCGAGCCACCAGTGGAAACCGTCTTCCGACAGCAAGGCGTCGGCTTCGGCCGGTCCGTAAGTTCCCGCAGCGTAGGGAATCAAAGGAACAGCATTTTCTTCAAAAGCGTCCAAGATCGGCTGCACCCATTGCCACGACAATTCCACCTCATCCCAATGGGCGAAAAATGTCGCATCACCCCGCAGCGCATCGTGGATCAAATTTTCATATGCTTCGGGAGATTGCGACGGACGTTCGTGCAGATCGATATGGATCGGCTTGAACGCACCGTCGTATCCCGGTTGTTTCGTATTCAACTGCAGCGTGATGCTTTCCTTCGGGCCGATTTCAAACACGAGCAAATTCGGAGCGATTCGCCCGTGCCCGTCGTTCGGCGAAGAGACTTGCTTCAGCGGTTCCTTGAATTCGACGACGATTTTCGTCAATTTCTCCTTCATCCGCTTGCCCGTACGAATATAGAAAGGAACGCCGCGCCAAAAGCCGTTGTCGATATGAAGCTTCGCGGCGATGAACGTGTCGGTTTGAGAATCGGGCGCGATCCCCGGTTCGGACCGGTACCCCGGGACCGGTTTTCCATGCACGGTTCCTGCCGCATACTGCCCGCGGATTACGCGTGATTCCATACGCTCCTTAGGGATCGGCTCAACGGCTTCCATTATACTTTTCTTCTGGAAGCGCACATTCTCAGCGGTGCTGCTTCCCGGAAAATGGATCGCCGTCATCATCATCAATTGCAGCAAATGGTTCTGGAACATGTCCCGAATGGCTCCGACATGATCGTAATAGCCCGATCTTTCTTCCACGCCGATCGATTCGTTCGCAATAATTTGGACGTTGGCGATATACCGGTTCGTCCATATGGCCTGAATGACCGGGTTCGCCTGCTGCAAGGATTCCATGCGCTGCACGACCGGTTTCCCCAAATAGTGGTCGATCCGGAATATTTGTTGCTCCGTGAAAGCTTGGCTCAGTGTGCGATTCAGTTCCCTGGCCGATTTCAAATCATGGCCGAAAGGCTTCTCGATCACTAGCCGTTTCCAGCCCTGCACGGAACCGAGTCCGCTCTCCTGAATGTTGACTGCGATCGTCTCAAAAAATTCCGGCCCGACAGACAAATAAAACAGCCGGTTCGAAGGCAGCCGCAGCTCGGCTTCCCTATGCTCTACCCGTTCAAGCAGCTTACGATAATCATCCTGACGGCCGATGTCCAGCACGTTGTACCGGAACGCGCTCAGAAAGGCGCGCACCTTCTCCGAATCCTCCGGATCGCGTCTAGAAAATTCCCGTAATGACTTCTCGACGTTAGCTTGAAACGTTTCGTCGGTCCATTCCCTTCTGCCGAGTCCGATCAGGGAGAACGGCTGCGGAAGCTTTCCGTCAAGGAACAAATTATATAGGGCGGGATATATTTTTCGTTTCGCCAAATCGCCCGTCGCCCCGAACAAAATAATCGTAGCAGGCTCCATCGCAATGCTCCTTCCTTATGAGCTCGGGTTCAAGCTCTAGCAACAATTTCTTAGATTCACTATAATACGAATAGAAGCCATATACGTAATTAATATATTTACGAGGAGATATAGACGATATCTATGATCAATAACTACGAATTATACAAAGTGTTCTATTGGGCAGCGAAGACGGGAAGCTTGACGCAGGCGGCTAAAGCGCTCTTCCTCACGCAGCCGAGCGTCAGCCATGCGATCAAGCAGCTGGAGGACAGCTTCGGATTAAAGTTGTTTTTCCGGAATTCCAAGGGGGTGGAGCTGACGCCGGAAGGAACGGTGCTGTATTCGTATATTGAACAATCCATGATTTTGGTCTCGCTCGCCGAAGAGCAGATGGCCGCGCTCAAAAATTTGGACAGCGGCGAGCTGCGGATCGGCGGCAGCGACTCGTTGTTTAAGCATTATTTGCTGCCGATTCTGGAGCAATTTCATTCGCAGCATCCCGGCGTCAAGCTTCATCTGCATCACGGCACGACGCCGGAGGTGATCACGTTCCTCAAGGAAGGCCGAATCGACCTGGGCGTCGTGCGAATGCCGATCGTAGACTCCCGGCTGAAAGTCCGCGAAAGCTTTCAGCTGCAGGATTGTTTCGTGGCGGGATGCCATTTCGACCATCTCAAAAATCAAGTGTTGTCGCTCGATCAGCTGCTTCGGTATCCGGTCATTTTGTTCTCCCGCAACAGCCGGGCCCGCATGACGATCACCGAAGTGTTTCAAAGCTACGGGCTTACGCTCAAGCCGGATATCGAGGTCGGCAGTGTGGATCTTCTGATCGAGTTCGCGCGGAGAGGACTCGGCATTTCGTACGTTACGCGGGAATTTGTGAAGAACGAGCTTGAAACGGGCTCCCTGTTTGAAATTCAATTGGATGTTCCCTTGCCGCCATCGCATGTAGGAATTATGACGATGCGAAATATGCCGCTTTCGAGCGCAGCCGGCCGATTTATCGAACTTGTCGGATAAAGCCCTCCGATATACGAAAACAAGGCAACCGATCACGGTCGCCTTGTTTCGCTTATTCCTATATTCGCTACTGGATCATAAAGTTAAATTCGTATTTCCCGTTTCCCCGATTTTCCAGCAACGACTTTGCTTTCATCAGATCGTCCTTATGAACCTCGAGAATGACTCTTACGTTCAATGTGTCGGAATGACCGGTGTGCAGCGCTTGATTGCGCATGCGGCAGCGGATGCCGTTGTCCTGCAAGTAAGCAAACTGGTTCGACGCCTCTTCGCTGAGCTCCATCGACTCGTAAACGGTCGACCATCCGCCCTTCTTTCTCCAATATAGAAGCACGCCGATAAGCAACAAAGCGATACAAACCGCTGAGATCAGAAAACCATTCATACAGCAACACTCCTTTTACGGAATTGGTTGTAATGGTTTACCTGATCCATATGCTACCATCAAAATGTGACGGAATTATGACCGCATTATGATCTTAGTATTAATTTTTTAAAAAGCCACGCCCAATTTAATGCTTTTTAAAAATGAGTAAGATAAAAAATCGCAAGCTGCGTCCGATCCCGCAGCTGCAATTTTTCAAGCAGCCCCGTCACATAATTTCTCGTTGTCCCTTCGCTTAAATAAATGCGTTCGGCGATCTCTTTATTCGATAATCCTTCGGCGATCAGCGCTAATTTTTCAAGCTCTCGAGCGGTTAAGTCCAGTTGTGCCGGCGTTTTCTTTCGTTCCTTCAGCATGGAGGAAAGCGTGCTGGCGACTTCCCGTTCGAAAACTGCGTTCCCTTTCCCTACGGCGCGAAGGCTCTCGATGATGCTGTCCGACGGCTGATTTTTCAAAATATATCCTTCGGCTCCGCATTTCAGCGCCTCTTTGATATATTCATCATCCTTGAAGGTGGTTAGAATGACGACCTTCATATTCGGAAATTGCTGCTTAATGCGTCCGGTCCCGCGCACTCCGTCCATAACGGGCATGCGTATATCCATGAGCACAAGGTCCGGTTGAAGCTGCGCGCACTTCTCGAACGCTTCCTGACCGTTCGAGGCTGTTCCGATCACCTCGAAATCGTCCTCCAGCTCGATCAAAATTTTGAGACCGTCCCGGATCAGCGCATCGTCATCCACGATCAAAACTTTCAAAGATTCCGCCTCCCTCTTGCCTTGGCAGCAAGCACACGATCAAAAACCCTTCGTCTGCGCTTATCGAGATGCTCCCGCCGACATTTTTAACCCGTTCCTTCATTCCGCTCAAGCCGAGACCTTCTTTCACGAACGAACAGCCGATTCCGTTATCCTTAATATACAATCGCGTATACCGCTCGTTGGCGTCGATCGAAATGTTCACCTCCGTCGCCTGAGAATGGCGGGCCGCATTCGTAAGCGCTTCCTTAATATTCGTGCTTAACAGCTCCAAATGATCCGCCGGCAATCGGTTGAAATCCCCGCTTAGCTTCAGATGGACCGGACAAAAACGAAATTGTTCGATGATGCCGCGTATATATCCGACGCCGATCTCCTCTCGCGGCTTGATGTTGTGCACCGTATCGCGAAGCAGCTGAAGGGCGTTCGTAAGCCCGTCGATCGAATGCTTGACGATTTCCATCGATTTGGCTTCGTCCTTGGCATGAAGCTTGTAAGCCGCTTGCAATTGAATTAATATTCCGGCGATGCCGTGTCCCACGCTGTCATGAATATCCCGCGCAATTCGGTTTCGTTCCTTCACTTCCGCAATGCTCGCAATTTGTTTGGAGGAATGGAGAAGCTTCGCCTTCGTTTGCTCCAGCTCATACCGTAACCGCCGTTCGTTATCCAGCGTGCGGATAAACTCGCTCTCTTCCTGCCTTCCCTTACGAATCGCAAAAGCAAGCAAGCTGCACAGGATGATCCACATCGTAACGGTCAATAGAAGCTCCGACTCTCCCGCCAAAAAATAAAGAACGCAAACGATCGAGGCGGCTACTCCGAGATACACTCGCTTGAGCATGAAATCGTAGAAGCATATGGCAAACAAAACGGAAAAACGCAAATCCGCCGCAACGCCCGCACACGTGACGGCCAGCGTTACGACGGTAACGGAAAGCGAATCGTAAAATCTTTCTTTCCACAATTGAATCGCTAGAATTAACAGCAACAACGCTAATCGTTGATAGGATAAGTTCTGATCGATAATCAGCTCAACAACGACATATAGGAAGAGGACCGTCTTTACGAAATAGTTCATGCTTTGCCCCTGTCGCGAACGCCTTTTTTCCGTATTATACCAAACAATCGGCGTTATTTGACGATATCCGCTTTTCTCATGGTGCCGAATAAAAAGAAAATAAGCGAAAACAACAGCATGATCGAAATTTCTTTCCCAAGCTCCATGATCGTTTGGCCGAGCAGCAGCTTCTGAATGCCGCCGATTACCCAGGAGACGGGGGACAGCTTGCTGAGCGTCTGAATGATCTCCGGAGCAAAGTCAAGCGGGAAATAGGCGCCGCCCAGCATCGTAATCGGAGGAAACAAGGAAATGCCGATCAAGCACGCCTGCACCACGCTTTTGGAAATCGAGCTGATCGCCACCCCTAAGGATACGGAAACGAGCGAAAATGCGGCTAAAAAGAGATACATATCGACAACGGAATCGCCCATGTACATGTTGTAAACCGATCGGATGACAACCAGTGCGAACGTAATCTGAACCAGGCAAACGACCAGGAAGCTGCCGATCGTTTGAAGCATATAGCTTCGAATCGTCACAGGTGCGGCGAGTGTGCGATACAGCGTTCGGTTGTTTTTATTGAGAATAATATACAATGCTGCGATTAAGGAGCTGTAAAGCATCGATATGACGAAATAACCGAGCACCCACCTCGTTCTTTCCGCTCCCGGGTCAATAACGAGCCGGTGATCCGCTTGGAGCAGGCTTTGTTCGTCATATTGCGCGAATGCCGCATAGAATGCGTCCGGGTCATGATTCACGGCAAGGGCGATCGTCTTGGCATGGCTGAGCCATAGCTCCAGCGAAGCGCTCACAGGTGCCGCAACGTTGGATTCCTGAATCGAATACGCCGTGATCCCGCCTTCTTCTCCTCGAATCAACCGGTTCGTAAATCCTTGATCGATCACAAGCACATAATCGACCTTAAGCGACATCAGCCTCTTCTCGATCTCTTCCTCCGCGATGCTGCGGATCGCCGCTTTCGATTGAAGGTTCCGCTGCAATGCCGCCGTAAATTCGGTGTGATCCTTATCGATGATCGCCGCTTTTACGTTATGCTCGTCGCCGATGAATCCAAGCGACATGAATGCGAGCGGAAACAGGAGGATAAAGAAGAACTGTATTTTATTGCGAAATATTCTTTTTAAGGTATGAACGAAAATGGTCACGCGACTCTCCTCCTTCCGGCTGCGAACGTGAGCAGAACGACAAATCCCGTGTAAACGGCCAACCCAAGCAAAGACGTGTACGAAACGGCGCCTTCATAAATTTTGGTAAACAGTACGGTATGGGCATAATGATTCGGCGTATAACGGCTCAGCAGCTCCATCCATTTCCCGTCCATAGGAGAAAAGCCGCCCGATACGAGCGTCATGACGAACGTTAGGAAGAAGAGACTCAGCGCGGAGATCAGCGTGCTCTTGGTCAGATGCGCAACGATCATTCCAAGCCCGACCGAGAGTACGGAAAAAAAGAAAAGCACGACGATCGCAAGAAGGATGCCGCCCTTCCAGTTCGCTTGATAGACGTATTTGGATACGAGCAATATGAGCAAGGAGATGGCGTAAAGCGTCGTTCCGCTGCCGATCAGCTTGCCGAGCGTCACGTGGCTTGAACGAATCGGCGCCGCCAGCAGCCGTGAATTCGTATGGTTTCCGAGATCCTTCGTGACGGCGAAGATGCCGAACAGCGAACCGAACAGCAGCGTTTGGAACAACGTCGCGATAGAGTAATAATCGATGCCTCTCGGAATTTTTCCTTCGGTTACAACTCGAACCTCGTGAATGGAGCGCTTTTCCGAATCTTTCGGTCCGGGCGGTTCCCTGCCTGCGGCCGGCAACGTATTGCTCAAATTTGCCGTCCGAACGAAACTATCCAGCACCGGTGCGACGAGCGAAGCTTCATATTGGGTATACCATTCGATTCGTGCCTCTTCTCCGCTGTGCAGACGGTCCGACAAAGCATTCCTAAGATAAAAGAATGCTTCGAATTCCCCGGACTTTACCGCTTTCATTCCTTCATCCGCATCCGAAACCGGTTCCGCCTGCAATAACGAAGCCACCGTCTCCGATTGCATAAAGGTGTCGAACGCCGTACCGAGATCACCTTTGTCTTCGTTGAGGTATGCCACTTTCGCCGGTTCGATCGTTTTCGGCGTAAAATCGGAGTCCAGCGCGGTTCCAAGAATGAGGATCATAACCATCGGCATCAGCGTAAAAGCAAGAATCGCTTTTAAATCGCGTACATTGCGAAGAAAGGTATAATAGGCGATCATCCCGATTTTCATATTCGCGTCACCTCCCATACTCTTTAGGCATTGCGCAGCTTTCGGCCGGTCAACGTCAGGAAGACGGCTTCCAAGGTCGGCTTCTCCACGCTAAGTGACAAAATGTCGATATTGGCTTCGGAGACGATATGGATAATTCCACTGACATTCTGCCGGCCTTTCTTGGCGATTACTTGCAGCTGCTTGCCTGAGACGGAACAATCGGTGACGCTCTGCATGCTGCGAATTTCATCTACCAGCGAATAATCAACGGAAGACAGCTCGAGGATGAGCTTTTCTTCCGAGGAGACGAGGGCGGTCAGTTCTTCCTTCGTGCCGTGGGCAATCACTCGGCCATGATCCACGATCGCGATTTTCGAGCAAATTTCCTCGACTTCTTCCATGTAGTGCGAGGTGTACACGATCGTCGAGCCCATCCGGTTCAGTTCTTTAACGGATTGCAAAATATGACTCCGCGATTGCGGATCGATGCCGACGGTCGGTTCGTCCATAATGATCAGCTTCGGATGATGCATGATGGAGCACGCGATATTCAACCTTCGCTTCATTCCTCCTGAAAAGCCTTTGGGCCGATCCTTCCCTCGGTCGGACAGCCCGGTGAACGCAAGCGCCTCCTCGATTCTTTCCTTGAGCAGCTTTCCTTTAAGACCGTAGAGGCGGCCGAAATAATCGAGGTTTTCGCAAGCGGTCAAATCCTCGAATATGGCGATATCTTGCGGAACGATACCGATCTCCCGTTTGACGTCCATCTCGTGCCGCGACATGTCTTTTCCGAAACATTTCAGTTCGCCGCCGTCCACCTTGGTCAATCCGGCGATGGCACCGATCGCCGTCGTTTTCCCCGCTCCGTTCGGCCCGAGCAGCCCGAAAATTTCCCCTTCGCGGATCGAGAAGCTGATATGATCCAGGGCGAGAACGTCGCGATACCGTTTGATCACATTTTTTACTTCCACAATCATTCCCCGTCACCTCGTATATTTCTTCTGCATTCATCTTACGAAATTTGGAAGGAGCATCGTAGTGATCGGAAGAATCATTCGAAATGACATTTGTCATAAAAAAAAGAACGATCGGGTATGCCCCGCATCGCTCTTTCCTGTCATCCGATTGCATTCCGATTCGTTCAACCCGCCATCGGAAGTCTAATCTCAATCAGGGTGCCTTCATTGATCTTGCTCCGATACGAAATCGTGCCGTTGTGCTGCTCGATAATCCGATGGCTGATCATAAGGCCAAGTCCGGTTCCTTTTTCCTTCAAACTATAAAAGGGCTGCCCCAGCTGACCCAGCAGCTCCTCCGGTATTCCGCAGCCTTCGTCTTGTATCGTAATCAGACACCCGTGCTCCGCATCTTTACGCAAGCTGACGCCGATGAATCCGCCATTAGGCATAGACTCGATCGCATTTTTCAAAATATTGAGAAATACCTGCTTTAACTGGTTTTCTTCGCAGACGACCGGAAAACTTGCCGGTTCAAATTGTTGTCTGAATTGAATATTGTTCATAAGCGCTTGCGGCGTCAGAAACTCAATCGTGTATTCAAGCAGCTCCTTCACATCCGTTCGGGTTTGCCGAACCGCTTGGGGCTTAGCCAAAGAGAGAAGCTCGCTTGTAATCGTCTCGATTCGTTCCAGCTCGCTTAGGAGCAAATCGCTGTACTTCAGCGTCGGATACTCCTTCTGATATACTTGGAGAAACCCTTTGATGGTCGTTAGCGGGTTCCGAATTTCGTGCGCCACACCGGCCGCCAGCTTTCCGACGATGGACAGCTTTTCCGATTGCAGCAAAATTTCTTCCGCTTTTTTCCGTTCGGAAATATCCCGGCTAATGATGACGATATGCTCGATTCGATCGAATTCGCCTTTCACCGGCCTGCAGCGGGATTCAAACTCGATCCAGCGGCCTTCCTTATGCTTCAACCGAAACCCTATGGATGTAGACTGCGCTCCCCGATCTTCAAACATGCTTTTCACGGCATGCTTAAAAATCGGCACATCGTCCGGATGCAGCAGCTCTTGGATTTCCGCATTTTCCAGCTCATGGGCTTGAAACCCTAGTAAACACTCGTGCGAAGGCGAGAAATAGCTAACGGAATGATCGCAATCCAGCACCATGATCAAATCGGAAGTATTGTCGGCGATCAACCGGTATTTCGATTCGCTTTCCTCAAGCGTTCGCTCTACGATTTGTTTTTCCTTAATCGTTCTGCGGAGCCTCTCATTCGCTTCAATCAACAACCCCCCGAGGGTTACCCCCAGGCCGACAAACAATAAATACTGGATATGGAAAAGCGGCTGATGCTCCAGAATGCGGAAGAAAAGCGCCGTGCACGAATAAAGCACAATATAGGCTGCGAAAAGCGCGGCGCATCTTTTGAGCGGAGTGAGCTTTTGAATAAAAACATTTAAGCCGCAAAATACCAGCATAATGAAAATCCAGCCGATGATGGCCGGCGTCCAGTTACCGTTCGAAGCCAGCCTTGTAAGCAAGGCGAAACTGCCGGTGATCATGCCCGGAATAGGACCAAGATATGCAAATACCAAAATTACGGCGGCATACCTTATGTCGTAAGAGTAACCGTCCTGCTTTACCGCCAGCATAACAAGGATTACGGAAACGAGCCCCGCATAGAGGCCGGTCCAAAAGTGCGGCTGCTTCAGCGGCCGATCATAGATGAACGATCGGATGACAAGCGGCGTACTGACCAACAGTGAAAATATGGATAAATTAACGATATAGTCGAAAAGAAACAATACAGCCTCACCCGTATCCAGTCACATGACTTGCATTAGACTATTTTAACGGATACTTTCTATTTTTTCGATATAAAAAATAGACCGATCGCACCTCCGATCGGTCCTTGAGCAACGGTTTCATTTAATTGGCATCGGCTTCGGCTTCGGCTTCGATTTCGGCTACCCTCACGACCAGATTCATTCCGTACGGGTATCCCGTTGCGTTGAATGTAAACGATCCGGCGGCTTCATCCTGCTTGAACGGAAGCTCTTCCCCATTGTCGAGCCAGCGGACCGACCGGATTTTGCGCGAGAGTCCGGTGAACGTTTTGTCGCCTGCACCGCCCCCGCCTGCCGTTACATGCTCGTGACCGCTAATTTTTAAATGGTAGATGAACGCATACAGCTTCCCGTCCGGCGTTTCCAGAACGAAGTTGCTCCCTTCGCCCTTTACCTTGCTCGGTTTTCCTTCGTAAATCGGCTTTCGGTTTAGGGCGATCCACTCGCCGACCGTCTCCAACAAATGCCGCTGAATCGGCAGTATGCGTCCGGTTGCGGTCGGTCCCATGTTCAGCAAATAGTTCGCTCCCACCTTGCGGCAAGCGCACAAGCTCTCGATCAAATACGGCACCGATTTGTATGCGAAATCTTTGGTGCCGATCCCCCAATGATCGTTGATCGTTTCGCACATTTCGGCCGCGACGTATTTCTTCATGCCTTCTCTGTTCATCGGCTCGGGACGTCCTTGCTCGAACGTTACGCTGTCGATTTCCGGGTGTCCCGTCGCTCCGCGATGGTCCAACCCCGTGTTGTTAATAATGAGCGCGTCGGGTTGAAGCCGGCGGATCATGCCGTACAGCTCGTCGAGCTTCCAGTCCGCATCCGGCTTGCTCCAGTTCCCGTCAAACCATAAGCCGCCGATTTTCCCGTAATGCGTACACAACATTTCAACGGACTTGTACAAATAATCGAGATAAGCGTCGAAATCGTTCTTGAAGCTTTCCTCGCGCCAGTCCAGCGTCGTATGATACAGCATCGGCAGCAAATCTTCCTCGCGGCACGCCGTTACGAATTCGGCGATCAAGTCGCGCCCCGCCGGGCTGTGCGGCGCGTCGTACTCGTTCAGCCCCCGCGTATCGTACAAGGAGAAGCCGTCGTGATGGCGAGTCGTAATCGTTATATAGTTCATGCCGGACTGTTTGGCGATGCGCGCGATTTCCCTCGCATCGAAGTCGGCGGCGGTGAACGTATGCTGCAGCTTTACGTACTCCTGCATCGGGATGTTTCCGAGATGTTGAATCCATTCGCCTTGTCCCAGCTGCGAATATAAACCCCAATGAATAAACATCCCGAAGCCCAACCGTTCGAAATGTGCGATTCTAGGCTCAGGTAACGGAATATTGGTCCGTGTCATCATCATATCCCTCTCATTCGCGATCGGATTATGACTCTATTGTACGACCAAGTCCGCACGATTCACGATACATAAAATTAAGATTCATTTAGCGAAAAGTAAGATTAAAGGTGTCAATTCGTTCGAATCGCTTTCCAAAATTCCTTTGCTATGACTTGGTATCCCTCCGCATTCAAATGATTATCGTCCGGATTCGGCATATATTTTTTATAATGCCGATCTACCTTTTTGTCGGTCGGCACGTAAGTATCGCCATTCGCTTCGGCGCGCATTTCGATTTCCGAATTCAAGGAGGTAATGAACGGCGCCAAAAACTGCTGTGCCTGTTCCGGATAATAAGCAAACGGATTATAATAACCCATTACGTAAACGCGTGCATTCGGATTCAACTCGTCAATCGTACTAAGGATGATCTGCAAATTCGCGCTTGCGCTCGATATGCCTTCCGAAGCGTTGGCCGGATCCGACAGGAGCTTACGGAACAAATCGTTGGCTCCGATATCGATCGTTACGACCGACGCTTCTTTTATTTTGTTCCTCACACTGTCATTCGTCAGCATATCGTCTTTTAATTGTTCGCTCGTATAACCCGTAACGGCAAAATTCGTATAATCGGCAACATGATAATGAAACTTTTCAAAGTAATCCTTCAAATAATCCGCATAACTGAGGTCGAATGTTCCATACGGGGTTTGTCCTGCCGCAATGGAGTCTCCTAGAGCGACGTAATGTACGGTTTGCAATGCACCATTCTCCTTTTCCTTGGCAGAAGCGAATGAAACGGAAAACAAAACTGCGACTGCGATCATTAAGCCTAATGCGATGCTTCTCATCAAACTCTCTCCCTTCTAACGATAGTTTTCTCGAGAAAATGCTATCACGAAACGAATACGCAATCCTGTCTTTTTGTGCTTTTTGGGAACAGGTCAAACGAAAAGGCCGCCTCCCGGATTTACGGGAAGCGGCCGCCAAAGCCTTATCGAACGCAAAGTACTGTTTCATTCATCGGCGCTGGGACCGTAAATACCTGGAACCGGCACATCAAGTAACCGAAGATAGACCGTAAGCTGTCCCCGATGATGGTGCCAGCGATTGAAAAGCAGCGTTCGCACCAGCTCGAGACGCGGTGTCTCAAGGATGATTGTGCCTTGCGCCGCCAATCGAAAGGTGTCGCGAACGTATTCATCGCTCCACGAACAAAAGACTTGCTGCGCTACGGCTACTTGCTCGTCCAACACCGCGAGAATCTCCGAAACGGTTGCCGCTTCCGGAAGAGGCACAATCGGCACTTCCCGAACGGGGACATTCAGCAGCATGGCCAAGCCTCCGGGCAATCCTGCCGTATGCAAGGCCAACTGCCCGAGTGACATCGATTTAGGATGCGGCTTCCAAGCCATGCGAGCTTCCGGAATGCGCTCCAAAATACGGCGTGTGGACAGCGCCTCCCGCCGAAGTTCCTCCAACAAATCCTCTACAACGCTCATAAGTAATTTCCTCCTTCGTCAGCTTAACTCAAGTATAAGGCAACTTTAGAAGGGGAGTTTCTTATGAATTGCTCTGTTCATCATTATGGATTTTCAAGGCGCCTCATAAAGTCCTCGGCCGCGCTGTAGCCTTCCCGGCGGAGATACCAATTGTTTGCGGCGGCTTCGACAAGTCCCGCCACATCCCTTCCCGGCTGAAGCTGAATTTCAATATGCGGGATATTCACATCGAGATATTGCGAGAATCGCTGCTCCACCTCCAGCTCATTATTCAGCTGATCCTTCTCCCATTGCTTAAGCTCGATATCGAGCACGACTCTGGTTTCGTCTTGGAACGAGCTTCTGCCGTACAACCGGGAGACGTTAATCAGCCCGATGCTGCGCAGCGCAAGAAACTCTCTTGTTTTGCCGTTATGCGTGCCTAGCAGCGTCTCGGAATTAATACGTTTCAGGACGACGATATCGTCCGCGACGAGCCGGTGCCCCCGGCGGATTAGCGTATGGGCGGTTTCGCTCTTTCCGACGCCGGACTTTCCGCGCAGCAGCACGCCGATCCCCGATACGTTCACGCAGACGCCGTGAATGGCGATTTCCTCGGCGAGCGCCTTCGCCAAGTAGCTGTCTACCAGCTCTTGAAACTTCGTCGTAGCTTCGGGCGTACGCAGCAGCGGAATGCCCTCCTGCTCGCAGTATTTCAACAAATATTTCAAGCCGTCTTGGTTTCTAGTTACGACAAAGCACGGCGGATGATATTTGACGATATTTCCGATGTGCAGATTCCGGTCTTCTTCGCTCTGGCGGTGCAAGTATGTAATTTCCCTTCGACCCAGCAGCTGAACGCGGCCTTGCGGATAATATTCGAAATAGCCGACGAATTCCAGACCGGGCCGATGAACCCGGGCTTCCGTAATCGGCCGCAGCAGCCGGTCTCCTCCCGCAAGCACTTCGAGAGAAAACCGGTCCACAAGCTGTTTCACTGTCACCGTCTTCAATTCATTCACGCCTCCCATCCGTTTCCTGCTTCAAAAGTAAGTGTATTTGCTTCATTCGTCAACCGAAAATCCATCAAACGCCTTAGAATGAAAAAAGCTCGTCCCCGTGAAGAGGGACAAGCCTTTAGGTTCTTCATACCGCTATTGAATTCCTTCTTTGTTCAGCGAACCGAATTTCCGGTAAGCTGATCTGCAAGCGCCATCGCGGCCGAATAGCCGGAGCTCCAGGCCCATTGCAGATTATATCCTCCGCAATCCCCATCCACATCCATCACCTCGCCGGCCAAATAAAGCCCGGGCACGAGCTTGGATTCCAGCGTTCCTTCCTTTAACTCCGACGTATCGATGCCGCCGGCCGTCGTTTGCGCATGCGCAAAGCCATTCGTATCGGTCACAATAAATTCCCAACGCTTCATGAGGCGGCACAATATTTTTTTTGTTTTCCACGATAAATCCTGACATAGCAGGTTCGGCTGCTGATCGATCTCCGCCTCTTTCAGCAGGACGGGAATCAGCTTTTTGTTTAGGATGCCGATCAAAGAAGCCGCAACCGTCCGGTGTCCGAACATTCCCCAATGCGTATCCAGAAAATCGGCGACCTCTTCCTCCGTTCGGTCCGGCATCATATCGAGCGATAATATTACGGTTTCTCCTTTTGCAAGCCGATACGCAGCCTTCCGGCTTAACTGGAGAATCGGCGGGCCGGAGGCGCCGTAGTCCGTAAACAAAATTTCCCCGTATTCGCTGCGGATCACTTCGCCGTTTACGACAATATGACCGAGACCTTCGAATTTGACGCCGGACAGCTCCTTCAGATACGGATAATCCAGCTTCAACTGCACGATCCCCGGCACCGGGTCGATGAGCGTATGTCCCAAACGTTGAGCGAGCGTATACCCGGAGCCGTCCGTTCCTGTTTTCGGAGCGGTAAGGCCGCCCGTACACAGGAAGAGGTAATCGCTGGTATAGACGACCTGTTCCTCTGTCTCAGTCTGGCATAAAATTTTAAACCGCGGATGCTCCGTCGATACGGTAACGTCCAACACCTTCGTCTTGAAGTAGATCGGAACGTTCCGATCCTCCAGCGCGATTCGGAAAACCTCCAGCACCGATGCAGCCTGCAGCGACATCGGATACATCCGGCCGTTTTCTATGGCGACCAGCGGAAGGCCGAGCGAGTTGAAGAAATCGACGGTTTGCCGGACGCCGAATTGCTGCAGCACAGGCAGCGGAAATTCCGGTTGGCTGCTGTGGTACTTTTGCGCTAAAGCGGCCGCCTCGTCCGCGCCCTGTGCGGTGGATTGATTCGTAATGTTGCAGCGCCCGTTCCCGGTCGTCAACACCTTCTTTCCGACCCGGTCGTTGCTTTCAATGATGGCCGTATCGATCCCCAGGTCTCGCGCGGTAACGGCGGCCATTAGCCCTGAAGCGCCCGCACCGATGATGAACAATTCATGGTGCTTAGATGTCTGAGACTCATACATAATTGGTCGATGCATTCCTTTTTCCAGTGGTTTTAATTTTAAATATGTTTGCCGAGCGCCATTGCTGCCGCATAGCCGGAGCTCCAGGCCCACTGCAGGTTATAGCCGCCGAAGTCGCCGTCGACATCCATCACCTCGCCGGCCAAGTAGAGACCGGGCACGAGCTTGGATTCCAACGTTCCTTCGACGAGTTCCTTCGTATTAATGCCGCCGGCTGTCGCTTGCGCGTTCTCGAAGCTGTTGGTGTCGGTTACTTTAAATTCCCAACGCTTCAATAATCGATAGAAGATTCCCTTCGTATTCCACGATAAATCCTGGCAAAGAAGGTTCGGCTGTTGATCGATTCCCGCTTCCTTGAGCAAGACGGGAATCAGCTTCTTGTGCAAAAACCCGACGAACGATTCCGCAACCGTCCGGTGCGCGAACGTTTCCCAGTTCATCTCCAAAAATTCAACTACTTCTTCCTCCGTGCGGCCCGGCATCAAATCGACGGAGACGGTCACGGATTGTTTTTTTGCGAGATGATAAGCAGCCTTCCGGCTGAGCTGAAGAATCGGCGGTCCGGAGAGGCCGTATTCGGCGAAATGAATTTCGCCGGCTTCGCTTTGGACGGCTTTACCGTTCACGATGATCCGGGCTTGTCCTTGGAGTTTGATGCCGGACAACGCCTTCATATGCGGATATTGCACCCTCAATTGCACGATGGCCGGCACAGGCTCGACCAAGGTGTGCCCCAAGCGTTGGGCCAGCGCATACCCGGAGCCGTCCGTTCCCGCGTTCTGGCCGGTAAGGCCGCCCGTACATAAAAACAGGTATTCGCTTGTATAGACCTCCTGCTCTCCTGCTTCGGTTTGGCACGTAATCGTGAAGCGCGGATGATCCGTCGATACGGTAACATCCGCCACTTTGCGGCCTAAATATACCGGAACGTTCCGATCCTCCAGCGCCAGCTCGAATATATCCAACACGGACGAAGCCTGCAGCGACATCGGATACATGAAGCCCTCTTTCAAGCTGGTAAGCGGAAGCCCGAGTACATGGAAGAAATCAATCGTTTGACGGATGCCGAATTGCCGCAGCACAGGAAGCGGGAACTCGGCCTGACTGCCGTGAAACTTACGCGATAATGCCGCCGCTTCGTCCGTACCCGTCGCAGTGGATTCGTTCGTAATGTTGCAGCGGCCGTCGCCTGTCATTAATATTTTCTTCCCAATCCGGTCGTTTCTTTCCAGAATGGCAGTATCGATCCCCAGGTCTCGTGCAGTAACGGCGGCCATAAGTCCTGCGGCGCCTGCGCCTATAATAAACAGCTTGTGGTGCTTGGTAGTTTGAGCCTCATTCATGATCGGTCGATGCATCCTCTGCAAGTACTAATTTCAATCAATTATAGCATAATTTTTAGCTTTGCTTCCGGCGGATCGCTCCTAACGGTCAGGGATGCAGTTATTCGGCGTTGTGAATGAAGTTTGCAATTGTAAGGGACACCACTGCAGTTATTGCCTCGAAAAAGCAGGGATCAGCGCCAAAAATCGGGATTTAGCGTCTGTGGCGTCCGTTAGCGGCACGGCGGCGGACAAAATGGCTATATAACGTCTGTGGTGTCCGTTAGCGCAGAAGGGGGTAGCAAGACGGGAAGAAACTTGCATGTTTCCATTGGAATAGCACATATCATGCATATAGGTCACGATAGGTGCGGATTAAAGACGGACGGTTCGTTCCCCCGGGCGCGGTGATCGACACCCAGGAGAAAGCCGACCGTCTTGGGCCGGTGCCCAAGGATGCGGAGGAGTTTGCCAAAGAGGTTCAACGGATCAACCAAGAGTTTTCATGGAGCTATCCGCTGCTGTTCGGCAAACACCGCTGCACGTGCGGACTCGCTTGCGATTTATAGCTATACCTTCGGATAATCGGCCACTACAACGTTCTCCAATATGCCGTCCAGCGACTTCACGAATTGCTGATGTACCGGATGCGGCCCGTAGGCACGGAGAGCATCGAGGCTCTCGAACGTAACCCGGAGTCCGAGCGAATAGCCGTGTATATTTTCCGTTTCTTCCGTCACATTGATGCCCGCGCTCATATCGACGATCCCCGGAATCCTCCCTCGGAACGACAGCAGCCGGTCCAGCAGATCCTGCTGCTTGTCCGGTGTGATATTGCCATTAAACTTGAATACTACGAGATGCTCATACACCGCTATCAATCCTTTCTTACCTTCGTCCAGTTTTAATGTATACGTCGTCGGTACATTCGAACTAGCTCGGGTTTCGAAGCAAGGCGCAATATTATGCCGTGTGTTGGCGAATAAAGAGCGAAATGCGGTCACTTAGCTCTTGTGCATGGGTAACCAGCGGTATGTGGGTTGTCCCCGGAATGACATCGACTTCCGCATGCGGCAAGTGAAGCCGGTGCAATTCGATCGAAGCTAACTTTTCCTTAAGCTTTGCCTCTTGTTCGGCCGGCAAAAATAATACGGGACATTGAATGCTCGGATAACAGTCTTCGAATTTCATATCGCACCATGCTGCCGTGAGCCGTGCGCCGATTTCGTTGGGCATTTGGTGCGTCACGTTGCCGTTGCTCAGCAGACGGAGCGGAGCGGACTCGGACGTTCTGCGTACGTATTGTTCGCCTAAGCCGGAATAATTGGCGCGTATGTACTCACCGAAAGCATCGCGGTCGCGAAATTCGACAATAGCGCGTTGAAGCCTCCCGGCAACTAATTGTTCCTTCGTCCCTTCAACCTCTCCGTTCGGTCCGATAAAATTCAACATGCCCGCATCAATGTTGACAAGCGTTCGAACCCGTTCCGGACGAATCGCAGCGAGATGCACGGCGACGTCCGTTCCAAGCGAGTTCCCGATCATGTGCGCGCTGTCTATTCCCAAAGCATCCATAACGCCGATGAGATCGTTCGCTTGATTGGTCATTTCGTAACCATATTCGGCTAAGGCGGATTGTCCGTGACCGCGGAGGTCAACCGCAACGATCCGAAACTGTCTTTCAAGCAACGGAATGATGTTATGCCAGACAAATAAGTTAAACCCGCCTGGGTGAAGTAAAAATAAAGTTTCCTGAGCGTTTGGCGATCCATAGAGCTCCACATAAAGTTCAGTACCGTTTGTTTGAATTCGTCGTTGTTCCAAATGATAGGACTCCTTTAACCGAATGCACGCGGCGAAACATACACGAAGCGTTCCGCCTGGGCCATGACGTGAAATTTTTGATAAGGGTGCTTTTCAAATAAATACTGGACAAAATCGCCCGGCTTCTCCCCGTTCGAGCCGAATCCGTCGTAATGCAGAGGGATGACGGTTTCCATGCCGGATGCGACCGCAACCTCCGCCGCCTCCCGATAATCCATGTTGCCGACGATGCCCCGCTCTCGGCGGAAGTAATCGCCGCCGTTGATCGGAAGCAGCCCGAGATCGATCTTATAGTTTGCAAGCGAATCCACAAGTCCGGGATAAACGACCGTATCGCCCGCATGATAAACGGTAACCCCGTTCATATTTATTACATACCCGACGTACCGGTGCCTTCCGTGTTCGTCGGTCTCCAAACTTTCGTGCGCCGCAGGAACGGGGACAATATGCGCCTCGCCGAAAGTAAGCGGCTCGCCGGTTGCCGCAATCGTCAAGCGATCCTCCGTTGCTCCGCAGTTCAGCAGCTTATCGCGGCAAAAGACAGGCGCCACGTACCGGGTCTCCGGGCAGCTGCGCGCCATGACGCGGATCGTGCCTTCGTCAAGATGATCGTCGTGCTCGTGCGTAATGAGGCATACATCCGCCCGGCGGATGTCTTCGGGACGGAACGGCGGCTCGAAATCCCGCTTAGCGCCTTTGCGTTCCAGCTCATCCGACACCCAGGGGTCGATGTAAATAACCGTTTCCTTCCCTTTCAGAATGATGCTTTCCTGCCCGACAAACCAAACGGCGACGCATCCTTCCGGCACTACGGCCGCATCGATTTCGTCCATCATGTTCCGAGGCTTGCGATTCATTGACATATGGATTCCTCCTTTACCTGCTGACAACAATTCGACACTCGCGCCAAATCCCCTTCAACCGTTCTCTTTCCCGGCGGGCCGCATGGTATGATGGAGTCATGAAAACAGATAGACAAGGATTGGAACGACTCATGCGCAATCGGACAGAAGCGATTTACGCCCGTCACGGGATTATGGTGTACGAAACGAATGAGCTATACGGCGAAAAGGGCAGCTTCCGCGTGCTGCAATTTGCCGACGGGGCCGTGCAAGGCGCGATGGATTTGAAACGTCCGGAGCGGATCGTTCTCGAATATCCTCGGGCGATCATCCACTTGATGGAGCTGAACGACCCGGCCTTCGAGAACGTCTTCATGATCGGTCATGGAATCGGTACCATTGCAGGACGTTATCCCGACAAACATTTCACCGTTGCCGAGGTCGACGAACATGTCGCGGAAATCAGCACGGCGTATTTCGGTTCCCGACGCGACTATGTACGGATCGGCGACGGACGCGGACTGCTCGAGCGGGAAGCTTCGCATGTCTACGATTACATTATTGTAGACGCCTTTACTGAAAAAGGGACCCCGTATACGCTGCTTTCTTTACAATTCTTCGCCATGGCCGCACAAAAGCTGACTCGAGAAGGAACGATCATCCTGAACCTGATGGGCAGGGGCGAGAACGACGGTTTCATTCGCGCGGTTTTTACGACATTAGGCGAGGTTTTCGATTACACGAAGGCGTTCTCGCTTTCGCATGGCGGAACGGCGGAGACGAAAAACATCATTGTAGCCGGCAGCGGCAGGCCGATCCGATATCAGGCAAAGCAAATGGCCGGATTCCAAGAAATCGAACCCGGCCAATGCTATATCATCAAGGATGATGATTAGAAATCGCTATAAGCAATGGAAATCGAAACGTCGTAGCCGCCCTGCTCTCTCGGTTGTAAAGTGACGTCGAACAGCTGGTACGGATTGATGGCCGTTGCGGTCATTTTGATCAAAGGATCGGTCGCCTTGGAAATTGTGAAGCTCCCTTTTCCTTTGATATACGTTTCATACATATGGACGACCGCGGCTTCATCCTCGTTCGTATAAAACGTGAATACGATTTGAAGCGTGTTCTCCATCTTCGTGTACCCGGTCGCGTTCCCCACATACACCTCATGATCGTCCGGGAGCGGCAAATCCTCCGGCACAAGCTCGGATACATCGCCTAAGTGCGTGCCGTCCTCCGCCTTATCAATATTCAGCAATATTGGCGTAGTCTGATCTTCATCCCCGTTGTTCACCGGCTGATCTCCCGCTTCCGGCAGCTCCTGCGGCTCTTGCATTGCTTGAGTCGAAGCCGGGTCGACGCCCGCCGGCTCCTTCCCGTTTCCGCAGCCCGCACCGATGAAGAGCATCACGGACAAAAGCAGGATAAAAACCGTTAGCTTGAAGTTCTTTTTCAACAAATCGTTCACTCCCGAAAGGCAAGTATATTTCCATTTATACCACCGGAAGCGGCCGATTGCCGTATCAAATTACTATCAAACACTCTCAAATTCGTTAGGCGTTAAAGCTCGACTTTCATGTCGGTTTCGCCGCTCGTAACGGACTTTCCGTTCCAGGAGACGGTCACTTCCAAGCCGGCGCCGTTCCGTATTTCCGCATACAGCCGCCCATTGTCCGATTTCACGGCAACGTCGACGTTCGCGCCTCCGATGCGGGCTTGCTTCAACCGAATCCACTTGCCCTCCCACGAAGAAGGAATGTTCGGTCGAATCAAAAGCCGATTGTTATGCGCCTCCGGCTGCAGCCCGATAAAATGGGACACGATCGGGACAGCTAGCGCGTATACGGTCCAAGCCTGCACGACGCAGCCGTAATCGGGGGACATTTCGCTCATGGAGCCGGGCAGCGCCTTGGAGAACGTACGGTTCATGCGCCTTAGCAAATCCAAAGACGCTTCGGCATCGCCGTACATTGCTTCCGCCACTGCGTGAACGCCCGTGCTGATCGTCATCGTGTGCTGTCTGAACGTCCCGCACAAGTACGAACCGTACTCGCCGATGAAATCGTCGTTGCGCATGTTGACGATGGCACGCTCGCCCTTCTCACGATCCGCGATTCCGGCTTCCATCGGCGTCGATATGACCCAGTTTTTGTTGATGATCCATCCGCGGTCCTCGTTCTCGTCGTCCGTCTCTTCCAGCAGCTTCTCCAGATACGCGCGATAATCGGCCGATCCCTTTTTTTCCGCCAAGGAAACCATGAAGTCCACCTTCGGCACGATGTCTTTCTTCGGCGCAACCGCGTCGGAGTACAATCCTTCGCGTTCATTCCAATACACATCGTTCACGGCTTTGACGATGCGGCCGGCCAGCTCTTCGTAACGCTCCGCTTTCCGCTCGTCTCCGAGCTCCCTGCTCATCAATGCGGCTGCCTGCACCGCTTTCGCCGTATACACCGCCGAATCGATCAATTCCATGTTCAATCCGGCGATTTCGATAATGCCGTACCCGGAAGGCAGCAAATCGCCGTCGGGGTCCATTTCGCCCAGCAGCCAATCGATGCCTTTCTCGCAGTACTCGATATTTTGCTCCAATATGCTACGGTCGCCGGTCCAGCGGTACAGCTCCCATACCAACGCGATATAGTGCGCGGTTTCCTGCGTATTCCCCGGGTTGCTGATCGCGCCCATCGTTGTGACCTCGTGAATGATCCGGCCGTTGCCGTTCGTTCTGACGGAGCTGTCGAGAATAAGACGGGCAGTATCCTTGGCGAGCTGATGATCGCCGATCGCAAGCACACCCTGCAGCGAGTACGAGTTATCGCAGCCGAACCACCAAGGATAGGTCGGAGATCCTGCGGTCAGCCCTCTACCGATGCCGTCAACCCGTTGAACGAGCCATTGCGTGTTCCACTTCACCCAGGCGAAAATTTCATTGATCTCGTCTTCGCCTTCCACCACAAGCTCCGCGCGTTCACGAACCGCTTCGCATGCGCGTTTTTTATCCTTCAGCAGCTTATCGTAGTCCCCTGTAAGAACGGAATAAGTCTGCTCGCACTCCTCTTTGGAAGAATAGGAACCGGCAATGAACAAATGGAATGTCATGCGCTCTTGCGGCTTCAACGTTACGGTCGTTTCGAACTTCACGCCCCGCCCGTTGCCGGCCGTGAATTCCGGACCGTACAATTGCCCGCTGTCGTATTGCTCCCCCGGCAAGTCGGTGCCGATCAATGCAAACCAATCGTGGTCGCAATCCTTCGCAAGAGCGAGGCGGTCCGACACCTTCTCTATTACGTCTTCTTTGCCGTCGCGAATTCCGATCGTTTCGGAAAACCAAACCGGGCGCAAATCGGTGCGCGCAAGCAGCTCCAGCTTCAGCCTCGTCTCGCTTTTCGCATAATTGAATATTTCATAGCGGGTAATGAAGCCTTTCTCCAACTCCGGCGCAAACTGCGTCCGTTTCACCGAAACGGGGATATGCCCGAGATTGTGGTCGTAGCGGAATTCGTTCCCCCACGGGTGGGTAATATATTCGTCCGCCTTGGACCAGACGGATATGTCTCGGTCCAAATCGGTAATTCGCAGCCAATACCCGTCCAGCAGCTTAATCGGATGGAGCCACACTCCGCCCATCTCATTGGCTACATGATGTCCGAAATCGGGAAAGTATCCGTCCTGCGCACCGATCACCTTCATGTATTCGCCCGAAGTGAGGTATACATTGAACGGGTGCCTGCTATTTTTCTGGATGTTCATCTTACTCACCTTTTTCCTTTGGAATTGGATCCGAAACGTTTTGGAAACCGGCCTGTAATAAGTGTGGGCACCTTGCGAAAGATGCCCACACTCCTTTAACCAATTTATAAATTTCTATTATTTCTGTGCTTCCACATAAGCGTTGATTTGCTTTTGCGTTTCATCAATAACGTCTTGCAAACCTGCTGCCTTCAGCTTTTTCATCATTTCGCCGCTAACTTCGTTGTAATCCGTTACGCCCAGACCCAAATTCGGAATATACTCGCCCATGATGGCCCGAATGTTGCTGATCTGAGATTTAATCTTGCTCTGATCCAATGTAAAGCCGACAAACGGTGTGACAACGGAATTGCTGTCCCAAGCCTTCAATGCTTCGATATCTTCTTTCGGGTAGTTCGTAGAGAAACGAGCAAGACGCAGGTCGTTCCACATCCATACATTCGCATTGTACCTGTCGTTATCAGGAATACCGTTCACATCGACGGCGGCGTCAGCCAGCTTATAGTTTACGCCTTCGACTCCGTAGGACCAGAGATCGTAGTTCGCCTGATCTTTCTTAATCCAGTTGATCAAAGCGACCGCTTCGTTCACATGCTTGCTTGTGCTTGGAACGGCCAGCATATTGTCCCCGGCGGAGAAAATATAACGAGTTTGAGGTTCCAAGTATACGGTTTCCAGCTTCGCTCCCGGAACGTTCCTTGTGACCGTGTCGATTCTTTCCGATGCGCTGAAAATATTTGCGCCTACAGCGGCAACCTTTCCGTTATCGAATCCTTCATAGTGATTAAAATTGTTGTCGACATACAGCCATCCTTTGTCTTTCCATTCTTTCTTCTTCGCAACGATTTTTGCGAAGGCGTCCGAATCCAAGAACGATTTCACAGTGTAGCTGCTATCGGCCGGATCGATATAAAGCGGGTATTGGCTTCCGTCACCGATCGGGAAATAGTAATTGGCGAAGGCAGGGAACAATTCCTGGAGGTTGTCGCCGGCGATCGGATACATGTCCGGCTCGTTTTTAAGGATCGCGTCGAAATATGCCTCTAAGCCTTCAACTGTAGAAATTTTCGGAATGCCGTACTTTTCGCGCAGGTCGCCGCGAATATTATACACATTATTAAACCCTGTCATCGGAATCGCTCTAGCGAGGGCGTACTGTTTGCCTTGAATTTGACCGCCTTTGAGCACATAATCAGGCGTGTTCTTCAACAGATCGCCGCCGTTAGCTTGAAGCGCTTCGTCAATCGGCTGATACACCTTCTTGGCTACCAAATCCGACAGCGTGGTGCTATGCGCCCATGCCACATCGTAAACGGTTCCGCCCGCAATATTGAGGGCTAATTTATTCCAATAATCATCAAGATATTTAATGTCGACTTCAATGTTCAATCCGTCCGCTTTCAGTTTTTCGTTAATCGCTTTTAATACGCTTTGTTGCGCAGGGGATTCTTGACCCGGGAAAGCGGCGGTCAGTTTTACGACTTTACTTCCATTTCCGGCACTTGCACTATCGCCGGGACTTGCACTGTCGCCGCCGCTTGGCGTCTTGCTTGAATTCGTGCTGCAGCCTGCGACCAAAGCTACGGATAACAAGGCTGCAAACATTGTGAAAACTGTTTTTCTGAATCCTTTCATCTGAATTCCTCCCTTTTTTTAAAAGCTAATATGTTTAAAAAGTTTTCATACCGTTGCCCCGCTGTATAAAAACTTCTTAAAACCGGAAAAAACATTAACCTTTGACCGCGCCGATCATGATCCCCTTGACGAAATAGCGCTGGATAAACGGATACAAGAAAATGATCGGACCGATGGTTACAAACAAGGTAGCAACCTGGAAAGTCTCTCCCGGAATTTTCATGTTACCCATCATTCCGGTTTCCCGGACGAGATTAATGATGGATTGAATCCGGTACAGCATATATTGAAGCGGATACAAATTGGGATTATCGATGAACCACAGCGCGCTTGTCCAATCGTTCCAATAAGCCAAACCGATGAACAAGGTGATGGTCGCGATTATCGGCTTTGACAATGGGATGATGATACTAAGAAAAGTTCTCATGACTCCGGCGCCGTCGATCTCCGCCGATTCGATCATTTCGGACGGAACCGTCATAAAATAGTTTCGCATCAAAAATACGTTAAACGGAGATACCAAGCCCGGGAGTATTAACGCCCAGATCGTATTCTGCAAATGCAATACCTGCGTGGATACCAAATACCAAGGCAGCAAACCGGCGCTAAAAACCATAGGAATGAAAAAATACATAGCGACGGCATTTCTGTACTTGACACGCTTAACCGACATTGCATAGCCGGCCATTCCGCAAACGAGCAGCGCTAACGCCGTCCCGACAACCGTGACTAAAATCGAAACGCCGAAGCTGGTATAAATATACTTGTTTTTAAAAACCGCTTCGTAAGCCAGTAGCGAAAACTCACTTGGAACGAGCTGATAGCCGTTGTCCAATATGCTCTTTTCACTGCTGATCGAAGCCATGAATGTCAGAATAAACGGATATATGCACGCGACGGCATAACTCAATAGTAAAAGATGTATCAAGAACTGTGCGACATGACCGCTAGGCGACAGCTTCCGCATCCGGTCTCCTCCTTTCCGTTCACCGCTTGTTAGAACAACGCGCTATCTTTGTCGTATTTCTTTACCAAGGCGTTGGAGCCCCAAACCAATATGAATCCTACTACGGATTGATACAAGCCGACTGCAGCTGTCGTTCCGAAATCGGCCGCCTGCTTGATCGCCCGGAAAACATATGTGTCGATAACGTCCGTATGTTCAAATAACAGGCCGTTATCTCCAATGATGGAATAGATTTTGGTGAAGTCGCCGCGCAGCATTCCGCCGATGCTTAACAATGACATGATAATGATTGTAGGCGTGAGCATGGGCAATAAAATGAGCCTGATTTGCTGCCAACGATTTGCTCCGTCTAGCGACGCCGCTTCGAACAAATGATCGTCAATACCCATGATGCTGGCAAGATAAATAATCATGGAGTAGCCGGCTACCTGCCATACGTGAGCTCCGATTATAATCCAAGCCCAAGGTGCCGGATTTTGCGACCATTGCATCGGGTCTTGACCGAAAAGCTGAAGAATTTGGTTTGCGACTCCGTTTCGGTCCGAGAAAACGATCGTCGTTACCAGCTTGCCGACCACAACCGCAGAGATGAAATACGGCAGAAACATAAGGTTCTGATAAACCTTCCCTGCAAACTTTAACCGGATTTCATTGAGCAGTATGGCAAAAACTACACTTATCAACGTTGTCCAGAACAAATAATTCACATTGATAAAGATCGTGTTGAACGTTGTCCGGAACGCATAGCTGCTTTCAAAATAAAACTTAAAATTGTCAAACCCAACGAATGGACTTCTAAACTTGTCCACAAAATTAAAATCTTGAAAGGCGATAATGATACCCGGCATCGGCAAATACGCGAAGAGAAAAAGTACGGCTACAGCCGGCAGCATCATGAAGTAATAAGGATAATTCCGCTTCATTTCGTGAATGAATCCGTCTTTTTTCTTGTCGATGGACCTTTGCATTTTACCAACGCACCTCCTCCGTCGGAAACGCTCCAGGATGAAGCGTTTCCAACTTATTTATCGAAAATCCGAAACGTTTTGGAAAATGCTAGTAGCTACCCTTCGAAAACGGCTTGCACTTCATATTTATCGAAACAAGAATCGATTCATATATTTCACCGTGAACTCGACTCCCTTGTCGCCAAGCTCGCCGGTCCATACGTTGGAATGCGGTTCGATGCTCAAGCCTCCCTGGTAGCCGACGCCGTACAATATCGCCATGAACGTGCCCCAATCGGTTTGGTCCAATCCCGCCGGCGGATCGTCGAACCGTTCGCCGTCAATGATGACCGAGCCTTTGATGTGCACGTGAAGGAATCGGCTCCCCCAATCCTTCATTTCCTTTAAGTAATCTTGTCCGGCATAACGCGCGTGCGACGGATCGTACTTGATGCCGAGCTCCGGCAAATGCCCGTGAATCAGGTTCCAGGCCGTATCGTTCACGATGAAATTGTTCCAGTGGCAATTATAAGTCGCGATTCGAACGCCCTTCCCTTTGCCGTATTCGATCAGCTTCGAAAAAAATTCGATCGCTGAAGTTATGTTCTCATAGTAGGAACGCTCCTCCACATAGTTGCAGCCGCTCACAAAAACCGGACAACCGAGTTCGCTCGATGCGTCTATCAGCGCGTATGCCGCTTGAAGCTCCTCCTCGATGATGCTGCCGTCCTTCGCAATCCGGCCCGGACCCCAGCGGCCGATCGATCCTACGCCCACTCCCGTGCGAATGCTCGCCTCTTTCAATTCCGCCGCGAGTCCCTTAAATTCCTTCGCGTCGTTCCCGATATTAATGCAAAATTCCACAAACTCCAGACCGAGCCGCTTGGCATATTCGAAGCTCTCAGCTTTCGGTGAAGCGATGATTCCTAATTTCATAGTTTCTTCCTCTCCTTAATCTCGTATGTTCCGAAACGTTTCCGGAAACGGGCGAAAAAAATTCCCGCTTCCTTGTAGTGTCGGATAATTTATAGTGCTTTCGTACTTTCCCGCACGATAAGCTTGGACGACATGACGCGCGTGTAGCCGGAAGCGCCGTCCAGCATTTCCAGCACCATATTGACGGCGGACGTTCCGATTTGAAACCGGTCCTGTTCGATCGTCGTTAGCGACGGCTTCATGATTTCCGTAATCTCAATTCCGTCAAAGCCTACGACGGACATGTCCTCGGGCACTTTGTACCCAAGCTCGGACGCTTTGGTAAGTACGCCGTACGCCATCAAATCGGAGGCGCAAAATACGGCTGTCGCTTTCGGGTTTGTTGCCATTAAAGCTTCGAAAGCCTTGCCACCTCCTTCAATTTCAAAATTCGCATGAGCGACATATTCTTCTTTGTATTGCAAGCCGTTCTTCTCGAGCGCTTTCTTGTAGCCCTCAAGACGAAGCTGGCTGACCACCGTCTCTTGATGACCGTTAATGAACAAAATGTCCCGATGACCGTAATCGATCAAATGCTGCACCGCCGACATCGAGCCGCCGACATCGTCGCTGACAACGCTTCCAAGACTGTTTGAGGAAGCCGGAACTCCGAGCAATACCGTCGGGATGCCCGCTTGAACGGTTTGTTCGATGTAAGGGTCGTCCGTCTTGAGACCCGCTAATATCACGCCGTCGAAGCTCCGCTTGCGGCATAGCTCTTCATAGCGCAATTGTTCCTGCTGCTTGGTGCTCGTGCCCAATAAAAATACGTCGTAATTGCGCAAGCTGGCTTGCTCGTTCACGCCGCAAATGACGTCGAACAAAAAGTGATGCCCGCTTCTTGTCGTTAAATTCGAAACGATTAGTCCGATCGTATTCGTCTTCTTCAACACAAGGCTTCTTGCCGACGAATTCGGTTGATAGCCCAATTGTTTCGCGATTTTAACAATCTTCTTATAGGTATCTCTATTGACGTCTGAATGGTTGTTTAACGCTCGAGATACGGTAGTAATCGAAACGCCCGCCAATTTAGCGATATCTTTAATGGTTGCCGCCATATCTCTCACCTGTTATTCCAACCGGATCCGATTTTTCATTTTCATTACTGAAAACGCTTTCGAAGAAATTATAGCACCTTAATCATTTTTATGTCAATCGTTTCTGAAAACGTTTCGGATCAAATACAAAAGAAACCCCATTCGTAATTATGAATGGGGTTATCGTCGTTCGTTAAGCCGGATTACGGCATCACGACAAAATTGGAAACGACCTTGCGCTGCTGTCCGTCGGACGGGCTGTTCAGCAGCTTGCCGTCGTATACGAATGCGCTGGAGCCGCCTCCGTCCAAATTGTAGGCGTCGCGCACGTTCCATTCGAGCAGCTTCGTTTGCGCTTCCTCTAACGTAACGCCGTTGCTGTAGCCCTTCTGCCTTCCGTCGATTACGATAAACAGCAAATCGCCGTTCGAGAAATGGCCGATCATCGTGCGCGGCTCCCGCTTGTTTTTCCATTTGGCCGGAATGCTCATCTTCTTGCCGTCTTTCAGCAGTGTAGGGATGAAGGTTGCGCCATACCGAACGTCAAGGTCTTCGATATCTTTGCGCGAATTGACTTCGCCGCCGACCAGGTTGCCGTTTTTGTTAAATCCGATAAAGCTGAGACCCGCCTGATAAAATGCCACGATTTCCCCATCGACGACGGTAGCGCCCATCGGATGGAGCGACCCGTTCCGATCCTTGGAGAAACCCCCGGCATTGATCGCAAGCACCGCACCGGTCCGTTCGGCGGCTGAGCCGGTCGTTTCGCCTTTGCTGCTGAGTTTGTCTTGAGCCAAAACAAGCTTCACCGCATTCGGATCATGCAGCTTTACTTTCGCCATATATCCGCGGTAGCCCGCTTCCTTCAACGAAAATACTTTAACGGTCGCCTTCTTGCCGAACGTTTGGCCGATCGGCTTGCCGAGAATGTTGGAGAGCACCGTTGACAGCACATCGTCCGTCTGCCGGTTTTGTTCTTTGCTTCTATTTACCAGCTGCTCGACCGCCTCATGCTGCTTCGCATCGAAGGCCGCCTCCTTGTTCGCAGCTTCCGCCATCGCATTCAACACTGTTTGGATGGCGGTCAGCTCCTCAACCGATGCCGCCGCGCATTTCCCGATGTGCTCGTAATGATCGGCGATTTCGGATAATTGCTGCCGGATGCCGCTGACAGGCTTGTCCGATTGAGTATAGGAGACGATCGCTTTATCATACTCGGCTTGAAGCTCGGGAGTACGGTAATAGAACGCCCCCAAAAATGCGACGAGTATCGTAACGATGAATCCGAGCGGCAGCAGCGTTCTAGTAAACACGTGCCGCTTCCTCCAGCTTCTTGATCGAATTTCTCAGCACTTCGAGCTGCTTGCTAAGATCGTTGATCCGGTTGTTCAGCGCCTGCTTCGTTTTGGCGGATGTACTAAGCGAATCGCCCGCCAAGGACATCTCTTCCTTCACGGCGTTCAGCTCGCTTTGCACGACGTCGAACTGCTGCTGCAGCGCCTTCGCTTGCTCCAAATTCGCATTCAGCGCGTTTTGCAGTTCTGCAATTTTAGCGTTCATTTCAGCCGTATTGGCTTCGTTCGTCTGCTGTATATGATTCAGTTGATTTCTTATGTCTCCGATATAATAGTATGCCAGCGCAAAAGCGCTCCCGGCCAGCATGACCCAAAGCAGGGCGACGGCTGTCGTTCCTACCCATTTGTACGACTTGCGCTTTGTTTTTTCGGCTTGTCTCGGGGCTCGTTCCACTCGAGGTTCTATTTCGTAGTACACTTCACTCATGATTCGTTTCCTTTCCTTCTGCCTGTTGTGATATGTAATGTATAAACTATCGTATCATACTTATGGACGAACTTTCATAGAATTTGTTGCCGTTTTTGTAGAAAATTGATGAAAATTGTCAGCGGCAATCACTCGTATCGGACCTATCACATTCGGATGGCTTGCGGTTTGCATCTAACGGACATGGCTGCAGTTATTCGGCGTTTTGAATGGAGTTTTCCGTTTTAACGGACACCACTGCAGTTATTTCCTCGAAAAAGCAGGGATTAGCGCCAAAAATCGGGGTTTAGCGTCTGTGGTGTCCGTTAGCGGATTAGCGGCGGGCAAAAACGGCGATATAACGTCTGTGGTGTCCTTTATCACCGCAGGGGGGTGCGAGGAGCGGCGAGAACAGTGGAATCCGTCAAAAAATCCGCCGATTATAGCGGCGGATTTTAGAACATCACCTAAGTAATAGTCTAAGGTTTGTGAGGTGTTCACGTTTATGCATTCCAAATGGGCGGGCCTTTTTGCGCGGTTGATTACTTCTTGCCAATGTTCTTCAGGAATATGAACCTGATCAATTTGCGTTATCAATCGCTCACGATTTTTCAACCTGTTGTTGAGCTCATGAATATCATTCAACACGCACTCCACATACTTGTATTTCACGTTGTGTTTTTCAGCTATAGCGGTACCATTCTCAACCATCTCTTCGTACAAGCAGGGACTATCCAGAATAACACTGTGTCCTTGTGATAGATGGAAATCAATCAATGACCATTCGATATGATATGCAACCCCACCGGCACGCTTGGGATCAATATCGTTATCCATTCCCTCCAGCAAACCGGTTTTCACAACATCATGATCGATAATCACTGCTTTAGTGCGCCTCGCTATTTCTTTGGCAAGTGTGGATTTGCCCGACCCTGGAAATCCGGACATTTGTAAAAAAAACATCTCTGTACCTCCGGAGACTATATGCTACGAATCAATAGACAATTTTCGCTTCAAGAGTCGGAATAATGATAATAACAGCAAAGCGATTCCGATCATCAAAAACCATCCCTTACCCTCATAAGAAATCATAAGCAAAAGCTCCCATACGTTGGACGGACCGGAATGCTCGCAATTTTGACAGTTCGGATAAGGAAATATAAAGGGTAATAATCCAGCAATCGTCGCAAAAGTCCCAAAAATAAGTAATAACGCCGCTATTTTTTTCATTGATTTCACCTCCTACGTGAATAGGTGACACTTAGTTTCCTTTATTGCCTTGCTCTTCCTTAAATAAACGATCATACGCTTCGGCGGATTCAAAATCGAGAGTCGTTAATCCCCCCGCGCTCCATGTCGTTAAACGCAGCGTTACCATTCTGTAGTCAATCGAAATCAACGGATGATGCACACGAGCCTCAGCCTCTTCCCCGACCCGAACGACAAAAGAAATCGCCTGCGGAAAGGACGAAAACCGGTACTTTTTCTCCAGCCATTTCCCATCTTTGCGTTCCCATCCATGCTCCGACATTGCTGCCGCCTTGGCTGCAGCCTCCGTTTCATCCAAGCGAACCGGTTTCATAACGTCAACCTCCCATCATTGTTATCCAAAAATCTTCAAAACCCACTTAATACATTTTAATTAATTACTTGATGAAACAATTAATTTGAATTTTTGCCGGGAACCGCCTTCGGGCCCATTCGGAAGCTTTTCATCTAATGGCACAAATCCAAATCTCTTATAAAACATTCGAGCTGGTTGCCCGTCTGCAACTTCTTCACCGAATGTTGTAACGAAAACCTCCGCCGGAGCTTCTACTGACCTCAACACATAATGAAGCAACTTAGATGCAACACCATGCTTCCGCGCTTGCGAAGCAACAGATAACCAGACTATTTTATATACGGGAGCATTTGATGACCATAGAAGCCCCCCTAATAACGGACTACCCGACGGACCATCGTTTTTCCGAATGCACAGTGCCGTATTTCGATCAATATTGCGCCTTAATGCCTTAATGAAATTCGGGTCATTCACCATTGAACCAAATAAATACTCCACTTCAGCCGCCAGCTTTAACCATTCGTTGATGTCATCCGGCGTAGCCGGCACTACTTTCATGTACGATCCCCCTATTTTTCTTGTCTGTACCCCCCGTTGTCATTGCATCACTAACTATTTTTAGCCCATTCAGCGGCCAGTCTGTCAATTTCAAGTCCTAACTCTTCCTTACCCTTGATATATGACGATATATCGTAGGGATATTGAACTGCCAACTCCGCTTTGAGATCCCCGTAATTTTTCGCCGTTTTCGGATGTGCTCGTAAATAATCCCGAAAAGCAAGATGCCGCTCAATTTGCGGATTACCAAGAGCATATATGTGAATGTGATGAGTTCGATGATTTCCGCCTTTAGTGAAATAACGCCTTCCACATATTCCATTCTCACCTTTTGACTCGTAACCTTGAAGAAGCAGTTGCCCATTGTATTCATCTACGCGGTTGATGTCTTTGACAACAGGCATCACGTCAATAATGGGTTTAGCATTTAACCCTGGAACAGCTGTGCTTCCTATATGATGTATAACAATAATCTCCTTACCAAAAATCAATCGAAAATTTTCCGCTTCCTCCTCAAATTTTGAAACCCAGAGAGGGTTATAGGGTAAAACTTCTACCTTCCTCATTCTCGAGCTCCCTCTCCATTCGTGCAGAATGAATAAATACCGGAATGCTTGATCGTAAACATGATAGCTTGTTTTCTTGAATTTGGAAAGATGTTCTGCGCCTCCGAGTTTCGCATGCCCCTACTGTACATCCCTCAACCGATTCATCGCTTCCCTCAAACGTACCGCATATGCGCCGCTCAAGACGTTCGTTCCATCGAGAATCGTACACATGTAAGCGTCCGACGGTGCGATTTCACGCTTCGACTTATCGGCCACTTCATAGGAAAAGGCGGGCAGCCGCATCCCGTCAACCGACACGGAAATATTCGTCCTTCGATACGCGGGCGGAACGAGATTCGCTCCCTCCCGCTCATCCAGCGGCTCAATCTCATCAGCAGGCAGGAGGTAAAGAACGCCCTCCATCGTTTCGCCTGGGGCTGGAAGCAAATCTGCGACTCCTCCTCCCCATTTGGCGGAATATTTCGTAAACCCGACGCGGTAACCTTCAAGCTCCGCCCTTCCCAAGCGCGTATAGTTTGCCACGGTCTCCGAGAACGAAGCTTCGCTCATGCAGGAGCCATAAGCTATGTATAATCGAAGCTCCCGTTCGCAGCCCCATTTCCCGCTTGGCAGGAATGCCGCGCTTTCGCATATTTCTGCCTTGTTCCGATCGTGCAAAATATAGGCGAAGCACTCCGCCGTTTGACCGTGATCCAGCGATACGATCGTTTTCACCCGCTCGAAAAGATTTCTGGGATGCTCCGGCTCCTGAAAGCCTTCCAAAATATCCATAGCACTAAGCGCTCTCTCAGGCTGACTCAGTTCCAGAAGCTGCCCATGTACGACCCCGCTCCCGACAACGACGCCCGGATAACATCCAAGGTTAAACATCCATCCCCGCATGCTGGCGTTCTGAACGGAGCGGACGTACCGTTGTACGATTCGGTGGTTTCCCATGCCTTTTTGCAGCGAGCCGTAAACAAACACTTTATTATCCAAGCGGAATCACCTTTCCTCAATATACAAACTTTGGCACCGTAACGGCCATCCACGAACTCTTTCAAGATTTCGGATATTTCTATATCTATGAAGCTATCAATCGGAACATGCGGAAGTTACTATGAACTCCTCGTGATGCTAATTTCGCCAAGAAGGTAAAACGATACAAATAACAACTCATAGTGTTGCTAACATTCCATCCCAAGCGGCGGCGGTTGCCGAAGCATGAGCAGTACCGTTATCATGTTCATAGCAGTATATAAAAGGAGACCGCCAAATGCACGACAATTCCCAAAGCAATCACACAAATCCTTCCTCCGTATTCCATCGCGCAAAGCTGCAAGCGGACTGTGAAAGCTGCTTCGGCTTATGCTGCGTTGCTCTGCCCTTCGCCGCCTCCGCAGATTTCGCGGTCGACAAAGACGCCGGGACGCCATGTCAGCACCTTAAGAAAGATTTTCGCTGCGGCATTCACGGCAATCTAAGGCAGAAGGGCTTTAAGGGCTGCACCGTATTTGATTGCTTCGGCGCCGGACAACACGTATCCCAAACTACCTTCGGCGGAACCGACTGGCGGCAAGCCCCCGAAACGGCGGAAATGATGTTCGAAGTATTTCCTCTCATGCGGCAGCTCCACGAGCTGCTATGGTATTTATCCGAAGCGGCAACGCTGAAGGCGGCCCGATCGATCCGCGATGAGCTTCAAGCGGCGCTTGACGAAACGGAGCATCTGACACACCTCCCGGCTAACACCTTCCTGAAGCTGGACATGGCGGCCCATCGGGCGAACGTCAACGCATTGTTGCTTCGGACAAGCGAGCTCGTTCGAACCGAAGCCGGCCGTTCGCTGAAAGTACCCCAAGGACGCCGCAAAGCTTATGGCCGAGGGGCGGATTTGATCGGCGCCAAGCTACGCGGAGCCGACCTTAGATGCGCCAATCTGAGAGGGGCGTATCTGATTGCGGCCGATCTAAGAGAAGCAGACCTGAGAGCAGCCGATTTGATCGGCGCCGACTTGCGGGATGCAGATTTGCGCGGAGCAGACCTTACCGGAGCTATTTTTCTTACTCAATTCCAGATCAATGCCGCAAAGGGAGACGCGGGTACAAAGCTTCCTTCCCTGCTTACACGGCCGCCGCACTGGGCCTCAACATAACAGCATTCCGAGGTCAACCGGTAATCCGGGGACCTTTTTTTTATGGCGTGTACGCCCGTTATTTCCGGTTATTACCTCGCCGATTGGTAATACTATCCTCACAACAATCCGTCACCGGTGTAGGGGGATATCCCTTTGAACAAGTCACACAACGGCGTCATCGGAACTCTTACCTTATATTCCATCGTCATCTTAGCCGTTGGTTTAATGAATCACGTTATGGTCATCCCTCCGCTGCTTGAAGAAGCCAAGAGGGACGCTTGGATATCGATTTTGACGGCAATCGTTCCGTACCTGGCATGGACGACTATTCTCTACTACATCATGATAAAAACGAATCGGCAGCCGCTCTTCCTTTGGCTCAAGCAGCAATTCGGAGGAGCGGTCAGCTGGGCTTTTCGTATTTTTTTCATCGTGTATTTGTTTGTCATCGGCGTAATGACGCTAAAGGAAACGATGATGTGGACGCATACCTCGTATTTGCCCAAAACTCCGACAAGTGTCCTCGGCGCTTCATTAATGCTGGTATGCGGATTTGCCGTTCATTTCGGGGTTCGCGCCATCGCCGTTGCCTCGGGCATATTGCTTCCGTTTGTCGTCATTTTCGGAGATTTTGTGATGAGCGCCAATTTGCCGCAAAAAAACTACTCCCTGTTGACGCCTTATTTTGAACATGGGATCGGTCCTACGATTAGAGGAAGCATTTATTTGGGCGGCGGGCTTGTCGAGCTGATCCTATTGCTGCTTTTGCAGCATCAGCTAAAGTCGAAGGTTCCGCTCTGGTCGGTTTATTTGCTGGCTCTTTTTCTTGCTTTATTGGTATTCGGTCCGGTGACGGCGGCGATCGCCGAATTCGGCCCCTATGAAGCGGCGGATCTTCGATATCCCGCTTATGAGGAATGGCGGCTGGTCACGATCGGAAAATATATCCGTCATGTAGACTTCCTGTCGATTTACCAATGGTTGTCCGGGGCGTTCGTCCGGATTGCCGTGTCGGTCTTTTTGCTGTTCGAACTGCTCGGGCTGGGGCAAAACAAAAATCATAGGACGTTAGGGCTATGGATTATCGGAGCCGTTTACGTCGCCATTGCGGAATTGCCTATAAGCGATATGCAGTATTATGCCTTTTTGAAAAAGGTATATTTGCCCTCATCGCTGGCGGGCGTGACGGTTTTGTCGTTCGTATTGCTCTTGTTGGTGATCGTTTCAAAAACGCGAAAGGTGAAACATCATGAGACGTAATCGCTATCGGACGCTTCTTGCGAAAGGAAAGACGAATCCGCCGAAACCGAAATCCTCCGGACAAGAATCGATGCATACGGAATGGACTCCGGAAGGGATTCGCGGCTTATTCCGTAAATCGGCGGATTTCATAATGGAGAAGTACGAGCTAGGGGATCCGGAACATGTGCAAAGCGTGTATTTGTTGTACTGTGACGGAATGGCGGAAAAAAGGCGGATCAATGACTTTATCATCCCCCAGCTGGCCAGCTTGATTAACGATAAACAAAGCATGGAGCTCGACAAAAAAATCGATCTAACCCGCGTCAAAAAGGATGATGAGCTAGTACACCGGGTCTTTTGCGGGGAACTCGTCATCTATTTTGACCGGCTGAACGTCGTGTATTCCATAGACATCTCCGATCCCCCTCAACGGCTTCCGACCGAATCCAATACGGAAATTTCCATCAAAGGCTCAAAAGATGCTTTTATAGATTCGCAAGCGGCTTCGCAGCAATTCCTTATGCTACGAACAATTTACGATGGGCAAACGAAGCCGAACCAAGGTCGCTTTACTCTATATTGAAGATATTACGAAGGCCGAGATCGTCGACGAAGTGCGTAACAGATTGAAAAATATCGACATCGACGTCATGTTCAGCAGCAGCCAACTGGAAGAAATGCTGTCGGACAGCTCGCGCTCCTTTTTTCCGCTGCTGCATTATACGACCCGTCCCGATTTCGTGGTGGACTGCCTTAACCGGGGAAGGTTTGCCGTCATTGTCGACGGGGCTCCGACCGCCGTCATCGGTCCGGCCAATTTGACGCTGCTGTTAAAAACGCCGGAAGATTTTTATATTCCGTTCTATATGGGGACGTTCGGGCTGCTGTTCCGGTTTCTCGGGCTGATCATCTCCTTGCTGCTTCCCGGCTTTTGGATCGCGCTTGCTTCCTACAACATCGAACAGCTGCCGTTTCCGTTCGTCGCCACCATCGGGTTGTCCCGGATCGGCTTGCCGATGCCCGCGCCGCTTGAAGGCTTTCTCATGATCGGACTGTTCGAATTGTTCCGGGAGCCGGCGAACGGCTGCCGAAAGCGGTCGGTCAAACCGTTGCCGTCGTCGGAGGCATTGTCATCGGCGATGCGGCGATCCGTGCCGGTCTTGCATCCACTACTTTTCTTGTAATCGCCGCAATCACCGCAGTTTCCAGCTTTACACTCGTTAATCAATCGTTGGTCGGTTCCGTCAGCATCGTTCGGTTGCTAGTTATGCTGAGCGCTTCCACGCTAGGCATGTATGGGTTCATTTTGTCCCTCATTGCGATCATTCTTTACCTTTCTGCGCTGGAATCGTTCGGGCTCCCGTATCTTGCGCCTTTATCGCCGATCAGCTGGAGAGACATCGTGCCGGCGATTACCCGAAAACCGTGGTATGCGAAAAAGTATCGCCCCCAAATTCTTCAGACGAAAGACACGACCCGGCAAAAGGAGGACGATTCGGAATGATGCGAGTCGGGAGATGCGCTCTTCTATGGTTGCTGCTTTCTTTAGCGCTAACCGGGTGCTGGGATGTGAAGGATATACAGGATATCAACTATCTTACAGCCATCGGTTTGGACCACGTCGATCACAAATATCGCGTTTACGTGCAGATGATCGACTTCACCTCGGTCGCGAAGACGGAAACGGGAAAACCGACGCAGCAAATTCCGATTTGGATCGGGGAAGGCGAAGGAGAAACGTTGATCGGGGCGTTAAACGATCTGTATCGGTCGTCGCAGCTGCGAATTTTTTACGGTCAAATCAACACGATTGTATTTAGCGAGAAAATTATGAAGATAGGGCTGACAGATGTCAAGGAGCTGCTGTCCCGCTATTATGAGATCCGGTATACGCCATGGGTGTTCGGAACTAAAGAACCCATTGACAAGCTGTTCGCGGTCCACCCTTTTTTTAATTTATCTCCGTTAATGTCGATGCTGCATCAGCCGCAGGAAATTTACAAGCAGCAGTCCATTATCAAGCCTTTGACTTTGCGTGAGTTTGTAGCGGATTATCGCGAGCCGGGAAACACCACATTATTGCCTTCGCTTGCAACAGCGGCCGCCTCGTGGAAGAAGGATATGGAGCCCAAAGAGATGCTGACGATTGACGGCGTGTTTGCATTCCACGATCGGCAATATAAGGAATGGATCTACTGGAGGAACCTCCCCGGCCTGCGCTGGATGGAGCCCTCTACGAACCGCAGCCCCATTCTGCTTCGAGACGGGGAAACGATTGTTGCCGGCATTTACTTGGAAAGACCTAAGGTCAAGATCACTCCGTACATGCGGGGAAATGAAGCCAGCTTTACCATTAAGGTGGAGGCGGAGGGATATATCTCGGAAGCTTTCATTCAAATGTCCGAATCGGCTCTGGAGCGAAAAACGGCGGCTCAAGTCCGTAAACAAATCAAAGAAACGTACGAAGAAGGGCTTACATACAATTTGGATCTTCTGCGGCTGGAGCACGCATTGTATCGGAAGAAGACCCGGGATTGGAAAAGACTGCAGGCGCAAGGCGGCTTGCATTTAACGCCGGATTCCCTGGAAAGCATCAATGTAACGATTAAGCTCGAGCACTCGGGCAAAAAAAAGAGTAAATGAAAAAAGCCTGCAGACTCGGGCACTTGCAGTACCGTCTACAGGCTTGCCTCATCTCTCGTTAGGTCCGCTCCGCAGCTTTATCCCAAAACTTCGTTCCAAGCCCGTTCTATATCTTCTATTAAAATGTCCGGATCCTCCATCCCGATGAACAATCGGACCAATGAAGGGTTGGAGCCGTCCGGGTTTCTGCTTTCATGCACCGCGTTCACCGTAACGAGACTTTCATAGCCGCCCCAGCTGACGCCGATGCGGAAATATTGCAGCGCATCCGCCCAACGCTTCATCCGATCGACCGGATGGATCGTCTCGAAGGAAAACAAGCTGCCGAATCCTCGCAGCTGCTTTGCCGCCAGCTCATGCTGAGGATGCGACGGCAGCCCGGGATGGTTGACGCGGTTTACGCCCGCCATCCTCTCCACATGCGCGGCAACCGTCATTCCGCTGGATTGGTGGCGTTCCATCCGCAGCGGCAGCGTCCGTACCCCTCGCGTAATCAAGGCAGCGGTGTGTGCGGTCATTATTCCGCCGAGCAGCATATAGCCTTTGCCGCCAATCTCCTGCACGAGTTCCCTTCGGCCGACAACGACTCCTCCCAAGCTGTCGCTGTGCCCGGAGAAATATTTCGTGAGCGAGTGCACGACCAGATCGATTCCCAGCTGTAACGGCTGCTGGCAGCAGGGCGTTGCCCACGAATTGTCGATGACGGTCAGCGCGCCGGCCTTCCTCGCAACGGCTGCGACTGCCTCCAAGTCTTGCAGCTGAAAATACATCGAAGTCGGACTTTCCAAATACACGATTCTCGTATTCGGACGGATCGCTTGCTCGAAATCCTCAACCCGGCTGCCGTCTATGAAGGTAACCTCGATTCGGTATCTTTGCGCCATATCCGTTAGAAACTCTCTGGTCGGCCCATACGCTTGCTCCACGCAGATGACGTGATCGCCGGTACTCAGCAGCGAATGCAGCGTGCCTGCAATGGCTCCCATTCCCGAGGCGAAGCAGCGCGCCGTTTCCCCGCCTTCCAGCTCCGCAATTTTATTCTCCAGATACTGTACCGTAGGGTTGTTCCCCCTGGAATACACATGCGACGATAAAACATCCTTCATGGCATGCTCGAAGGCTTCGTACGTATCGAAGGTAAACAAGCTGTTCAAATAAACCGGCATATTCACCGCCCCATGGTGCCGGCCGTCAACCGTATCGTGGGAAACCGTCGTATGCAGATGATCGCTCGAATCCTTTTTACTCATGGCTGTTATCCCCTATCCGTTCGCAAGTAATCTCTCTTCCTCAACCTTTCTCAGCGCCTTGCGTCAAGCCTTCAACGATATATCTTTGCGCGAAAGCAAACAAGATGACGGTCGGAATGACGGACAGCACCGTTCCCGCCGACATCGCTCCCCAATCCACGTCGAATTTCAATATAAACGAGTTCATCGCCACGGGCAGCGTCTTAGACGTTTCGTTGTCGATAAACATGACCGCCATGAACAATTCGTTCCAGTTCTGTACGAAGGCGAAGATGAAGGTGGACGCAATGCCGGGCAGCATGACGGGAATGATGACCCGAATGAGCGCCGAAAGCCGCGAGCAGCCGTCGATCATCGCCGCTTCTTCAAGGCTGGAGGGGATTCTCTGGAAGAAGCCGCGGAGCATAATCGTTGAAAAAGGAATCAGCATTACCGTATACATGATGACCAGCGACAACCGGTTATTGATCAAATCCAGGCGCGCCATCAGCAAATATAACGGAGCCAGCGCGATGAAGCCCGGAAGCATCTGCGTGGAGAAGAAGGCCAGCATAATTTGCTTGTGGCCGCGGAACGTAAACCTGGCCATCACATAGGCGCTCAGCACGGAGATGCAAATGACGATCGACGCCGCAATAATCGAGATGAGCAGGCTGTTGCCGATATAAATATGAAACTTGGAAATTTTGAAAATATTGATATAGTTGTCGAGCGTAAAGCGCTCCGGCCAATATTGCAGCGGGAAGCTGAAAATATCTTTCTGAGGCTTGAGCGACGTAATGACGATCCAATAGAGCGGAAACACCATGAGCACCAAATGAATGGACAAATAAGTGACCTTTAAGCCCGTAAACAAACGAGTTTTCATGCTCTTAAAAGTCACCTGCCTTTTCGGATTTCGTGACGAACAAATAAAACAACGTATAAAGCAGCAAGATGCCGATCATGATGACGCCGATCGCCGAAGCCGCTCCGTAATCTCCGCCGTAAATGATTTTATCCAGCATAAGGGATGACAAAATATGTGTCGTACCCGCCGGCCCGCCGTTCGTTAATCCGTAAATAATGGTCGGATCGTTAAAAATCCAGATGGCTCTTAACAAAGTCGTTGCAATAATCGTCGGTAAAATATATGGAAGCGTCACGTTGAAAAATTTGCGGACGGCGCCCGCACCGTCCATGCCCGCTGCCTCGTACAATTCCGCAGGCACCGATTGCAGCGCGGCCAGCAGCATGATCGCGAAGAAGGCGATTCCGTACCAAACGTTAGCGACGATGACGGACACCATCGCCCATTTCGGGTCCGACAGGAAGCCGATCCGCTCTTCGATGATGCCAAGCCGCATCAGAAGATCGTTAATGACGCCGATCTGCGAGTTAAACATCCACTTCCAGATGAGTCCGATCAAAAATCCGGATAATGCCCAAGAGTAAAATACGAACCCTTGGTACACGCCTCTCCCGCGGAAGCTTTTCCGCAGCAGCAGGGCGAGGGAAAGTCCGATCAGAAATTGGAAAATGAGCGAGAAAAACACCCAATACGCGCTGTTAGTCAACGCCTTTAGAAATTTCGGGTCGTGAAACGCGTTCGAGAAGTTCTGAAGACCGATAAAGCGCACGTTCGTCAGATCGAATAGAACATAATTTTGGAATGCCATCACCACCCCTTGCAGGAAGGGATAGAACGTAAAGACGATCAGCAGCACCAACGCAGGAAGCAAGCTGAATAATATAAATGTCCGCTGCTTTACCAATTCATGTTCACCGCCTTGATTAGAAAATGTGATGGGCAACGCAGGCCGCCCATCACACATTCGAAATTATTTATTTTTTTCTTCCTTCGCTTTTTTCCAATACTCGTCCCATTTCTTAAGCGTATCCTGAGCTGTTGCTTGCCCAAGCAGCATCGCTTGCCCGGTTTCCATGGAGACCGTCCCCCACTGCCCGTTGGCAGGATATTCGAACGGCGGCTTGAAGTTCAAGAACGTGTCCGGCATGTTGGTCATGTCGAGGAGCGTTTTATACGGGCCTGTTTTGAAAAATTCGTCCTCGGCTGCCGAAGAGTGAATCGGAACCGTCCCGTAGTCCTTTGAGAACTGCGTATTTTGCGCCGGCGACGACAGGAACGCAATCAGCTTCCATGCCGCATCCTTATGCTTGGAGTAAGACGTAATTCCCCATCCCGCGCCTCCTGCGGAGATGAGCGCTTTGCCGGAAGGTCCTGTCGGCATCGGAGCCGTCGACCACGTACCTTCATCCATGTTCTCCTGCAGCACTTGAATGACGTCAGGGTCCTGCAGCAGGAAAGCGGTTACACCCGATGTGAACGCTTGAACCTGCTCTTGGAAGCCCCAGTTCACGGAGTCCGGCGGAGATCCTTCCTTATAAAGCTTCAAGTAAAGGTCCACAGCCGCCTTCGCTTCCGGCGACGAGTAAATCGTGCCGCCGTCCTTCAAGAACATCGCATCGTTCAAGTCGACCTTCTCCGCGTTATAGGCTTGGATCATCGTGTCCGGCACCGCGTTCGCACCCGGGCCGCCGCGGAAGGAGAAGCCGTACCGGTTGCTCTTGGAATCCGTAAGCGCAACGGATGCGCTCACCAAGTCCACGTAGGTGGCCGGTACTTCGATTCCCTTCTCTTTCAGCCAGTCCGCACGGTAAAACATCTGGCGCTGATACAATCCGTTGGGAATGAAGTACAGCTTGTCTCCCACTGTCGCCGTAGATTTGGCGGCGGACGTCATCGTCGCGAAGTCGCTCCAATTCGCCGTGTAATCGGTCAGCGGCTCCAGAAAGCCGTTGTTCACGAATTCCGCCACGTTCAAGTCGCGCGCTTCGACAATATCGAGCTCTTGCTTCGCGCCGAGCATCGTGCGAATTTTATTGTCCGCTTGATCGAACGGCGGCGATATTAATTCCACTTTAATGTTGGGGTTTTCGTCCTGGAACTGCTTCAGCATCGCATTGAGCAGCTCCGTGCGCTTAGGGCTCGTTAAGCTTTCAATCATACGCAGTTTAATCACTTCGTCGCTGCCGGAACCGTTCGCATTGCCGGAATCTTCCTTCCGGTTCGAACCCGAATCGGCAGAATTGCTGTTGCTGCAGGCGGTAATCAAGCTCACAATCAGCAGCGCCAGCAGCGCGATCTTCATGAGCTTCGTTGAAGCTTTATGACGCATGTATATCCCCCCTAGTATTGGTATCATACTAACAACCTGTATGATAGGTTAATCATAGAAGCACCTGCACGATTATGTCAATATGGAATTGTAAGCGATCTCACATCTTTTTTTAATATTTTCGAATGTTTTCTTCGACGCAGTCCATCATCTTGTGAAATTCCCGCAGCGCATGCCCGACGTCGTGTTTGACGAGACCTTGATAAAGCGTTCGGTGAAACGGATAGGTGTCGTCAAAAAGCTGTTTCTCCCCTAGCGGCTCTACGAAAAAACGCTCGTACAGCTCTGAGATCGACTCGAAGACGCTTTGCAGCAGCGGATTGGCCGCCGCCTTGTAAATATATTGATGAAATTCAAAGTCGATTGCGGAAGTGTCCAAGCCTTTGCGTTTCCGGTCGTCGTACTCTTCCAGGCAAATTCTCATCAGCTCGATCGTCTCGTCGTCGATTCTTTGGGCCGCCAGCTCGACCGCTTTGCCTTCCAATGCTCTGCGAACATCGAGAATATGCAGCAAAAACTTTTTCTCGCTCTCGATTTTCACCTTGCCGGTATACCGGAACGACCGTGCATCCTTCACATAAATGCCTTTGCCGTTGACAACTTTAATAATATCGATGGCTTCCAAATATCGCAGTGCCTCGCGCAAAGAAGACCGGCCGACGCCCAGCAGCTTGGTCAGCTCCTCTACCGACGGAAGCTTGTCCCCTTCTCCGAGCTCTTTCTCCGCTATATATTTCTGCAATTCCTCCGAAACCAGCTCATGAACGTGCCGCTTATTTATTTTCCGCATTTTACGCGTTTCCCCCCTTCCATATTTATGCATGCAAGTCAGAAGGAATGGTATAAAAATAATGTGGTTTTGTCAAATAGGAAAAAGGTTCGAAGAATGATAGTCGCTTAATCATTCCATACCTTGAGGATAAATCCTCCTTCTTCAGAATGCTTGTCCAAAACGCTGAGAAATGCTGAAAAAAACGGAATTATTTCATTGACGATCATGAAGCATACAGAATAAAATGAGTAAAGGTCCATGGCATGGTAACTTATCACAAATGTGGAGGGCGTTTAATGCTTGCAGAGGAGCGAAGGCAGCTCATACTGGAACTGCTCGCCAGTGACGGTAAAGTCATTGCGAAGGAGCTCGCTGAGCGATTCCACCTCTCGGTCGACTCGATTCGCCGGGACCTGACGATCATGGAGGAACAAGGCCTGCTCCGGAAAACATACGGCGGCGCCATTTCGATTGCGCCTCCGACGAAGGTTCGCAAGCTGCCTCAGCCGCAATCGATCCGATACGGGAGCGGGACGCCTCATCAGAACGCCATTTCGAAGCTGGCCGCATCCTTCATACAGAAGCATGACACCGTCTTCATCGGCGGGGCCGGCATTCATTACGGGATGCTGAAATATTTCCCTGAAGGCATTCCCTTTACGGTCGTTACCAATTCGCTAACGATAGCGGAGCTGATTCGAAGCCGTCCGCATGTCGAGGCTTATCTGATCGGCGGCAAGCTTCGCCCGACGGCAGGCGGAACGATCATCGATACGATTGCGGTCGATATGCTCAGGAAATTTAATTTGGATATCGGATTTATAACCGGAGGCGGAATTGCCGAGAATGGTATTAGTACCGCCACGCCCGAGGGAGCGGCATTTACCCGCGCGGTCGCGGAAGCGTCGCAGCGCGTCGTTTGCCTCGCCCCGCATGAAAAGCTGGGCGTTAAGATGTTCGCCACCTCGATCCCGGTCGAGCGCATCGATTTGCTGATCACCGATGCAGCAGCGGCGGAAAAGATGATTCAACATTTCGAACGAAGTAATATACAAGTGATGATTGCAGATGATGAAAAGCACCTAAGCGGAGGAGTTATCCATGAAAGCGATCCAAGTGAAACGGTCCACCCCTTTGCACGGCAGCGTGAAAATACCGGGCTCTAAAAACAGCTCCCTCGCATTGCTTGCCGCCGCCTGTCTGGCGGATGAGCCGGTAACGCTTCTGGGCATCCCGAATATTGCCGATGTAAGAGTCATTTACGATATCGGACGAGAAATCGGATTGAAGTCCGAACGCGACGCCTCCGGCGCCGTCGTGATCGACCCGAGAACGATAAGCGACGCGAATTTGGATCCGGAGAAATCTTCCTCGTTCCGGGCCGCCTACTATTTTGTAGGCTCCCTGCTTGCCAAGTTCGGCAAAGTGTCGGTAGGCTATCCGGGCGGAGACGACTTCGTAAGCCGGCCGATGGACCAGCACGTGAAAGCGTTAAAGATGATGGGCGCGACGTTCACGTTCTTTGATCGTCATTACACGGTGGAAGCGAAACAATTAAGAGGAGCGACCGTCTATTTCGATATGATCACCAGCGGGGCCACGATAAACGTAATGCTGGCCGCCGTTCGGGCGAAGGGCACGACCGTGCTGTTGAATGCGGCTCGGGACCCCGAAGTGACGGATACGGCGAACCTGTTGAATCAGATGGGCGCCAAAATTACCGGAGCCGGAACGGACACGATCCGCATCGAAGGCGTTTCCGCTTTGCACGGATGCACGTATACCGTCATTCCGGATCGGCTCATAGCGGGAGCCTTCTTGATGGCTTCGGGCGTGTCCGGCGGTTCGATCACCGTTGAGAACGTCATTCCGGAGCATCTTTCGTCGTGCATCGCCAAGCTTAGCGAAATCGGTCTGGAAATCGGCGTCGGCGAGCAGACCGTCACGGCTCATTCCAACGGCTTGCTGCGTGCGACGCGGGTGAGAACCGCGATGTATCCGGGCTTCGCCACCGATTTGCAGCAGCCCTTGACCGCATTGCTGACGCAAGCCCGCGGCAAAAGCATCATCGGGGAGCGCATTTACCCCGGCCGATTCAATCACGCCTATCAACTCATTCGAATGGGCGCCCATATCAAGGTGCGCTCAGGCGTCGCGTTTATCCAGGGCGGCCAGCCGCTGCACGGCACGCTGGTGCATGCATCGGATGTGAGGGCGGGAATATGCTTGATTCTCGCGGGGCTTTGTGCGGAAGGCACGACTACGATTGCCGGCGTGCAGCATATCGATCGGGGCTACGAAGACGTCGTCGGATCGTTCCGCGCGCTCGGCGCCGACATTAGCCTGTACGACACGGACGAAGCTTCGGATTTCGGTTCCGGTCTCCGATTAAGCAATTGACGGACTCCCCCTACGATGGGGGAGTTTTTTTGTCTCCCCTTCTCTCCCCTTCCCTCTTCTCATTTCGTCTTCTATCTTGTTTCGCTCCGAGTTGTCAGTCAAATTGACAAATTTGTCAGCGTAGATTGACTAATTTGTCAATTCGATTGACTCGTGAAGGCAAATGACAATGCGATTGACAAAATAGTCAGCGCCCGCTGACAAATTAGTCAATATTGCTGACAAACTCGTCTTACTGCAAATACAGCCGGAACCTCAGGATGCTCAGCCTGTTTAAAGCGGATATGTCACACCCGTCAGCTGTTCCGACACCGCCCAAAGCCGCTCCGCCACGGGCGCATTAAACAGCTTCTTCTCTTCCCCTGTAACCGCCGGGTACCCTTTGCGGTTCCCTTTGCCGTCCGGCCCGATGAACTCGCCGCCCCGGAGGTCCGGATCGGTTGCGGCATACAATGTCGGCAACGCTCCCATGGCCGCAGGCTGGCTCACCAGCCCCATCGCCAGCTTCATGAACCGTCCCGCCTCTTTGCCGGAGCCGCGCGACAACAAATTCGTCGACGAAATGCCGGGATGACAGCATACGCTGATCGTCTCCGCGCCGCTTCGCAGCAGCCGATGCTGAAGCTCGACCGCGAACAGCAAATTCGCAAGCTTGCTTTGCTGGTAAAACTTAAAGGTGCTGTACCCGTTGCGGCCGTCCAAATTATCGAAATGAATCGTCCCTCCACGGCTTGCAATGCTGCTTACCGTCACGATCCGCGACCCGGGTGCCGCGAGCAGAGCCGGGAGCAGCCTGCCGGTTAACGCGAAGTGGCCTAGATGGTTCGTGCCGAATTGCAGCTCGAAGCCGTCCTTCGTCTTGCGGTAAGGAGGAATCATGACGCCCGCATTATTAATCAACACGTCCAGCCGATTAAAGCGATCCGAGAACTGCTCCGCAAACTGCTTTACGCTGCTTAAATCCCCAAGGTCCAAGTGCATCACGCTTACCTTCGCATGCGGATCGTTAGCATGGATTTGTTTCGCAGCCCGGTTCCCTTTTTCTTCGTTGCGGACCGCCAAAATGACTTCCGCGCCCTTGGAAGCAAGCACGCTCGCCGCTTCGAACCCGATCCCGCTGCCGCCGCCGGTTACTACAATCGTTTTCCCTTCCATGCTACCGATTTGATCTGTCGTCCATTGTGCCATGGTCTCACACGCCCCCGTTCTTACTCAATTTCTGATCCAACAGCCGAAAAGCGGTATGCAGCCGATCCTTGGGAGCCTCGCTATATTTGTCGCCGATATTGACCTCGAAATAGCAGCTTTGATCCCCGGTTTCGTTAATTCTAGGCGTAAGTCCGATACCGCTCTCGCTGTAAACCGAAATCAGAATCGGTTCAAGCTCCGCCTTCGATAAGCCGACATGAACGTGAAACATATTCGAAACCGGATGTTCCGGCCGGGTCGCGATGCCGAAGCATTGATTATATAGAGCGGCAAGCTCCTTCGCCTGCTCATAATACTGCCGCATCAACGGCAATCTTCGTTCCATATAGTAGTCCGCGCTTACGATATAAGGATATAAGCTGATTAAATCGCCGCCGTGGCGCCTTTTCCAAATTTTCGATTCGTCCGCAAAGTCCTCCGGACCGGCAACAATTGCTCCCGCAATGCCTCCGATGCCTTTGTAGAACGAAATATACACGCTGTCGAACAAGCTGCAAATTTCCGTTGCCGTCTTTTCATAGTAGGGGAGAATTTCAAAAAGCCGTGCACCGTCCAAATGCAGCTTTATTCCTCTTTCTCTGCAAACCGCCGCAATGTTTTCCAGTTCCGCATATTCGGGCAATTGTCCCCCGATTTCTCGCTGGGGCAGCTCAAGCAGCAAGCAAGAGATGTCCTCGCCCAAATTCAGCACATCGTCCAATCGAATAAGCCGGTCCCGGTCGCCCAACAGAACGGCCTCTATATGGTGCAATTCATGCAATCCTCGCTGCTCGTGAATTTCCAGATGGCATAGCGGATGATACGCCACCTTCTTGATCCCTCGGCGGTCGCACCAGATCCGCAAAGCAATTTGCTGCGCCATCGTACCGCTCGGGAAAAACACGGCCGATGGTTTCCCGAGAAGCTCCGCCATTTTCCGCTGGAACGCTTCGATCATTTCGCCGGAGCCGTACAGATCGCTGTCGAGATCGCCGTTCATATTATCGAATGCTTCCTTCAGCACTTGAACGTTTCTTTTCCCGTTTCCGATTAACGGATGGGCGGATGCGTAATAAGCTTCCGATAGAGTAAGTTGATTGTCGCTCATAGGGGAATCCTCCTGGTCAATATTTCATCGCAGTATGTTATCCAACAGTTCCGTAACCATATACTAACTTACTGATACGGGCTATTGCATCTTCGATTTGCATCTCTTGTTTTTCGCCGGCTCCGCGTTCTTCGAATTCGACGATTCCACTCGCCGACTGTTTGCCGGCGATCATCCGGATCGGAATTCCGATCAGGTCGGAATCGTTGAATTTTACACCTGCCCGCTCGTCTCTATCGTCGATCAAAACTTCGATTCCTTGATGTTTCAGCCGTTCATATATTTGTTCCGCAGCCTCCATCTGCATTCCGTCCCGAGCCGATACCGGAATCATATGGACATGATAGGGAGCAACGGCCATAGGCCAAATGATGCCCTTCTCATCGTGATTTTGTTCCACGATCGCCGCCGCCATGCGGGAAACGCCGATTCCGTAGCACCCCATCACAACGGGCCGCTTCGTGCCGTTCGAATCCGAAAACAATGCGCCGAGCTTTTCACTGTATTTCGTCCCTAGCTTGAAGACGTGCCCCAGCTCGATCGCTTTGGAAAATATCAATTCGCCGTTCAGACAATGCGGACATGAATCCCCTTCGTTTAACGCTTGCGAATTCCCCGCACCGGCTTGAACGATTTCCAAATTTGCCGCATAACCGCAGCGATCGCAAGCGACGATCGTATCTTCGCCGATATCGGCTAGCGCCATAAACTCATGTGTTCCGCCCTCTCCGCCGATCGCGCCCGCATCGGCCTCTACGGCGCGAAATCGAAGTCCGCACCGCTCGAATATACGCATGTATGCATCAAACATCGTCCGATAGGAACGATCCAGCCCTTCCAAGCTCGTATCGAACGAATACGCGTCTTTCATCAAAAACTCCCTGCCGCGCAGCAGCCCGAATCGGGGACGCCGTTCGTCCCGAAACTTCGTTTGCAATTGATATAGCGTAACCGGCAGCTTGCGGTAGGTGCCGATCTCGTTCTTTACTAATTCCGTTATGACCTCTTCGTGAGTAGGACCTAACGCAAATTGTCTCTCGTGGCGGTCTGTTAGCCGGATCAGCTCCTGCCCGTAGACGTCGTACCTTCCGGATTCCTTCCATAATTCCGCGGGCTGCAGTGCCGGCATCAAAATCTCCTGCGCTCCCGCCCGGTCCATTTCCTCGTGCACGATCCGCTCGAGCTTGCGCAGCACCCGCCTTGCAAGCGGCAAATACGTATAGATTCCGGCTGCAAGCTGCCTGATCAACCCGGCCTTCAGCAGCAATCGATGACTGGCGATTTCGGCGTCGGACGGAGCTTCCCTTAGCGTATTTACAAATAAAGCCGACTGTCTCATTGCATGGACCACCCTTCATCTTTATTAGAGAAAATAAAAAAACACATCCGTCAGGGACGAATGTGTCGTGGTACCACCCTAATTCGGCCGCCGTTCAACACGGGCGACCCTCTCTCGGATAACGGCCGACACCGGCAGCGGATACTTCTTGTTCGCCGCTGCAGCTCTCAAAGCGGGAGGGCATTGGGTCGGCGGGAAATCTTTCAGCCTTGGATTTCCTCTCTGGAATGCAGATTTAGAGAATGCCTTGTCTTTGGTCAACGCCTTTGGAACAATAAATTGGAACTAATTTACTACATGATGGCCGAATCGTCAAGAAGGCGCTCACATGTAGGCCTCCTCCGTTTCTCAACTATTTTTTGGCCCGATCAGCTTCGCCGTCATCTTCATCGCTTGGAGCGATCTCGTTTATGCTATTCTCCGCCTCAACGATTTTTCCTTCGATTTCGATAATATCTTTGTCGTCCACCCGAACGTCGCCGAACCAATCCTGCATTTTTCGAACCGCGTTGGTGCGGACGTCCTCGTTAATATATCCTGCGATGCTCCCGATCGCATACAGCAAAGCCGTCAAGTCGTCGCCGTAGCCGAGCACCGGTACCATGTCCGGAACGAGGTCGATAGGTAATATCAAATACCCGAGCGCGCCGTAAATAATGAGCTTCGCCTTCATCGGGACATTAGGATTTTGTACCGCATAGTAGCAAAGCAGCGCGCTGTATACGACCTTCTTGCCCGCGTCGATCGCGTGCTTCTTCAGCTTATCCCAGAACGATTCCTCCGAATAATGCTTCTCATAGCTTTTATTGCCGCCGTTGTTCATCATATCCCCCTCTTGCTAGAGCTGAAGCACTCCCAACTGCTTCGCTTTTTGCGTAATGTCTTTATTCTCATACGTTCGAGCGCGGATTTCCTCCGGCACTTCGCTCTCGTCCACGATCCGCGTCTCGCTCTCGATCGTAATGATCTGCTGACGGTTGTTATACTTTCGGATGTACATGCGGGACCACGACTTGATTTTGTAGCTGATTCCTTTGATCCAGTTTTTAATATTTTCCCAGAAAGCGCTCAGCGCAGCGCCTGCCAGCAGCCCGATAATCACCCATTCGATAAGCAAAACGATTCTCATATCGCCCGCTCCTTCCATTATACTTTATTTGCTCCGCACCGTCCCCGCGATTTCAACAGAGCGTATATCAAAATAAGCTTCCAGCAGCGATGAATAGTCCTCAAACTCGTAAAGCATCATGGCATAGGTAAGCTGCTTCTTCTGTTCTGCGCTCAGCAAATCCGTCCGAACCAACGCCCCTGTTTCCGATTGCTTCAGAAGCAGTTGATGGAGCGCGGCGTTCTCGTAATGCAAGCCTTCCTTAATCTTGGCGATCACACCGGACAGCCGATCCTCCCGGTACGCCGAAACCGTTCGGAAGAAGCGGTACCGTTCGAATAAGGATGAGAAGCGAGCCATTTTATGCTTGCTTTGAGCAAGAGGAAGGGCAGTGTGTGCCCATGCCGCAAAGAAAGCAAGCGGATCGCCGCTCGACTCGACGCCTCGGATCAAATCGAGCGCAACAGGGTGTGCGACGCGTTCGAACAATCGCGTATGTTTATAATACCGTTCGATCGCCATTGCCCATAGACGCTGCAAATCCGGCTCAGCCGATAGAATGCCGGGAGCGGCCGATCGAATTTCTCTTTTCAGCTCCTCATTCATTCGGTCTTCAGCTTCCGGAAACAGCAAATAGGTGTTCATGAGCCGGAAAATCGTCTTTAGAAACGAATCGTCCTGCAGCAAGTAGTTTTCGAGAACGAGCGGAATTTTCTCCGGCCTTCTCGACTCCTGCTGATCTTCGGCAAGAATCGACCGGTCGACCTCGATGCTCACCTTCATCGGCGCATCCGCCTTTCCGTGGAACACGACGGCTTCGCCTTGCTTCAGCCGCAGCAGCTCGTTCATCTGCTCCTCGCTTAGGCCCATCGAATCTCCCAATACTTGACGGTCGTCCTTGGCGTACAATCGATGTACGATTTTCATATTCGTATTTTTAATTATGTCAGGAGAAAGCTTCGTCGGAATTTGGTCGGCCACGATCAAGCCTTGGCCGTATGCCCGAATTTCCGAAAGCATATTATTGAACGCTTCCACCGCCTTCCCCTTCATATCGGCCACCTCTTGATTGCCGCTGGGGCGGGTGTTTTCAAGCAGACGGTGCGCTTCTTCAATGACGAGCAGATGCTTCAGCTCCCCGGTCGGCCTCGCCTCGGAAACATAATGCTCATAGATCGCGATCAGCAGCAGCCCCATAAGGAACACTTTCTCTTGATCGTCGCCGATGTACTCCAGCTCCATGATCGTCGGCGATTGCAGAAGCGATGCGACGGAATGGCTTTCCCGTGTGTTCAGCATCGTCCCTTTCGAGCCGCTCAGCAGACTGCCGATTCGGACCTTTAGCGCGCCGCGGATATCGCTGGACAGATCGGCGGAATAGCCGGCCGCTTCAATCGCTTGGTCGATGGCCATATACAGATCCTCAAGCGTCGGAAACAGGTCGGCCCGCTCAAGCGTCCCTTCAAAGATGTTCCGGCCGGAAACGAAATCCCATCCCGCACGGCGGTAAATGTGATAGAATGACGTCTCCAAAATATACGGCATCGGCCCGTACATCGGAAAGGCAGCCGTAAATACCGATTTCAAATGATCGAGATGCGTTTGAATATGGACATGCGCCGGAAATTCGAAAGGATTGATTTTAAAGCTGAGGCTGCCTTCGATTCCCAAGGTGAATCTACGGAGCGACGGCACCTGAGCGTCCAAATATTTATACTCCGTCTTGGCCGGCTCCAATACGAGGAAGGGGACCTTGTTCCGAACGGCTTGAACGAGCATCGACTTGACCGTGCTCGTTTTTCCGCTTCCGGTAACGCCGGATATGAACATATGCTTCGTCAAGTCGGATAGCGGAACGGATACCGGGATATTCGTATGGTAAGAGGTCATGAGCTTTCCGAGCTCGATCCGCTTTCCATCTGCGGTCTCCCCGGCTTCAGCGCCAAAAGTCGCGCGTACGTTAAGCTTCAAGCCGGGTGTAGGCTTCATCGGCAGAGCGATCAGCGAGGCGACGCCGTTTACGCTGGCGAAATTCAAGTAATCGGACGTAAACGTTTGCCCTTTCCTAAGCCGATACAGGCTGAGAGAACCGGATCTTCTGGACGTCCGCTCCAGATGGGAGGCGATGGCCGGGGCGGTTTTCTTGCTGCCGTAAATATGAAATAAGGAGGAAGCGAATATTCCTCCTTGGGTGGTGAGCATATACAAATGATTTTGCAATATTTCCATCTGCTGCTTGGCGGAAGCGTTCGTTTGCTGATACGACAAATTTTCGCCGCCCGCGAACAGCTTTCGCAGATGTTCGCCCAAGTTTCCTTGCTCGCCGACCTGCTTCTCCGCCTCTTTGGAAATTTCGTTGATATGCTTTTGCAGCAGGCTCATTTGGCGGCTCATATGGTCCGAATCCGCAACACCGAGCTTGATTTGAATCAGGAACGGCTCTTTGCCGGCTAGCCGGATCAGCTCGTCCACGGGGTTATCGTCCCGCTCCTTCAAAATCAGCGGGCTGGCGCTGCCGGCAAGCGTAACCTTATCGGCGGCGAATGCAGCGTCAAACGGCTGCCGCTCTTTCGTCCATCGCAAGCGCGGCGTGCTCTGGATCAGAACGTCAAGCAGCTCCGCACTGTCGCATTGTACGTAGTACTTGATTTGCTCGTCTATATACGCAATATGCATAATCACCGACTTGCCGGCGCTCAGCTGCGAATGTACGCACTCCAGCAGGTCGCGCACCGCCGTAAAGCCGGTATTCAGTTGAACCTCGAGCTCCTGCAAGCCTTGATACACATAGTAGCTGTGCTTCTCGGCCGGTAAATCGGCTTCTTCAATTCTGTAGAATGTCATCCGCTTCAAGCTCCCCTACATTCCAAAAAAGTACGTAATCGTCCGAAGTCATAGGCCGAAGCAACGAATAATAAGTTTCGGTCAACACGCCCGTAAGTCGTTCCTTATGGGCATCCAACAGTTCACGCAGCCTCGACGAATCGTACAAGCCGTTCATGAAAACGTATTTGGCCGGCGAATCCCCGAACCCGGAGAACGACGCTTCGGGCAGCCGGTACACCTGCGCCGAGCCTGAAGCATGCAGATGCGATATAGCGGCTTCGATGTCGCGTTTCGCCGATTCCGCGTCTTTCATCAGCTCTACTTTGCGTGCGAACGCCACGTCCTTGCCGGCCGCCGTCGCAAACCGGTCGCTGTAACGGGCGAACGCCTCCCGCAGCTTCGAATCGTTGGAGCGGAGCGCCAAAACCGTCATTTGGAAAGAAGATTTCGTCATCATAGCCCTCCTAGCTTAAAAATATAGCCGACTGCACCGCTTGGTCCGGCAGCCCGACGATCAGCTTGCCTCCGGCGTCTTGAATCGCTTGAATGATTTTGAAGCCCGCTTCCGGATTCGCCATGATCGCTCTTGCCGTATCCTCGTTGATGACGACGAACGAATGGTCCGATATGCTTTTCCCCGCTGCAATTTGCTGCTGCAGCTCGCCTGCGGCCAGCTCCTGCCGGAGATACGGCATTCCGCCGTTCTTCACCTCGAAGGAGGCGGATTCCCCTTTCATGACGTCGTAATTGTCTGTGGATACGATGCCGCCGTCCTCCACGGTAAGCTCGGTTTGTTTCAAATTCATTTTGGATTCCGTTAATTGCAGGTCTACGACGTTCGAGCTCGGGGCTCCGTCCAGCTCGACCGGCACTTGCGATTTCACTTCGCCGGCAGGCGACAGCTGCGCTTCCATAATCGCCTCGCCCATTTGTCCCTTTACATGAATGTCGCCAGACAGCGCTCTGGCCGCTTCGGGATCGGTCTGGGACAGCTCGCGAAATTCCGCCAGCTTCTTATATTTATCTTGATCAAGCAGCTCGTTTAGCGTATGTATCGTCTTTTCGTTCAATGTAACGTCTGCGACCGCACTCTTCTCCGCCGCGGCGGAGCTAAGCTCGATGGCGTGCAACGCCGCTTCCTGCATCGCCGCCCCTTCCGCGGCGGCTTCGGCGGCGACGGCCGCTGCACCGGATGTAAAAGGTTCCACAAGCTTTCCCTCCTTTAACCGGCAGTTGCGGCCGATGTCTTTGCGGGCGCATCGATATCGAACAGAAGCACGCCTTGCGCCTTGAGCTCTTGCAGCGCTTCTTTCGTTAGGATGCTGACCGGCGCCGCATCTTTATTGGTTTTCTTCACCCATTCTCCTTGCGCGTTCTGAAAATAATAGTCCGAAATGACGACGATTTGCCGCGCCGTCTCATCCAGCCGGATCGAGGTCTGGCCCGAGATAAAGGTAAGCCCGCCCTTCGCAAGCTCATCGCGGATTATTCCGTCCGTTAGTTCGGAGTATCGCTCTATTAACCGTTCCAACGTAGTCGGCGTCCGATTCGGTTTCAACATAGCGTACAAAAGTCCCGCAGCCGCAATCGCACCGGCGGCGCTTCCGACGATAATCCATTGATTCATTCGATTCATTCTCCAATCTTTATCGCGTTCGTCCGTTATGCTCTTCCATCTTCCAGTGGATTCGTAACGTCGTATTCCAACTTCTTCTCTCTCTTCAATTTCGTTTGGCTGTCCAAAATAAGTTCATACAAAGGAATAGCGGCCGAACGCCATTTCTTTCGAACCCATTCCCCGTCGAAGCGGCGGAAATACAGGTCCATCCCGTTATGAAAATGCCCGCCGTCAGCGGAAAGCTCGAAATAAAAGTTGCCCCCGACGTAATCCAGCCGTTCCATTTGAACAGCCTTCTTAATGATGGAATCGATTTTCGGCGCATACGCCTCCGCGATCCGATCGTGGCTCGGTTTTTCGATCGACAGCGTTCCGCCTCGGTATTCAGCCCAAAAATTGTCCAAAAAGCCCTCGATTCCGTTCAAAAGCTTATCCACAGGATCCCACCCGGTGCCGGCGCTCATAGACTCACCCCTCTAAAGAAACATCTTCAGCTCTTTTTCCAGCTCGTTCGTAATATCCGCTTCTTTGTTCATTTGCTGCGCTTTGGCGCGAATTTCCGGCGGCACTTCCGATTCGGGAACCGTTCTCGTTTCCGTCGTCATATGCCATTGGCCGTTCTCATCCTTCTGATACCCTTTAATGATTTCAACGTATGCTTCCTTCGTCCGCTTGATAAAAGCTTTGATGCCGATCAACGTCGCTTTTACGGCGGCGTTGAGCTTCTTCACAACATTTTTCAACCAGCTTCTAATATCGTCCCAGAACGCTATAACCGCCGCGGCCCCCGCCGTTGCCAAAGCCGCAACCAATATCGTCGTCAATATCATGTATCGATGCATCCTCTCACGATGGAATTGTTCCGAGCACGGATTTTACGGCGTCTTCGCTGACGGGAACGCGGTCGGTTCGAACCGTCCCCTGATTCGCCGCTTGGCTTTTCTTAATATCGGACAAAGCGGAATGGAAATAATGGTGTTTTACCGTCGTTTCATTCGCTCTTGCCGCCGCAAAGGCAGCCATTAATATCGCATTCGAAATATCGCTGCCGGATACGCCCTCAAATTCCTCCGCCAATACGGCAATGTTAACGTCCGTAGGCATTTTGCCCGGGATTAAGCGGGCGTACATTGTCTTCCTGCATTCTAGGTCCGGCAATTCGAATTCGATATGGGCCAAAATACGCCTCATAAACGCCGGATCGTAATTGGATATGTAATTCGTTGCGAATATGATGATGCCTTGATAATCGTTAAGCAGCGTCAGCAGCACCGATCGCGTTTGGTTCACGCTCGTATCGGTTGCGTTGTTCATATTCGTTACGCGCTTGCTCAATATGGCGTCCGCTTCGTCGAAAAACAGGATGCTGTCGCTCTCCTTGGCGATGCGGAATGCTTCCGTAATGTTTTTCGGCGTATCGCCGACATACTTGGATTCGATATCCGCATAGTTGATGATCATGAGCTTTTTGCGAAATTCATGCGCGATCGCATGCGCCGCCATCGTTTTCCCCGTTCCGGGAGGACCGTACAGATTGATGCCTACTTTACTGGAATGCTTGTGGGTCTCTTCAAGCCCCCAAACTTGAAACACGAGCTCGCTCTTTTCTCGCAAAGCAAGCGCATTGCGTATCGAAGCTATCGTTTTTTCCGGCAAAATCATATCGCTTAAACGGTATTTGGGCATCACAGGAATGAAGGACGGAAAGCTTTCCTTCTTCGCTTCTTGTTTTGCCGGGGGCTGCTGCGGAGCTGCCGGCGGTGGAACGGAAACAGCGGTGTTTTTGGGGATTAGCGCCATAATTGTCATTCCTTCTCGTAAAAATGTAGATAAAAAAAGACTGCTCCGATTACGGTAGCAGCCATAGAAGCAATTGAAGACTCTGCCTTGATCGCGATAGCACCCGATATGGAAATCCGTTGTAAATCTAGTGCTCAATTCCTAGTTCCATAGAGATAAGATACCATAATCGTTTTTCGTTTTACACCAAATTCGCGAGCTTCAATTTAACTTGAATATTGTCGGATAGTATGATACAAAATTCTCTTTACTAAGTAAAAATACCTAACGGGGCCGTTCGCACATTTTTCAGCAGCTTGCCATCGTATTCGGATGACTGGCTGGCTCTTCCCTCTAACGGACATGGTTGCAGTTATTAGGCGTTTTAGATGGAGTTTACAGTTGTAACGGACACCACTGCAGTTATTTCCTCAAAAATGCAGGGATAAGCACCAGAAATCGGGTTTTAGCGTCTGTGGTGTCCTTTAGCGGATTTTCGGTGGGCAAATTGGCGATTTAGCGTCTGTGGTGTCCGTTATTTCACCTCATAAGCTGCCGCACCGGTTCTTCCGTTATATTGAGGGTGCGTAACATTAACGGAAATATTGTAAGTTCCTTTGATCGTCCGACCCGAAGTAAAGCCGATAAACAGTGCCTTTCCGTTCGCATCGGTCGTACCGGAATAAACGGTTACTTTGCCGTTAGGATTCGTATGAATCATGTTTGCGATCGCGCCTGCAACAGGCCGTTGATTCGCATCCTTCACCTTGACGCTCATATATACGATATCGTCGCCTGTAAAGCTCGGCTTGTTCGTCAAGACCGACGTGAACAACGCGTCAGTCGCAGGCGCGGAAGCCGTCGCCCGCGTTTGCAAGCCTCTCCTCACCGCTTGCCAGAAGCCGGCGTCCTCCAGGCGCAAACACCAAGCGGCCGCTCCGGCAATGGCGTACTTGTTCACCAAAGCGGTCTTAGCGGCGATGCTTTTGGCGTTTTCATACCAAACCGTATGCTCCGCTCCGTCACCCGCGGTGTAGGAAAAGTACGGAGATTGCGATGCCGCATCCCACTTGGGAACCGCGTTTACGGCGGCGAGCAGCTTCGGCATATACTTCCACGCAACCGGTTTATGGCCGGTGCCGGTCGTTACATTCCAGTCGTAGCCGTATGCGGGAAGTCCGATCAAAATTTTGCCCGCCGGTATAAGAGAGGTCGCATATTTCAACACGCTCTCGACCCAGTCGGCCCCCGCCACAGGACCCGGTGCGCCCCATGCGCCGTGCTGCTCGTAGGTCATAATCTGCACATAGTCCGCGTGCTGCCCTAATGAGGCGTAATCGATCGTGCCCGACCATTCGCAATCGGCGCAGTCCGCCGTCTTGGCCATAACGGAAACGATCAGCTTCAGCCCCTTCGCATGCAGGGCGTCCGTCAGTTCCTTCACGAACCGGGAATACAGCCCCCGGTCCGCGGCAAACATATTTTCGAAGTCAAGATTGATGCCGCTGTATCCGTTCTTAACCGCCATCGTTACCAATTGATCTATAACCTTTTGCCGTAAAACAGTGTCAACCAATATCGAGTGAGCGATATTCGGATCGAATGCTTCGTTATATTCGTTCGTTACGGCGGCAAAGGCGCCGATCCCGTTGCTGCGCGCATAGCTCACCGCATCCGCGGGCGTTGAACCATGGACGTTGCCCAGCGAATCGACGGTGAACGTTTTGACGGAAATATCATTCATATAGGAGCCATTCGCGGCAAGAGACTCGTAAGAGGCACGATCGCCGGAATAGTAGACGGTATAAAATCCTAAAACAAGCTTATCGGCCGGTTGCTCAAGCCCCTGCGCCATGGCGGGAACAGGCAAGCCGGTAAAGATGAGGGCGGCGATCGACACAATGATGCTTACAAACTTCACGTAGGTTCTCTCACTCTCTCTATAATCTATATTATTTTAGAGTATAAGTTTTGAGATTTTTTGTATAGCCTTCGAAACGTTGAAAATGTTGTCGCCGCCGGCAAAAAAACGCTCAAACACTAAACTTATCCAAACGGACAAGCTCAGCGTTTGAGCGTATCTCATTAGCGATTATTCTTCGCCGCGCATGGTATCGTACTTCCGGGACAGCCGCTCTACCTGTTCGGTTTTCCGCACGATCAGGTCCGTGTAATAGCTGTTCCGGTTGCGCGCATCGAACACCTCGGCCAGCCGGTCCGTCTCGCGAACGATCCAATCAAGCGTCACATGCTCCGGTGCGGACAACGCCTTCCTGTGCTTGCGCACGGAGTGCCATCGCTGCATAAAGATGCGTGCGGACAACAGGTAACGGAACCGGTTCCAATCGACCTTCGTATCGAGAGCGTAGCGGATCGTCCGCTCATAGATTCGCTGCGCCTTCGCAAGATCGACCGCACTGAAATATTCCATGAACTTCCCGGAATCGTTCATAAACCGCTGGCCGTCCAATAAACGCTGCCCTTTTTTTGCGATTGCCGCCGCCTGCTCAAAGTCGCCCGTCTCCAGCAGCGAAAGCAAAATATTGCCGTATGTGTTTTGCGGCACTTCGGCGCACGTCAATCGGCCGTCCAAAATCGGTTTTACCGATTGCAGAGCCCGTTTATGGCGGCCCATGAGCACGTGATACAGCCCGAAATCGTTCTGGTCGCACGCCTTGCAATCGGACAATGCGTCGCGGCGGGCTTTCCGCCATTTCTCGTAATGCTTCGCCGCATCTTCGACTCGTCCGTTATAAAGCGAATATACATGAAAATACTTATAATACGCGTTTAAGCCGTAGCCTTGCTCCAAACATTTGGCTTTAAAGTCTTCAAAGATGCGCTCGATCCGCTCCGTCGGGATTTGTGGGAACCGCCAAATTTGGTTCACAACCCACTTATAGTGCCACAGCAGCAAGTAGCTAGAATACTCGCCGGGATGTTTCTCGAATTCGGACAGGCACCAAGCGAACGAGACAAGCAGCCGCTCCGCGTGTCCGGCTTCCAGTGCGGCTTCCCCGTACGTCATCCTTGCCTGAAAAGCGTCTTGCCGCGTCAGGTACTGATCCGCGATCCGGACGGATTCCTCCAGCAGCGTCAACTTTTGCTTACCCGTAGGCATGTCCCAAGCTTTATTTCTAAGCTGGTAGTAACGGTCCTTCATTCCTCAGACGCCTCCCGAACGATTCAAGCCTAAATTCAGAAACGCCATAAAGGATTGATTCATCAGCTTCAGCTCTTCCGGACTTAGCGGATAATTGCCCATCAACAGCGACTGCATATACAGCGTTTCGACGCTAAGCCTCTGCAGCTCCGGATCCCCGCATTCGACCGCTTTGCGGACGATCGGATTGTTAAAGTTAAAGCACAAGCTGGCGAAAGGCACCTCATACACTTCTTCGACCACCAGCCGCACAATGTCCTGAAACAGCTCATTCACGTTATCTTTGCCCGATTCGGCCATCTTGAAGAAGCCGAGTTCTTCATTTGTCGTATATAGTACGGGCAAATCCGCCGGCTCGAACCAACGAATAGCGCTCTTGCACTGAAACGGAAGCAGCACCCGATCGGCGAGCTCCAGGAACGGGCGGGTAAGCAAGCTGTCCTCCCGGTCCAGCTCTTCGAACCGTTTGAAAAAATCGATCGGATTAATGACGACGACTTGAACGTCCGGGTAACATTCGGGCAGCTTCTTGATCAGCTCGAAATCGTGAACGTACCCGCCGTTGACGACCATAAGCTCCTGTGCCTTCGATACCCTTGCGATTTGGCGGAATTCGTCGAGCGTCGCGTTCAGCAGCAGCTGCTTGCTTCTCGCCGCGATCTCCCCCGCCTCCATCGTCCCCATCGAAGTTTCGAAGGAAAGAAAGCGGATGAATAACTTGTACAATTCGTCGTCTTCCACGGCCATCGTCTTCAAAGAAGCATAGTGAATACGGATGATTCGCTGCAGCAGCTCGGGATCGGTTTCGGCCAATTGCAGAAAGTGCCTCTTGATGCATTCTCCCAGCTCATCCCGAACCGCGAGAAACAGATCGTTCTCATAGAAAGCTTCTCTCGATGCGGTCGGCCGCAGCGCGTTCGTATTCAGCATGCAGGTAACGAAAAACGCCCACGGCGGCAGCACGTTTTCCATCCGGTCGGAAAGCAGCATGTTCTTGAGATATACCTTGTGCCGTTTTTCCGCTTGCAGGCTTACCGGGTGCGGGAGAACATAGGCGACGCCCTCTGCCTCGCCGATCGCCGATTTGAGCGGAATGACGTCGAGACAAGTCTGATACAAGCGGGTTTCTCCGTATTCCAACGCATCTTTGCGGTCCATCTTCCAAGGGGGAATCGAATCGTTGATCCGGTTTTCGTAGCTGTCTTCCGTCAAATATACGGGAATCGGTAGGAACGCCCCGTAATGCTCAAGCAGCTCGCTCACCCGATCATATTCGAAATATTCCTCATAGTCCTCCTTGCACGTTAAAAACACGGTGGTGCCGATCGGCGCTTGGCTTTCCAGCTTTCGGACCGCATACGTGCCGTCGGGACGCCCGCGCCATTCAAGCGTATCGCCCTCCAGCGCCGAACGCGTAATGATGACGATTTCGCCGCTTACGACAAAGCAGGCCAGAAGCCCGACGCCGAACTGCCCGATATAATCGTCGGTATCGTCCGGCCGATCCTTCTTCGAGGTGCTGCCGATATTCGACAAAAACCGGTGAATTTCTTCCTCGCTTAGACCGATGCCGTTATCGTGAACGGCCATCGTTCGGGAGGACGGAAACAGTTCCACCGTAACCTTCTCTTCGAATTTGTGCCCAAGCCGCTTGCGGGCCGTTACGGCATCGACGCCGTTCTGCAATAGCTCTCGAATAAATACGCCGGGGTTAGAATACAGGTGATTGGAAAGAAGATCGATCATGCCCTTCAAATTCACTTGAAAATTGAGTTGGTCCATTGGCTCTCCTATGCATGATCCGTATTGTGGTTGTAAACCTTATTCTATAAGCTTCCGGTTTTTCCTTTCGCCGCAAAAAAAAGAAGCCCGGGCCTATTTCCGGGCATTCATTTCATAATACAGACTGCTTGCCAGTTGGACGTCACGATCCAATTTCTTTAACGCTTGCTTGATCCGTGCCGCGTCGGACCGGTGAACGATACAGAGCGCCGTATGTTCTTCGCCGGTCGGAACCCACATCACTCGGTACATATGCTCCGTAGTGCTTTGCATAGAGCCGATATGCCGGCTTCGCACCATAATCCTTTTGAAGGGAGATAACCCCGTAAAGCCGACCTCCACCATGCAATAGGCCAGCGAATGCGCCAGCATCGAATAGACGGCCTGCTGCCAGCCGAACACTATGCCTGCCAGTAATAAAATCAATAGATTGATACAGAACAGGACCGAGCTGACGCTCATGTTCCGGAAGAAGGGCAGCAGCCGAACCGCCGATTCCGGCTCGTCAAACCGGCCTCCTTGCCGAAAAATGACGCCGAGTCCCAAACCGAGGAAAGTACCCCCTCCAAGCGCGGCCAGCAGCGGTTCGTCGACCAAAGCGGATGCCGGGTGCAGAAAGTACGTGAACACACCGACAAACAATAACGGTAAAACCGCCAATAAAGGGCTGCGGACGGAGTACTTCGCTTTCGCAAGGATAAACGGCACATTGATTACGAATAACACCAGGCTTAGCTTCATTTCCGTCATGTGCGACACAAGCACGGACAATCCGGCGATGCCGCCGGCTGTCACTTGGTTGGGCAGCAAAAACAATTCGAGTCCGACGGAAATCATGAAGCTGCCGACGATGATCAATACGAAAGAAGCGGCTCTTTTGAACAAAGACAACCCACCTCCGTCATCGGTTTGGCCGCGCGGCGGAACGAATCAGATACGTGGAGGTAAATTGAATGGCAAAAGCAGCCATCGTTTCCCTCACGATTCAATAATAAGTTTCTCTTATAAAGGTAACATAAAACGGCCCGCCGGCTCAAACGAACACGGTCGTCACACGGTAAAATTTTATCTAAAGACAGACGACACCCGATGCGGAATATTGTATATTCAACGTAAGAAGGCAAAAGGCGGGGACGTAAGTGGAGAAGCAGAAGCAAATTCGCATATTCGATAAACAGGCGCGGCAATACGACCGAAGAAGAGAAAATCCGAAGGAAGCGCGCTGGCGGCAGCAGCTGATTCGCCATGCGAAAGGGGAAGTGCTGGAAATTGCGGTAGGTGCGGGCGCCAACTTTCCGTATTACACGCCCGGCGTAAAGGTAACGGCAACGGACTTTAGCGAAGCTATGCTGGAGAAAGCGAAACAGGCGGCTGCGCGCTATCGTTTGGACGCTCAATTCATTCGCGGCGACATGGACGAAATGGATTTCCCCGATCAATCGTTCGATTCGGTCGTGTCCACGTTGTCCATGTGCAGCTACGCCGATCCTCTCACCGTGCTGAAAAAGCTGAACCGGTGGTGCAAGCCGGGCGGAAATATTTTGCTGATGGAGCACGGAATCAGCACGAACGCAGCGGTTTCCGCCGTTCAAAAGACGTTGAACCCTATGTTATACCGCCTATTGGGCTGCCATCATACGCGGGACATTCCAGGGCTGGTACGAGCCGCCGGCATCGACATCGCAGCAACGGAAAGCTATTGGTTCGACATGGTTCATCTCATTTGGGCGAAGCCGAATCATCCGGTTATGTATTGATCTTGTTTCTTTCGTTTGCGAAACCAACGTACAGCGATAAACAGAGTGCGGCGATCACGACGGCTATTTTCCAGGCGTAAGAAATCGAAAACTGCCCAACGGCGAACACAATGCCGATCGTCGGAACGATTTGCGAATGGACGTGCTTCATGAAAATATACCCCGTATCCCGGCGCACCCGGCAGACGCAGTGAATTCCGTTCATTCCGAGCTTATTGCGCATATGGCTCGGAATGCCGATGCACATTTCGAAGTCGGAGTTATTGACGATCGCGTTCGTTTCCTTCATGTTGTCGAAATAATCGGCCTCCACCTCGAGCACCCGGGCTTTGATTTCTTGATTTCGATAGCTGACGATCACGTTGTCCGTATTCTCAATGCCGATCATCCGAAGCATGGTGCTTGTCAGCCTGACGACGTTGCTGCTTTCGTCAACGGAGCATGGCCTGATCGCCTTGAGGCTCATCGTATGATAGCCGATCAGCCACCGAAGCGCGAGCCGCTTCAGCTTACCCGGGAGTGCGGATACGTCGGACGGACGCCGCTTTTCCTCCGGAGCCGGAACCGGCTTTAACATAATCGGTTGATCCGCGGCTTTGTCGAAAATGCTTTTTAATCGCCGCCTCAAATCGAAGGTAAGCGGAGCAACCTTATCGTTCTCGTAGCATTCCCGAAGCAAATCCTTCTCTTCATCCGATAACGAGGAATGCTGCATGAACGTTTTGTAAACTTGCGGCTCGAGCACGGCAGGCGCATCGACATCCAGTAATGCACGGTGCAAATAATGCAAGCGAATCCGATTCTTTGCTTTATCCGGAATTTCCGTCTCTTCCTCCGTTTCCGCCTCGATCTGTTCCCTTGGAATGTCGAGGGAGGAACGCGTGATCCGGTTGTACAGCTCGAACATCGCGGCATTCGGATCCAGTTGACGGAATATATTCTGCGAAACGACGATTTTGTTTTGTTCGATTTTGCTGACCATCTGCGGAATGATCGTGAATCCTTGGGCCGCCTTCGGTATGGAGACAATCACTTCATGGCTGTGGTCTTTCCCTTTTATCCCCAGCGCTTGCTTTAAACCCCTCGTCACAAACATTTGCCCGGGCTTCACGTTCCGGTTTTGCTTTACGATTCCTTCCGCCGCGTGCAAAGAAACCGGATGGATTACGACGACGTAATCGTTCTCCTTGAGCCCGAAGCGGCTCATCTGCTCGGGATTCATGTTGACGCAGCGCTGGATCAAGGTGCTGTGACTGCTCGACTGAACCGGATCGACGGAAACCGGCTCGAATAGGACCCGATTGGAAGATAAGTAGCGGCGAAACAGCTTCAGCGCGCGCACAACCGACCCGATCAGCTCCTCGTCTCCGCCCGTCGCCGGGACTTCGATTTCCAAGCCGCCGTACAATCGTTTTAGCGCAGCATAAAACGGGCCATGCCCCAAGTTCGAACTGTCTGAGAACGCGATTAGACGCCTGTCGACACGGACGACAAGCTCCGGCTTCTCCGGTTCGGCGAACACGCCTTCCATCCTTACTGCCTTGCGCAGCTTGCGTTTAAAAAAGTACCCCCCGCCATAAACGCGAAGGACGGCAAACGGGAGCTCTATTTCAATCGCTTCGTCCGCTGCCGCTGCGCCCCTTGCAGGCTTGATCTGCGGCTCCATCCGATTACACCAGCCTACTGTCATCCAGAATGAATTGTAAGTATTCCCTAACGATATTGATGTCCGTATTGAGCGACAGCGTCCGGCTGCCGACGACGTCCTCGATTTCGTTGAAGACAAGCCGATCGTTGTCGTCAAACATAAAATCGATGCCGGCCATTCCGAACGAAAACAAACCGATGATCCGGTTTACAAGCTCGGTCTCCTCATTCGACAAACGGTACACGGACGATGAGCCGCCTAACGAATAGTTCGCTCTAAAATCTTGCTTCGATTCCCGAACAATCGCCGCAATAATTTTGGTGCCTACGACAAACACCCGTACGTCTTTTCCCGGTTTCATCATTTGCTGCAGTACGAACGCGCCTTCTTGCAATCGATCGATCAGCTGCGTCAGTTCCTCCGGGCCGTCAACCTTATACACCTGGCTGCCCCCTCGACCGGCGACGTCCTTCAGAATCATAGGGAAGGCGAAATCGCCTAAAGCGGCGGGATTGAACTCTTTCTTGCGGATAAAAAGAGTGTCCGGAACCGGGATGCGATGCTGAGCCAAATATTGATAGGTCGCCGCCTTGTTGTTGGCGATTTTCGACACGAACGAATTGTTGTACACCTTCACGCCCATGCTCTCCAGCTGCTCGGTAAAAAGCTCGTCGATATTGCGGACAATGGCGAACTTCGGCACATCGACCGGCTTCCCAAGGTAGGCGACAAACAGCTTGCCGGAGCGGACGCCGAAAGACAGCTGCTCCTTCAGCAGCAGCCGCAAATCGGCATTCAGCGATTCGGCTTCCTCCAGCATCCACGAGATGTAGCTGCGGTTTTTCTCCGCATCCTCTCGGTTATAAATCAACCAACCGTCGGCGTTCATTTAACGGGATAACTCCTCTTTAATATGCGTTAGCATCTTTTGGGCCAAATCGACGCCCGTACAGTCGTAAATATTTTTGAAGTGCGCGTTGGAATTGATTTCGCAGACAATCGGCTCGTCATGCTCGCCAAAGAGCAAATCGACGCCCGCAAAGTCGGCGCCGACGAGCTTGGCGCAGCGGACGGCCACCTCTTTTTGCGCGTCGGTCGGTTCATACGGGAACATGTTGCCCCCTGCCGTCACGTTCGCCCGAAAATCATGCTCGCTCTTGCGCAGCATGGCCGCCTCGACGCGGTCTCCCACAACGTTGAGCCTCACATCCCGGCCGTAGCTGGAACGCACCAGCTCCTGGAACAAGTACGGCTTCGAGCCGAGCTCCCTCGCTTTGCGGATCAGCTGCTCCCGGTCGCCAATGAGATACACCTGCTCGCCGAAGGAGCCGAACGCCTCCTTGATGACCATCGGAAAGCCGAGCTCCTCTGCGATGTACTCGAGGCCCGAAACATCCTCAAGCTCGCAGTTGTCGTATATCATGGGCGGAAGCATCGTTTTGGGGATAGGCATGCCGTGGTCGGCGAGCACTTGGTACGTTCTCGTTTTGTCGTCGCAAATTTCGATTGCCGAGGAGCCGTTGAACAGCTTAAAGCCCATGTTCTCCAGATGCCGCGCCAGCCTTACGTCTTTATCCCAGAAAAAAAAGAAATCCGGCGCATAACCGGCGTACTTGCCCTTCAGAACCGAACGCCCGCCTTCGATCGCGGGAATGAGCTCGTTGTTCCCGATCAACGAGGCGTCGAAACCGAGCTCTTTGGCAGTCCGGGCCAGCCACCGAATTTGATACATGAATTTCTCGCTTTTCAGAGCTCCGTTGTAAACGATGGCACATGTGAGCTTCAAGGCGCTTCCTCCAGTAAATATTCAACGATGCCGCCGAGCGCGGCATAGACGCGATTGAACGATTCGACGCCGTCCGACGTATCCAGCAGCCTCCAATTGATTTCCAGCTGCACGCTCGGAATGCGGCAATGGCGGAACGTGCTGGAGCTGACCGTGTGCGGGTAAGCGGCCGGGAACAAGTGGTCCACCCGGACGGGACCGATCCCGTGCTCCGCAAACAAGCCCGTCATCCGATCCACGATTTCCTGCTTGCCTTCGATGTTATCGCCGTAACCGGTGCCGATATCGATCATGTAATCCCGCTGGGGAGACATAATGTGCAGGTCCAGCAAATAACGGATCGACCGGGTGTCGGACAGCTTCTTGATCGCATCCTTATATGCGCTGCGCTCGTCGAAGTTGGCGTCGTCGCCGTCGTTTCTCGTTTTATAAATAGCATAGCAATCGTATTTTTTCTGCAGCAGCTGCGCCAGCACACCGGTCCGAAACTCCCCCTGCTTCGGCTGGCCGAGGCGGGTTTGAGCGACGCTATGCGGCGCGGAAACGATCATCGGCTGCATCCCTTCGAGCAGAACGTACGATTGCGGAACGTTGAAGCTTTCCTGAACGAAAGGATGCTCCAGCTTAGCTATCGCATCACTGCCGATCCATTCCGTGATCGTCATAGGAACATCCTCCGGTAGGTTTTGTTTGATGCCGTGCGGCAATGATTAATGGAATACGACGGTTTTGTTTTCGTTAATGATGATCCGGTCCTCGGTGTGCCACTTCACGGCTCTGGCAAGCACGATACGTTCGATATGCTTGCCGATATTTTTCAGTTCCTTGGCGCTTTCGTTATGAGTCACGCGTTGAACGTCCTGTTCGATGATCGGTCCCTCGTCCAGCTGATCGTTGACGTAATGCGCCGTTGCGCCGATAATTTTGACGCCGCGCTGGTACGCCCGTTCGTACGGCTTCGCGCCGATGAAAGCCGGCAGGAACGAATGGTGTATATTGATGATTTGGTTCGGGAATTGCTCCACGAAGGTCGGCGTCAAAATTTGCATATATCTTGCAAGCACGATGAAATCGACGTTGCCCTTGAGCAGCTCGATCTGCTTTTTCTCGACTTCCGATTTATTGTCCTTCGTCACCGGCAAGTAGTGGTACGGAATGCCCCACTGCTCCGCCGTCTCTCTGGAATTCTCGTGATTGCTGATAATCATCGGAATTTCGACCGGCAAATCTCCCGACCTCCACTGCCAGAGCAGCTCGAGGAGACAGTGGTCCTCTTTGGATACGAGGATGGCCATCCGCTTCACCTTGTTCGGCAGCGAAAGCTTCCAATCGAACATCACTTCTTTGCTTAAGCTGTCGAGCTTGTCCTCGAGGTCGCCGAGCTTTTCGTCAATATTCGGAATGTCGAATTCAATGCGCATGAAGAACATGCCGTTTACAGGGTCTGTCGTATATTGATCCGACGATACGATATTCGCTCCGTTCATATACAATAAAGTCGTTAATTTCGCTACGATGCCCGGCTTGTCCTGGCAAGAAATAAGCAGAATCGCTCTCGAATTTGTAACCATGGTAACACCCACACCCCAGTATTTATTTGTTTGTATATTATACGGTATTATAAAGCTTTTTCACACGTTTGTGCCATGAAATGAAAGAATAATATGCAAAAATCGACACGGCTCGCCTCAGGCCGGTATCCGAGTCTATAATTCTACTGATTCTGGCCAAAGCGCTCGCTCTTACGGACAAGGATGCAGTTATTCGGCGTTTTGAATGGAGTTTTCTGTTTTAACGGACGCCACCGCAGTTATTTCTTTGAAAAAGGTGGTTTCAGCGCCAAAAATCGAGGTTTAGCGTCTCTGGTGTCCGTTAGCGGAAATTCAGCGGGCAAAATGGTGAAATAACGTCTATGTTGTCCGTTAGAATCTAAAGAAAAAGCCTTTGATCGAGTCGAAACTCGATCAAAGGCTCGCAACCAACGGTTACACCCGGTACAGCGGCACATCCGTATCCTCCTTCAGCCGCATCCAAACAACCATATATCCCGGTTCGCGGTTATCCCAAGCGTAATAAGGCACGGCCTGAAACGCCTTGCCCGAAGCATCTTCTCCGTGGATGACCGTCACTCCCTCCAGCAGTTCCTTACGGTGCTCAACGACGAATTGGCCGCCGTGCGTCAACACAATCTCATCATACGGCTGCTTATTGTCTGCCTCTTCCACGCAATATACGATCGGCCCGCGCTGCAAAGCTACCCGACCCTCATCGGCGATCACCTTCGGGTGTGCGATCACCTTCTCCACAGGCATGTCGAACTCGATTGCAACGGTATCCCCCTGCCTCCACTCTCGCTCCAAATGCACGTAGCCTTTCACCGGAAGCGCCGCGCCGACCGGCTCCCCGTTCAGCCGAATCGTATAATTTCGAACCCAGCCCGGAATTCTCAGCTTCAAAGCAAACTTCCCGCCGCAGTCGCCGCCCACAACCAGCTCCACCCGGCCGTTCCACGGATAGCCGGTTCGCTGGACCAGCACGATCTCCCGCTCCCCAAGCGGGATGCGTCCTTCGCCCTGCACGTACAAATTGACCCACACCGCACCGTCGGACACCGCATACACATAATTTCCGACGGAGGGCAAAAATCTCGCCAGCTGCGTCGGGCAGCAAGAGCAATCGTACCAATGCACGCGGTGGTGCTTTCCTTGCGACGCTAGAGGATTGACGTAAAAAAACTTATCTCCGCTCAAGGACACTCCCGCAAGCGCCCCGTTGTACATCGCCCGCTCCAGCACGTCCACATACTTCGCATCCCCATGCAGCAGATTCATCCGGTGATTCCAATATACCATGCCGACGGAAGCGCACGTTTCGCAATAAGCCGTCTCGTTCGGCAGATCGTAGTCCTCGGTAAAGCCTTCGTTATGCCGGGACGGCCCGATGCCTCCCGTAACGTACATATTGCGGTGCACAGTATGCTCCCACAACGAATCGAGCGCCGTCATGTAGCCCCGATCACCCGTAATCGCGGCAACGTCCGCCATTCCGGTGTACAGATACATCGCCCGCACTGCGTGGCCGACCACTGTTCGCTGCTCCCGAACCGGCATGTGGTCCTGACAGTAAGCAGGCCCCCACTCCGCGCGATCCCAGATTGCGCCCTTCCCATAACCTCTCCCGCGCTCCTCGAGCAAATGCTGCGCGAGGCGCAAATATTTTTCCTCGCCGGTCGCTTGGGCCAGTTTAACGAGCGCAAGCTCGACCTCCTCGTGGCCCTCGACCCAATGACGCTCAGCTTGCCCCGGTCCGAACCGCTCATCGTAATAATCCGCCAGCCGGCATGCGACATCGAGCAGCGTCCGCTTTCCCGTCGCTTCGAAATAAGCGACCGCCGCTTCCATCAGGTGTCCGCCGCAATACATTTCGTGCTTCTCCATATCGGTCCACTTGCTTTCCGGAGCCTTGAGGGTAAAGTACGTCATCAAATACCCATCTTCCTCCTGCGCGGCCGCAATGAGATCGATAATGCGGTCCGCTTCCGCTTCAAGCTCCGCGTTCGGCTCATTCATGAGCGAGTATGCGACACCCTCCAGCACCTTATAAACGTCCGAGTCGTTGAAATAAATGCCTTCGTGCTCCCCATTCATCCGTCTCGCCGCCTTGGCGAAGTTGGCGATTCGCCCGGTGCGTTCGCACTGCTCCAAGCAAGCCTTCAGCGTGGCGGTTTGATTCGCCTTCATTCGCGGCCGCCATAACTCATCCTCGATCTTCACCTTCGAAAAAGGCACCGCGTTCATGCTCCGGTAAACAGACTCCGCAATCTTCATTTCCGTATCCCCATCCTTTCTATACAGTTAAATCGTCAGCCTTTAATCCCCGTTAAAGTAATTCCTTCTATAAAATACCGCTGCGCAACGAAAAACAGCACAATGATCGGAGCGACGATCGCCGTGGATGCCGCCATCAGGTAACCCCACTGCGCGTTATATAAACCGTTGAACGAAGCGAGCCCGATCGCCAGCGTAAATTTCGAGTCGTCGCTTAAATAAATGAGCGGACCGAGAAAATCATTCCACACGCCGATAAACGTAAAGATTCCTACAACAATCAACGCCGGCATTGACAAGGGCAGGACGATCCGAACAAAGACGCCGAACGGACGCGCTCCGTCCATATACGCCGCTTCGTCCAAATCCTTCGGAATCGTAAGAAAAAATTGACGCAGCAAAAAGATGTTGAACGCCCCGCCGCCGAACCACGCCGGGACGGTGAGCGGGACAAACGTATTGATCGCGCCGAGCTGCTTCCACACCATGAAGGTCGGAATCAGCGTCACCGCGTAAGGCAGCATCAGCGTGCTGAGCAGCAGGCCGAAGGCTACATTGCGCCCCGGCCATCGCAATCTGGCGAAGCTGTATCCCGCCATCGCGCTGGTGAGCAGCACCCCTGTAACCACAATCACTTCAATCGTGAGCGTATTGAGAAAATACAGTTCGAACGGGACGATCGTGAGCGCTTCGGTGTAGTTGCTCCATAGGAACGGATTCGGAATCCACTCCGGCGGAAACGTAAAAATTTGCGCCGTGCTCATAAACGAGCTTCGAAGCAGCCACAGAAACGGAAACAGCATGACCGCCGACCCGGCAATCAGAATCAAATACACGATCAATCGGCTGATTTTCAGCGTACCGGATCGGGAACGCGGCGAGCGGCGCCGCAAGGAACGCGAAGCGTACGCGGTATGGCTCATACTCTCCCCTCCCCTTCGTAATACACCCATGAACGCGAGGTGCGGAACACAAGCAGCGTAAGCGCCATAATGATCAGGAACAATACCCAAGCGAGCGCGCACGCATACCCCATCTTCGTTTCGGTGAACGCGGTCCGGTACAGGTAAAAAATATAAAATAACGATGCGTTGTTCGGACCGCCCTGCGTCATAATATACGCTTCAGTGAACGCTTGGAACGTCCCGATAATCGACATGATCAAATTAAAAAAAATGGTCGGAGTCATCGCGGGCAGCGTTACGTTCCACAGCTTCTGCAGCGCGCCGCCTCCGTCCACTTCCACGGCTTCATACAAGTGTGAAGGAACCCCCTGCAAGCCGGCCAGAAAAATTACGACCGCGTTGCCGATCCCCCAGCTGCTCATCAGAATCAACGAAGGGATTACCGTCTGTTGATCGTAAATCCACTGGGAGCCCGGAAGGCCAAGCCCCTTCAGCACCGTATTTAGCAGCCCGAAATCGGGATTGAAAATCCAAAGCCACAGCATCGTGTTGGCGATGCTGGGAACGAGCACCGGAAGGTAGAAAATCGTACGGAACACGGACAAACCTCTCACCTTCTGATTGAGCAGCAGCGCGACCGCGAATGCCAGTATGATGACGAGAGGCACACTTCCCAGTGTGTAATAAGATGTGACGAACAACGATTTGGAGAACAGATCGTCCTCAAGAATCATATGCTTGTAATTCCCGAATCCGATGAACTTGAAGTCTCCCCCGATATTCCAATCGGTAAGCGAAAATACGAACGACGCAACCATCGGCCCGATCGTAAACAAGAGAAACCCAAGCAATGCCGGAAGCGCCAGCAATATTCCCCAGCGGCGCTCCATCCGCTGCACGCCGGACAGTCCCGTACGCGATTTCGCTCTTGGCATCGGTTTTTCCTCCTATCTTCAAAAACGAGAGGGTCCCGCGCCGACCATCATGCAGCGGGCCCTCCGTTCTCTCAAATTATTGTTCCGGGTACCTGCCTTGCAGCAGCGGGTCGATCGTCTTCTTCAGCTCGTCGAGCGTTTCCTTGACCGGCTTGTTGTTCGTCCAAATGTTATCCAAGCCGGCTCCCAGCTTCGGATCGATTTCCGCCCAATTTTTCAGCGTATAAGAAGGGGAGCGCTCCGCATGCTCCAGCGTATAGTCGATCACCGCTTCCTTATATTCCGGAGGATGTGCATCGTTCTTCGTCCACTTGTCGATAAATTGCTGATCCTGGTAGTACTTGAGCTCCAGCGGCATCCACAAGCCTTGCGCATACAAATCGACCTGCTCCGGATCGTTATGGTACATGTAAAACTCGATCGCTTCGTCCGGATGCTTCGTAGTGGAGAAAATAACCGTCGGCGCGCCCAAAATCATCGTCTTCGGCTCTTTCAGCTTCGGCAGCACCCCGATTCCGAAATTCAGCTTGCTGGAAGCGAAGTCGAGAATGCTCCACTGTCCGTCGATCGCCATCGCCACCTTCCGTGTCTGCAGACGGACGCTTGTGGCCGGCAGGTTTTGCTGCTGCGTGGCGTTAGGCGCGACGTAATGCTTATACATAAGGTCTTGCAAATTTTGAAACACTTCGGCCGCTTCCGGGCTGTTCATTATAAACTCGGTGCCGTCCTCGTTCGTAATGTCGCCGCCGTTGCTCTTAAGGAACGGGTACCAGCCGGCCGACCACGTCGGAACCGAGATGCCGAACTGCACGATATTGTCCTTATCAAAGCCGGTATCGAACGGCGTCTTGCCGTTCTTGTCTTTCGTCATGCGCTTGGCGACGTCCACGAACTCATCCCACGTCCATGCGTCTTCCGCATTCGCAGGAGGCGGCTCGATCCCCGCTTCCTCGAACAAATCTTTGTTATAAAACAAATTAATCGTCTCGGCCGCGGTGTTCGTCCCGATCGTCTTGCCCGGCGCGAAGTAATAATACGTTTGCGGTATTCTTTCGGCGAGCTGAGGATGCGCATCCAAATACGGCGTCATGTCCAGCACTTTGCCTTGCTCCGCCCATTTCAAGGCCAAGCTCTCTCCCAAATAGGCCACGTCCGGAAGCTCGTTGCTGGCCATTAACGTATTGATTTTCGTCGTGTAATCTCCTGTAACGTGCTGAGCGTTAATCTTAATATTCGGATGGGATTTCTCGAACGCTTGAACCATTTTTTCAACCGCTTGCTTCTCGAACGCGCTGCCCCAAAACATGAACTTCAGCTCGACCTTTTCATTCGAGGCTTTGGAGTCGGGCTTCGTTTGTTCGCTGCCGTTCCCCGTCCCTGACGGCTCTTCGCCGTCCGCATTGCCCCCTGTCGAGGAACTGCATGCTGCGAGAGTGAAGGTAAGGATCGCGGAAAGCAGCCAAATCAACCAAGCTTTTCGATTGCGCATCTAGTCCATTTCCCCTTTCCCATTAAGAAATCGCTTACAAAACTATTTTGCAAAAATCGCTCCTTCACTCCCATAGAATATTTTCCGACGATCTTGAAATCTTTACGATTTTTTTAATAATACCGCTGCCGATATTCCGAAGGAGGCATTCCGTGGTATTTTTTGAAGGCGATGCTGAAGTAATTGGCGTCGGCGAATCCGACCCGGGCCGCGATTTCGTGCATTTTTAATTCCGGCCGCGCAAACAGCTCCTTCGATTTCTCAAACCGGACTCTCGTTACATACTCGGTCAGCGTTTCTCCGGTCGCTTGTTTAAACAGCGTGCTGACATAGTTGGGGCTCATGTGTAAAAAAGCGGCTATTTTCGGGAGCGTTATGTCTTCGGCCAAATGGTCCCGGATCCACCCTTTCGCTTTCTCCATCGCTTTCATGACCGGCCTGTTCCGATCCGGCTGACCGCCGCTTCCTCCACCGGACCCCGCAACCCGACGCTCAACGGCTTGAATCGCTTCGCGGTACGCCTCCGGCAAATCGGCGGCCTGATCCGCATTCCGGCTTACGCCGATCGTTACCGACATTTTCAAATAATCGCGGTAAGCGTTTTGCAGCCGTTCCGCTTGGGACTTCATCCGCTCCGCGGCATATGCCTTGTCTTCTAACCCGCTAGCTGCGGCAATCGCGATCAGCCTGCTCGGATTCGCCTGCAAAACAATGGAATAGCTCCCAAACGCCTCGAACACTTCTTGAGCAAGCTTCTTATACGCGTACAAATAAAGCTGGCGGTCTCTTTGCGATACTTGATCCATATAGCGATAAAAACCGTCGATTTCTACACACGCAACAGAGAAGTTCGAATGCTGACGGGAGGACATGCCAAGCTCTTCAAGCAAGCTGTCCGCCTCACGCGGAATTCGCCGATTGTGAAGCCAATCCAGGAGAATCCGCTCCGCCGCGGCCGGAGTGAACGCATGCAGCTTCCTCTCCAGCCGGTGAACGTACTCCGCCTTGCTTTTCGCCTCTTCAATACGGTCCATCGCTTTCCGGAGCGCCTCTACCAATTCGCCGTATGAAACCGGCTTGAGCAAATAATCGGAGGCTTGTACGGAAATGGCCGCCTTCGCTTTGTCGAAATCGTCGTACCCGGTCAAAAAGATGATTTGAACGTCCGGGTCGTGCTCGCGGATCGTTCGGGCAACCTCCAAGCCGCTCATTCCCGGCATATTAATATCTAGCAGCAATATTTCCGGAGCCGCTTCCTCGTACACGGCCAAAGCGGACGTTCCGTCCTGCGCTTCCAACACTTCGGCGCCGAGCTCCTTCCACGGAACAAATTCCGCGATGCCGGTACGGATATGGTACTCGTCGTCGGCAATCACAATTTTCATCATGCGTACATCCGCTCCTCTTCCGAAGTCGTAAGGACGGGCAGCGTAATCGTCACGGTAGTGTACAAGCCGTAAACGCTGTCGATCGATACGCCGTACTGCAGTCCGAAACGAAGCCGAATTCGTTCGTTCACGTTTTTAATGCCGTATATGGTGCCGGTGTCCTCGCCGCTAAGCGCAGCCTGCACCTCCTTCAGCCGATCGGGCGGAACGCCTGCCCCGTCGTCCGTAATCCGGAAGATTAGACGTCCCTCTCGGAGCTCTCCGGAAATGAGTATGCTGCCGGGCTCGTCTTTCTTCTTAATTCCATGATAAATGCAGTTCTCGACGACCGGCTGCAAAATAAACTTCGGCACGAAGCAGGACATCGTTTCATCCTCCACCTCGGTGTAAAAATCCAGCTTGTCCTTATAGCGGAATTGCTGCACTTTGACGTACGCTTTGGCATGCTCCAATTCTTCCGCAACCGTAATCATATCGCTTCCTTTTCGTATGGCGAGCCGAAAAAACTTCCCGAGCGAGCCCACGACCTCGCCGATATCGAACTGCTTGCGGGAGATGGCCAGCCAGTGCAGCGATTCCAGCGTGTTGTAAAGAAAGTGCGGATTAATTTGCGCTTGCAGCGCTTCGATTTCCGCTTCCTTGCGCTTAAGCAGAGCGGTATAAACTTCCTTATGTAACGCTTTATTCTCATCTATCATACGAATGTACCGGAAACCGATTTGCCCCACCTCGTCCGAAACGTCAAAATGGCGTTCCGCTTGGGGAAACGGTATGCCGCTTCGAATCATCGCGGACAGCTTCTTCAGCGGCCTTGTAACCGTGTTGCTGATCCATAACGCGAGCAGCCAGCCTATCAGCAGCAAAAGGAGAAACACGACGATCGTAATGCTTCGGATCACTCTGGCGTCGGCGGAAAGCTGAGACGCTTCCATCACATGAGTGAGCCTCCACCCCGTTCGATCATTCACGATCGTTTGCTCGATATATTTTTTGCCCGGCTTCAAGATTTGCGGGTTCGATGAGGGGGGCGACGATTCGGAGAAGGTATGGATTACCGTCCCGTTTACATCGGTAATGAAGTAATCGGAGCCGGTATTTGCTCGAAGAAAAGATAACCCTTCATAAAATTTTTCTTTATCGATTTCAAGCAGAATGAATCCGAGATCCCCGTAATCGCCTGTCATTTTTTTCAGCTTTTTGCCGACGATCATACTGTTGCGCCGAATATGGTTGTTCTGCTCGAGCGTCTCGCCGTCCCTCCAAACGATCGCATCCTGCGCGGACAGCTCCTGCGCCCAACGTTTGGCCAGATAGGGGGTTAAATATATCGACTGCCCGTTTCCGCTGCTGTTATAAAGTCTTTTGTCCACGGGCGCTCCGTAATGGTAAATGATGAATGAGGTGATATAAGGCTTGGAGAGCGTGATGGCGTTCATGATGTCGCGAATGTTCTTCAAATTTCTTACGTAGCGGTAATCTTCGTTCTTAGCGGTCTTTTCCACTTCTTCGTCGGTATTTCCGGTGGTGAGCAGCTGCATGATTTGGGGATTTCCTTGAACGACATTCAACAAGTCGTATAAATCGATGACCATCCGGTCTAAATATAGCCCTCCCATGTCCAAAGACGATTCAGCATTACGGACGGCGTTCTCTTCCAGCTTCATAGCGGAAATATGATACACCGCAAAGCTTAATACGAGCATGGGGGCGACAATTATGATCGTCGTAAGCAAAAAGAACTTGCCCCGAATCGTTCGAAACGTAAACAATTCGCGCATAAGGAGCACCTCTTCTTATCCGGATCCGTAATACCAACATAGATTGCCGGCGCAATATTGTAAAGTCCGCGAAAAATTCGGGATTACAACCGGGCGGCGCCAATGCTACAATCGATACTGTACAATTGTTCTGCTATTCTGGAGGGGCTCACACGATGAAGCAGGAAAAAATTTTAATTCTAGAGGATTCGAAGGAAATACGCGAGCTCATTGCGATTTATTTAAACAAAGAAGGGTTTCAGGTCATTGAAGCGGAAACCGGGTTCGAGGCGTTAAAGCTGTTTGAGACGGAGCAGCCGGATTTGCTGCTGGTCGACATTACCCTGCAAGGAATGGACGGAGCGGCGGTTTGCGCCGAAATCCGCCAATACTCGAATGTGCCCATCATTTTCGTTACTGCGCGGAAAGACAGCGAGGAAATCGTACAAGGCTTGGAGATGGGCGCCGACGATTATATTACGAAGCCGTTCGACCCCGTCGTTCTCGTCGCCCGCGTGAAAGCGAACCTTCGCAGAGCGCCGATTTTCAGCCGTGCTCAACTGTATAAGCAGGAAGATAAGAAAAACCATATTTTGTCTTACGACGGTCTTGAAATTAATACGGAAACGATGGAAGTTCGTTTGCAAGGAACCAAGCTGCTCCTGTCGGCCAAGGAAACGCAGCTGCTGATGTTTCTCGCCAAAAGGCCGGAACAAGTGTTCGCGCAGGAAGAGCTGTATAGGCAAATATGGGGGGCCGAGAGCTACAGCGACACGCGGACCGTATCCGTTCATATCAGCAGCCTCCGCAAAAAACTCGAAAGCAACCCGGAGCTTCCCCAATATATCCATAACGTTCGCGGACTCGGATATAAATTTAGCGCTGCAACCGGCCATTAATGACTTCGGCGCAGCGCCAACTTTACGGATCTTTGGGTCCGACAGCCAACGCCAATACGGTAATATCGTCCCGTTGCGGCTCTTCTCCCATATATAGCTCCAGAGCCGACTCGAACGCTTTTGCCTGATCTTTCAGCGCGCTTCCGCCGCAGCTTCGGACGAGCTCCAGAAATCTCCCTTTTCCATAAGGATAATTTTTTTCCCCTCCGTTTTGATCCAAAAAGCCGTCCGTGGTCATGTAGAGCGTATCCCCCTCATCCAGCCGGAGCTCATGGTTCAGGAACACTGTATTTTCTCCGGACCTGCGGTAACCGATGCTTTTTCGAACGCCGCGAACGACGTGTAGGCCGCCGTCCGAACCGGATCGGAAGTATAAATCCGTCTTCGCTCCTGCAAACAATGCCGGCTTGTCCCGGTAAAATCGAAGCAACCCGATATCAAGCCCGTCGTCCGCAGCGTTGCTTTGTTCGTCCTTCCTCAGCATCCGCTTCACATTCGAGTTTAAAGAATGCAAGATCGCGGCAGGGTCGCTGTTCGAATCGCTTTCGGAAATTTGGTTCAGAATCGATAACGTGATCGATGCCATCAACGCCCCGGGTACGCCGTGGCCCGTGCAATCCCCTACGGCCAGCAAATATCCGTCCGGCAGCGGTTTAACCCAATAAAAATCGCCGCCTACCGTATCTCTTGGTCTCCAAAGCAAAAAATAGTCGTTTAACACGGCTGCAAGACCGTCATGGGAGGGCAGCAGCGACTCTTGGATTTTCTGGGCGTATTCGATGCTGTCTACCAGCTTCCGCTGCTGCTCGAACAGTTCCCGGGTACGTTCTTCCACCTGTCTCTCCAGCTCGCGGTTGATCAGTATCGCTCTTTTATACGGATCGGTAAAATACCGCGATATAAAGAAAAATAGAAACGTTATGGCAAGAATGCTGATCAGCGCTGCGATGACCGTATTGATTTTAATCGTGTCGAGGAACGAAATCGTCTCGCTGCGGCGAATTTGAAACAGGAGCCTCCAATCCGTCGACTGTACCGGGTAGCTGATCAAATCGTACAGGCGATCTCCGCTGTCCGTATATTCCAATACATAAGGATCTTTGGCTTCGCCGCTTGCCAAATGCGTCAAAATATCGGAGCGGACGGCGCTCGGAAGCGAGATGCCGATATCTTTGCCGTACTGGTCGACCCGATTCGTCAAGTGGATTTTGCCGCTTCCGTCAATGAGCCAAATGCCGCTGTCCTTGCCGTATTTCATTCGCTCGAAATCGTCCGCCAGATGGGACAGGCCGAAGCCGACACCGGCGACGCCGATCGGCTGATCCGGCGGCCCGACCAAGGCGTTGATAAAAAAGAACGTATTTCCTCTCGCCTCATTGTAGTCCAAATTCAAAGCGACGGGATTGCCCGATGCGAGCGCATCGTAAAACCACCGGTCAAGCGGCTCCGACTTCGACATCGTTCCGATAATGTCGCCGTTCTCCCCCCAGTAGTGGCCCGTTACCTCGCTGACGATAAAAGAGTTGGTATATCCGTATTCCGTGCGCAGCGAAATGAGCTTCCGCCTTACATGCTCCGTTAGCTGCGGATCCGATTCCCCGTCGTCGATCCATTGAACGATTTCGGGATCGCGCGCGAGCAGCAGCGCCGTCTCCTTCGCCCGCGCGATCGTCCCGTCAATTTTCGCCGCAACGGAATCCGCGATAAATACGAGGTCGTGCTCTTTTAATTTTTTGACGGCTTCGTTTTTCGTAATTTGATATACGATCGTTCCGACCAAAATGATGGAAAATATGATGACAACGCCGGCAAACAAAGCCACTTTCAAGGCGCTCCGGTCTTGTATCGGGTCGGCTGCAAATGCGCCGCCGCCGTGCTCGCCTCGCCTTCCGAGTCTAAGCATCGCTTTGCTTTCTCGGCGCGGCCGCAACCGGAAGCGTAAAAAAGAACGTCGTACCGACGCCCGCTTCGCTTCTCACACCGATCTCTCCTTTATGCTTGATGATGATCTCTTTCGCGATGGCTAAGCCGACGCCCAAGCTCATGCCTATCTGTTGGCCGGGATTGCTCTCGCCTTTGTAAAACCGGTCAAACACGTGAGGGATATCCGCCTCGCTAATGCCGGGGCCGTCGTCGGACACTTGAAATTTGACCATTCGACGGGCCGCGTTTTCCCACTCGACCGTGATTCGGATGTTTCCGCCCTTCGGGCAAAACTTCATTGCATTGTGGACTAAATTGTTCAATACTTGCTCAATACGGACGGGATCCATCCATAATCGGACCGGCGAGTGCCGCGCTAGATCGCCTGCGGGCTCGATTTGAAAAGAAAACCCTCTGCCGGTCACCTCCACCGAATAAATTTGTTCGATGTTTTCCAAAAATGCGGACAGCCCGATCTCTCTTATTTCAATCGGAGACATATTCGCTTCCAGCTTGGACGCTTCGAACAAATCCTCAACCAGCTTGTTTACCAGCAAAATTTTATCGTAAATCATTTGTAGAAACGGTTTTTCCGGTTCGACGACGCCGTCGAGCATCGCCTTTATGTATCCTTGAATCGTCGTCATCGGAGTAAACAGCTCATGCGAAATATCGCTTAAAAACCGGCGCCGCGACGTTTCAATCTTCAGAAGGTGCTCATTCATTGTTGTAATGACGTCTTCCTGCTTCTTTAAGCTTTCTCCTTGAATATCGCTGATCCGGATAATTTTGGCGGAAACTTTAAGCAGCTTTTCATACTGCGCGATCAGCTCCGCATAGACGGCAGGCGCAGGCAAGCCTTGGTTCTCGTGATGCGACAAATCCTGCTTGGCCGATTTCAGCAGCTGGTATTCTTCACGAAAGATCAACAGGATTCTTCCTCTTCTTTTGGAATGACATCAAAGGGAAACGACAGGTCTTCTTTAAATTCCTCGGCACATTCCAATTCGCTCTCATTCTCTTTGTTATAGTACCAATATAAGTGCAGTTTTTGGCCGTCCGCGAAATAGAGGTCGAATTTTTCCAGCAGCGTCATGATGCACTTCGAGCTGCTCGTGTTGATATACGGAAGGCTGAAGCGGATCGACACTTCACCGCCGCCGGCGTTCGCAAAAAATAAGTCCACCCACTCCATTACCGGTTCATAAAATTTAAACGAATTTTCCGGATAAGACTGCCCTTTTAACGACAATGTCATCGTTTCCGGATTAAAATCGACTTCAGGAGTGCTTTTCGTGCCTGGTATAAATAATTTGTCCATTCGGATCCCCCTTTCCTTTTGTGTCACACAACCGCTTTAAGCGTAAAAAACGACAGCTGCTCATCGACCTTGGTGATGTCGAACTCCAAAGGCTGCTTTGCCTTTCTCGCAATATCGATTAAACCGATGCCCGCCCCTGATCTCTCCGGGGGCGTTTCTTCCTTAAGCTTCGCTTTGTACAGCTTTTTCAGCTCTGCCTTATCCATTCCGTTGATCATCTCAAGAATGCGCACGAGAGGCTCGATATCGGCGTTCGATACATTGTTGCCGCAGCAAATATAGCTGCCTTCTTCGGTTTTCCCGATCGTTACGATGCACGAATTTGCGACATTATCGTAAATTTCCGTACCTTGCTTGCTTTGGCAGTAATTTTTAATATTTTGCGTTTGCTCGATGAATATGGAAAAAATATTGAAAATATCGGTCTTCGGGTGCTCTTCCGTCTCCAAATATTTTTTCAGCGCCTCTCCCAATTCCTCGATGATTTCCTGAGAGAACCTGCCGGAAAAGCTGATCAGCAGTCCTCTTTCTCTTAAGCTTCTTTGCAGCTCGAGCATTTCGTGTACCATGTTTTCAGCCCCTTTTCATTGAATTGATAACAAAATAGGAATGATTAATATTAACATTCCACGGCATTTTTTTGCTATATGCTGGCGTACAATATTCTGTTTATCGCTTCCAGCACCCGATCCTCCTGAAACGGCTTTAAAATATAATCCTTCGCCCCTACCCTGAATGCGTCGTATACCTTAATTTGTTGTCCCCCCGAACTGCACATGACGATGTTCGCTTCTTTATCGAACGACATTATTTCTTTCAACGCCTCGATCCCGTCCATCTCGGGCATCGTGACGTCCATCGTCACCAAATCGGGTTTATACTGCTTGTACAGCTTCAACGCAATTTTGCCGTCAGCAGCCTCGGCTACGACCTCGTGGCCGTATTGTGTTACGATATTTTTCATAATGAGCCGCATAAACGCGGCGTCGTCGACAACCATGATTCTAGCCATTTATGCCTCCCGGTCTAAAATGACGTAATAGGCTTCGCTCGGCGGCTACAGCCCGCTGCCGCAAGTAATCCGATTTCGTCCGTCACGCTTGGATTTATAGAGAAAGCGGTCCGCAACCCCGATCGCGCGATGGATTTTTGAACGATCCGTTAATTTCGCTACGCCGATTGATACCGTCAACCGTATCGGTTCTCCTTCTTCCGTATAAAACACTTTCCGTTCAATTCCGCTTCGGATGCTCTCAACCTGCGCCAGCATGCTGCTCTTTTTCTCGGCAACCATCAACATAATGAACTCCTCGCCGCCGTACCGTCCCGCGATCATATCCGATATTCCCGGCGCATACTCCGCATGTGCGATAAACCGGGATATTTCCTTCAGAACGATATCTCCCGACAAATGTCCGAACGTGTCGTTAATCATCTTAAAATGATCGATATCAAGCATGACGATGAACATATCGCCTTTCGTGTCCGGGTATGTACGGATCGTTTCCTCGAATGTTCGCATGTTGTACAAATCGGTTAACGAATCGTGATCCGCGTCGTATCGATACCGCTCCATCGTCCGCCGCTCCGCTTCCTCTTTCCGAATGAGGAAGTCCAGCAGCAAAGCCGTGATCAAAAAAATCGGATACTGAAACGGCACGATTTGCATCCAGCGGCTCCATCCGCCGCCGGCCGCAAATATCGTCGGCAAGGAGGATATCAGCCAAGCTCCACTGAGCGGGACGATCAGCCTCCAACTTTTCACGGGGGATTTGTCGTAACGCGCATACAATAATGCAAAAAGGACGGGAAGCACAACGCCGAACAACGTTTCGGCGCTTGCTCCGGCCCCGTCGATCGCCAGCCTCCACAGTACAATGGCGGCAAGGACAGGAAACGCTAGACGCCAGCCCCACCACAAAGCCGTTAACAACAGCGGGATGAGCATCAGATCGAACCGGAAAGCACCGTACTTGACCGGCAAATATTGCATTGCTGCGCAAGACAAGGCGACGATCGCCGCTATAGCCGTCCATACCGCATAATTGGCAACCCTCTTTCTTACATCCAATACATAAACAATGAAGAGATGCATGATAAATATGACTGCCGCGTTTGAAAGTGTAGCTTGTATCACGGTCCCCATTGTCTTCCGCCTCTCACTCGTATCACAGACCTGACTTCATTATAATTTGACTGTGCTGCGCCTAGTTTAAAATGTAATGCCGTAAAGTAAAATCCGATTAAAAATTAAGTAAAGTCCATAAAAAAAACGAGGCGCTGTCGCCTCGTTTGAACTTCGAATTCGGATCGCGCCTCCGCGCTTACCCGTTATCTATCACTCTATCTTGTTCATCGATCACCGCGAGCCCGCGGGCCGCCGCAAGCTCAATGCCGGCTCTTACCGCCTTGTCGAGCGCCGCGCCGCTTCGCTGATAGCCGAGCCGCTTCACGATTTCGCGCACAAGATCGTCCTTCGGCAGGCTGATTTGCACCGACAGCACCCGCTTCGCCGCGGCGGCGATTTCCTCCGGCGGCAAATCCTCCGCGCTGCGCCGGCTTTCGTCGTCCGCCCCTTGGCGGAACCGCTCGTACGTCTCCGGCGGCTGGGATGCGGGCCAGAAGAAGACGCATCCGTCGTGCTCCGTCGTCTTCAGCTGCAAGACAGCGAACAATTCGTCGAAGCGCCTCTCGATCCTGCTGCCCATACGCGTAATTCCCCACGCCTGCAGCACTCTACGGCATAGCAGCGACCGGCTGATCGGCCCTTCCTGTTCGACCGTCCGAACGATTTGGTCCGCGATGAGCCGATTTTGATCTCTGCCGTAAAATTGCTCCGACGGCTCTTCCACGCGTTCCAGCCTGCAAATTTCGTACTTCGGCGCCTCCGGCGCAGGCTCCAATGCAGAAGTACGCGCGGCCTCATCCGTCGTATCGCGAATGACCATCTCTACCTTCAAGCCCTCGGCAACGGTCGGTCCGGAAAGCTTGGAATCGTCCATCGCTTTGCGGATCGCATCCTCGATACGCCTCGTTTCCTTGGCCGGATTTTCGAACCAATCGAGCGACCATACGTTGTGGATCGACCAGCCCAACCCTTCGAGCACCGACGTGCGCAGCAAATCGCGGTCGCGGGCCGTGCTCGCGTTCTCATAGCCGTTCCCGTCCGTCACAATGCCGAGCACATAAACGCCGGGATCTCGCGGGTCTACTACCGCGGCGTCGATCCGGCAGCCGGAGCAGCCGACGTTCGTCTGAACGTCGTAGCCGAGCTCCGCAATGCTCGCGGCAATGCTCTTTTCCAGTCCCACCGTAACCTTCCCGGCGTAAGGCGCGCGTAGCCCCGCAGCCTGCGCGCCTCTTTCCGCATATTCCAGGAACGCCTTGAGTCCGGCGACGCCTTGGGCGCTCGTTCGCGAAATATCGAGGTGCTCCGGACGCAGCGTCGAGAAGACGAGCATTTCGTGCCTCGCGCGGGACACTGCGACGTTGAGCCGCCGCCAGCCGCCGTCCCGATTGAGCGGACCGAAGTTCAAGCTCACCTTGCCGCTTGCGTCCGGACCGTAGCCGATCGAGAACAATATGACGTCGCGCTCATCGCCTTGCACGTTTTCCAAGTTTTTCACGAAGATCGGCTCCGGCGAACCCGCGGACGCCGACTCCAGCTCCGGAGCTTTTCGAAACAGCTCATCCAGCATGTCTTCGATTAACGTCTGCTGAACGGAGCTGAACGTAACGACGCCGATGCTGCGTTCCGCCAGCTGCGGATCCCGCAGCCGGCGCTCGATCTCCTGCACGACGGCCTCGGCCTCCGCCCGGTTTTGCTTCGTTCTGCCGCGGTCGTAAGCTCCTTCTACCGGAATGAGGCGCACATTCGACGTCCGTTCGCGCGGAGAGGGGAACGTAAGCAGCTTGTTTTCATAATATTGCATGTTGCTGAAGGCGATTAAGCTCTCGTGCCGGCTGCGGTAATGCCACAGCAGATGCCCTTGCGGCATGGCGAGCGCCAAACAATCGTCGAGCACGCTCTCCATATCCTCCTGCGAAAGTCCGTCGTCCCCCGACTCCGTCTGCTGGTTCGCAGTGAAGAAGCTCGTCGGCGGCAGCTGCTTCGGGTCTCCGACGACAATGCATTCGCGGCCCCGCGCCATGGCTCCGACCGCCTCGCACGTCGGCATCTGCGACGCCTCGTCGAACACGACAAGGTCGAACGGCGGATTCGCCGGGTCCAAATATTGCGCAACGGAAATCGGGCTCATCAGCATGCACGGCGACAGCCGCGACAACAGGTTCGGAATTTGCTCGAACAGCTTGCGGATCGACAGCCCCCGTCCGCCGCTGCGAATCGCCCGCTGCAGAATGCCGAGCTCCGAGCTTTGCGCCGCGGACGCCGCCGGCTGCGGCCTCCTGGCCGAAAGCCGCGCCGCTATTTCCTGGCGCGTGAACGACTCGAACCGTTCGCTGAGCTCCTGAAATTTCGCGATTTGTTGTTCAAACAGCTTGCCGGAGAAGCCGGCCAAGCTTTCGTCCGCGGCTATGACCGACTCCGCAATCGCCTTGTACAGCGCCCTTTCGTAGGACGGAACCAGCTCCTCGTTCGTCACTTGCCCGCGCTCGTATGCTTCCGCGATCGGAGCCAGACCGAGCCCGGCCGCCTTCCCGCGAGTCCGGCGCCATAAGCACCAATCGCGGAAGCTTTCCAAGCCTCCTTGCCATTTCGAAGCTTTGTCCGCCATATAGGAAAACCATGAGGCGTCTCCTGTTGAGGAAAGCTTCGCCTCATCCGCTTCCAGCAGCTCGAATATCGAACGCTCCGTTTCATTCAGCAGCTTCTTGGCATCGGCATAAGCTTGCAGCACGCCCCGATTGCGTTCCAAGAACGCTTCCCGTCCCGCTTCAAGCAATGCGGAGAACGCGATGCGGGATTCCAGCGCCCGCGCCGCATCGCCGTCATGATACGCAATCAGCAGCTGCTGCATTCGCTCCGTCCAAGCGCGAAGCTCCTGCACCGCTTGCCAGTCCGTCTCGCCCTCGTTCCACAGCTTCGCGCCGAGCCGCGTTTCCGTCCAGCCGGCGGACGCTTTGACCGCTTCCGATTCCTCGCGAAGCTTGATCGCATCCGCAAGCAGCTCCGGAACCGTCTCCTTCGCGATCGTCCGCCCCGCATTTCCCGGAAGCGCCATCGAGCCCAGGAGCTTCAGCACGCGCCGTTGACCGAGCCATCTCGGCACAAACCATTGCAGCTCCGACCATTGCCATTCCGTCAGCGCCGCCGATGCGTCAAACGTCAAAATCGAAGGCGTAAATACGCCGAGCAGCCGGGAACGCAGCCCGTCCCGCTTCAAGCCTCGTCCGGATACCGCCTTCAGCTTCGCAACCGCATCGTCGAGCTCATTGTCCCGAAGCAGCATGCTCGGCTTCTCCGGCATGGAGAGCAATAATCCGCACAGCTGCTCATAAAGCTCAAGTCCGCGCCGCGTCATGTCCGGCGGCAGCGGCATCAGCCTCGCCGCCTCATCGAAAGCCGTCTCGCAAGCTTTCAGTTGCCGAACATAGGCTGCAAGCAGCTGTTCCAGCTGCGTCTTTAAAGCCGGGGAATAATGCGATACGGCGGCGTCCTCCCATACGTTGCCGTGCGGATGGCCGCAAGCCGCTCCGGCCGCCTGCAGCTCCTTCATCGTATCCGCGCATGCGATAAGCTCGTCTGGGCGCAGCTTTCCTGCAGCCCCCGGATCGAACGCCGCAACTTCGGGCGCTTCTTTCACCCGGTCGTAGAACGTCAGCGCTTCATATAAAGAAACCCCCGTTTCCCGCTTCCGGTGGAGCGACTCGACGAAGGCGTTCAGCGATTGTCTCGCTTCCGCCAGACGGTCCGCCTGCCGGCGCCATTCCTCCGGCGGCGCGGTTTGACCCGCCTCGAGCGATAGCCGAAGCTGCTCAAGCACCGCCTTTTTCTTGCTCTTATTGGAATGCAGCTCGAGGCAGAACGGCCCCAGCCCTATCGACTCCAGCCTTTTCTGTACGACGGTCAACGCCGCCATTTTTTCCGCTACGAAAAGCACCGTTTTCCCGTTCGCAAGCGCGTTCGCGATCATATTCGTAATCGTCTGCGACTTGCCCGTTCCCGGAGGCCCGTGCAGCACGAAGCTGCCGCCCTTCCCCGCGGCGCTGACGGCGGCAAGCTGGGACGAGTCGGCCGAGATCGGCACGAACAGCTCCTTCGGGTGGAACAGCCGATCAAGCGAATCCGGTTCGGGGAACGTGTTTTCCTCCGTCCAAGTCAGCTTCCCGGCCAAGAGGCTGGCGACGACCTTGTTGCGCGCAAGCTCCGCAGATCGCGTCCTCAGATCGTTCCACATGACGAATTGACTGAACGAAAACAGTCCGATGCAGCACGCTTCCTCCACGTCCCACCGGGCATGGTGCATAACGGCATGGCGAATCGTCGTAAAGACGCGCTTGAGGTCGACCCCGTTCTCATCCTTCGGGAGCGGATCCAGCCCGTCGATGTGCGTGCCGAAATCTTGCCGCAGCATCTCCAGCAGCGTAATGTTCATCTGCGGCTCCTCGTCTCTCGCGCGTATCAGAAAGCCGCTGCGCGACGATTTGCGGACGAGTTCGATCGGGATGAGCACAATCGGCGCGTATCGCGGCTTCTGGCTTGCGCCCGACTCGTACCAGCGAAGAAGACCTAATGCGAGGTATAGCGTATTTGCGCCGTTCTCCTCTAAGGCAAGCCGGGAAGCACGGTAAAGGTGAACGACCCGATTGTACAGCTCGCCCTCCGACATGTCCGCGCGCAGCCGCTTTTGGTCGAATTCCTGCCGAAGCAGCGGCGCGAACGGATGGTCATTGCTGACGCGGCGATACAATTCCGCATCCCGCGGCGTATCCTTCCAATCGCCCGGAGCCGGCAATAATTGAAATTCGCCCCCTTCGGCCAGCGCATCCTCCAACGCCCCGAGCTGCTCGGTCATAATCGGAATGCTGGAGCGCGAGAGGCGGAAATTCAGCAGCGCGTTGCGCAAGCTCAAGTCGAGCAATCGGCGCTCCCATTCCTTCTGCTTCGGCTCCGGAATATGATCGACCTCCTGCGGCCGTTCCAATACTTCCAGCGTATCCGGAGCCGCCCCGGGGTTCTTCCCTTCCCGAGCCGGCTCGTCCTCGCGAAGCTCCCAGCCGGAAGCCGTCCGGACTCTGAGCGGCAGCGGACGAATTGAGCTCGCTCTCGCCCGTTTCAAATCCACAAAGCCGAAGAAATCGTCCTCGTTGCGAAACGATTCCTGCGCAAGCCGAGCCGCCTGTTCAAAATCGATCGACTTCCCGTCTGCGACGGCTGTCGTCTCTATCAAACATATTTCATGAATGCCTTCGGCCAGCCTCTTCGTCAACAAAGAAACGTCGTCTTGCACGCATTCCGCGAACGTTTCGCGGATGAGCCACACTCCGACGAACGCATGCCCCTTCGTAAACACGATCAGCGGGTGAAGGCCGACCGCCTCCAAGCATGCTGCATATACGAGCGTCAGATCGAGACAATTGCCCATTCGCTGGGCGAACAACGCATCCGGCAAGCGAATGCGCTGCCCGATTTCTTCGAAGCTGGCCGGAGCCACGCAGTACGTAACCGACTCTTGCTGCAGCGCCGCATAGATTGCCGCAGCCTGCATCCGGACGCGGTTAGGGTCATGACTCTGGTAAGCGTCGAAGGACGGATTGCGGTCCCATCTCGCAACAATATCGGCCGCCGAGCGCACCAATCGGGAGGTCTCGGGATGATTCGGGGTCACGAACGCGCCGATGAGCTCCGGGAGCACGGTGAGCCCGCCCCATTCGTCGAAGGCGAGCACGTCTACCGGCAGATCTTGTCTCTCTATTACTTCTTCATCGCAATAGACCGTGACGGTTAGCGAACCGGCAAGCCTTTCCGTAAGCTCCGCCAGAAACGCGCCTTCGAGCTTCAGATCGACGACGCCGAGATCGACCGTCTGTCCGGCGGGAAGCGTGTCCGCCGTCTTCCGCCATTCGCGTGCAAATGCGGGCTCCGCGGTAATGACCGCCGTCACGCCGTGAAGATCCTCACTTCCGTTGTTCGTCAGCCGAAGCCTCCGAATGACCGGGACGTAATTTTGCTGCATGGCGTAATTGATCGTTCGTATGTACTCGCACTCGCAACGCACACCGGCTGCAGTCGTTACTTGTTTCACTGCTCTAGCCTCCATAAATAAAAATAACCCACCCCGGCACGCTTTCGAAAAAAGACACGAGGTGAGCAGCATTCGCGCACGGATTAAAAATGCAAGGTGAAAATGTTCGGGTGCAGTCCCTTCAGGCTGACTTCAAAATCGACATAATGCTCTATGCCGAATTTATCGGCAGCCCTCCGCAATTCGTGCGTTTTATCCGTCATCAGCACCGCACGGCTGCCCGGCTTCATCACCCGTTTGAACTGCTTCATCAATTTCAAATATAAATCGTATATTTCATCGGCTTGCAAAATTTGTTCTCCGAACGGGAGATTCGATACGACCGCATCGACGGAGCTTGCATCGAGCGGCAGCTCTCTCGCATCCCACTGCCGGACGATCAAGCGGTCGAGCTTGGGCGCGTTCTGTGTCGCTGCCTCCGCCGCCTCGGCGGATATGTCTCCTCCGACGATGTGCCCGAACGGATAAGCGGCGCGTTCCGCCACAATGGTGCCGGAGCCGCAGAACGGGTCGACGAACATGTCGTCCGGCATAGGCTGCGAATGCCATACGAGCGCGTGGGCGACGGACGGTCGCAAGGCCGCTTGGGAGAACAGCCTCAGATTCCCCCGGAATCGGAACGTTGAAGGCGTCAACCGGAAACAAAAAATCGCCTGGTCACCCGACAAATCGAGCCGAAATTCCAATTGATGCGCTTCGGCCGTGCCTATTTTCCACTTAGGAAGCTGCTTCAGCAAACCTCGGCCGGCCGCTTCGGACAAATCGAACCGGCTGTAGGTCTGATTGCCGGACCGGCTGGAATTGACGGCGAACGTCACTCCTTCGCTTTCAATAAGGTCCGGAGAAATCGCCTTGCTTAAATCGACCGCTTCCATCTCTTTCTCGAGCTGCTGCAAGTGAATCTTGTGAGGACCTATCGAAAATTTCCGAACGAAAGCGTATAAATTATCAACCGAACGAAGTGACATGAGCGTTCCTAACGGTTGTTCCGAGCTGAAAAACACTTTTCCGCGGAGGGTCTCGACGACACGGGCGTCTTTAATTTTATGCTTGATTTCATCGGTAACGATGCTCTCCAGCCCCGGAAGCATCGTCGACATATATACAGGTCTGGCGCTCAAATGGTATTCCTCCGCGTTTCTCTCGGTTAAAATTTAATAACATTATACACTTTCAATAGTTGATATTAAACGTTGATGATGTAGGTTATTCTTCTTTTCGATTACAATAGAAGATAGAAAGTGAGGAGAACACGACATGAATGACGTCATAGTGGTGGGCGCGGGTTCCATGGGTGCAGCCGCCGGGTATTTCTTGGCATCAAATGGACTGAACACCTTGATGCTCGACAGCTTCCGGCCGCCGCATAGCCGGGGAAGCCATCACGGGGACACAAGAATCATCCGGCATGCTTATGGAGACAACCGGAATTATGTTCCCTTTGCGCTAAGAGCCCAAAGTCTTTGGGAAAATCTACAGGAACAAACGGGACAAACCTTGTTTTACAGAACGGGTCACTTGAATGCGGGCAGCCCGGATTCCGCGTTTCTCCAAGAAGTGGCGGTCAGTTCCTCCGAATTCTCCCTCCCTATTGAGCGGCTCGCTTCGACAGAGGTCATGAAAAGATGGCCGGGCATCAAGCTTCCGGAGCATTATGTCGGGTATTTCGAAACTGCTTCCGGAGCGCTAAAAAGCGAGCTGTGTGTGGAAGCGTATCTTTCTCTTGCTATCTCCCGCGGCGCAAAGCTTCAAACCGATACCAGAGTTCATGACATTGACATCCATCCGGATGGCGTTACCGTCCGAACCGACAACGGAACATTCCATGCGGGATCGGTCGTCATCAGTGCAGGGGCATGGGCCGGACGGTTGCTTTCATCCGTTGGCGTGAACTTGCCGTTAACGCCGACTCGGAAGACGATTGCCTGGTTTGATGCCGATGAACGGCACTTCGGCTCGGATTGCTTCCCTACCTTTATCTTTGACCTTGACGATTCTATTTTTTATGGTTTCCCCAGCATCGGAGGAGCCGGGCTAAAGGTCGGAAGGCATGACGGCGGCAGGCCGGTCCTGCCCGACGGTCCGATCCGGAAGTTCGGGAGCGACCCGGATGATTTGGGCGATCTTACTTCCTTCCTGGAGCGACATATGCCCGGCGCCGAAAAGAAGTTCAAGCACGGCAAAGTGTGCATGTACACTATGACTCCCGATCAAAACTTTATTATCGATGTCCATCCGGAGCATTCGCATGTGGCGTTTGCCGCAGGATTTTCGGGTCACGGATTCAAATTTTCGAGCGCTGTCGGGGAAATATTATCCCAACTCATCGTATCGGGCCGCAGCGGCATGGACCTCTCCATATTTTCCTCACTGCGCTTTACCTAAACAAAAGCCCGCTGGCCGGACATTCCGGGGCGGGCGATCCATTTGATTTCACGAGCGAGTCATGCCCACCCAGTCCGCATATGTTTTCACTACGGGGAGATTGTTTCGGCTCCACGGCCAATATTTCAGCGCATGCGAAGTATTGAATAATACGACTTCGTCGCTCTTCCGAATCCATCCGCGGTCGAGCAGCCGATTGAGCCCCGCCCAAGTGGCGGCTCCTTCGGGCGACGAAGAAATGCCTTGATTGCCGAAGGCCGTTTGCGCTTGCCGGATTTCTTCCGGAGTAACCGCCACCGCGGTGCCGCCCGATTCGCGCAATATGGAGACGATCAATTCGCCGTCCGGCGGGTTAGGTACACGCATTCCGGTCGGACTTGAGCTCACTCCCTCCGCTTGAGGGACGAAGCGCCCTTTCTCTACGGCGTCCACAATCGGTTGGCAGCCTGTCTCCTGCACGCTGACCATACGCGGCAAATCGCCTTGAACGAATCCCATCTCCCGCAATTGCCGAAAGGCATTCCACATCCCGATCACTCCCGAGCCTCCGCCGGTCGGATAAATGATCACATCGGGCAGCCTCCATTCCAGCTGTTCCGCTACCTCCAGCCCCATCGTCTTTTTGCCTTCCGCTCTGCCGGGCTCCCTTAAGGTGCCCACGTGATACCATCCTTGCTCCGGCTCCCCGTCTCGAATAATGTTGCCGGCATCGTGAATGAATCCGTCCACCAGATACGTTTGTGCACCGTAATGAACGCACTCTTCTACAATCAATCCCGGGCAATCCTTAGGAAGAAATACGTACGCCTCCATTCCGGCGTAACCGGCGTATGCAGCCATGGCCGATGCCGCATTCCCGTTTGAATTGACGGCTACCTTGCGAACGCCGTATTCCTTGGCAATCGAGATCGCAGCGGAAAACCCCCGAGCTTTAAAGCTTCCCGAAGGATTTTGCTCTTCTCGTTTCACCCACAGCTTTTGTAAAGGAAACGCTTTTTCCGCTTGTGACATACGAATGAGAGGCGTCATGCCCTCGCCTAAAGAAACGACATTGTCCATGCTTTGAACGGGCAACAGCTCGGCGTACCGCCACATGGTCATCGCCCGATGTTTTAAGCTTTCCTTCGTCAGTGTACGTCTAACGAGATCCAGATCGTACTCTACCAACAGAGTGCCACCGCAATCGCATTTGTTTTGTTTTAGCATGAAAGATTTCCGTTTCCCGCACACGCGGCAAGCTAACCAATACCTCATAGCCGTTTGCCCTCCTGTCCGCAGATTAATCTATTTAGCATATGAACGGGTGAGCAAGCCGCTTGGGTAGCTATATATATTCCTCCTTTTTTCAACAAGTGCCCAATCGGTCGATTTCACTAGCACATAACTTGATGTAAGAGATGCTCTTTTGCCGCGAAACCGTAATTGGAAAGAGGAGACCGCCTAACAATGAAAAGATTGATGTGTAAAGGGAAAATCCACAGAGCTGCCGTAACGGAAGCCAGTCTGGATTACGTGGGAAGCATAACGATCGATACTCTGCTGATGAAAGCCGCGAACATTCATCCCTACGAAATGGTGCAGGTCACCAGCTTGCGCAACGCCACCCGTTGGAAAACGTATGCGATTCCCGCGCCGGAAGGCTCCGGGAAAATTTGCTTGAACGGCCCGCCCGCTCATTTGTTTCAACCCGGGGATTTGGTCATTATTTTAAGTCTCGGTCTTTTCGATGAGGAAGAACTGAAAGGACTTATTCCGCGGGTCGTTTTTGTCGATGCAAACAATCAAATAACCCGATGTGCGGATCATCCGTTGTATAACGAGGCCGGAGAGGTGAATTGGATCGAATTACAGCCGTAGCCTCTCAGTAACCGAACCGTCGTCGATAGGAAAGGAGGGCTGTTCCTGGGAAAAATTCGATTCCACCGCATGCTTCGGAAGGTGCCCCAAATTAGAGCTTACTTACCGCATACGGCGTTTTGTAACGAGCGTCGGTTAGCTGAATTTTTAAACCGCTACCCTGCCGTATTCATCAAGCCGGACGGAGGCGAACGCGGGATCGGGGTTATAAAAGCTTGGAAGGAAGGGTCTTCGATTTCTTATATAAAGGTAAAAGGAGATCCTCAGACCGTCGGTTCCGTTCGCGAGCTGATCCAAAAGCTGAAGCTGCAAAGACCGCATATTGTTCAGCAAGCGATCGACCTTGCCAAAATCGACGGCCGTCCGTTCGATATTCGCCTCATGATGATGAGGAATCGATCGAAACGATGGACCTATATCGGAATGGTCGCCAAGGTGGCCGGATCGAAAAGCGTAGTCACCAATGTTGCGAGAAGCAATGGGTACGTATCGCCGATCGACCGGGCGCTGCGGCTGTCGTTAGGACTTACCGGAACGAGAGCGGAGCAGAAAAAGAGAGAGATGATCCGGTTGGCCGAACGATGTAATCGTGTCTATAGCAAAACACGCTACGGCTGGCAGCTCGGATACGACCTTGCGATCGACAACACGGGCAAGGTATGGTTCATAGAGCTGAACCCTTCGCCCGCCCACAGTTTGTTTCGGAAGGAGCCTTCGGCTTTCCGAACGATCAAGCGGCTTGCCGCCGTTCGTAGAATTTAGGCAAATAAGGAGCACATGGAAAACGACGTTAAAAAAGCATAGCGTACATGCCGCTCTTCGATTCCGGGAACATTAATGTTGTAGTAAAACGAGTTGAGGGGCGACTGAAAAATGGAGCAATCGAAGCAATCGAAGCAATCCAATGGCAGCAAACCGTTTACTCCGCACGAGACCGACGCAGGATTCGGGGATGACGGCTTCGAAACGGATGTGCCTTCCAACTATGAAACGAGTCTTGCCGGAACGCCGAAAAGCTTAACTGGCTTTGAGGTAACTAAATCCCCCGGCCGCTTGGGATAAACTTATGCCAAAAACGCCCTTGATCCCCTTAGTTCGATCAAAGGCGCTCCGTTTGTCGGCTTGGCGTCGTCCTGCTCTCCCGGGACCCTGCGGTCCGAGTTCCATCCGCGCTGAGAGCGAAACGGATCGGCTCGGATATGTGCCCGGTCATTGGGGCAGGCTGACACTCGTTGTGATTTGCCAGGGTATGCGATTCCGAGCGGAATTAGCGGAACACAAATTGCGAGAAAAAACGGTGTTAGCGGACAACGCGTTCCGTTACATCGCCGAATTATGTAAACTTGCCCTTTTAGCGGACATCCGTTTCCGTTAGCTCATGTTCGTCACCTTGTTCTAGATCGAAACGAAAAACGCCCTTGATCGTTGATTCGATCAAGGGCGCTCTGTTGTCGGCTTGGCGGCGTCTTGCCCTCCCGGGCTCTTCTCCCGCACTTTAGTGAAGTTTCACCGTCTTATTCCTGGGCTTTGGTTGTTCATCCTCAAAATTGTGAGGTCAGACCTCCTTATTCGGATGAAATTAATGCATCGGGCAACAAAACGGTCGAATAAGAAAGTTTCACCTCACTATTGCGGCTCTCATTGAGAAAAAAGACTACATAGTGAAGTTTTGCCTCACTATGCAAAAACGCCCTTGATCGTTGATTCGATCAAGGGCGCTCTCTGTTGTCGGCTTGGCGACGTCCTACT
>NZ_JAQZSG010000069.1 GCF_028745515.1 Paenibacillus thermotolerans | reverse complement strand
GACTTTCACCCTAGAGATGACGCCCATGCTGGGCGTACATAAAAATAGCGCCTCCTAATAAGGAGACGCTATTGCTTGGTTCGTTATGCGTTATAGGAATCGACGTCAGATCAGCCGTGCTTGCGGCCCGGAATGACGCCGGTTCGGTTATATTCGTCGACGATATGATCGATTTCCTTCTTCAGCTCGTCGACAAGCTCGTGTTCCGGCACCTTGCGGATCATCTCGCCGTAACGGAACAGCAAGCCTTCCCCGCGCGCGCCCGCGATGCCGATATCCGCCTCGCGCGCTTCCCCGGGGCCGTTCACCGCGCAGCCGAGCACCGACACCTTGATCGGCACCTTCACCTTCTCAAGATAAGCCTCCACTTCGTTCGCTACCGAGAACAGATCGAAATCGAGCCGGCCGCAAGTAGGACATGAAACGAGCGTTGCGGCGTTCGAAATCAATCCGAACGTCTTGAGCAGCTCGCGGGCGACCTTGACTTCTTCTACCGGATCCGCGCTCAAGCTGATGCGCATCGTGGAGCCGATGCCCATATTCAGAAGCACGCCCAAGCCGGCCGCGCTCTTTACCGTGCCCGAGAACAGCGTTCCGGCTTCCGTAATTCCCAAGTGAAGCGGGTACGGAATGACGGAGGCCGCTTTCGTATACGCGGATATTGCCATCGGTACGTCCGAAGCCTTCAGCGATACGATGATGTCGTGGAAATCGAGCTCCTCCAAGATGCCGATATGGAACAGGGCGCTTTCCACCATCGCCTCAGGTGTCGGATAGCCGTATTTGTCAAGCAGATGCTTCTCCAGCGATCCGGCGTTCACGCCGATCCGAATCGGAATGCCGCGCGCTTTGCATGCCTTTACGACTTCTTCAACCTTTTCTTTGCGTCCGATGTTGCCGGGGTTGATGCGCACCTTGTCGATTCCGTTCTCGATCGCCTTAAGCGCCAGCTTGTAGTCGAAATGAATATCGGCAACAAGCGGAATCGAAATCTGACGTTTGATGTCTTTGATCGCTTCCGCCGCTTCATTGTTGTTCACCGTGACGCGCACGACCTGGCAGCCCGCTTCCTCGAGACGGCGGATTTCGGCCACCGTCGCCTTTACGTCAGCCGTCTTGGTCGTGCACATGCTTTGGATAATGACTTCGTTGCTTCCCCCGATTGTCAAGTTTCCGACCTTGACCGGACGCGTATCCTTGCGATGGAACATGATCCTTCTCCCCCTGAAAAAGAAAGGAATTACGCGCTTTCTTCCTTTTTGTTCTTTTTATCGATCTTGACGCTGGTAAGCGTCGGTGCGATTTTGTTTTGAACGACTTCTTTCGTGATCAGGCAGTGGTTAATGTCGTTGCGGGACGGAACCTCGTACATTACCTCCAGCATGATGCTTTCGATAATGGCCCGCAGCCCGCGCGCGCCCGTATTGCGCTTGATCGCTTCCCCGGCGATCGCCTCCAGCGCACCCGGCTCGAACTCAAGCTGAACGTCGTCCATCTCGAGCAGCTTCTGATATTGCTTGACGAGCGCGTTCTTCGGCTCGGACAAGATGCGAACAAGCGCCTTCTCGTCGAGCGGCTCCAAGGAAGTAATGACCGGCAGACGTCCGACGAACTCCGGAATCAGCCCGTATTTCAGCAGGTCTTCCGGGAGCACCATCGACAAGTATTCGCCGGCCTTCAGATCGGCCTTGTTGCCGTCCGCGCCGAAGCCGATGACCTTCTTGCCGATCCGGCGCTTGATGATTTGCTCGAGGCCGTCGAAGGCGCCGCCGCAAATGAACAAAATGTTCGTCGTATCGATTTGGATAAATTCCTGATGCGGATGCTTTCGGCCGCCTTGCGGAGGCACGGATGCAACCGTTCCTTCCAAAATCTTCAGAAGCGCCTGTTGCACGCCTTCGCCCGATACGTCGCGGGTAATGGAAGGATTTTCGGACTTGCGGGCCACCTTGTCGATTTCGTCGATGTAAATAATGCCGCGCTCGGCCTTCTCCACATCGTAGTCCGCAGCTTGAATCAGTTTCAGCAAAATATTTTCAACGTCCTCGCCGACATAGCCCGCTTCCGTGAGCGACGTGGCGTCGGCAATCGCGAACGGTACGTTCAAAATTTTGGCGAGCGTTTGGGCGAGCAGCGTCTTCCCGCTGCCGGTCGGACCGACGAGCATAATGTTGCTCTTCGTGAGTTCGACGTCGTCGTTCTTATTGTTCGTATTAATGCGCTTATAGTGGTTGTATACGGCTACGGCAAGCGATTTCTTCGCTTGTTCTTGGCCGATCACGTATTGATCCAGAATGTCGCGAATTTCTTGGGGCTTCGGAACGTCCTTCAAATCGAGCTCTTCGTCGTGGCCGAGCTCCTCCTCCACAATTTCCGTGCAAAGCTCAATACATTCATCGCATATATATACGCCCGGTCCGGCGACCAATTTTCGAACTTGATCCTGCATCTTTCCGCAGAAGGAACATTTCAGCTGGCCCTTCTCTTCGTTAAATTTAAACATGCATCTTCCCTCCCTATTTCAATTCGCTAGGCGTTATCACCTTGTCGATTAAACCGTATTCAAGCGCTTCTTCCGCGCTCATGAAGAAATCGCGGTCGGTGTCTTTCTCGATTTTCTCATACGGCTGATCCGTATGCTTAACGTAAATATTGTTCAGCTTTTCCTTCGTCTTAATAATCCAGTCGGCGTGAATTTTAATGTCCGTCGCTTGGCCGCGCACGCCGCCGAGCGGCTGATGGATCATCACTTCGCTGTTCGGCAGGCAAAGCCGCTTGCCCTTCGCTCCCGCCGTAAGCAAAATCGATCCCATGCTTGCGGCCATGCCGACGCAAATCGTCGACACGTCCGGCTTTATATATTGCATTGTATCGTAAATCCCCATACCGGCGGTTACCGAGCCTCCGGGGGAATTGATATACAAGTGAATGTCCTTCTCCGAATCCTCGGCAGCGAGGAACAGCAGCTGCGCAATGATGAGATTGGCTACGTCATCGTCAATGGCGCTCCCCAGAAAAATAATGCGGTCTTTCAGAAGCCGTGAATAAATATCGTACGAACGCTCTCCGCGATTCGTCTGCTCCACCACGATCGGGACCAAATTCATGCAAACCGACCTCGCTTTATTTAACATTTTGTGACACCATCAGTTTATCATTTTCTTGTCGTTCTGTCATTTTGGCACATTGCCCCTCAAAAATCGAGATGCGGTTAAACGACACAAGCATTAACGGCATTAAGAAAAGCCGTTTTTAGGAAAAGAGTGGGCACGCTTTTTTAAGACTTACGTGCCCACTCTTTAAATTATATATAGACTTACGCTGTCTTGCTATTCTCAACGAGGAAGTCGACCGCTTTTTTTACGGAAAGCTCGTTGCGGATATCGTCGATCCGTCCGTTCGTTTCCAGAATGCGGCGCAGCTCGTCGATCGAACGGCGGTATTGCTCGGACATGTCCGCAAGTTCCTTCTCGAGCTCTTCGTCCGTAGCCTCGAGGCCTTCCGCCTTCGCGATCGCGTGAAGCACCAAATTATTGCGAACGCGCTTCTCGGCGTCCGGTCTCATTTGCTCCTTCAAAGCAGCTTCGCTCTGACCGGAGAATTGGAAGTACAAATCAAGGCTCATGCCTTGCGTACGAAGGCGGCCTTCGAATTCTTCGAGCATGTTGCCGATTTCGTTCTCGACCATGACCGGAGGAACGTCGACCTTCGCAGCTTCCGACGCTTTCTCGATTACCGTCTGTTCGCGGTTGATGCGGTTTTCGCGCTCTTTGCGCTTCGCGATCCGCTTCTCGATATCTTCCTTGAATTCTGCGAGCGTATCGAATTCGCTGACGTCCTTCGCAAATTCGTCGTCGAGCTCCGGAAGGTTCTTCCGCTTGATGTCGTGAACTTTCACTTTAAATACTACCGGCTTGCCGGCAAGCTCCTCGGCGTGATAATCTTCCGGGAACGTTACTTCAACGTCCTTCTCGTCGTCTTTCGCAAGACCGATCAATTGTTCCTCAAAGCCCGGAATAAAGCTGTTCGAGCCAAGCTCGAGATTGTATTTCTCGGCTTTGCCTCCTTCGAACGGCTCGCCGTTCAAGAAGCCTTCGAAATCGATATTGACCGTATCGCCGCTTTGAGCCGGTCCTTCTTCAACCGGTACCAGCTCCGCGTGACGGCTTTGGAGGCGCTTCAGCTCCTCTTCCACCTCTTCCGCGGTTACTTCAACCGGCTTGTCCTCCACTTCGATGCCTTTATATTCGCCGAGCTCGACTTCAGGCTTCACTTGCACCTTCGCCTTCAGCTTAAGCGGCTGGTTTTTGCCGAATTGCTCGATATCCACTTCAGGACGGTCGATCGGCTCGATGCCGGTCTCTTGAAGCGCAAAAGTGTACGCCTCCGGCAGCAAAATGTCGATCGCGTCTTGGTACAAGCTTTCTACGCCGAATTTCGCTTCGAAAATTTGGCGCGGCACTTTGCCCTTGCGGAAGCCCGGTACGTTCACGCGGCTGGAAACTTTCTTAAAAGCTTTGTTAATGGCTTCGTTCACCTGTTCGGGTCCGACCTCGATGGTGAGAACGCCGACATTGTTCTCTAATTTTTCCCAACTTGCCTTCATTCTATGCATCCTCCAAACTTTTCGCCCATTATAACCCTGTCATTATAACAAGAATACATGTCCATTTCAAACAGTTGTTCCCACACCGTCTTTAAAAAAAAGTTTCAGGTGACGGCAAGCCCGCTGCCAATAGGGAATCAGGCGCTCCGTAATGCCGTATAAATCGGCCGCTTCGGCCGCCGCAGCATCTTCCCCGTACATCGATTCGGCCACCGCAGCATGCAGCGCGGCGGCCCAAACGTCGATCTGCTCCTCCGGCATCCGGACCATTTCTTGATAAATCGCATTTCCATAGCAATACGTCAAATATTCCCTCCACGTTTGCTGCGCAAAATACGACAGCGTCGGATCGTTCACTTCGGCCGTATGCTGCACCCGATCCGACACCTCCGGCAGCGGCGATGGAAACTGGTCAAAAAAAAGCGGCGTTTTCTCGATATCGACCGTGACGATTTCTCCCAGCTTGCCGAAGCTCGTTTCTCCCTGCGCGCCGAGCTTGCATAACGTTTGCAGCAGCTTGAAAGCGACGAAAGGGTGAAGCTGGCTGGAATGAAGCTTTTGCAAAAGCTGTTCCGCGATATCCGCGTCCTCGACGTATGCCAGCTGATCCAGCGCAAGCATTTGCTTATCGACCGATGCGTGGTTGATCGCGCCGAGCAGGCGGTTTATGTACATTTTGTCGTTCGACGCTTTGGCGGAAACCGTTCTGCGGACCATATCCTCTTCCGCTTCACCCGCATCGTCCTCCGCAATCGGTTTGTTCTGCTCGGGAGTCAAGTCTTCGGCTCCCGGAAATTGCACGCGAAGCCATTCCAGCAGCGTGCCCCACTCCTTCTCCGCACGCGGATCCCCGGTTTTGCAATCCAGCAAAAACTTCAGCAGCATTATGGCGTCGCCGTAGCGTTCCGTCTCCAACATTTTGGTCAATTGGATTTGATAATAATCAAGCGTTTTGGGAAATAGAATGACTTCGCCTTGCTTCTCGCCGTTCATATGGGTTACCCCCGAAAAAAAATGTTCTATTATAGTAACAGGTTTTGCGCCGATTTTCGAGCGGGCTCCGCTGCATCCCCCTCCGTGGAATGATTTGAAATAATTAGTGCTTGTGTTCAGGCTGGCTTCTGTGTTATTATTTTTTAGCGTCGCTTTAATACATGTCCCAGTAGCTCAGTTGGATAGAGCATACGCCTTCTAAGCGTACGGTCGGGGGTTCGAATCCCTCCTGGGACGCTTTTTTAATGCGTTGACGAGGATGAGAACCCGGCAGGGGTTCGTTGGAGCATATGCTTCGATAGCATTCGCATCGCAGTCTCGGCACGAAGTGACGAGTATCCCTCCTGGGACGCTTTTTTTATTTACATACCGCCAATTCGACAAAAACCTTCTATTCGGCCGCTTACGCCGATGTGAAGGTTTTTTTGCATTACTCTCCGTAATAGAACTTGTCCTGCAGCATTTCCTCCGTTTCGCCGAACGCCAGCACGTCCGCGGCGAACTTTTTCCGGCGTTCCTCTCCTCCCGGTTGAACGAACAGCTGCGCGTCGACGGAGGAATAAGCGGTATGCAGATTGTTATCGTACCAATCCAGATCGAGACGCTCGTCCACCGCGGCGACGTTGATCAGCCGCAGCGCTCCGTTATTGTCCTGCTTAAACGTGGCGACCAAAGGCTGTGGAAACTCGCTCGACCGCACCTCTACCTCGGCCACCCTTTCGTTCCCGCTGTAGCCCATACGGCGAAAGCACACTTCGCGTACGTCCACCATTACCGCCCACTCCTTTAAGAAGGTTGTTCATGTTCGTCTATCTGACATCAAAACCTTCAATTCTGTATTAGAGTCCCTTTGGACAGACATTTTATCCGCGGGCAGCGCATAAATATTAACATCGTTAACTTAAGCCGTATTCTGCGGATCCGTGGAACAGAAAGGACTGAAAACTATGTGTGGAATAACGGGTTGGGTAGATTGGAACAAAGATTTGACAAATTACTCTGCCATACTGGAGGCCATGACGGAAACGATGTCCGCCCGCGGCCCCGATGCGTCGGGCACTTGGCTGACGACCCATTGCGCGCTCGGGCACCGGCGGCTCAGCATCATCGATCCTGCGAACGGAGCGCAGCCGATGTACCGGAAATACGGCGGGCACACCTTTACCATTGTTTATAACGGGGAGCTCTACAACACGCTGGAATTGCGTAAAGAGTTGGAAGCGCGGGGGCATCGGTTTCGCACCGACTGCGATACCGAGGTGCTTCTTGTTTCCTTTATTGAGTGGGGGCGCGGCTGCGTAGACCGGCTGAACGGAATTTTTGCGTTTGCCGTATGGAGCGAGCGGGATCGAAGTTTATTTCTATGCAGAGACCGCCTCGGGGTAAAGCCGCTGTTTTATTCGCATCGTGACGGCATGTTTCTGTTCGGCTCCGAGCCGAAGGCGATTTTGGCGCATCCCGACTTTCAAGCTGAGATCGGTCCGGACGGACTGGCGGAAATATTCGCGCTCGGTCCTGCAAGAACCCCCGGGCACGGCGTATACGCGGATATGAAGGAGCTGAAGCCGGGCCATTTTCTTGTCTATGATTTAAACGGGCTTAGATTGCACACGTATTGGAAGGTTGAGGCGCGCGAGCATCCACATGATGTAGCGGAGACCGCCAAGCGGGTCCGGGAGCTGCTGATCGATACGGCCGAGCGCCAGCTCGTGTCCGACGTTCCCGTCTGCACCTTGCTTTCCGGGGGGCTTGATTCCAGCGCTTTGACTGCCGTCGCGGGAACGTACTATCGAAATAACGGCCTCGGCGAACTCCATACGTACTCCGTCGATTATACCGATAACGATAAACATTTTAAGTCTTCCGATTTCACCCCGAACCCCGACCGACCTTGGATAGAAAAAATGGCCGAATTTGCAGGCACCGTTCACCACTATATTGAGTTCGACACGCCCGAGCTGGTGAAAACGTTGAAGGAAGCCGTATTTGCTCGGGACCTCCCCGGTATGGCCGATGTGGACGCATCCTTGCTTCTGTTTTGCCGTGAAATCAAAAAAGGAGCGACCGTCGCTCTGTCGGGCGAAGCGGCGGATGAAATTTTCGGCGGCTACCCGTGGTTTCACCGGGAGGACGCATTGAATGCCGGGACGTTTCCTTGGTCGCTGTACACGGATTTTCGCGGGTCTCTGTTGAAAGCCGAGGTGGCGGATTGGATTCGTCCGGAGCAATATGTCGCGCAGCGTTATGCGGAGGCGCTAACCGAGGTGCCGCATCTGAAGGAGGAAGACGCCAAAGCGTACCGGATGCGCGAAATGTCGTACCTGAACATCACCCGGTTTATGCCGACGCTTCTCGATCGCAAGGACCGGATGAGCATGGCCGTCGGGCTTGAGGTGAGAGTGCCTTACTGCGACCACCGATTGGTCGACTATGTGTTCAACATTCCGTGGGATATCAAAATGACCGGCAATCAAGAAAAGGGGATTCTTCGAAAGGCGCTGGAGGGCGTACTGCCTGATGAAGTGCTGTATCGGAAAAAGAGCCCGTATCCGAAAACGCACAACCCGTCCTATTTAGCAGCGGTGAAGGAATGGATGGACGATATTTTGCAGGACGGCTCCTCGCCGCTGCTCGAATTCGTGGATGCGAAGGTCGTCCGAAAGCTGCTGGATACGGATACCGATCAATTCAACGTTCCGTGGTTCGGTCAGCTGATGACCGGTCCCCAGCTGTTCGCATATTTGGCGCAGGTGGATACATGGCTCCGGCAGTACAAGGTAAGGGTGAGGCATTAGGAGTGAGGTGTAGCGGAGCTTTGTTCCGTTGCAGTAGCCGCGTGATCACTTATTGCGGCTTTATACGGAGCTTTGTTCCGCTGCACTTTGCGGGCCCACGGCCGACCGCCTCGAACGGAACTTTATTCCGCTGCAACCCTGCACACAGCAAACTAGCTACTTCCAACGGAACTTTGTTCCGTTGCACTCTGCTGCGCCGCATGGCCGACCGTCTCGAACGGAACTTTATTCCGCTGCAACCCTGCACACAGCAAACTAGCTACTACCAACGGAACTTTGTTCCGTTGCACTCTGCTGCGCCGCATGGCCGACCGTCTCGAACGGAACTTTTGGGTTTAGAATAAAAAGTGGACACCTCGTAAGAGCCAATAGATAATAATTAAAAACGTTAATCAGAGGTGTTCACG
>NZ_JAQZSG010000068.1 GCF_028745515.1 Paenibacillus thermotolerans | reverse complement strand
CGTTAAAACTGAAAACTCCGTTCAAAACGCCGAATAACTGCATCCCTGACCGTTAGACCGAGCCGCTGCCTGTCTTTGATTGGTCCAAGACTGTACTGACCGGACAAGCGACGGATGGCGGGGATCCGGCAGTGCCGCCTATTTGTTTAGTCGATCGCGTAACTAGCGACGCATTCGCCGAATATTGTGAAATGGGGGCAATAGTTGGGTGAAGCTTGTGTATGCTTTTAGAAGCTTATGGACGTCCTTTCGCATTTTACCTGCTTGTAATAGCTTTTAGCTATCATATATATAGCAAATAAATATTAAAATCAATAAATAATAGTGATAAACTAGGATTAGGTTATAATGAATCTAGAAAAGATGCCGGCCTGATTGATGCGCCTGCATCTTTCCTTCAAATATCAGTGTGTTAGGACGGTTAAAATGAGTAACAGACAAAATAAAACGGACGTTATTTTAATTGGTGCCGGAATAATGAGCGCTACGTTGGGGTCGATGCTGAAAGAGTTAGCGCCGGACTGGGAAATTACGGTGTTCGAGAGACGCGCAGCGGCAGCGGAAGAAAGCTCTAACGCATGGAATAACGCGGGAACGGGGCACGCTGCACTGTGCGAGCTGAACTACACCGTAGAAAAACCGGACGGTTCCATAGATATCAGCAAAGCTATAAGTGTTAATGAACAGTTTCAAGTATCCAGGCAGTTCTGGTCTTATCTCGTTAACAGCAATCTCATTCGCAATCCGCGAGACTTTATCGTACCTGTACCCCATATGAGCTTTGTACAAGGGGAACAAGATGTGGCATTTTTAAAAAAGCGGTTTGAGGCGCTGTCTAACAATCCCCTGTTCCAAGGGATGGAGTTTTCCGATGATCCGGAGAAACTTGCCGAATGGATTCCGCTGATGATGAAAGACCGGAAAGTCGATAAACCGATTGCGGCCACAAGAATCGAATCCGGAACGGATGTCAACTTCGGCGCTCTCACGCGTATGCTGTTTGACCACTTAAAGAGCAACAACGTCGATATCAAATACAACCGTCACGTTAGCGATATTAAACGCGCCGGAGACGGCTCTTGGGAATTGGAAGTCCGGAACGTCGACAGCGGTGCCGTCGAACGCCATACTACCAAATTCGTCTTTATCGGCGGCGGGGGCGGGAGCCTGCACCTGCTGCAAAAATCCGGCATTCCGGAAGGCAAAGGAATCGGAGGATTTCCGGTAAGCGGACTTTTCATGGTGTGTCAGGATCCGAAGATTGCATCGCAGCATCGAGCGAAGGTATACGGCAAAGCGGCGATCGGAGCTCCGCCGATGTCTGTTCCGCATCTTGATACGAGAATTATCGACGGCAAAGAATCGCTGCTTTTCGGGCCGTTTGCCGGCTTCTCGCCAAGGTTCTTAAAGTTCGGATCCATATTTGATTTGATAACTTCCGTAAAACCGCACAATCTATTGACTATGCTCGCGGCAGGCGTAAAGAACGTTCCTTTGACGACATACTTGATCAAGCAAGTGATGTTATCGAAAGAACAGCGTATGGAAGAGTTGCGGCAATTTATTCCGAACGCCAAGAGCGACGATTGGGACTTGCTGGTAGCCGGACAACGCGTGCAAGTGATTAAGGATACTGAGGCCGGCAAAGGGACGCTCCAATTCGGTACGGAAGTGATAAGCGCGGCCGACGGCTCGATCGCTGCATTGCTGGGCGCTTCGCCAGGTGCTTCTACAGCCGTTTCCGTCATGCTCGAGGTAATCAATAGATGCTTCCCGCAGCATGTAAAAGCATGGGAGCCGAAATTAAAAGAGATGATCCCTTCATATGGCGAGTCTCTATTGAAACATCCTGAACTGATCGATGAAATTCATACGGCGACGGCGCGGACGCTCGGACTGAGCGGGAGCTTGGCGGCAAGCCGAACCGTATCGTAGAACTTTCGATAAACGGCTCTTCATTTTCCTGTGATCGATGGTTATACTTGTATTAACTGTAGATCATAGGAGGCAATTCTCATGGCAGACGAAAACAAAGTGATAATTAAAGTGAACGACAACGGGTCGCTTCGGGTGACGGGGCCGGTCGAGCTGGTGGACGCTGAAGGCAACCCGTTCGAGCACAAAGAATCGTTCTCGTTGTGCCGGTGCGGAGGTTCCAGCAACAAGCCGTTCTGCGACGGGACTCACAAGTCGATCGGCTTCGAAAGCGCACCGAGAGCAAAGAAGGAATAGGTGTCGGCAAGCGGCAACCCGGTCTCGCAACGAGGCCGGGTTGTTTACGTGAATAATAAGCGGCGAAGATCATAACACTAACGGATAGCAAAAGCTTTCCAACAATCGGTCAAATCCGTGCCCGATCCTGCCGGCCTATGATATAATTCACCCAAATCGATTTGGGGATGATGCCAAATGACGGAGCAGCAGGTATACGTCCGATTTCCGGAGGAGTCGGACGCCGCGCAATTGACGGACATGCACATACGTAACCGGGAGTTTTTTGAAAAGTTTTCGCCGGACAACCCGGTTGAGTTTTACACGGAGGAGTACCAGCTCCAAAAGATTATTCAGAGCAAGGCCGACAGGGAAGAGGATCGGAAGTATTCCTTCGTGGTATGCCGCAAGGAGGACGACCGGATTATTGGCAGCATAGGGTTGTTTTTCGTGGCGCGGGGATCGCTTCAATCCTGCATGATCGGGTATAGCCTGGATCAGGCTTATAACGGCAAGGGATATATGACGGAGGCGGTGAAGCAGGTGGTGCGCTACGCCTTTGAGGAGCTGAAGTTTCACCGGATTATCGGGGAAGTCTCTCCTCGGAACCCCGGGTCTATCCGCGTACTTGAGAAAGCCGGCTTTCACAAAGAGGGCATTTCCCGAAGCAATGTGAAAATCAACGGCGTATGGGAAGATCATCAAGTTTTGGCCATTATCAATCCATCCGACGATATTTAGAACATATGCTAATTCGTACGTATTCCATGTACAAAACAAACCCCTTGTTTCCAACAGGATGCAAGGGGTTTGCATTTTTTGGGAATTTTTCATGCCCGTGCAACCTTTCCTTCGTCAAAGACGTTGCTAACAAAAAGGGAAGTTTAAAAAAGGACGGGTGATCATGATGAAAAATATGGTATGGGTCGGTTTGGCCGTTATTTTAATGTTCGGACTGAGCGGGTGTCTCGGAACTACGGGAAATACGGAAAATACCGATGGTTCAAAATCGATTTCCGAGGGGGCGGAACAGCCGGCAACGGATAACGCTAAAAATCCGGAAAACGACGATTCCATTGACCCTAACGAGCCAGTTTCTTCCGACGGCTCAGACTCTGCCGACGAGACTGAGGAGATCCCCGCCAAGAACCGGCCGAAGACCAAGACGGACACAATCGGACTGGAAGGCAATGAGGAAACATTCCAATTTACGCTTCACGACGTTCCCGGATTGCAATTTTCAACGTATATCGTTAATGATTTCCTTGTTGAAGGCGCCGGTTCCGGAGAAGGGGATACGTTAATCGTTTACGCCAATTTCGCCGGGCAGACAAATGAGGATGCCAAGGCCGTTTATTTTTCTCCAAGCGCCGGGACACAAACAACGGTGGAGGAACAAGCGGAGGCTGCGAAGCGATCGTTGGAGAGCGAAGGGTACGAAGTCAGGCAAAGTGACGGTGAAGCGCCTATGCGATTTGCCGTATCCGAGAAAGAGATCCACTTCACGAAGCAGAAGGAAGACGGGCATTACCTTCTGGGTACCGTCTCTGTCTTTACGCGCGGCGACCGCGTGTACCGCATCCTTGTTCAATACCCTGAGGATTGGGAGGAAGGATTCGTTCCGAGGGTAGTGAAGATGATGGAAGATATTATGTGGTATGACATATAAATTCCAGTAATGTTGCGTTCAAAAAGGCGATCGTGCCCAATACCGTCTTATGCCCTTGAGCAATCAAGGGCTTTTTTTTGTTGGGACATAAGTGCGCCGGAGATTTTACGGTATCAGTAAGCGCTTGATCGATGGTACAATATGGCGGTAGCGCGCATCAACCATTGTGCGAGTGAGTTTTACTGATGTTAAAGTTTGTCCCAATGACCGAGACGATTGCCGGGGAAATATCCCAATGGACCTACCCGCACCCATACGACTTGTACAGTATGGATGGGAGCAAGGAATGCATCTCCGAGCTAATGAACGGAGATTATTTCTTTGTAGAGGATGATTGTAATCAAATCATAGGATTCGTATGCTGCGGCAGTTCGGCTCGAGTGCCGGGAGGATATGAAGCCGGTATTTATAAAGACGATGACGTGCTAGATATCGGATTGGGGCTCCGGCCGGAGGTAACCGGAAAGGGGCTCGGAAGCGATTTTGTATATCATGCCGTACAATTTATAGGAACATATTTTGGAAAATCGAAAATTCAGCTGGTCGTAGCCGCTTTTAACGAGAGGGCGATAAAAGCATATAGGAAAGCCGGATTTACTCTGGGAGAGTTATTCCATAGCCGTGTTTCGGGTAAACAGGTTCCTTTTGTAGTGATGAGGAGTAAGGTTGTTGCTTGTGAGGAATGAAGGACTTATGAGAATCTTTTTAATCATAGTAATACTGGTGCTGTCTGCATGCAATTCAAGGGAAATCGTTCAAGATTGGGAAATGAAAGTAAGGGATAAACCTATTGTAATCGCTTATGCAGGGGAGAGGCCGGGGATTGAAGCGGAAGGGGTTACTTTTATTTCTCTTCAAGAAAGCGGTTTGGAATTTGAATCCCTTTGGGTGGATGAATCGCAATTTGATAACTTTACTTCCGATGCAGGCATTGAAAAAATAAAAGAATGGCTCTCCGAAGGCAAAGTTGTAGTATTTATTACCGGGAAAAACGTCTATGAAACACTTGCCCCAAGACTCGGCATTACAGATTATGAACAATCTATTGAGCGGACGGCTTTTCAGCACGGTTGAATCACGGATCGCGCAACATTACGAGCTGAGCAATCGTCTGTATTTGAAAATAGAGGAAACGGTGGGGTTTCGATTGCGTGCCGTCAAACACATTATACTGTGGATCGCTTCGATGATTTTATTCATTATGGCATCTTTGGGTCTAGAATTATTGGAAGGGAACAAAATTACTACATCCGAATATTACGGATTACGGAATATCGGTCTTCTTTTTGTAGCATTGATTATTTTGAAATCAACGGTCGTTTATCCGCTCATGCTATGGCCGCTGTCACGGCTTGCGCAAATGTTGGCAAATCCGTTGCTAAGCCGCATATTCATATTGGTCCTATGCAGTTTCGGAGGGTACGCTTTATTCCACAAGTCATATGATGAATATTTTGTTCGGCAATACGGCTTGAACGTCGGTACGGCCGTTATTTTATTTGGGATGGCCGGAATCTTCTATCTTTTAGCGGATTACTATATGGAACGGCGCGTAAATACGGTCGACGCTCACTAACAAGTCATTTCGGAAGAAAAATATGGTATTATGGAATCGACAGACAAAAAATGGGAGATGGTTGATTTGACGACTACATATCAACTGAGGCGCTCGACACCGGAAGAACAAGGGATTTCATCGGCATCCGTCATGAATTTTGTAAACGCGATCGAACAAGCCAAGCTGGAGCTTCACAGTCTTATGCTGATCAGACACGGGTATGTAGTTGCCGAAGGATGGTGGGCCCCGTATCGTGAAGACCGCCCGCATATGCTGTTTTCTCTAAGCAAGAGCTTCACGTCGACGGCAATCGGGTTCGCCGTACAAGAGGGGCTCGTTTCGTTGGATGATGCGGTCGTATCCTTTTACCCGGAGTATGAAAAGTTGTATGCTTCCAATGAGCATTTGGTTAGGATGCGCGTTCGGCATTTGCTGTCAATGGCAACCGGGCATGCGCAGGATTCGACAGGGCGCATTACCGATTCTGAGGATTGGGTCAAGGGCTTCCTTAGCTTGCCTGTGGAATACGAGCCCGGGACGCATTTCGTTTATAACAGCGGTGCCAGCTATATGCTGTCGGCGATATTGCATAGGGTGACGGGACAAACGCTGCTGGAATATTTAAAGCCGCGGCTCTTTGATCCGCTTGGGTTCCGGCAAGCTGCCTGGGAAACTTGTCCCAAGGGAATCAGCGTAGGGGGCTGGGGACTGAGATCGTGACGGAGGATATTGCGAAGCTCGGCATGCTTTATTTGCAGAACGGACTATGGGAAGGCAAGAGATTTCTTTCCGAGGAGTGGGTGCGGCAAGCGACTTCCGCGCAGGTGTCGAACGGCAACGATGCAAACAGCGATTGGGCGCAAGGCTACGGCTTCCAATTTTGGAGATGCCGCCACGGCGCGTATCGGGGCGACGGCGCATTCGGACAATACTGCATCGTAATGCCGGAACAGGATGCCGTCATTGCAATCACGAGCGGTTTGGACGACATGCAAGCGGTACTGAACGTTATTTGGGAACATCTATTGCCGGCGATGGAAAATAACGCGCTGCCCCATGACGATGCCGGCGGCGCAACGTTACGCGAGATACTTGACGGCTTGGCGCTTCGCCCGCCGGAATATATGCCGACATCGGAGCTCGCCCGTCAAGTGAGCGGAAACCGGTACGAAGTGTGCAGCGAGAATCGAGAGATAACGGCAAGCATCACGTTTACATTTAAGGATAAGAGCACGGAACTGTTGTACGAAAGCGAGCAAGGCGTGCACCCATTCACTTTCGGAATCGGCGAATGGACGGAAGGGATCACGTCATTGTTCGGTAACCCGCAGCCCATTTGCGCCAGCGGAGGCTGGAAGGATGCGAATACCTTTGTAGCTACAATACGCTTAGTGGAAACGCCATTCTATGAAACGGTCACGTGTACATTCGTCGAAGACCGTCTGACGATCGAGAGAGCCGCCAATGTCGGATTCGGGGCGAAGGAACGGCCGGTTCTTTCGGGAAGCAGCCGATAACACTATGAAACCGCGAATTACGGTACTTACACTTGGCGTAGATGACCTGGAAAGATCGTTGATATTTTATCGTGACGGATTGGGGCTTCCGACGGAAGGAATCGTAGGTACACAATTTGAGCATGGCGCTGTTGCCTTTTTTGAATTGCAAGCAGGCTTAAGGTTAGCCATTTGGAATCGCAAGGATATCGCCTATGATACAAAGCTAATTCAAACGGCACCTAGCTCTACGGAATTTACGATCGGACACAATGTAGGAAGCAAAGAGGAAGTCGATCAAGTCATGGAACAGGCAAGGATTGCAGGCGCTGCGATCACGGTCCCGGCACATGATACATTTTGGGGCGGATATTCCGGCTATTTCCAAGACCCTGACGGTCATTTATGGGAAGTAGTCTGGAACCCGCAGTGGGAAGTCGCGGAATGATTAAAGCTGGGAGTGGAATGACGAGGCTGCCGATTCATCGGCAGCCTCGCTTAATGTGCAATTATGCGTAAACGAAAAAATAAAACCGGCACAAACATGTGTCGGTAAAAAAGCCATGGATACATAATAGTCTATAAAAAAATTCAACATAAGTCTATTACTTTTTTTGAATAAATTGTATGTTATATAAGCGACCGCGGCGCAAAATCGATCAGAATAATGAAGGGAGAAGCCCTGCATGATTTCGCTCAGAAAAATTACGCTGGAAAATAGACGTGCCATTTTTAACTTGGAAGTTTCAGAAGATCAGCGCCGCTTCGTTGCGTCCAATTTGTCAAGCGTGGCATCGTGTTATGTCCTTGCAACCAACGGGGGACATCCGTTTCCGTTTGCAATTTATGCGGATGAACAGCCGGTCGGATTTGTTATGATTACGTATAGAATTACCGGCTACGAACTCCCGACAATCGCAGACGACAGCTATTGCATCCTGCGATTGATGATTGACAAGCAATACCAGAATAGGGGCTATGGTCGAGAAGCCATGAAAAAAATATTGGAATTTATCCGCACCTTTCCGGCAGGACCCGCACAATATTGCTGGATTTCTTATAAGGCTGATAACGTGCCCGCCAAGAAGCTTTATGAGAGCTTCGGCTTTCTGGACAGCGACGAAAGCTTCGACAATGAATTAATAACCGTATTGCGATTGTAGAGACGAACTTTAGGATTATACAAACGGGTAACAAAGCGGTGGAACCGATCCACCGCTTTAGTTTGCATTACAAATATGGCGAATAGAAGAAAGGATTCGGAAAGCACGAATCTGCGATAGGAGAACATCATGCCAATTATTACTTTATGCGGGTCGACAAAATTCAAAAGCCAATTTGAACAAGCAAATGCTTATCTTACGCTTCAAGGAAATATCGTTATTAGTCTCGCGTTCTTCGAGCAAAGTGAAGGATTTGAAATAACGAGCGAGCAAGCCGAATTGCTTGGTAATCTTCACTTTAAAAAAATCGATTTATCCGACGAAATATTCGTCATTGATGTAGGAGGGTACATTGGAAGCAGCACCAAGAAAGAAATTGAATATGCCAAGCGGCATGGGAAGGTTGTGCGGTATTACTCTAGCGGAGAGGTTCCGGACAATGTTTTCAACTAATAAGGGACGGCTAAAGGCTCGATCGGCCGCTTCATTGCTAACGCGTTAAATGTCCACTGCAACCTTTAAGTCGCTTTGGCGCTAACGGAACCGGATGTCCGCTAATTTTGTCGAAACCGAGTAAAAGGGCTCATTAGCGGAACCGAATGTCCGTTAAGTCGCCTGACTCGCCGGTAATTGGCGGTTTTCGGGCGATTAGCGGACAACTTGTTCCGTTAATTCGCAGCTTTTAGGGGTGAGGCGGTTTTTAGCGGACACTTTGTTCCGTTAATTCCGGCGTCGCAAACCGAATGACGGGGACGCTCCGGCGTTAACACCAAAAGTTGGTGCTAACGCCGCATGGGTAGCCGGCCTAGCCGGAGTTATGATATTAGGTCAATGGAGTGGACACAGAAAATTTCGTACTTCAGGCTGCATTGCCCGCAA
>NZ_JAQZSG010000067.1 GCF_028745515.1 Paenibacillus thermotolerans | reverse complement strand
GAGTATTCGAGAGCATTCCCCTTAAATACGAGGGACGGACACCACTGCAGTTATTTCCTTGAAAAAGCAGGGATCAGCGCCAAAAATCGGGATTTAACGTCTGTAGTGACCGTTAGCGAATTGGCAGTGGGCATATTGGCGATTTAACGTCTGTAGTGACCGTTTGCACCGTAAGGGGTTGCTGAGGAGTAATACTTCGAGGATAAACTACCGTGCGATAAACTTTCTATATCGTTAAAAAACAACGAGAGCGCCGCATAAAACATGCAGCGCCCCCGCCGTTACATTAACATTATCGTCTCGGAAGAATGCCCGCAGCTCTAGCCGCAGCTACGGTATTTCTGGCGAACACCACCGGATCCCCTACGGATTCCCAGTGGATGTACTTGAACGAGGTGTTTTGGAACAGCCAGTGGTTATGAAGCGCCGTCACCGTGATTCCGCGATTGCGAAGCTCCTTAACGAACCGGTTGATCTCCCGCTCCAATATAACGGTTTCACCCAGGTTCAGCGTCCGTCCGCGCGCGTCGCGGGATTCGGCAGATATGAAGAACGGAATGGTAAGAGGAGATTTGCTCCGGCGCCGCAAAATTCTCAAGTTGAGATTTTTGCGAAATCTTTGAACCAAGCATGCGCCGTTGACAATGGATCCCGAACCGCCGACAATTCGGGCCAACCGATTGCAAAGTTGTTTGCTGATTGCCATACTTATTCCTCCTTCCCTCGCTAGGATGATACATCGTATGAGGGGGAGTCCGGTTCCGTCCTATCATTCGTCTACTCTATTAGCCCTTTTAAAAATAAATTGAGAAAAATCAATAGATGCCGCACGTACGATAACACAAGCGCCTCTCCTCCTGCGATCATACGATATCCCGTATAACCATAAGGAGGAATGCAGGATGGCAGTTCAAGTATCTCCGCGTTTCAGAAGGCTTTGCAATCAATTCGCCCGCATTTTGGGCGGCGAGCATGAAATCGATGCAGGCCCTGTCTGCTTCGTCTCCCGCTCCAGAAGATTGCGTGCAAAAATACTCGGCAGACGCACGACTTCGCCGTTGGTCCGCTATCAGCTCTTTTCTTTCGAATCTCTCGATAAGAACGGACGCGCTCTTTGTTTAGGAGAAACGGCCGTCCGCCAAGATCAGGCGAACCGCCTTATCCGCAATCTTCAACGGAGAGGCATTAAAGTAACGGCGCTTCATAACCACTGGCTGAATGAAACGCCGCGCTTGATGTACATTCACTGGGAATCGATCGATAATCCGATCAATTTTGCCAGAAAGACGAAAGCTTCCATTCGCTTCTTGGGTTAAACGGCAATCCCCCCGCACGCCATCGTCAGGCGCAGCGGGGGGATTTTTTTAAGCGGTGAAAGCACGTTGCGCAGAAGCCTCGCCGTCGTCTCCGCTTCGTCCGGAAGGCGGCCGACGATGCTGTTGACCGTCAATCTCGTCCAGTAGCCTCGGTCGCGTAGCGGAAATACATCGGATAATAACCATACATTTCGCACAGCTCCTTTACTCGGCTGCATCTTTATTCCTCGAAATCTTCGAATTGCTCTCTTCTTCTCTTCAATCTTTGTCTCCGATCGCGCAGCGCCAATTGCCGGGCAATCGTGTAGCCGATAAGAAAAGCTGCCGCCGAAGTGTTCCCATCCACCGTGAACGGAATGATGGAAGCGTCCGCGACCATCACGTTTTTCACCCCGTGAACGTTGCCGAGGCGGTCCACAACACCGCCTTTATTCAATGGAGCCATGCGCAGCGAGCTTTGCTGATGGTGGTTATGCTCGAAATTGTCCCTAATGAACTCCTCCAATTGGGAGTCGTCGTCAATGATGTCGATCGTCGGCGAGACGAGCCGATAAGTGGGATCGATGGCCGCCAGCTCGGTCGCTATATTCCGCACATATATTTTATAGATGTTTTTAACGGCTTCCATGTCGTCCGGATTTTCGAGAAAGCCTTCATCCGCAAGCACAATTTTCAAGGGATCGTTGTTTTGAATTTTAATGGCCCCCCGGCTCTTAGGCTTCATATAAAGAAGCGCCAAAGTCAACCGATCCTCTTCGGAACCAATGCCGAGAATTTGCACCGTGCGTCTCCGAGAATTTATGCCCGAAGGGTCCGGCAGGAAAGCTCCGCCGGTATAAAGCGCATTGGGGTCCGAGGAAGGCAGCGCTCTGTCGCTTGGATTCGTTTCGAACACAGCGAAGTTCAGCGTGTGGTTTCTTAAGCTTTTCCCTACATTTGGATTGTTGAAAATAACGGGAATGCCCGCTCTTTTAAGCATCTTGGCAGGTCCGATGCCCGACAGCATCAACAGTTGGGCGCTATTGATCCCTGCGGATACGATAACCTTCTTCCGGGCGTACGCTTTTTCGCATTTTCCTTCCCTTAAGAACTCTATTCCCGTAGCCCTTTTTCCCGAAAACAATATTCGAAGAGCCGTTGCTTTCGATAATAATTGCAGCTTCCGGCCCCGTACGCCGAGTCCGTCCGGGGAAACGACGTCCGCAGAAAGAAACGCCGTAGACGAGCTTTCCCGCCCTCCATTCGGATTTTGGTACAGCTGCCAGCGGGTAAACGGCCCGAGCGGCGTATTCGGATTATTATAATCGACGATTCTCGGAAATCCCGTTGCCCGCTCGATGGCCGAAACGAGCTTATTCGCCATCGTTGTAGGGGAGACCGGAGCCTGCCTGATGTCGATTCTTCCCTTAAAGCCTCGTGCAGCTTTATTGCCGGTCTTTCCGTTGTATTTTTCCAACTTTTTGAATCGCTTGGTCGCCCTCGCGGGCGACCAGAGCGGCCCCAACAGCTTCTCCCACTCCCGGAATACCGCTCTAGTAGGCCGTACGTACTGTTCGCCGTTAATCGAAGAACCGCCGCCCAGCAGCCTGCCGGTCGTCCATTCGAACGCGCGGTCATTCAGCCCTTCTTGAGGGACTCCTTCTCCTTGCCAAAAATATTGAGGGTAAAATCGTTCCTCCAGTTCCAGAGCGAAAGTTGAGTCGCGGATCGGTCTGTCCTTGTCGTTATTCCCCCCTGCCTCTAATACGAGCACGGACGTTTTTTTGTCGTCGGTGAGTGTCTTCGCAATGACGGCCCCCGCCGGTCCCGTACCTACGACAATGTAATCGAAAATCAACTTGCCGCTCATCGGAAGTCCTCCTATTTCGTTCCCGGCGCCGGCATATCAACACCTTGCACGCGATGTTTGTGCCCGTCGTCGGTCGACGTATAGAAATCGTAATAATGAACGTGCATGCCGTTGCCTACAGGGATTGCCGGACCGGAATACGCTTTGTAGTGATGGTTATGGCCATCCTCGAATACGACGTAGCCTTCGGTGTAATGAATGTGCCCCCCGTCTTGCGTTCGAATCGGCGGGGACGTGACGTCCAGACATTGATGAACGTGGCCGTCTGCAACCGAGGTATAATCGACGGACCCGTGATTGTGCTCCGGGACGAAGCCGGGAACGAAACTGTCTTTTTTAATCTCCAAGCATCCACACCTGCCTATACGATTTTAGGCATTTTATTCAGCAACGTTCCCATTGGAGTGGGCGAATGCCGATTTTTTTTCCGGGAAAGGGGAGGCTTTCCATGCTGTTGAATGGCAAGCGCCGGGGTGGAAAATACTAGAAGGAATATCATGGAGTTACATCATAAAAAAAGGGGCGAAAGCCGTTATGGAGTACAGAATCGAAAAAGATACGATGGGTGAAATCAAGGTGCCGGCGGATGTATTGTGGGGAGCGCAGACGCAGCGCAGCTGCGAAAACTTCAACATCGGCACGGAACGCATGCCGCTGGAAATCGTTCGGGCTCTTGCCATATTGAAGAAGGCCGCCGCGCTTGCCAACCGCCGGCTGGGCAAGCTGGATCCCGAGAAGACGGATGCGATCGTAACGGCTGCGGACGAGATCATCGAAGGGAAATGGGATTCGCAATTTCCGCTTGTCGTCTGGCAAACCGGCAGCGGCACGCAAACGAACATGAACGTAAACGAGGTGATCGCGCATCGGGCGAATGAGCTGCTGGCCGCCCGCGGGAGCGCCGGACGCATTCATCCGAACGACGATGTAAACAAATCGCAAAGCTCGAACGACACGTTCCCGTCCGCCATGCACATCGCCGGCGTCATCGCCGTGGAGGATCGGCTCCTCCCGGAGCTGGAAGCACTCAAAGAGACGCTCAGCCGGAAGATGGAGGAGTATGCGGATATCGTAAAAATCGGCCGGACGCACCTTCAGGATGCTACTCCCCTAACGCTCGGTCAGGAAATAAGCGGGTGGCTGGCGATGCTGGAGAAGACGTCCGCCATGATTCGCAGCGGCACCGACGCGATGAAGGAGCTGGCGATCGGCGGAACCGCCGTCGGCACCGGGCTGAACGCGCATCCCGAATTCGGGAATGCAACCGCCGAAGAGATCGGCAAGCAAACGGGCAAACGCTTCGTATCCGCTGCAAACAAATTTCATGCGCTGACGAGCCACGATCAGATGGTGTACGCTCACGGTGCGATCAAGGCGCTCGCCGCCGATCTGATGAAAATCGCCAACGACGTGCGGTGGCTCGCCAGCGGCCCGCGCTGCGGCATCGGCGAGCTGATCATCCCGGCCAACGAGCCGGGAAGCTCGATTATGCCCGGGAAGGTGAACCCGACACAGAGCGAGGCGGTGACGATGATTGCCTGTCAGGTCATGGGCAACGACGCCGTGATCGGCTTCGCCGCCAGCCAAGGAAATTTCGAGCTGAACGTGTTCAAGCCGGTGATCGCGTACAACTTCTTGCAGTCGGTCAGGCTGCTCGCTGATGGCATCCGCTCTTTCAACGTGAATTGCGCCGCAGGCATCGAGCCGAATCGAGCGGTCATTCGGACTTACCTGGAGCAGTCGTTAATGCTGGTCACCGCGTTAAATCCGCATATCGGCTATGAGAATGCCGCGGCCATCGCCAAGCACGCCCATAAAGAGGGCGTTACGCTAAAAGAAGCGGCCGTACAGCTCGGTCTGCTCACAGCGGAGCAGTTCGACGAGGCTGTACGGCCGGAAGAGATGATTCGTCCGAAGTCGTGACTATATACTTAAAAAGGAACCTCAACGCCAAACTCCCGGGCCGCCTTTTCCAGCACATCCCGGTGGTCCTTGCCTACCGGAATGCCGTGAACCGCCCAATCCCGCTCGCGTTCGGCTTCCAGCACGCCCGGCAAGGTAGCCCGGTCAAAGCCCGGGAGCGGCTGCATTTCGGAGGTCAGCTGCATATACCGGCTCATCTCAAACTTAAAATCGTTCAGCGGCGTAAACTTGGCGATGTCCAGCGCGATAATCAGCGAGCCTTGATTGGCGCCCTGGTATGCGCGCTTCGCCCGTTCCTCTTCTACAGGGACACCTGCCAGAAACCCTCCCAACGCCTGGCACATGAACCCTAACCCCATGCTGCGGAACACCAAGCCCGGCGTTAACCGAATAATTTCCGACCGGTGCGGAGAATCGTCGTACAGATCGTGCATCGTTCCGAAATCGAGCACCATCGCCGGAGAGTCGCCCGAAGGTACGGCGAACGACATCGGAGAACCGCCCGCAGCTTGCATGATCGATTTTTCCGGATGTAACGAAAGCTGGTGGCCGGACGTCACGTAGCCTATCAAATCGCGCTCGGCCAAGATGCGGGAATAAATGCCGGCCGCTCCGATGTGCCCGTGGTTGCGGGTCACCGCTACGGCGATGCCGCAGGCGCGGCACTTTTCGACCAACGCTTCGGCTGCTCGGTAAGCAGGGAAATAGCCTAAGCCGCCGTCTCCGTCGACAAGCAAGGTGGACGGCGATTCATTGACGATCGACACCTCCGGGTTCGGATTGATCAGCCCGTCGCGCATAATGCGCGCGTATGTAGCGATTTGTCTGGAGCCGTGGCTGAAGACGCCGCGCAAATCGTTCTTCACAAGCAAGTCCGCCAAAAATATGCTTTTCTGTTGCGGCATTCCCGCTTGCTGCGCCAAAGACGAGACGAACAGCTTCATCCGCTCCGCTGGCACGGCCGTATACTGTTCAGGCAAATTATTCATCGCGTACTCCCCCTCCCTTACACGTAAGTTTTGCATGACATGGAACCATTGTAACATCCCGCCTCGGCCGGTCACAAAACAAACCGCGTACTTTTTCCGCGTACTGGCGGGTCAGGCTTGATGCATTTCGCCCACTGACGCAAATTTCCCACTCCATAAAAAAGACTTCCGCTTCATCGTTGCGAGAGCTATGCAGCGTCATGAAAGTAGAGTAGAATCAGGTCGGTAGACTGCAAGCGCAACGTTACGTTCTCCTAAAGATACCGAAAGTGAAGGAAGGAACGAGATGTATGAACGAACGACTCCTGGAAGCTTACCGCCGGTTCGTTCCTGAACAATTTTTAAACTACATGCGGAAGAACGCTATTTCCGATGTAAAACTTGGGGATCATGTTAAAGCGGACATGACGGTTCTTTTTTCCGATATCCGCTCTTTCACGACGTTGTCGGAGCGTCTGACGCCGGAGCAGAACTTTCGGTTCCTTAACTCGTATCTCTCCAAGATGGAACCGAGCGTGCACCGATTCGGCGGGTTTATCGATAAATTTATCGGCGATTCCATTATGGCGCTGTTCGGTCAAAACGTGGATAATGCGGTTTTGTCGGCGCTCGATATGATTGAGCGGCTGCAGGAATATAACTTGGGGAGATTACGGGCCGGTTACGAACCGATACGAATCGGAATCGGCCTGAACAGCGGGCCGCTTATGCTCGGCATCGTAGGCGGCGACGGCCGAATGGACGTAACCGTGATCGGCGATGCCGTGAACTTGGCCTCCAGAATCGAGGGGTTGAACAAACGCTACGGCACCACGCTGCTCGTTTCCGGAAATACGGCGGCTCGTCTCTCCGATCCGAGCAAATACGGCATGCGTAAAATCGATTCGGTACGCGTAAGGGGCCGGCGGCATATCGAAACGATCTATGAATGCTTCGATCGCGATCCGCCCGATATTTATGATAAAAAGCTGATGACGCGTCCCGCCTTCGAGCAAGCATTAATGAAGTACGAGCTTGGCAGTTACGATGAGGCGAAGGAACTGTTTCGCGATGTATTCGCTCAAAACCGTTACGATCTTGTGAGCCGATGGTACATTGAACGATGCGCCGCTCCTCCTGCAGAAGACGTTGAACACATTCCGTTGCCGGCATCATCCGACCTCACTCACGATCCTGATCGGCTAACGCGGCTGCTTGTACCGAAAAATCGAAAGCAAGACGTTACTAAGGTGGCTGAGGTGCGGTCAAAGCCCGCCCTTACGCCGCCGCCTTTTACTGCCCGATTTGCAGAAACAGCCGTCATTTATTTCGAGCACCATTTGCAGCTTACGCCCGGTCATACAAGTTTGGATTGGAACTGGGAGCCGGAATTCAAGCTGCGCGACATCTCTGCCTGCATATTTTTTCGGGGTACGGCGGAAATGGAAAGCGCCATGCTATGTTCCGTCGATCTGCCCGTCGGGCTGTCGTTGCTCCGCCGAATGAGCTACGAAGACTGGAGCGCTCAAGAGGAAATCCCACTTCTGCTTGACGGTTTGGGCGAAGCTCTCAACTTTATTTCAGGCAACGCGATGAAGATGTTCGAGCAGTACTCCGACTTCGTTACTATCGATCCGCCGATCTCGGCGCGCACTCATGAAACAATACTCATACCTAACGGCGGCGTATGGAACTGCACCTTGATATACAACGGAGAGCCCATTATTCTCCTTGCTTTCGAACAATTTTAAAGAAAAAATACCGCCTTCATGGGAAGGCGGTATCTCACCGAGTATTGTTATTTTGTGACCTCTATTGCGGCGGCGTAACTTCCGCGGTCATTGCCTGACCATATTCCCCAAACGGTAAGCACGTATCGTCCCGGTTCCTTCGGAAGAACGAAAGCACGGCCTTTTGTCGGCAGGTTTTCCTGGCTACCCCAAAGCCCGACCGTGATTTCATTTGGTGGTTCCCCTTTGAAATCCAAAGTTAGTTCGGCATTCGGCTTTACGAAATAAACGGTGGTGTTTTTCACCAAATCATCGGGACTCGGCGCATCCGCAATTGCGTTTTTCCATTGGTAGGAGCCTTTGATAAGCGGGAATTGTTGTTCTTCTACATTTGCTACAGCATTAGGAGGTTCATTGGAAGTAAGTGTTGTCGTTTGTGCACACCCCGCAACGAACGCCATTACGAGAGTAAGGAAAATAGCGGTGAACCTTTTGTTCATCATCTCACCCCCAACACTTTTAACGATGCCGGGGAGTTACATGTTGCTACTCTAAGTGAAGAAAATGGCTTTCATATTCCGAATTGCATTCCACTGAAAATCCGATAGAGCGATAAAATTGATCGGCAATCGGTTGATCAGTCCTAAGCACAAGTTTTTTATAATGCTTTCCAGCTTCTTCTATAACTGATTTCATGAGCAATCGCCCGACCCCGAATCTTCGTACATGCGGAGATACGTAGAGTCGTCGAACGCGGCCCACTTCCTTTCGATTTGAATACGGGTCTTGATTCAATCCGCAAACTCCGACAACTTCGCTATTCAGATAAGCAAGAAAGAGCGCTTCTCCTACTTTGTCGAACGTATTGGCTCCGGTTTCGTACTCGCTCACCAACCGTTTGAGGTGACGGAATCCTTCGCCGGCACTTGATGCAACCAGCGGGTTTAACGTAGAAGGATCAAGATGGTTTACTTTTCGGATTGAGACTCCATGCACTTAAACTTCCTCCCCGTATCCGCGTTGAACTTTACTACATTCGCTTATTGCATTCTCCAACTCACCTTGGTTCAATCCGCCTTATTTCTTTGCCTCCGAAATATGCCAGCAAACACCGGCAGGGTCAATTACATGTATTTCACGTTTTCCCCAAGGATAGTCTGTCGGCTCTTTTGCCTTAACCGGGTAATCCTTTTCAAGAATAGCGGTCTTAATATGCGACCACCAGGTATCAAGCTCCTCGACAACTAGCTCTACCATGAAGTTTTCTTGAAATTCCTGGTTGTGAAAGTTTTGAAGATAAAATTCCTGTTCCCCCATTCGAAAAAGACTCAATTCATCATCCGAATACACTTTATCGAAGCCAAGATCTACAAAGAAACGCTGCGCAAGCGCATAATCTTTGCCGGATGGAACGAACGGACGCAATGCAGTGGTTTTCATAAATAAGTTACCTCCGAAATTAAGTATACTCCCGAAAATAGTAACACTGCAGATTGCTATTCGGTCCAAAAAGGCGGCTGGGGATTTTTTAGCACCACCTGGAGTTGCTATTCACCAATTTTTAATCCTAGAGCCAAGGTTTTGGGATCAATAGTAACTTATAGTGCACTAGCCTTGCATAAAAGTTGGGGAGAGCACGATGGTGGA
>NZ_JAQZSG010000066.1 GCF_028745515.1 Paenibacillus thermotolerans | reverse complement strand
TTCTTATCTAGCATTTTCTGTCCACTTTAGTTTAGCAGTTACAGGACTCTGGTGATTGTGGATACGGGTTCGATTTTTTTGATCCCGATGGTAACAAATACTGCGCTTGGCAACCCAAATAATAATATTATTCACGCCGTCAAACAGGGAAGAGCCGGTGCTTCGGTCCACTGGGACAAGGAAACAGGTTCCTTAAAATCAGCCGAAAGTGTTGCTATATCTGAGAACAAAAGCGCAGCGGTGGATCCGATCCATCGCTTTTTCTATATTTCTTGAGTGCTCTGAAGGGGCAGCGTAGTTGGAGTATTTAGCCGAATAACTAGATGTAACGCGTAAAATATTGTTTGATTAATGTTATTCTGGTGTTGGAGGGGCGTAAATGTTAAAACCTTTATTTGGGGAATTCCCTACCGATAAGCGAATAGCGGGTATTCACAGCATCCCCATAACAGAAGACGGATCCATCGTTATGGTTTGGGATAAGCACGAAAAAAATATAACTACAGTTGGAGGTAGAGTAGAAAATAACGAGGACTTGGACGTTGCGCTTAATCGCGAGACAGTCGAAGAAGCTGGTCTTATCTTGGAAGAGTTTAGAATGCCTATCGCGTCGTGGTATTGGGAAAGTACGGACTCATACACTGTTTTCGTTTTAGCTAAAGTCAAGGAATATGTCAAAATGCCAGAAGGCTTCGAGACAACTGGTCGTGTAACCATGAATGTTGAAACTGCACGCCAATTAATTGATAAAATCGAAGGTGAAGGGTTTCGAACAGAACTTCTTGATATTGTTAGAGAAGTTTACGAGCACTTCATATCACTTCACTAACGGATTACGACAGTTGAACATAAAGGGTTATTGCTAAAGCCTTTNTTCGAACAGAACTTCTTGATATTGTTAGAGAAGTTTACGAGCACTTCATATCACTTCACTAACGGATTACGACAGTTGAACATAAAGGGTTATTGCTAAAGCCTTTAGCCTAAATTGCCTTCTCCAGAACCGTGCTTATTGTACAACATGCATGTAGAAGGCATCGCTTGTTGATTGACAGGTAAGATGAAAAGGCATAAATGGAAAACGTTATGGTGTATAATGAGCAGAGATTATATTTTGAGGAGTGTTTATTTGAGAAAACATAAACCAATGTCATTTGACGAACTACTAAAGGATTTAACACTATCAAAGAATTGTTCAATGAAACATTTATGATTAAGTACTCCAGTTTCAAGAGTTTCGACGAGTTTGTTGAGAACGGAAACTTTCAAGTCAAGACCCTTGAAGATGTTAGGATCATTCCTGACGAACTATTTGATCGGCATGTGGATAGAAAAATCACCTTCTCGAACTGGAAATCCATGTTGGAGACAGCGAACATGGAATATGCGAACCGATAACGAATCCAAAAGGTTCGTCCGTTAATAAAAAATTTTCGATAACAACGAGGCTGCCGAGCAATCGGCGGCCTCGCTTCGCTAACGGGAGATGTTCAATGATATAGTATGGTTAGTTGTAACCGCTGCTGATTGTTCCAAAGGAGGTCCACATGGATTACTTATGGTTTAATTACGAAAAGCCAATCCTAGAGCAGCTGCCCCTTCCATTTACAAAAGCGGCGATATTGTTAAATCCTTTTATTTATGACCTTTGAAACTATGCACGAAACGGCGAAAGCCGCTCTTGCTGAAGAAGCACCCGCACCAAACACAAAAATGTTACCACAGGCACAGGCGACAGTACATTTATTGAAATGTGTGACCTTCATCGACGCTTGTTATCACAGCATCGATTTGGATATTGAAGGCTTTTATTTGTATTCTCCTTGTTCGTTAACAGTCGAATGTCGTTTAGCTAACGAGGTACAAGAGCGCTGCGGTGGATCCGATCCACCGCTTTTATGCATTCTCAATGGAACGCTCAACTAAAGGGCAGTTTTACACATCATTTTTGGGGTTTAGAAAAAGTGAAATAGCATCGTGAGGATTTATTTTAAAATGACGTGGCTTTTTACCTCCATTCGGTGTCTAATGAATTGTAAGTTCAGGAGGAGGTACTACAGGTGTCAAGAGCTCAAGACAAAACAAAAATCCCTGTTCTTCCGGAGGAGCAGGAGCACATCCAACATTTCGAAGCCATCTATGATCAATATCGAGAGAGAATTCGAAAATATATCGCAGTAAAGACAAATCTGACAGTAGCCGATGACTTAACGCAACAAACTTTTTTAAAAGCAATGGAAAACTTTCGCTTGTTTAAGCATAACTCCAGTATATTTACTTGGCTTTTCAAAATCGCGCAGAATATTGTCAAAAACGAGTATCGTACGAGATCACGAAATAAAGAAATAGTGCACGAAGTTATCGATTTTCAGTCCCAATCGATTTCTCTCGATACAGCTAAAGATGTCGATATCCGCATTGATATTAGTGCTGCATTAGCCCAATTGAGTGAATTAGACCAGCAAATCATTTCCTTACGTTTTTTTGTCGATTGCACTTTATTGGAAATATCCAAAATCATCGGGATGCCTGAAAGCGCGGTTAAGAACAGACTCTACCGTGCCTTAAACAAACTAAAAAAAGAATTAAAAGAATGGGGTGACATTACCGTCATGTCTATCAAAGAGCTGATTTCAATTGTGGATAAAAGCGAGGCGTCCACCAAGAAGGATGGTATGAATAAGGTATACCATGACTTATTTGAAGAGCTGAAAGCCAATGTAGAGCGAATTCTTACAACCTACCGCCATCGCCCTTCTCAGAAAATCGCTATCGAAATCTATCCGGATCTGTCCACTTTTCATCAAGCAATAGGCGAACCGGATGCGCCTAATTGGTTCATGGGTACCTATGAACGCAACAAAATTAAAATCGTATCCCCACTAAACCCAGGCCCTGAACATACGTATCAATCGGTTCTACGACACACTATAAGCTTGTTTACGATGTGGTTAGTGAAGGATATCAATCCGTTGGCACCGAAATGGCTTACTCATGGGCTCGGCGGACATGAAGCCAAGCAAATGTCGCAAGAATATATTCAGTATAGCACCTCCGAAGCGATTCGAAATGATGCCGTCCCTAGCTTTCAAGCATTAACTAATGATACGTGGGATTTCGAGAAGATGGGGGGATATGGATTCTCGTATTTGATCGTAGAATATCTCCTCCATTCTTACAGTTCAGATGAGCTTAACAAATTCATACGCGATACCACTGATTTTCAAAGTGCATTTCAAGTATCGGAAGCCGAGCTGCACGCGATGTGGGTGCAATATTTAAAATCCAGGCTATGTTAAATTCTAATGTTGATATTGACCATTACAAAACCACCTTCGATGAACTGTACCCCAATTGTTAGACACAATCTAACTGTTGAAGGTGCAGTTTTTTATGGTTAAATTAACAGCACAAGAAAAAATACATACCGTTTTACAACTGAGTGCAAGGTCTGGTTAACGATTCTTGCAGAGCACTTTTCGTGAAGTAAAGCTGCCGCGCACATTTGCGGCAGCATTATTAAGCTAACGGGTACAAGAGCACAGTGATGGATTTACTCCATCGCTGAATTGTTTTTCCTTGGCCGCCGCTCAACTATGGGGCAGGATAACGTAAATCAATGATCGTTATTGTGGTATCGGAACGTATCAGAGCCGTGGGGAGGGGGTTACCTCGGAACCCCCTTAATTTTCAAGCTAGACCCTTACAGTTCCAACCTATCCTGTTTTAACTCCTCATCATTCGTCTCCCAATAACTACCGGCACCAAAGAACTCTTTGCATTGGCTAGTTAATGACTGCAAAACATTAACGAGCCCATTGATATCACAGGTATGGATCGTATCTTTGAACTCTCGGCCTTCCTCTGTAACGTGAAAAACATGTATCTCTAGGCAGCCATCCCATCGCGCATTAACATCAATTTGTTTGTCAGCACTTTCAAGTTCCAGCGCCGCTGTGCCGCCATCCTCGCGTTTATGAATGGACTTTATATTCCACTCCATGTAGTTCTTATCCTCCGTTCTGTATGTTTCTTATCCTATTTTTCCCTGGACTGCATTAATTAAGTTATGATCAGGAAGCCACTGTTCTATTGCCGAAACTGGAGTCAACCTGAATATTTCGTCACCTATCGCAAGCTGCTCGGAAAAAAAGCTCCACGTCCCCGTTCCTTCGTGACGCACTACATGTTGTTCAATAAAACAAAGCTCCGGTCGCTCAAGAACAAAATCGAAGCGAGGCACGGAACGAAGTGGTATAAAGCCATCTTGAAAAGTATCAACCGAAAAAAACAGATCGGATTTTCCGAATTTGAGACGTACGGAAATTACGTCTATTCCGCTCAGCCTGGGAAAGTTCGACTTAAAAGCGCGCTTAACAAAAGTCTCTCAACCAGCCCATCCGCTCTGTCAGGATCTGCCATTGGCAAGCTGACCCGGCGCTACCGGTCGCTGTCTTTTCACAAAAGAAAGGGTTACGCCCGAAACACAAAGTAGCCGAATATTGCGTAATCCGCTCTGTCGGGGTCTGCCGTCGGCAGGCTGGACCGGCGCTACCAGTCGCTGTCTTTTCACAAAAAAAGAGTTACGCCTGGCTTCAATCTTGCAGATGAAGCCAGCTTTCGTTTATCTCCAAATCTCAAAGCCATTCCCACATCTGCCTGAATCGGGCGGGGTAAAGCTCGACATATATTATATGACAGGAGGTGTCGAAGCGTGAAAACATCCGCTCGAAAGCACGTTTATAGCAAATGGCTGAAAACAAAGGCCATTTTGAAAGACCGGAAAGTGCGCATGTTTGTTCCCGAAACCCGCAGAATGAACGAAAAATCGCTTCGAGAGATGCTTCGCCGCTATTCCATGGTTTACATCAAACCGGTAGCGGGCAGACAAGGCAAAGGGGTCATGCGCGTGGAACAAAGCAACGGTTCCTATTCGTATCAGAAGGGAGAAAAGAAGCGAGTGTTCGATTCGTTCCCTTCCATGTATCAGTCTATCGTTCGCAACAAAAACAAATGCCCTTATTTGGTTCAGAAAGGAATCCATCTCTTGAAATACAAGGGTCGCCAGTTCGATATCCGGGTCATGGTTCAACGCAATCGCAAGCGCGCTTGGGAGATGACCGGCATGATCGGGCGAGTCGCTCACCCGAGGAAGATCGTGACGAATTACCATAACGGTGGAAAACCAACGGAAGTTCGGAAGTTGCTGAAACCTTATGCTTCCGGAAAGAAGCTGTCCGCAATAGAAAAGACCCTTTCCAAAACCGGATATGACGCCGCCAAAGCTCTCAGCCGCACGTATTCCGGACTTAACATGATCGGCGCGGACATTGGCCTGGACAACCGCCTGCGCCCTTGGATCATCGAGCTGAACACGAGTCCCGACCCTTTTATATTCGAGCACTTGACCGATAAGAGCATCGCCCGTAAAGTGATAAGTTACGCCAGAGCCTTGAAGCGTATCCCTCCGGCCAAATCCAAGCCGAAGCGAAATCACAATCGTTCCCGTTCCCGGAAACCTTGAAATTGAAGAGATAAGCACCTTTCTACTTAAAGATTGGTTTGATACTGAAACTCAAGTAAATATGAAACAACAATAGCGGGGCCACGCGTTTTTTTAGGCTCCGCTTTATAATTTTTCGTGAAACATCACACCTTTTTTAATTTTTTATGCCATTTGGAAAAAACGGAGGAAAGTGATATCGAGCGTCGAAATCATCAAATACACCGATTGTTAACAGACGAGCCGGAATATCAAAACTTCAAGCACAAATCAAACCCACTTTCTGTATAATACGCTGGAGACAAGTTCGGATGAAGTTTGATCAGCAGCATACTTCGGAAAGAAAGCGGTTTCACATTTTTGGAAAAAACTTTCGAATTAAAGAAAACTGTTGGAGTTGGAAATACACGGGTATGACGCCGGGCGGCAATCGCGAGATGAGTCAAAATAACAACGGGAGTGATTGTTATCATGCGCGAAAACTGGAAACGAGGAGCAATGGAGCTTTGCTATGACAGCTCGGCAGAGGAGTGGGATGAGGCGCTCCCGATCGGGAACGGCCGGTTGGGCGGCATGGTTTACGGACAGCCGGTTGCCGAGCGCATTCAATTGAATGAAGATTCGGTATGGTACGGCGGCCCCAGGGATCGCAATAATCCCGATGCGCTGAAACATCTGCCTGAAATTAGGAGGCGGATTTTCGAAGGAAAGCTGAAGGAGGCGGAACAGTTGTCGGTGCTCGCGTTATCAGGTTTGCCGGAGACTCAGCGCCATTACCTCCCGCTGGGCCACCTGCTGTTGAATTTTAAGCATCCCACCGGAAGTATTACGAATTACAAACGGGTGCTGGACCTGGAAGATGCGACAGTACGCGTAACGTTCGAGCAGGATGGGTGCTCTTATCAGCGGGAAATATTCGCGAGTTATCCCGATCAAGCGATCATCATTCGCCTGACGGCCGATCAACAAGGCGCAATCAGCTTTACAGCCCGTCTGGAGCGGGGGAGATGGCGCTATGCCGACCGGACAGGAAAGATTGGGAACGATACCATCTATATGCGGGGGAACTGCGGCGGTGAGAACGGCAATGATTATTGCACCGCTTTGAAAGCGTCTGCGAGCGGAGGCACAGTAAAAACCGTTGGCGAACATCTCGTGGTGGAACAAGCCGACTGTGTCACCTTGGTTTTAACCGCTGCAACAACATTCCGGACCGATGATCCGTTGTCGGAGTGTCTCAGTAAAGGATCAGCCGCAGCAGAGCGTCCATTCAATGATCTGGCCGAGCGCCATAGGAACGATTACCGAGCCTTGTTCGGCCGTGTTTCCTTGATGCTCGGAGGGCCGGATGAAGAAACCGCGGGTATGAGTATCAAACAGCGGCTGAAGCGGGTGGAGGAAGGAGGCCATGATCCAGGGTTAATGGCACTTTATTTCCAGTTCGGCCGTTACTTGTTGATCGCATCCAGCAGGCCGGGCTCCTTGCCGGCCAATTTGCAAGGCATTTGGAATCAGCACTTCTTGCCGCCTTGGGATAGCAAATATACGATTAACATCAACGCCCAGATGAACTACTGGCCTGCGGAGATTTGCGGACTGCCCGAATGCCACGAGCCGTTGTTCGAACTGTTGGAGCGCATGCGCGAACCGGGCAGGCAGACGGCTAGGAGCATGTACGGCTGCAGGGGATTCATGGCGCATCATAACACGGATATATGGGCAGATACGGCGCCGCAGGATACTTACCTTCCCGCTACATATTGGCCGATGGGGGCGGCATGGCTGTGTCTGCACTTGTGGGAGCATTACCGCTTTACGCAGGATCGGGCTTTTCTGGCGAAAGCTTATGACACAATGCGCGAGGCGTCGCTGTTCCTACTAGATTATTTGGTGGAAAGTCCAACCGGGGAATTGGTCACATGCCCGTCCGTTTCTCCGGAAAACACGTACTTGCTGCCGAACGGTGAGTCTGGCGTTCTTTGCGCAGGCCCATCCATGGACAGCCAAATTATTCACGAATTGTTCTCTGCAGTGATAGAGGCAGAGGGGCTCCTTAATATTCAAGGGGAACGAGCTCTTGGTATGGAATTATTCCGTGTACTGGCCAGGATCCCACGGCCGAAGATCGGCAAGTACGGCCAGTTGCAGGAGTGGTACGAGGATTATGAGGAGCTTGAAGCAGGGCACCGGCATATCTCTCATCTGTTCGCGCTTCATCCCGGAAGCCAAATCAGCGACCGGTTAACTCCGGAGCTGGCGCAAGCGGCAAGAATGACGCTGGAACGCCGGCTGGCGAACGGCGGCGGCCATACCGGATGGAGTAGAGCCTGGATCATCAACTTTTGGGCAAGGCTTCAAGAGTCGGAACGAGCGCATGATAACCTTCAAGCGTTGCTTGCTAAATCAACTCTGCCGAATCTGCTCGATAATCATCCTCCGTTCCAGATCGACGGCAACTTCGGGGGGGCCGCGGCTATTGCGGAGATGTTGCTTCAGAGCCATCTAGGAGAAATACACCTGCTTCCCGCATTACCGGAAGCATGGCGTACGGGGGAAGTGATAGGTCTTCGGGCACGGGGCGGCTTCACCGTCGACATGGAGTGGGCGGACGGAAATCTGGTCTATGCAAGGATCGTGACTGCCCTTGCCGGTGTTTGCACTGTGCGGTGCCATACTCCCGTAACGGTATCGTCCAATGGGGATTCGCTTCTTTTCACGGAAGAAGCTGGAGTTGTCAGCTTTGAGACCACCACCGGCGGAATATACGAGTTGAACGCTTCATCCTATCAAATCAAATCCGCATTTCTCGGCGTTAACGCTAAGCGATTTTAATAGAGGAGATGGAAGGACATGAAATACAGAACATTAGGAAGCACCGGTCTGGAAGTGTCTGTTTTAAGTCTCGGAGCGTCTTCGCTTGGTTCCGTCTTCAGAGAGATTAACAAAGAAGAGGGAATCCGGACGGTTCGAACCGCGGTTGACATGGGAATCAATCTGATCGATGTTTCGCCCTATTACGGTTTAACCAAAGCCGAAACATTATTAGGCGAAGCTATCAAAGAATTGCCCAGGGACAAGTTTATTTTGTCTACCAAAGCGGGACGTTACGGAGCGGATGAATTTGACTTTTCAACAAAACGGATTATCAGCAGCGTAGAAGAAAGCTTACAAAGGTTGAATACGGATTATGTGGATATTCTGCTTCTTCACGACATTGAATTCGGCTCCTTTGAACAAGTGATGGAAGAAGGAATTCCCGCACTGCAACAACTGAAGAAGCAAGGAAAAATCCGTTTTATGGGCGTGTCGGGCTTGCCCCTTACACTCTTTGAAATGGTACTCGCCAAAGCGGATCTCGACGTTATCCTATCGTACTGCCATTATTCATTGAATGACACGTCGCTGCTGAACCTAATTCCTTTGTTGGAGCAAAAAAAGACAGGACTCATCAATGCGTCGCCGTTGTCAATGGGTCTTCTGAGCACAAGAGGCGTCCCGGATTGGCACCCGGCTGATGCAGAAATCAGGGAGGCATGTAAACGCGCGGCGGAATATTGCGCGCAGAAAGGGCAAGACATATCCAAACTGGCGATTCAATATTGTGTCGCAAATGAAAAAATACCAACCACTTTAGTAAGTACTGCAAGCACGGAACATATCATAAAGAACATTCAATGGACGGATGAGCCCATGGATACGGAATTGCTGAAGGAAGTACTCGACATTTTGGCACCGATCCATAATAAAACTTGGCCGAGCGGAAGGGCGGAATATCGATGAAGACCCGAATGAATTCAGGATTATTGAAGCGAAGGAGCCCTTCCTGCAACAGGGCGAAGATCTGGTTCGTGTTCGAAGAATAGGAATTTGCGGGACGGATTTGCATGCATTTAAAGGCAATCAGCCGTATTTTACTTACCCGCGCGTGCTGGGACATGAATTGTCGGGCGTAATAGAAGAAATCGGAGAAAACGCCGGCGGATTGCGAAAAGGTGATCAAGTGGCGATCATACCGTACATGGAATGCGGCGAATGTATC
>NZ_JAQZSG010000065.1 GCF_028745515.1 Paenibacillus thermotolerans | reverse complement strand
GTGGTGTGAGAGGTCAGGGGCTAGCCGCCCCTATCTACTCGATTGAATATTTGCCGGCCGCTCCCGAAGTATTTTGACAAACCGGTCCACGATGTCCGGATCGAATTGCGTGCCTTTATGCTCGCATATTTCTTGAATGGCGCTGTTTATGTTTTTCCCTTGGCGGTAAACGCGGCTGGAAGTGATGGCGTCAAAGGAATCGGCTACGGCCATAATGCGGGCGAACAAAGGAATTTGCTCCCCCTTCAATCTTTCCGGGTACCCCGTACCGTCATAACGCTCGTGGTGATACAAAATCATATCCAAGATCCCGTTATTCCGAAACGCGGAAATATGCTTCACCATATCGTAGCCGATTCTCGGATGCCGCTTAATCATTTCGTACTCCGGTTCCGTCAAGCTTGATTGCTTGCTCAAAACGGACTCCGGAACCCCGATTTTTCCGATATCGTGAAGCAGACCGCCGATGTAAATATTGTCTTGCACCTTCTGCGGCAATCCGAGCTCCGCGGCGATCGCTCGGGCGTATTTGGCGACGTTCTCCGAATGAGTCGCGGTATACGGGTCCCTCGAATCAAGCGATTTCGCGAGCGCCAGCGTCAAATTCAGCAAATTTTCATGCTCTCTCGAATAGGACTTTACGATGGCGGAAACCGAAAACATGGCAAGCAAGAACACAATTCCGTCAATGACGATTGCGTAAAAAGGCGGCGGTTCGAACGGAGCGAATTGGTAATAGCACCAAGTAATCAATACCGCAATGAGGACTTGAAGCCATATCGTTCGCCAAAAGGCGATTCCCGCAATCGCAATATCGACAAGATACAAGCCGTTCAAGAACTTATCCGGAAACATAAATCCGTCAATCCACACCGTAATCGGAAAAACCACAAAAAATGCGGCGGAATAGAGCTTAGAGCGTCCATTCCCCGCCGCCTTTGCACGAAGCCGATTCATCGATAAACCTCGCCTTCCCCCTCGTAACGTGGTCATTTTTTATACCCATTGGCGAGCTGGATCAGCTTGGCAATCCCCGATACCTCCACAATAAGCCCGACCGTGCCGTCGCCGAGAATCGTCGCTCCGGAAATGCCGTCTCTCTTGCCGGCAAACCCTCCGAGCGATTTGACGACAACCTCTTGATTTCCTTTAAGTTCGTCGACGACCAAAGCCATTCTTTTTTCCCCGGTGCCGACTATAACAACCGGGATATATTTGTCCGATCCGGCCGGCCGGTTGACGCCGAAACAATCGTGAAGCCAAATTAACGGCATAACTTCGCCTCGGATGACGACAATCGGTTCTCCCTTGATCGTTTGAATGTCGTTGGGATTGACGCGGACAATTTCAACGACGTTGCTCATCGGGATAATGAACGTTTTCGCATTCAATCCCACAAGCAGACCGGTAATGATGGCAAGTGTAAGCGGCAGCTTAATCGAAAATACAGTGCCGTCGTTGCCGCTTTCCACCTCGATCAGTCCGTTCAGCTGCTCGATGTGGTTTTTCACAATATCCATTCCGACACCGCGCCCCGAAATATCGCTAACCGAAGCAGCGGTCGAAAATCCGGGGCGGAAAATTAAGTTTGTCGCTTCCCGGTCCGTCAGCGCAAGCGCCTCATCCTCGGTAATGATCCCTTTTCTAACCGCCGCAGCCTTCATGTTGTCCGGCTCGATAGGCGCTCCGTCGTTGCGGACGGTAATGATCACTTGGTTTTCTTTGTGAGCGGCCGTAATTTGCAGCAAACCTTTGGCAGGCTTGCCGCCAGCCAATCGGATGTCAGGCGTCTCGATCCCGTGGTCGAGAGCGTTGCGGATTAAATGAATGAGCGGATCTCCGATAACCTCCAGCACAGTACGGTCAAGCTCCGTTTCCGCTCCGGCAATCTCGAGCTCCACCTCTTTGCCGAGCTGCTGCGACAAGTCCCTTACCATACGGGGAAAGCGCATGAACAGCTGCTCCAGCGGCAGCATCCGCGCCTTCATGACGCTGTCCTGCAGTTCGCCGATAATTCTCGAAATGTGGTCGGAAACTTTGTCAAGCTCATCGACGGTCTCGTCTGAAGCATATTTGGCATTCAGAATGCCGCCGATTCGGGCCACCTGCGTTTGATCGATCACAAGCTCCCCGACCAAATTCATCAATTGCTCCAGCCGCTCGACGTCGACGCGAACCGTTTTCGATTTGCGCTTTTCCTTATCTTGGAGTTCCAAGACGGTTTCTTCATCAGCCAATTCCGGCGCCTCTTGCCGATAAGGAAAAATATCGATGCTACTGACATCCGTCACGGTTGCGGCGATTTTTGCCTTCAGCTCATCCTCTTGGAACGAAGTTGTTACGATGCAGCTGAAATGCTCAGGCTCGCCGTCATCCGGCAGCGAATCCAAATCCGGGTCCGTTCCGGCTATTTCGCCCAATTCCGCAATACAATGCTTAATAAGGAAAGCCCGTGCCGTCTTCATCGGGCAATCCGGGGAAATAACGACTCGCACCGTATAAGTGAATGTTTGGGCCGAATGTTTCGAAGCATCCGTCCCTGCGAAATGCTTTAAGCGCACGACAAGGTCCGCGCTTGTTGCGAATCGGCCCTCCCCGCTTGCAAACTGGTTTTTTAATACGACCAGCAAATCCAAGCACGAGAGCAGCAAATCAATCAGCTCTCCGGAGACCGCTTGTTTGCCGCTGCGCACCAGTTCAAGAATCATTTCCATTTCGTGGGTAAGATTTTTCATTTCGACCAGCCCCATAGCGGCTGACGAGCCTTTCAGCGTATGAGCCGCTCGAAAGAGGCTTTGAACCGCCGCTTCCGGATCCTTGTCATGCTCCAGCGCAATGATGCCTTGTTCGATCTGAATAAGCTGCTCCTCAAGCTCTTCCATGAAAACCTCGATAAACTCCGAAGCTTGCATACTGCCTCCATCTCCTTTCCGCTACTGAAGAAGATGGTCAAGCTTCAGCAAACTGACCAACCCCCGATCGGTTTGCCCGATGCCCGAGAAAAATTCGCCGTCCACGCCGCCGACCCGTTCCGGCGGCGGCTGAATATTTTGAAATGTCGTCACTCGATCCACCTGGTCAACGACAATGCCGACCGCTTCTTCCTTATAGTTGACAACGACGATCCGCGTAGCCTTGCTATACGGAACTTCCTCCAAGCCGAACCGGGCCCGAAGGCTTATGACGGGCACGATTTTCCCCCTTAGGTTGATGACTCCCTTAATGTGCGCTCCGCTATGCGGCAGCTCCGTAATGGCCTGCATTTTAATAATTTCATGGATGTCGTATATTTTGATGGCGTACCATTCGTTTGCGATTCCGATTTCAACATATTGAAATTGGTTGGAAATCCCGTCCATGTTGCGAAACCCGCCTTCTATTTAATTAATCTTGAACGTGGACACGGCTTCGTTTAACTGTTCCGCGAGCTCCGCCAGCGATTGGGATGAAGATGCCGTTTCCTCCGCAGCCGCGGCCGCTTCTTCGCTAATCGCCGTTATCGTTTCAATCGATCGAAGCACCTCGGCGGATTGAGCCGCTTGCTCTTCGCTCGCCGCCGCGATTTCCGTCACCTGCTTCGCCGCCTCGTTCACTTTCACCACAATGGTTTGGAACGACTGCTCGGTTTGCTTGGACAGCGTTACCGCATTCGTTACTGCGTTAACGCTCTGCGTCGTATTGTTTTGCATTCCTTTAATGATCGTACTAATTTGCTTCGTCGCTTCGCCGCTTCGTTCGGCAAGCTTTCTCACCTCGTCGGCTACAACCGCGAAGCCGCGCCCTTGTTCTCCCGCCCGTGCCGCTTCGATCGCCGCATTCAATGCAAGCAAATTCGTTTGTTCCGCTATATCGTCGATTACTTCGATGATTTCGCCGATTTTAGCGGAGTCTTCTTGCAGCAGCGCCATTTGCTCGCTTAACTGATTCATTCCTTCAATCGACGAAAGAACGACTTGGCTCCCCTGCTCGGCGTCCGCCTTCGTTTCGTCGGAAATTTCCGCGGCAATTTCGGAGTTTTTCGCAACCGCACCGATCGCTTCGGACAATTCCTTGAACAGCTCGTTCATCTGTTGGGCGGATTGAGACTGATGAGAGCTTCCGCTGGCGATCTCCTCCGTGCTGGCGGAAATTTGCTCCGACGCCGCCGCGACGCTTTGAGCGGAGGAAATGACTCCGCCGATCAATGAACGGAGATTGCCCGTCATCTCGTTCATCGCCATGGCCAGTTGGCCTACTTCGTCTTTCGAATCCATATCCGTTGTAACGGTCATATCCCCGCCGGCGATTTTTCTGGTCGCTTCGACCATTCGATTAAGCGGTCGAGAGATAATGTTCGAAATAAACAAGCCGATTGCCACACTTAATGCGAAAGCGATAATGATGACCGCGACGGTGACGATTCGGGATGACGCATAGGCTTTCTCGCTGTCGTTGAACCCGCGCAGCGCCTGTTCGTCATTGATTCGGATTAAATCGTCAAGACCGCTGAGCAGCTCATCTCCTTTATGTTTCATATCTCCGCGGATCAAAGACTTCAGTTCGTCCGATTTCCCGTCGACGGCCAGCTTGATGCCTTGATCGATCGTATCCAAGTAAAGACCTGCCGCGGATTTTACTTTCTCATTTTGTTCTCTTTCCAAGTCGGACGAAATGCCCTTTTCATATTGCTGCAGGCTGGTTTCAAAATCCGCCCTGATTTGATCGATTCGGTCTATGTAACTGCTTTTCTCATCGCTCGTTTCAGCCATGTAAACGTCTCTGATATTTACCCGAATGCGCTGATATTGAATTTGCGCTTGCGCTAAGTACTGTGTAGGAACTAAATTATCGTTATAAATTCCTCCGACGTTGCTTTGGATTTTCGCCATGTTCATCAGCGAGTAAACGCCGATCCCCGCCAAAATGAGCGAAATTAGCACGAACGACCCTATTAATTTTTGCGATGTCTTACGATTGCGGAACCACTTCAAAGGAATTGCCTCCCTAAACGAAATTAAAAACCAAAGACTTTAATCCTATTTCCACAATATAACTTTCATCCCATTTCAACCTTCAGTTCATCGTCGATTTCCAACAAAAATCGCCATAACCAACGCTATAACCGACATAATTCACCATAATTCGACATATTTCAGCTTTCCTAAATCAAGTTTTTCATCGTCTCCAGCAGGTTGAACTGCTCTTCGCTTAGTAGTCCTTCCGGCCTAGAGGCTTCTTCCTTCGTAACAATTAACAAAATATCTTTCCATAACAGAAATAGGTCTTGCTTGTGAAAGTCGGACTTGTGAGGAGTGGCGGTCCACATTTGCAGTGTATCAAGCAGAAGCTTAAGGGCAGGCTTTCGTTCCGTTTTCAAAAGCAATGCTTTGTTTCGCAAGTAAAGGCTGAAGCATATGGCGCACCCGTCCGGAACGGACTCGTGACCGCCGTTGTCGCAATACGAGTGAGCCAACTGCAGAAGCTTCATTCCTTGCTCCAAGTTTCCCAACCGGAGTTCCATAAAACAATAATCGTTAATCGTTTTGAGCCGCAGATGATCGTCGATGAACGTACTTTTCAATACCTTGTCCCAATATAAGCGCGCATCGTGAAAATGACCGAGGTAATAGTGAATTAAACCGAGATAATGACAGCAAACGAAAATGTCCTTCGATCCTCTCTTAAAATGCATCAGCGATGCGGATAGGTGGGGTTTCGCTTGTTCGTACATTTGCAATTGAAAGTAAGCGATGCCGACTTTCCATTGCAGCGCCCCTTTCGTCTTATCGTCGACGGCGGCTTCGCCGGCAAGTTTTAATGCTTTTATCATTTCGAATAAAGCATCGACCGGCCGATTGCAATGGGTTAATGCTGTGGCAAGCTGGTAGCTGCACTTAAAGCTTTCTTTGGAGTGATATTTCACGCTGTCCGCAACACGGGAGGCAATCTCAACGAACGATTCGTAAATCTGATTGGTGCTGGAGAATAGAAACATCCTCTCAATGAGCTGAGAGGACTGCTTTTTGGACAAAGAGATCATATATTGACAATATAATCGATCATTTTATCCCGCTTCGGCAGGTTTTCCCGATAGTGAATGCACAGCAATACATAAACTTTGTAGGTTAGCCGGTATATTTGTTTCGTCCCGCCGTATTCGTTCTTGATTTGTCTGATCAGTTTGGCGACAATCCGTTTCGCAAAGAAGTAATCTCCTTCCTGTATATGTTTGGATGCAAGCTCGACAAGCGTTTTCTTATCATCGATCCTCATCAGATAGCTTTCTCTAATATCTTCATACTCAATGTCAAGCGCTTGTATAATGATATTCAACGTTTCAATCCTCGGCATGATCCTTCCGCTCTCAATATCGCTAAGATGTGAATTGTTCAGCACGAGCTCGGTTTCCTCAAATATTTTTTGCGTCAACTGTTCCTGAGTAAGTCCTCTTGACAATCTCTTGAATTTTATGAATGAACCTAAGTCGTTTTGCTTCAAATCTGTTCATACCCCTTACCTTGCAACATGCACCGGATTGCACAAATTCGAACCATTTCGCATGCTTTGGCGAATGAATTTCCTAAATTTCAGAATAAACCATATATTCCCTTTAAGTCGTTCACTCGATATTGTTGCTTTTGCTTTCTTTAGTATTATCCACTAAATTGCGACAATTTTCGACATGTTGGTTTGACGCAACTATGGCAGATTGAAGAAGAAAAAACCACTTTTTTATCGGTTCGTCGAAACCGATAAAAAAGTGGTTTTTAAGTTTAAGGGTTATGACCCTTCGGCTTGTTTATTAATATCCCCCGTCTCAGCTAACCTTATTCTCAATCCGCAGCTTGTCCGCCACCATCGCGATAAACTCGCTGTTCGTAGGCTTGGCTTTGGATATGTTGATCGTATAATACNTTAATATCCCCCGTCTCAGCTAACCTTATTCTCAATCCGCAGCTTGTCCGCCACCATCGCGATAAACTCGCTGTTCGTAGGCTTGGCTTTGGATATGTTGATCGTATAATACTAGGCATATCAAGGGTTTTCAGTTATTGTTCACTTGTATAATCCAAACACTTTATCGGGTTACAATTAAAGTATTGGTTGGCATTTTTGCCTTCCAATTTCTATTATAAATAACCCGATAAAGCTTGGCAATAACGGCTTTTAGAATAACGGTTTCATTTGTATTCTGTACCACGCAACAATTGAGTTATCGCTTTGAAGCATTGCCCTTAATTGGACATAACCACTATTCGCATTGTTATTTTTAATTGTACAACTCGTTCCATTTTGGCTTGTAATGTTTGCAAGTGTAGTGTTTGAAACTTTGTCATCAGCAAAGAGTTGCCAAGAAACCGGCTGTGAACCATCAACAATTAATGTTGCTCCATTATAAACTTCTGCATTGTACGTTTTGCTTTGACCATATTTAATTTCAATTGGTGTAGAACTCCCACTTGTAATTTGAATGGAATAGGATGCAGGTTCTTCGATAATATTAACCGTCACAGAATCCCTTAGAAACTCATTTGTTGCGTTTTGAATGATTATAGTCACCTGTCCAACACTAACGCCTGTAACAAGTCCTGAAGCGTCTACAGTGGCTATAGATTCATCAGACGATATAAACACCACAGGAGCATTGTTACTGTTCCATGTCAACTGTAATGTTTGCCCCTCATATACTTCAATCGGCTCAGGATTCGTTATTTCAACGGAACATGCTAATCCTCCAGCAATATCATTTGTAACATCATCATAAGGGGAAATTGAATCCTTCTCACAGGTTACAATTGCAATACCTTCTTTTGAAAACCGATCAATGCCAACAACCTTAAACGCAAGCCCATATTTAATGAAACGGTCATTAACCTTGATATTTCGTATTTCCTCATTGTCGGGTACATTCACATACAATTGACCGTCAGCAATCGTCATTATCTGTCCACTTTCAACGCCTAATGATTGAGTTTCAATAAACGCAGGAACGGATATAAAGACGCAGGAAGCGTTAAAAGTAATAGTGTGGGGAAGAAGTCGCATAATGCCTTTCCACTTGCCATAACGCTTACTGGCTTCCTCACTAATAATCATCCATTGTTTATCATCAAATTCGATTAAATCCCCACGCTTAAATGGTGTTAATGAACTTATCCGTTTATCATCATAATTCTGTTCTAGGTTCGTATTCGTTACCAATGTTCGAACTGTTTCACCATTTATTAATACGTCCGTTCCCATTGCCGAAAGCAAATACTCATAATCCGTTGTACTTGTTAAATCAAAATAATTAAACATGAAACCCCTCCGAATAAAAAAAGATACGGCGTAAACCGTACCTTTAAGAGTTAAACAACATAAATGTATTAGTTTGACTAGTCTCGTTATCCGATACCGCCATCATGCGTATTTTTCGTTCCAGTTGGTCTATCCGGTTTTGTAGGTTCTCAGCAAAGTCACTAACCGTAATATCATCAAGTTTGTATTTCTTCATTAAAGCAGGATCATTTGCAAGTGATTCAAGGATAGATAATGCTGTAAGATGTATTGCTCTTTTGTTGGTAGCCGATTGTGAATTATATTCATCGTCAGCATGTAAACCATTTTCTTCAAGATATACAGTTAATTCTGTATCGGGATAAACAATATTACGGATTTCCATTTTCAAACGTTCAAGATTTAACATAGTTAAGTCTCCTTTTAGTTTTTCGACAAAAGAAAAACCGCCTAGATTGGCGGCTAAACCTAATCACTTTTTTAAAACATTTTCGAATATTCATGAATAACTTCATCGTAAAGGTCATTATCTACATTTTCGATTATCAACGAACCTTTACCGTAAATGCTCTCTAATTTTGAAAAATATTCATCATAACTCTTCTTTGATGATTCCGCACCAAATGCCTGATAACTAACTGCATGAATTGCCAATTCTTTAACATAATCTAATATTGATAATTCAGCATTGGTATTGTCCTTTTTATTGTCCGGGTTTGAGAACTGGCCAATTCTTTCACTTAGTGTTCCACCAGAAATTTTTATATCTTCTTTTAGAAATTCATTAATAATAACTGCGTAGGTTAATCCTGTGTTCCAAATATCTTGCCCTACACCTTCTGGCTTTGACGCTGTTTTTGTCGATGAAGAACAGGCAGAAATAAACAGAGTAAAACAAAGTAATACTATAATTTTCCGCATATTTTTACCTCATTTCCTTTTACTTCAGCCAGCAGAATCATAGTCATTCTTTAATTTCTATTCATAATCCATTAACTCAACTCTAAACTTTTCCATTCCATCTCTCCTCTTAGTCATTACTTCAAAGTATTTTTGCTCACCCGGTCTTAATTCTTCACTTGAAGCATATGTCCAGTCCGTATCAACTACATTATCACTAGCATCGGAGTAAATTACTTTTACTTTGATGTAAGAATGAGTTGATTTACTTATATTTTTGACTGCGCCGGACACATAAATGTAATCTCCGTCAATTTCGCCTTTGGTATCAAGTATTTCAATTGGATTGGCTTCATTTCTTACTAGCTCTGCTTCTGCTTCTTTTTGCTTTTCGAACTTGTTAAAGATGTTTGCAGATATACCATCGATCTTCGCGCTTCGTTCAACATCATCTGTTATATTCAATAACTCATTTACCTGAGTTTCTGTAAGATAATAATTTTCCAGCAGTAACCGAAGTAATTCTTTCCTTTTATCCACAAGAGCATATTTTATAGCCAGATCATCTCCAGAATCTGTGTATTCAAAACCGCCAAGTAACCAATTTAACCCATTACTAAAATCTTGTACTTCATCGGCATTTTCTACGGATGCTTTATACAAGCTAATTGATGCATCAACATTTTCTATCCTTTCATTAATTTCGCTTCCAGAACAACCAACAGTTATGAGACATAAACAAATGGCTGAAATAAGAGCAAATTTCTTCTTATAATCCATTCAAGTAATCACCTCATTTTTTTCGTTTATGTGTAATGTGACATGCTAGCGGCCCCATTCTCAATTTAGGGGTATCATCATATTCAGCCTTTATGCATAATATCTGCATAAATCCATAATTAGGTTAAATCATACCACTATTTAGTAAATTTTGGCTATATCCAGACGTACTAATATAGTATTAGTCGGCTTGATTATTATAATTGGATCATGGCAGCCGAAAATAATACATAAAACACGAACAAGAATGGCTGAAAACAACCGCGACATACCACTATATATAGATTTTATATTTGAAGTTAAACACCATATATAGTAACAGGCGTGAGTTGGTCTACATATCCATTAAGATACATATTCCTTGTCACGCCTATACTTTGATTAAATCTTATTGAGAAGCATTTTCATTTAATACATTCCCGTCCTTAATCCTTTGCATCTCACCTTGTACATCAGTCACATAAGGATTACGCTCTAAGATTGATTCCAAACTGATCGCTTTCATCTCATTCAAAGCTTTCAAGTTTTCTACAATCTCCTTATCATTTTGAGGTCTAGCAAACTGGAATACAAAATCAAGTGTATCGTATTCATCATCCGTAAACTTCACATTATTATATTCAAGAAGTTTTCTTATAATCTCAAAACGCTGTTCAATACCTTCCCTCATAAACTTAGCATTAAGTGCACCCTTCATATCTGACAAACTAAACAATAATCTGATACTCACCTCTGACAAGTTGCTTATATCCGTCTTACTCATGGATACAGCAGGGATATTCGAGATATCCAACAATGCGCTTGTCAACGTCTTATACAACGATTCAAACGCTTGATGATCAAACTCATTTGAGACAAATTTAAAATCGGCTCCATCTTCTAATACAATTCCAGCCCCCACTATATCTTTAGGGATACCGTCACCCTTTAACTGTTGCCCTATTATTACAGGAATACCGCTAATGTATCTGTAATAACCGTCAGTGGCCTTAGACAAAAGGTCTTCCATTGAATCAAGGATCGAAGCAATATCAGTTAAATCTGAACGCCCTAAATTGCTAATTTCACTTTGATTACGGTAAATAATCGGCAATCCGCATAAATTAGACTTAGTATCTAATAGCCTTAACTCACCACCAATATTACTCCACGATTCAACTACATCTGGATAGTAGACTGTATAATAGTCAATCCCATCAATACAATACTGTTCAATAAAGGCTATGTACTCATTTTTATGGTCATATACAGGGTAACTATCGGCAGGATCAAAAACCTTTGATTGGATGTTCCTTTCACCATCCAAATACGGATACTCCGCAACAAAGCCGTATTTGCTCATCTTATCCAGCAAATCATAATCAACCCGATTATACTTTCCACGCTTATAAACCTTTTTGAAAGCATCGACAACATTCTTATTTCCTGTCAAAGTAATTGGATTCGACAATAGATAACCAACGCTAAAATTAATTATTGTCTTCGCATATTGAAGCACGATTTTTCTAGGCTCTACCGTTACACCGTTAAATTGATAACTTGGCTTTTTCAAAATGTCATGACTACCGCTTAAATACTCTTTGGCTTCGATAATATCATTAACCCTTTGCATATTAGAAACCTGACTTACTTCCTCAACAAACCACTCTCTACGCCCATCGTACATTTCAGTTATATATTGATTCATACGCTTTAGACCACCTCAACATAATATTTATTGTGCTTTATTCCTTGAATCGCCAACATAAACGCCTGAACTAAGTCATGATGGTGTCCGTCAGTACGTTTATTGTCCTCGGTATATGTCTGCATCTGCGAAAGTAATTCTTTGCAATGAATGTTAACCAAACCACATTCAAACTGTTCCTTCGCATCTGTTACTGCAATATTCTTAGTTGTCGCTGTTTGAAGCCATCCAAGCTGCGGTCTTATTTTCCCTTTGTCAAATTGTTTGTGCTTAAACAGATTCAGGTAAGGTTGATTTGTATCTTTGCGCAAACGCTCCAAAACTGAAATTCCTAAGCCGTTACGCTCAATGACTAGAAACGCATAATTAAAAAATAGCCCGATTTCTCGGACTACCTGAACAAATTTATATATTGGAATATCATTCCGATTAAATGAAGCATATTGTTCACCGTCAGACCCAAGAACAACAATAGTACTTGAATCATTCTTACTTCCTGCTGATACGTCAACCCCTGCAAAATAACGCATTCCACGCCTAGGAAGATTATATAGTTCCAATCCTCGACCAATATATTGTTTTAAAATTTCCGGTAATTCGAATAATTCTTTATTTCCTAATGACGGTAATGTATGACCCATTTGTTCAAGTATTTTCGTCTGATCAAACACACTTAAACCTGTACTAATAAACGCCTGAATATCTGTAGCAGGATACTCTTGATAAAATTCATTTTGATATTAGGTCAATAGAGTGGACACAGAAAATTTCGTACTTCAG
>NZ_JAQZSG010000064.1 GCF_028745515.1 Paenibacillus thermotolerans | reverse complement strand
GAAGTACGAAATTTTCTGTGTCCACTCTATTGACCTAATATCAGTATTGTCCGTTAGCGGGATCACGTCAGTCAACTTGGCGATATAGCGTCTGTGGTGTCCGTTATTTTGAAGATGCGTTGCAGTACGTGAAAACAAAAGACAGCCCTTAAGTTTAGGGGGCTGTCTCCAAAAAACGATATGTCGGATTTTTCTCCATAGCGGCTCTCATCGCATATTCGCTGTCAAACAACGCGACAAAATTCCCTTTCTTATCCAAACACATGGTCGAGTTCACCCGGAACCTCGTCGGATCGACATTGTCCCCTGTAACCCAGCGGGCAAACTGGAACGGTTGGCGTTGAAGCAGCACATCGACTCCGTATTCGTTCTTCATTCGGTATTCGAACACCTCGAACTGGAGCTGCCCGACCACCCCGAGAATCGTATCCTCGAAGCCGATCGTCTTGAATACTTGAATTGTGCCTTCCTCCGTCAGTTGATCGACGCCCTTCTGATACTGCTTATGCTTGAGCGCGTTTTTGACGACGACTTTGGAGAACATCTCCGGGGAAAACGTCGGCAGCTCGTCGAACTCGATATCTCCGCGTTCCGAGAGCGTATCGCCGATCCGGAATATGCCGGGGTCGAACAAGCCGATTATGTCGCCAGGATACGCTTCGGCGACGATGTCCCGGTCCTGCGCCAAAAATTGCTGCGGCTGCGAAAGCTTGATTTCCTTGCCCACCCGCACATGCTTCACCGACATCCCCCGTGAAAATTTACCCGATACGATGCGCAGGAAGGCGATCCGGTCGCGGTGTGCCGGATTCATATTCGCTTGAATTTTAAAAATATAGCCCGAAAATTTCGTTTCCTCCGGCGTAATATCTCCCGCCGTGCTTTTCCTCGGCGCCGGCTCCGGAGCAAGCTGAAGGAAGTTTTCCAGAAACGTCTGCACTCCGAAATTGTTGATGGCGCTGCCGAAAAATACCGGCGTCAGCTCGCCCTTCGACACCTTCTCGAAATCGAATTCGTCTCCGGCCACCTCAAGCAGCTCCAAATCCTCGCGCAGCTTCGGATAAAGATGCTCGCCCGCAACTTCCTTCACGGCCTCATCCTCATACCCCGAAACTTCGCGAACCGCAATATTCGTATGGTCGTCCCCTTGAAACAGCTCAAGGCGGGACCGTCTTCGATCATATACGCCGGCCAAGCTTCGGCCTTGCCCGATCGGCCAATTCATCGGATACGAACGAATGCCCAGAACTTCTTCCAATTCTTCCAACAGCTCGAACGGATCTCTGCCTTCGCGGTCGAGCTTGTTAATGAACGTAAAAATCGGTATGCCTCGCATGCTGCACACTTGAAACAGCTTCTTCGTCTGCGCCTCGACCCCTTTGGCGGAGTCGATCAGCATGACCGCGCAGTCGGCGGCCGTCAGCGTACGGTAAGTGTCTTCACTGAAATCCTGGTGGCCCGGCGTATCGAGAATATTGACGCGCTTGCCCTGATAATCGAATTGCAGCACGCTCGAGGTAACCGAGATTCCCCGCTGCTTCTCGATCTCCATCCAGTCGGAGGTAGCGAACTTCGCCGCCTTCCTCCCCTTGACGGTCCCGGCCTCCCGGATCGCCCCTCCGAACAGGAGAAGCTTTTCGGTGAGCGTCGTTTTACCGGCGTCCGGGTGGGATATGATGGCGAACGTCCGTCTTTTCGACACTTCCGCCGCTAATTGATCTTCTGTCGTTTGGCTCATTGTGTAGTACTTCCTCTCCTCTTACCCAAGCAAAAATGCGCGCGCAGGCGCCGCCTCGATGCCGCTCAGCTTGAGCGGAGCAAGCACGAAGTCGTAAACGCCCGGCTCCACATCTTTTAAGCGCAGTCCTTCCAATATCAAGATATCGTTGTTCATCAAAGCCCGATGCGTCAGGTGCCCGGGCTGTGCGCGCTCGATGCCGAGCCCGTCGGTGCCTACGCCGCGAATGCCCTTTTCGATTACGAACTGAGCGCCGTCCTCGGCCAAATAAACGAATTCGAAATCGAACTGTTCGCTAAAGGAGTTACGCGTCTTTAACAGCAGCCAATCGGCCTGCCCGATATGGAGCGCTTCGAGATCCAAACGGCTGACGCCTCCCTCGACATGAGTGACGTCGACGACCTGCGCTTTCGAGATGAGGCGGTCCAACGGGATCGTCTCGATCGTCGCCCCTCCGTCCAGAATATGCAGCGGGGCGTCCAAATGCGTTCCGCAATGCGCGTCGATGCCGATTCTCGTCTCGTATACCGATCCCGTTTGATGGTTCACGGTGTTGCGCAGCTCGAGTTTTTTTTCGTCCTTGTTTTTATATACTTGCATGCCTTCTTGAATCGTCATGGAAATATCGTACAGCTTGCGTCCCTCTAACAATGACATAAATCAATCCCCTCCTTGATCCGAGCATACGCGGATCACGTCGTCGTCGCGCTGACCGTTGACAGGCCACCAGCGGTTTCCGTCCTTCTCCAAGAGCCGCTTAGCTCCTTCCGGCCCCCAAGATCCGGCCGGGTAAAATTCCAAATCGTCCGGAGATTCGGACCACGCTTTCGCAATGACGTCCACAAACCGCCATGCCGACGCGACCTCGTCCCAACGGGTAAAGTAAGTCGAATCTCCTCGGACGGCATCATGAAGCAGCCTTTCGTAAGCCTCGGGAGTATTAATTCCGACGGCGCTCGACTGGCAGAAGTCCATCGCTACCGGCTGAATCGCGCCGTCCGCTCCGGGCGCCTTCGTGTTGAATTTGACGTAAATGCCTTCCATCGGATTCACTCGGAATACGAGCAAATTCGGCTGAAGCGCATGCTTGCTTGCCAAATAAACGTTGTCGGGCACATTCTTGAATTCGACGACAACTTCCGTCGCCTTGGCCGGAAGCCGCTTGCCGGTGCGCACGTAGAACGGCACGCCCGCCCACCTGAAGTTGTCGACAAACACCTTGGCTGCGAAATACGTTTCGGTGTTGGACTTCGGGTTTACTTTGTCTTCTTCGCGATATCCCGGCGCAGGCTTGTCCTTCGCAACACCCGGACCGTATTGTCCGCGAATGACATTCCGCCTTACGTCCTCGGCATCCTTATACAAGCGCAGGCTTTTGAGAACCTTCACCTTCTCGTCGCGGACGGCTTCCGGATGAAGGACGCCCGGCGGCTCCATCGCCATCATGGTAATCATCTGAAGCATATGGTTCTGGCCCATATCTCTAAGCGCTCCGGCGGTATCGTAATAACCGCCTCGTTCTTCGACGCCGACCGTTTCGCTGAGCGTGATTTGAATATTGTTTATGTACTTGTTGTTCCACAGCGGCTCGAAAAAGGCGTTCGTAAACCGAACCACCTCGATATTTTGAACCATTTCCTTGCCCAAATAGTGATCGATCCGGAAAATGTCCTCCTCCGGAAACACCTCGCGGATTTCCTTGTTCAGCTTTTCTGCGGAAGCCAAATCGTACCCGAACGGCTTCTCGATCACCAGACGGTGCCACCCTTGCGAGGCAAGCATTCCGCCGCCCTTCAAGTTGTGCGATACGCTGCCGAACAATTCGGGCGCCAACGCCAAATAGAACAAACGGTTGCCGCCTACGCGGAAACGCTCGTCCAAATCGTCTGCAGTCGTTCTCAGCCTTTTAAAGCCTTCCAGGTCGTTGATGTCGAGAGATACATAACGGAAGCGTTCGGCGAACCGGCTCCAATGATCTCCGTCTTGCGGCTTGTGTCGTGCAAATTCCCGAATGGAGTCCAATACGTCCTGCTGGAACTCCCCGTCCGTTCTGCCCCGGCGGGCAACGCCGATGACGGCGAAATTGTCGGACAGCTTTCCTTCACGATATAGGCTGTATATGGCAGGATATAATTTCCTTTTGGCCAAGTCGCCTGTGGCGCCGAAAAGTACGATAACGGCTCCTTCAACTTTACGTTCCAAGCGGCATCATTCTTTCGTTCGAAATTACTATGTCCCCATAGCGTTAGTGTTAGTTTAGCAAATCGTACGTGAAAATGCTACGCATCCGTCAATGCCGCCGAATCCGAAAAAATGGGCTGTCATTTTTCTCTCGAGTCCAACCAACTCGAAAACTGGGTGAATAATGTGGTGATAAAAGACTAGGAGGTGTTCTGCTGGATGTACGTCCAACAACCGATTACGAATGACCGCATTCAGCCTCTTATAGGCCAGCCCGTCTGCGCCGTACTGAACGACGGCACCCGCCGCTACGGCATTCTTACCGGGTGCACGAGCAAGAAACTGATCCTGAACGGTCAACGGTCCGCAGCTCAAGAAAAAGCTCAATCATCAAAAAAGAAAGGGGCGACCTCAAAAATCCGCAAAACCGGCAAAGGAGCGGGAGCGGCAGCGGCAGCCAATCCGCCGGCACCTGTGGTTCCGCAAGTCCCGTTCATGCATGAGCCTGCCCTGTTTCCGGAGAGACCGGCTGAAGTCGATCTGAAGTCCATAGCCCTTATTTTTCCGTTATATTTGTAATACCCCGTTCAAAAAAATCAGCCTCTTCGCGAATTCGAAGGGGCTGATTTCATGTTACACGATCGCTTTATCCATCAAATAGCTCCGCAGCATCGGCTCGTAACGGGCGATCGACATCCCCTTTTTCATATAAAACCGGATGCCCTTCGCATTGGTTTCATTCACCAGCAGCTGAAGCCGGGTGTGGCCCCAGGCTCGGCCGTGCTTCTCCGCTTCGTCGAGCAGCACCGAGCCGATGCCCCGCCTTTGCAGCTTCCCGTCAACGGCCAGCAAATCGACAAACAGTACGGGTCCGAGCGGATAAATATGAATGAACGCAAGGGCCGGCGTATGCCGGGCTTGCGACCAAACCAAAGTCGTTCCGAGCTTTAAACGTTCAGTAAGCCGCTTGTCGGAATGATCCCCTTTTTGCCATTCAGGAGGATTGAGCGGGATCAGCTCTTTGCGAATCAAAGCGAAAATCGCCTTGTCGTCGACTTTCGGAATTCGTTTTCGGAGCATACGGCACCGTCCTAACGCCTATTAAGCATAGAGTAATATCCATACTCTATGCGGCGGCAAACGCCGGCGTTTGGACGACTGTCTTTATTTTCGCTACCGGTTCTTTACATTATTCGCTTAAACCGTTCTTGACGGCGTAGATGGCCGCCTGCGTGCGGTCCTCCACCCCAAGCTTGGCAAGAATGTTCGTCACATGGTATTTTACCGTCTTAATGCCGATATAAAGCTCATCCGCCACTTCTTGATTGGACTTTCCTTTGGCGATCAGCTTCAGAACCTCCATCTCGCGTTCCGTAAGCTCATGGTGAGGGGCGGCCTGCGGTTTCGGCTGACGGAACCGGTTCATCATTTTGGAGGCGACCTGCGATTCGAGTACGGGCTGACCGTTGGCGGCCGCCCGAATTGCGGACGCAATCTCGCTCGCACGCGACGTCTTGAGCAAATAGCTGAACGCGCCCGCTTCAATGACAGGATACAGCTTTTCGTCGTCCAGAAAGCTGGTAAGCACGATCACTTTGCAATCCGGATGCACCTCCAGCAATCTCCTGGTCGTTTCGATGCCGTCCATAGGCTCCATCACCAGGTCCATAAGCACGACGTCCGGCCGATACTCCTGCGCCAGCCGCAAGCCTTCCGGCCCGCTTCCCGCTTCGCCGACCACTTCGATGTCGTCCTCGGTGCCGAGCACGGCCGCAAGGCCGATCCTCACCATCTCGTGATCATCCACTAACAATACTTTCACCGACATGCTCTTCCTCCCCTTCCAACATTACCGGAACCCGAATTTCGATTTTCGTGCCTTTGCCCGGAGCGCTGACGATATTGATAAATCCGCCGATCTCGTTGACGCGTTCCGCCATCGACATGAGACCGTAGGACGCTTGCTTTTTCTGATCCATCTCAAAACCGATTCCGTTATCCCTAATGCTGAGCCGAACTCCGTCGACGCGGCGGTACAGCTTCATCTCCAGCCTGTCCGCCCGGGAATGGCGAAGCGTGTTTGAGAGCGCCTCCTGCACGATCCGAAACAGCTGATCCTCGACGCCTTTAGCCAGACGCACGTCATCGTCCATCTCCCATTGAATATGAATCGGCATCTTGGCGGTAAGCTCTTGCAGCAGCTCGCGCAATGCGTCTGTAAACCGTTTGCCCTCCAGGTGGACCGGCCGCAGGTGAAGCAGCAGCGCTCGCATTTCGGACTGGGCGACGGAGGACATTTCTTCAATCAACGAAACTTGCCGCTTCGCCCTCTCCATGTCCTTCTCCAAAGTTCGTCCCAAAGCTGTAGCCGTCATCGAGATGGCGAAAAGCTGCTGCGATACGGCGTCATGCAGGTCGCGCGCCAGCCGCTGCCGTTCCTCTACGATGGCCGAGTAACGGGCTTTCTCCGCAAGCTCCGCATTGTTCGTCGAAAGCCGCTGCAGGCTTGTCACCTGCTCCTCCCATTTGCTTGTAATTCTCCCTAACTGTTCGGCCAGCCGCCCGATTTCATCCTCTCCCAGATCCGGTATCGGACGGGAAAAATTGCCTTTCTCCATGAACAGCATCGAAGCTCTGAGCGCCTCTAAGCGGGAATTGATCCGATGGCTGTGCCAAAAGCCGTACGCGGCGCCCGTAATCATCACAAGGCCAAGCGCCGTTGCCGTGAAGCGAATGCCGGTTTCCCAGTCGGTCGGACGGAGCAGGTGAAATCCTTGCATCGATAAAGCTATGACGGCAAAAAGAGCGAGACTAAGCAGTACGCCCTCGCCCATCGCCCGCCATACTATACTCGTTAATTTCGGCATATTTCTCCGCCCTCCTTACACCACTTTCACATCAACGTCGGCTACGACATAGGAGATGTTTACCAATATTCGATGCTCAGCGCTCTCGAAATTCGGGGAACGCCACAGCAGGCGGTTCATCGCTCCGGCTCCCTTTTCGCCGGCGATCTGAATTTGCCCGAGCATTACGGAGGATTGAACCGAGACGCCCACATCCTCGGGAATGACGATGTCGATATCCCCGATAATGCCCTGCAAATTCAACATCGTCTCTTTTTGCTCAAGCAGCGCCTTGGTCAAGTCAATTCGCACCTCGGCGATGGCCACGGAAATATCCGTTGACTCCAGAACCCAAGGCTCTCCGCGTTCCCAGCGGACGCTCGCAAGCAAGTGTTCCTTCGCAAACTTCATTCCGGGCCTGCCCTCGCTCTTGGTACGCGAATAAAACCAGACCGCGCCGACCGTTGCCGCGAGCAACAGGAACGACCAATGATTTACGATTATGACGATGCCCGCACCCGCAAGCAGGACATATCCCGTGTTGTTGCGCTGACCGGAGCTGCCGGAAGAACGAATGAGCGCGAAGCCGAGAAGTGCGATCAGCAACGCGCTTGCCGTCAAGTACCCTACCGCTGTCCCGATCGCCAAATACACTCCTGCTCCGATTAATAACAATGCCGTATTTCGATTGCTTCGCTCCAACCCTTCGCACCTCCTCTGTAGCCCCAAGGATGTTAATCTATAATCGCGGAAAAGCCATAGCGGTTTGTAAGGGACGTATGTCCGCAAACCCCTATGGCTTGTTATATCATATTTCCTTCAACTCTCCCATAGCAAATTTCTCGCTTGGGCTTACTGCTCCTCCGATGCGGAGGACATTTTGCGCTTTAATTCCTCCAGCTGCTCGTTGACTTTCTCTTGCTTCAGGCTGTCGCCGAACGTTGCGGCATTCGTTCCGTACGGGAACCGTGCGATCTCCGCCTCCGCCTCCAGCTGCATGATTTTCTCTTCCATCCGGTGGAAGCCGCGAAGCGCATTGCCCCCGTCGATCGTGTGCACCGACGTCACTTGAGCCACTTGCTTTTTCGCTTTCGCGAGCTGCGCACGGGAGATCAGCTCGTTGCGCTTGTTGCGCATTTTGTAAAATTCGTCCTTCATGCCGTGCAATTGCGACATCAACTCATCGGCTTGACCTTTGGTTTGGACGTACAGAGCTTCCATTTCCGAAATTTTCGCATCGTAATGAAGCTTCTCTTCCAGCGCCGCTCTTGCCGAAACTTCCTTGCCGGCTCTGAGCTCTTCCTCGGCTTTCGTCTCCAGCGCCTGGCTGACGCGTTTCGCTTCCTGCAGACGCTCCTTCAGCTTGCGTTCGCTCGCCATTTGTTTGGCGACCGTTACTTCCGCGGAGGCGATTTCCTCTTCCATATCCCGAATGTATTGATTCAGCATCACGATCGGGTCTTCCACTTTATCCAGCATATCGTTGATCGACGCAACCGTCATTTCCTTCATTCTTTTAAATACTCCCATGTTAAGCATCTCCTTTATTATCGTTTTCGAATTTGGCGAGTTTCATTTTCAATTGCTCAATTTCTTTCTGAAGCGCTTTTTTCTCCAGATCGTTCATCATTCCGTCCAGGTCCGCGCCGGTTGGAACGCTTGAGCCCGGGCCGTATTGACCGTGAGACGTATGGCTGAACGGCTGCTGTTGGGGCTGCGGCCCATAGTATTGGGCGTTCGGGTTGTACGCTCCCTGACCCGGACGGCCCGGATTCGGCGGAACAGGGGGCACCCAGCCGTGGTTCATTTGCCCGTATGGCTGGAATGTCGGGTCCTTCGGCATCACCAGTCCGGCGATAATATAGACCGGGATGACGGCTCCGCTCGAGAAGATCGTGGCGACCACCGTTACGAGCCGCACAATCGTCGAGTCGATGCCGAACGCTTCGCTTAGGCCCCCGCATACGCCCATTACCTTCTTATCGCGCTGCGAACGATAGATCGTCTTCATCGAATACCCTCGCTTTCAAGCTTCTTCTTCAAGTCCTGCAATGCCTGATCGATGCGGTCCGTACCGTAGCCCGAGCCGTATTGACCGGCTGCGGACGCGCCGCCGCGAACATCCCGCAATGCGGAATTTTCATACTCGATGTCGCGGATTTGTTCCTCCAGGCGGTCGAACCAGACGCCGCTGTTGTTGCCGGTATAGTGCCGGCTTCTTTCGTTCAGCTGACGCTGCAGGCGTAGCGTCTCCACTCGAGCTAAGTAATATTGCCGCTTATGATATGCTTCCTGGTAATCTTTGTTGAGCGCGTTCAGCTGCTCCTGCAGCTCCAGCATCGCAAGTCTGCTTTGCTCGTACAGCGAGCTGAAACCGTCTCTTTTTTCTTCCTCAAGCACCTTCTCGGCCAAGGCCGCCCGGGCGATTCCGTCTTCCCCGGCTTTTAACGCAGTCATCGCTTGATGCTCGCGTTTGCCGACCAACGATTCGGCTTGTAAGTATTGGCTTCGCATGCTGGCCGTATGAGCCGCGCATTGTTTGTACAATGCTTCTGTTTGACGGATCGCGTTCGCCATTTCGGCGAGAAAGCCGTCAATGACTCGAATCGGATCCTGTGCGTGCTCCAACCGGTCGTTCAATGTTGCGATGGTAATATCTCGAACTCGTTTCATAATACTCATGTGCGGTTTCCTCCTTAGTAAACTTTACTGCGGTTTTTCAACATCAACCAGCCGAACCAGATGATCGCGACCGGTATCAGGATCGCAAGTATACCGGACAGCGCTCCGATCAAGCCGATCAGCCCGATGGTAAGGACGATCCAACCGATCGTCGATCGGCCGTGCTTAATGCCGTACCACCCTAATGCAATCATAATGATCGGAAAAATGGCCCCGAATAAGTGTCCGACGTGCAAGCCTAATTTTCCTAGTAGTATAATTGCGCCCAGAGCGATCAGCAGCAGCGCCAGACCCGTTTTGCCGTTCCATTTCATCGTCTTCACTCCGTTTCTTTAGTTCGCGTTTGTTTGTCGTTCATGGTTTTAGTTTAGGAGATTTTCAAGCTTGGCAAAACAGACCGGTGGCGGTTTTTATGACTGGACCTTAGGCGGGGCCGGGACAGGACTGAAGCGAAAGGAAGAGAAGACGGGCGGACGGGAGGCGAGGTGCAAGCAGATTGGGCGGCCGGAAAAACGTCTACGGGACATTGGTCCATACAAGACATGCCACAAGGGACATATGCTGTATTATCTTCGGATAAAGGAGGAGATCGCATGAGTGCATTCTACGGATTCGGCTTCACGTCAACGGGAGTAATCCTTGTGCTCTTTATTCTTCTGGTGATCATCTCCCGAGTTTTCGTGATTTAATTTCAGACCGGGCGGTCTTCAAGCTCATTGTCTGAAAAAATTACCTTTAGGAGGTTGAAAACATGTCTGCTGTAGGAGGATTCGGCTTCACTTCGACAGGAGCTATTTTAGTACTGTATATCCTGCTTGTTATCATTTTGTACTCCGGCATTTTCTTCGTGTAGCATGGCAGAGAAAACCGCCCGCCCCGAAATTACGGGACGGGCGGTTTTTATCTTACGGACTGAGGGTTACTTCTCGCCGTTTTTTTGCACCGTGTTCTTTACTCCGGACCAGGCACCGACGGACGAAAGGCCCATTACAACGCCCGAAAGAATGGCCTTTCGGGGATCGCTCGGAGCAATATAAACAAATCCGGCAACAAGCCCCAAAACAACGGCTACGAGAGGCAGCCAGCGCGAAGGCACTCCTGCTGCGCGGACAACTGCGACGACGGAAACAATGAGCGGCACAAGAGCGACGTCATATGCTTGGAACTCCATACGCTCTACCTCCTTTCTTCCTTCCATTCTATTCAGAAGGAGGCCGACGCGACGCCGTTCCAGCGGAATCGGCCCACCCGAAAGAAAGAATATATAGTAGATTGATATGGAGTTCCGTTCGGCTACATCGTCAGCTGCTCCGCCACAAGGACGGCCGCTCCGATCGCGAGCGCTTCCTCGCCTAGCTTGCCGCGGCTGAACTGCACTTGGTAAGCCGGGTAATAATAAGTGTTTTTCAACGCTACCTTCGTTGCCACCTGAAAGTACAAATCTTGCGTATTAAACAGCGGTCCCCCGAAAACAACCTTCTCGGGGTGAAGCATATTCAGCATATTGGCAAGCCCGATCCCGAAATAGGTCGCAGACTGGGTAAACAGCTCTACCGTCAACGGGTCTTCGGCAAGCAGCGCCTTGACCAGCTCCGGAAATGAAAGCTGTTCATACTTGTCCGCCAATTCGCGAAGCAGCGTTTCGCGGCCTTGCTTCAATCGGGCGATCCCCGCTTGCTCGATGGCATAAATAGAACAATACGACTCAAGGCATCCGATATTCCCGTCCGGCTCTCTATGCGGTATTCCGTCGGTTTGGATAATCATTTGACCGACGGCCCCTTCCATGTCCACTGCTCCGTAGACGAGCTTGCCGTTCGATAGCATGGCGGAGCGCAGACCGATCCCGCCGTGAATATAAAGCACATGCTCGCACCGTTCCTCCGGGGCATCCGTCCAATATTCCGCCAAAAGCGCCGCATTAGCCCCGTTATCCAGGACGCACGGCGTCTTCATGCGTTCGGAGATCATATGGCAGACGGGTACATTGTTCCAGCCCGGGGACGGAAAATACAACGGATCCGTTATGACTCCGCTATTGCGGTCTAACGGTCCAACAGAGCCGACTCCAACGCCAAGCAGCTTTTCATTAGAAATACCGTGATACTGCAAAATATCCCCCATCGCTTCGGTCATATGCTCGATAAGCACGTCCGGTGTCGTTTTGGGAGTCATTCGCCATACCCGGGAATCGATTTTATTAAGATGAAGGTCGCAAAGAACGAGCCGCGAGTGGATTCGCGAAATGTCCAAACCGAAGACGTAAGCTTTTTTCGGATTCGTTCTATATAGTATTGGCCTCCGGCCACCTGTCGATTCGCCGAAGCCGACTTCTTCCAGCCACTGCTCCTGAACCATTTCCTCCAGAAGCCTTGTTAGTGTGCTGCCTTTCATCCCGCTTTGTTCTTGGAGGAAATGCTTCGATACCGTTCCATTTTTGCGAATTAATGAATACAGATGCTTTACCTTCGGATTGCCGATCCGTTCTCTAGCATGAATCATGCAGCCGTTCACCGTTCCTTCCGCAAAACAGCCTGGGCGATGCAGTATGATGGCTTTATGCCATTTTAGCATATGAAAACAAAAAAAGTCCTGAGATCCGTCTAGGATCGCAAGACTGTTGATTGCAAATAAAGTATGANATGCCATTTTAGCATATGAAAACAAAAAAAGTCCTGAGATCCGTCTAGGATCGCAAGACTGTTGATTGCAAATAAAGTATGATGCCGGTAGAGGGACTTGAACCCCCACGGTTTCCCTCACGATTTTGAGTCGCGCGCGTCTGCCAATTCCGCCATACCGGCATGGTGCAATATATGAAGTTTTTTGAAAATGGTGCCGGTAGAGGGACTTGAACCCCCACGGTTTCCCTCACGATTTTGAGTCGCGCGCGTCTGCCAATTCCGCCATACCGGCATATTCAATTTCAAGAAAAATGGCGTGCCCTAAGAGATTCGAACTCCTGACCTTTTGATTCGTAGTCAAACGCTCTATCCGGCTGAGCTAAGGGCACATGTTTCTTATAAGTTTCTTATGGTGCCGAGGACCGGGGTCGAACCGGTACGGTTGTTACCAACCGCAGGATTTTAAGTCCTGTGCGTCTGCCTATTCCGCCACCCCGGCAAAAGAGTGGAGGCGCCACCCAGAATCGAACTGGGGATAAAGCTTTTGCAGAGCTCTGCCTTACCTCTTGGCTATGGCGCCACAAGAACTGAATGGAGCGGACGATGGGATTCGAACCCACGACCCTCGCCTTGGCAAGGCGATGCTCTACCACTGAGCCACGTCCGCATATATATTGGCTGGGGATCCAGGGATCGAACCTGGGAATGACGGAGTCAAAGTCCGTTGCCTTACCGCTTGGCTAATCCCCAATAAAGCAAGGGCGACCGATGGGACTTGAACCCACGAATGTCGGAACCACAATCCGATGCGTTAACCCCTTCGCCACGATCGCCATATTTAGTTGCTTGGCAGGGGCAGCAGGAATTGAACCCACACTAACGGTTTTGGAGACCGCTGTTCTACCTTTAAACTATGCCCCTTTAATGGTGGGGGATGATGGATTCGAACCACCGAACTCGTAAGAGAAGAGATTTACAGTCTCCCGCGTTTGGCCACTTCGCTAATCCCCCGAAATACATGGTGCCGTCGAGAGGACTTGAACCCCCAACCTACTGATTACAAGTCAGTTGCTCTACCAATTGAGCTACAACGGCATGTGATTTGGTTTGGTTAAAATGGTGGCTTGGGACGGAATCGAACCGCCGACACAAGGATT
>NZ_JAQZSG010000063.1 GCF_028745515.1 Paenibacillus thermotolerans | reverse complement strand
GTGGTGTGAGAGGTCAGGGGCTAGCCGCCCCTATCTACTCGATTCTTGTATTTCTCCACGTACTCCCGCGCAAGAATCGCCATCAAAATCGAGTCGTGGTATTCGTAATTGTAATACAACGCCTCGCGCTGCCGTCCTTCCACCTTAAAGCCGACCTTCTCGTACGCGCGGACCGCTCTTTCGTTGTAGGAAAACACGTTCAGCTCGACGCGGTGGAGCTGAAGCACGCCGAAAGCGTAATCGAGCAGTAGCCGCATCGCCTCGGAGCCATAGCCGAAGCCTTGGTGGCGCTCTTCGTAAAGAGCGATCCGGATGTTCGCATTCCGGTTCGTCGGATCGATATCTTGAACGGCAATATCGCCGATCGTCTCATCCGTCTCTTGCAGCGTAATCAAAAGATGCACGCGGCTTGAATTGGAAGAGGAAGATTCCAAATACCGTTCAATCTGCTCCTCCGTGTAAATTTTTTGCGTGCCGGTCAATCGCCGGCCCAGCGGCTCGTAAAGCGAACGGTAGTAGTAAGACGCGTCTTCTTTTTCGATCGGGCGCAAGTATACCTTTGTGCCCTCTAAAAATTTAGGATATTTGCTTTGTTGCATCGTAACCGAATCCTTTCTTTCTCTAACCTTTTATTTCTAAATATTTGCCGAAAACTATATTACTCTGTAAAATGTCACTCATAAAGGTCCACTTATGTAATGAAATGATTGGCCCACTTTATTAGCGGAATGTGATGCAGGATGGATATATACATCCCTTTCGAATCGGAATATCAAAAGCGGCCGCTGAAATATATCGCATTGTACAATGCGCTGCGCAGAAGCATTCTTCAAGGCGATTTGCCGGCGGGGATGAAGCTTGCCTCCACAAGGGAGCTTGCCTCGCAGTACGGGCTGTCGCGGGGGACGGTCCGCCAAGTGTACGAAATGCTTGCGGCCGACGGCTATATCGATAGCGCAATCGGCAGCGGCACATATGTCGCCGCCGTGACGGAGACGATTCCGCCGAAAGCGCCGGACGAGCGGGAAGCGCCGTTATCGGCTTGGGGCAATAGGCTCCCGGGGATCATCGTGAATGAAGCGAGACGAAGCGACGCGGTGTGCGATTTCGTAACCGGCATTCCGGATCTTGCGGCGTTCCCGGAGAAGGCATGGCGAAAATCGGTGAGGCTCGCGGCGGAGCAGCTCGATTATTTAAAGCTCCGCACCCGGCCCGATCCGCGGGGTCTTCCTGCGCTCCGGGAAGCGGTAAAAAGCTATTTGAAGCGCACGCGGGGGATCGACGTATCGACGGACGATCTGTTCATTATGAACGGCTCGATCCACTCGGTGTCGCTGCTTGCTCATTTGTTGGCCGATCCGGGGGATAAAGTGCTGCTGCAGGACCCCGCCTGGCATGTAAACCGGTTTGCGGTGAAGGCGGTCGGCGCCGTGCCGCTCGTGCTCTCCGAGCAAGCGCTGCGGGAAGAGGACGTGCGGCTCGCTTTCGTCAGTCCGACGAACCAGTATCCGACCGGGCGGGTCATGCCTTTGGAGGAACGGCTGCGGCTGCTGAGATGGGCGCAGGAGCGGGATGCGATTATCGTCGAAGAGGATATCGACAGCGAATTCCGAATGACGAGCGCCTCGATCGAGCCGCTGAAGGCGCTGGACAGCAGCGAGCGGGTCGTCTATTTGGGCTCGTTCTACAGCACGCTCCTCCCGGCGCTTCGGATCGGCTATGCGGTCGTGCCGAAGCATTTGAACGTTTCGTTCCTGAAGGCGAAGCACATATTCGAGCCGTTCCCCACCTCGCTGCTGGAGCAGATGGCGATCGCCGAGTTTATGAAGTCCGGAGCATTTTATACGCACATCAAGAAGCTTCGCAGAAGGTATGCCCATAAGCGAAGGCTGCTCCAGTCTCTGTTCCAGTCGCTGCTGTCGGATGCGTTCGCTCTGGAACAAGGAGAAACCGGGCTTCATCTCCTTGCATGGTGGAAGGGAACGGAGGAACAATACGTTAAGTTTCGGGAGCGCTGCGGGGAGCAAGGCATCCACTGGGAGGAGGCGGCCGATTTTTATCAGCAGTCACTGTCGTCGCCGGGAGTATTGTTCGGCTTTACGCACATTGCCGAGCCGCAAATGGAGGCGGCGGTTCGCCGAATGCGCGAGCTGCTGCAGCCTCCGCCTGTTTCCGAGCTTGCTTGATTTCCGTTCGCGTTGTCTCTACAATGGTCACAAAGATGGAGGTGCTTTTATGAAGGTGGAAATTTGGTCCGATTTCGGATGCCCCTTTTGTTATATCGGCAAGCGCCGCTTCGAAGCCGCGCTGCAAAGCTTTTCAAATAAACAGGACGTAGAGGTCGTATTCCGCAGCTTCGAGCTGGACCCCGGCGCCAAGAAAGATTACGGGCACGATGTGCACGACCTGCTGGCGTCGAAGTACGGCATGAGCCGCGACCAGGCGAAGGGAATGAACGACAATGTCACTGCGCAGGCGAAAGAGGTCGGACTGACGTACAACATGGATACGGTCGTCCCGACCAACAGCTTCGACGCGCACCGGTTGGCTCACTTCGCCGGGCGGCAGGGCATGATGTACGAAATGACAGAGCGTCTGTTCAAAGCGTATTTTACCGATTCGAAGCATATCGGCGACCGTGAAACGCTGGCGAATTTGGCCGAGGAGGTCGGGCTCGACCGCGAGCAGGTTGCAGCGATGCTGGAGGGAGAGCAATTTTCGCAGGAGGTTCGCGTGGACGAGGAAGAAGCGATGCGGTTAGGCGTGCGGGGCGTCCCGTTCTTCGTCATCGACCGCAAGTACGGCGTATCCGGCGCGCAGCCTGCGGAGGTATTCCTTGGCGCCTTGGAGAAGGCGTGGGAAGAGAGCCGTCCTCCGCTGACCGTCCTTAACGACGCGAGTGCGGCCGGCAGCGATGACGCGGCATGCGCGGACGGCGTATGCGCCCCTTCGAAACGGCCGGAAACAAAATAATAAAAACAGCAGCCCCGAACGACGGTCGCTTCATCGTTCGGGGCTTTTTGGTATCGCGAGATGTTGGAGCCTATCTCAACACGACTCTGAACGTTTTCCTTTTTCCCGACTTACCGATCTTTACTACAGTAGGATAGCGGCGGACGTTTACAATATCGGTGACGCCTTTGCGGTTCTTTTTGACCGTGAACCCTAGAATCAGGCCGCGCAGCGTATAGGGGTTTCGGAACAACGGGGACGAGACGAAGTTGCCGAGCGAATACGCCGCCAACCGTTTCCTCGCGACGCCGAGGCGATCCTTCACCTTCGCGAAAGCGACCGGCTGTACCACGTGCGGGTGTGCGCCTATTACCGCGTTCGCCCCGTGCTTGAACAGCAGCCGCACGAGCCGCTTTTGCCGCACGTTCGGAACATGCACATATTCCTGCCCGAAATGAAGGCAAACGATAATAAGATCGGCGCGCTTTCTCAGCCGGCCGAGATCCGCGAGCATCCTCCGTTCGCCGATCCGGTTCACGAGCCACGGTTTGGGCGGCGGGATGCGGTTTGTCCCGATCGTGTACGCCAAAATGCCGACCTTGATCCCCTTGACCCGAACGACGAGCAGCTTCCGGGACTCCTTCAAGGAACGCGAAGTGCCGGTATGCCGCAAACGGTTTTTGTCGAGCACCTTCAATGTCCGCCTCAGCCCGGCCGCTCCGCAGTCCATAGAGTGGTTGTTCGCCGTAGTCAATACGTCAAACCCCGCCTTCTTTAACACAGGCGCCAGCGCATCCGGACAGTTAAACAAAGGGCAGCGCGTTTTTTTGCTCCTTCGTTCGTACCGGTGCTTGCGCCCGGCTAATTTCCGCCCGGAGAAAGTCGTCTCCAGATTTCCAATCGCAAGATCGTGCTTGCGGATGATTCGGGATACTCCATGAAAAACGGGAGCAAACGAATACCCGCCTTTGGACGTTCGTGCCGAATCGATGATCGAGCCTTTCATCAAAATGTCTCCGACCGCGGCAATCGTTATGTTCGTCACTCAACCGCCTCCCGGCATTTTTGGTATTACAGTATTCTGGGGCCGGGAGGTTGGCATAAAAATGGACTTCTACCCTTTAAACCACACGTTCTTGAAATCGATCAGCCCCAGCGAGTTGAACCGTACGCCGCCGATTCTGGGGTTGAAATACGACTCGGTCATGAAATGGAACAAAAATACGATGGAATGGTTTTCTTGAACGAGGCCGGACAGCTTCCTAATCCACTTCCAACGGCCGGCTTGGGTTTCTTCGGCAAACATGCGGCGGACGTACTCTTTTCCAAGCCGTTTCGTGCTTTCCTCCAGCAAATGAAAGCCGATCGCGCTGCCTTCCGAATAAATAAAGTCCAAAAACGTCAGCTCTTCATCCTCAAACACGACGTTCTGCAGCGTCATGTGCGCGGTTGCGGCTTGGCCGGCGAAATCCGTTTCCGCATAGCTTCGGTGTATAAGCTCTATCCGAATTCCGTAGCTCGCGCAAGCGTCGCGGACCCGTTCCGCATCTAATTTGCAGGAGCTCGAGCCCGTCGTCTGCAGCGTGACCGCGCTTCCGTCATAGCCGGCTTCCTTAAGCAGCTCCCGGATGAGACGATCCCTTTGCTCTTTGGAGAGGGCCGTTGCACGGTCGGGGCGCGTGCTGCACTCCGGCGTAAAGCCGTATGCCGCCGTAAACCGGTCGTCGTACTGCGCGGCCAGCATGGCTTCCTTGTCGATCGCCTCGGCAACCGCCCTGCGGAAAGAGGGATGCTGCTGTGGGCCCGGGAGTCTGAAATTAAACGTCAGCAGCCGGCAGCATACCCAATCGTTCCGGATCCGTTGAAAGCTCGTATTCTCCGGGGCCGGCTCCGGAGCCTTGTCGATCAAATCCCAGCTGAATCCCGATTCGCTGACCGCCGGGACGAAATGCAGCTCAACCCGGTCCAGATGCGCTCTGCCCCCGTAATAAGCGGGGAATGCGTCCAGGACGCACAAGGCGGGCGTTCGTTTGAAAAGCTGGAACGGGCCGGTTCCGACCGGAAGCTCAAAGAAGCTGTCTCCTTGCGCTTCGGCAAGCTCCTTCGGCAAAATCGAGGTGGAGTCGAAGGAAACCATGCGCGGGAACCACACGCACGGCTCGTGCAGCTCGAACGAGACGGTTCGGCAGTCCGGAGCGGCAACCCGCTTGATGATGAAATAATTGTGGTGGCTTTGCAGCCGCTCGAACGTATACAGCACGTCGTCCGCCGTCATCTCCCGGCGGTGATGAAAAAGCACGCCTTTGCGGAGATAGAAGGTCCATTCCGTTCGCTCCTCGTTCGATTCCCAATGATGCGCGAGCTTCGGGACGAGCGTTTCGTGATCGAAGTCGTAGCCGACCAGCGTGTCGAACAGCTGCCGGACCAAGTGCCCTTCGCCTACGTAATGCACTTTGGACGGATCGAGGGAACCGACGTAATACGCCGCCGGCACGCGAAGCGATTCCAACCGCCGTTCGGATTCCCCTTGCCTCCGATAGCCGAAAAAATCCGTTAGCCAGTCGGAAAACCGGGTCATATCGTCTTTATTCCGGCTGCGCAGCTGGATGAGCTGCAGCGCCTCCCTGACATTCCCTTGGTCGACATGGCGCTTGGCGACGTCCAGCAGCCGCTGCTCGCGGTCCGCGCGAAGCGTAATGCTGGACTTGTTTCCTCTCCCTCTGCCCGGGTGCCATTCGACCCACTGCAGCTCCTCCATTCTTCGCAGCACGAGTTTGGCGTTCCGCTGCGTGCAGTCGAATACGGAAGCAAGCTCTTCGACCGTATACGGTACGGCTTTGCCGTATGTCTGTTCTCCCAAAGCATCGCATAGATTGATATAATGAAGCTCCAGCTGCACGGTACATGCCTCCGACTGATAAAAGATGAATATGGTATGATTTTTTTTGTGTTTTACTTCCCCTTTTTGTCAGATTACTATGAGGAGGCGGGCGGCGCAAGAAAAAAATCGCTGGCGCTGTCCGCAGCTGCAACCTTATGCGAGCTTGTCCCGTTAGATAATATTGGTAAATGGGGACCGGCCGCGACTAAGGTCCAGTTCTCTCTGCGCCTTGCGATTGATTGCGTGACGAAGGTAATAAGGTTACTCTATTACTAGATATTGTTAGTTGCGGCCGGAGACATATGAGAGAGAGAGTAGGCTATCGGAATGGAATTGGAATTGTTGATTGAAGATTACGGATACGCGGCGTTATTTTTTTCTTTGTGCCTCGGACTGTTCGGTTTTCCGATGCCGAATGAAGCGATTGTGATGACCAGCGGAGCGGTAACGTCATCGGGGCTGCTGCTGCCGTTGCCGGCGTTTGCAATGACGTATTTGGGCGTATGCTCCGGACTGACGTTCGGATTCGCAATCGGGCGCATCTTCGGACTCCCGCTGCTAATGAAGCTGAAAAAAATGCGCGGTTTCGAGCAAGGCCTCGAGCGGACCGAGCGGCTCATTCATAAATACGGCAGCTATGCGCTGGTGTTCGGATATTTTATTCCGTTCGTAAGGCACATCATGCCGTATGTCGTGTCCTCGAACCGGATGAGCTATATTCGGTTCGCTCCGTTTGCTTATACGGGAGGTCTGCTTTGGACGTCGGTATATTTTCTTGCCGGCCGGGCCGTAACGGCTGCGGTATAACATAAAGGAGGAACGGTATGGACACAGCGTTCGGACGATGCGCTTGGACGACGGCGGATCCGTTATATATTCATTACCACGATCATGAATGGGGCGTGCCGGTGTACGACGACCGCCTCTTATTCGAATATTTGGTGCTGGAAGGCGCGCAAGCCGGACTTAGCTGGATTACGGTACTGAAGAAAAGAGAGCATTACCGGGAAGCGTTCGACAACTTCGATCTTGAAAAGGTAGCCGCCTACGACGATACGAAAATCGAATCGCTGCTGCAAAATCCGGGCATTATCCGCAACCGGCTGAAAATCAATTCGGCGGTGACCAATGCGCGGCAGGTGCTGCGGGTGCAGGAGGAGTACGGCAGCTTCCGCGACTATATTTGGTCGTTCGTCGGAGGGAAGCCGATCGTCAACCGCTGGGAAACGATCAAGCACGTGCCGGCTAAGACGGCGGAGTCCGACGCGATGAGCAAGGCGCTCTCCAAACGCGGCTTCAAATTCGTCGGCTCCACGATCTGCTATGCGTATATGCAGGCGACGGGCATGGTGATGGATCATACGCTGGATTGCTTCCGTCACGCCGAATGCGCGGCAAGAAGTTCAGCCGTAACGCTCTACTCGTTACGGAAGTCGTAGCGGTCTTTATTTTCCTCGATCCGCTTTCGATAGCCGCTCGGCGAGATGCCGTAGAACGACGTAAATCGCTCCGTAAAATAAAACGGGCTTTGAAAGCCGACATCCCCGGCAATCTCCGCAATCCTTCGATCGGTGAATTCGAGCAGCTTGGCGGCTTGGCGAAGCCGCAGCGCCGTCAGCGCCTCCATCACCGATTGTCCCGTCTGCTCCTTGAACAAATGCGACAGACGGGAAACGGAAAGTCCGGCTTGACGGGCCAGCTGCTCGATGTGCAGCGGCTCGGCCATCCGCTCGGCCATCCGGTGCAGCGTTTCGCTCACGCGGGAGTCGAGCTTTCGTCCGTTGAACGTTGCGCTTTTGCCGGCGAGCAGCAGCATGATTTCCGTCAGCGCCTGCGATGCAAGCTCCGCCGCGAACGGCTCCGCTCCGCGGCTGTCCGCGATCATACGCTGGAACGCGCCGGAAACCCGCTCCCCCAAATACGAATCCCCGACATGGATCTTCCAAAGTCCGGGCGCCGGTTCGGGCAGCTGCAGCTTTGCCAGCATCGATTGAGACAGGCTGCAATGGACCCAGTCGAACTCCCATAGCTGTCCCGGCGCGGTAGCGTAATCATGCGGCGCTCCGGGCTGAAGCACGAGAAGATCTCCCGGATCGGCATGAAACGACTTGCCGTGCAGACGGTAAACGCCTTGACCCGCGGATGTATAAGTCATCAGCCAGTCGTTCGTTCCATGCTCCCTGATAACGCGGTAATGATCCGACTGCAGGAAGCGGCCGCATATAAAAACGGCGGACGCAGCAGTATTGTTAAGGTTTTCAGCCATTGTGCCGATTCCCCTCCCCCTTGCTACAATTTACAATAACAGCGAGGAATATGGAAAGAGGTAGCATGCGAAGGGGGAAGAGAAGCATGACGGCTGCAGCACACCGAACGTCGCAGGAGGAAATAAGCTTTTTTAAGCGGGAAGGATACCTTCTGAAGAAAGGCTTGTTCGAGGAGCGGGAAATTGAAGAATTGAAAGCTTTATTTATGGAAATGCACGCCCAAGGGCCTGTTCCGGGATATTTTCATCCGGTGTCCGAAGAGGAGGCCGGCGGCGACATCTTAAGAATGTATCCGCGGGTGATGCATCCGCACCGGTTCAACGGCACGGCGATGCGGTATATGATTCATCCTCCCGTTATGGACGCGCTGGAAGGGCTGTTCGGGGAACAACCGCTGGCCGCCCAAAGCATGTTTTATTTTAAGCCTCCCGGAGCCAAAGGTCAGGCGCTGCATCAGGACAACTTTTATTTGAAGGTGGAGCCCGGCACTTGCATTGCGGCATGGGTGGCCGTCGATCGGGCGGATGAGGAGAACGGTACGTTGTTCGTCGTGCCCAAGACGCAGGAGGAAGCGATTCAGTGCCCGAAGGAAGCCGATCCCGAAGTGTCGTTCACGAGAGACGAGGTGACCGTTCCGGAAGGGCTGAAGCCGATTCCGGTCATTTTGGAGCCCGGGGACGTGCTGTTTTTCAACGGTAGCATGATCCACGGCTCGTACCCGAACCGGTCGAACGACCGATTCCGCCGGGCGTTCATATGCCATTATACAGGCGTGTCGGCGACGAAGATCGGACAGTTCTACCAGCCGATGTACCGCGCGGACGGAACGCCGGTCATGATCGATACGAATACCGATTCCGGACCGTGCGGTACGGAATTTGCAGCAGCGGCCCAGCCGCATTGACGGCCCGGGCTTTTTTTTATTGGTACCTGATATTCTTTCTTGATACTATGAAGGCATGACTAGAGCCCGGAGGGAATCGTCTTGCCTAATCGTCTAATCCAAACCGTCCATTCCTACGCAACGATCGGCATGCTGCTTTGGCTGTGTTTCTGGTTCATTCCAGATTATGACCAAACGGAGCGGATCATTTTGTTCGCCGTTTTTGTAGTGGTGCCGTTAACTTTATTTCGCATATTCGAGTCTGCGGCCGAAAAGCCCGCAGCCTTTCTGAAACTATTCGTCTATGCGATCCCGGCGGGAGCAGCCGCATTGGCGGCGTCGTTTCTCCTATCGCCGGGAGCCGTCTCGGGCTTGCTCTCCGTTCCTTGGGGAATCGCGACCGTACTGATCGCATTATCGGGTGCCGGCATGCTCGCAAAAAGCACCTCCGGCTTAGCGAGCGTGTCGAAGGCAATCGGCTTTATGTACATCGTTGTAGGCGGCATTTGGCTCGTTGCGCATCAGTTCGGCGTTCCGCTGTTAGGATTTAAAGGGCACATCATGCTGCTGACGGTCAACCATTTTCATTATGCCGGATTTGCAGCGCCGGTGTTGTTCGGTTTTTTGCATGAATATGTAAATAAAAGGTTCCTGTCAGGCGCGGTTGTCATCCTCGGCGGGACCGCCCCCATTCTCATTGCGTTAGGTATGACCTATTCTCCGGTGATTGAATGGCTGTCCGTCGTCGTGTTCGCCTTTTCGCTGATCCTGTACAGTATTCTCGTGTTTTCTTATGTCGTCCCCAAAGCAACCGGATGGACAAGAGGATTTCACATCGTATCAAGCGGGGTTATTTGGGTTACGATGGCATTGGCCGTCGCCTATGGGTACGGACAATGGACAGGGAGCCCGACCGTCCCGATTTCGACGATGATATGGTTTCATGGCTGGGGGAATGCGGTTCTATTTTCCTTCACCGGGATGTTGGCTTGGCATGCGACCTTGATGGATGAGGCTGCGGGCGGAATTCCGTTCAGCCGAATACAGGGCAAGGGGAGGATCGGGGCCGATGTCTTCACGAATTTGGCGGTTCTCGATCCTGCACCCAAGCGGAGGCCTACCGGGCTAATCGATGACATGACGGTTTATCGAAGCGAGCATTTTCATCCGGAGCGGCTGGACCAAGATATCATAGATTTCTATGAGCGCACTGACGATTATGAGCTGCGATTGACGCCCTACTGGAGTCAATGGTTCAAGCTGCCGGCAAAGGTCTATAAATGTGTAAGCAACCGGCTGGAGCAAATGAACTTCCCGCTTGAAGCGGAAACGAACGATCTGCAGGTAAGAAGCGTCATTCTCCCGATTGTAAGCGAACGGGACGGCAGAAGCGATGTCCGTGCCTGGGTGCGAACGTATGAACAAAGCCAAAAAGCGATTTATGCGGCGCTATATTCGACGCATGTGTCGGGGGGAACGCACTATATGAACATTGCATTCCCGCTTCCTTTTTCACAAATGACAAGCATTCTCCGATTGCTGCACGGTCCGGACGATACGTTGGCGTTAACCTCATGGCCGACGGAACCATCGGCGGGAGATCAAGGCGTGTATTTGGTGTTTCGACGGAAGGCGATTCGGCTTCCGATTAACGAGACGATAACGGTGCGGAAACATCCGGGATCGTCTGAAGGGTGCATTGAGGCAAAGCACGACATGTGGCTGTTCGGGATGAAATTTCTTACGCTGGATTACTTGATTTATAGAAAAATGAATAAAAAATACGACAACCACAGTTAAATGAATCCGCAGGAAAACGCAACGGCAGTCAAGCGTCGGCTAATGCGGTATGGTACGGTAAAAGCGGAACCATTTTTTGCATAGGAGAGGATGCAGTTGAGGCTGTCCGTATTTACCGTGTCGGTGCCGGATTTAACTCCCGCACAATTGATTGCCGCGGCCAAGGAGGCCGGACTTGACGGAATCGAGTGGCGTTATACGAAGGTGCCGGATTCCGTAAAGCATGAGGCGCCCTCCTTCTGGGGGAACAATCGGTGCACGCTTGATCCGAATTCGGACGAGGCGTATTTTACCGCTTTAGGCGAAGAGGTTCGAAGCAGCGGAATGGCGACGACTGCGCTGGCTCCGTACTTGAGCGCAGGGGATGCGGAGGGTACCGAGCGGGCGATGATTCACGCCAAGGCGATGGGCGCGTCCATGATTCGCGTCGGGGTTCACCGGTACGACCGGAGCCGCAGCTATAACGAGCTGTTTGAATCGCAGCTGCAATATTTGCAGGAGGTACAGCGGCTTTCGCGCCTCTACGGCGTGAAAGGGGTGATCGAGACGCACCACGTAACGATCGCGCCGAGCGCGTCGCTGGCGCACCGGCTTGTCGAATCGTTCGACCCGGATCATGTCGGGGTGCTGTACGATCCGGGCAATATGGTGCACGAGGGCTATGAAAATTTCCGATTGGGCATGGAGCTGCTCGGCCCGTATTTGGCGCACGTGCACGTCAAAAATGCAGGCTGGTTCCGCAATTCGGAAGGCCGATGGGAGTGCCGCTGGCAGCCGTTCGCCGAAGGATGGGTCGATTGGAAGCAGGTGCTGCGCGACTTGAAAGCGGTTCATTACGAGGGCGGTTACGGCGTGGAGGATTTCAGCGGGACGCTGGAAAGCCGCGCGATGCTTGCGCAATTTGCAGACTGGTTCAGAACGCTTAACGATGAGGTATAAGGAGGAGAAGGACATGACGATCGTACGAATCGGAATTATCGGCTTGGGCAATATGGGTTCGGGACATGCGGACTATTTGATCAAGGGCAAAATCGCGGGAGCGAAGCTGACGGCGGTCAGCGACGCCCTCGAGCCGAAACGCGAGTGGGCTTTGGCGAAGCTGGGGGAAGAGGTCGCGTTTTATTCGAGCGCGGAGGAGCTGTTCGCCTCCGGGAAGGTCGACGCGGTCATTATTGCGACGCCGCATTACGATCATCCGACCGTAGCGGTCAAGGCGTTCGAGTACGGCCTGCACGTGCTCGTCGAAAAGCCGGCCGGCGTATACACGAAGCAAGTGCGGCTCATGAACGAGGCGGCTGCGCGGAGCGGGAAAGTATTTTCGATTATGTACAACCAGCGGACGAACCCGATCTATAAGAAGCTGAAGGATTTGATTTCCTCGGGTGAGCTCGGCGAAGTGCGCCGCACGAATTGGATCATTACGAACTGGTACCGGTCGCAAAGCTATTACAATTCCGGAGGCTGGCGCGCCACGTGGGCGGGGGAAGGCGGAGGCGTGCTCGCGAACCAGTCGCCGCACCAGCTCGATTTATGGCAGTGGACGGTCGGCATGATGCCGAAGCGCGTGCGGGCGTTTTGCCAATTCGGCAAGTACCGGGACATCGAGGTCGAGGACGATGTGACCGCCTATGTCGAGTATGTGAACGGCGCGACGGGCGTGTTCGTGACGACGACGGGCGAAGCGCCGGGCACGAACCGGTTCGAGGTGTCCGGGGACCGCGGCAAAATCGTGGTTGAGGACAACAAGCTGACGTTCTGGCGGCTTCGCGTTCCCGAGCCCGAATTTAACCGTACGAATACCGTGGCGTTCGGCGCTCCGGAGTGCTGGAAATGCGACATTCCGATCGAAGGGGGAAGCCCCGAGCATATGGGGATTACCCAAAATTTCGTCGACGGCATTCTGCACGGCAAGCCGCTGATCGCCCCGGGCGAGGAAGGCATCAAAGGGCTGACGCTGTCGAACGCCATGTATTTATCCACTTGGACGGATAATTGGGTCGATCTTCCGATCGATGAAGAACTGTTCTACGAGAAGCTGCAGGAAAAAATCCGCGAATCGAAGGTTAAGAAAGGCGGTACGTCGGAATGAGCCGAAGCGACGGCATGAATTATGCGCCGCAGGGGAAGCCGAAGCCCGTCGTAGAGCGGGGAGAGTTCGTATTTGCCGCGACCGCGCTGGAGCACGGACATATTTACGGCCAGTGCAACGGCTTGATCGAGGCGGGCGGCGTTCTGAAGTGGGTGTGGGACCCGGATCCCGAGAAGGCGGCGCGGTTTGCGGCCGCTTATCCGGGCGTGCGCATCGCCGCGAGCGAGCAGGAGCTGCTGCAGGACGCCGAGGTTCGTTTGGTTGCCGGAGCGGCCGTCCCGTCGGAGCGGTGCGCGTTGGGGCTGCGGGTGATGGATCACGGGAAGGATTACTTTACGGACAAAACGCCCTTTACCACGCTGGAGCAAGTAGAAGCCGCACGGGCGAAGGCTGCCGAGACCGGCAATAAATATATGGTATATTACAGCGAACGGCTGCACGTGGAGAGCGCCGTCTTCGCCGGACAGCTGATAGCGGACGGCGCGATCGGCCGCGTCATCCAAGTGCTCGGCACGGGACCGCACCGGCTGAATGCGCCGAGCCGGCCGGACTGGTTTTTCCGCAAGGAGCAGTACGGCGGCATTTTGTGCGATATCGGGAGCCATCAGATCGAGCAGTTTCTTTTCTTTGCGGGGTGCAAGGATGCAACGGTCACTTCGAGCAAGGTTGCCAACTACAACCATCCGATGTACCCTGAGCTCGAAGATTTCGGCGACGCCACGCTCGTCGGGGATAACGGGGCGACGAACTATTTCCGCGTCGATTGGTTTACCCCGGACGGACTCGGCACGTGGGGCGACGGACGGGCGATTATTCTCGGTACCGAAGGGTACATCGAGCTTCGCAAATATATCGATATCGCAAGGGACCCGAAGGGCGATCATCTGTATTTGGTCAACGGGGACGGCGAGCGCCGCCTGTCCTTGGGGGGGCAAGTCGGCTTCCCGTTCTTCGGGGAGCTCATCCTCGATTGCTTGAACCGGACGGAGCATGCAATGACGCAGGAGCACGCCTTCAAGGCAGGAGAGCTTTGCGTCCGGGCGCAGGCGCAGGCCGTAAAAATCGAATAGGACGCGGGACCGGGACAGTCCTTCCGCTGAGGTTCTCAAAAGCGATATAATAGAGAAAATCGCTAGCTTCAGAGGGGAAGCGTCTTTCGGCCATGGATCGTCCGATCGATTTCACTTTTAGGGATAACCGTCCGGTAACGGCCGAGTTTCATTCCCATTCGCGGTATGAGATCTACTATTTTCACGGGGGCAAGTGCAATTACGTGATCGGCTCCGAGATGTATGTGCTTCATCCGGGGGACTTGATTCTAATGCACGGAATGACCCTCCATCGCCCGAATCCCGATCCGAGAGTTCCTTACATACGGAGCATCGTTCATTTCGATTCCGGCTTTGTGAAGGAATATTTAAATCGGGTGTATTCCGCCGTTCTTTTGAAGCCGTTCGAGGAGCTCGGCAACCACCGGATCCGTCTTGAGGGGGAAGCCCGCGAGGAAGTAGAGTCGCTGCTCGCCGAGATGGACCGCTGGTACCGTCATGACGGCGATTTCGGGTATGAGCGGTTTTTGCTCCGGTTTATCGATCTTCTTTACGCGGTGAGCGGCAATTGCCGGCAGCCGCTTGCGGAAGCGGCCTCGCCGCAGACGGACCCCGAGCGGCACGTGCGGCATGCGATTCGGTACATGGAAAAGCATTACGGGGAGCAGCTGACGATGGACGATTTGGAGCATGAGCTCCACGTCACCAAGCATTATTTGGCTAAAGTGTTCAAAGAGCTGACCGGAAGCACGGTGTTCGGGTATTTGTATAACCGCCGGATCAACGAAGCGAAGCTGCTGTTTACGCTTGGCGGCGCCTTAAGCGTGTCGGAGGTAGGCTATCGGGTCGGGTTTAAGCACTTGTCCCACTTCAGCAGAGTGTTTAAAAAGCTGGCAGGGGTTACGCCCGAAGAGTATAAGAAGCATGCATCGAGAATGCAGGCATAAGGAGATCCCGTCCACCATTTGTTTTTGGCCTTTACTTGTTCGAGCCCCAAAACATGAGCCGCCGGTGCCATAACCAAATATTCGCTTTCATTGTTTGGCGCCGGCTTACTTTCTCATCCGCAAACTCGTCGCTTTCGTTGTCCGGTCCCGGTTCGTTCGGGTTCGTTCCGCTTCTTCGCTTCATAGATGTTGTACGGTCTCCTTCTGCAAAATGCCCGCTTTTACCACGTATGTTGCACATTGGGGGCATTTTCATGCATTCGATGGACCATAGGATGATGACAAGCATTACGGTTTAAGGGTTAATCAGCTCAAGTTACATATACGTCTACGTCGCAAAGCATGCGCCGTTCGCCTCCATTGAGGCGGGCGGCGTTTTTTATGTACGCCCAGCATGGGCGTCATCTCTAGGGTGAAAG
>NZ_JAQZSG010000062.1 GCF_028745515.1 Paenibacillus thermotolerans | reverse complement strand
GAAACTAAGTTTTGTACGTTAATTGGTCAGTTGTAGAAAAAAAAAAACCGCCGGGTTCATGCGCAAGCATCGATACCCGATTTCCGGTCTCCGGCTATTTTATTCCGATACTTTCAACGACTGAAGCATCTCGTTCAGTACGGCGCCCATGCCGTCGCCGGCTTCGAACGGGTAGCTGTGCGTGACGACCAAAGCGTTCTCCCCTGCGCCGAACACTTTAAATCCGGCATATACGTTATCGCCTTGATAGTTCGCCATGTTGAACGGCACCGAATACGAATCGGTAATTACCTTCACGCCTTCGCCGGACGTAAAGCCGTCTGCTTCCATCTGCTCCTTCATAGCCTGCACGGCGTCTTTCACCGATGTATTTATCATAATCCGCACAACGATCCGGGCCACTTCGTCCCCCATTTGGGTTGCGTACGTAACGGTTTGCGCGTCCGCGTCAACCTCCGGCTCGCCCATGTCCGTCCGCAAGTCGTAAGAAATGCCAAATTCCTTAATCGCGTACGGGGTAACCTTCACTTTCTCGGTCATGCCCTCGATCGATGTCTCGATCTCTTTCGGCTCTCCTGCGGTCACAAACTCCGCATTTCCCGCCGTCCCGACCGAGCCCGAGCTTCCAGCGCCATCCGCCGGCGTCTCGTCCGTCGCAGGCTCCTCCTGTCCCGGCTGCACATCTGAAGAATCATCCGCCGGCTCCTCCGGCGTTACCGTATCGTCGCCCGTTCCGGCCGGCTCCTGGATCTCAGTGCCGTCATCCGCTCCGGATTCGGCGCCGCCCCCGTTCGCTCCGGAGCAGCCCGCAACCGCTAATGTAAAGACGGCAAGCACCGCCAACCATTTCATTTTATTAACCATATGGATTCATCCCCCTGTCCGTTATTCTACTAGCATTAACGAACGAACCTCCGGAAAGGTTGCACGAAACGGTTGTACCGTCGGGCTATGCGCCGTTTCTTTTTCTTTGGACGCTTTATTATTTATAATGCAAATATGCCACTTTCAAGATATACATAGGAGGAAACGCAGCATGAATATCGCTTGGATCTATGTATTCGTCGGAGGGTTGCTTGAAATCGGGTGGGCGATCGGGTTAAAGCTGTCGGACGGGTTTACGAACCGGACGGCGAGCATCCTAACGGTCATCGCTATTTTGATAAGCATTTATTTTTTCACCAAGTCGATGAGCCTGCTGCCTGTCGGGACCGCTTATGCGGTATACACGGGGATCGGAGCCGCCGGGGCGGCGATCGCGGGAATGGCGTTCTTAGGAGAAGAAGCGAGTGCGGGCAAAATCATCTTTATCGTGATCCTGATCGCAGGAATCGTCGGGCTGAGGCTGGTGCCTTCGGAAATGCCGGCCGGCGCGGAGAACACGCCGCGTCCGGGCAAAGGAGAGTGAACGAAAGCCGTGGCGTGGATCTTTTTGTTTTTGGCGGGGCTGTGCGAGATCGGCGGCGTTACCGCTCTGAAGCTTTCGGAAGGCTTCCGCAAATGGAAGCCGGCCGCAGCCAGCCTCATCTTCGGATTCTTCAGCTTTTACTTGCTTTCGCTCTCATTGCGGACGCTGCCGATCGGCACCGCTTACGCCGTTTGGACCGGGATCGGCTCCGTGGGGAGCGTCATCGCCGGCATGATGTTTTTCCGGGAATCGAAGCATTGGCTTCGAATGCTGTTTATTTCTCTTGTCATTATCGGGATCATCGGGCTTCGCTTCGTATCGTGACGCACCGGCCTTCCCGATCGATATAATACGGGATTCCGCCGCTGATCACCTTGGCGAGGCCGTTCTCGAAATCCGAGACGTCCTCGATTTCGGGGGGCAGAACGATGGCGGTTTTCCCCGTTTGGTCGATATACCGGATTTTTCCGCCTTCAAATACGGCCGCCAGCCCTTCCGCGAACGGATGCGCCTGCCCCTTGAAAGGCTCGATGGCATAGGAACCGTCCTTCCGGATGAAGCCGACCATACCGTCTTTCATTACCAGCGCCAATCCGTCCGAAAATTGCTCCGCATAGTCGAACTGCGGCTCGATTGTCATTTCCCCTCTTTCATTGATGAATCCGAACCTTCCGTACGCTTCCACGGGAGCCAATCCTTCTCCGAAGCTTCTCGACTGCAGTCCGAAGCGCCGCCCGAACCGCTCCGATCCTTCAGCATCGATAAACACGATGCCGGAGCCGTCATGAACGGCGGCGAAACCGCCGCTAAACTCGAAGCCGTACTCGTACTTCGGCGGAATGGCAAACATGCCTTCCCGGTCAATATAGCCGGTCTTTCCACGAATGACGGCACGGGCCAAGCCTTCCGAAAACCGCCCGACCTCCTCGAAAACCGCCGGGACCGCGAGCGCACCGCTCTTGTCGATGAAGCCCGCTTTGCCCGTATCCGCAACAACGACGGCGGCAAGTCCTTCGGAAAATGCATAAGCTTTCTCAAACTGCGGCGGAATGACAATCGCTCCCCGCTCGTCGATATAGCCCCACTTTCCGCCGGCTTCTACCGGCGCAAGCCCCTCCGAGAAGCTGCCGCCGTCGGAATATGCCGGCACCACGGCGATCTCCCCGGAAACATCCGCATATCCGATTTTTCCGCCCCTAACAATCCGGAATCGTTGCTCGAATTCCGGCCGCTCGCTCCGCTCATATGCGCTCAGCAGCCTCGCTTCCCTGGCGACCGAATCCGAGCCGAATAACCGGCCTTGCTCCGTTTTGCCGTACGAACCGCTCTCGCTCGCGAACACAACATTCGCCGCCACAAGTCCCGAAATGGCAGCCGCCGTTAAGCCCATACGTATGAACGCTTCCATGACGCCTCCCTTTTTGTCCGAGAACCGTTCCCGCAGCAACAAAAACCCGCGCAACCGTAAAAACGGCCGCACGGGTCTATAAGAGCAACAGCATGTCGCTCCACAACTTCGGCGGCCTGGCAATCATGGCTCGGAGCATGTCTCCGGGCTTTAGACCCATGGCTTTGCGTCACACCCTTTCGAGTGCTTTGCCTTTATCGGTTCTATCGACTGAAACATTTACTAGTTTAATAGTTTCAGTATATGGAAAATCAGCCCCATTGACAAGGAGAAAGATCGACAATATTCGAGAAAAACGGTGAAAAATCGATACACTTTACGCCTTGTACTCTTCAACCCGGATTCCCTCAAAGTACGCCTTATATTTTTCGAAGAACGCTTTTACTTTTTCCTCGGAATCTTGAATGACGATCGCGCGGATTTTTACACGCTTCTTCACCTGTTCGACCTCGGCGGTGCTCAAAGCGCTGTAGATGCCGCCCTTTACATTGTCTTCGACGGCTTTGTCGAAATTTGCCTTCCATTCGGACAGAGGAATGTACGTTTCGGGCGTATTCGCCGAAAAATTGAACTCCTGCAAATCATCGCCGATATACGCGTCGCCCCGGACGTGCCGAATGCGGATATCGGAGTTTCCGATGTGCTGCAGCAGATCGTTCAAATCGAAATTCGCCGACGAATAAATGTGATGCGCCCCGTCGTATTTCCACACATAATACGGATTCGGATTCGGCAGCGATACCGACCAATCGTGCGTGTCGTACGACGTTTGGATCGTCCCCCGGTTACCGACAGACACGTATCGATTCCCGTCCCAAATCATTTTGTTCATATCCGCGTTGATGCCTTGATATTTTTCATAAAAAAGTGAAAAGAAAGACTTCACGTCATAAATCTTCTGATGCATGCTCTTCGAAATGTCCCAATCCTTCCCGTCCTTCGAGTAGACGGTTGCGCCGTACACCCCCCCTGCCGTAAAACGCTCCCCGTTCCAATTCACCGTATGCAGATCCAAATAAATGAAACCGTTAAAGTCGTAGCTCTCTTTCGACGCCTCGACATCCGCGAGCATAAAGTTTTTCTCATGCTTAATCTCTTTCCAATCCCGATCATTTGCAGAGAAGTAGACGATTCCTGTCATTCTTGCCTTTATGTTCCGGTCGGACAAACTGGCCATCAGCCCGTCCCAGCCGACCGCCACGCAAGCCGCCTTACTGCAAGCGATATCGTTAAGGTCGCCCTTGATGCTCTCGTCCATCACCCAAGTCTTCAAGTCCGTAGAACGCAGAAGGCTGCCCTGGCCAACGACGACGTAGCCGTTTACCGATTTCGCAATCGCATTCAGCTGCCAAATGTCCCGCTTCGGCACACCCGTGCGCGTCACCGCCTCCTTTATCGGATCGAACGTCCACGCTTCCCCGTAGGCAGAGGTGCCTACCGCCTCCATCCATCCGCCGATCACATTGGAATTGTCGGTTCCGACCGTTGCGATCGCGACAAACCGTTTCCCGTCCCATATCACATCGCGCACTTGCGTGCTTATCGCCTTTACCGGACTGTTAACGGTCTTGCCTTTGTACTTCTTGAAATAATTCGCTTGATCCCGCTTCGGCAGCACGTCGCCGAGCTTCCACGACACCGCTGTCGTCTGTTTATTCCACTCGATCCCGTTCGTCGAATGAAGAATCGTTCCGTTATCGCCGACGGCTACGAACCGCTTGCCGTTCCAAGCGATCGCATGAAGGTTGCTCGTCACGGACGTTTTTACCTGCTGCCAGCGAATAGCGTCCTTCGAATATAAAATGACCCCTTCATCCCCGACAGCCGCGTATGTGCCTTTTCCATCGTAAACAAGATCGTTCAGGTCCGCGGAAATGTTGTTCGCGGGAAGCAGCTTCCACGGCACGGCCGCACTCTTGGCCTCCGCAATCGAGGCGTACGCACCGGCAAGCAACATTGTTACCATCAGCAAATATACCGTCTTACATAAACTCCTCATGCCCATCAATTCATGCTGCCCCCTGCCATTCTGGATTTCCAGAATGACAATAACCGATATTGGAAAAACTTGCAACAAAAAAATAAGCTCCCGCATCGCGGAAGCTTACGTTGTTAAGGAACATCGACCACGAAAGGCACCGTAAACACTTCGCCCTCGTGCTGGAACTGCCCCCAAATTTTAAAGATGCCTGCGTGCGGGAACGACGTCATAAATACCGCATCCGGCCCGCTCGTCTTCTCGTCCATCGGGTGAACGTGCAAATAATGCTCCGCATCCTCCGACAACACGACGACGTGTCCGACCGCTCCGAGATAAGGCTCGAGGTTGTCGATTCCTTCCTTAGTCGCTTCGTCGCGGATCGTGAACGTTAGTGTCGCGTCCGCATTCGCCTTCAAATTGTCGATCGACAGCTCGACTTCTTTGCCGTCGACAGTCTTTACAAGAGAACCGTCCGGCACAATCGCAGTCTCGTCCGCTTTTCCGCCGCCGACCTCGACCCACTTGCTGATCGTCGCGGCCGAGCCCCCCTTCGGTACGAAATCGGCGAAAATTTTATAATCCCCGCCGGCCGGAAACTGCGTGCTCACCGTAAACGTCCCGTTCCCTCGAAATTCGGGATGAATATGGTTAAAGAAGGAGAAATCGCGGCTGACAATAATGATATGCATCAGCTTCTCGTGGCTGATATCGTAATCGTTGACGGATGTTCCGGAATCGTCTTGAATCCGGATCGATAGCTCCGTGTCCGCGCCGGGCTTCGGAGTCCCCGAAGGGAAAGAAAATATCGCCTGCAGCGCTTGCGCTTCGCCGCCCGCGCCGTCATGGCTGTGCCCGTCACCGCCGTGTTCGCCGGCCCCGGCATCATGCCCGTGTTCGTGACCGCCGTCCCCTTGAGATGCGGTCTGCGACGAGCACGCGGCAAGTACGGCAATCAGAGCAATGCTCAGGATTGAGATGACAATGTTTCTTCTCATTAGCCTACGACATCGTATCCTTGCTCTTCGATCGCTTCTTTTACCGCGTCAAGAGACAGCTTGCCTTCTTCGTATTGTACCGCTACCGTACCTTGGCCCAAGTCGACGCTGCCCGTCGCGCCGATTTCCTTCAGCGCTTTCTCGATGGAGTTTACGCAATGGTTGCAGCTCATGCCTTGTACTTGCAATACGACGTTCGTCATCACAAAAACAGCTCCTTTATTTGGTATGTTCCTAGTATACCCCCGTACCCTATAATCCGTCAACATTTTCCCTATATATAATTGCCGCTTATTTCATCAATTTATTCATCGTCGTCAGCAGCTCGGTTACGACCTCGGTATCCCCTTCTTGAATGCGTTCGATCACGCAGCTCTTGAGATGGTGCTCCAGCAGCAGCTTGCCGACTCCGTTCAACGCCGATTGGATCGAAGCGATCTGGTTCAATATATCGTCGCAGTAAGCGTCGCGCTCCACCAATCCCTTAATGCCGCGGACTTGGCCTTCGATACGGTTCAGGCGGCTGGTGATATTGCTTTTTACCTTCTCGGAATGATGGCTTTTCCGTTCGGAGAGCTCCGTGTGGCAGCTCGCCGCATCCGCATCCTCTTGTTTCGGCAATTCCTTGTCGTCTGTCACGAACTTACGCCTCCTTTTTTGTAAGTGTAGTGTAGCATAGTCCCACCCCCTATATCCAGAGGCTACCCGAACAGACCGTCCAAATAGGTGTTCAATATTTTGCGCAGGCTTTCGTCCGGGTCTATCGGGATGCCGAAGCCGCCCGCCATATCGAGCAGCGCGAAGCCGTGGACGATGCTTCGCAGCCCGCGGACGGCGTGAATGATGTCTTTGTGCTCCATCGTTGTGATGGACATCACTTTAATGATCACGTCGACGATTTTTGCGGAGGCGGCCTGAATTTCTTCATCCTTCATCCTCGCTGCGGCATTCACGGCTTCATACAACCCGGGTCTGCGCCGAACGTATTGCACATAAGCGACTCCGACGTCCAGCAGCGCCGCTTTCCCCGTCTTCCCAACCGCGGCTTCCACGATCGTCTGCCTCAGCTGTTCGATGCCCATCAGTGCGAGCCGCATCTGCAGCTCGGGCAATCCGCCGATATGATTGTACAGCGACGGTGTCCGCACCTTCAGCTTGTCCGCTAGAAGCGCCAGCGTCACTTGGTGAAAGCCGCGCTCGTCGGCCAGCTCCGCCGCCGCCAGCACGACCTTGTTCGTATCAAGACCCGGCCTTGGCGCCATGCTCCATCTCTCCTTCCAATGCTCTTTCTGCTTGCAGTATTGCCCGTTCCATCGCTTCGGCAGGCTGCGGCAGCATGTTTCCGTGACCCGGCGCGAGCAGCGAAGGGGTTAGCTTCAGCAGCTTTTTCGCACTTTGCAGCGAGGTTGCCGCATCCCATGTCCCGAATTTCGGAAACGGAAACGACCAAACCGTCTGCCCGGCTACCGCCAAGCGCCCTTGGGTTTGAAAAGCGTCTCCTACGATCAGCGCGTTCGATCTCTCGTCCAGGAACGCCATAAGCCCCGGCGTATGACCCGGCGCGCAAACCGCCCGCAACGAGCCGATCTTGTCGCCTTCACTCAGCAGGACGTCCGGCCGGGTTCGCAGCTTCTTCGGCACGCCGCCGCGAATCGGCGCATCTGCCTCGCCCGGTTCAAGGCTTCGATCGCCGGACATCAGCCTGGCGTCGCGTTCGGATATGGCGACCAATGCATCCGGAAACTCCGCCTTCAGCCGGTCCAGCGCGCCAACGTGGTCCTCGTGCGCATGCGTCAGCGCGATGTGCGTCAGCGGCTTCCCTCTCCGCTTCACCTCGGCGATGATGCCTGCCGCGCTGAAGGGCATCGCCGCATCGATCAGCGTGAGCGAGCTCTCCTCCTCCACGAGGTAGCAGTTCACCGGAAACAAATTCGGGAGCGTCGTCAATTGGGTAACATCGCTTTGCTTTACGATTCTCATGGTCGGATTCACCTTTCGTGACTATTATTTATATTAGTATATTAACTAATACTATTAGTTTTGTAAAGCGAAATATGCGCAGCAGGCGAGTCGCAGGGAAGTGAAATACGTTTGCTGCAGCGGCACAATCCGTATGCTTCACCGATTTGATCAGCAAAGGGCTGCTCGTCGGTAGGAGCGGCAATCTCAGGTATCGGGCCTATCGTATGGCCGGCGGTTCGCTCTAACGGACACAGTTGCAGTTATTCGGCGTTTTGAACGGAGGTTACAGCTGTAACGGACACTGCTGCAGTTATTTCCTCGAAAAAGCAGCGATCAGCCCCAAAAATCGGGATATAGCGTCTGTGATGTCCGTTAGCGAAATAACAGTGCCAAAATCGGCGATATAGCGTCTGTCGTGTCCGTTAGCGGAAATCGCGGCGGGCATATTGCCGGTACACCGCCTATGGCCGAATAAATAAGCCCCCGCATCGCTGCGGGAGCCCCCTCTAATCCCGTCTGCTCAGCTTCGCAAGCAGCCGCAAAATCTCAATATAAAGCCATACCAGCGTCACCATCAGGCCGAACGCACCGTACCACTCCATGTACTTCGGTGCGCCGGCGCGGACACCGTTCTCGATAAAATCGAAATCGAGCACTAAATTCAGAGCCGCAACCGCCACAATGACCAAGGAGATCACGATGCCGATCCAGCCCGTATCGTGCAAGTAAGGAACGCTCATGCTGAAAAACAAATTCAACACGATATTCACCAAGTAAACGATCGCAATGGCCGCCGTTGCCGCAAAGACGCCGAGCTTAAAGTTTTCCGTCGCCTTGATCAGCCTTGTCTTATACGCGAAAAGCAGCGCCAGAAATACACCGAACGTCAGCAGCACGGCCTGTACCGTAATGCCTGAAAATTCCGCTTCATACATCGCCGACAGCGCGCCGACGAACATGCCCTCAAGCAGTGCGTACACGGGAACGGTGAAAGGGGCGATCCGCGGGATAAACGACGTCAGCAACCCGAGAATGCCTCCTCCGATTACGCCGGCAACCATGAACGTCGTCGGGTTATGCCCGTCGAAGTACATATTCCAGGTGTACAATGCGGATGCAACCAAGATGATGAAGGCGATTAACGTCTTGTTTACCGTGCCCTCGAGCGTCATGCCCTGCGAATAGGCCGCTCCCCCGTAGCGTTCGAACGTTTTTTCGTTTAACGTCGGGTTGCCGCTTCTCCCAAAGTTCATCCTCTTCTTCCTCTCTCAACTATGATTTACCGGCAAAGAAGCGCCTCTACAAAGCTGCAATAACCCGCGCAAGCCGTGTGAGGCGCTTCCCTCGATGCTATTAGTATATTATCCAAGCACTCACTCCACAACAGAAATATCTCCGGTGGCGGTGACAACCTTCACTTTATGGCCGCCGTCGCCCAATCGGCCCTCCACGCGGTGCTCGGCCTTATGCTCGTAATCCATTCCTTCGAAATTTGCAATCGCGTCTCCGGTCGAGCTGTTCAAATCGACAGTCACATTCGACTGGCCCCTCGGCAGCTTCACCAGTACGTCCCCTGTGTCGGAATCGATATCTACGTCTCCCGCAAGCTGACCGTCGGCAATCTCCAATTGGATGTCCCCGGTATCGGTTTCGATTCCGACATTGCTGCCAAGCTCCGTGTACCGCACGCTAATGTCGCCCGTGGAGCTTTTCAGCTCGGTACCGGCTGCCGTCACTTCGTCGATCACCATATCGCCTGTATCCGTCTTCGCATACAGCGAGCCGCCTTCATAACCGTCTAAGCTCAAATCGCCCGTGGAGCTTTGGATCTTTAACGCGCGCGCCGCGATAGCCGAAGAAGTCACATCGCCTGTGGCCGTTCCGATCTCGATTTTCTCGTATTCCGCGGCGGGAAGCTCGAGCGTCAGCTTGCTTTTGGTAATCGCGAACCAGTTAAAGCCGCTCTTATGCTTCAATTGGACGTTCAATCCGTCCCCGCTCGTCTTCGTGTCGACCTTCAGCTTATCTTTCGCCGTTTTGTTTCCCGTTACCTTCAAATGAATCTCGTCATCCATACTTTCTTCGATGTAAACATCGGTTATATCCGATTTCAAAAGTATGCTTCGAACCTCTCCGACCGAGTAGCTCTCCTCCGCAATCACGTAATCCTCGGACGTGCCTCCGACCTGAAACGATCCGCAGCCCGATAGCATCGCCGATAACGCAACCAGTCCTGCTGCAATCACAGTACTCTTTTTATTTATGCCCATTTGTTTCTCCCCTTCAATATGATGCTCTCATCATAGCAAGAGGCAGTCACATCGAATATTGAGGAAAGTCACAATGTACGGCACTACATAGACGTTACTTCGGTAATACGGCTCAAGCGCCCTTATTTTTCTTAAGAAGCATCCTAACGCCGACAACAATCAATACGACGGAAAATAAAGCCGGGCGAACGTACTGCATCGTCCAATATCGAACGTTCCATTCCGGTAACCATTTGGCGGCAAGCTCGAACATCGCTTTGTCGATGAGACCGAGAAAGCCGGTAAGAATGAGAAACCAACCGATCCATACGATCCAGCCGCCGGGCAGCGCCTCTTCCGTTTCGAGATATTCCGCATACCGATGATATACGTCAAAGACGCCGTAAAACCAAATCATCGGAAGAGCGTACCCGAGCAGCGTCAAATCGAGCTGATCGCCGAGATATAAGGAAAGCAGAAACAATGCCATCAGCTGCACGCCTTTGCGCCGTTGACCCAAATACAAATGGCCGGCCCCCGGAAATAGCGAGAACAAAAGCGCCGCAAGCTTTCTTTGCTCGATCGCAGCGCCCCAGGAAGGAAAGAGCTCTCCCTTCTGCTTCTGCTGCAGCGCGTGCGCCGCATCCCATTGGCCGAAAATCCAAATTACCGGCATCGCTATAAGACCGAGCAGCAGCACCTTTTCGTTGCGCGTCAGGAAGGCGATAAGAACGCTCAAAATTCCACCGCCGAAAAATGCCGCGAAAAAACAAAGTCCTCTCTGCAACAGACCAAGATACATATGACCCAATCCAGGGATTACGGATAGAAGAGCCGTTTGGAAGCGCTCGGTGCGGTCGTCCGAAGGAGCCGGGTAAGCGGCGGAGGCTTGCTGAGCCTGCCCCCTGAGGGACAGCGTCACCGCCATATCGATAAAGCTGACGAACACCAGCAAGAGCCAATACAAAACCAACAGCACCAAGTGCTCCTTCTGCAGCCCGTGGCCGACTACCGCGATAAAAAACAATAAAAACAACGGCGCTATTGCGCCTGCCGCATACAGCAAGCCTCGTCCGTATTTTCCGATGTAAAAATGACCGAAGCCCGGAATGACTGTAAGCATAATGGCAAGCAGCGGGTGCTTCTCAACATTTGGCATGGGCGTATTCCCCTTTCTTGTGCGTGTGCCGGATGCATTCGCGGACCGCCGTCTCGCGCATCCGGTGCAGCTGATCCTTCGGATCGCTTGTCCAAAATTGCTGATCCTCAAACAAAGCAATGAGGGACCGTTTGGCCGCCTGCGCAGCCGCCTGCTCGCTGCGAAGCAAGTATACGCAGATCGAATAGCACATTTCTTCCACCGATCTCAATACATTCAATTTATCTTGAAACATCTTCGTCTTCAATGACGGACACCACCCTGCAAGTTAAGCTCATGTACTTAGTATAGAGGGGCCGGATTAAGACGAGTGAAACAATTTCATAAGAAATTCTTAAGAAATGGATCGGAAACAAAAATACCCGCCCTTCCCTTCGGGGGACGGACGGGTATACGCCTTATTTTTTAGTGGACAGCCAATCGGTTAATGTCTGAATTTCCTCATCGGTTATAACCCCTTTGAAGGCAGGCATCCCGTTTCCTCCGTTGCTGATCCGATTGTGGATTTCGTCGGCGTTCAGCCGGCCGCCAACCGCCTGCAAATTGGGGAACGACCCGCCCCCGGACATATCCGCCGCATGGCAAGCAAGACAGTTCGCTTCGTAAATGGGCATCGCCTGCGCTTCGAGATCGTCCGTTGTTTCCGTCGTGTTTCCGCCTGTTTGACCCGTATTTTCAGAAGGTGCCGCAGGCTGATTCGCATTGTTGTTACCACCGCCGCCGCAAGCCGCAACGGCTCCGGCAAGCGCCATGCAGCCGGCTAACAGCCACAATTTTTTCAGCTTCATTCCTCTTTCTCCTTTGCATTAGGCTTTCCGTTGCATCAAACGAGTATTCCGCCTTTTTTGCTGTACGTTTCGATTCCTTCTGCAGCCCTGTACGCGAGCGCTCCAACTGTACCCGTCGGGTTGTAGCCGCTGTTGTGCGGGAAAGCCGAAGCGCCGATGACGAACAAGTTTTCCATATCCCACATCTGCAAATAGCTGTTGACCGCCGAAGTTCCCGGGTCCGCGCCCATAATGACTCCGCCCGTATTGTGAGTGGACTGGTACGTTGTGATCTCGTAAGGCCCGAGCTCCTTCAGAGATTGGACATGGGTGGCGCCCATTTCCTTTACAATCTCTGCAGCACGATCGGCAAGAAACTTTGCCATCTGACGGTCCTGCTCCTCGAAATCGAACGTAATCCGCATGAGCGGATCCCCGAACGCATCCTTGTAGGTCGGATCGAGGTCGAGGAAGTGATGCCGGTAAGGCATGGACGACCCTTGGCTGCCTATGGATAACACGCTGTTCGCATACTTTAAGGAAGTCGCTTTGAAATCCTTTCCCCATTTGGGCGTTCCTTCGGGAATCGGATTGTTCTGGATCGGCCGTTGGCCTGTCTGCGTATAGGCTATATTTCCACCGTGAATAAAATTCAATTCCGAATGATCGAAATTGTCTCCGTTGTAATCGTCCAAGCTCATGCCCAAGGCGCCCGCTCCGGCAAACAAATTGAACTGCTCGTTATCGAAAAACCCGGCAGCGTTCCCCTTGATTACTTGATATGCGTAGTTTTTTCCGATGACTCCGGTGCCTGACGCGGGATCGTACGGCTTGCCGATGCCCGACATCAGCAGCAAGCGAACGTTATTAAAGACGTAGCTGGTCAACACCACGATATCCGCCGGCTGCTCGATTTCTTCTCCCGTGGTCAGGTCCGTATACATCACTCCGGTCGCTTTGCCGCCGGTATGTAAAATGCGGCGCACGTACGAATAGGTGCGGATTTCGAATTTGCCGGTTTTCTTCGCGACGGGAATTACGGTCACAACGGGATCGGCCTTAGCCCCGTACTCGCAGCCGAACCGCTCGCAATAGCCGCAATATTGGCACGGGGCGCGAGACACGCCGTCCGGGTTTTTATAAGCGGCCGACAAATTCGCGGAAGGCACCATATACGGATGCAGATTCAGCTTCTTCGCCGCGTCCGCAAACCGTTTCATCGGCGGGCTTTGCAACATCGGCGGGGTGGGATACGGGCCCGAGCGTTTGCCTGCCAGCGGGTTTTCCTCGCCGGAAATGCCTGCCATTTTCTCGAACTTATCAAAATACGGCTCAAGCTCGTCGTATGTAATACCCCAATCCTGTAACGTCATACCCTCGGGGATTTTATTTTTTCCATATCTTTCAATCGTTTTGCTTCGGATTTCAAAATCGTAAGGAAGGAAGCGGTACGTTTGCCCGTTCCAATGCACCCCTGCTCCGCCGAGCCCGTCGCCAAGCAGGAACGATCCGTATTGGCGCATCGGAAGCGCCCGTATTTTTTCATTGCTTCGGAACGTAATCGTTTCCCTGGAAAGATCCTGAAACAGCTCATAACGAAGCGCGTACCGAAGCTCGTCATGCACCATAAAGTAATCTTCCGTCGTTCTTTCTCTTCCTCTCTCCAATCCGACGACGTTCATGCCCTTTTTGGTTAGCTCGGAAGCGATGATGCCTCCGCCCCATCCGACCCCGACGATTACGACATCCACTTTCGGTAATTTTTTCGCCATCTCAATGCTCCTCTTATGTTGGTCACGAATGAGCTACGTGATCCCTTAAGCTTCTCGGTTGAATTTTCGTAAAATCTTTTTCGATCACTTGCGTATAGGCCATCTGGCTTCCGGGATAGCTCCGCATCGCCCAGCCTTGCATATTTCGGTTACCGCCGTAGAGCGGGTCGCTGTATACGCCTTCCAGCGTGCTGCTGCGCAGCAGGCTGAAAAATCCGCTGGCCGAGATCGTCGTGAGCTTTACCTCGTCCTCTTGGAACGCGGTGAGAACGGCATCCTGCTCCTCCGGCGCCAAGGCTGTGAATGCTTTGCTGTATTTGGTTTGGCAGTAGTTTTGCATCTCGCGCAGCCCGATATTGAATATTTCCCGCCGGTTCAGCCGTCCTTGGTAGCCTTGCTCCTTCTCGCCGACAAAGAACGGAGGCTGCATGTAGTCTCTCGCATTATACCCCCATTCGGCGGCGAGCTGATGATCGATAAAGTAAGCCACTCCCAGATCGGTTGCGCCCGGACCGTTGTCGTCGGCCGGAAAAATTCGCTCCGTTGCCGCTTGGGTAATGTTGAACTGCTCTTGGGTGAAAAACATGAGCGCGTCCGTGTAGTTTTTTTGCGGCTGCGGCTGTTGATCCGCCGGCGGCTCGTGCTGGGCCGTGTCCGGCTTCGGAACGAAGTAACCGATCACTCCGCCCAGAATCGCTCCTCCCACGGTGTAACCGGAATTGACCAAAAACTTTCTACGCGACATCGATTGCGAATCGCCTTGCCCCGATTGAGGCTTGCGGGCTTCATCCTGATTGCTCATCACATATGCCCCCTGTTCTGCGTCTATTTTATGGTTAGGGGTATTGTGCCCCGCAAAATACCATTCATACATGAAATATCCAGATAGGGGCATCATACGGAAAAACAGTTGGAGGCGAATGATCATGAATGGCAGATGGAAGATGATATGCGTTCCGATGTTGGGCGCGGCAGTGCTTTTAAGCGCATGCGGGAACCAAAATTACGCGGGAGATAACGACAATGCCGGCATGCAGCCGGAACCGATGGCGATCAGGGGCGGACATGTTCACGATACCCGCGTCATCCCGAGCTATAACGGACCGAAGACGGAAACGACGAATGAGACCGGACATACAGCCAGCGGAATGGGGATGAACGTATACAGCTTGATCGGCTCCTCCGGCTTGCATGAGGGGGGCATCTCCTCGCATATCCGTTCGAGACTTACGGGTGACGGGATTGAAGGCGTGAGAGTATTCGTACTGGACGATACGGTCATACTGGCGCAGGAGAAAACGACGTTTTCCGCAGACCAGTACGATAACCTGCAAGCGAAGGTGCTGAGCCATACGGCGGGGCTTTCCGGCAAAGGGGCGGTAAATGAAGGTCCGCACGGCACGACGCAAGGGGGAGCCGACAGCCTGACGAAGGCGAAAAATCGGGTGAAGTCGATGTTCGGCGGCGGCGAAGTCAAGGTGCTTACGGTAACGAATCCGCAAGCGTTCGACCTGCTCGACAGCATTACGGCGAAGCTGCAAGCCTCCCGCCCCGACAAGACGGTCGCCGACGATATTTCGCGGCTGCTGGATATGGCATCGGAGAAGTAAGATTTGTCGGCGCACAAAAATAGCATCACTTGGAGCACTAGCCTTGCATAAAACCTCACACACCAATTTTCACATCA
>NZ_JAQZSG010000061.1 GCF_028745515.1 Paenibacillus thermotolerans | reverse complement strand
CCGATGGATAGCCCTACCGCCTTACACAAACTTCTTGACGCTCCCATCGAGAAGCCATTTTCCGCAAAATAGCGCAGTAAAACCTCACTATCGTCCTTGATCATCTTAATACGATTTTATCGTCATAAGACTTTTTAATGTTTTGTAGGCTCTCCATTCTAACCTTGCCATTTCACTTGGCGGCTCCCACTGAATTTGCCAGCCGCCGTCTTCCTCCGGCACCTCTAAATGATACTGAATCGTTTTATTCGTGAAAATCTTTCTGCAGTATGCGTCCGCTGTCGGAGCGAATTCTAAAGGCGTCAGCCCGTAATTTCGCGGCGGAGCCTCCAGACAAAAGAACCGCGCATGATAAAGCTCGTCGGCGAGTTTATCGTAAATCATTTTTATTTCTTCCGTTTGAGGCAAGCTTTCGAGAAGGCAGAACGCATTTAATATCGTATGCGAGTCCTCGTATGTTGCCGAAGAAATATCGTTCAAGCAGACGTCCGCAGCCTGATCCAGCCAAGGGTGCTTTACTCCTTGCCAACTTAACAGGCCGACCAAACTTGTAAGCCTGCTAAACGATGCTTGTTCCGACATCGGATGGTTCCAATGTTCGGCTCTAGGATAACTTCGTAAGGAAGCCGTTATTGTTGCAATCCCTTTTTCCAAATCCGCATTTCGCGAAACGTAGTCGCAAACCTTGTAAGCTAAATCTAAATCTTTTATTTTCAAATCGTATAAAGTCCTAAGACCAAATTCAACAAAGAGCGGTTGACTCTCCGGCGTTCGCAAGTCCGGTTCCAATGCGTGCCCGAATCCGCCGTCTTCATTCTGATATGCCTTAAGTGCATCCAATACTCGGCTTTGGGAACCGGCAAAAAAGAAATATTCAAATATTGTTCTTTCCAAAAGTCTTCCGTTGTTCCAAATGAAATTTGCAGCTTTTTCATAATTCATATGAAGCCCCCGGCAAATAAAAATAATATATTGGTTAACGGCCACATTTCCTTTTCCAGACTTTCCAGATCAAATTGCTCCTGCATTTTTTATCTCGAAATAAATTTTCTTCAATCACATCATATCTTTCTCTTCTTTTAATCGTTTCACTTCTTTTTCCAAATAATCAAGGCGTTTGTGAATTCTATAGATCAAAGGAGAATATGCGCATATCATTGCAACAAAAAATATCCATCCCACATTGATCCCTCCTTCAGGTGTAATTTTAACCTTATTATTAATAATTAACCATTAAATGCAATCGATTCCCGGTACCACTTTTCTGAAAAAGGGCAAATTTTATTTATTATGTCCATGCCGGTAAAGCCGAATGTGCATATTATGGGTTTGTAGGGTATGTAGAAGGAGAAAAATCAATAGGCACTTGCTATGCGACAACTCTAAAAATAAGAGCCTTATATTAGGCTCTTATTCCATTCTTATGAGAACAACACGAACTATCGACCTACATAGAGACTTCTTTTTAATACGCAAAGACCAAATCCCACTTCATAAAAAGAGGAGACGTTCAAGATGAAAATACAACCCGTAAAAAGAGCCAACAATAGGAAATGGAACAAAGTAAAACCACAGTTCCCGAGATCGAAGCATAAGAAAACTCGTCCATTAAAAGGAAACAAAAGGGGATTAGTGCAAAGGCTGCCTAGTTCATTTAACGAATTGGGCCTCTTGGAAATGCCGTCGGGACACGCGCAGTCGACATATGATGAGTATTGAGGGATGACTAATGCCACTTTTTAACTTCTATATAGTCACCTTGTTGGCTGTGACGCAGTACATTAACTTCAATACCTTGATTTGGATCGCTAAAAGTTGAAACTTTCCCGCTTTTTTTACCGAAGCATGCATTGTTCATACTTGTTCTTGTTTCCGGCAAGTCGCCGGGAATAGGACTAACGATTTGAATAGGTCCATAGCCGGTTTCTATTCCGGAATTGACTATGTAAATTAATACACCTTGATCTAACGCGTTGATATCGTTATTCAAACTCCGTCTGCTCTCTACTACATATGCTGAGGTTTCTCCGATTCGAATGACGATAAGTTTTGTTTCATTGTCCGGCAACTCAATAGGCGTGAGAACATGATTTGTAGTACCGCGACTATGGATCACATCTACTTGATTGTCTTTTAACCAACCAAGCTTCCATTTGTGCCATCCTAAGTGTTCGGATGCATGACCGCTAATGTCCCCCATAACGTCCCAACCACCGACGTAATAATGAATGTCGAGGGATGTTCCTTTCGCTTCAAAAGCATAAAGGTCAGGCAATCCGAACGTATGGGAAGTTTCATGTACCAACACCTTGTAACCCCAACGCCACATGTCTTGCCCAATTGTTGCCCCATATACCACAGCAGTACCATTAACCACGATCCGTTGCTTACTTTGATCGATGTATGCAGGAGAAAATGTAATCGCAGTTGCGTTTTTGGAGGGAACGATATATACAAGATCGTATAGAGCAAAATCAACCTCCTCTGCAGCTAGTTTTACAGCCTCACTAACATACTCCGCATGCTTATCGAAGGTCAGACCCCGCTCGAAGCCATAATCGGCGTCAATGCGACTCATATGAAACCACCGATGAATTGGGGTTATTATTAATTGTAGGGCTCCAAATGAGGAATTACTGTACCAGTTTTCCGTTGCAGGGCTGAACCAGTCGAAGTATGGCTTTGTATCGCGGTAGCCTTCTTCGGCTTCCGTCGATAAAGCGTTCGGAAAATCAACAAATATCATGACTGCATTCAATTTTCCGCTCGGTCTAAGAAATATATCATAGTCGGTGTCTACTATCCCTTCGTTGGTCCAATGGGCGGCATTCGGCAATTTACCGTTCCATTCATCGTCCATAGACTTTTCAGAACTCAAAATATTCACACTCCTTCCCGTTATGGCAGCTCCTCACTGATCGGCAGCGATAATCTGTGCGGGTCCGTCAATATAGAGACTACATTAATCTCTTCCAGCTCATTTGGTAGATTCGCCATACTTTATATCCAATCTACCCGTGTATGTAACGAGGCCAAGAGCTGTTTAGGCGTTAATACTTTTGGATATTGAACCGATTACCGTCAGGATCGAAGAAATGAAAACGGGCAAACCCGCCGACATTACCGAAAATACCGGAAACCGAAACTCCGCTTTCCTGTAAAAATGTATGATAGTTTTGAAATGCCAAACTATCGTGTAACACACAGCAGGGTCTAGCCGGCCCGTTAATCTGCCCGGTGTATGCATCCGAGGGCAGCGTTTCAAGCCACCATAAGGAATTGCCGGGATGATGCTCGACTCCGAGACCCATTAGAGCACACCCCTTATCAAAATGCTCCTCAAGTAAAGACATCCCTACGTATCTTTGATACCAGTCCACGGCGGAGCGAATATCCTTTACGCCGATTCGAATCCACCCCGGACACAACCTGGCGCCGTAATCTTGTTCGAGCTCCGGCCATCCGCAGACCGTCAGCCGGGTACCTTCATAAGTCGACCATACATCGAAATATTGCCGGTCGCCCGGACCGTCGTAAATTTCGGACACCCGAATGTTATTTTCTTTAAAGTACATGTGGGTACCGACGAGATCCTTCGTATTCCAACACCAGCGTATATTGGGTTCTATACCGCGATCAGCCATGAAGTAGTTCGGTTTGTTTTCGGGCAGAAAGGAATTCAACCATACTCCGAAGGCGTGCTGCGTCATTTTTTCAGTGTGGGAGTAATACGTTTCCCGGCTTTTCCAGTTGAAATGCTTCGCAAACCATTCGACAGCCCCCTCATGATAATCCCACAAAATATCGACTAGGCCTCCGTCGAAATTCAGGGAAGGAACGGCGTAAGGCACAGCCCCTTGCTTTTCCATTCGCATTTTAACCGGACACCATATTTCGATTTCAGCGAGCAAATCGTCGCTTTCCTTAAACCCGATATCGTACCGTTGAATATAAAACGGCGACGCTTCAACATAGTCGGATTTGGGCAGCCACTGCTTCAGCAATTGATCAATCGAGGTACCGATCGTACGTGCGGAACCTGTATGCGCGGTGACCGCATACTGGTGCGCCGGAATCGTTCGAACGGACATTCCCTCCGGCAGGTCATCCAGATCCGTCTCGACACAAGCAAAAAGGGTAAACGCTTTTCCAGGCATATAATCGTCCGAAAACAAGGAGAGAATATATACGTTGTCGTTTTTGCGGGAGGGAATTTCCTCCAGCCGTTTCATGAAATCTTTAATCAGCTTGGAAACAGCCGTACCGAGATAATTCTCGTTCGACACGTCAGCCGTAATCCCAACCAGTCTTAACCGATCAAGAGACCCGATATGAATGTTCATAGTATTACTCCTTTTAATGAAGTTCCGTTATCGGTATACATAAATCCTTATACACTGCATTTCTTACATCCGATACAGAAAATAACTCTAAAAAAGGCCTCCCATCTACGACATAACCGGTGGAGGGCAGCCAGTCATGGAGAAATATATCCAAAATGAATGTGCGCACCTTCGGATCATTCTCCAGCTGTATGACGGCATAGGTCCCTCCTGCAAGCCATCGGCTGTTTATTCCCAAATCGTTACCGATATTTGAGGGAATCGTTCGGCAAGCATCATAGCGCCATCCGATCAAATTCCGGCTCTCGAAAGGGAGCTGATACGGAATGCCGATCTGGAAAGATTGAAAAACCTGATTCTGTCTTGTCCGCGTCCATGCGGACACTTTATCGAACGCCTGCATGATTCTTTCTTGATCGGAGTAAGGATCGATACTTCCCAAGCACCTATCGTAGATTACGCGGTGTGCAGGAAGCTGTTTTACCGAAACTTTTAAAGACCGAATTGTCTCAACGCGCGTCGTGCTATCCGGATATGTTCTATTGTAATAGGTTGTATTAAAATATCTTTCCGTAATCTTGCGGTCCATTTCACAAATCTTGCGATTTTTATCGGTCGTTGATTCTTTGAACTGGGAAGCGTTTATACCAAAATAGTTTTTAAAAGAACGGGAAAAGTCAGCAATGGAAGAAAAACCGCATTCATCCGAAATCTCCGACAAGCTCCGATTCGGGTTGAGCGCTATTTTTTTCATAGCATGCTCCAATCGGGTCCGCTTTACGTAATCGTTGAGGCTTTCGTCCGTAACGGCTTTAAATAAACGGTGGAAATGAAATGGAGAATAGGAGACCAGCTCCGATAATTTATGTAGCGTTAATTTCTCGCTCAGGTGTTCCTCTATGTAATCCATTACGGTAAAAACGATCATCCGGTGGCTATCTTTAATAACTATAGGTGAACTGCTCATGTAAGCTCTCCTGTCAAATATAGTAAATGTAAATATTCCCCACCAGTGTTCAAGCTCCTTTAATGTGAACAAAAAAAACTACGACTGACCAATTCACATACAGAGTTGCTTTCACCGCTTTATGCGATTCTTCGTTCAAAATTGCGGTAAGCCATAGCTGTCGGTCCCACTTTGTACGATTTTCCATTTAAAATTTCAGGATGCTGTTGCGCGTAAGTGCCGTTTTGTACGATATATCGTTCAACCAATTGGTCAGTCGTAGAAAAAAAAGCCCTGCTAATTTTCTAGGAGAGCACCTAATTTGTTAATAAAATTTTTCCTTTCTTCCTCTCCGGCGATTGAGCTGCACGAATCGCTTCATGTACATCTATAAGATTATACTGATCGGCGGGCATCATGAGTCTTAATCTCCCGTCAATGATGAATGATATCAGCCGGTTAAATGATTCTTTCCAAGCTTGTATAGATACTTGTTGATTCCAATGCCTCAGGTGAAACATCTTAACGTTGACTTTTGCCTTATGTGTAAGATCTGCCCAATGGACAGAGGTTCCGGATAGTAGTCCTATGGTCAAGAACGTGCCGCCGGGACGTACGCAAAAAGCTAAATCCGTACCGGATTCACCTCCAACGGAATCAATGGCTGCATTAGCACCCATCCCATTCGTCAGTTCTCTAACGGTTTCATGTAATTGGGCTTCTTCTGTATTGATTACATACGAAGCGCCAAGATGAAGCAATTCTTTGGTGTGAGTGTTATTTCTCGTCACGGCAATCAGGCGAAACCCAATAATCTTGGATAATTGGGCAAATATGCGACCTATAGAGGACCCGCATGCATTTACTAATAAAACATCGTTCGGACTTAATCTCAATACTTCAGTACATGAAAGCCAAGCCGTTAACGGGTTTATGTATAATTGGGCGGCAATATCATCATGAACAGAATCAGGAATGCAAACTGCTAAATCTGCTGATGTTTTAACATATTGTTGCCAAGTACCTTCTCCCCGTAAAGGCAAAACACGGTTCCCAATAAGATTCTGAGAAACGGAAGGTCCAACAGCTTCTACAACACCTACTCCTTCGTACCCAGGAATAGCCGGTAACGTAATACGATGCGAATAGACCCCAGTGATCGGTATTAGATCGGATGGGTTGATGGGACGGGCTAGCATACGTACAAGAACTTCTCCAGGCCCCGGGCTTGCGATTTTTTTACTCTCCACCCTTAGAACTTGTTGAGGCGCACCAAACTCATAATATGTTATACAATTGTTTGTCGTCTCCATGTAAGAAACGTTCCCCTCTGAACATAACTTTGATAATCAGACGATAGCCTCCCCGATCGTGTTAGGCTTTGCTAATTTGATGATCTTGCTCTCGTCATCCCATTCAAATACTTCCGAACGGCCGCCTTCTCCAATTTTGTTGCCGATTTTATTGATCATGTTACTTTTACTTGCTCCTTCTTCGGTTACATTAATCTGTCAAATCTTTTGTTCGCGACAAGAACTACTACTCAACTCATCAGCTATGGCCAGCAGCCGTTTTACGCCAATCTCAAGATTCGCTTCGTTCAGATAAGAATAACTTAGCCGCAGCCAATCATTCATTTGGCCTAACGGATCGCAGATCTGACCCGGAACGAATGCGACGGATTGCTCAATGCATCGCTGAAGCAGCTGCTGCACTGAGATTTCCTGCGGCACTTGAATCCAGAGGTTGAGCCCGCCTTGCGGGGATTCAAAATGCCAGTTTTTCGGGACGATGAGGCGCTCCATCCTTTCCCTCCTGAGATCTAACGCTGTACGCAGCTTAGCGACATGCTCCTGCAAACGATTGGAAAAGAAATAATGCTGAAAAATCTTCTGGTTCAACAATGGCGTCCCGTTATCCGAAAGCGCCTTTACTGGAACTAGACTCGCCATCAACGACGGTCTAGCCGCCAATATCGAGATTCGCAGCCCAGGAGCCACATACTTACTGAAGCTTCGAATATAGACGACATACCCTTCCGTGTCGTAATAGAACAGCGGCGGTGGCGGCGGACTGCCGAAGTAAATGTCATGGTACACATCATCCTCTACCAGAATGCATTGGTAGCGCTCCGCGAGCTCAATCAATTGCTTGCGCTGATGTACGGGAACGGTGTAGCCGGTTGGATTCTGATATGTCGGATTCATATAGAACAGACGCGGTCTTTCCAGTCGCATCAACGCTTCGATTTCCTCGAGATTATAGCCGTCCGGCGTAATCCGAACCCCGAGCAACTCGATATTCTGCTGTAAGAAAGCATCGATAGCCGGACTATATGTGGGCCGCTCGATCAATACTTTATCCCCAGGCTTCACTAACGCGCGCGACACCAAATCGATGGCTTGCTGCGAACCCGTCGTAACCATCAATTCCTCTGTAGAGACAATAATGCCCTGCTTCTGCTGATAGTACGCCGACATCGCTTCTCTTAATTCAACATCGCCCATCACCGTGGAATACGTACTTAATACCTTCGGGTACAGATCGAATACCTGCTTCACATAGTTGGACAAAAATACGTTCGGCAGCAGCAGCGGGTCGATCAGCGCTTCGGACATCTGATATTCAACCGGAATGCGATGAATCTCGGATAAACGGTTACGATTAATATACATCGGTTTAGCCTGATAGTCCCATCTTCGTTCATCTGTGCCGACGTCAGGTGAATCTGACACAGCAGTCGGCCCCACATAGTACCCCGATTTATACTTGGCATGGATTACCCGCTCATCCGCCAACTGCCGGTAAGCCTTCAATACGGTCAGACGATGGACTTGCATACGCTCGGCCATACTCCGTACGGAAGGAAGCCTATCCCTCTGTTTCCATTCTCCTTGTTTGATTCCCTCTATAATAGCCTCGTACACGGCTTGACTCCCTGACTTCATAACCCGCACCCCTATGATCTGTTCTACTCATTATTAAACTGTTCTATCACCTTCCCTTTATAGTATACAAAAAAAGGAGTGGGTGTAATGGTTATATTCAATTATGTCGTGATGTGTTTGATTTTCGGAACAACATTTCTCGCAATCAAGATTGGCGTAGAGTCCGGAATTCCGCCATTCATGGCTGCAGGCTTACGCTTTACGGTCGCCGGTATATTGATCTTAATTTGGATGCGGATGAACAGAAAAATATCGCTCGCCTTTTTATGGAAGAAAGAGCTTTTGTTCATCGGGAGCGGAAGCACGTTTCTCGCCTTTGCAACGTTATATTGGGCCGAGCAGCATATCGATTCCGGCATTGCTGCGATTTTATCGGCAACGGGCCCAATGATGATACTCTTTATCCAAAGCCTCCTGCTCGGCAAACTCCCGAAACATATCGAACTGATCGGCTGTTTGATCGGATTTGCAGGCGTTTGCCTATTGCTTTTGCCTAAGCTGGTTATCGGCTGGGACCTGTTGTGGATCGGGAGCTGTCTGTTAGTTCTGCTTGGCGAGCTTGGCTATGCAGCAGGGAGCGTATTAACCCGCAAAGCTGTTCTAACGATGCATGAACTCTCCCCGATCGCGATTAACGGTGCACAAATGCTGTATGGCGGCATCATCCTCCTGCTGCTTTCTGCATGCATGGAGCAGGCTCCCATCAGCTTGCTCTTCTCTTGGCAATCGACCGGTTCGCTACTTTACTTGATACTAATCGGATCAATGCTTGGCCATAGCCTTTATGCATGGCTGCTGAAAGCGACCAATGCCTTCTTCCCGTCTACCTGGCTTTATATCTCGCCGATTATTGCGATGGGACTAGGTGCACTTTTCAATCGGGAGCAAATCTCCGTCTCCTCTTTAGTTGGCTCAATTCTTGTTATTAGCGGTATCGTTCTACCCAATTTGCACAAACTGAAGAAGCGAAAGCTGCATAAGACAGCTAGCTCTTCCGCTTGAGCGATTGTCAGTTGAAATGAAACAGCGATGGATCGGTTCCATCGCTGTGCTCTGTTATAGATTTTGCTTGGACAAAGTGAGGCTGCCAGGAACAAACATATGGACTGAAAGCATTGAATCCTTTGATGCTGTGCTGCCTAAAAATTTTATGTCGAATGCCTTTGAGCAACCCCAAAGAGATCTGCAATCCACTTCCCAAGTAAACCGCCAACAAGATAAAGAATAAACAACTGGAAGTAACTGGACTCAAGTAACTGGAACAATCCTGACCATGACAACAATGGTTTGAACAAGAATGCAAAAGCAACCGATATTAAAGTTAGGTATAAATAGTATTTCCATTTGCTTTTTAAGGTGAATTGGTAAACAAACATATATGCCACCGGGATTAATGCTGCATCCAAATTAAAGCTGAAAGGCGGGAAGGCTGCGATTTTATATGGATATTCCCACATCCTGTGTGTGGTTGCATACAAATCAATATATATTGCGATTACATGAATGGCAAATCCGAAAAAACCAATTTGGAATGCTCTTTTTCGATTCATAAAAAACACAAGAGCAACGAGAGGCACCAAAATCATCGCCAATATAACCCAAAACTGCCATGTTTCCATGTTTGAATACGTCTTCCAATATGCAGACCATCCGTTTGCTACATCCGATGCCTGTTCGGTTAATTGTTCAAATAACTGTTTTTGCTTATCGGTCATGGTAACCCCCCTCTATACATATATTGCCAATAAAATACAGGGAGTATCCATGTAGAAACTGAAATTTTAATTTTTTTGGCGAAACTACATTGCCGTTATTAATTTATTAGCGGAAATACTTTTCGTCGATCTTTTCCGCTGTGCGGGTCGCAAGCGCTTGAGTCGTAAGCGTCGGGTTCGTGCCCCCCAACGAATTGTAATGAACGCTATTATCGGCGACGTACAAGCATTTCGTCTGGTAAGCTTCGCAGGCGTCGTCGACGACGTACCCCATACGCATTGTGCTTTCCATGTGGATCAACAGGGAGGCGGGCCAATCCGTCCGATGCACCTTCTTGGCACCCGCTTTTCGAATGATATTAACGGCGATTCGCACCAATGCTTCGCGGTTTCGAACGGCTTGCGGCCCTGGTATGTAAGTGACAATCGGAACAGGCCCATGCTCGTCTCTATTCTTCGGATCGACCGTCACTCCGTTGCGATGGACGACCTCATCGTCCGTAAGTATGCAGATGCTTAAGGTCCTTCGGTAATTCTCCATCCAATGTTGCAGTTCCGGTCCCGAAACGCGACCCCGACTGTCCCAAGGCGAATCAGAATGAATCATGGGAAAGCTATAACCCGCCTGGGTGATCCCATAACTCATTGTTGAGAAAAGTCCTGGACTTAAACCCGTAACAAACAAGGCGCCGAGTCCGGGATAGTCCAATCTTGCTCCTGAAGTCTGGCCCACGAAGGGGTTGATTTCCGAGCACCCCAATATCGAATTCAGGTCGTGTTCCTCAAACATCCCTGTGACCCAATCCATGTAATGATTCGTTAGCCCCTCCCGACCCACGGATTTCTCGGCAAATCCGAATTTAACCACAGACGCGGGCTTTCGATCGCTCCGGCGGCCATCACCACGACGCCGGCCCGGATCTCTTCCGTCTCACCCGTCCACGTGTCCCGCACAAGTACGCCGACCGCGCGCAAGCCTTCCGTCGAATGTGTTTCAGTCAAGATCCGTACGACAAACGTATTAGGCCTGATGGATACGCAACCGGTGCGTAATGCCAGAGGGATATAGCTGACAAGGGTCGATCGCTTCGCGACCTTGTCCACCGTCGTCCCATGCGGACATCCGTTAATACAATGCCCGGCAAGCGTGCAACCGGTCATCCAAGACAATTGCTCCAACGAAACGTTCGGGTTCGTAATGTTCGGATTCGGTGGCAATATGGCGTTTGGCTGCGGACGATACCCGGGCACCGTAACATCCAACGTTGGAATGAGCTGCCATCCGGCTTTACGCGCACCGTAGTAAAACAATTCTTCCTTTGCGGTCGTCGGCGCGAATTCGACGGGCAATGTGGCCTCTACCTTCTCGTAATAAGGAATCAATTGGCGATAGGGTATCGGCCAAGCGCCGTCGACCGACGCGGGAAATGCACGGGGAGAGTTCGCTAGATACACCTGCGTCGTTCCGCCGACACCGGCTGCTTGCCAAACGAATCCGTTCTGCGTTAGGTTCCGGAACCATGGCGCCCGACTCCGGGCGGCAGGTCCCCAACGGAACTTGCCCGTGATTAACTCGTTCATATCGCCCTCAAGCTTGTTAAACTGTTCCTTGAATAAAGCGATATTCAAATCCTCTACGTCGGAGCTTGCGCGAGCCCCAGGGTGTTCATTGGGTATCGGCCATTTCGCATTGCCGTACCAAGGACCCGCCTCCAACACAAGGACGCTCCTTCCACGCTCTCCGAGTTCTTTGGCGATTACAGCTCCGCCGCCGCCCGAACCGATGACAATGACATCCGGCTCACCCATTAGAATCCTCTCCTTTACGTCTCGGATACTTCAATACGAACCCGCGATAACCGCGATACCCGAAGGAAGGTCCCGGATATTCGACAAACCGCCACCCCGGAGGGAAATATTGTATCCTCCGATCTTGCGGTGCATTTAACCGTGTCGTCCCGTACCCGAACCACTCCGAGTAGTATCCGAACAGCGTTAATTGATACAACGAGTTTACGATGATACGAATAAGGGCGGGATGATCGGTAAAAGGAGGAGGAGCTTCGGAAAGCGGGAAGTCGAGCCGGTCCAGGAGATGGAGGGCAAATAATCGGTCTATACGCGAAAGCGTGGAGAACAAGCCGCCGCCGGGGAAAACACTAGGGTAAATCTGGCGTTGTGTCCCATCTTGCAGAACGAGCCGTTCCGCTCCGATATCTAGCAATCTCGCCGTCGCAACCGAAAGCGGTGGGACGGTTCCTTCTGCACCGACAGGAACGAATTGCGAATGATCCAACTGCTTAATGAGGTATCGATCTGTATCGAACTGCGGAGCACCGGGAATGATTTCGGCCCCTCCCACGTAATTCGTTTCCAACATGGGCGGGATGATCGCATCTGCCAACGCTTGGAACGTCGCCCTCGTGTGTGCGTCCCCCGTCCCCGAGAATGCTCTGCTGTGAGTCATTCCGTTCGCCCCGTTTCGGATCCGCTTCTTAATATTACATGTATTTATTCGAATCCCGTCCTATGCCGGGACAAGGAATCCGATTCGTGGCGAGCCCTAGACGGTGCGAAACAAGGAAAGATGTTTTACTCTGCCATTTCGAGAAAGCGGCGCAGTAGTCCGATTAGGCCTTTGGGTCTAGAGCGGCTGTCGGTTCATCAAGTGAAATAATTTGCTCATTACGGCCTGTTAACAGTTCGTCAATGTATGCTGCTTTTCGTTGATCTTCTGTCTGGGAATATATGAGGTCTAGCCAAAGCTTTTGTGCTTTCCCTTTGAGAAATAACATAGGGATTTGTAATGAAATTAATAGCACTCGATTGAGTAGTTCAATCACTGCCGCAGCCTTTCAGTTAGCGGTGTCCGAATCCGGTACATAATGTCCATCGAAAGCATCGATCCGATAAAATATGCCCCTACCCATGGAACAATGTGCATTAAAGCAAAGAAGAATCAAGCACACCTTGAAGACGGGAGCTACACGAAACGCTTGAGTGATCCCCCAAATTAGATGGGACAGCATTTCCTTTTTTATGGGACGAAATAACATGAAAGCTGGAATCATCGGTTTCCTGCCAGACTTAAGAATGAAGCTTTATCAAATAAATCTTCCCGTTAGCAGAAACAAGGCTCCCGATTGTTTCATCGGCAGCCTCGTTAAGTTGTATTATTGAGCTCTTGTACCCGTTAGCCAGCCAATGTTCCCCGGCAACAAAAAACCGTTATAAAGCAAATCTGTTCTTAATGATTTCGGCAACTTCCCGAGCGGTTACTTCCGTGTTGTTTATTCTAATATAATTTTCTTTTTTGATTTCTCCCTCTATAGAGTTCAATCGATGCTGCTCCATTGTCTTTATAAGATTCTGTTCGGAGCGCACGAAATCTCTCTTTGATGGTTTATGCTCAAGTCTATGAGGAGTCTTATTGCGCGCTATTCTTTCCTTCAGGTCGGCTTCAAGCTCAACAAAATAGATTTCCGCACCCTTGTCCTCAAATATTTTACAAACTTTATCGACGTAATCCCAATCGTCCTGTAAATCGAATGCCCATACAAAAGTGAATATCATTCCGTACATATCGCTGGCGGCGGCAGCTTCAAATATGTCCTGACGAAATTTATTCACTAATCCCCACATTTCACGACTGAAGCCAAAATAAGGTGCCAGCAATTCAATCGTCATATGGTTGTGGAACAGCTTTAAATCGGTTATCCTCTCCAGTTCATGCCCCACCGTCATTTTCCCCACTGCCTGCGGACCAAATAATAAGACGAACTTCACGATCTGCCTCACCACTTTGGGAAGTATTTCAATTAATGGTAACACAGATTATACAAGTAAGCGATGGATCGGCTCATCGCCGTGCTGTCTTCATTCCCAAAATGGTGTACCTGTGAATAAAAAATGTTCCCCAATTGCATACCTGCCAAATTCACGAGATGCAGACTTTTGCACATCCGTAGGCAGCCAGCTGTTCGCGTCGGGCAAACCGAGAGAGTGAATCATCGATGTTAGCCGTGAAGCTATAAACAATCCTTCTAATTGAGTCACATAATCATTGGGTAACGGAAAGTGTTCTCCATACCAATCGATATATTGTTGCCTGGCTTGGGGGTGAATAAAACAAAATGTGCAGGCCAAATCATTGAGAAAAAAACCGTATCCACTCGCGCCAAAGTCTATTGGATTTGCAACTCCATCTACATAAACGATATTGTTCGGAAATAAATCATTGTGCAATACGCCCCAAGTCATATTATTTTTAGGGAGTGTGTCGAGCAGAGCTATCGCTTTTTCCCCAGCGACATTAAGTATCTGAACATCATGAGCATCTAATAATCCCTCGCCTACCCGCTGTTTGAGCATGTCCAAAGCGGTTCGTACGCGTGCACTATTATACGTTGGACGGACAAAAGATGAGGGGGACTGCCACTTACTGGCCTGACGGTGCAATGCTGCGGTCATTTCAGCCGTGGATTTCAACTCTTGCTCGCTGGTAAAGTATTGTTTTTGCTCGCCTACCACCCAATTAAGCATCGTGCAATAAGTTTCGTCCACTTGCGTGACATACGTCCCTTGCTGATTGCGTTTTGGCACAGGGAGAGTAAGACTGGTATCACGATTAAGAGCATCCAGCCATATCAACTCAGAATCCAGCACGTCTCGGCGTGTCCAGATCTTTTCAAGCGTACTGCTTTTTGGTACGTGAACACGCAAGCTGTATAACAACCCGTGATTATCTTTAATTTTAAAAACCGCGGCACCGCTTTGAGCTATCGGCGATACCGATGCAACGTTTATATCGTACTGTGCAAGCGCATGTTGCGCGATGATTGCATTATCCATTCTGTTCACACTTTCCATAGGAAATCTCCCCTTACACCAAAGAAATGGAATCGTCAGCTTTGTGATAAGAATATTGCAATTATAATAATGGCAAAAATTTTATAATATGTACGAAACATTTTAGAGCTATTCTTTACACACAGCGACTAAACTGCTCGCGTGTTCAGCCAAAAAAAAACNGGCAAAAATTTTATAATATGTACGAAACATTTTAGAGCTATTCTTTACACACAGCGACTAAACTGCTCGCGTGTTCAGCCAAAAAAAAACTACGACTGACCAATTCACATACGAATGCTTCATGATCCTGCGTTGCTTTCACCGCTCTATACGATTCTTCGTTCAAAATCGCGGTACGCTATAGCTGTCAGTCCCACTTTGTACGATTTTCCATTCAAAATTTCAGGATGATGCTGCCTGTAAGTGCCGTTTTGTACGATATTTCGTTCAAAATGCCGGCGCCCAGTCGTTGCGGGTACCCTTTTGTACGATTATTCGTTCAAAATCTCGGTGTCCATCGCAACATACTTCAATGTAAGTCAATTGGTCAACGGTAGAAAAAAAAACGGATGCTTAAGCACCCGTCAGTTCAATAACCATGTACGCATCAAACATTAGCAACTTTGCTGTATTTGCGCGATATTTTCAAGCTATTTTATCCGTTAACGGATTATTGATGTCATTTGGTGAGAATCCGGAACGTGACGCCGAATTTATCCGTTACATTGCCGTAAGCGGGACTTTTTTGCAGCGGCTCGTTGACTTGACCACCCTGTTTCAATGCATCAAAATATTGAGCAGCCTGATCTTTGTCAGGGGTTTGAACAACGATGGTTACTTGCGTTCCTTTCTGGTAGTTGCTGCCGGTAACATTGTCGGTAATTTGATGATATAGAACAAATGGAATCGAACTGGCTATACTCATTTGAATTACGTCTTTTGTTCTGTTTGAAGCCCAATAAGTTGTTGAAAGCAGTTCAAATATAATATCCGTATCCAACAGTTTAGGATCATCGCTAACGGTGAAATCATCTCTAACCCACTTCAAACAAATCCCCCCTGCTTCTCCAAGGTCCGCGGTGTTAATCTTTAAATGAATTGTTTAAATCCGTAGAGGTGTAACTGCTAAACTAAAGTGGACAGAAAATGCTAGATAAGAATG
>NZ_JAQZSG010000060.1 GCF_028745515.1 Paenibacillus thermotolerans | reverse complement strand
CAGATCCACCATCGTGCTCTCCCCAACTTTTATGCAAGGCTAGTGTACTACGAGTTGCTATTGGGGCTTCACCGGCCGATTTGGGGCGATTTTACCGCGAATAGCAACTCCAGGTGTGGCTATTTTCTGGAGGGGTCGGTTTTGGGCTTGATAGCAACTCATAGTGTTGCTATTTTGTTGCTCCCCGCCTCCTCCGTCCACCGCACGACCGGGTTTGCACCAAAGTTTGTTGCTAACCCTGCCACTTTCCCGCCGCGCGACATCTTTTATCCGTCTCCCATACATAAACAAGAAAACCTTAAAGCCGCACGCGGCCTTAAGGTCGTAATGTTCAGTCCGGCTTATGCCGCTGCGCCAGCTCCTTCAGCACCTCGTCCAGCGGCAGCTTCTGCTCCTGCAGCAGCACGAGCATATGGAAAATCAGATCGCTCGCTTCGTAACGAAGCTCCTCCGGGCTGCGGTTTTTGGCCGCAATGATGACCTCCGCCGCTTCCTCGCCGACCTTCTTCAAAATTTTATCGATGCCCTTATCGAATAAGTACGTCGTATAAGCGCCTTCCGGCCGTTCCCGCTCCCGCTGGGCGATCGTACGCTCCAGCTTCTCGATAATGTCGAACCGGTTCTCCGCCGCATCGGCGCCGTCTCCAACCGTCACACCGCTGTAGAAGCAGGATTGCTCGCCCGTATGACACGCCGGACCCGCCGGCACGACGTCGATCAGCAGCGTATCGCCGTCGCAGTCAACCCGCAGAGATACGACCTTCTGCGTGTTGCCGGACGTCGCGCCTTTATGCCAGAGCTCGCTTCGCGAACGGCTCCAAAACACCGTCTCGCCCTTCTCCAGCGTAAGCCGCAAAGACTCCTCGTTCATGTATGCCATCATCAGCACTTCTTTGGTGTTCGCATCCTGCACGACGGCCGGAACCAATCCGCGCTCGTCCCACTTGATGCCGCCGAGAAGCTCGTCTGTTGTCATTGCTTTCACCGGACTTCAACCCCTTCGCTTCTGAGATGATCTTTAACCTCTTGGATGGACAGCTCTTTATAATGAAAAATGGTCGCCGCAAGCCCGGCATCCGCCTTACCCTCGGTGAACACATCCGTAAAATGCTTCGCGGTGCCCGCACCTCCCGACGCAATGACCGGGATGCCGACCGCTTCCGAAACGGCGCGCGTCAGCGGCAGATCGAAGCCGTCCTTCGTGCCGTCGGCGTCCATCGACGTGAGAAGCAGCTCTCCTGCGCCTAACCGCTCCGCCTCCTTCGCCCACGCAACCGCTCGAAGCCCGGTCGGGTTGCGCCCGCCGTGCGTGTAAACCTCCCACTCGCCCCACTCGCGATTGAAGCGGGCGTCAATGGCGACGACAATGCACTGGCTACCGAACTTGCGGGCTCCCTCGCTGATCAACTGGGGATTCCTCACCGCCGCCGTGTTGATGCCCGTTTTGTCAGCGCCCGCACGCAGCAGACGCTTCATGTCGTCCACGGAGGAGATGCCGCCCCCAACTGTGAACGGGATCGTAATTTCGCCGGCCGTCTGGCGGACGACTTCCACCATCGTAGCGCGTCCTTCGTGCGAAGCGGATATGTCGAGAAATACGAGCTCGTCAGCGCCCTCGCGGTCGTACAACGCCGCAAGCTCCACCGGGTCCCCGGCATCGCGCAAATTGACGAAGTTGACGCCCTTAACGACGCGTCCGTCTTTTACATCCAAGCATGGGATGATTCGTTTTGTCAGCATGGCTGCAGTCACACCAGCCTTTCCAGCGCCTGCGCCAAATCGATGGCGCCGGTGTAAAGCGCCTTGCCCGTAATGGCGCCGGCGACACCCTCGCCGCGATGCTCGGCGAGGCGCTCCAGGTCGGCGTACGTCGATACGCCGCCCGAGGCGATCACGCTGCGCCCGCAGGCGCGCGCCAGCCCCACAATGGCCTCCACGTTCGGCCCCTGCATCATCCCGTCCCGCCGAATATCGGTGAAGATGAACGTCTGTGCGCCGGCACCGGCCAGCGCCACAGCAAGCTCGTCGGCGCGCACCTCCGACGTCTCGAGCCAGCCGCGCGTAGCGACGTAACCGTCGCGCGCGTCGATGCCGATGGCGATGCCTTCGCCATGGCGCTCCAGCGCCTTCTCGACGAACGCGCGGTCTTCGATCGCCGCCGTGCCGAGAATGACGCGCTTCACGCCTAAGTCCAGCAGCCGTTCGACATCCTCGATCGTCCGCAGCCCGCCGCCGACCTGTACCGGCATGCGCACCTCCCGAACGATCGCTTCAATCGCGTCCAGGTTAACCGGACGCCCTTCCTTCGCGCCGTCGAGGTCGACGACGTGCAGCCACTGCGCGCCCGCCTGCTCGAAGCGGACCGCCATTTCCGCCGGACGGTCGCCGTAGACCGTCTCTTGATTGTAATCGCCTTGGAGAAGGCGAACGCATTTGCCGCCGCGAATATCGATCGCGGGATATATAATGAACGTACTCATCATCGCAACGATTCCCTTCCCGCCAAAATCGCCTTCGGCGCCCCGGTTAACGCCAGAAAATTACCGAGCAGCCTCATGCCGATATCTCCGCTTTTTTCCGGATGAAACTGCATGCCGTACACTTGCCCCCGGCCGACGACCGCGGACACTTCGCCGTAGTAATCGGCAGTTGCAAGCAGGTCGGCGCGTTCATCCGCAATGACGCGATACGAGTGCACGAAGTAGGCGTAGCCGTTCTCCGTGCCGGCGAGCAGCGGATGCTCACGAACCGTCTGCAGCTTGTTCCAGCCCATATGGGGCACCTTGAAATCGCCCCGAAACCGCACAACCCGCCCCGGAAGCAGGTTCAAGCCTTCATGCGTCCCGTGCTCCTCGCTTTCCGTAAACAGCAGCTGCATCCCAAGACAGATGCCGAGCAGCGGCTGGCCGGATGCGGCGTACTCCCGAACGGTCCGATCGAGCCCGGACTCGCGCATGAGCGCCATAGCGTCGCCGAAGGCGCCGACCCCGGGGAGGATCGCTCCTTCGGCGGCGAGAATCGCCTCCGGATCGGACGTGACGACCGCCTCATAGCCGAGCCGTTCGACAGCTTTGCTTACGCTGTGCAGGTTGCCCATTCCATAGTCGATGATCGCAATCATGATGTCGATTAGAGCACTCCTTTCGTCGAAGGAACTCCTTGCACGCGCGGGTCGATCGAGGTCGCCTCGTCGAGCGCCCGTCCGAGCGCCTTAAACACGGCTTCGACCATATGATGCGTATTTCGTCCGTAGTGAACGATGACGTGGAGCGTAATGCGCGATTCCAAAGCGAACTTCCACAGAAACTCATGAACGAGCTCAACCGTGAAGCTGCCGACGTTCGCCGACGGAAATTCCGCGCGGTATTCCAAATGCGGCCGTCCGCTAACGTCGATGGCGACTTGAGCGAGCGCCTCGTCCATCGGGACGAATACATTCGCGTACCGTTTAATGCCGCGCTTGTCGCCGAGCGCTTCCTTCAAAGCGTGCCCGAGGCAAATGCCGATATCCTCGACCGTATGATGGTCGTCGATGTCCACATCGCCCCGCGCGTCTACGGTCAAGTCGAATTGGCCGTGCTTCGTAAACAAATCCAGCATATGGTTCAGAAAAGGCACATCCGTCTCCAGCTTCGAGCTTCCCGTCCCGTCGACCGAGAACGACAGCTTGATGTCCGTTTCATTCGTTTTGCGCGCAATACTCGCCGAACGTTTCTGTTCGCTCATACTCCCCACGTCCTTCTATATTAAAAATTTCTATTTCACACCGATTCCGAATCCAACCTAACGCTAATCGCCCTCGCATGCCCTTCCAAGCCTTCATGCCGCGCAAGCGTCATAATCTTGTCCGCGTTCTCAAGCAGCGCCTCGCGGGAGTAAGAGATCAGGCTCGACCTCTTCAAGAACGTGTCCACGCCCAGCGGGGAGAAGAAGCGCGCCGTCCCGTTCGTCGGCAGCACGTGGTTCGGTCCCGCGAAATAATCGCCGACCGATTCGGCACTGTACGGGCCGAGGAAAATCGCGCCCGCGTTCTCGACGCGGCCGACCCATCCGAACGGTTCCGCCACCATCAGCTCCAGATGCTCGGGCGCGAGCCGATTGCTCGCGGCGAACGCCTCCTCGAGCGTATCGACGAGGAGAATCGCCCCATGCCGTTCGATCGACTCGGCGGCAATCGCTCGGCGCGGCAGCGCATCCAGCTGCCGCGCCACCTCCGCTTGCACCTTCTCAGCAAGCGTGGCCGACGGCGTTAGGAGTACGGCGGACGCCATCTCGTCGTGCTCCGCCTGCGACAGCAGGTCCGCCGCCACATACGCAGGGTTCGCCCCGTCGTCGGCGATGACGACGATTTCGCTCGGCCCCGCGATCGAGTCGATATCGACGACGCCGTACACGAGCCGCTTCGCCAGCGCGACGTAAATATTGCCCGGCCCGACGATTTTGTCGACGGCCGGAATCGTCTCCGTGCCGTAGGCGAGCGCGGCGATCGCCTGCGCGCCGCCGACGCGGTACGCTTCGGTGACGCCGGCCTCGGCCGCCGCTACAAGAATGTACGGGTCGATGCCTTCCTTCCCGCCCGTCGCCGGCGGCGTCACCATGACGATCTCCTTCACGCCCGCTACAACAGCCGGAATGATGTTCATCATAACCGACGAAGGATAAGCCGCCTTGCCGCCCGGGACGTAGACGCCGACCCGGCGCAGCGGCCGCACGACCTGGCCCAGCGTCGTTCCGTTATCCTGCATGTCGATCCACGACTGCCTGCGCTGCTTCTCGTGATAGCTGCGAATGTTGGCGGCGGCGGCACGAATCGCGTCGACGAAGGCCGGATCGACTTGATCGTATGCCGCCTTCATTTCCTCCTCCGTGATGCGGAGCGCATCTGCAGTCAGCTCCACGCGGTCGAACTCCTTCGCATACTCCAATACCGCCGCATCGCCTCTCGAGCGCACCTGCTCGATGACTGCCGTTACCGTCCGCTGCTCCACTTCATTGCCCGAATCCACTCTGCGATCCAATTGAAACTGTTCCGCCCGGATGATGCGCATCCCGCTTCCCCCTTGCCGCTTATTGCCGTCCTGTATATAAGCAACCTTTTTATCCATTATGCTGTCCTGTTCTTATACTTCAACCGAAATGACCGACTGCAGCCGGTCGCACAACGATTGAATCGCATCGTTCTTCATTCGGTAACTGACGCGGTTCGCGATGAGTCGGCTCGTAATTTGGAACATCGTCTCCATCTCCACGAGCCCGTTCTCGCGCAGCGTCGTGCCGGTTTCTACCATATCCACAATTCTGTCCGCCAAGCCGATTAACGGAGCCAGCTCGATGGAGCCGTTCAGCTTGATCACTTCCACCTGCTGCCCGCGCTCGCGGAAATATTTGCTCGCCACATTCGGATATTTCGTAGCGACCCGAGGATGCAGCGTCGGCTTCCAATCGGGCAGTCCGATAACCGACATGCGGCAGCGTGCGATTCCGAGATCGAGCAGCTCGTAGACATCCCGGTTGTCTTCCACCAGCACATCCTTGCCGACGATGCCCAAGTCCGTCACGCCGTATTCCACATACGTCGGCACATCGACCGGCTTCGCCATAATGAACTCCATATCGAGCTCGGGAATCGGAATGATCAGCTTGCGCGAATCGTCCAGATCGTCCGGCAGCGCAAGCCCCGCCTCCTGAAACAGCTTCGCCGCCTTGCGGTAAATGCGGCCTTTGGGCATCGCTATTCGCAATACGTCGCTCATCGCTGCAGCCCCCTTCCGAACGTCATAATCTCGTCGTACAAGCCGCCGTTCCATTCATGAATTCCGTCCGCTCGCACCGATACATCCTTTAGCGGTTCATGGTCTCGGTCTACCCTGCGCGTCGTCACAACCGTATCGGGCTGTGTCCGAAGCTCCCTTGACTTGCGGAGCGCTTCCTCGCGATGCTCCGCCGTATATACGATCAGCACTCGGCGCCGTCCGTCCTCTTCGCCGGCGCCGCCGGAGCTGGAGCCGGAGCTTACATACTCCAAAATCCGGTTCGTCTTCAGCGAGAAGCCCGTCGCCGGCGCCGGCCGTCCGAACCAGCCCAGCAAATTGTCGTACCGGCCCCCGTTCAATACCGGGAAGCCGAGATCGGACGCGTAGCCTTCAAATGTAAGGCCCGTATGATAGTTATAAGTCCCCGTCATCGTCAGGTCGATAATGACGTCGCTCACCGCATCGTACGCCTTCAGCACGTCCAGCACCTCGCACAGATGGCGAATGGCTTCGCGCGCCTTCTCGTTCTCCGACAAGGCGAAAGCGTGCTCGCATACCTCTTGGCCTCCGCGAAGCCGCAATATGCCCTCCAAGGCGGCACTGTGCTGTGAAGCCAGCCCCAGCCGGGAGAGCATATCGCGATAGCCGACATAGTCGCGCCTTAACAAGAAATCCTTGAGCTCCTCCTGTTCGTTCTCGAGGCCCGGCAGCGTCTCCTCGAACAGCCCGTCGATAAACCCGACGTGGCCGATCGCGACGCGGAACTTCCGGACGCCGGCCGCCTTCAGCGAGGCGATCGACAGCGCGATCACTTCGGCGTCAGCCTCCGCGCTCGAGTCGCCGACGAGCTCGACGCCCGTCTGATAAAACTCCGAGCTGCGTCCGGCCTCCTCTTCGATGGCGCGAAACACGTTCGCGTGATAAGAAAGTCTCAGCGGCAGCGGCTTTTCCCGCAGCAGCGAAGCGACAACCCGCGCAATCGGCGCCGTCATATCGGAACGCATGACCAAGGTTGTTCCCCAGCGGTCCAGCAATTTAAACAGCTTGCGGTCGTCGGTGGCGCTGGCGACGCCGACCGTATCGTAATATTCAAGCGTCGGAGTCATAATTTCGCGGTATCCCCAGCGGCTCATGCACTCCAGCACGTTTCTCTCAATCCGGCGAAGCCGCTCCACCGCTTCGGGCAAATAATCCTTGACCCCGATCGGTTTTTCAAACACTTTCGGTTTCGACACCGGTGAAGCCTCCTAGCAGCATGCTTGCCTTTCGCTTTAGCGCTGTGAAGTGCTACCTAATTAGCAAAGCAAAGCGTTTTGTTTTCGTAAATATAACACGGAATGTAGTATCGGTCAACGATGTTTCTGCCCTTACCGCAGCTTTTCCATCATCCCCCGGACTGCCTAATGTCCCTCAGCGGGTTGCCCCCGACGAATGCGCCCGGCGGCACGTCCCGATGAACAACCGAACCCGCGGCCACAACGGCGCCGTCGCCGATGACAACGCCGGGCAAAATCGTCGTATTGGCGCCGATCATCACCTCGTCGCCGATGATTACGTCCCCCAAGCGGTACTCTTTTATCAAATATTCATGAGCTAGAATCGTAGAATTATAGCCGATCACACAATTGCGCCCCACTTTAATGCGCTCCGGGAAAAACACATCCGGCATCACCATCAGCGCGAAAGCGGTATGTTCCCCTACCTGCATGCCGAGTACGCGCCGGTATATCCAACGCTTCGTGCCCAGGATCGGAGTGTATCTCGATATTTGGATAAAAATAAAATTCCGCACGGCCTTCCAAGGGCTCACCGTGCGGTAAATTTGCCATAAGGCGTTCGTTCCGTCATCCGGAACGGGATATTTCTCGAGTCTCCTGGCCAACTATTCATCCCTCGCCAAGCCGACGATCGGCAGCAGCTCCCGCAAATCGTCGATCCAGTAATTTGGTTCGTACCGCATCAGCTCTTTCTTGCTTTTCAGCGTCCAACCGACGGCAACCGAAGCGACCCCCGCTCCCCTAGCCGATAAAATATCGCCCGGACTGTCGCCGACCATCAGCGTCTCCGCCGCGTTCGCACCCATTCGTTCCAAAGCCAGCAGTACAGGCTCGGGATCGGGCTTGGCCCGCTCCACGTCGTCCAGCGTAACCAGCGTTTCCATATACTCGAACAGCCCGCACAGCTTGAGACCCATTTCGGTCGTTTTGCGGATCTTGGTCGTTACGACGCCCATGCGAATTCCCGCTTCCGACAACCGCCCAAGCACTTCCTTCACGTGCGGAAATTCGACAACGAGCTCGTCGTGATAGGCCAAGTTATACTCGCGGTATATGCGGATCATGTCCTCCGCCCCCGGATCGTCCGTTCCGGTTAAATCCCGAAACATGTCGTGAAGCTTTCCGCCCATGTAAGGAACCATTTGTTCGCGGGTGACGTCGTAGCCTAACCGCTGCCATACATGCTCGAAGGAACGAAAGATGAGCTCGTTCGTATCCAGAATCGTTCCGTCCAAGTCAAACAATACCGTGCGGATCATGCTGCCCAATCCCCTCAAAGTGGTTTTATCCGTTGTTTGTCCCTTGCGGAGTGTCTGCCGAGGCGTTACTTTCACCCGGCAGCCGGCGGGTCGATTCGATCGGATCGGAATACCGCACATCGGCATATCCCTTCACACGCCGGACAATCATCGTCACAATCATCGCTAACAATAAAATTACGGCAAGCAGCTGCGATACGCGAATGTTCCCGTATTCCATATGGCCCGCCGGCGCCAGCAGCAGCATCGGCGTCCAAAGCGCGTTAAGGAACGAAGCGAGCCAATCCGGTCCCGTAAACGCCAGCGAATCGATCCTTGTCCCTTCCACGAAAAAGCGGCCGAGCGAGTACCAGGCGATGTAGGTGAAAAAAATTTCCCCCGCCCGGACGAACGACTGACGCCGCAGTACCAGCAGAAGAATCAACCCCGCCAAGTTCCAAACCGACTCGTACAAAAATGCGGGGTGGCGATACATTCCTTCAATGTACATTTGATCTACGATGAAGTTCGGCAGGTGAAGCCCTTGCCGTAAAAATTGCTCGCTGACCGGTCCTCCGTACGCCTCTTGATTCATAAAGTTCCCCCAGCGGCCGATCATTTGGCCGACGATGAGGCTGGGCGCGCATATATCGGCAATTCTCAGGAAGTTGTATCCTCTGCGCCGGATGAAGATATACCCGGCAACAACCGCGCCGATCAACGCTCCGTAGATCGCGATGCCGCCTTCCCAAATCTTAAATATATCGATCGGGTTGTCTTTATAATCCTGCCAGCTGAAGGCGACGTAATAAATTCTTGCGCCGACAATGGCGGAAGGCACGCCGAGCAGCAGCAAATCCATGAAGAAGTCGGGAACGATGCGAAACCTTTTGCCTTCTTGGATTGCAAGCAGCAAGCCGACTAAAGCGGCCGTGCCGAGAATAATGCCGTACCAGTGTACTTCCAAGGAGCCCAGCCGAAATGCGATCGGGTTAAGAACCCAAGCAAGATTCATGTATGCCGCCCTCATTCCATATCGTCGTAATCGTGATCGATCGTTTCCGTTAACCGGTTCGTAAACTGAAGCGCAGCGTTAAAGCCCATCCGCTTCAGGCGGTAATTCATCGCCGCAACCTCGAGAATGACCGCAAGGTTCCGTCCGGGTCTAACCGGGATCGTAATGAGCGGCAAATCGGTATCGAGAATGCGCGTCAATTCCTCATCCAATCCGAGCCTGTCGTATTGTTTCTCCTGCTGCCAGTTTTCCAAGCGGGCGACGAGCGATATTTTCTTCACATTGCGGACGGCGCCTGCGCCGAACAGCGTCATGACATTAATAATTCCGAGGCCCCGTATTTCCACAAGATGCTTGATCAAATCCGGCGCATTGCCGTACAGCGTGTTATCGGCCGTCTGGCTGATTTCAACGGCGTCATCGGCTACAAGCCGATGCCCCCGCTTGATGAGCTCCAGCGCCGTTTCGCTCTTGCCGATGCCGCTCGAGCCGGTAATCAGCATGCCTACTCCGTATACGTCCACCAATACCCCATGAATCGTAGTCGAAGGCGCCAGCCGATTCTCAAGAAATCCTGTAATTCTGCTGATAAGAATCGTTGTCGCCAGTCCGCTGCGCAGGAGCGGGATATTGTGCTCCTTCGCCGCTTCCAGCAGCTCGTCCGGCACGTTCAAGTTTCTTGTAATCAGAATGCAAGGCGTCTCTTCCGTGCACAGCTTTGCCGCGCGTTCTTTGCGAAGCGGCTCCGTCAAGCTTTCGAAGAAGGTCAGCTCGGTCATGCCCATCAGCTGGACGCGCTCCTTCGGATAGTAAGTAAAGTATCCCGTAAGCTCCAATCCCGGGCGATTCAAATCAGCTACTGTGATCGGACGCTTCAGTCCGTCTTCGCCGGCCAACACCTCTAGCGAAAAATGCTGCACTAGGTCCGCGGCTTTCACTTTTTTCGGCATGTTACCTTCGTCTCCCATAACCGCTTGTCTTTTTTTCCATCGTATAGGAAACCCCTTGTGAAATCAACCTGACGGACTGCGGGAACGCAAAAAAGCGCGCAACGACGAATCGCTGCGCGCTATCTGTATTGTATTAGAGCAATACGTTCTTCTCCGTATCCTTGTCGAACACTTGAATTTTGTTCATATCGAACGCAAGCTTCACGGTCGTGTCTTCCTTCAAGCCTGCGCGGCCGTCGACACGAGCGATGATCGTATCTTTGCCGATACCTGCAAGGTACAGGAACATTTCGTGACCAAGGTTCTCAGCAACCTCGATCTTTGCGCTCACAATGCTGTTCGGGGAAGCCTCCAAGAAGATCGGCTCTTGGTGAATGTCTTCCGGACGAACGCCGAGAACGACTTCTTTGCCTACGTAGCCGCGCTCGCGAAGCGTCTTCGCTCTGCCTTCCGGCACAACGACGTTGACGTTCGGAGCCTTGAAGCGAACTTCGCCGCCTTCTTCGCTCAGGTTACCGTTGATGAAGTTCATCGCCGGGGAACCGATAAAGCCTGCTACGAACATGTTTACCGGATAGTTGTATACTTCTTCCGGCGTTGCGGCTTGCTGAATGAAGCCGTCTTTCATAACGACGATCCGGCTGCCCATCGTCATAGCTTCCGTCTGGTCGTGCGTTACGTATACGACTGTCGTTTCCAAACGCTTGTGAAGCTTGGAAATTTCAGCGCGCATCTGCACGCGGAGCTTGGCGTCAAGGTTGGAAAGCGGTTCGTCCATCAAGAATACTTGCGGTTCGCGGACAATCGCGCGGCCGAGGGCGACACGCTGACGCTGACCGCCGGAAAGAGCCTTCGGCTTACGCTCGAGCAAGTGCTCGATGTCGAGGATCTTCGCAGCTTCGCGAACGCGCTTATCGATATCGGCTTTCTTGAACTTACGAAGCTTCAAACCGAAAGCCATGTTTTGGTAAACGTTCATATGAGGATAAAGGGCGTAAGACTGGAACACCATCGCGATGTCGCGATCTTTCGGAGCAACGTCGTTCACCAGACGGTCGCCGATGAACAAGCTGCCTTCCGAAATTTCCTCAAGGCCTGCGATCATCCGAAGCGTTGTGGACTTGCCGCAACCGGACGGACCGACAAGAACAAGGAATTCCTTGTCTTTAATATCCAAGTGGAAATCGGATACGGACGGTGTATCGGAACCCGGGTATCTCTTATAAATGTGCTCTAAGCGTACTCCTGCCATTGCTTAAATCCCCCTCTACTAGTGTTAAAGAAGATACTTACATCATAACTCAGTGTCCCAATTTCGACTATGCACAAGGTTTACAAAAATCTTATTTTCTCTTTGTGACTTTATACAACATGAGTGCAAGCTTGACGAGCACGGCATCGTCGAACAGCTTTACGTCAAGGCCTGTTTCCTGTTTGAATTTATCGAGTCTGTACAGAAGCGTATTGCGGTGGATGTACAACCTTTTGGCGGTATCGCTTACGTTGCAGTTTTCTAAGAAAAAGGCCTCTAAAGTCACTACAAGCTCTGCGTCGAGCGACGTTTCCGACCGTTTGAACACGCTGTCTACAAATCGCCGTTTCGCGCCGGCCGGCGCCTTATCCAGGAGCGATTCGAGCCGCAGCTCCCAAGGCATATGTATATTGGTCGAGAACCGGTAGGCTCGCCCCAAATCGATCAATTCCTGCAGCAATACGACGGTGGAGATCAAATCCTTCGTCGGCTGAAACGGATACGTAACGGCTACGTGGCATTCGCCCATCCACTCGCTCGCGATCATTTCCTGCAAGCCCGACGCAAATTCGCTCAATGCGCTTTCGAAGCCGTCCTCGCCCCTGCCTTCCCCGAGCAAGGACACGTCGCCGAGAATGAACCACTGCTTATTATGTAAAGGAATAATCGTAACTTCAGCATCGAAGAACGATTGAAGAAGCTTGCCTAATTCGCCGTACGAGAACTGCTGCTTCTCCGAAAATTCGCCGTACAGCAAAATCGGAATTTTCATGCCGCTTAAAGAAGGCCATGCGGTAAACGATTCCGGCAGCGCAGCGTCGACGTCCCCTTCCTCAAGCCGCTCCATCATCCACGACGAAAGCAGCAGCGACTGCCGCTCTTCTTCGGAGAAGGTGGAATTGACTCTGGCCTTGCTCCTCTGGCTTTCCAGCAATAGAGCGATCAGCTTTTCCTCCGTGGCTGCAAGCGAGCCTTCAATGACGATATACCGGCCCTCCGCCGTTTCAATGACGGTGTGCTCCCTGTCGGTGTGTTCCGGGAGGCCTTTCACCAAAGCGATCCGTCTGTTCAAAATGTGCTCCAACCGCGCCCTTAGCGTCTCCCATTCCATATTCCGGCCCAACCTTCGTATCCTTCGTTTGCCATTATTGTAACACACCTCACGCGAGGATTAAGAGTAAAACAATCGACAACAAGGAAAAAACGGCCCCGATCAAATACAAGAAGGAAACCGTCTGCCTTTGACTCAAGCCCCAATGCATCAAGCTGTGGTGAGTATGAAGCTTGTCCGCGCGGTGCAATCCTTTCCCTTGAATCAGCCTGCGCGTAAATACGATGGCCGTATCGAGGATCGGTACGCCTAAAGCAAGCATCGGTACGAGTATCGATAGCGCGGTTGCGCTTTTGAACGCTCCGTCGACGGCAACGACGGCGAGCGCGTACCCGAGAAACGTCGCGCCTGCATCCCCCATGAAAATTTTAGCCGGATAAAAGTTGTACGCCAAAAAAGCCAGCGCCGCACCGGCCAGCACCGCCGCCGCCGCCGCCGATTGCGGTTGTCCCTTCAGGAGGGCGACGAGAAACAGCGTACCGGAGGAAATCGCCGCGATGCCCGCGGCCAGACCGTCGACTCCGTCGATAAAATTAAACATATTGATCAGTGCGAATATCCAAATAACCGTGAATAATTCGTTTATGCCTTCCGGAAGCATCAGCATCCCGCCGCCGAACCAGCGGCTTACTCCGGCCACTTGAATGCCGAACCATACGGGTACGAAAGAGGCGGCAATATAGAGGACGATTCTCGGCCATACGGGAAATTCTTTGCCTTTGGTCTTAAATCCGTCATCGACAAGACCTACGGCAACGAGCACGGCCCCTCCGGCAACAATTGCGCCGGTCAACGGCGTCCAGCCGATGAATAACAGCAGCGCAGCCATACATCCGGCATAAATCGCCACTCCCCCGAGCAAAGGAATCGGATGCTTATGAATTTTCCTCGCCGCCGGCCGGTCTACAAAGCCGTATTGCAGCGCCAGCGAACGCACTGCGGGCACCAAGCAATAAACCGTTCCGAGCGCAGTGATCAAGGTGATCGCATAGCGCAACCCAAGCACCTCCGTCTCAAGGTAAATTTATCGTTGCCGGAATGGGAGAGGCGCATACCGGAAATAATTTGGGTTGACAGGAGTTGGTATGCTTGCGTCTTGCTTATGGAACGGGGAATATTCGTCTGACCCTCCCCCCGTCGGTCCGACCGGACATCGTTTCGTACCGTATTCCCGAGAACCTTGCGTCAGACCCGAAAGAAATCGTAGCAAATGCGTTATCCGATCCGATTTCTTCCCCTCCGCTTAGGGATATTGCGCGCGGAAAATCGAACGCCGTCATTCTCATCAGCGATATTACGCGGCTATGCCCATCATACGTATTCCTTCCGATGCTGATTAACGAACTGAATGCAGGCGGCATTCCGGACGAAAAAATTCGCATCGTCGTCTCCTTGGGCTTGCATCGGCGTCAGACGGAGGATGAGCTTCGTTCCTTAACCGGTGACGCTTATTCGCGAGTGATGGTGGAAAACCATTCTTGCCGGCCCGAGGATTGTACCTATGTAGGCACCACTTCGTTGGGAACAAGAGTGGAAATCAATACGAGCGTCGTTCAGGCCGAGCTTCGCATTGCGACGGGCAATATCGAGCCGCATCGGCTTGTGGGCATATCGGGAGGCGCCAAGGCGTTATTTCCGGGTGTCGCATCCTCCCGAAGCATCGAGGCCAACCATTCGCTTTCCCATACCTACAAGGCGGAGCTCGGCAACAGGAACAATCCGATCCATCGCGATCTCAACGAAGCGCTGCAGTGGGTGCCGATCGATTTCTTACTGAATGTCGTCGTTACGCATAAACGGGATATCGTCGGCGCCGCTGCCGGACAGTTACAAGAAGCTCATCGGCACGGCACGGAGCTCGCGAAATCCATGTTCTTGGTTCCTGTCAGTGAAAAGTACGATGTTACGATTGCTTCGACAGGCGGATACCCCAAAGACATGCAGTTGTATCAAGCCGTCAAAACTTTGCAAAATGCCGCCTCGATCACAAAGCCCGGAGGAAGCATCGTGCTTGCCGCCAGATGCGAGGAGCTGTTCGGCAACGGCACGTTTCAGCTTTGGACGGAAACGATGGGGGACATCGCGACAACGGCCGAAGAGCTGAAGCAAAACTATGTAATCGGCGCTCACAAAATTGAACACATAGCCGCGGTTACTTCAAAGCATAATGTATATTTGTTATCGGATATGCCCGATCCGATTGTGAAGCTCCTTGGATTCAAACCGATTACAAATTTGGAGTCGGATATCGCCCATTTGGTTTCCGATATGCCGAAAATAGCCGTAATGCCTTATGGCGCCCTCACTTTCCCTGTCAAATAGCCTCTAATCGCCCATGCTCCGGTTTGACGGTCCGTGCCTTTTTTACATAAGTGTTGTACAATTTTTAAAAATTAGACAAACAGGAGAGGCGTTGTCAGTATGAACCGGTTGGAGACGATTTTAACGTATAATGAAAAATTCGTTTCGGAAAAAGGCTACGAACAATTTGTAACCGATAAATTTCCGGATAAGCAAATCGTGGTGTTAACCTGTATGGATACAAGGCTCATCGACCTGCTTCCGCGGGCTATGAACCTAAAGAACGGGGATGCGAAAATTATCCGCAATGCCGGAGCGATCGTCGTTCAGCCGTTCGGCAACATTATGCGGAGCATTCTCGTAGCGTTATACGAGCTTAACGCGGAAGAGGTATTCGTTGTCGGCCATTACGATTGCGGCATGACCGGTCTCAATGCGGACAATATTATACGGAAAGCCGAAAAACGCGGAGTTGCCCCAGGAACGATCGACACGCTTCGGCACTCGGGGATCGACTTGCCGCGATGGCTGACCGGCTTTGACGATGTTACCCAAGGCGTGCAGAAAAGTGTGGAAATTATCCGCAATCATCCGCTGCTTCCTGAAAACACGCCGGTTCACGGGCTTGTGATCGATCCGACGACGGGCCGATTGGATATGCTGGTGAACGGTTACGAGAGCTGATACAAGGATAAACGGGCTTTGCCGTCCTTTTCAGGAAGAAAGCCCGTTTACCGAACTAAAAAAGCGTTTCTTCGCCGAGGCGGAGAAACGCTTTATTTCCGTTTGTTTAAATGGTGAGCCATGAAGGACTCGAACCTTCGACACCCTGATTAAAAGTCAGGTGCTCTACCGACTGAGCTAATGGCTCGAAATGGTGGGGGATGATGGATTCGAACCACCGAACTCGTAAGAGAAGAGATTTACAGTCTCCCGCGTTTGGCCACTTCGCTAATCCCCCGAGGGAGTAAAATGGTGGCTTGGGACGGAATCGAACCGCCGACACAAGGATTTTCAGTCCTTTGCTCTACCGACTGAGCTACCAAGCCTTAATAATAAAAATGGCGGAGCCGACGGGATTCGAACCCGCGGTCTCCTGCGTGACAGGCAGGCATGTTAGGCCTCTACACCACGGCTCCGCGTTAATAATTGGTTGCGGGGGCAGGATTTGAACCTACGACCTTCGGGTTATGAGCCCGACGAGCTGCCGGACTGCTCCACCCCGCGATATTTTGAAAAAAATGGTGGACGCTGACGGGATCGAACCGCCGACCCTCTGCTTGTAAGGCAGATGCTCTCCCAGCTGAGCTAAGCGTCCATATGAAGTTGATGAAGATGGTAGCGGCGGAGGGGATCGAACCCCCGACCTCACGGGTATGAACCGTACGCTCTAGCCAGCTGAGCTACGCCGCCAAATTCAATTGTTCCTGAAGACGTTGGTGGCGGAGAGAGAGGGATTCGAACCCTCGCACCGCTTACGCAGTCTAACCCCTTAGCAGAGGGTCCCCTTGAGCCACTTGGGTAT
>NZ_JAQZSG010000006.1 GCF_028745515.1 Paenibacillus thermotolerans | reverse complement strand
GTAATTTCAATAACACCATCATCATAGACGTACTTGATTTCATGCTGATTTTATCTTATTGATTACAACAGAAGCATCTTCCAAGAATGATTTATAGGCTGTGTTGACGACTAGCCTTGTTTTTTGTATATAAAGATTTTCCAACTCCAGTGCCACTACCTTCAACTCAGGGGGGAGTATCGGTAGTATCACTTTAAGATTGTTTACAAACTTTTTATGAGACTCATCTACCGCATCCTCACAATCCTCGACGATCGTTTCCACCTTTGAATTTATTATTGTTTCGAGAAGTTTTAAAGGCATATATGCACACTCCTTGTTGTTTACGTGGATTTCTGTTAAGTGTATAATCTTGGCATTACAAATTAAATTTAATATTTGAGGTGCAAGATGGCTCTCCGTAAAGGGAGATGCCGTTTACGAGAACTTTTAGGCGACCGAAGTCAAACGGAATTTGCTCGAAGAATGAAAGTTAATGATTCGACCGTGACAAGATGGATAAATGGAGAACGGGAAATGTCTTATGAGAACGCGGTTCTTGCAGCTCGGATTCTGGACTGTCATGCGGAGGACTTTTACGAGTGGATCGTCGTCGAAAAGGGTAAACGGCAGTGAGTAGTTTCATACTGCTCCTCCTCAGGAGTATTTTTGCCATATAGACAAATTTTCAAAATTAATTAACCAGTTTAATTATAAATCCGCTTACAAGGAAAGTCACCCAATATCTTCCGACAATGTGCGACATTTACTGACAAACTTCCACACCATGAAGGCTTTATATTACGATTAACTCCCTCTTTTTGGTCCGTTCATTTTCGTAGCACTCCATCGACCTAGCAATAAAAATGAGTTCTAATTTGATAAGTTTCATTTCCTGTTCAGAGAGTTCTTCACTATTCATGAACCGCTTGAACACATCGTGTTTATTCATCGGGGTTTCCTCCTAATTCTTTAGAGTCTTCCTCGGTTTAGGAAGTTTCGTAATAAACCGTGCGTAACCATCGTCGTTCTTGATAAGATTCAGGCTGTGGTAACGTGGCAAGTTCAACAGGTCCTCTTCCTGGTACGGGTATAACTCGCTCTTTAATTCGTCATAGTTCTTTTTGTCACACCCACTGATCAGCATATACGATGCATTCGCGCTGCGGAGCTCGTTGCGGATACCGCTAATCTGGTTGAGGTAATGGCAGCTAATTATCGACTTCCCGCCGAACTTCGCCAGCCGGCTTAGCTTTTCCGTGAGCAATTTTTCGGTCGTCTTCACCTGATAGAGCTCATCAATGACCATATTCACTTTCGTGATTTGGCTGCGGTCTGGGATCTGGTGGCCACGGATCTGTAGCGCCAGCCAAAGCTTCGTCATCCAATACGTGCAGATCACGTCGCGCTCCCCATCCGTCGGGTAAGCACGCTCCGGCATGCGGATGCAAATCAGCTGATTCTTTTGAATCTCTTTCACGAAATCGACATTATGCGCTGTGTCTTGGTTCAGCATCATTTCGAGGTACGTGTTGGCCTCCAGCTCATTGAGACGGTCGATGATGCCAGCGACCAAATTATCTTTCGTGCCGGTGACCTCACCCTTCTTATCGGTCTCGTCGATCTCCTTAAGGCTCAGCACATATTTGCCCAGATTATCTTTTTGATTATGGGGCACCTTACCGATAAAGCGGTGGCGCTCATCGTGGTCCTGCAGAACGTTAAACACATCACGTATACTTCCTCCTGAGATAAACACGACGAGCGCCGCAGCTTGCAGGTATCGCTTCATCTTCGGCGTAAGCGGCTCCCCGCTGGCAATCGCATCAACCAGCGTCTGCAGTTGCGTCGCCGACCGCTTCGCATTGTCGTACTGCTCGAGCGGATCCAAGCTGAAACCGATCTCGTTATATCCAAGGCCCTGCAGCTTCTTAAAATCTCCGCACTCTATATTCAGCACCTTATCCTTCGGGAACAGGCTGGCGATCTCTGCCGACAGTTCGCAGTTCTTTATGAAGTCGAAGATAACGAAACACTCCCCGGCTTTCACTGCGTCCACCCCTAGGTTTCCGAGAAGCGTCGACTTGCCGGCTCGCGTCGGCCCGATCAGCACGAGCGTCAGGTTCTGATATTCTCGGTCGGTGCTCAGGTAGGCCTGCTGCTCCTTCCCGCGGAAAGTATTGGTCCCGATGCACATTACCCCGTTCTGCAAATCCTTTGGCACTTCCGTCTCCTGCGTCTCTACTTTCTCGATGAAGTTGTAACGCTCAAGCACGTCGCGGCCAGCCATGCAAAGGAGATTCTGTGCCTCTTCGTCTCCGAGTTTGTTGCGTTCGGCGCCCAGGCTGAAATCTGTATACCTGAACGTCCGCTTAAATGGCCGGTACCGCAGCTTGTTATCATCCGAGATCGTATCGAAGCTCTGTGCAAGGCTGCGTGCCGTGTTGATCTCCCGCAGCTTATCTTTGCTTTCGCTCAGCACGACGATCTGCGTATCCAGCACCGTCGCCGTCGCTTTCTTTTCCGTCGAGTCCCGGACTTTCCGGCCGCCGTTCAGCCGGTCAACCAAGCTTTCGATGATGTTCGTTTCCTCCGTCTTTTTCTTCCCCGCCAGCACCTCACCGACTTCCTTGAATACAAGATCGATGACCGACAACGAGAATTTCAGCACATAGCTCCAACCCATCTTGTCGCGGTCCACCGGCAGCCCCTTCTTTACCTTATCGAGCGTATGTTTGTAGGTATGGCGCCAAGTATGCTGCGAGGTTGGAATGAAATTATAAAAGATGCCGACGCGGTCGCCGTCCTCGAGGATATCAAGCACGTTCAGATTGGAGTTGAGCAAGTCGTTATTCCGCCTGTCGATTGCAAGGCTTAACGCATCCTCCTTCTCGTAATGCAACTGATATTTCGTCGCTGCGGCCGAGAATACCGGCAGCTCGTCGACCTGCTCCACCGTAATATTGGACCACGAATCGGAGATTTTTTCTTTGAGGAAAACGAGGTGCTGCTTAGGAAGGATGAAGTAGAAGGCAACGTTCTTTTTCTCCATGTAGATGAAATATGCGACTTTGCCCGGCGCCCGATAGGTGAATTGGGTCGGCACGATAAACTGGCGGCCGAAAGCCTTAATAAGCCGCTGTTCCTCTCGCCTAATGTTTTGAGCGACGTTTCGATACAGCGTCGCGATCGCCCTGGCGAGCTTGTGTGTGTTGTTGTTCCGAATGGAGTTGTTTGGCTTGAGCTTCATGTAAACATACTCGGGCTTGACGATGGTGAGCACTTCTGAAATCTTCATTTCAACGCACCGCCTAACACCAACCGGAGCAAAGCATTCACCGTGAACAGAATCGATGCCCACCTATACCCCTGTAACAGTCCGGCCACCTTCAGAATTATGAGTACAGCGCAGCCGACCAACGTCACGCCGTAGCTCATATCCAGCAGAACCTCTCCCGCGGCGTGGAGAAACGTGAAGATTTTGTGCTTCATGGCTTCAATCGCGGCTTCCTGGGCACTCTCCACCGCTCCGGTTATCAATCCTTTCGCATGTTCCCCGAGCTGCCAAAGCGGACCTTTCCAAAGCTCGTGCTTTCCGCTCATCTTGGCTATCGTATCGGCCAGCGGCGTCGGATCGATGTATTCGCCGTCTTTCATCATCCCGAAGTGCAGATGCGGCCCGGTGCTGTGGCCGGTATTCCCGGAGAGCCCAATAAACTCGCCGACATCGACGTGATCCCCCGGCCGGACGCTGACCTTCTCCATGTGGCCGTAGATGAGCTGCGTGCCGTCGTCGGTGCGGATGATAACGCCTTTTCCGATGTTCTGAGCACCGTAGTCTACGACCTTCTCCACGACGCCATCAACGATGCTGCGCAACTGCGTGCCCTCCGGCATGGCTAGGTCAATGCCATTATGCGCCCGGCCGTCGCGGATCTCCTCGAACACACCGAACGGGGAGGTTAACTTGAATTTCATAGGCATGCTGTTCAGTCCCCTTTCACGCTAAATCCTTAAACGCAATATCAACCTGTTCAAGACACCACGGCAAGCCAAGCAGAATGACGTACACCAGTAAATATCCGAGGAAGTTCTTTCTCGCCGCGGTCATATCTCCTTGAACCAAATTGTTGATCGTATCGAATCCACCTTTGAAGACGATTACCCACTTACCGATGGATAGCAGCTTGCGGTAAATCTTTTCCGCACTGGCATCAATTCCGCCGCCATCTGCCGCAAAACTCAGATCCGCGCCGGTCAGAAATACAGTGAGTGTCAGGCCGGCGACCCGGTACACGACTTTGTGACGGTCGAGATGCTCAACGATTACCTCGATCGTCGTCTTCTGCTTCCACTCTCCACGGACGAATTCCCGGAACGGGATCACTTCTGTTTTGGGTCCGAACATCACCCTCACCTCCCATTAGGTTTGAAAACAGCCGGCTTTCCAGCTACACGGATTGACGCCTGCGGTTTGGACTGCTGCGCTTGCGCCGGCTTCCGGTCGGCTACGATCTGCCGCTCCACCACCTCAACGGCCTTTTTGGTCCGGATGCCGAGCATGAGCCGGAGTCCATCTCGCACGAGCTCCGATAGCTCACCAGCGTTGAGACCGGCCGTGGCACTCCGCAAATCCGCGTCTTGCTCTTTCCTTAAACGGGCCTCAATTTTATCCCTTGCCTTGCCTGACATGTGTCTCACCCTCCGTCTGACGGTTTGTGATACATGTGTATGACTGGGCGATTGTCCATGTTGCGGAGTTTTTGAATAAATTTTTCATAGATTGTCCATCCTTCTGATATAAAGGGAGGATGATGATTAATGGCTTTTGGATTCGGGGTGGGTAAAAAGAGGACTGCGCTTGGAAGGTTTATTGATAAACATGGAATCACACAAGGGCAGCTTGCTAAGATAAGCGGAAAGAATCGTGACACAATATCAGATCTCTGCGATGGAAATAAAGATGTCCAGGCGAACGAGAGCACACAAATGAAGATCGTTGGGGCTTTAAGAAGGATGGGGCATGATGTTTCTCCGGAGGATTTTTGGCCATAAAAAAATATCCGTCCGACAAGGCGTCAGACGGACGAATCTATTTCTCTGTCAGACATTCGTCTGACGTTCATTTTCAGGGGGTCTTGAGCGTCGCCACGGCTGCGCTCGTTAAAGCGACGCTTATGATCCCTATATGTTTACGTGGGGACTACCTAATTTATTCGTTCCTTTGGTTCATTTCTAAAAGCATTTCAATCAGCGAATTTCGATCGATTAGCCTTACATTATTTGATCTAGCTAATTGTACGGCTGATGGGGAAAAGTTGCTATTTGTAACTACCCATGCTTCGGCTGCGCCATAATGGGCGATTGATGCTACTGCTTCTTGAACTGCCTTTAGATTAACCGCGCCGCTATATCGCTTAGCTTGAACAACAATTTTCCGACCATCTTTGACGATAACCAGATCAGCACCGTAATCTCCTGATGACTTTGTAACTAAGGTATCGTATCCTTGGCTTTTAAATAGTACACCTAGAAATTGCTCAAACTGTAACCCATTCATCATGTCGATATCAGTGATTCCTGACCTTTTAAGCCTGTTGATTCTTTCTTGTTCAATGTTTTTGATGTATTGTCGGTAATAAAAAATTGTAATGAAGAATGTAACTAATCCGAGATAAAACCCGGCTTCCGACGAGTTAGTTATAGATGCAAAGAATAAACTAACAATAAAGGCAGGTACAATTAACAAAATCCATTCAGTAGGTATCCCGTCATTCTTTCTACGCCTTGCCATTTTGTTCCTCCTTTCGTCTTAGATATTCGATTTCTATATATTAATTCCTTTAAAAACAAAAATCCCCACAAGGCATAATAGCCAAGTGGGGATAATTGAATCAATCCGATTTTTTCGGATTATCTCTCGCTGTAGATTGACCGAAATAAAACGTGATGATCGATATAATGACCGTTTGCACGAAATTCGTTTCAAGCTTATCGTCAATGGCCATGTAGATAAATAGCCCGATGATTGCCAAAGCAGACAGTTTCCGTGTTTCAATAAGATTGGTTAACTTCTGTTTCATTTTCTCACCTCGACGTTCTGTCCGTCATATCCAACATTTGCGCCCAGTTGCTCCGATACAGTCCGAGCCGGGATATACGAAACCCCATCGATCAAGTATCCTTCTCCTACCGTCTTTCCGTTCACGATCACACCGATTCGTTTCTGAATCGCTGGCAACGGCTTATTTTCCACTGGAGCCGCTTCCTTGCGTTTAAGACCGTATGTTTCAACAATCCCGGTAACAACAGCCATAGCGCATTTTTGGCGGTATGTGTCTCTTTTTAATAACTCTGCTTCTTGCCGGTTGGTCATAAATCCGCACTCCACTAATATCGAGGTCATTTTACATTCGCGGAGCACGTGGAAATCAGCCGACTTTACGCCGCGATCTTGTCGTCCGGTTAACTTGATGAGTTGTCGTTGTACAGCGTTTGCAAGGGCTACAGCAGCCGGTGAACGAGAGGTGTATACGAACGTCTCAATCCCCTCTGCGTTGTTCCAGCCGCTTCCTGCGGCGTTTGCATGGATGGATACATATAAATCTGCCTTCCAAGCATTAGCACTGTCTGTACGTTCTTTTAACGGTACATCCCGGTAATCATCGTAGGTTGTAAGAATTTCGACTTTTTCATACTGTTTAAGCATTTCGATAACATAAGCAGCCGTTACCGAGTTAAATTGATACTCCCTTAAGCTTCCGTCCGGCGTACGTTTCCCGGGAGTGTCCGGTCCGTGTCCGGCATCTATCACAATCCTCATACAGATCATCCCTTTTAATTACTTCTTGTTACCACTTTGCATTTTCATAAACCGTTCCGTCTTTGCCTTAATTTCCGACGAAACAAACTTTACAACCCATTTAGGGATCATCTTCTTCCAGCCGGCTCGGTAGGCATTGGCCGTCATGCTTTCCCATGTGTGATAAATAAGTCCAAAGGTTAACACATAAAAAATGACTCCCGGTGTCCCGAGAGCCTCTTGATGTACTTTGTCAATCCAGTTCCCAATCGCGGGAAGCAGCAACATAAATGCCGTTCGGAGCGTTCCTACAGTCTTCCCGTAGTCCGAAGAATACACGTCGTGTTTCTTGGCTGCGGCAATACCGGTTATCCAATCGCCGATGATTAACAGGAGAAGCAGCATAAGGAACACTCCGCGACCGCCCCCATATAAGATTTCGATAACGGGCCCGACAATTGCGCCGAATACTGCTGCTAAACTAGCAGGAGTTGTTGTCAAGTTTTCAAAACTTAAAATCCTACTTAGTCTGTACATTCTCTTTCTCCACCTCCTCCATTTTATTTTTCACTTCCTCGATCTTTGTAATGGTTTCCCCCATCCATAAGTCGAGTTGCTTGAAAAACTCATACTGGTTTGGCTGGGATAAAGAAAGCGTCAAGATTAACTGCTTTGTCTCTTCGAGCGGTTTGGTTAAATCCAACTCCACTTTGGCAAACGGTATGAATTGCATGATTTATTTCTCCTCTCAATTTTGAAAATGATTGTACGGGCTATATGAATCGATCACGCTGTAAGGATTGGTATTGTTAAAGTCTGCGGGAGTGCCGGTATTGCCACCATCATCCACTTCTGATGGTTCCGGATTTGATTCAGAAGCGCATGAAGTTAACAGTAAAGCGAATAAAACAAGCGGTAACCATTTCACTTTTACACACCGTCCTTGGTGGGTTCCATTTTCCTTAATGCATCCAAATGTTCATCCCTTTTCCGAAAATGATGGTGCCTGCTTTCGTTATGGAATCGAATCCAGTACATATGCCACCATTGTTTAAGAATTTTCACTGGAAGAATCCCCCTAAAAGATGTTTGTTACCTTCCTCAAAACAAAAAAGACACCCCTTTAAAGGGATGTCTCTTTAGTATTAATTGTATATATTTTCTTGTCCTCGTTTACTGCGGATTTATCAATTTAAAGCTTCTAGTTCTGCCTCAAGAGTTTTAATTTTTTCGTTTAGTGCATTGATGTTATTCTTTTCTTCTTCAATTCTTGTTTCCAATTTAGCTTTGGCACCCGCACTCTCAGTTTCTGGGATGTTTGGGTTTGGCTTAAAGTCGTTCAACATCTGAATGAGTTCGTTCAATCGATATTCGGCACGTTGTAATTGGGATTTTGCAATATCTATTTCGATTTTTATCTTAGTCTTTGCCGTCTCTATTTGATTTTTCTTCTCGGCATTTGCTTTCATTTGCTCTTCTTCAGCTTTTGCAACAGGGTCCATGCCATGAATCATTGGTGACTTGCTTAAATCACGTTCCAACCTGATATCCCCTTCCGCATCAAAATAAACATTATATCCGGCAGCTTCACTGAATTTTCTGACAGGTAAAAAACTTGTGCCATTCACTACAATGGCCGGATTTTCCAATAGTTCTCCATCGATAGTAACGGGAAATTGTCCTTGTATTTTTTGACCAATGAAATTTACAATAACCGTTTCAGCGAAAACCGTGCTAGAAATACATAATAATATCCCAACTAGCAACCCGCTAATAAACTTTTTCATTAACGTTCATCCCCTTCATTGATTCCATTTGACTCCATTATAAGTCAGTTTCCATAAGAAGGGAATATCAGTTCAGTGTATGACTATGTGCCGGTGATCCCGCATAAGGTACCCATTGTTTTTTTACAGTTGGATTTCCAGCGCTATCGTAGCATTGAATCCAATCTGAGCTACTAAAACCATGATTGTGACCGTCAGCTATAGGCGTAGACGACGTTGAAGAACCTTTGCTTGCCTTACCTTCCAAATTAGATAGTACATTAACGCTGCCTACAACTAGATTCCCCGTCATAGTTACTCCGTTTGGAGAACTTAAGTTAATCGTGTCACCGTTTGCGGTAATGGCTCCAGAGTTGCCAAAAAATATAGTTCTTGTTGATGAACTTCCATTCAAATATAAATTGCTTCCGACATTGATATCAGTTTGAACATTGATCGTTCCTCCTGTAATTGTTGCAGCAGAAATCGTAAACCCTGTTAGTACGCCGACATTTATTTGATTTGCATTTAATGTCCCGGTATAAATGCCTGTTGGACCAATATAGGTAAGCATTGGAGAATTAGTCGCTAATGCCCCTACGTCAGCCGCGTTTTGTGGAATAAAAGGCTGATCGGTAACCTTTCCCCAAGATATTGTTGCATTTGGACCCATCTGCACGTTATTTCCGACAACCAATGATTCTATCATTGCAGTACTTATTTTCGCTGAAGACGCATCCAATTTCTCAACTTTAAGGCTTTCAATAAGAGCTGATTTAATCAGTGCATTCCCAGCGATCAAGTTATCGGTCCTTACCTGTGCAAATTCACCGAGAATACCGACTATTACTTCTGCAACAACTCCTCTGGCCGTTATAGCCGCCCTCGCTGTCGCTCCTCCATCAGTAGTAATGTAAATACCATTAGAGGACTGAACTACCTGATTCGAGGCGTTCTCTTTATCCTGTAGTATTATCCCTCGCTGATCATACTTGACCTCGGTTTTCGAATTATTGATATCATAGATTGCTTGTTTAGCGAATGCTTCAAATACTGTTGTTCGGATTTTCGCACCGCTTGTAATATCATCTACGATTTGTTTTGCGCGGTCCAAGTCAGCAATAATATCCTCGAAGTCTCGTCTCATAAAGTTTGCAAGACTAACTTCTGAATGCTTATCGAGGGCAAACGGATATTCGGTAATCTCAACAACTCTGGCTGTCATATTGTTTAATTCCATTTCCGGGTCGATTAAATATACAGTATCGCCCAGATTAGGCTTTGGTTCCGTGCCGTCGATTTTGTGAAGATCAGCAGCACTGATGTTCACATCAATAGTTGGTACTTCTTGTTCTTTTAAAGCCTTTCTCGTCGCTTCTAATAACTCCAACTGATCTTCAATGTTTTGGTCAATTAATTCGCCGTCATAGTACGTATTCGTATTGTTTGCCCAATACGCAGCGTATGGCGATATAAGGTAATTAACCTTTATCACTCCATTTACGATTGCACCGGGGACCGCATTGAGCAAGTTATATTCTTCCGGAGTAAGATGCGATGCAGGCAGACCTATGAATGTAAGTCCATCCTTCATCTGCGAGTACATCCGGGTTACAAGAGCCCTTGCGTCATCCTCAAAACTATTACTAATGATGTTCTTCTTAATCCGGTATTGCATTCCGGAATCTACGCCGATTTTCTTTTTTATCCGAATGACGAAATTATCCGGCTCAACTTCGGCATCATATGTTTTTAACAAAAAGTTAAGAGCTTGCAACGCATTTCCGCGACCAAAATCCTTGATGTCCTTCAGTTCAAACCCTGAATCAACAGCTAAGGAAAATTTTCCTGACGTTGCCGACGAGATAAGATTAGCCAAAGTATTTATGTTTACTCCAAAACCCTCTTCGATGTACGAATCGTAAGGCATTTTGAAATCCGTAAGTTTAAACATGATGTGCATGCAATCAATTCGGGCCATTCGTTTCAGCCCTCCACGATCTCTTTTCCGGCTATTAATCACAAAATACTGGCCACGCTCATCTTGAACGTGGCCTTTTAAAGTTATCTTTTCGGTGTAATCCGTGCTGTTCATCGGAACCAAAAAGGATAACTCGTAATCGGAATTGATCCGTCTTTTCCGTTGAACTTGGTCTGCGTCCGGAAGAACGCCTGTCGGATTTAGATTTTTATCGAAAACCTTTAACAATGCGCTTCCCCCCTTCAACGAGTCTCAAAATATAAAAAAGCCCCCGAAGGAGCTTTATTGCACCAAATGCTTCTTATGTTGTTCCCGCTTTCGCTCGGCGGATATCGTTGCGTAAATTTGAGTTGTTGCAGGGTTCTCATGCCCGAGTAATTCTTGAACGGCCACCAAATCAGCGCCATTGTTAAGCGTGAGCGTCGCAAAGGTATGTCGGAGCGTATGTGGGCTAACCTTCTTCTGCAGTCCTGCCTGCCGGGCGATGACACCGATCTCTCGCTGGATGCCGCGCCTGGACAATCTCCGGTAGGGTTGACGTTCCGTGACGATGAGATCTGGTTCCTGATCCGTCCGGGAAAACAGGTACTTCTTGAGATGGTACAGCGATTTGAATGAGAAGAACACTTCGCGCTCCTTGTTACCCTTGCCGATAACTCGGCAGCTCTGTGTGCTGAAATCGATATCGGAGCGATTCAGGTTATGTACCTCGGACAATCGGCAGCCGGTTGCATATAAAACTTCGATCAATGTGCGCTGCCTTACGTTCTGACATGCTTCCCGAAGCATCTCCAGCTCCTCGATCGTTAAAGCCTTCGGCAACCGCTTCTCTTTCTTCGGCGGCTTGATCTTCGTCGTCGGGTCCCGTGGGATGATGTCCTCCGCTGTCAGCCACCCGAAAAACGATTTGAGCACCGATAGCTTCGTGGAGAGCGTAGTGATCTTTTGATCCCGGTAACGCCCGAGATAAACCCGGATGTCGGCTGTCGTGATGTCCTCTGCCTTCTTCTTGACCGAATCGGAGAAGATCCGGAGATGGATGCGGTACCCGTCCAGCGTGATCTTGCTGAGACCTTCGAGCTGCTTTCCGGACAGGAAGAGCTCAATCTTCTCCTGCAGATCCGGATGGGATTGTTCAGACTCGATCCGCCGCACGTCATACTGCGAAACGATCTCCGATAACCTGGCTTGCAGTTTCGGAACATCAGCGCCTGGGCAAATGCCAAGCAATGACTGGACGACCTGTGACAATAATTGTTCACCGGCTGCTTGCATGATATGACCTCCTGAGAAAGGTGTTTTTGCCCTGAGAAAAGGAAGAAGCAGGCAGCGCTCTCAGGTGCGCTTTAGGCCAGATGATCAGTCCAGCCTTGCCTACTTCCACCATAGCATAACACTCTCAGAAAGTATCGTCCAATGGCGTTAGGTTGCTAACTCCATAGGCCAAATCCCTTGCAGTTACAGCGAAAAATTTTTTTGCACATTATCGTCCTATTGTGACGTTATGCTGTGATAATCTCTGTGACTACCTCGCGGAGATTGCCAACATTAGGCACGTCATCGATCGTAATTTTACCGGCGAGAATTAAGATTGCATAAGATTGGGCAATGCGGGATTCGGTCGTAAAAGTCATTTTCAGCAGCTCCTTTGAAATTTGATAGATTAACTTAACCAGCGAGAACATTGGAAACGACCTCTCGAAGGTTCTCGTGGTTCGGCACGTCGTCGATTGTTTTCAAACCGTGCTGGATAAGCAAGACGTAGTCCTGCACAATCTTGCTATTTTCAGTAAACATTACGCCACACCCCCGGAAAGCGTCAGCATCATTTCAAAAAGTTCTGTATTTGCCTGTGCTTGGTCCAGCTTGTTCTTTTGCAGTTCGGCTTCCAACCTTGCAATTTTTTGATCAGGCGGCATTACCTCACCGGTTATTTCCTCGCAAACCAAAACGCCACCGGAAATATAAACGCTCTTTCCGGCCATGTTTGCAAATTCTTCATCGGTAACCGGCAACCACTTATAATCAACGGCGTTACCCTTTATAAAAGTTTCAAATGCATTTTCCTTTGTCACTATCGTTTCTTCGTCAATTTGCAAAGAACCGCCCGGCAACGGCAAAACAACGGCACCGTCCTCGATTCTATAAAACAACCCTTGCTCATTCATTTTGTTTCACCCCTTGTTAAATGAAATAAGGATTGAACGAACCAAAAGAACCCGTTCCAATTAAAGTAAAATGAAAATATTCTACTCCGCTACTCGAATTTGACGCCACCTGACCAATTTGAACTTTGCCGTTTACTCCCCCCCATGTTACATTAGGCGGGCGAATCCACGTTCCCCCGGTATCGCTCACTTGCTCCGCAACCTTAACCACTCTAACTGAATTTGAATTTAGTGCCTTTGTTATTGCCCATTGTTGATACGCGTGTTGGTCTGACGTTGTGGCGGCCACTATCAACGTTAAACAAAAATATTCTGAACTGTCCGTATCTAACTGTATCTCTTGGACTAGGCCACCCGCGTTTGATTGAAACCCTGTTTTTGTTGTGGACCTTATAAATGCGTTTCTGTCATGGTGAATGTCGTAATAATTACTGCCGTCATAATAACGGACCTTTTTCCCGGCTGCGGGAACCAAGTCCACATTTCCGCCCGCATTTGCTCCGCCGTAGTCCTTTCCTTGTAAAACCAAATGCGCCCCGTTTGCAGAAGAAGCCGCGGACGCCCCTGCAATAACAACGCGGTCGGCATCGGTCGATCGCTTTATAAGCGTATCAAAATAAGAAATTATCGCTCCGTTTCCATCAACGAAAAGTATGTTAGAACCGTCTACACGTTGAATTGAAAATGGGATATTTGTCGGACCGGCCGCACCTGACCTTATTTGTAACCCCTTCGCGGTCCCGCCACCGTTTTGAACTGTCAATGAATAGTTATCGTTATCATTGTGAATGACTTTTGTTTGTCCGTTTACCGTGGCCCCGGCAAATGTCGGCTTGTCAGTCGTCCTCACGCCCTGATTTACTTTTGACGCATAATCCGCCAAATGCGCATCAACGGATTGCTTCACACCAGCCAAGGTAGGGATTAAAACACGGCTGTCCGTGATCTGAGCTTGATCGATCGCGTTGTCTCCGGCAGGTACATCGATCACACACAATTTGATTCCGTCAGCCGGAAGAGATGGTTCTACTGGCGTAGCTGATGCGACGCCGGAAGCGTACATGATTCCTCCAAAGGTTTTATCAATGTAGATCATGTCTTTGCGCGGATTTGTTGCATCTGCCGCCTGTAACTGGATATCGGTGACTGTGGAGTATACCTTCCTGCTGCCATCGGGCAGGTATGCTACCCCGGTCTGGATATGTACGTTCCTGTCAGGCGTTCCGGAGGCAAGAACGTTCAATCCACTCTGAACACCGTAACCGATATTTTCTGCGTGTCTACTATTAGTTTCTGCTTTTTGAGCGTCCAACTGCTCCTGTGGTGCAAAGTACGAATCCGAATGTCCATTTAAGAATTCAGAATTAAGATTCGTTTGTAGCGTCCCGTCTCGTTTGACAGATTGATTGATGATTTCCGGTGAATTTTCGAAGAATTTAACATAAAACTCTTCACCGCCGACAGCCGGCGAGTTTAAAGTAATCCGTGTTGGACTTGTTTCAGTGTAATCTTCCTCCGGAACAAGTTCATATTTTCCCTCAGCATTTTTCTTGTAAAAAGTAATTGCATTCGTATTAACTTCGTATTGTCCGACAGTAATATCGAACACGGTCTGTCCTGCCAACGCCGTAAACTCTTCGTCTCGAATGACAGCTCCTTTGCCGGAGATATCTACCCAGCCCTGCACAGAGCCTTTATATATCATTAAGGCATGGTTTGTGCTGTCATACCACGGTTGCCCTTCTGCTGGGTTTTCTGGTGCCGTAGGAGCACTATGGATTACAAGGTTCTTTGCTTGATGTTGCGCGAAATCTTGATCTCCAGTTAGTGCCCTGGTTCCATCCGTTTTTAGGTATTGAGGGTGATCGTCATTATTTAGGTTCGTTAGGGCACTATGGGAAGTAAGCCCGTTACCGATCGCACCGATTGCTCTCCATTTGTTTGCATCGGTGATCTCTGCATCCCATTCATATACAGTCTCATCTTCGAGGACTAACCGAACTTCTCCATCTTGCGTAGCCACTATTGCATCCAATGCAGCTTTTGTTGCTACCGGAGCCCCCCACCGTGCGTCTGCGAAGTTTGGTTTATTGGTTAAGTTATCCCAATGCACCATTGATTGGCCGGAGGTTTGCAGTTCCGTCTTCGTATATGCTCCGACTTGTGCAGCGGTAACGCCATGAGGGTTTGCTTTATCAGCTAGATGATTAGCAACAGTGTCCGAAGTAGCTTTAATCGTTTGATTTGTTCTCCCGGTCCCGGCGAGATCCTCAAGCGCGCTTTTGATGTCGTTGTAGTTATCGTTATGCCGCTGAAGGTTTGCGAGGTCCAAGAATTTCTCAATAACACGCGGAATAAAAGGCCACATGATTATTTACCCCTCCTTAGTAAAGATATGTGTGTCTGAAAATGAACTCGATTTTAAAGTTTGGATTTGTACTGTTCGCAATGAATGTCGTTGTACCGGGTTTTAACAAAAAGAAAACGCCATTGGTTGAACCATAGGCGTTAACTCCGTTCTTTTTAACTGTGAACTTCTTACAGTCGATTTCGATTACATCAGTGCCCGTTGTTGTCCCGGTAAATGTGAAAGTATTTGTTCCATCAGATAGAGAAAGATTCGTAAAATTTCCTGTAATGCGAATAAACGGAGCAACTTCAGCCGTGCCATCATGTTGAATGGGAATCGACTGACTGCTCTTTGTAACCTGTACTGACGAGGTGGCGTACTCGTACCCTTGCCCGTATTCAAGTCCTTGCCCATATTCTTTTGCCGAGGTATCCTGTTGGCTTTCTGGGTATGGATTGTGCATCTTTAGCGGAATGCTGACCATACCATCAAATATGAGCTTTTCAATTGGCATCGAACCCGCATATCTGGCCATGTACCTACGTCCTTGCCGATCGCTAAAATAAAGGTCCAAATCACCCTTTTTAGCGTTGAACACCGATGCGATTGTCGCTATTTTTTGATGGTAATCGAACGACGAATCATCTGCCATTAAGACGCACTCAAGAGTGAATGTTCGAGAAGAGTAGACACTTCCGAAATCAATTTCCCCGTCCTTGCCTGCTATTTCTACGCCGTAGTCCCGAGTATCCGGAAGGACGGGGATATTGTACTTTGTCAAACCAAGCCCAAGGGAGGCGAAAGAGATTCCATTAACCGTCGCGTGAATCATCTGATTTTTTGCCCCCCTTTCGCCTGCATTCGTTTCACTAAGGTAGCTCGTTCGTCGTAAAAACCTCGGATATCCGCTTGATCGTGAAGGTTTACTTCGCCAGCTGATAAGTCGAAATGGTTGTTGATGTTGTAATGCTGCACACTCTTGGCCGGAACATCAAATGACGGCATCGCGATGTTCAATCTCGGAACGGCAACGCTAAGAAGTTTGAACAAATTATTTTGCTGGCTCTCGTTCAAGAACATTTCTCCAGCATGGGCAACTACGGGTACAGCTTCTCCAAACCTACCTTTGACGATACCTCCATCAGCGAATTGTTGATCGCCTACCTCGTTACGACCACGAGGAATATTTCTTCCTGCTGGTGCCGGGCTCGATACTGAAACATCCCCTTCCAGTGTTGCTATTTTGGACATTTTCGCTTGATATTGGGAGATAAACACATCCAAGTTTTTAAGTATTTCCGCGTTTTTCTCGGATTCCTTCAAGATTTGGATCTGCTTTAACGTTTCCGCCCGACCTTCCATGTCATTCACAAAGTTTTCGAACGGTTTGAGTAGATCCTCGTAGTGCTGTTCTACTCGCTTTGTTTCCTTTTCGAATTCATCTATTTGTTCACGCTTTTGATCTTCAAGTGTTTGCTTTTGGGATTCAAGATCACGCTTGCGAAGCTCCCGACGCCGATCTTCTTCCATCTTCGCTATTTCTTTTAGAAGCTCAGTGCGTTCCTTTTTACCCTCCGGTCCGACTGCGGATTCCAACACCTTAAGACGCGCTTGTTTTGCGGCTAAGTCCTTCTCGTAGTCTGCATCCTCATAGGAATCTTGCTCGGCAGCCATCAGCCGTTCAATAGCGCGAATCTTTTCGTCTTGTGCGTTTACATATTCATCCCGACGGTCTTGGATGGATTGAAGTTCTGTGCGTTTGGCTTCATCGAGTTGTTTCCGTTGCTTCGAAACGAATTGTTCGAGCATTCGTTCTTCTTCGGAGATAAGAGCTTTTTTTGCGGTGTATACTTGTTCGTCGGCACGTCTGCGAAGCTCGGTTCCTTTGAGGTAACGCGACTGAACCCGTTGCCACGCTTCGAGTTCCTGTTGCGCCGAAAGCTGGCCGGTAGCCTTCATATGTGCAATCCATTTAGAGGAGGCGTCAAAGGAATCTTGTAATTCTTGGTCCTTGGCCGCTTTCTTTGCCTTGGCATCATTCCACCATGCAATGGAGTTGCGGTTGATTTCCTCGGTGAAACTCTTTACTCGGCCCTGCACGTCCTCGGTTGCCTTATTGTATTCGTCTGTTGTGATTTTTCCGGCTTTGTATAGTTCGTTTAATGCACCTTGTTTTTGATTCAATGCCTCGACCGATGCGCGAAGGATATTGTTCGCCTCATGTAGTTTCTGTTGATGCTGGGTATACAGGCCGACCTTCTGAGCAACTACATCCACGCTTCCGGCCAACGAGAACTCTTTAGCCGAAAACATATCAATCAAAGCCTGAACGTCATTAACGATCAGCTCTGCTTGAATCTTCTGTCCGTCTATGTCATTAAGAGGGAGCGAGAATGCAGGAGGTAGTTTAGTTCCACCCAGTCCCTTCGCATCGATCTTCTTACCCGTTTTCAGCCTGTAAATATCCTCGTCAATGCCGTAAAGATCAGATGCTTCAAGATCGTTGAATTCTTTGCGAATAGCCTGCAGCTTCGCGAGTTGTTCCTGAGCTGTTTTGTAACCTGTGCTTTCAACGTTAACAAGATGTCGGAATTCAGCCATGCGGGATTGAAAATCCTCGCGCCGCGTCCGGTATTCTTCCTCAATTTCTTCATCTGTTTTCGGTAATACAGGACTTCCACCTGTCTTTGGTAGCCCATACTGGTAATAACTTGGAAAGCTGGTTCCTTCAAGAGAAACAATCGCATTCGCACTCGCTTGAATTTCAGCTTGAATCCTTCGCAGTTCTTCCCCTTTGGCAAGGATCTGATTTCCGATGATTCCGCGGTATTCTTCGAGAGCTTCTTCGTATGTTCTGCTTTTAAACGTTGCGGGAAGTGTCTTTCTCAGGTCCATGTAGGAGGGCTTTTCATCCAGTTTTTTAGTCAGATCACTTATTTCATTTTCCAGTTGATTTTTACGATCTTGGCTGCTCTTGAGGTTTGCTTGTTCTGATGCCATCATTGCACTTTTGTATTTTGTCTGGAATTCATCCAGTTTCTCGATATTAATATCTATCGCTTTACCGTGAGCGTCCCATTGTGAAACCAAATTCGGCATAAGAGAACTGATTCGTTCGATGACAACGGACAATTCTTGTTTCGCTTGTTTGATTTCTTTATCCGACTTCGTGTTATCATCAACGATGCGTTTAAGTTCTTTATACTTATCCGCTAGTTCTACAGTATCTCGATTGTTCTGCCTTGTAGTTGCATCGACTTCATTGACCGCGCCTTTATAATGCGACCACGCTAATGTAGCGGCACCCAGAACCGCCGCAATCACCGTTAATGTCGCACCTATTGGAGTGGCAATAAAGGCCCGCTGCGAAATGTTTGCCGCGTCAGTGGCTACTTTAAGCCCAAACATATTTCTTGTTGCCGCTGCCAATCCTGTAGCTATTTGAACCAATGATTGCCCTGTTAATAACTTCATTCCGGTATTAAGCACCGCAATAGCTGCGCCGAGCGACAATGTGACAGTTAATGTATTCCTGATCGGCTCCGGTAAGGAATTGAATCCATCCACAAGCACCTTCTGTTCGTGGACAATCGCTTTCAGCACGGCTAAGAATCCTGATTCTCCCATCGAAACAATGAGTTCATCCCAAGACGCTTTTAATTGCATCGACTGTTTCTCAAGCGTACTCATAGCGAGTGCATTTTCTCGTTGTGCCGAACCAAAAGAATTTTCCGCTGTTGTCGCTACGTCTATTGTCTTGGAGTAGTTATCCATCAGCGCAATGAACCTCGATGCCTGATCTCCGCGTGCAACAGCCTGAGTGATTTCATGACGCTGTACATCTGTGAGAACTTTCCACTTTTCCGCGATCTTATCCATGAGTGTAGCGAACGGCATCATTTCACCGTTAGCTTGCTTGATTGTGCCCACGTACTTTTCCAGCTTATCAATCGCAATATCTCGGCTAGAGAAGGAGATAAATGATTTGATTGCATTTCCTGCGACTGAACCAGTAAATCCGGCTTGATTGAGCACTGTTAAATAGCCAATCAACCTTTCAATCGGCACACCCGCATTTTTCGCCGCCGCACCCGTACGGTTAATGCCTTGAAGCAGTTTATTGGAGTCCGTTGCAAAGTTATTCGATACCTCGTTAAGCATATCTAGCAAACGTTCCGAATCCTCAGCGGCCATGTTATAGTTGAGGACCGCGCCTGTAAGCAGCTCCTGCGCCTGTGCCGCACCGTTAAACGATTCTTCAACGTTCGACGCCATCATAGCCGTGCGTGCGAGAGCTGCGGTCTGCTTCTCATCGAATCCCTGCTGCCCGATAAGCGTATAGACTTTCCCAACCTCACTCAACGCATAGCCGTACTCTTTAGCATCGGAAATCATGGATTTTTTTATCAATTCAATATTCGCTGTATCGCCCATGACACGTTGGATATTAACGAGGTTCGATTCGAAATCTTTTAATACTGTAATCGCTTCTTTTGCGCCGCGTATGGCATTGTAATACAGTGTTCCGGCAAGAAGGTACTGTGATGTATACCTTAACCCTTCCTGAGCCGGAGAGGCACTATTGACTTTGTCTAATCGAAGTGCGGCAAGTTCATCGCGTTTTCGAAGCGTATCCATCCGAACCAGGTGTTCGCGTTCTTGTTGTTCGATCGCTGCTTGCCGTCTCTTTTGGAGCGCGAGTTGCGATTGTAGTTTGGCATCAACAAGCTGATTCGTCGCGTTTAGCTGCTGCACTTTCGCCCGATATAGCTCGGCCTGTGCGGTCCGTTGAGCGACTAACGCATCGGATTCAGCGAGGATCTTCTTTTTCCGTTCATCAGCAGTAAGAGCCATTTTATCGGCGACTTGTGCGAGAGAGGCATAACTTTTTTCTGTCTTTCCGATCTCGGCGTTTAGCTTCTGAAACGCTTCAAGATTCGACTTTAACCCGTCGTTAATAACCTTAAATGCTGCGCCGATTTTCGTCGTATCAAGGTTAATCCTCGCGGCTACTAAGTCTTTATTTTGTTCGTCGGCCACTTTATATCACCGCCCTTTTTGCCAAATAAAAAAGGAGCCCGAAGGCTCCCTACTTGTCCGATATTCGTCTAGCTTTATCTTAAATCAGTTAGTATCCGCCTTAACTGCGGATTTTTCCGCACAAACAGAAAAAGACGCACTCTAACGAACTATTTGCCGTTAAAGTGCGCCATAATATCTGCTATTCCTTTGCGTGTTAGCTTTTGCGGTTCCTCGACTTCACCGCCGTGGAGTTTTACTTGTTCCTTCATCTCTTCGCCTAAGTCCTCAAAAATGGCGACAATCTCATAGTGATTGTGATCGTACCATTCCTTTTGTAACGGCCTGCGAGATAACCTGCCATATATTTCAGCCATCGTAAGCGGCTTATTTTCTACGTTCTTTTTGTCCTTTTTAGATTCCGGCCCCTTGCTCACCGAAAAGAAATCGTTCGACAGCTAATTCCATTTGCTCAGGAATGCTGTCCTCGAACTCCTCTCGCGTGAACCCTTCGATGGTCACCATATTCAGGATTTCAACCCACTTGTCAATCTGCTCGATGCGCCGTTTGTCGTCGTCCAACAAGATAATGCTTCGCGTTCGAAGCAAACCGTCACGCCATAACTCGTTGACTTCCTTGATCTCGCGGATTGTGCCGACGCGAAGTTTCTTGGTGATTTCCGGCCCGAACTGATGTTTCGGACCGATACCCATGATTAATTCAATTTGTTCGTCTTCGTTCATGATTTTCACCCTTTCAAAAGGTTAAAGGGAGGGATTAACCCTCCCCGCCGTTATACTGCGTAAATATCAATGACCATTTCGTCGGCACGACCTGGGTCTAAAATAGCTAATTCAAAACTATTCGTAGTTGCCGTTTTGCGTTGCTGATCGATGGAGAATGTACCGAGCATCTGAGTTTTGTAAATGACAATCGCAACATCGACCATTTTATCCAATTCATCGTCATAAACTTTTCCGTAGGCTTGGAAACGATATGCTTTGTTCTTAGTCGATGTTCTCAGCGATGCCCGCTCTGCCGACGTTGCGGTGTAGTCGTAGAAAACACGAACTTCTTTGCCTTTCAAATTTGTGTCGCCGAACGTAATGACGCCCGCAGCAATAGAATATTGATCAGCTGTAGGCGCGCTCGCAACACGTTCGAGAATCTTTCCGGAGTTCGTAAGTCCTTTTGTAGCAATAAGAACCTTTTCGGAATCTGCCACGAGCGAAGATGCCTTTTTAAGCGTTACAGTCCCCGCTGCCGCGTCAACTGTGTGCTTTTCCATCGTCGGAACGACTTGAGAGCCAGTGGTCACATCTGCGCCCGTAGCCATTTTCAATTGGTTGAAATCAAGAACCGCATTGGTTGCGGTCACAGAGCCCTCGGAGTCTTGCTGCGTCAGATGAAAGGCAAATCGGCTCGTACCGCCGTATACTCTTGTTTGGTTCACCGGGATTTGGAAGTTCAATTGCTGTAGTCTTTCAAATACCGCTGCCGGATCACCAGTGGTAAGATCAAATAACGCGGCATCAGAAATGTCGTCGATAACCAACTGTTGCATAGAAATTTGGCCCATGTTGAATATAACCCCCTTATAAATTAAAAAGTCGCTTAACCGATTTCGGCTAAGCGCTTGTCAATCTCTTGGATGCGCTTGTATTCCTTTGTTTCTCGATAGTTTGGGACCGGGTCGTACGTGTCCCATATCCCGAGCCTTGTAGCCAATTCGATTTTTTCGTTAATCAAATTGTCCATTTCGATCAACTCAGGAACTTCTTCTTTCTGCTTTTTCAAGGTTTCTCACCTCAATTCGCGCGAACGTAGTCTACGTCGAATATAGATTCAAAGCCTTTAACTCCTGTTATTCCTGTTGCAAAGTCGTTGTCATAGGCTAAGTAACAGCGAAACGACCGGAACGCGCTGCTTACAATCGTTTGGTCATGGAATATTGTAAACACCCGCTCCGCCAGTTTCCGGGCTTGATCGGATGTTTTACCGTAATGATCGACGCTGAATTTTCCCTCATAAACGAGGTGATTCGGACCGTACCGCCCCGGCTTGGTGTAAATGAGTACCATTGGAGCACTTTCCCCTGTAATCGCTGTGTCGGGCTCCATACCTCGAACAATACGCTTAGTTATCTCCTTCGGCGGTGACGATGGAGTAAGCCCAAGCATCGCCATATACTCGGCATCGTTCTTCAAAGTGCGATATATAGCGTCTAGTAGCTTTGAACTCACTTCAATCACCCCTTAAGAAAGTAATTTTGGTATGGAAACGTCTCAATCACACGTTGCAAGCCTTGTAGGATTCGGCGGCGGTTGGACTTTAACGCAATCCGGAGGAAGTATGTCTGCGGTGTAGGCAGGAACTTCTGGTCGATGATTCCTTTTTGAGCCAAGAACTCAAGGTTGACCCCTCGCCTTGAACCGCCAGAGTACCGAACCGTTCCGTCGATGCTCTTATAACTTCCCCGCGCTCGACCGACTACAGCTCTAATGTTCTTGGAGCGAAGTCGGTTCCATATGTCCGAATTGATATAGGCGCGTAATCCAGGGTTCTCATTCTCTCCGGCCATCAGTGAACCTTTACCGAACTGTTCAAGGAACGCTTCCCAATAGTCCGTTTTAACCTCGCCAGAAATCATTTGATTCGCAACGAAGAACAGTTCCTTTTGCAGCTTGCTTCTAACGTCTGGATAGTAACGTACGTTTGACCGTGCGGTTTCGAGTACAAGCGTTGTTAACTCGTCGATCTCTTTTAACAAAGCATTTTGCAGGTCGTTACTTGCCCGTTGATGGTCATATCCACTCAGGATGTCCGTAATCATCGTAAATCCTCGGATAACTGGACGTAAAAGAGATTTGGCACTTTCACATCGTCCACTGCATCGACTTGATAACTCCGGCCATTCAATACAATACGGTCCGGCGAAGTGACTTCTTGTGGACGCTTTAAGTCAGAAGACGTTTGCAAAAGCACCACATAAACGGTCGTTGGTAAAAGTCCGATATCCTCTTGACGCAATCTACCGCTGACATACTGAGCAAACACATCAACGTTTGATTGGACATCGTTAAATGTCGGACCACCAATCGGATTGTCGTTCGCATCTAGCGCCTGTGACCATCGTTGAATAGTCACAACCGCATTCGTTTTTACAAGCGAACAACTCCGATCACCTTCTGCCGTGATTCGCTTCGATTGAACCAAAAAAGAGTCGCCGATATCCACCATAGACCCAGGTTGAACATTCGAAGTAGGGGAGAACGTGCCACTATACAAGAACTCACGGTTAAATACCGATGAAGATCGAGCTTCGCGGGTTAATATGACCTTATCCGGCAAGCCATCAACAAAACAATCCGTGTGCCGATGTGAGAACTCATAGAACATACACATTCTCACCTCATTGGGCGATGGACGTACTCCGAAAGTAGGTCCCCGATTTCATCCGTCACAATCTTCGGCCCGAAGTATTCGATAGAGAAGTCGAAGTCCTTCTTAGCCTTTACGTTCGGATTGAAGTTGTTGGCTAGCTTCGCGATAATCAAACCGCATGCAACCCTAACCTTGTCAGGTATCGGGTCCCAACCGCTTGAATAGGTAACCTCCAACTCGGTATAAGGCGCTCCGAAAGTCGAGCTTCCAACCGTTACGAAGCCGATCTGTTTATCCGTATCAACAGCGTTAACATCAACCGATTCGAACGACGGCGGCCCAAAGAAGTTATCTCCGGTCCAACCGTGTTTAGGCCGTGCCTTTACTTCCGACACCGCTACGACCGGATAAAAGGAAACATGTCCTTTGCCGTACTCATTCAGCGGAATGCGCTCGGTGTACGATTTTACGCTGATCTCACGCTTGCAGTATGCGTCGATAATCGCGGAAGCACGGATAATTAGCGAGTTCGTCAGCGTCACACCTGGCGGCGCGTAGTCCGCTGCCTCTGTGACGGTTAAATAAGCACTCATTCAACAAAACCGGCCTTCTCCAATTCATCAGCCAGTTCGCTGGGAACATCTGCTTTGCCGTTCTTGAAGCTTACGATGCGCCCGCCTTTGAGGAATACCGAATGATTCCCCTCTTGACCTTCCGGCCAATCTTTCAATTCAACGCCTTTAACCGCTACCGTAGCAGTTTCCTTGGCAGGTTTGACTGCCGATGCCTTGAAAGCTTTGACCGCATCGCTCAGCACGTTGAGAGCCTCAGAACGTTGTTCATCCGTCGCGTCCTCAGACTGTGCAACCGGCCCTGCGAAGTCAAGCCCCGTTTTAAAAGCGTCTGCTGCTTCTTGTGGATATTGCCCTTCCTGATCGCCGATTACGGCCTCTTCGGCCAGCTCTAACGCTACATCCAACATCGAAGCAAGCTTTTCTTTTACCGACTTAGCCAATGCTATACCCTCCCAACAAAGGAATAGGGCGACTATTAAGCCGCCCCTCCCAAATTATGAACTTAACCGATCTTCGCAATCGTCGGACGCGTGATTTTGCCATAAGCATGAGCATAACCCGGACCTTTCGCAACCGGTGCACCGTATTTGATCGCTACCATTTTCCGCTGCAGGTCGGACGTAGTTCCCATTTCAAACAGGAATACGCCTTTTTCTCCAACGTAGTGGTATTCGATCATCGGCTCCGTAACAATCGCAATGCCATAGTCCGTTTTTGTTGCATCCGTACCATTGACCGTCGATTCGATAAACGGTTCCGGAATGATCGGCAAGCGGCCGGCGGAAGTAAGGACCGTCGCCACTTCAATACCCGCGACAACCGCCTTATCAAACGGATTGGTCATCGTACCGGCCTCTACAGCCGCTCGGACCTCTTCTTCCATATAGTAATGAGCAATCGGGTCGATGTAGATCGCCGTCGGTCGCAGCGTATACTTCTCGCTCGCCGTCATCGCAGCGACTTGTGCGCGGATACCCGCAACGATCAATGCGCCGTCCGCAATCGTGAAGGTGTTCGTGATTTGCTTCGAAAGACCGCGATATTGCAAGGTCGTCGGCGCGGAAAGGGAAGTGTCGTTACCTCTCCACAGGTTTTTACCGTGGGCCAACGTAATACCGGTAATCATGTCGTTAAGGTCCTTCGCTTGCAGTTCCGGCCAGTTGTTTTGCTGTGCGGCCAATTGCAGGTCGTAATGACCGTAGTTGACTTGGTTTGTCAGCGCCTTGATTTTCAGCGAACGAGCAACGCGGTTATTTGCTTGCGCCGTAGACGAAGGATTTCGAGGGTCAACGAACGCACCCTCCTTAAGCTCCGTTTGCTCGAAGTAGCTGGAGAAGTCACCTGTTGCCGGTACGTACTGAATCCGGCCATCTAATACCGAGTTGCGGCGGAATGCGTCAACAATCTCTTTTTGATACTCATCGATAATGAGTGCGCCCGGAGCGACGATTTGTGCCGCAGCAGAAAGGTCAATAAACTGTGTGTCTGTAACTTGTGCCATTAATTATTCACCATCCTTTTGAAATTGTGCCTTAGCGGCAATCTTGAGTTTCAAGGATTCAGCAGACGAAAGGTTCAACTGATCCACAGAAGCGCAGAAAGATTTGTAATCCGTTGTGGCGGATTCCTCGACCTTTCCGTACTTCGCAAGCAATTGAGCCGGCGAGGCTGTCTTGCGTTGCGGTTCTTCGTCTTTTCCGCCTTCTCCACCTTTAGCAGCGGCTTTCAAGTCTGCAAGTTCCTTTTCCAGCGCAGCCGCTTTATCTTGTGCGGCCTTCAATTCGGCAGTGGCGGCTTCCTCGGCGTTCTTTTTCTCATCAGCTTCTTTCGAAGCCTTGATGGATTCAACCTCCGTCTTGATCGCGCCGACTTCGGTTACTACCGTTTGTACGCTGGCCGAGAGCGTAGTCATTCCATCCGTTACAGCTTTCAATGCATCTTGCATCGCTTTAATTTCTTCCGGTGTCATCTTATTGACAACCTCCTCTTTTTTACTGTTTTTTGCGGCAAAACTTGTATTTGTAAACGCGGCACTTTCGGCGTAAAGGATTGCGCCGCCGGTGCCGCAGAATTCCACCACATCTAAGATGTTCGTATCATCTTCGGCATTCTTTACGGATGCTTCCATTTCAAGACTTGCACCGAAACGGTATTCTTCCCATCCGTATTCGTCGGCTAGGCCGTTATAATAGCGAATAGTTGCTACAACATCCGGGAAATCCTTGCCGTAAATGTAGCCCTCGACCATTGCGAAGCCATCCATTGAGCGATAGACCTTTTCCATTACACCGACTTTAAAGCGCGTATCGTGGCCTCTCATCTCGTTGTGGTAGTCGATGTTAAAGGCCATGCCGACGAACGTCTGCAAGTATTGATCGCACACAACAGAGGAAATGCGAATCTTCTTTCCTCCGGCACCTTCCGGACTACCGTCGGATGGTTTATCGATCTCGAACAAAGCGCATTTAAACGGTATTTTGTTCGGATGACCTCCGGTCACGTCCATCAACTGGAATTGACGTGGCTTGAGTGATTTACTCATTTTCAAGCGAGTGAGCATCTTCTTTTTCACCTCCCGACGTAATGTAATTGTCCGCTAGTTACGAGCGATAGCGGCATTTGCCCACATGACAGCCTCTTCAAGCTTCGTCATTGCTAACGACTTCTCACGGCTGTTCGGGCACATGTCGTCAAAAGCGACAGCTAGACCTTTTGCTAGAGATCGGATTGCATCGTACTTCGCTGGCTGCCCTTCTTTTGGAGCGTGATATTGGAAGTTGTTTTCAATTACTGGATTCAATTCGTTCACCCCTTTCACCGCAAAATAAAAACACCTGCTATTTAGCGGTGTCATGCACTACTGCAAAGTATCGATGCGGACAGTTTGGATGAAGCGGTAACGGAGCCGGCAACGTATCTTTCGTATACGGCGCTCCTGCTATGATGTTCGCGCAATCCTCATGGTTTGTTGCGACCGGCTGTACGTAGTATTCGGTGTACGGCGCGTACTTGTCATCATGAGCAAACAACGCCTCATTCCACGATAACCCGGCTTCGTAGTCGCTGATCTGCGAGGATTTGTACGTCATGCGACGCGTTAACCAGTTGCCCATTTCGTCGGCAATGGCTTTTTCCTTCTCGCTGCCCGTTAGGTCCGCGTACTTCTTCTCCATATCCGCGAGTTTTCCGCGAAGTTCTTCTTCGTACGTATCCATGATCTTTTTCGCGTTATCGTCGGACTGTTTTCGAATGTCGTCTTTCACTTCATCCGGTAACTCGCTAAGTTTTTCCTCGCCCATTTCCGCCCGGCGGCGATTGTACGAAGTTAACCAGGCTTCTTCCTTCAAGTCGTAAAGTGCATCCGACAAGGCTCTAAAATCGTCATGTGTAGGCGTCCAGACATACAGCAACGAATCAATAGAAGTTACATTGTCGCCACGTCTCAAGAGCATCGCCATGAGCAATAGATACGCCGCAATAAACTCTTCTTCTGCATCGCGTGTATCTTCATGCACGATTGGATCATGAAACGCTTCTGCTTTCATCCGCCTAGCCTTTACCGGCTCGTTTGGAGGCAAAGGCGTTGATTCCGGTGGAGGTTCTTGTTCTTCCATCGGCTTGTTGATGTCGATCGACTTCACGCTGCCTGGTAGCAACACAACTTCACCGTGTTTATTCGGATGCGTTTTCTTACCCTTCGATCCACGGACCTCATCGACCGTGAATACTTTCCGGTCCAGATAGATTTGATCGATTTCCGCTTGTGTCTTTTGGTCCTTAAGCGATTGTGCGTAAATGAATTTGAACTGTATCACATCACCTAAACCGAAGTAGTCATCAATAATCTTGTCGTTGATGTATTCGGATATGGTGTCCGCGATGGATTGAATGGTCGCGTTAGTATCCTCATCTTCAGAATCAGCTGTGCTACGGTTTACGTCTTTCGTCTGGCCCAGCTTTTTAGGAGAGACACCGAAAGCAATAGCTACGATCTCGATTAAGAACCGTTGCCATTCAATAAACAGCGCTTTATCGTCTGTCGCACCTAAATCCAAGACAGAAGGATTCTCACCGCCGATGATCGGCGGTACGCCTTTTCCTTGAACCTCAGCTTCCCAGTAAGCACGAAATAACGCTACAGCTTTTGCATCAGCGGTTTTACCGAGGTTCAGAATCTTGCGAATGAACGTGTTCTTCGCCTGATTCCCGGCGTTTTTGTGCGCTGCTATGAAGTTATTGACCGATTCCCACACCGTTTCAAGCGGAGATAATCCGAACGGCGTATTTGTTCGCGGATTCATTCGGATATACATCAACTCGTCGTCCGTAAGGTGAACATACGTTCCATTTGGCAACCGTTGAGCATACCGGTACGAATCTTTTTTGCCGTCCCAGTTTGGGTACAGTTCAATCGAAAACCCATCAACCGGAAACAATCGCAGTGGCCGCATTTTATCTCCGGCCTTTGCAATCTCAGCAGCACCGGCACTCGCAACAAGCATATCTTCCACGATTTGCTCCAACCAGAGCCGGAATGAGTCTGTTTGATTCGGCTTGCGCAGCGTCCGCGTGATGAGTTTGCACGCTTCGGCATACTTCTCTTGATCGTTCTCGTCAATCGCCGCAACGGACCAATCCAATCGCGAGATACCGTCTTTTATAACGTTTATCGCTCGGCGCGGAATTGGTGATTCACTAAGCAGCCGTAGATTCGCCGGCGTTCGTTTCATTACAGGCTGATTCGTCTTTCCACCGAACCAATAAAACGGAAACGGGTAAGCCTCTGTTTGTCGATCGGGTTCATTCTTCATCCGCCCAGCTTCTAGCCATTCGATAAACCATGATCTCAGACCCAAGTGTTGACCTCCTTTCTTTCCCAAATAAAAAAAGAAGGTAAGGAAAATTTTCCCGACCTTCTCTTAACGTTCATTCTTATCCATTTAAACTATAACTTATTTAAACTCCTTATTTACTGCGGATTTGAAAGCATTTTAAATATTTCCTTTATCTTTTTGCCGTATCTGAACGCCCACGTATCATTTGTATCTTGGTGACTTCTTAAGTTGATTTCTTCCTCGTTTGTATATCGAATTAATAATCCGACTTCAGATTCATTCCGTGTTGATTTGAATAGCTCAATATTTCGGATATTTTTATAATAAAGTGATTTAAGAATAATGCCGTTATCCCCTTGAATTATTGCTATGACATGATCTTGCATGAATGCATACAGTTCAATATTCGTATTTTCAACAAATAAATTTTTGGGGTAAAAAACTTTTACGTCATCTTCATTTACATATTCTTTTAATACTTCCGAAAGTAAACCGATTGTTGTCTGTCCATAAAACGATTTTTGCACCGCGTGATCGACGAATCCTCTGTAATTCATTTCCATAGTGAACCGCTCCTTTAGTTGAGTTTACATTTACTTCTACTTATTGCAATAAGTATCCTGCAAACCGTCGCACTAATGGATTTTCAAATATAGTTTAGTATAGTAAAATATTTCCTAAAGGTAGAATAATCGAATCCTAGATTTATGTTTAGAGGAGGCGGTAAATATGGTCAGGCAAGTGTTTTATAGCTTTCATTATGAACCAGACAGTGTCAGAGCTTCTCAAGTAAGAAATATGGGTGTCATCGAAGGGAATCAACCAGCAAGGGATAATGATTGGGAAACAATAAAACGTGGTGGGAAAGCAGCCATTCAAAGATGGATCGATTCTCAACTTCACGGACGTTCTTGCACCGTAGTATTAATAGGAGAAAATACTGCAGGTCGAGAATGGATAAATTACGAAATTAGTAAGTCTTGGAATGACAATAAAGGTGTTCTCGGTATCCATATTCACAATTTAAAAGACTTTTCAGGGAATCAATCGAGAAAAGGGAACAATCCTTTTGATTACGTTGTATTCACAGAAAGCCAAAGAAAACTATCCACTGTTGTCCATACTTATGATCCGCCATACCGAGAAAGTAAAGATGTTTATTCATATATTAAAGATAATCTTCCTGGTTGGATTGAAAAAGCAATAGCACTCAGAGAAAAATATTAGCTGGAGGATATTATGAACGACGTTATACATGAAGACTCCCAATCCGTACAATCTCATTTAAATATCCTTCAATCCATAATTCAGCGAATGTCAGCAAATAGTGCCTCATTGTGGTCATGGTTGATAAAGGGAAGCCGGAATATAACCTAATTGCTATTGTTCCGGTAGCGCTTTTCTTAGTAATGGATACTTATTACCTAGCATTAGAAAAATCATTTCGGAATTCATACAATTCTTTTATACAAAAATTACACAATGGGACGCTTGTTATGAAGGATTTATATATTGTTGCACCTAATGGTAATCTTTTTATACTGTTTCTTAAGTCCATCATTTCTATTTCAATTTGGCCCTTTTATTTAATCTTATTTGCCATGATAGTGATCGTGTACTCGTTACTTTGAAATATCCCTGTCGATCGACTGTCGGCAGGGATTTTTCCTTATAATTTAACCGAATGCAAAACCACTATCCTGATTTACATTTGCAAAAGCTAATATTAAAGCGTCGGCCCGGTCCGGAGACTGTAGCCCACGCTTTTTCATATCTTCTTTGCGTTCTAAATATATCTTCCCATTACTGCCCATTCGCCATTTCCTTGTTGTGAGCTGCGCGATCAGCTTTTCATCATCTGGAAGCTCCAACACTCCGGTTCGCCCGAGCATATAGTTACTCATGTTCTCTTCCAGCATTTCTTTTATATGGCCCCACAACTCAGACCCAAGGTTCCCGTAATACTCATCGATAGCCTTTGAACCGTTATGGACCGGGATTATGGTGTATCCGAGTCCCGTTTCATCGTTCACTTCATTCAGTCGGTCCGTTACACCGCCGCCTACGCCGTCATCGTCTATCCGGATCTCGACTTCGGTTACGTCCGAACGTTCCGCTTTAACGTCATCGATTAAGCGAAGCACCCAGCCGGCAGTTACCATGGTGTCCTGTTTAAAATGATGCTTTTGATTAACTACTTTGCCGCCGATCCGCGCATAAATGCTCGTTTCGTCATCACCAAATCGGGCAACGTCGCAACCGACGAATAGCTTTGTGCCTTTCGCCTCAAGCCTAACTTCATCTTTCGCAAATTCGGCAGCTTCGAGAGAAATGAACGTGTCAGCTTCGCCACGCGGGAATTCTCCTTCTACCCGCACCCTCCATACATCGCTTCCCTCACCGTATTTCCGTTTAAGCATGGCGATGTTATCTTTGCTCGTTCTTGGACTGTCTAAGCAGGATACTTTATGCGTCCGGTAATCCGCCCGATCTTTATTGTGAGAATCAAAAAAGACCCCACTTGTTTTTGTGGGGTTCCCGCACATTAGCAGCTTATTGAACGGACCGGATAATGTACCAAGTATTGCTTCCATGATCTTATCTTCAACGCCGGAGGCTTCGTCTACGATGAAGAGCATATAGTCCTCGTGGAAGCCTTGCATGTTCTCCGGCTTCGTCGCTGTCCTGGCCGTTGCGAACCATCGTTCCTCATAATTCCGCATGTAAATCTTTGTTTTGGTCCACTTGAGGATTCGCTTTAAGATCGGACTCTTGCTCTGCCACTTACTTATCTCAGCCCATAAAACATCATGAAGCTGCTGACGTGTCGGAGCTGTGCAGACGACTTTCGGAAACGGAAAGCAAGAAAGGAACCAGAGCGCCACAACTGATTCTAATCCAGTTTTCCCGACTCCTTGCCCCGATCGGACTGAGACAAGGCGGTCATTTGCAATATCGTTTAATACTTCCGCCTGCCATACGTCTGGCTCGAATTTGAGAATTTCTCTACAAAACAAAACTGGTTCCCGCTGGTAGACCGGAATGCGTTTCTTAAACGCCTGTAGCCTCCTCTTCATCTCTGGAGAGCTCTTTGTCAATCACCAATCACCGCCTCGACCCAATCCTCTATCAGTTCATCATCCGCATCTCCACTGCCTCCTGCTTTGGTCTTGAGCACTTCGACTTCCGTTTGTGCCTTCTCGACCTGAACCTTCATGAGTTCCAGTTTCATATGTCTTTCATCATTCTCAGGGGCAGCAGAAAGAAATTGCTTAATCGCAGATCGGAGTTCCCGATTGATTGCAGCGAATGCCTTTAGATCGTTTGCTTGTTTATCCCAAGCAAACTGCAACTCGTATTCTTCCTCGGTCCCCCACTCTGAAGGTTTCTCTCGTTTGAGTTCCTTCGTCAGGTCATCCTTGTCGCGAACGAACATGATCCGCTGCGCCCACAACATTTTTCCGAATGCGATTTCTACACCTTGCCACAAGATATCAAGGGGGTCCATTTGTTGGGCTACTTTCATAAGTTCCTGAAAGTCAGGGTCTTGAGGTAGGAATTTGCTGTAGATACCATTTTTGAGGGCGTTCGTATTTCCGGAAGGGGCACCACCTTTGTTTCCCTTCGCATTCTTATTCCCTTTCGGAGCGCCCCGTGGCCGTTTAAGTGGAATATCATCCCACTTATCTAAAAACTTCCATTTTCGGACGAGTACATCAGAAACGCCAAGCTCGTCTGCTATCTCTGTCAGCTTCATCTTTCGACCGCTCTTGAGCCAAAGTTTGAGGGCGGTTAATCGGTTGCTGCTTCGTTCCCTCGCCATTACATTTCACCCAACTCCATCGATTTGAGTTGAATGGAACGCTCTTACGAAATTTTCCTTTAGCGTTACCATTCATATTACTGTATTGAATCGATTTTTCAGCGGAATAAAATCATCGATTTTTCCTAAAATATGGAACACGGGAGAACCATAACATATATTCTGTTGCACTCAACAAGTTCGCGAATACTGCGTAATTATGAGTAATTTCCCGTTTTCAGAAAATGAGTGCGACATTCACCATATTTATGGGTAACTTAACTCCAAAATTGCAGCGTCCATCATGTCTTGTGTAAAGCCAATATAGCGTAGGGTGGTCGTTTCTTGGTCGTGATTGAACATTTCCATTAGTAACGCTAGGTTCCTTCTGTCCTTCATATAGAGATGATATCCCCATGTCTTTCGCATGGTGTGTGTCCCGATCTCGGTGAGTCCGAATTGTCGAGCTGCCTTGTTTAGCATTTTGTAAGCGGAACTTCGGTCAAGCGGCTGCTTTCGTAGTTTCGACTTCTTCTTTATTTGCCTGCTCGGAAATAGATAATCGTTGTCGTTCAATTTTTCAATATATCGTTCAAGCTCGGGGCGAATAGCCGGATGAATAATAAAACGCTTTTCCTTCTTCGTTTTCTTTTCACGGATATAGACATGCGTTTTCCCTCGAACCATACCGGCTCTAAGCTGACGTAGATCGGAAACTCGCAAGCCGCTGTAAATCCCCATCGTGAAAAATAAATAATTTCGAATGCTGCGCAACTTCAAGTAGTGCTGGATACCTTCGATGATCTCAGGGTCACGAATTGGTTGAACGAAATTCATTTGTTCGGCCCTCTCTCTTTTTGACTTAAATAAAAATAGAGAGATACGACGTTTGCCGCACTCCCAAGTAATATTTCACTTCTAAAACTCAAAGCCTCGTCTCAAATTGGACTTCTTTCTCTGGCCATTACATTTATTCACCACCGCCACAACTTTTTTTTAAAAAAACCTGATATTTTTTTTGAACATAATCCCTTTAGTATCAACAGGTTCCCGCTTTTAGATTAATGTCAATATTTTTTGTGTTCTATTTTGAAGAGAAAATCGATTTACTTCGTTCCCGATAATTTCCTACAATGAGATTGACGATAAAAACGCCTCACTGAAACTAATCAGTTGAAGCGTTAAAAATACAGAAAGGAGAAATAATTTGAATCGTCGTAATTATGGTTTCGATATTAAAGACTTGATTATCTTGATGCTTGTTATTGCACAATTCATTCGTTGATACTTCTAGGGGCCGTTTCTTCGGCCTCTTTTTCTTTTTCTATCAACTCAGAACAAATGTTCCATTAACATAGCAAAATGTTGTATAATAGTGGAATAGAGAGGGGGGGTGTTTTTAAATGCCGAATAAAAAGCAAACAAGCAAGTCTGTTGCAAAAACTGCATCTAAGATTTTGCGTGACGATCGTTACAGTGCTGCATCAAAGAAGGTCGCCGGAAGTGCACTAGCTCAAACGAAAAAGAGGTAATAACATCATGTCAATCAGAACTTAGCCACTTACACGAATCCGTAGTTCGTTAAGTGGTTTTTTATTGCATACATTCCATAAATATAGGGAGATACGAGGTTATCCGTACTCCCTCGGGGTACTCTGTTTTTGAAGTATTTAACGACGAATTACCATACCTTGACGGATCATAAAACCTTCCGTTGCACCATAGCGTCCAATGCGTCCCTGTCACATCATCGAAATGGAGTTTGACAATGCTTACGTCGGGCAAAATCCCTTTGAACCGGGTCAGCTTCTCATCACATTGGATTCCTAACTTTTGGAGAGCTGTGACAACATCTTTTGTCCTAGTCCCACCATTCTTCCCGCCGAACGCCTCGATTGACTCTTCCAACGACACTTCGGCAATCATAGCGACACAGGTTTGACCGCACAAACTCGATCCAGACGGTTGAAAGATATGATTGATCTTCATTTCCACTTCCATCGCTTCATGAACTTATCATTCTCTCGCCGTTCCTCTCGGTTTACCGGGTCCACGCTGATCTCATAGGTGTACCGAATTAACCAATCAAATAATCTCCTCACGTCCGTTCCTCGCTCTCCTCAACCCTTCTTGGATTCCCATCTCATAGCCGTGTCGGTATCCTTCGCTGTAAATGTTCGCGTTATGTGCTTTTTCAGCTTCTCGCAAATGCTTTGGTTTTTTCTTTTCACGTTTGGGCTTGCCCCTCATAGGTTCATCCCCTCCAGACTGCCACGGCCTGATAGACGTAGCAGTGTGCAGTGGACGAACTACTCTGCCGGCGTGAAGTCAACATAATACTCTTTGCCGACTTCGAACTGTTCAGCAGTAGCCGGATTCACAACTGACAATTCAATCTTCCCGCCCGGAGTCCAGCGAAAGAAATCTTTGTTTTCTTCACTGTTTCCAGTTACCGGTTGCAAAGTAATGTTCGAAGTTACACCTTCAGGGCTATACCCTACTTTGCCGTTACCTGTACATAGGAATTTTGCTCTTACTTTCATATCGATCACCTCCAAAATAGAAATAAAACCGGCTGTTGCTTCGGCCAACCGGCAAGCCGCCACGATCTCAACCTTCGCGCCTATGGTCAACGCTGAAAGGAGCGCAATTCCACCTACTATCCTTTACCCCCGGATAGAGGTCAATGTCATGGGAATTGTCGGGGAGGATGAGATTATCGAAAGTGTAGGAATATGCCAACTAATGACCAAAACATAACGCTAAGTAAGAAAGCGTTTACTAAGCCTCGGAAGAATCCGAGACCGTCGTCTTTACGCACTTCTGTTTTGAGCAGAACTGTTTGGTCCCAGTCCAATTGCCCCACATGCAACCTTTGCATTTCTTCGGCTGCTGTTCCTTGTTCTTGATCTTCGTAAAAATCACGACCTTTCATTATCACTCTGGCTCCCTCCCCTGCCATTTCATTGAGTGATTCACCCTAACGAAAAAAGCCGCGTTTCCGCGACTTCCCCCGTTCAACCTATTGATACTTTTTAGACATATGGTATCACTGCAGGAGCCGCCATTTTCCCAACCAATAGACCCACATTGGAACCGTGTCGTACACGGTCGCGGCAGGCGGTTACGTGGCAAATGGCGTAACCAGTCGTTCTCTTTTCCTTTTGTGAGGAGAGTCAAAAACGACAAACAATGTAACCCCTGCACTAATACCATATGGAGGCGGTAATTTATTGGATGCGCCTACCGCCGATGCGCCGTGCCCGGAATGGGCTTCTTGCGGACTCGGGCTATTGCCCTCAACGTCCATTTCCCCGATTGAATCCCCGCGTGGCCCTTGCCGACCGTTGATATTGCGGCCCCGCCCATTAGGGTCGTTGTATAGGGTGCTCTCTATCGTTCGAATGTCGGACGGGACGCGGGGTATATGTGATGCGCGTGACTCAACTTCTCCGCCCTTACTCCCACCAGTGGGTAGGTTTGACTTAGAGCCTAGGACATTTTTACGCGCTAATCACCGCCGGATGCCGCCGAACACCCTAGGGAGTTGCCAGCATCCATTGATTGCTTGGGTGGGCTGGTCCCGTTTAAGCCCGTGCAATTTTGGAGCGCGGCGGGTGTTCACCTCCACATATAGTTTGCACACAATACATAGTAAGTGCATACACACCACCGAGCGCATCCGCTGCTCTGTGTGATAAGCAACGGAAACTGTCTTTCTAACGAGAGAAAGGCACTTTCCATTGTTTATCAGGCATAAAGCCCTTTCCTCGCTTCGCACCATCGCAATTAATGCTAAGGCTGCATCGGCTGCAACCATTCAGCGCGTTCGAGTGCCTCCTTTGATAAGGGCTAGGATGGCATCACCCGGAAGAGGTATTTCCTTCCTACTGATGCCATCGTATCGCCCTCTAACTACGCGCACGCTACGGATTTTTATGACCACTCCTTTATGATGAATTTGCATTCACCTTCCGGATCTCTGCCCGGTCCGTAATCAATTTCTATTAGGTCCAGCTCCCGATTTAATTTCAGGCTGTTTGCGATGTTCTTTATGATGTTTCGGCGTTTCTCAAAGAAGGTTGTCGTTCCGATCGGCCATATATCATCCGTTCTCTTGATCCGCGTCATATGAGCTTGCGCCCGCTTGCTTTTCATTCCATCAATAAATAGGAGCTTTGCAATCATCTTTTCATGCGGATCGCGGATATTGTTTATGACGCCGCTGAGTACGCGGGACCGTTCTTTGTAAAAACGGTACAGTACTTCGCGCTTGTCCTTCAAAATAACAGTGTTGGCCGTAACGTTGGAGATGTCTTGTTCATTTTCCTTTTTTCCGGATCCGTGAGCCGCCGCGAGGTCATATTCAGTCATCCCATCGGTCAACGTGTTATTGTTCAGCTCATAGTTCTTAATGATATCCAGCATGCCAGGATAGAGTTTAAGCAGCCATTTTGTTTTGATAACGTCTTCTTCCGTTAAGTCATCAAACAAAGATAGCTGTACAATCATCCTCGTATCTTCTCTCTCCGCGCTAACTTCCTTTGTAATCACTAAATCACCCCTTTACATTTCTTGATTACAAGCTGTTTAATTGTTTACGAGGTGGTAGACTTGTTCAAACGTTCCTTACATCTTCGAACGGATAGAGACTTTCAAAAAGCACTGATGGCAAAGTATATAGTAAAGATAATTCAGTCAGGTGAAGATTGCGGCGAAGGGGTTATTTATCAATTCGACTCGGATGAGGTCATTATTCTTGATACAGAAAGTCAGAATCCGGCGCATTTTTTCCGTTCGGCATGTGAGTTTTACGCCGAGAGGTAACCGATTATTCCTTTGCCACTACATCAACAATCAAACCTAAACTGCTGCCGCTACGGAGAGCATCCGCAACCATTTCTGCTTCTCCCCTCGTCGTATATTCCTCCAGATCATCGCTACCCGGTTTACGTAAGAATCTAGGTTCAATGCCGGGACCAGATATTTGAATCAAATATACCTCTGACTTATCTCCTTTGATGGATTGGAGTGCTTTTTGTATTTCTTCCCTCGCCCAGACTGGTAAATCTCTATTAAGGAGTTTGTCGGCTTTCTCCAACGCTTCCACCGCTTGATTTAGCTGCATTTCCCAACTCTTCACTTCAGAAGGAAGTAGACATACGAATTGCTCGCGCTCTTTCGTTAACCTCTCTATTTCCGCTTCCTTCTCTGCTAACTTGGTGAGGAGAGGGCGGATTTTCTGAACTTTCTTTTGAATACCTACCACTTGTTCGAGATAGTGGAATGCTTCCTCAATCTCTTTTAAATCTACGTCCGTAGAGGGAAGTTCGGGTAAAAGGTCGATCTCTCCCGTTTCGATTCCGTCACGAAGAATAACCATGATTCCGGCAGGAACGTGCGCCCCTTTGTCATATAAATCATTTGCCGATTGATTAAGATACGCAATCAACTTCGCTTTACTTATTACTCCGTCTATCCGCGTCATGCCAGCCCCTCCCAATTCCATAATCCTTGCTGACCTTTCACCGGAATAGGTTCGATCAGTCGAACGTTCGCTAATTCCCACGCGTAACGGCCCGGTGTATAATCACCGAAAGAAAACTCATTTTCATCAATGAAAAAGTCATCATTTTGACCGTGCAATGCAGGATAACCATCGCTAAAAAACCAATCCGATACTTTTCTGCAATCCACCAAATCAGCGATCGCTACAATCGCTCCTGTCGGCATTCTGCTCAACGCGCCCGATGCGATATTAAAATAGTTATAATAGACGCTATACATCTGTCGTTGTACTTTATTCGGCAACGACTGCATCATATCGTGCGGGTCCTTCTTGCTTGCATGTATCGCAATCTGCCCGCGATAATTTGTCTTCCATCCCCGCGTTTCAAAGCGCTTTGCACCAATGGCAATTAACGATGCCCAAGGTTGGTGTATCGTTATAGCTTTCATATTGATTCCTCCATAATAGTATTATTCGGCCAAGGCCACCGGACTAACGTCCCGAGATTGGCTTCAAGTATCCGAGGTCGATCGCAAGCTGCTGGATCGCCCCCATATCTTCTTTTGGGTATCCCCAGTGCGGGCAATACAGACCACCGTATCCGTTGTTGTGATTGGCATCGTCGTCGCCGAAGATATAATCCCTGAAGTCGTTGACCAAACCCCAAAGAGTCCCGCCGTGGGAGAATGCATGCTTCTGCTCCCGTGTCTTCCCTTCCTTGCCGGCCACCATCAAGATCGGCTCACCTGTATAATCATCCGTATACCATAACCAACCGTTTGCCCAATGAAAGGCCGCGAATCTATCGTGCTTCTTCGAGTAAAGGAACCGACGTCCACGGCTACCGATCTCCCGGATCAACCGATTGATGAGTTCTATTCTTTCCGGTCGCTCGAATGGCGCTGATCCAGGTAACGGCTCTGATTGACCGACTTTTCGCACCCGGATTTGCTTGCACAAGTCGATGAAGCTCATCTCCCAGCAATCGGATACCTCGATCCATTCATCGTACTTCGCGGCTCCGGCGGTCCTCGCAGTTTTCAGGAAAGAATAAGCTGGGTGGTCGCCCCACATTCCCTCGGGGTAACTGACTTCGTACAGATTTATCGAATTCATCCGTTCAAGCCCCTCCTTTTGCTTTAAACACCCTTAATCTCATACAACAGTTGATTCAATAACAACTTTGGAACACCGGTTCTTCGTGACAATTTGCTTCTTGAAACGTATGGGTCATGAGCTTTGATGTATTCGCGGATATGAGCAGGAATATTAGTTGTATCTAGTACAATCGGGTTAGTGATTTCTACCTTTTCAACATTTCCGATTTCGTATTGATCGATGAGAACTTTATATTTACCCCGTCCCAATTGACTTAAAGCATTTACTGATATAAGCCTAGCAATTACCCTGTCAACAATATCCCGACTCAAATCGAGAATTTTTACAATATCTTTTCTGATTATTTTGCCATTTGCACGGATGACTTCTAAGACTTTCGCCTCTCTCTCCGTTATTATCAAACTAAACCACTTCCCCTTAAACGAAAAATCGCCTTGTTTTCAAGACCTCGAATCGTTGGTGTCCATTGTTCAGTTTCCGGTGTTGTATCGAGGGCATCTTCTACCATCTGAAGCTTCGCATCGAGCTGATCGATGTAATGAAGGGCTACGGCTTCCGGCAATTGAGGTTGGACCGGGCTACCCCATTCACCCAGGTTGTGATGAGACAAAACGATGTGCTGCAGGGCGAGAATCCGTTCGTCATTCGGGTCCAGTCCGTTCATATGTACCGCCTCAATAATCCACCCATAGACCATTGTGATATGCCCGAGCAACTTTCCTTTCAGGCTGTAATCGGATACGATGCCGAGCTGCGATTCCATTTCTTCCGTCTTGGCTATGTCGTGCAGGATAATCCCAGCCCTAACCAAATCCGGATTTAAAAACGGACGCTTCCGGCATATAAATTCGCCTACTTCTAGCATTCGGCAGATATGATAGGCTAGTCCGGCGTAATAAGCATGATGCATTCCTTTAGCCGCCGGGAAGTGCATCAGCTTATCTCCGACCTTCTGAATGCAATACAAAACGATTTGACGAATGACCAAATCCCCTATACTCTCAGCCGTCCGGTTAATGATGTGTACCAGGTCAACCGGCGCGATCGGCGCGGACCGGATGAAATCCGTTAGCGTTACCCCATCCTCTTCATTTGCCTTTCGGATTCTGTTTATCTTGAACTGAAGCTTGTCATTGTACGTTTGAACTGTACCCTGAACCTTCACAACATCCATTGCGAAAAATGTTTCTTTATCCGTTGGGGTTACGTCCCAAAACTTCGCCGGGATTTCGCCGCTTGCATCGCAAAGGATGATATCAAAGTAATCCTTCGGCGGCGTGGATCTCGTTTGCCTTAAATCCAAACCTTTCAGAAGGTAGAACCCTGTAATTTCTTCGCCTACAGCGAATGTTTTAATGAGTGTCATGTATTATTTCGTCCTTTCGAGCACTTTACGGGCAATTTCCCATGAGTTCGGCGTTCTCGTAGATGTTGCCGATGACTTCCAGTTCTTCTTCCAAAACTATTCCAGGCAGTAAAACCTTTGTGACCCCTGTTACCAACTTCATTCCGAGCCAAACGCCTTCGATAAAAGTTATTGAACCGATAACAGGTGCTTTGGTTTCCTTCACTTCGTTCCTGCTGCAATCGGTGTAAATAACCATCGTGTGTTTTACGATGTCACCGTCATAAATCTCTTTACCGTTCTTGTCTTTGAGGCCCGTAAACTGCAATAATTCAAAGTCGGATAACCTGAGTTTGTTAAACCCCTTATTATCGATTGGAAGATAAACACCAAGCACCTTAGTTTCAAAATTGATGCTTTCCAACCGATCGGGCAGGACCATTTCTCCTAGCGGTTTATACCAAGCCCGAAACTTAAACTCACGCATCTGTTCGCCTCCTTCAGCAGCCGTATATTAGTCATTAAAGTGTCCATAACCGAATTGAGTTTCATTACTACGAACTGATGTTCCTATTATATCACCCATAAGGCGGGCGAAGGTAGATATTTCCCTTTCATCCATTCCATCAATCAATCGGATCTCGGCAGCTTTTAACTTTCGTCCAGCGGCTAAAGCAAGAAGGTTCACGATCGGTTCCAGCTCCGAGAGGCGTTGCTTTTGTTCTTCCTCTGCTGCCTTAGCCGCGGCTTCCTTGCGGTTGAACTCTTCCCAGTCTTGCTCGTCATACCAAAAACGAGGTCCATATTTCAAAGCGTAAAAGTTAATCCATTGTTGAAGTTCATCTTCATTGGTTTGAATCCGATCATGGCAGAGGTCATTAAGCCTCATACCATTTGTCTTAACTCCGCGACCACCCCGGCCACGTGGCATTACGTGATGAGTCGATTGATCTGGACGACCACAACCGCACTGGCACTTACCATTTGCCTCTGCAATCAATTCCGCAACCACTTTACGCGGGAACTCGCCCCGATCTGCCATCGAAGCCTTTGGTTGGTAGTGAGCGAATAGGTTTTGTTTATATTCCGGCAAAGGCTTTTTCTCCTTCTTGCGTTGAAGGCTGTTGTATGGCTTCTTTTCCTTCACTTTGCGTTCCGGTTTCGGAAATAACATATTCGCTCACTACCTTTCTTAAAAGTTAATGACCATCTGTTCGACTTTCGATGATTTTTTCTTGGCATACTTCTCTTGGCATTTGGGCCCGATACCCGTCTTACGGTAAACAGGATTCTTTAACCGACGGCGGCAAATCAAGCAATGAGAATGCTCTTTAACCTCCGCCATTTTTAAGCATCCTTCGTACATCATCTTTCAGCCATTCGCTATGCTTTACGAACTCCATGATCTCCCCGATATTCATTGCGTTTTTACGAACCTCTTGGTCAGTCCATTCCGTTTTGGAGCATTCGGAATACCGGAAAGTTTCGAGAAAGTTTACAGTTTCCAAATACGCGTTGTAAGTGGTACAAAGGATACTCTTGTCTTTATAGGGTGCCGAGATTGTCTTTGTGACGCAAAGTACCTTTGATTCCGCATATTTAGACATTGTTTCGATGGATTTCATTACGGCTTTTTGCAAAATCTCCGGCGCTTCATCCAACTGAATGTAACTCTTGATGAAGGTCATGTTGCTCACCTACCTTTTCAAGGTATCCCGCTTGCTCCAGGACACTGTAATGCCTTTCCCTTTCTTCCGCTGTGAAGCTGATCGGGAGAACTGTATGAGCTGCGTAAAAGGCGATTGCCTCCCGTATTTCTACCGGCTGACTGTCCAAGGTTGTTAAGTCGATCTTCTTTGGTTCCACTTGACCACCATCCTCAAGCTCAGGAAATTTTTCCTTACCACTTCGTTATCGCTTATCGTATTTCGAATAACTTTCCTGAAATAAATATACGATATCGTATAATTAATGTCAATGGGTATTGAAAATAAATATTCGTTATCGTATACTTTCGTTAGAGAGGGGGGCAACCGGAATTGATAACTGTTAAGCCGAATCTAATGCCACTATTAAAAGAGTTAGGGATTACACAAATGCAACTTTCACATATGTCCGGCGTACCTCAAGGATCGATAAGCCGGTTTGATAAGAATTCGCGTCATGAGGACTCGCATCTTTTTTCAATAGCTCGTGCTTTGAACGTTCCAGTTGAGAAGCTATTTGTAGTGGAGGAGCATGAGGGATAAACTTTCTTATGCTCCTTTTGCTTTGCTTTTCAGCTTCTCGATAACTTTGTCCAAGTGCTTACCGATCTCAATCTGGGCATTGGCCTTGTCCTCTTCGCTTTCCGTTTTCTCGCCCATAATTCCGGCAAACTGCGCCGTTTTAAATCCGAGGGCTTCCATCATTTGTTCGTCGCTGCCATTGCCACAAACAAGGTAATAGCTCAAAACAGAATCCTTTTGCCCCATCCGGTGCGTTCTGTCTTCACACTGCGAATGAATACCCGGCGACCAATCCAATTCCCCAAAAACATTGATGTTCGCCCGGTTCTGCAAACCGTCGATACCGGCAGCGGCCCGCAAGGAGATAATGATCAGGTTTGTTTCACCTTTGATAAACTTCTCCTTGGCCTGTTCCTTTTGGACATTCGTTTCAAGTCCTGTCACTCGAACTGGATTAAATGCCCGTAACTCTTCCATCCAAATTTCATAAACCTCATGGTGATATCCGTACAGCACAACCGCTTCTCCGGCTTCGAGGAGCATTTTAACGAATGTTGCGACATAAGGAGCTTTTGATATGCCGGTTGCTTGCCGCATCCTCTCACCGATTTCCCGCTTGGCACGACCCTTTTCAAATTGGTCTGAAATCCTGTCATATCGGGATATCAACTCCATAACCGAACGCATTTCTTTGATGAAAACTTTGTCGTCGGAATCGATGTCTTGAACAATACGACGCTTTGGCGGAAGCTCCGTGAGTACCTGATCTTTCGTTCGTCGCAGCATAAGCCCTTCACGCCGCAAATGATCCCCGAGCAATTCAGGATCCACTACAACATCCTCGTTGTATCCATAGCACCACTCCCGCGTGAAACTTCCCCAATCACCAAGGCATTGATGCTGAAGAATGTTCATGATGTAATAGATTTCTCCACCCTTGTTGTATATAGGAGTTCCGGAGAGCCCGATCGCATTCCCGGCACTTTCGGCCAGCAATGACGCAGCACTGTATTTTTCAGTTCCCGGATGCCGGAGTTCTTGGATCTCGTCGAACACAACAAATTCAAATTTGTATTCAGGAAGAGCTTGCTTCCACCCACGCAACAAACCGTAATGAATAATGTAAAATTGCGCTTCTGGAAGTTCGTAAGGTGTTAGTCCCTTAATGATATGGACCATCTTGCTTGTATCAGGGAATAAGGCAACTTCTCCCGGCAACAACTGAGGTTGAATGAAATTCATGATCTGGCTACGCCATTGCGTTTGGACGCTCGTTGGAACGACGATGATGCCTGGGAATTTAGCTTGTGTAGCTACCCAAGCCAAAGCCTCAACTGTCTTACCTAAACCCATGTCGTCAGCCAAAAGCGTCGGCGCATTGTTGTTTAAGAAAGCGACTCCTTCCTTTTGGAATTCAGTCAACTTTCCTTTGAATAGGAGTGAAGATGGTTCCGCTTTCTGTGGACCTCTCCGGATTTCTTCACGCCGGCGTACATATTCAACCGACTCACCAAATGCTTTATCCCACTGTTCCCGATCAACAACCTTCAACGGATACCGCATCATTAGCCAGTTCAAATCGCCATTCGTTCGTTTGTTTCGTTTGAATCGTGCGATTCCTCTTGTTCTTCCCTCTGCTCCCGGAAACAGGCGTTTTGCAGCCTGACAGACGGCAGGTTCACCTTCAATAATCCAGAAGTCACCTTCTAGCCTCAGAGTTCCATAGTAGTAATCGCTCTCACCCGGTTCTCGTAGATATGCCGGGAGTTCTAACGCATTCATGCCCAATCACCTCATTTACTGGCAATACCCCATAGTTTTCTTAAACCAATTGACCGCACCGGAATACCGATTATTTCTTCTGGAAGATCCATGTAACGCTCAATTACAAGTATTAATCCGGTAACAGAATCAAACTGTGCATACCGTTCCAGCTGTTTAAGAACCTGTTGCTCGTTTGGCTTTCCTTTCTTTGCCTCAATGCCGATTCCGTCAATCGTTAGGAAATCAATTCGATTTCTTGGACCAAGAGGGAATTCTCTTTGAAACTGAATCCCCTCTTTGTCAAGTTCCCGTGCAATGATTTCGTGCAACTTGTACTCACTGATAATGACATGGCTTCGGATTCGTTGGAGGGCGGTGATAACTCGTTCCATGATTCGTCGATCGACTCCGTTAATGAAGAATCGTAATTTCTGGTCGTTCCCATTGAGGCAGTACCCATACATCCTGAAAACTGAATTCAAATGATATTCCGGCCTCGGCGTTTGCCATCGCAATTAAAATGACATTACCCATAGCTGTTGCGGATTGAACGGGCACCGCATTCCCGATATATTCCCGAGCCTTCGCATCCGAGCATCCTTCGAGTTGGAAAGGCCGTCCGTCAGGTAGATGCGTAGGAAATCCTTGAAGCATAGCCAGCTCGAAAGTAGTCAGCGGTCTGTGCCATGTACCGTCCTCTGCAATGATTACCCAAACGCCACTTTCCTTATCGTCCGGGATTCGTGGGTCAGCTACGGCGGCTGCGCTTGCGTGAATATCTCCGCTTCCGATAACCGTCTTTCCGGGCTCATCCCATTGTTGGACCCCCATAGTTCCGGATCTCGGTGAACAGTTCATTCGTGGGTCGGCAACCAATTGAGCGCCACTTTGTACATCCGTTACGCCTGTTACCGTCGCGGCGGGTTTATCGATTGATTGCATGCGGTATTTGTCGGTGTAACGTCCCGGTCTATCAGAAATTCGCGGGTCTGCGATGCTTGCCGCCGACTGCATAATTCGATTTGCCGATCGAACCGTCTTTGCGGTTTCATCCCATTCTTGAACGCCATAACTATCCGGGTGCAGTTCTGTCTTACATCGCGGGTCCGCTATCGCAATAGCCCCACTCCCGAACCTTGTTCCTGTGACTGTAGGAGCTGGTTCATCCGCTCGGACGATTCGATATACTCCCGGATGCTTGCCGTCCTGCTTGTTTAGCCGTGGGTCACTGATACTGATTGCCCCGTTATTCGGTCGGTGTGCGCCGGTTACGGTTGTTCCCGGTTCTTCAAATTTGCAAACTTGATAGATTGATGTATGAGTGCCATCTTTAAATCCGGATCTTGGGTCCGATATAGCAGCCGCTCCATTGCTTCTACCAGGTCCTGCAGTTCCCGTAACGGTCCTTGATGTTTCATTCCATTCTTCAACCGCGTATGCACCGCCGCGAGGTTCATGGAGGATGCGGTACTGCTCCCAATCAATCTTGTTCAAATCTCTCCAATCACCTTTTGCCGGAATGAGTGCCAACCGCACCCATGTCTTCCATTGGAGATTAGGCAGCCTGTGAAGTGGCCCACCTCGCTCTGTATCTCCCGGCATCGGCAAAGGGCCGATAATGTCACCTATCGTTTTAAGCGGCTTTTTCGGTGGCAAATAACAGAAATTCGGCACTCTCTTTTCATTCCGAGCTAATATGAGAAACCTCATGCGATTCTGCCCAAGTCCGCCGATCTCGCCGAGGTTGTGGTCAGACCGTTGGTCATAAGCGAAGCCGTATCCTTTCAGCAGCTTCTTGATTTTCTCAAGAATGTGCTTTCCGCGAGTTGTGATTCGCGGCACGTTCTCGAAGTGTATGAACATCGGGAGTTCGTCGCCATACATCAGGCACGCTTTCAGGCATAAATCCAGCCCGCGAATTGTCAAAAGGTTCAACGCCTGGTATTTCTTCGACTTGGATTTCTCTCCCGGCAGAAGGCCGCTGAACCCCTTACACGGCGGCGAAAGGAAGATGTAGTCCGGAACTTGTTCACCAAACGCTTTCCACACATCGTACGGTGTCATTTCACGCCATTCCGTTGGAGGCTCATAGCCGTGCCAGTCGATGTACTGCTGCCGGTCAAAGAGATCCATGTTTACAGCTGTCTTTTCCCCGGTGATTAAATCGTGATTGTGGCACGTTACCGGGTCGTAATCGATGGAGCAGAGAATCTCGAAGCTGTGAACCTTTCCGTAGGCTTCGACCTTTGATTCTTGGAGACCTCGGCTAAAACCACCGATTCCCCCGAAAAGAATAGCTGCTGTACGCTCTGTTCTCATCGATCAGTCTCCAATCTCGTGAGTAGGTATTTTTAAAACATCATCTTCGATATAGGCGGTTACTTGGTTCGGATCTTCGAATTGCTCTTCATTAGCGTTTTTATTGTCATTGCTCATTGACAGGCACCCTCTCAAATTCAATTTCAATTCTCGGATTTTGCTTATCTACTGCGAATCGATGGGTTACGTCCCCGATCTGCTTCCATCCGTCGTTACTGATGATTCCGGCCTCTTTTATTCCGTCAAAAATGAACTTTTGCCCGGCCATGATGTTGTCTTTGTCGTGCCGCTTGTCTTTGCAGTGCCACGTGATAACGACATTCACCCGTTCCAACTTCGGCAACTTTTTCGCCGTCCAAGCTATTAGGTTTGTGTTTTCTTCTTTCATTTGCCGGTAGACGGACCAATGAGATTTAGCTGCATCAATGATTTCGTTAAGCGTTGGCAAGGCTCCCGGTATGACCAGTTTCATGCGATTAATAACCGGATGATTGTCTATCATGGTTTACGGCGTTCTTACTCATATAGGCATGTTCGATTTCCTCGAGAGAGAGATTCAACAAATGCCCTAAGTGCATAAACACATCAACCAATCTCCAATAGCACTTTGGTTTTTTGAGCGTATAAAGATTCACTAACCAAGTTGATATGTGCAGAAAACATTCGGTAATCTCATCAATATCTACTTCAACTGAATGAACGCTAGCTGCCATTTGATCGAACCCGGTCTCCAATCCAATCGACAATATGAAGTGCAGACAGTCTACGTATTCTTCTAACACGGCATTCTTCGGTCTCAGTCCTTGGTAACAATCGCACTCGCTACCATCTGGACGTAGGCTACGTCGTTCGCTGTCCATTGCTTCCCAATAGTCACAGAGTTTGCAACCTCCGCTCCATCTTTGAAGCGGTTCCTGCTTGTTGCTCCAAAACTTGAAGCCGCGCCATTCATTTGCCAGTTCCCCGAGTTCAACTTGTAGAGCAAGTATCTTTTTGGGGAGGAGGTCTTGTCCCTCCATCCCCTTTTCCGAAACAATCCGTTCGTCTAATGCTTTCTGCATTTCAAACAGTTTGGAAAGGTTCATTCCGATACCGCCTCCGTCAATTCCTTGATTGTCGTATCGTTTCCGCTCTCGCTAACTCGGATGGGGAGCACAAGTAAATCCCCTCCGGCTAAGTAAACCGGCTTAAGCGGACTGTTTCCTTGCGTCTTAATGTCCGAGTCTCCTTCTGCCAGTTTGAAGTAGTCCTCGTCATTGAATGCGAAATGTTCGGGGAATTTTAACACCCTAGCAAAATGCTTCTCCCCTATTTCTTTCATAAACGGTGTGACTTCACCGATGGCGTCCTGCTTGTCTGGTTGATAGATGTTGTCGTACTTGACCGGCTTTGTTTCCGATTCTTGCCCGGCGAATATATTCAGCGTCTGTCCGACTTCGGGGATTTTGCAGAACACCGAGAACAACTCGATCTTCACCTCACGCGGCAATTCATCGAACCGGACCAACCAATGCCGATTGGTGATGAAATGCCGATTATCTTCGCGGGACCAAACCATTCCTCCGCGTGTTCTGCCGTATCGGATTCTTTTGCATAATTCCTTGATATTGATCTTAGTTTTCAATTGGATTCCTCCTATGCAGTACGGTAAGGCTGAATGAGCTGAAAATTATTTTCCTCACCTTCGCCTTTCAAAATCAGTGGTTTCATATCGCCTACGTAATGGATAACTACCTTGTCTGTATCAATCGCCTTAACCGCATCCATTACGTACCGGGCATTGATGGATAACTTAAAGCCCTCGCCTTGCAAACCGATGATTTCCAATGATTCGACGGCATGGCTGCCTTCTGTTTTGGACTCGATCTCCAACTCTTCTCCAACCGTGATAACGATTTGATTTGTCTTTTCTTCCGTAGCGATGATGTATACTCTCTCAATCGCCTGAAATAGCTTTGAAGTCGAAACCGTGACCAAGGAATTAAAACCCGTCGGGATCGTCCGATCAACATCTGGGTATGTACCCTCTAACACCCTCGAAATGAATGTCACTTCTTTGGTTTTAGCCATGAACCGATTGTGTGAAATCGACAACTCAACTGGATTTGTATCTATGATCTTGAGCAATTCACTTAAACTCTCAGCGCTTACGACCACAGATACGACATTTTCGTTTTCAAACTCACTTTCAACTCGGGCTAAACGATGCCGGTCGCACCCGGATAATTTGATCTTGTTCTCTTCAAACTGAAAATGAACTCCGGTAAGTATCGGCGTTTTTTGATCTGCGGTTGTAGCGAAAATTGTTTGATTAACCAGTGACCTTAACTTGTCGCCGGGAATTTTGACTGTCGATCCGGAAACTTCGTGGAAGAGTGGAAATTCCTCTGCATCCAGACCCATCAGTTCAAACTTGGACTTCCCGCTTTTGACGGTCACTTGCAGCCCCTTTACTTCGATGCTTAGGTCCTCCGTCAGCTTCCGTACAATGTCGATGATCTTCTTCCCCGGTAAGACAATCCGCCCTGGCTCAACCATTTCGAAATCGTCTGGCTGAATTTCCGCCTTAATCGAGATTGACGTATCGCTTGCCGTCAACGTCAGGCCATTCTCGTCTGCCTGAAACAGAATTCCTACAAGAATCGGCATAGTCGCCTTGCTCGGCAAAGCCTTGGAAACCTGATCCAGTGGTTTCAACAAAACGTGCTTGTCGATGTTAAATTTCACCTGTAACCCTCCATTTTTAGAACATTTGTTCGATTTGATATTTGTAACTCGTCGCCGGAATAAGTGCTATTCCGCTTTTTAGGTATGAAATTGTGTATTACTGCAGTTTCTTCAGCTCATCAAACACGATCGTCTTTAAAGCGCTTTCGAACCCTCGGGGTATGTTGTACTTGCGGACGAAACCACGAACAAACTTATCGACATCCTTTGGTTTATAAATCCGAGTGAGGTCAATTAGGCTTTGTTTAGTAGCCCCGTAGTCGATAGTTCCTGACATTCGACTCATCACCTTCCTGTTGTTTGTTCAAGCTCCACCACCTCGTGGAGAAGTGATTTGATTTCTTGGGCATACGGCGCAAGGTATTTCTTTGCGTATTCATCAAACTCTTGTTGATCGGACCATATCCCGACCGGATGTATGATCGGAGCCAGTTTAATGCCCTCCGAGCGAATCTGTATGCTTGTCCCAAGGCTCCGGCAATTCCACATTCTAATAAGCAGCGGAATACCCTTCACGGCGTTGTAGTGAATAATTATGAGCCTGAATAATGTCGTCCATAGCTTCGAATCCATAGTGTTATATGGCCGTGGGTCCTGTAAGAGGTAGTCCATATCAATCGCTTATCCTCATGAACCGATGATCGAATACCTTTACCGGGTCCATACCTTTTTCGATTTCTTCTTTCGTCAATCGGAACCACACAAGCCGATCTTTCTTCGGATCCTTTGGGTGTTTGCATCGTTCAACCAATCGTCCTGCAAAGCTACGATCAAGACTCATGAGCTCAGCCGGTGACCATTCAGTGCTGAAGGCTGTTGGCAAATCGAATTGGTTTCGATGATTAATGACGTCCCAAGATGCGTCCGCCTCCCAATCAGGAACTTCACGGTTTCCGTTCTTGTCGCGTTTCTTAGTCTTGAAGAGGTCATCCCACAGAAGCACACCACGGAAGTTTTTCAACCGGTCATAGACTTCTCCTGGGTCTTCAAATCCGCTGTTCTTAATCTTGTTGAATTCCTCGCGATGCTGGAAGTATAAAACCGGAACCTTACGCTTCAACAACTCATTCCCGACAGCAAAGATTAAAGTCGTTTTACCGCTTCCAGGCTCTCCGCATAAAATTAAACCGTTGTCCTTTCTGCGATTCTCTTTGTCTCTTAGCCTTGAAAAATAATCATTTGAGGCTACTTCGACGTATTCTTTGCTTATTCTCAACGCTGTAAAGAAGAGATAATGCTTTCCCTCAGTCTTGTAGTCATCGAAGCTCACACGTTGAAATTCCTCGGCTATTCCGCTATTGTGAAGCCGACGCCTTGCGGCCTTCCATTCCGCGCATTCGCAGATTACTTCAACCCATTCACTCAATGCGATTTCTCGGTGCCCCGTGATGACATTATTTGGGCCGTAAATTGGGCGAGTCTCGACTTTTTGTTTCCCAGTCTCAGGGTCCATCACAGGCACAAGTTTAGTTAGCGGTTCGTCCTTACACTTTTCGCACTCGTACTTTTTAGTGACCAATCCCGAGGCTGTCGAATTGTTCCTCGCTGACTCTGCGGCTTCCCTTGCCCGCCGGAACACTTCTGCTAGCCGACTGTCCTTTATGGCCTGTCCCAAACTCATGAAGTCCGCCTTGCCCATTTTCATCACCACCAGTTGTTGTGTAATCTTCCCACCGTTCTTTGCTCAAGAAGGTAGCTGGGTGCATGATGTACTGTTTGTCGGTCCCCTTCCTTGCGCATTCCGCCGCATAATTATTTGCCGCTTTTATGATTTCTTCCGGATCAACACCTTTTTTAAGAGCTGCCTTCCACTTCTCAAGGGCAACTTGTCTGCCGACTTTCTTTGGGTGCACGTTCCAGAACTTTTCAAATTGAGGAGGTAACGACGATCCTTTATTAATTTCTTTATCTATATCTTGTTCTATATCTAGTTCTTGTTCTATTGCGTTACTTGTCGTTACATCATCAGTTACTGTAACGTTACTCTCCTTAAGTTCAAGTCGCTTTTTGTTCCGGTGTTCAGCTACTCGAAGCCTTGTTTGCTCTCGAATGCGGTCTAGTTTTTCGACTTCCTGATACTTTTCCCACTTCGGAAGGAAGATGCCGTGTTCGTCCATCTCGATCATTTCCAAGCGCCTGAACGTTTCGAGAGCAAGTTTTATTGTGTTAAGCTGCTTCTTGAATTTGTGAGCTAACATTTCGTCGGTGTACGGTATTTTTTCAGTCAAAAACACATACCCACCGGCATTACATTTCCCGGCCAAGGCGAGAAGTCGAATCCAAATAACAATTATTGCATCAGCTTCCGGAAGGCTTGAAATGAAGTCGATCTTCTCGTCCTCGAACATGTCCGTGGTGATTTTTATCCACTTAATATCAGCCACATCAAATCAACCTTTCGGGTCAAAAATGTATCTTCGGCCTTCCCACTGAATCACACTTGGAACGCCTTTATTGTGCTTTAAGACTTTAACCTCATTGATCTGCTTATGCTCAGAAATAACCTGTATTGCCCGTGCAGACGAGGGTATTCTTCTGATAAGCCCCTGCTTCTCAAGCTTCTCTAAATGCCCCTGAACTGTAGAAACTGACTTTAATCCTACTGCTGAGCCGATCTCTCTTACCGTTGGGGAAAAGCCTTTTTCATTGTTGTACTGGGAGAGAAAAGCTAGTATTTCGTCTCTCTTGCTCATGCTCTCCCCTCCGCTAAATCCATGAAGTCAAACAGTGTAGGAACATTAACCAATGCTTCTGCAGCCTTCAGGTAGCCGATGCTATCCCGGAAATAATCTGTGTTCAATTCGATTGTGTAGCCTCTTCTACCCATCTTCACGGCGTTGTAAGCGACTGTTCCTAATCCTCCGAATGGGTCAAGAACAACATCGCCGGGGTTTGAATAGCGATTGATGATTCGCTCGACAATATCATGTTGCAGGGGGCACACATGGAGTTGTTGCCTCTTTTGGCTCTGAGTTGTGTTAAGCGTCCTCATCCGGTTAATATCGTCCCATACTTCGTCGTGCCAACTCCCCGGAGCGACAACCATAAACGTTGCCGGAAGCTTTCCGTCTTTATCCAGTTTCTTAGCCAGTTCGACATGTTCCTCATAGCTGTAAATACTGTTCCGTGAGAACTTCCGATAGACCGCCTGCAGGTCGCTAACCGGTACCTTTGACAACTCTTCTTTCGCCATTAGTCGGTCGCCGCTCGATCTCCAATACCCATGAGCGTCAATCTGCCATTGCGCCCGTGTGTACTCTTCCTTGGATTTCATAACCGGTACATCCGCATAAGCCGTACTTGTATCGCTTGGAAGCTTCCGGAAGAGAAGGATGTACTCCGGGCAACCAACACCCATCTTCGTTCCGTCCTTGCATTGCTCCGTCCATCCGAGGCGGTACGTTTGGTTGTTCTCCCGAACAACGTCCGTAACGACTGTGATCATGCCGAAATACTGAAACCCATGTTTTTTGTAATGCGCGATACAGTCTGCATGGAATGGTTCCATCGTTGGCATTCCGGTACCCGTCGCGTTTCCGAATAGAACGCGATCTTTAACGTGACAAGCAAACACCCTTCCCGGTTTCAAGATCCGGAGGAGCTGAGGCGATAAGTAATCCATCTGCTCAAAAAATCTGGCCGTATCCTCGTTATGACCGAAATCGTTATAGCTTGGTGTGTATTCGTAATGATTGCTAAATGGAATGGACGTATGGATAAGATCGATGCTGTTATCCGGCATTTCTGAGGTTTCAAGAACACAATCGTTATTCACCGCGGTATACCATTCGGTTTGAATCTTCACTCTTTCAACTCCTATACTTCTGGCCAGCTTATCGATGACCGATGTTCCTGAAAGGCCGTACTTCTTTATGACCTCGATCATCTTGCCGACCAGGTAATCATGCTGCTTCCACTTTTGCAAAAGGACCTGAAGGATTTCCTTCTCGCTTTCCATGTAAATCACGTCGATGATGACTTTCTCCGTTTGCAAAAAGCGGTATATACGGTGAATTGCTTGGATAAAATCGTTAAATTGATAGTCGATACCGATAAAGATGGCTCTGTGACAATGCCGCTGAAAGTTACATCCGGATCCGGAGAGTTCTTTTTTCGTGGCAAACAGCTTGATCTCCCCATTTGAGAAGTCGATAACGCGATTTTCTCGAATCTCGTAGTCTTGGCTACCGAAAATGTCCACAACATCCGGCATAGCCGACTTGATCGTGTGGCGCTCATCCTCCAAGTCATGCCAAAGGATGAAATGTTCGTTTGGGCTGGCATCGATTATTTCCTTCGCCTTAGCTACACGAGCCGCGATACTCTCACGCTTTTCCTTGGCCGCATCCTTCAGTCCTACTGAGGCATCACGTAACAGTTTAAGTTGCCCGTCCTGCTCTGCCCCGGCCCCGCCATGATTAACAGGTATTTCGTGATAACGGACCTCAAAAGGCGGTAAATCGTATCCCTCGTCGGAATATTCAGAATTAACATCTGACGGACGGGTTATGAATAACGCCCAAGTGGACATCCATAACCAAAACTCGTCTTCGCGATGTGGATACAATGTCAGGTTGTTTGCCTTGGTGCTATCCCGTTGAAAGAACCTTGTCAGGGCTTGCCCAGTATCCATCACCTCAAGGTAGCCGGCGTAATGGATGAGCTCTTTATACTTGTTTGGGCTTGGTGTGGCCGTGCAAACAAGCTTATAAGGAACGCCTTTGAATTTATCCAAGAAAGTTTGATATGTCTTAGAACCAAAGCTCCGTAAAACCGCCGCTTCATCCAGCGAGGTTGCCGTGAAGAATTTTGGGTCAATATCCCCGTCCCGTACCCGTTCATAGTTCGTCAGCAGGATCGTTGCCGTTGATTGCCTGACCTCTTCCATCGTCCGGACGTATTCAGGCTTATCCATGCCAAGCAGCTCTACGGCATCCCGTTCAAACTCTTGTTTCACGCCGAGTGGTAAAACGATGAGCGCCTTGCCGCCTTGCTTCTCGGTTACGATGCGGCAAAACTCAAGTTGCTGGACTGACTTCCCGAGGCCGAATGATTCGAATAGTGCCCGTCTGCCACCTTTTACCGCCCACCTTACCGCATCCCTCTGATGCGGCTTTAATCTTGGGTTTAAGTCATCCGGAGAGACTTCAAAGCCGGTTTCCTTTGCGATTTCTATTTTTGATTTTAAAAAATCAATGTAACTCAAAGTCTTCTTATCCCTCCTTCATTGGCTTTCTCTTTTTAAGAAAGAACCGCTTCAATCCACGACTCCTCTTATCTTTTGTCATTAATCCTATCTCCCGGCTTGTCATCGGTGGTTGTGTAGCCGCCCTTTCAATATCCCACCCCGAACTTAACCGCCGATGAAAGGTTCGTTCTTTAATTCCATTCGCTTCTGCCAGTCGTTTATAATGCTCAGGATACTTCCGGGTTGCTTCATGCATTACCTTGGCGAGTGCCTTGCGGTCTTGAAGCGGTTGAGTAGCAGCTCGTTCCGGTTCCCAACCAAGCCGATTGACTCGATAAGTGTATGTTCTGTAGCAAATACCGTTCCTCTCAGCGATTTTTACCCACCTGTTGTTATGGGATGCGCGTTTCCGTGGTGGGGTTGTCATTGCCTTATCTTTCGACCATCCAAGTTGTCGGACACGATTATAGAATATAACTTGGCTGATTCCATTTTTCGCGGCCTGTTCAAATTCTTCCGGTGTTATATAGAAGTCGTAAGGATTCATTCCGGCACCTCACAAGAATCAAATGAGTCCACGAAACATCCGCAACCGCCAATATCGAACAGGTCAATCTGCTGGTCGTTTTCAACCTCGTAATGAAGGTCGCGGATCGGGAACGGCTTACCATCACGCTTCATAAAGCTGTACTGCTGGATGTGTGCATACCGCGGTGCCGCACTCCCCGCTGGATGAATAAAAAGCTTCGGCTTTGGGGCTCGATCGTAAAAGTAATCCCGATATGCGTCGTCTAGTTCCGCAAGCATGATCTCCTGAACGTGCAGTGGTATACGATCTTCCTCTGGAACCTTATCGTTCGTGATGTACCGATACGCCGAAACACACATTTTCAGGTGATGCTCCTGCTCCATGATCTTGGCGAATACCTCTGGCATCCGTTCTTTCAGCAACTTGTAATGCCCCTGCCCCGCCTTTACACAGCGACCGTTGCAATTGTTATGGCTGAATCCATAGTCGTAGAGAACAGGACGCTTTATGTCGTATTTCTTTAGCGAATCCTCTTTCCAAATGTTGTGATCGATAAGCGGCATTTCGACTTTGAACGGCTGCCAGTTCTCCCGAATTGCCTTTTCCCTGTGCATCTCGTCAAATCCGATGCCGAAGTATAACGTGGCGTTCGTTGTGAAATCATGCTCTTTTAGGTACTCAGCGTTTCTCCATTTTTCAATAGATGGACGTATGCCTTTCTTCAAGAAATCTTTAGCCACTTTCATTTTGAGTATCTTCGAGCAATCCCCGATCATGGAGTTAAAAACGAGCTTCTTTTCAAACATCAATTGTATTGGAGTTAATCCGGCGCTATGCGTAAGCATGGGCAGTTGTAGTTTGTCACTGGATTCGTCGGTAAAACGGTACAAGTCCGGCGATTCCCAAAGAGTGTCAGTGAAGTAAAGCAAGATGTTGTCTTCTGGATGTTGCTCCTTCACCCAATCCGCTACTGCCATGCTTGCGGTGCCTCCGCTGAAGAAGACGATGTGGTTTTTCAATTACCACCCCTCCTACCTACTCCCATAAGCAGAGCTCCGCCATCTGCTTCCAATGACGGTTCGCTTTTTTTGGTAAGCCTCTGAAAAAACTTTTTCCCCAATCCTTTTCATAAAAATGTTAGAATGGAGGCGACAATTACTTTGCCGAGTGATTATCGCCGAATGAAACACTCCAAAAGCTTCTGAAAAGCTGACTTTGCAGAGTCGGCTTTTCTCTTTTTACCAACGTTCGCGTTTTTTCGTTCAAACTGTTGCCGCTTCTCCAGGGAGAGATAAACCCCTTCGACTTTAACCTTCATCTGAACACCACCAATACATAGAGAAAAACAAAGGTAGGAATTAATAACAGTACTGAAATTACATCTTCAAACTTCATGTAGCGGAGAATTTCACGAATCTGGTCCATCAGATGTAATCCTCCGGCCTAAAATTCTGAACGAAATCAACGGCATCATCGAAGTCGATTCGGCGAATGTGGGAATATTTAGCTACACTGAATTGATCTTTCAGCTTACTCCAAATCATCCGGCGATAGCGTCCCACCATATCCTTGAATTTTTCGTCCGATTCTTTGAAACGGTCTTTTGTTAAGGTGTTGGATTTCATTCGAACCGCATACTGCAGCTGATAGCATTCGGAGTCGGATAAGGTGACGCTATCCCTGACCTCTTGAACCATGATCTGAACTTCTTCTACCTTCTCGTTAACATCCGCATGCATTTGCTTGATGCCTTCGACCAAAACTCTGATCGCCGCGCCCTGTGCTTCCGTAAGATGCATTTGCCGTTCGACAATACTGAGGAAATCCGGTTGTTCTGCCAAAGCCATTTGCTTAAACCACCTTTCTGCCGTTTACAGCCGGTTTAATTTGGTCTATGAAGGTTTGGAGCATGTCCAAACTTTCCAATAGCCGCTTTTTCTCGCTACTACTTGCGTTCGCAACTGCCCCGAGCATGAAGGAAGTGATTCCGACTTTTTGAAGAAACTGTTTGATATGTATGCTGACTTGAATCGTGCTGTTATCCGCTTCAAATCGGAGTTTCTTCATTTGAGCTTCTGCCATTTGCTCGTCAAATTCCGCTGGCTGCTGAAGCTTCAGTGTCTCCAACTCTTCCTTCGCACGTTGATACCCGGATCTTAAATGCTCCATTTTTAAGCGTTCGTTTTGTAATTCTTCGTCCAACTTTGCCTTCCAAAGCTTTTCTTGCTGTTTTAACCGGGTTTCTGCTTCACTTTCTTTTTCCCGGATGAACACCGCTGTTTCTTCTTGATGCCGCTCCACAGCAGCGGAGACAGCCTCTTCAACTTGTTCCGCCGGCACAGCGTTCTTAAACTGCCGTTTGAGCTTGTCCGCCTCCTGTTCGGCCAGTTCAGCTCGTTCCTCCGCTGCCCGAAGTTCAGATTCCAAACGTTCTTTCGTTTCGATGAAGGCGCGATGCGTACTGATAATGCCGTCATCTAACTGTTGAATGATCTCAGGCGTTGCATTTTCGGCTATGAACTTGGCTTTATCGTATTGCTTCCCGCTGCCAAATCCGGCCTGCTCTGCAACAATGTCCCTTACTTGCCCGGATTCATGGTCAGGTAAATTTTCCTTACCTGCCATACGTTCTTTTGCCTTAAGCTTTTCGACTTGCTCCAAGCGTTTAGCCCATTCAACACGTTCTGAGAAGGTGAATTCCTTCCGGTGCTCGTTCTCGGAAATCTCAAGCTTCAATTGGTGTTCGAAATCCGTTACTGTCATAATCCTTACTTCGATTTGTTGGAACCCCAAATGTTTGCAGGCTCTTAGTCGGCGTTCCCCAGCGATCAGCTCATATTCCGGTGTAACGACCGGCGGATTGATCAGCCCGTTTAACTTTATGTCCTCCGCGAGTTCTTCGATGTTTCCGAAGTCCTTTCGGATACGGTCACTTACTTTGATTTTTCTAATATCGATTAACAACTGCTTCAGCCCCTTATCGCGGTTCAACAATAAGCTTAATTGCCGTCCGGTCCTCTCCATCGATCACGATATCCGTAAATGCAGGGATACAGATCAGGTCCACACCTTGCGGTGCTACGAAACCGCGTGCGATTGCGACTGCCTTAACCGCTTTATTCAGTGCACCAGCTCCGACAACTTGTAGTTCAGCTCTTCCCTTTTCCCGAAGAACAGCAGCCAATGCCCCTGCTACAGAACTCGGATTAGATTTTGTGGATACTTTCATTAATTCCATGTGTTATGTACCTCCAAAATTTTAATCTTTTAATCTACTTTTCTATCCTAGTAACTCTTTGAAAACTGATTTCATTTGAGTGCAAAAGAAGGTGGGCGGTTCGCCCGATCATTTTTCCTCTTGTTGTTTAATTAAGCGTTCTTCGAAAATCGATCGAATGATTTCGCCAACTCGCCTGTCTATTTCGTCATTTTCTTCTTGCGTTTTTGCAACCATCGAATCATCAATGTGGCAAATGGTGTTCCCAAACTGATAAGTGGCTGCGTATTCGCCGGTTTTCTCCAAGATGTTTCACCTCAATAAATGTGTATGCAGGATAATTTGTCCACCCTTCGTACAATGTTTGATAATTTTTTTATCATTATAGGCATAAAAATAAATTCCGAGAAAAAGATCGCGAAATTTTGTTGACGATAAAATAAATATCATGTACTATTGACTATAGATAATATTTTTATCTGTTTATGCTTTTTGTGGAATGTTTTGGAAGTAATCCGGGAATAACTCTTCAACGGGTGCTCCCAACACGTCGGACAACTTGAACATTGTATCCCTGCCCGGCATCAATGTTCCGCTCTCAATCAATCGAATATAAACTTCAGAAACACCGATCATGGACGCAACTTTCTTTTGGGTCCCTATTTTTTTGCGATGGCGTGAAAATGCTTCTCTGCGTTTTGAAACTCTTTTTGTCATTTTTTCCCCTCCTTTCTGTACCTCGATTATATTTGATAATTTTTTTATCGTCAATGACTTTTTGATAAATATTTTAGCGTGAGGTGTTTTGTTGTGAAAATTGGGAAAAGACTCAGTGAATTAAGGAGTAAAAAACACATTACGCAAGATGAAATGGCGGAAATACTTGGGGTAAAGCGACCTAGATACAACGCTTGGGAAAATAACATTTCCAGTCCTGATATTGAGTACCTGGTTAAACTGGCTGAATTTCATAATGTTACACTCGACTTTTTATTGGGTAAAAGTGACGATAGTTCTCCTGTAAGTTTACAACTACAATTAATTGAGGATATCGAGCCTAACGAGAAGCTCGCGGAGAAACTAAAATACCTCAGGTTAAAAAATAAAAAAACGATTGAAGAAGTTGTTGACGACTTAAGAATGAATGGTTATCCGTTTTTCATTAATAAATTTATTTACAGTGGCCTTGAACAAGGTTATATACCTAATGGTTACGGTTCACTCCTTCAATCGATAGCAGATTATTTTGATGTCTCCCTTGAGTATCTTAATAGTGATGAAGAAGTCCCGAATCTTGTTGACATAGAAAAATTAGATGATGTTCTAATTCCTCTTGTTGGAACCATTTGCGCCGGTGATGGTCTTTTGGCAAGCCAAAATATTGAGGATTACTTGAGATACCCATTTCCTACAAAAAGACAGCCAGACTTCGCTCTAAAAGTAGATGGAAATTCAATGATAAACGTTGGTATTGAAAGTGGAGATATTGTTTTCATGCGTGAAGCAAAGTGGGCCGAGTACAACGGACAGGTCGTAGCCGCTATTATCAACGGAGAAGATGGTACACTCAAAAGAATGAAATGGACCGAAGGATCTCCTAAAATACAATTGATACCTGAAAATGAAAAGTTCCAAACAATTGAAGTTTGGCCTAATGAAGTTCAGATTTGCGGAGTATACATGGGGCATTTCAAACCAGAGAGACATATTTAAAATCTACAGGAGTTGTTCTTATGGACCAAGTAGCTATATACCTACGTAAATCCAGAGCAGACGAAGAAGCAGAGCGGCGCGGTGAAGGCGAAACATTAGCAAAGCACAAAAAAGCATTATTGAAAACTGCAAAGAATTTTAATCTTAATATTGTAAAAATTTATGAAGAAATCGTTTCTGGAGAATTCATTGATTTCCGACCCGAGATGCAGCAGCTCCTAAAAGCTGTTGAAAACAATGAATATGATGCCGTATTAGTCATGGATGTTGACCGCTTCGGACGCGGAAACATGCAGGAACAAGGAATGATTCTTGATGCATTTCGTAAATCAAAGACAAAAATAATAACTCCCCGAAAGGTATATGACCTTACGGATGAGTTCGACGAAGAATACAGTGAATTTGAAGCGTTCATGGCCCGTAAGGAACTCAAAATAATAAACAGACGTTTGCAGGGAGGTCGCATCCGCTCTGTTGAAGATGGTAACTATTTAGGAACAAGACCGCCTTATGGTTATATGATTAAATATGACGATCGAGGTGGTCGTTTACTGGTACCACATCCCGAACAAGCGCCGATCGTCCAAATGATATTTGAGTGGTACACCGATCCCGTAAACGGGATGGGCAGCAGTAAAATAGCAAGTGAACTGAACAAACTTAAACTCCCTTCTTATACAGGAATAGCTTGGAAGCCGGCATCCATAATAACGATGCTTAAAAATATTGTTTACATCGGGAAAATTGCATGGAAAAAGAAAGAACAGAAGAAATCAAAAGTACCAGGAAAAAAACGAGAAACAAGAACAAGAAATGTTGAGGAATGGGTAATCGCAGATGGAAAGCATGACCCACTAGTTGACAAACACATATTCGAAATAGCGCAAGAAAAACTGAAAGAAAAATATCATTCGCCATTCCAATTAGACGAGAAAGGGAAACCGAAAATAGCAACAGCCTTAGCCGGGCTTATTAAATGTAGTATGTGCGGTTCTACTATGGTTTATCGACCCTACACAAACGCCCCAGCTCATTTACGATGCAATACACCGTCGTGCCAGAACAAAAGTTCTAGATATGAGTATGTTGAGAAAAAATTGATTTTGTCACTCGAAACATGGTTGAGTGATTACAAAGTTAAATGGAATCAACCCACCACAAATTCCGGAAACGAGAATAAAATTATGTTTATCAAGAAATCGATCGCATTTCTTGAAAAGGAATTATCTGAGTTTCAGCAACAAAAAAATAAATTGCATGACTTTTTGGAACGAGGAATATATGATGAACAAACATTCTTGGAACGTTCTCAGAATATCGCCGAAAGAACAAATGAAATAATCAGAACAGTTGAACAGAAGAAAAAAGAATTACAGGAAGAGGAATTGAGGAGTCAGGCTACCGAAAAGTTAATACCACTTGTCGAAAGTGTACTAGAGGCATACAAATTAATAGGTGCTGGCGACGAGGTTAAAAAGAATTATCTTCTTAAGTCGATACTCCACTATGCGGTTTATCGTAAAGAAAGGCATCAACGAGATGATCAGTTTACTTTAGTACTACGTCCGAAAAAACGGGTATAGATAATACGTCTATGATGTTGATGTAATTTCGTTGCCTTCTTTATCCGTGCCGATCGGGTCGTGAAGCGATACGTCCTTTCTTGTCTTCTTGAGCGAGCGCAGGTGCATAAGAATTTCGATTCTAATGTCAAAAGGGTGCGTAGTCAAGCGTTCATCTTTTCTTAAAATACTGCAACAGAAGTTGTTGATATTAAAACACATCAAGCTCTTTATTGGTCAATGTATATACAGGATACCCGTTTATTTCAGTTGACTTTAAGTATCCTTGTTCACAAAGTTCATCCATGCGTCTTTTCAATACTATCCCTGTCTTCTTATAACTTTTCGTACCTTCTTCTTCAGTGTTAAAGCGTCTGTTCACCGTTTCCATCGAAATAATTTCTCCAGGTTTATAATTACTTTTCAAATAACTTAGTATCCCATAAGACCTCATTCCAAACCAAGGTAATATTGCTGCCATTTCCTCGGTACTGTCTAAAATATCCTTCTCGACTTCTTCCGGTATTTGTACGTCTTTCCCTTTCAGGTAGTCCAAAACACTCACAATGTCGGTTCGATTATTCGTGTTAGTCTCATGAATCTGTTGTAGATAGCTTTGGATTTCCTCGAAATTCCTTACAGCAAACGAAAGGTCATCCTTTACGTGTTGAAGCTGAATTACTTTTTCACTCATGTTTTCAAGTGTTCGCTGCAGGTTCTCCGTCTGCTTCGACGAGGAAAATGTTTGGTAAAAAGCGTAAACTATTGCGATTATCGCTAAGAGTATCGATGATATACTTGAAACCAATGATATTTGATTTATAACGTCAGTCGAATCCTTGAATTTCCATGTAATAAGGCCGATTATGATTGAGCATAGAAAGAATATTATGAACCCGAAAACTAATTTTAACTCCCGAACAGTCAATGTTATCTTCTCCTATCCTACTTTCGAGTTTATGTACTGTAAAACCGACCGTGCAATATTGATAAATAGAATCGCTTCTGGTTCGTCCAACAGAACCTCGTTAGGGTGAGACATACTTTCCCGGTTCCTAATCGGATTAAAGACATCGACTATCGCTCCAAGCGAACGAATCATTCTATCGACGTTCGGCGAATTGCTACCGCTATTTTGGAATGCCGGGTGATTATTCCTAAGTAGGCTGAAAAGCGCGGTAACGTTGGCATCGTCGTTAAATGAAATATTATTCTTGCGACAAAGCTCTTTCAAATACCCATGAAACAACGTATGAAGCCTATCGACCGCGCTAGTCGCACCAGTATTTTCAATCAAAGCCTTGGCGTCGGCAATCGCCCTTTCAACGAACTCAGACGTTATCGTTAGTTCCGGGTTCTCGACTACGGGAAACGATTCGCCTTCAAGGCGTCGAATCATTTCTTCGATTTCCGGTTTATGCTTCAGGCGCCGTTCGGCATGGTACTCGTTATCAACAGGACAATACGCTAATACGCCACGCAAAATTTTCGCTTGAGTTGGAGCGTCAACCGACGAAAGGATTTTCATAAATTTCTGTCGCGTGGTTCCCTCATACTGATTTGGGTCAATATCAAGACCACAGTACATCGGATAAAATTCTTCATGGCTTCTATATGAAAAGCCGACAAGATAACCACCATCTACGCCAATGTACCCATTAACAACCTTCATTGCTTCAATATTTGATAACAAGACTGTCGCCCCATTCAATTCTAGTTCATAACTAGATTATATATAGTCTAATCACTGGATGTAAACTTCAGGAAATCTTGAGCCAATTTTAGGACGTGCGAGTTAAAATGATGATAAAATCTTGTTGAAAACTGAAATATGTGGTACTATTTTCTCGCCCTGCCCCGCCCAGTTGAGAGATTGGGTACCAAGGGACGGTCTACGGACGGACTGGGGGCTAAAAGTCGTGGAGCACATGAAAGGGGTGGTTCCTATGGTGACAGCTATTGGTGAAATAGCCACTGTAGTAGGTTTCCTTAGCCTTGTTGTTGTAAAGGTTATCGCCTTTTTGACTGCCTCTCAATTGTGCGGGGTCAAATGCAACAGGACACAACAACCGCCTACGGTTGTTTTTTGCGTTTAGGGGGTATTTATGAATAAGGCGAGACGGAAATTCACTAAACGAAAGCAATCTAAAAAAGTTGAAGAACCTCGCCGAAATAAGTTCTTTAGCTATAAAGGTGAAGAAAGAACCGATAGGAATTTTCTATATAAAGACTTCAATAAAAGCGATTCTATACATTCCAGATTTACTCGTTCGAACTTTTCTTTCGTTAACTTTAACAAAGCGAGCATGAAATATTGTGGATTCAATGGAGCTACGTTTGTTGGAAGTGAGTTCAAACATGCAAAATTAACTGGAAGTCGTTTTCACGGTGCGGCATTTAAGGACACCCTTTTTTATCATACAAAGCTTGAAAGGGCTTCTTTTCATGGTGCTACATTTGAAAATGTAATCTTCTTCGGTACAAGCATTAGAAACATTCGAGGACTATCCCCCGATACCCCAGGCATTAGGATTATGAGTACTCCTCCAAAGCTGGAACTAAGTAAGCACTTAAAAGAGGCTATTGATTTAGCATTATGTAACATACACATTAAAGAATCGGAAACATTAAGGTTCAGAAAGCAACAACGCGATAACATTATAAATTTAATGATACTGCAAGAGCGCTTCGCTGAAGCAGACTTAATCCATGGACTAAAAATAGCACAAAGCAAGATTAACAAGGGTTTCCATACACTAAGTTACTTAATAGGGTTTATTAAGAGGGAGTTGGCGAGAGAGCTCGTCCACACGTAATAAGGCCTTGTTATTTTGCTCAAAGATAAAGACGACCCGCCAATCATCGGCGGGTTAGTTTTCATTCTTTCTGCGATTGTGGAACTTCACGACGTTGCCGCCCATAACTTCCTTCTTCAACGCTTCCAGTTCGGCGTCAAGTTCAGCGTCAGACAGCTTTTCAAGCGGTTCGGAAACTTTGTGAACCTTCTGGACAACTTCTGACTTATTGACGTTGATACCCTGCATAACAAGATACATCTCAATCGCTTTAAGGTCGCCGCGCTTGGCCTTCTTCGCAAGTGCGCTGAGAACGTCGGGTAAATCTTCCGACTGGATTTCTAGCGCTCGTTCCCGTACTGCAAGTTCAACTTGTCGCTTGTCGCGGATTCTTCGCAGGTGTCTTTCGGAAATCCCCAGCGTATTAGCGATTTCACGGTAAGACTGTTGCGGTGACTTACGTGCAAGCAGCTCGACCGCCCTGATTTCTGTTACAGTAAGACCCTTCATGTATGGACGAGGGTCTAATTCTTCGGTTTCTGTTTGGTCGTTCTTTCTCACATCTTCATTCATCTTTTATCACCCCCTGACGTGTTGCTTTTGACGATGCGTGTTTACTTTCCCGAACACGTTCGCTCCGGTTCTTATAGCGCCTATCAAACGCTTCGATTTCGCGATTTACCTTTTCCAGTTCAAGGTTTAGTAAACGCATTTCCTTGTCATGACGTTCACGTTCTTCGGACGTCATTTTTACCCGTCTTACTGCGGCTTCCCTGCGCCATTTTTCTTGATGGATTGCCCGTATTTTAGCTGCTTCCTCTGACGATGCGAAAGCGGTTCTTTCCGCGTAATTCATAGCCATGTAAATATCGAATCCGTAAAGGGCAACGCTGATTTCACTTAAAAGCTGGTTGACTTCGCTCCAACGCTCTTGGTCTGTCATACAACCGCCCCCTAATACGAAAAAAGGAGCCGGGGAGACCCCGACACCCTTATATGTTAAGCGTTTAAGGAAAGTTCCATGTCGCAAACGCCCTCGTTTGTAACCACAACGTAAATATTGACCGTTTCTTGGAACCCGCGTGGCAAAGTACGGAATTGGAACGCATAAGTACCGTCGGCGTTGGCGCTCAATACTTCTTTACCGTCAACGATAACCGAAACGGTTTCACCCGCGGGAATGTTCGAAATGACAGCTTTACCTTTGAAGTCAATCCCACTTGAACCGCTATTAGTTTCAACGTGGTTAATAAGTTTTACGTTAGCCGAACCGTTAACGCGACTAGCGACGGATAGAATATGTTTCATGTGTATAGACCCCCCTTATAATATTGTCACGAAGACAGTAATCGCGCCGCAAACTAACGACGCCTGATTATTGATTCATGTATTTCGCAAGTTCGGTGCTAATTGCTTCAAGCTGCTTTTGAAGTGATTCTATCTTCGCTTTGTCGCCTTGTTCGTATTCGAAAGTTACACCCACATTAGCGGCGGCTTCTTTCGTCGAGCGATTCGTATTATCTTTGTTGCCCGCCAACTCTTCCGCTGTAATGGTCATTGTTGATTGTGCTTCATTCGCTTTACGCGCTTCGTCCGCCTTGGCGTATCCGTCCATAAATAATTCAGCAGTGGAAACGTGTTCCCCAGCGTCAATACGTTTGCGAATATCCGCTTGATATACTTTCCGTCTTTCCTCCGCTTCGTTTACGACTTGACCACTTGTAGCTGCGTACCCCGCGGATAACAGTTTCCGAATACTTTTCGCTTCGGCGTCACACATAGCAATATCATTCTTTATGTCTTGAATTGTCTTCGTCATGGTTTAAATCCCCCCTTGGTAAGCATTGACCCATTCGGGCAACTTTCCATCTTTGTAGGCGTCTGTCACCGTTTGAGGAAGTACGCCATATTCACCGCCGTCATAAGGAACCGACGGAACCATTTGACCGTTGCGGAATCCACCCGTCGTATAACGATAGAACATAATCGACGGACTCGCTTTCGACGTTATGCAAACCCTTAACGGCAAGTAAGTATTCCGCCAAGCAACGTTTAACGTGTTCAGCTTGCGCTTCATGTTCCTTAACAAGCTCGGCTCGACGCTTCTCGGCGCGTTCCTTCATCGCCGGGATAAGTTCAAGCAACGCTTGGGTACGTCCGCGACGGTTGAAGTTATTTCGTTTTTCAAGTTCTTCGATTTCGTCGGCAATCTCACGAATACGCTTCTTCAACTCGGCCTGTTCCTCTGCGGTAAATATATCGCCGCCCGCTTCTTCTTGATAAAGCCTATCGTCATATTTTGCTTTCAGTTCCCGAAGCTCGGTACTCAACTTATCCGTCCGTTTTTTATTTTCGGCAAACCGCGTATCGAAGCGTTCCTTTGTTGCCCTGAACTCTTGAAACAAGTCTTTAATTCCCATTCAAACATCCCCCCTCGGTAGGTTTTGGAAAGTTGTATTTCCGTTTGTCCGTACAAGCATTTTTCAGCTTCGATTTTTTCCGGGATAATCCCGCATTATTTTGAATGTCATACTCGATTGCTTGACGTCTTTTGGCTTCATACATTGGCAAATCTTCTCGAAAGCTTTCAAACGATAACCAGCGCCGATTAAACGGTGTCATTTTGAGATTCCCGTTTAAGTCAACTCCACCAACGAACAAAGCGCGAACCACTTCAAGAATTGAATCATTGGTCAAGTCGTCATTAGTAGCGGTGTCCAAGGCGTTAGTAACGTCTTTTAACGCCATCTTAGCCCCCCCCCTTCGCCGAATGGTTTAACCGCGGATTTAAGCGCTCTAAGCCTTTCTTTATCTACGTTGAATACCCGGCAAATATGGCTAACTGTTTCTTCGGTCGCCGCTAAGTCGCCACGTTCAATTTTGGAAATAGTGCTGTACGACAACCCGATTCGATTTCCAAATTCAGCTTGAGTCAATCCCGCGGTTCGACGTATTAGTCGAATTTCGCTTCCGTCCAGATGCTTCATTCCATTTCACACCCCCTAGTCAAAAAATTGGATATAAAGGGTAAAGAAAAAAGCCCCAAACGGAGACCGTCGGGGCGAAGCGCGGGTATGTGCGTTGCTTTACCTGATACGTATAATGTGCGGGTCAGCTTTTCGTCAGGGGCAACCGCGAAACAGCATTCGCAAGGAAGCTCGCACATTACATATATGGGCTATCAAATATTTTGACAAGTAAAGAAATTAAAAAATGCAACGCCGACCCCGTTGCAGGAGGGAAGGCGCCGCGGAACTTTGGTATTTGTTTTTATTTATATAATGTCGTTGTTCTTTTCAACAAAGATTAAGGTATTGAAATTTAGAGTGTCTGCGTAGCAGTCGCCGAAGGCGATATTCTTCTTTGTGTCCGAAGGACATACTTTGCCTTAAATCCTTACGGCGCTTCTATCGAAGCGAACTTAATCTAAATGCTTAATCGTAATTCTCAACTTTTAACCTAAACGTCTAACTTAACGCTATATTAACGTTTATGTCTACGTTATATAGGTGGGCAGAACAAGTAAAATACAATGCTATAAATGTGAACATTTTATGAATTTTGCTTAACATTGAAAAAACCCAGTATTGGCGCGGCTTTTCAGCGTTACCCCGGCGACCCCTGACGACGAAGGATACTTGTCGGACTTTTACGTTTCGAGCGCTAGAGTGAGTAATGTCCGTAGGGCTTTACATAGTCAAAAATCATGCAATCTACGCCAATATCGAAAACAAGCGCGACAACGATTCGATTGCGAAGGAAATCGCCGAGCTGGAACGCTTGCTTGGTGGGGAACAATAAGGGTGTATGTAATCTATACACCCTTCGTTATCTGGGACGCTCACTTTATGAGTATCCCTGTGTTGGTTGATGGGGAATAAGTGTGTATGTATTTGTGACCCACCTTAAAGGGACGCTTGCTCGGCAGGTTACATATAGAATCCGTTAAAAGTAGCTTATCTTTCGTTATTATACGACATAGAAAAAGGGTCTACATATTATTTAGACCCTTTTGGAGCGTTTGCTTAGCTAGGATGAGTGCATCGCTCACCCCTTCGTTATCTATGCCTAATTCATCGGAATATTAACGGACGTTAAAGGGGGAGGGCGTCCCTTACGGGGTTAATGTCGTCGCCTAACGGCTCCGATGTACCTTTGGCAACCTTTAATAATATCTTCGTTGGTAGTGACAACGACATTTTTAAGGGGAAAGTAATAGCCGTGGCAAGGCGTCGAAGACGCCGCAGCCCCGACCCTTCGCCAAAGGCGATAGGGGCGGTATTACCGACGCTATATTTACGAAGTAAATATATTATGAATGGTTCTTGTTATATATTGTTCTTCTTTGTGTCAAGAGTCACGGACAATACTAACGTATAATTTCGTTGACATTCCCCATATGTCTAGTGTCAAATTCTACGGACATTACCCGTTCGAATAATGTCAACAATTACAGACAATACCCAAAGGGAATTAGACGCCAAGGAACGTCCATAGGCGCCTAATTCAATGGGTACAGCGGCGACAATATCGCAGGGATATCGTTGGGATGGCGTCGGGGATTACGCCGGGGAACGTCGGGGAACGTTCGAATCATTATGTCTTTGATATGACTTCGTTTGTGACGCTATGGTACGTATTCTTTGCGTTTATGTTTCGTTTTTGTCACCGCCCCGGCTCCCCCTGGCATCCCCCTTACCGCTACCCAATACCCATCGTTGGAAGACGTATATGAGGGTCAAAAAACGGCTATTTTAGGCATTTAACGGTCGGGGAGAGTAAAGATGCCGGGGCGAGAAAAAGGCGCCTTATAAACAAAATTAGAAGCTCATTAGGGCAGCGTAATAAATACGTTGTCCCCGGCCTATCCCTTAACGTTGAATAAGATAACAAGGGGCTAAGGAATCCTTAGTACCTATCGCTAGAGGGCTCAGCGTTCAAACCAACGCAGCTTTGACTGTCAATACAAATGACAGTCATGGCGATACATCGCTAAATCTTTTAATTAAAACCTCGTTTTCCGAAAATAATACGCAAATTGTAAAGGCACTTTCGGCAACAAAACACCCCCTAGCCCCCCCGGTGGTAGCCCCTTCCCTTAAACGACGAGAAGACGCCGACAATATGCCGACGCCTTTCCACGGGAGGTTGCCTTATGCAATGCGTAGAAACGGCGAAGTGGTGGCGCCGTTCCCGCTTCAATATGTCGTTTTGTAAGCGTTAATTGTGACGCTGGACACTCAACGCAATCATAACTTTAGAGTATTGACACCGTTTCGTCGCCCCAATAAAATCAAGGTATAAGACGTATTCATAACTTATACTCAATAGTAAAGGGGCGAATACATATGAATAAAACAATGAAATACGGATACGCAAGGGTATCGACGAAGGGGCAGGATTTAACCGCACAGATTAAGGCGTTAAGAGCGGAAGGCTGCGAGGTGATATTCCAAGAAAAGTTTACAGGCCAACGTCAGAAGGATTTCCAGCGTCCCGAACTGAATAAACTGCTCCAAACATTGAAGACAGGGGATAGTCTTGTAGTAACGAAGCTAGACCGCTTCGCACGTTCAGCGAGCGACGCAACAAGTATTATTGAAGACCTGTTCGATAAGGGCATTCGTGTCCATGTTCTAAATATCGGCATAATCGAAAATACGGCAACAGGCAACCTCATATTCAACATATTTATGGCGTTCGCTCAGTTTGAACGGGATATGATTATTGAACGGACACAGGAAGGAAAAGCAATCGCCAAGTTATCGCCTGACTTCCGCGAAGGCCGTCCGAAGAAGTTTACCCGTAAACAAATCGAACATGCCTTATCGCTTCTGGAACGCCATTCCTATACGCAAGTAGAAGCAATGACGGGAATAAGTAAATCGACGTTGATACGCTCTAAAGCTAAAAGTCGCCAAGCCTAATACGGTGTTGGCGGCTTTTCTATTTCGTAACGTCCGGGTTCATGTGGTGAAACAACGTTAGAATGTCGCGGAAAGTTAAGCATGGCAAGGGTTTGCGCGGTCTTGGCGTTTTTGACGAAGTGGGACGTATTTTGACCGTCTCGCGGTCGGGAACGTAAATCCAACACCGCTCAATTAACATAACAATAACTCGTAATCGCTCTTAATCATTGGCGGTTAAACACCATGTTTAGCCGTAAAAAACGAAATCACGGCTGCGTGTTTATATGCTATATTAAAGAAAAATCAACGAAAAGGGTGTTTTTATGAGAGAAGTTGAGTTTAGACTATACTTGGAACAAGACAACGCAATAACCAGTAAGAAGAAGTCCGTAAGCTCCAAAGTCGGAAAGGCGCTAATCGTTGAACGTGAGCTGAGCGTTGACTTAGACGACATTGTAAAGGACGACGAAAAGACCTATCGCTTACTACTCTCCGTCAAGGAAAAGCTGAACGACGAATTATATCATGGCGTCTATCAAAATTCTGTCAGACGTTACTATACCTTTGTTAACGGCAAGGAGTTCCCGACGCTAAAACAATTTGAGCGCAGATTCAGAAAGGCTACATAAACAAACGTCCCCGCACATCTGTACGGGGCATGGGCTACTTCAAACACAGTCCACAACGCTTATATGGCAATCCCTTATCGACCATTTCGTCTTCCAGCTCTTTAATATCGGTCGAACACAATTTATGATGTTCCGGCGTTACAAGACGGTCACGATTTTCGCTTCGCGACTCGTCCAACGATGAACAATAACGTGCCGAATGAATAACGTTCTTAGTCGATGTGGATTGCGGATTCCACGTGTTGATGTTCAATACGAATCCGTCGGGATTATCTTTTCTCCAATTCAAATATTGCTGCTTCTCGTCTTCCTTCTCAAAACTAACAATCGCCATATAAATAGCTCCTTTCGTAACGGGGCGCCTATTTAGCGCCGGATTTCAGCTTGTTCTCGTTAACGACCTTCCAGACGTAATTCGTATATGTCTTCAACTCGCGAGCTATTTCCACCTGTTTCATGCCCAAACTATATAAGCGTAATATCTGTTCCTTTTTCGTCATCTTTTCGTGTAGCATCGCTTAATTCCTCCCTGAAGCGTCTTAACAAGATTATATTACTAATTGGAGTATCGCGGTAGTAATTGGTGTGTTGTGATTGCCTGTTGTGACAAAAACATAAAATAAAAACGCCCTAACCGTAAAGAAAGGGCGTTCGTTAAGCTTCTCGTTTAGCATTCTCAATAAAATGTGCAATATCATCAACAACACCGTTAAAATCCACTTTCATTTCGTGTTCCCATACACGTAATACATGCCAGCCATTTTTTCTGTAATACGCGGTAACTTCCTCATCGCGTTGTTTGTTTCTTTCAATCTTATTTATCCAATATTGCTCATTGCTCTTAGACATCTTGCAATGTTGTTCGCAACCATGCCAATAGCAGGAATCTACAAAAACAACAACGTTATACTTCTTTATTGCTATGTCAGGCTTTCCAATTAAGTCCTTGACGTTTTTCCGAAAACGCAGACCTCGGTGCCACAACCCTTTTGAGATGCGTTCCTCCAGAGTTGTTCGTTTTGAGCGAACTGCTGCCATTATTTTGCTTCGAACTTCCCTAGAAACCCTATCTGCCATCTTACCACCTACACGAAAAGTTATTTCTATCGTCTAAAATGGTAACTGATATCACGGTATAAAGTAAGCTGAAATTTATGTAAAGAGCGACTTAAAGCAAGTCCCTAAGTTTCTTTACATATTCGTCAGATATTTGATTCGAGGGAACGAGTTGATAATGTTTTTCGTCAACAATCTGGGCATTATAGTCTTCGCAATCCAAATGGAACATGCAAATAACATTATCGTCCAAATACTGGACAGCTATTGGTGCGCAAATGAGATTGGTGAATTTCTTCTCTAGCGAACAATAAGTAATGTCTTGTTTGAGTTGAACAACGCCAATTTTATCTTTCGGGCCTTTTGCTTGAACGGGGATAACAAAATGCTGACCCTTCTTGTTAATTCCGACGTATAACTCGTCAATTTCTATTTGTCCAATTCCCTTAACTGTTGTGCGCAAATGGTTCTGTAAAGAGAAAGTTGTAATTCCGAGAAAAATATCAATGAGCCGGTTATATCGTACTTTACTTAGAACACCCTGCTCGTCAGTTATACTGTAACGCTCAATAACTTCAGGCGTATTATCGGGAATTTTAATTTTCTGCAAAGCATGGTTTGGTTCAATATATGGTGTACTGCTCAGTTTGAAGGCATATTTAGCTCGTCCTTCGCCTATAATAATCCACGTTTTTCCGGGAGGAGCTGACGATACGATTTCTTTCGGCAGTACATTCCGGTAGCGAAAACTGTATAAGATATCGCCAGGATTTTTAGGAACAGCCACACCTAATGATTGACACGTTGAAATTAAATCATCTCTAGTAAATTCAACCGAGCTATCCCCAACAACATACTTGTTGGTAAATATCTCCCTCACTATTTGCACATAACGATTTTCTTCTATGTCCGATGAATAACTAGACTTTTCTTCCCCCAAGAAAAATCACCTCCCCTTGCCTAAATATTTAGATTATACGGTCTTACGTTGTCTTGTTCCGATAACATCTCTTGGTACGTTAAAATATTGCGATGCGTTTGTCATGTCCATTTTAAGCAGGTTTTCATCGCCCAATTCTATAGCGATATCGGGCTTTACAATAGTCAATCCCATTGCTTTGACGAGCTGCTTCGCTATTGCACGCCCTAATAGCGGCGGCACGGAATTACCAACTTCTCTAAATCCATGCCACTTCGTTACGTGAAGTCTGAACCAATCAGGGAAGGAATGGATTCGTGCTGCTTCTCGCACGCTGATACAGCGATTATGCAACGGATGGATAGGCCTTGGACTGGTATATGCGCCGCGCTTACTGTCGGTTCCCGCACGTAAAGTATTACAAATACCGTCTACGTGCAATTTGAAGAAACGACTTATTGGCTCCACTTCGCCGCCGTTAGTATTGGAAAACCGTTCTTTAGAAACATCGGTGTGTTCCGTCCTCAAAGAGCTTGTCAGCAACTTATTATTCCAAATCCGAGGATATGAATAATCCTCTGAATCAACCTGCTTTCCATTAAGACAGGAAGCATAGCTACTCTCAGGACGGTAAACGAAAGGAATCGTATCGGAATTTACTAATTCCTTGTAATTATCAATATTGGGCAAGTCCTGAATTGCTTCGCTAATAGACGGACACCAAGGCTTCTCGGGAGCATTCATACCCTCAACGCCCTTTTTACCGCGGATGGTTGTCATTATCTCAGGATAGCTCGGTTGCTCAACGTCATTTCGATAACCGAGTATAAACAATCTTTTTCTGTCCTGCGGTACACCATAGTTGGCTGCGTTCAGCACTTTATAGGGCATAACTACTTTATAATCAGTAGTTTCGAACTCTTTAATAAACTGGATTAGCGTGGACTTTGCATCGCCAATCGTGAGACCCGAGACGTTTTCCATAACGAAATAACGCGGTCTTGTTTCCACAACGAGACGAGCGAAGTGACCGACTAGTGCATTTCTTGGGTCGTCAATTAGTCGCTTCCCAATCAAAGAAAACCCTTGGCATGGCGGGCCGCCAAATAATACATCCAATTGTCCGACTTCCAAACCTGCTGCCTGTAAAAGTCTCTCCCCTGATAAATTAACGATATCCTCACACAATACTGCTGTATCAGGGAAGTTATACATATGAACAGCGGCATGGATTGGGTCAATTTCGACTGCCGCGCGAACGTCAAACCCCGCTTGCTCAAATCCTAAAGACATTCCACCCGCACCAGCAAAAAGGTCAATAGCAGTTGGTCTTGCCATAAAAATAATTCTCCTCCTTCTTGGCGCGTAACACCTATATAACTCTCATATTTTATATTAAATCTACTTTCTATGAAAGTCGCAGACTAATTTTTATCGGCGCCAACGGTGTTCCGCCCCGACTTCATCGAAACTATTTGCCGTATTCATTTCAATCATATTTTTGGTCGTACAACTGTTTCTTACAGTCCGGGCACTCTACCGTACACTTGCGTTCATAATCCATTTTTTCTGTTGAAGTTAATCCCTCTGGATAAGCTTCGACTTCCTTGACGAGCATGACGCCTCCGCAAGAACATAGGTACATACATTGTCATTCCTTTACGCTAGTTTCTTCATACTACTTATTTCGACAATAGAATACCTGTTCCCTTCTTTTCATACGGAAAATAAAAAATTGGCTGCCCGTAATCGAGCAGCCTTAGATACGAACAAATTCTACCTTTCCATCTCCGTAAACCCTAACTTCACGGAAAACCCGCCGAACAAAATCCCTTTTTTCTGAAAGGCTTAACGATTCAGGTGCGCTCTTTTGAAGAAATTGTTCTACCGTTTCCAATAGAACTTCCTCGCTGAATTTTTCATCTTCAAAATGCTTCAATTGCTGAACGATTTGTTCTAAATCTTCCCGGAGGCGTTCCTCTTTTTCTTTCAATTCCTTTAGTTGATTACGAATTTCTTCTTCGTCAACTACATCGGAATTATTCATCATGAAGCTAAGCAATTTCTTGCGGCCAGTCTTAATTCGTTCAAGCTCGCTGGTAATCCTTTGCTGTTCAAGCTCCTCGTATCTCACAACGTCTGTTCCAAGTGTATCTTCGCTCGCCGCGGCAGCTTCCGCAAGTACTGCGCCTTTATTCGTCATGACGTTTACAAAGGTATCCCACACGAACGAGTCTAAGTCCTCGCATTTTATCTTGTTCCCACAACCGCGGTTCTTAGCACCTGCTGTATTCTTAATATCCGTATATTCAAAAATGTATTTTCCCCAGTTCTTTGACTTCCTGCCGGTCATTGTATTTCCGCAATCGCCACAACGAACGAGACCGCTTAAAAAATATTCGTTTTTTGGCGCACCGGAAGAGCGGCGTCTGGATTCCTCGATTAGCTTTTGAGCATACTCGAAAACGTCAGCGCCAATAATTGAAGGGCAGGGAACGAGTATCCAATCTTCAACTGGGCGTAAAGTCATCGCAATACGGTCTTCTTTGCTCTTGAACCTATTCCCTAACATCCCTTCGGTATTCCAACGATTCTGATAGAACTCGCCAATATAAGCTCTGTTCATCAGTATTTGTCTAACCACTTGACGATGCCATACGCCTACGTCACGCTTTGTAGGCACGCCGTTTTCGGTTAACAATAACGCTATTCCGTTAATCCCCTTAACCCTGCCTTGAGGGTTCGTAAACAACTCGAAAATCAACTTTACGACGTTTGCTTCCTGTTCATTGACCTCGAACCGTTCGTTTTCTTTGTCGTAAGTGTACCCATAAACTTGGTAATCACGCACGACGCGACCTTGACGCGCCTTTTCTCGTCTACCGCGTGACATACGTTCGTTAATTAACCCCTTTTCGTATTCCGCAAATGAAGCCTTCATGTTAAAGAAAAATTTCCCCATCGGCGTTTTGTCATAATCGCCACTTACGAAGGTGAGTTCCGCCCGTCTTTCAAACTCATTAGTAACGATAAGTGCGTTCATTAGGTTACGCGAAAGACGGTCAGGGTCATAGACGTATACCTTTGAGATAAGACCTTCTTTTACGTCTCGACGTAGTTTCGTTAAGGCCGGACGCTCAAGGAACTCGCCAGAGTATCCATCGTCAACGTATTCAATGACGTCTGGTGGATTTCCTGCCTTCTCGCGACATTGCCTGACTTGGTCTTGGAGGGAATAGCCCGTCTTAGCTTGTTCTTCCGTCGATACCCTTGCGTAAACTGCTATCATGTTTTGAACGTTGCTCCTTTCTGATGTATTTTTTGATATCGTTATAGCAGTCGATTAGGGCTTTGTCGGTAGCGTCGGATTCAATAATGACAGCGTAGAGTTTTGCCGCATCTATTTGCCCCTTGTTACCTTTTGCCCCCTTGCTCATACAAAACGCCCCCTTAAACCTTGTCCATGTTGGTTGCGTTTCGTTATGTCGCAAGGTAGGGGGCGTCTGTGACGCGAGGCTATGTAGTTTTTATTGAATCGCTTTTTCCATTTTTTTACGCCCACATCTGACCTTGATATCTCATTTTCAATGCAGCGGGCGGAGAACGTGGCGAGCTTGGTGCCCTTATCCGGCTGAAAGCTCTCGATCGCTTTAATCAAACCGATGGTGCCGATGGAAATCAAATCCTCGAGATCTTCGCCGGTATTGTCGAATTTTTTGACAATATGTGCCACCAACCGCAAATTGTGCTCGATTAAGATGTTCCGGGATTGCTGATTTCCTTCCGCCATTCGTTTCAAATGCTTCATTTCCTCTTCTTCCGTGAGAGGCTGCGGGAAGGCGTTGTTTTTCACATAGGAGACTAACAACATCAGCTGCTTAATGAACAGCGCAATCGTTGCAAATAAACCAGGCACGAACGAACACCCCCTGAAGTGTTACCCCGCCCGCCGTTCGAACGGCTGGGGCCGGAGCATCCCTACATTGTATGTGGGCGCCTGCCTATTCGTGCCTGTACCTTAAACCGATTTGATTTGATCAGAGTTTGCTGCAGCAAGCTTCCCGTTTATTCGGAGCTGACGTTCATGCCGTAGTCCACAACATCATCGGGCGCTTTCAACGGAATCATTAGCTGCTTCTCGACGCTGCCGTCTTTGGCGCTGTAAACGAACAAGATAAGCGACAAGTTAGGCTGAGACGCCTTCTCATAGTTAACCTCGAATCGGAATCGCCCCCACGCAGGCGCTCCTCCGTCGGCCGTCTCATGGCCTTCCGCAAGTATATCGTGGCCGTCCTCCAGCTGCCAGCTGAAGGCGGCTTCAAATACGCGGGCCGCTCCTTCTACCGTGAAGCCGGGCCCCGCTTCCGTTTCCGGCTGCGGCGAAAATAAGCGGAACGCATCGTTCTCGGCCGCAATCACTTGCCCGGAACGGCCGTCGATGCGCACGTCGACCGGTTGTTCGACGGCCTCGTACGACGCGAGTACGACCGACCATACGGCGTTTTCCGTATCCGCAGCCGCGTCTTTAACGGCCCTTGCGGCCGTTGCCCCGGTTTGCGATTGCAGGGCGGCCTGCACGGCGGCGGTGCGTCCGACGAAGCCTTCGGCGGGAATCTCGTCCTCCTGCTGAAGCACGATTTTCGCCGCTCTCCCCTGCATCGGGTACGATTCCGCAATCGGCCCGGAAGCCCACGCTTCCACTTGAGCACCTACGCCTGCGTCTTCAGCCGATATTGTTTCTCCTTCGCTCGTAATCAGCTCTGTATGCTCATCGACGGTCAGCGAATAGGCATCGATAAACGAACCGCCGTCCTTTTCAACGTAGGCCGTAATCAACCAGCGGTTTCCGTCCTTCATTACGATGTTCCCTTTGTCGATCAGTTTGGCCGCTTCCGATGAAGGCACCGGTTGGGGCTCAGGCTGAGGCTCCGGAGCACCGCCTAGGCCCCCTCCTTGCGCGCACGAAGCCAGCAATACGGCTGCGCAAATCAAAGCGAAACAAAGCGGACGATATCTTTTTTCCATCCTATTCATCTCCTTTGCACTATAAACGCCTCGGGAGATGCTTTTGTTTCAGTTCTGCTTCCAAATCAAGAGCCTTTTCCACCGTTCAAATCGTTCCCGAGGCGCACCTGAATCCATCAACCCTTTGCAAGTGTACAACGCCTCCTCCAAAGAACCGGCGCGCCCCGAATGGTACAGCCGATAAGCGGCGTTCAGCAGCACTTGGTGAATGAAGCCCAAATCCGCATCCCCGCGCAATACCGCTTCCGTCACTTGAAGCTGCAGCTCGCTCGTCCAGGCAAGCTCCGGAACCGGCGTGTCGAGACCAAGGCTCTCCGGATTGATGACGTGCAGCGAATTCGCGCCGTTCTCCACAATGTACGTCCGCGTCGGGCGATCGATGAACAAATCCTCGGAGCCTTCCGCCCCCTGAACGATCATTGCTTTTTTATAATTCAGCTTGGTCAGCAATCGCGTCAGCCGGTCGATGACCGTATTGTGATACACGCCGAAAACTACATAGGGCGACCGTCCGAAGTCGATCAGCTTTTCCGCCGTATTCAACACCGTTCGCATGCCCAGCTCCTCCCGAATCGGGCGCAGCTGCTTAAGAGGGGGGCACCATTGCTCGGCAGCCGCATACAAAACTCCGGTTTCTTTGGCCGCCCGAATCCATATATCGCGCTCCGCGCTGTCGGGGTCGATCCCTATAAGCCGCAGTAAATCGTGCAGCGTCGTCCCCCATTTCGGCGGCAGCGATGAGGTTCCATGCAGCGTAACGGGGAGCCCCGCGGCCGCCAACACGAATGCCGCGGCAAAGGTGGCGTAAAACGACTTCTTCCTTCCGTCGTACGGGCCGGCGCAGTCGATTCCTTCCTGCACCGTCTCGCGGTGCGCCTCGCTCCGGCAAACGGCGACGAAAGCCTCCAGCTCCTCCACGCTCTCCATTTTGATTCGTTCCGCAATAAAAAATGCGCCGATTTGCGCGGGTGTCGCGGTCAAGCTCATAATCGCCTCCGCCGCCTCCAACGATTCCTCATAAGTCAAATCGCGGGCGCCGCGCTTCCCTCTACCGACCTCTTTTAAGAGATGGATCATTTCGTTTTATCCCCTTTCCCGTTGCTCTTATGCATCAATTCATACGCCTTTACGAGCGATGTGGCAACATCGACGAGCCGTTTGCGTTCATTCATGGCTTGCTTGCGAAGAAGATCATAGGCTTCCGGTTCCGTAATTCCTTTCGTTTCACTCAGGATGCCCTTGGCCGTGTCGATCCACTTCCGGTCCTCGAGCCGGCTCAGCAGCTGCTCCCGCTCGTTCTGCCATTCCAGGCGGTCGTAAAAGTGCTTGGCGCAAAAATGCAGCGCCCAATGGATTTCATGCCCGTTCATGGAAGGCGTAAGAAGCCCGTCTATCACGATATCGTCCTCGCAATCTTCAAGGGACTGCGCTGCTGCGGATTCGTCGCACCACCATAGTATAGGCGTAGGCTTATATTTTGCAAGATAAACGGCCCAAAGCTTAATGGCCGAGACGGGCAGGTGAAATACGACGGCGTCCGCGCCGATGATCAGCTTCTCCGCTTGAGCTTTCAGATGTGTATGAGTGACGATATACCCGTTGGACTTCAGCAATCGTTCCGGCAGTTGTAATGTTGAGGACGTTCTCTCCGGGGCATGCATCGCGCTTTTGATCACCAACAGAGAATGCACTTCATTTCCCCCTTTTTCGGAAACGTAACTGACTACATATCGGATTAAATGTCAATAAACATCACATTAACTTATACCATATCGGAAATAAAACTGTCCATTTCTTCTTTTTCGATAAATCTGTGTCATAAATATTAACATATTGGATTGACGCATGGTTCAGATCTATTATATATTCGGATCATCATATCGAGAATACAACGGGGTATTCTCTGCAAAGGCAACGGAGCCTGCTATCATGCCATGGAATATATATTCCCATGGAATGGTGCGGGCTTTTCTGTTTTTATCATTCGTTTCGGAAGGAGCTGCAACAATGACCGTGGAGAAAAAGAAGCTGGTACTTGTCGGAAACGGAATGGCGGGCGTTCGGGTGATCGAGCATGTCCTCAAGCTGGCGCCCGATGCATACGAAATTACGATTATCGGCGCAGAGCCCCACCCCAACTATAACCGGATCATGCTGTCCTCCGTACTCGCAGGCGGAGCCCGCATGCAGGAAATCGTCATCAACGATTGGGACTGGTATACAGAGAACGGAATTCGATTGCATGCAGGCCGCCGTGTCATCCAGATCGACAAGGACCGCAAAAGGCTGACCACGGACCAAGGGATAACCGTACCCTACGATAAGCTGATTTTGGCGACCGGCTCGAACCCTTTTATGCTTCCGCTCCCGGGCGCGGATAAAGAAGGAGTCATGGCCTTCCGGGATATGAAGGATTGCCGGGCGATGATGGAAGCGGCCGAAACCTATAAGAAAGCCGTCGTCATCGGAGGCGGACTGCTCGGCCTGGAGGCGGCCAGAGGGCTGCTTCATCTGGGGATGGACGTTTCCGTGGTGCACATTCACCGCTATTTGATGGAAAGACAGCTGGACGAGACGGCCTCCAAGATGCTTCAAACCGAACTGGAGAAACAAGGAATGAAGTTTTTGCTCCAAAAACATTCGGAATCGATTCAAGGGCGGAAACGGGTTAAAGCGCTTCGGTTTACGGACGGCAGCCGAATCGAAGCCGATCTGATCGTCATGGCCGTCGGGATTCGTCCGAACGTGGAGCTTGCGGCATCCGCAGGCATTGCCGTAGAACGCGGCATCGTCGTGAACGACTGGATGGAGACGAACGTTCCGGACATATACGCAGTCGGCGAATGCGCGGAGCACCGCGGTATATCCTACGGCTTGGTCGCACCGCTCTACGATCAAGGAGCGGTGCTGGCCAAACGATTGGCCGGCGTCGAAACCAAAGGATACGCAGGCTCGGTCACGTCCACGAAGCTTAAAGTATCCGGCGTGGACGTGTTCTCGGCGGGCAGATACGACGAACCGGCAGGGTCGCGGGCGTTGAAATATCAAGACGAAATTAACGGGGTATACAAGAAAATCGTGCTCAAGGACGACCGATTGATCGGGGCGGTCTTGTTCGGCGATACCGGCGACAGCGCCGAGCTGTTTTCGCTGATCAAGAGCGGCGAACCGGTTGCGGGACGCGAGAAGGAGCTGCTTCTGGGAATGCCTGTAGGTGCCGCCGGAGGGAAATCCGTCAACCGGCTCGAGCAGTTGGCCGGCGATGCGATCGTTTGCGGCTGCAACGGCGTGTCGAAAGACACGATCATAAGCGCCATTCTCGATAAAGGATGCTCGAGCGTCGGAGAAGTGAGAGCGTGCACGAAAGCGTCGGGCTCCTGCGGCGGCTGCAAGCCGGACGTCGAAGGGCTGCTCAAGCTGTACGGCGGCGAAGCCGCTTCCGCAGCCGTCAAAGAAGGCATATGCGGCTGCACTTCGCTCGATCGGGACGAGATTGTCGCGGAAATGAAGCGGATGAAGCTCAAGAGCGTTCTGGAAACGATGAACGTGCTCGGATGGCTGCGTCCGGAAGGCTGCTCGAAATGCCGGCCCGCGCTGAATTATTATCTCGGGATGCTGTGGCCGGACGAATATGAGGATGAAAAAGAATCGCGGTTCGCAAACGAAAGATACCACGCAAATATTCAGAAGGACGGCACGTTCTCCGTCGTACCTCGCATCTACGGCGGCGTAACCTCGCCCTCCGAACTGAAAAAAATCGCCGAGGTCGCAGAGAAATACGATGTGCCGATGGTCAAGGTGACGGGCGGTCAGCGGCTCGATTTGCTAGGCGTAAAGAAAGAGGATCTCCCGAAAATTTGGGAAGAGCTCGATATGCCGTCCGGGTACGCTTACGGCAAGGCGCTGCGAACCGTGAAAACGTGCGTCGGATCGACCTTCTGCCGCTTCGGCACGCAGGACTCGATCGCGATGGGCGTCCGGCTGGAGAAGCAGTTCGAGCGGCTGAACACGCCTGCGAAAGTGAAGCTTGCCGTGTCGGGCTGTCCGAGAAACTGCGCGGAAGCAACCATCAAAGATTTCGGCGTCGTCGCCATTGACGGCGGATGGGAGCTGCATGTCGGCGGCAATGGCGGCGTCCACGTCCGGGCGACCGATTTGCTGTGCGTCGTAAAAACGGAGGATGAAGTCGTAGAGTGGGCGGGCGCCTTTTTACAATATTATAGGGAAAATGCCAAGTGGAACGAACGTACGTCGGTGTGGATCGAACGGGTCGGTCTGGAATCGGTGAAGCGGGCGCTTGAAAATCCTGAAGACCGTCACGCGCTGTTCGAACGAATTCGCCATACGCTGAGCTTGACGAAGGACCCGTGGAAGCAAATCATCGCGCAGGAAGAGCTGCGCAAAAACTTCGTGCCGTTGTCCGAGGTGCAAACCGTATAGCCTAAGGAAGGTGGTTGGGAATGACGAAACATCAAGTCGGAGCGTTGAACGATATCGATCCGCTAGGCTCGCGCACGGTTCGGATCGAAGGAATGAATATCGCCCTCTTCCGGTTGTCGAACGAAGAAGTGCTTGCCGTCGAAAACCGGTGCCCGCATAAAGGCGGCGTGTTGTCCGAAGGAATGGTATGCGGCGGGAAGGTGCATTGCCCGCTCCACGATTGGAAAATCGATCTGCGCAGCGGAGAGGCGGAAGAGCCGGACGAAGGCAGCGTCCGAACGTTCGCGGTTGATATCGATCGAAGCACCGGTTCAATTTATATCACCTTGTAAAATGAAAGGGGCGGTTTCGGGATGGATTACATTAAACCGGCGCAAGTCGTCGCTGCCATGGTGGAGACAGGTACGGCAAAGGCTCATCTCGACGCAAAAAGCATGCTTCTTCGAGGCATTCTGGCCGGAGCGATCCTCGCCTGCGCCACGACGTTGGCGTTCACGGCATCGGCCCAAACAGGCATTCCGATAGCAGGAGCTCTAATTTTCCCCGTCGGATTCGTCATCATCGTTCTGCTCGGGCTGGAGCTCGTCACCGGCAGCTTCGCTATGATTCCTCTCGCCGTGCAGCAAAAAAAAGCGTCCGTCAAACAGATGTCGGCCAATTACGGTTGGGTGATTGCCGGACATCTGATCGGCTGCGCCGCATACGGATTGCTGTACGTCCTGATCGTTACGAAGCTGGGAACCGACGTAAACCAGCTGCCGGCACAGACTCTGATCCGGACGGCCGAGGCCAAGACGATCGCCTATAAAGAGATGGGCGCAAGCGGCATGCTGCTGGTGTTCATCAAAGCCGTCCTCTGCAACTGGATGGTGACGCTCGGCGCCGTCATGGCGCTGACCTCCGGCTCCACCCTAGGCAAAATCTGCGCCATGTGGCTGCCGATCCTCATCTTCTTCGGGCAAGGATTCGAGCATGCCGTCGTAAACATGTTCGTCATCCCGGCCGCTATGATGGCAGGCGCCCAGGTAACGTTTGCGGATTGGTGGATTTGGAATCAGATTCCGGTGCTGATCGGGAATTTTCTAGGCGGCGCCTTGTTTACCGGCTTTATGCTGTTTTGGTCCTACAAGGACTTTCGGCAGCCGGAAAGCAATCCGTCCGAAGCGGTTCGCTCCCGCTTGAACGCCGCTGCCACCCCGAAAGCGGACCAAAGCGTATGAGCACGGGTTACGGTCAATATAGCCGGTCGCAAAGGAAGCTTCCGATTTATTGAATCGGAAGCTTCCTTACCTTTTCTATAGCCTGTTTGATCTGCGAGATGCATTGCTCATATTCCGCCAACGTTTGCGGGTCTTGTGTCGCAGTCGTTTGGCGCAGCTGCTCGACATCCCCTTTGCACTTCACCAGCTGCGCCAGCATGACGGCTTTTTGCTGCTTTTCCGGAAGCTTAACGGAATCGTCGAACAAATCGATGTACAGATGGCCTTGATCGTCAACCTGCCCTAGGAACACATCATCCAACGTAATGCCGAGCTTCTCCAGCTCCGATTCGAGCCACTGCCGGTTGTAACCGCTCTGCTGCAACGGTTCTTGCATGACCTTTCGGTCCATCACAAGCGTTTTCGGCTCTTTCTCCTTCGGAGGCTTTAGCCCGAGATCCTTCATCGTAAGCGGACGGTTTTCCTTCTTCAGCAGCACGTTAATATCGCCGTTTGTTTCCATTAACGCAAATTCTACATCGGCCGTTCGAAACACATTTTTATTTCTTAACTGCTGCAGAAGCTCATCCGTCGTCAAACGCTCTTTTTTCAAGTTGTTCTCAAGAATTTTTCCTTCCTTGATCAACACCGTCTCTCTGCCGTCCGCCCAATTTCTGATTCTTTTGCTCTTCAGTTGAACAAACTCCATCAGAATGGAGAAGCCTACCCAAACCCCCAACGCTATGATCCCGATCAACCAATGAGCTTTCAAATCGGTCGATATGTAAGCAGCCAAGCTGCCGACCGTAATTCCGGTAATATACTCAAACACGGACAACTGTCTGACTTGCCTTTTCCCGAGCATCTTTGTTAGCAAAAACAAGAAAATGACGGCTACCAGCGTGCGTATCGCAACCTCTAAATAATCAGACATGACTATCCACCCTTATTCGCCATGAAATAGAAGCTAAAAGGTAGTATGCGTCTTCCGGCGGCAATCCATCCTGATGGAAGAGATGAAAAAATGCCGGACTACCGGAACCATTTCGCTCCGGCCATCTCGGCATTATTTGCGTCTGATCGCTGCAGTTTATCCCGCAGCATTGCTGTTCAGCGGCTCGCCGTCATCGTGTAAGCCGCTTTTGTTTTTGATGATGGAAATAAAAGGCTCGACATACACCGGATCGAACTGCTTGCCTGCATGCAGCCTCAGCTCGACGATCGCTTCTTCGAACGTTTTCGTTTTTTGATACGGACGTTCGGTCGTCATTGCGTCGAACGAATCGATAATGCACAATATGCGCGCCAGCTTAGGAATTTCCTCGCCCTTTAGCCCTCTTGGGTATCCTTTGCCGTCATAACGCTCATGATGCAGCTCGATCAGAGGGAGCAGCTCCTTGAACTTCTCGTTTGTCGATGCGATTTCTTTGCCCCACAGCACGTGCTTTTTGACCATTTCCCATTCGTCCGGCGTCAGCTTTCCCTTTTTGTTCAAAATATCGCGCGGTATTTCCAATTTGCCGATGTCGTGAAACAGCGCTCCCAGCACGAGAGTTTTCTTCTCGGCATCGTTCAGCGGAAGCACGTCGCACATTTCGATAGCGTAACGATATACCCGTTTGCTGTGCTGGAACGTGTAAATATCTTTCGATAGGAAGATGCTGAGCTGCTGTTCGATTTCTCGCAAATCCTGCTCAATATCGATCGCACGCTGCAGAAGCGAATCGTCGCTGTAGGAGTGAACGCAGTTTTTACCTTGAGCCTTTGCATAATACAATGCTTGATCGGCACGGTCGACCAGTTGGTTTTTGTCGTAAATATCCCTCGTATACTGCGCAACCCCTGCTGAGAACGATAAGCAGCCGTGCGGGAACAATTCCACGCCTTCAAAATAAGTATCGTTGACGGTCTTCCGCAGCCGGTTGACGAACACGGTCGCTTCCATATCGGCCATACCCGGTAATATTAATGTGAATTCTTCCCCGCCATAGCGGGCTATCACGATATTTTTTTGTTCGCAATGCTCCTTCAATAAGCCGCCGAAAAATTCCAGCAGCTGATCTCCTTTAAGGTGACCGTACGTATCGTTATACTTCTTAAAGTCGTCAAGATCCAGCACTACGACGGAAAACACGGCGCCGTCCTCTTTGCTTTGCTTTAATTGCGTCTCCAATGCTTCTTCGAAATAACCGTGATTATACAACCCGGTCCGCTGATCCTTGATCGCCCGTTCGGCTACGCTGCTGTACAGCTTAAACAGCAGTTGGAATGACTTGGAAATCAGCACGGCGATGCACATGAACAGGAATAAACCGAAGAAATCGTAATTTTCCATAAGCATCGTCAATACGAGCGACAGCATTAGCGTGCTGAAATAGGCGGACAGAGACTCCTTGATCATTCCGTTGAAGATGGTGTAAAGCTTCTGCTTCGTTACCAGGTTCACGAATAGACTGATCAGAAATATATTAACCAGAAAATAAACAATAAGGCAGACAACATAAGTATACAGTTTTAACGGTTCAAGCTCGCCTACGTTCCCTTTCAAAAAAATGAAAGTATTCCAAGCACAAAAAATCATAACGGAATACATTGAGAAATTGCTGATGTGCTTCCAGTGTTCCTTCTTTTTCAGGTTTAAAAAGTAGTAGACGACATAACTTAAGAAAAGAGCGTACATTGCAAAATTTATGCCGTACACGAACAAAGCGGCAAGAATTACCGCAGAATCCATCGACTGGCGCGCGCCGCTGGGCGGGAGCCGAAATGAAAGATAATTTAAAGTCACGATCGATGCGACAAGAGCATATAAAAGTACCCATTCCCCAAGTTCTCCCGCTCCTATAGGGAATTTGCTATAAACGACAAATGAGAATATTCCCGCTGCCGTTAGAAATAGAAAGTAGATGTTTCTCGGTAAAACAAGCCTAGACCATACCTGTTTCCATGTCACAGGTGCTTCCCCCTAGGAGTCTCTAATAGGGTTAATTATACTAAAGAAATGTTGAAAATTATACATAAAAAAAACACCGGGTACGCGGCCCAGTGTTTATTTCTATTTTCATTACCAATCGATTTGGTAACCGGATGTAAGAGCGATAATTACGGAAGCAATAATGATTGCGTTGATTGCAAGTTTCCCAAATTGAATGCCTTCGAGTCTTTTTTTCATATTAATATCCTCCCTTATGTATGTTGGTATTTTACCAATCGATTTGATAACCGGAAGTAAGAGCGATAATAACGGATGCAACAATTACTGCATTGATCAACAATTTGCCGAATTGGATACCTTCCAGACGTTTTTTCATACTCGATTCCTCCGTGTATTTTGAAATTTAAACACTCTCTTGTAGAGCGTCTTTCGAACCTTTGCGAGATGCGGAAACCATGATGCTCTGTAAGTACATGAAGATTCCCACGTTCATGACGATGTCTCCGATGCTGATCACTTGCGTTCTCGGATAAGGCGGGGTCAACGGAATGATATCTCCCAGGAACGGCAGCCTCGTATCTTCCATAAGCATCGCGTGCTTATAAACGACCTCATTGTTCTGCAGCAGATCCGTGAAGTAAGGTCCGAGCACCTTCGCTGCTTCTAAAGAAACCGGCATTACTCCGCCGTTCAAGGCCATGACCAAGAAGTTCAGGAACACTCCTGCGAATATCAGCTTAAACCCGCTCTGACTCCAGTTCAGGTACAAAAACAAGAGTCCGATCACATAGACCGCCATATAGAAGTATCCGCTGTAATCCGTAAGCCATTCCATCCGGCCTTGCAGGAAATAAACCAAAAACTGTGCCAAGAGAAGAACCGGGAACACCCAACCGGCTTTAAGCTTTAGCTGGGATAATCCTCTTAACCCCTGCAAAAAGCCTCCTCTTATAAAACCGACGATCAGCCCTATCACGATTCCGTCAAATACCATGTAGTTTCACCGCTTAGTTGTTGTCCTAGGATGTTCATATCATATCATCACGCTTATTATTTTGTCTAGTACTTTTTAACTAAAATGTAAAAATTTTTTTATTTCTAAATTTTTCTATATCGAATTAACGCTTTGATATACAAATGCTTTATATAACTTCACAAAATATGCCAAAAAATAAGAGAGCAACCCTTACAGGCTGCTCCCGCTTTGCACGAAAATCATAGCCAAACATAAGCTGCTAAAAATCTTCGCTGTTACTCTATTATATCTGCTACAATATGTATGACTAGTAGGAGGAAACGCGCCATGGAAACACAAGATATTGAGGTTTTATCCGCCGGTTATTCCTATCATACAAGACCGTTCCATTCTTCCGCAAGAGACGGTTTGCAGCAATACTTGTTTCGTCTGCAGAGCGAAGGAAGCTGCTTTGCGCTCATCGACGGGAAGATGACCTTGATCGAAACGGGCGACCTCATGCTGTTTAAACCAACGGATACGTACGAGCTGCTCATCGAGCCTGCCGCCGGAGAATCGGCCGACCAGTCCAAGACGTCAAGCGGAGACTACTTCCTGTTTTGCCGCGGCTCTTGGCTCGATCGGTGGTGGAGCCGAAACAAACCGCCGCAGCGGTTGAAGGTGCCGCTCCATTCCCACTGGCTTCCCCAATTTAGAAGCATTGTGGCGGAAAGACGCAATAACGATGTAATCGGCGCTTCCATTACGGAGCATTTGATGAAGGCGCTTTGTCTGAACATCGAACGGTTTTTGTCGCTTTACGGCGCTTCCCCCTCGGAAGGACGCTCCTTCTTGGCGCTTCGCATGCGAACGTTTATAGAAGAGCACGCGCTCTCGAGCTTCTCCGTCTCGGATGTGGCCCGGCATGCCGGGTTAAGCGTCTCGAGAACGGTCCACCTGTACAAAGAAATATTCGGCAAAAGCATCATGCAGCATGCTATGGACGTGCGTCTTGAGGTTGCAGCCGAACGTATGCTGTATACGCCGCTAACGTTGGAGCAGGTTGCCGAAACGACCGGCTTCGGCAGCTATTCTTATTTTCACAGGTGCTTTAAAGATAAGTTCGGTTGTTCCCCGAGAGAATTTCGCAACAGCCGGCGCGAAGCCAAAAGCGATTCCTTGCGGTCCTGACAGTAAAAAAGCTCGGAGAACGGATTTTTCATCCGTCCTGCCGAGCTTTTGCATTTCGTTTCGATTAATCGAAAAGTACCGGTTTGCCGGTTTTTGCGGACTCGTAAATCGCCTCAAGAATTTCCGTAACGACAAGCGCTTGCTCCGGCTTAACGACCGGCTCTTTGTCGTTCAGGATGCAGTCGATCCACGTTCTTGCTTCGAGGTCGGAGTCCGTCTCTGCGCGGCCTTCATAGAAGGCTACTCCGCCCGCTTTCAAGTCTACCTCGTTCACGTACAAACGGCTGTAACGCTCCCCGTTCAAGCGGAGCCCGTTCTCCATGTCCGCGCCGCCTTCGGTGCCGCTAAGCGTACATTTCGCTTCGCCGACCGCGAGCGTATTGAGCGCCCAGCTGGATTCCAGCACGATCGTCGCACCGTTCTTCATCGTAATGAAGCCGAACGCGGAATCCTCCACGTCGAACTTCTCCGGATCCCACGGACCCCAAGCGTTCGCCGCGTCCTTCTTTTTGCCGAGCTTGTAGTATACGTTGCCTACGACGCTCTTCGGCTCATAGTTGTTCATCATCCAAAGCGTCAAGTCGAGCGCGTGAGTACCGATATCGATGAGCGGACCTCCGCCTTGCTTCTCTTTGTCGAGGAATACGCCCCATGTCGGTACGGCGCGGCGGCGAATCGCATGCGCCTTCGCGTAATAAATTTCACCAAGCTCGCCTCTGTCGCAAACTTGCTTCAAATATTGGCTGTCGTTGCGGAAACGGTTTTGGTAGCCGATCGTAAGCTTCTTGCCTGTGCGCTTCGCCGCTTCAACCATCTTGCGGGCGCCTTCGGCCGTCTTCGCCATCGGCTTTTCGCACATGACATGCTTTCCGGCTTCCAAAGCGGCTACAGCAATCTCCGAGTGCGAATCGTTCGGCGTACAAACGTGAACGACGTCGATCGTCGGATCTTCGAGCAGCTTGCGGTAGTCCGAATATACCTTGGAGCCTTCCACGCCGTATTGAGCCGCAGCTTTCTCGGCGCGTTCGATTTCAATATCGGCAAACGCGACCATCTGCGCCGCTTTCACTCTCGATAAACTCGGCATATGCTTGCCGTTGGCGATGCCGCCACAGCCGATAATACCAATTCTAACAGTTTCCTTGCTCATCTCTCGAATTCCTCCCATGAATTAAAAGTGAAATGTATGTTAGCGTAATCCTTGTTGCTTCATCCATTCGATCGAATTCGCCACGCTTACCAAAGGCGGATTCTGCTTGCAGACGTCCTGCTCGACGATCAGCCATTCGGTGCCTGCAGCCGCAGCCGCTTTTGCGATTCCCGGCAGATCGACCGTACCGGTGCCGAGCTCGACGGTTTCCGGGTGATCGCCCTCGCGCTTGTAATCCTTGAAATGCACAAGCGGTATACGGCCGCTATATTGTTGAATATAAGCAACCGGGTCTACGCCTGCATTATGTACCCAGCATGCGTCAAGCTCCACTTGGAGCAAATCCGCAGGCACCGTGTCGTAAATGTAATCAAGCATCATTCGGCCGCCGAACTTGACCTCAAGCTCGAAGGAATGGTTATGGTAGCAGAGGATCAAGCCGCGTTCTTTGCATTTCCTGCCGATTTGCTCCAGCTGGGCGCAAACCTCGCGCAGGCTCGCTTCGTCCTTATAGCGGCTTTCATCCAACCAAGGAACAGCTACATACTTGCTTCCTAACGTTATATTATACTCGATTTCCTCATCCGCTGCAGACAGCATTCGGTCGATGGAAATATGCGCCCCCAATGAAACCAGTCCGAGGCTGTCCAATTCGGCGCGGAGCTGCGCCGCAGACAGTCCGCCATAGCCGGCAAACTCCACACCTTCGTATCCCAATTCGGCTACCTTCCGCAGCGTCCCGACGAAATCTTTCGCGGTATCGTCGCGCAGCGTATACATTTGCAATCCGACTTTCGCTCTGCTCACACCGATTCAGCTCCTTTTGTCATTTCGATATTTATCTTAATATAATATCGCTTACAAAATCCATACACTGAACGAAGAAAACATGAACTATTTGGCTGTTAGTTTGTCTCCTCCCGATTATTCGAACCAACCCTTCCGCTTAAACCATGCGAACATCCCCAAGCCGACGGCCGCCATGACGGCAAGCACTGCGAAATACCCATAGCGTAAGTTCAGCTCCGGCATCACTTTAAAGTTCATTCCGTAGATCCCCGCAAGAAAGGTGAGCGGCATGAAAATGGTGGTAATCACCGTCAATGTTTTCATAATCGTATTCATCCGGTACGAGTTGTATGAGAGATAGCTGTCCCTCATATCCGCGGTTAAATCCTTATTGGACTCAATAATGTCGGAAAGCTTGAGCAGATGATCGTAAATATCCGTAAAGTAGGCGCGAAACGGCTCCACTCCGTGGATGCGCTCGGAGTTGACGACCCGGTACAATAAATCTCTCATCGGAAAAACGGTTCTCCGCAGCTTAATCAACCGTCCCCGAATTTCAAACACCAGGTCCATCATTTTGTTGTCCGTGTGGGTTTCCTTGTTGTTTTCCAAATCGAACAGCTCGTCTTCGATCTTAAATACGACCGGAAAATAATTGTCGACGACCTGATCGATCACCGTGTGCGCCGCGTAAACCGACCCTTGCAACGCAGCGCCGGGCGCTTCGAGCCATTTGGAAACGGCGGCTTTCAGCTCCGGCACCTCATTGAGATGGAAAGTCACTAAAAACTGTTTGCTTAGAAACATATCCAGCTCGTCGAACGCCAAAGTGTCCGCTTTCAATACATGCAGCACGAAAAAGTGCACTTCCCCGTAATGATCCAGCTTTGGACGCTGCAGCAGATGCAGACAGTCCTCCACCGCCAGAGGATGCAAATGAAATCGCGTGCTCAGCAGCTTTACTTCTTCATCGGTAGGCCGGTCGAAATCGACCCAATACCATAGAAATTCCGGTTCGGAAAGGCTTGATATCGGAACCCCCTCGCGAATATCGCCTTCATGCGTCACTGCCCATGTATGTATCAATGTTCCCGTTCTCCCGGTTTCATGATTTCATGAAAATTTATGATACCCGTTTTTGACATGGCCGAGCAAGGCGGCCTTCTGCAGGCCCCTGCCAAAAATACACTTGCTCTCGCCCTCTTCCTTGAATACAATAACAGTAACGGTGAAGCACACCTCGGCAATATGTCGGGGTGTGCTTTTGTTTTGGAAGGAGGGATCAGGATGAATGTCGACTTTTGCCGCTCCGTCGGAGCTTTGATGCTTTTAGCGGAAATCGGTTGTTTTTCTGCAAGCGCGCCGGCGCCGGCTTCCCCGGCGAAGCATGACATCCTCGCGGCCGGCAATAGCCGGAACCGGATGCGGCGGGCAACGTTTCGCCTTGACGAGCTTCCCGACGCTTGCTGAAGGGCGGTTCGGCTAGGCAATCAGTTCGTCTCCGGTGGCCAGAGGCAGACGGATCATGAAGGATGTGCCGACATCCACCTTGCTTCGGACGGTAATATAACCCCCGTGTTCGCCGACGATGCGTTGGCATATCGATAATCCGAGTCCGGTTCCTTTCGTCTTGGTGGAGAAGAACGGCTGAAACAGCAGCTCCAGATGGTTCTCCGATATCCCTTTGCCCGTATCCGTAACTTCGATGAGGCCGTATTCGCCGCGCTTCGTTACCGTAATCGTCAGGGTGCCGCTTTCCTCCATCGCTTCGATCCCGTTACGGATGACGTTCAACATCACTTGAATGATCTTGTCCTTATCCAGGAAAGCGTGGATCGGCTCCTCATCGGCTGCAATTACGAGCTGATGCCCGTGCCTCGTCACCTCGGATTCCGTCAGCTGGATCGCCGCCTGCACGCAATCCTGCAGCAATATTTTTTTGGGCGAGTGGTCTACGGGCTTGGAAAATTGCAAAAACTCCGCGGTCAGCTCGCTCATCCGTTTGATTTCGTGCATGATAATGTCGTAATAGCTGCCGATATTGTAGTTGTTTTGCCTCGATATTTGCAGAAAGCCCTTGACCGTTGTAAGCGGGTTACGGATTTCATGAGCCATGCCTGCCGCCAGCTCGCCGACGGCCTTCAATCGTTCGCTGTGAAGCCAATGGGCCTCGCGCTGAAGCCACAGTTTTCGCTTGGATTCGAACAACCTCTTCTGGACAAGCGCGGCGAAGGCGATTCGGTCGCTCTCGTCGTCGGGATAAACCGCATAACCGTAAGAAAGCTGAATGTCCGCCTGCTTCGGAATTTGATGCTCCAGATCGTGCAAATATTTTTCCAGCTTGCCGTCCTCATAAGGAACTACGATCCCGAACTCGTCCGAACCGTTGCGGCCCATGAGAAGCGCTTCGGGGTAGCATACCTTCAGCAAATGCGCGACCTTCTTAAGGGTACCGTCCACCGTATGAAAGCCTTGCTCCGTGTTTAACGATTTGACGTCGTCGCAGTCGATCAGCATAAACAGCACTCTGCGGTTTTCGGCGAGAAGAACCTGCAGTCCGGAATGGAACGTCTGGAAATTGAGCAGTCCCGTCAACAAATCATGCTGGGTTAAGTATGTATTTTCCGTAACAAGCGTCCTGCGGTTTACGTCATTGCGAATATATTTATCGGCCGCGAGCGCCGCCAGGAACAGAGAAAGACAGTAGAACAAATAAGAAGGGAAGATGTTCCCGAACTGGTCGATCCGAAGCAGAAGCGCTGACGCTTGAAGCACAATCGCCGCCAGCACGGATAGCATCCATCGAGCAAAAAGACGGATTTTCAGCCGGGAAAGCAATGAAGAGCACACTGCCGTCAGCAGTAACGCTATGGGCTCTGCAGTGCCTGTCGCCGCCGACGGCAAAAGGGTCATCATGGAAGAGCCTATAACGACGGCAGAGGTCAAGGAGGAGATCCAACCGCCGTAAAATGATGCAAGGAGCACGCAAACGACGGAAAAATCGAAGATCAGCGCACCGGTATCGGAGTGAAAGTAAATTAAGGCCGTGCCTACCAGGCCGAGAAAGCTGCCGTAATACATCCGTGACCATGGTGAGGATTGAGGCATGATCGGCTGGCGGAAAAGATGGCTTCCTATGTATAAGCCGCAAATCAAAATCGCCGCATTCATAAACAATTCCTTAAACACGCGGTTCACGCCTTTCACTTAGGTTCAGCAATGCCCATCCAAAAAAACATTCTAGTTTTGGCTGGAAATTCCTCCTCGCAAATCAATCGACAATAACCGAGCTTAACATGAAAAACGGCTTACCTGCGGGGAATTATGCACGCACGTAAGCCGTTCGGATGAATAAAAAATTAGGCTAATGAGACTAGTTTGCGAATTAATGAATCAGGCCGGTTCAGGCTCCGGGCTTCCCGGCTCCGTTTCATCTCCCAAGGGGTCCCCGCCCCCGTACCGGCGGTCCACTTCATGCATCGAAATGGCGATCCGTTTGGGGATCAGCATTTCCTTGCGCTCTGCCAGTCGGTCGGCGCCCTGCGGATGAATGACGGAAAGCAGCAGCCTCAAATACAATTTGGTTAGCGCGGCAAACAAGCCCTTCGGCAATTCCGTCACGGTAAAACCGAATTGCTCGACACCGCGGTTGACCATCGTAACCCCCATAATCGCTTTAATTGAGGAGGCGTCCGGACGCTTCAGAATGATGGACGCCAGTTGAGGCATCGTCTGTTCCATTTGTCTGATCAATTGGATAGCCAGTTGAACGGGGGATCGGGATTTTTTCCCCAATTCGTAAAGTAATGCATTGTCCATATGGAGTTCGACGACTCGGTCGCCTTTTTCGAGCTCGATTCCTTCGTTTAGCCGGATTTTCTCGCCGGAATACTTAATAAGTCTGAAATGCAGAAAGCTGTGCGAATCCGTCGGATTGGCAGGCTGAAGCCGGAACAACGCGTGAAATATACGTTCCCATGCGAGCCAGCCGCCGACTACGAATCTTTTTGCAAGACTCGGATTTTTTTTAGTCATGCGTGCGGTCACCTGCATTAAATCGTCCACTCGCGCGAAGCGGTACCCTTTCTCAAGTGCGATCGGAATAAACTCCCCTAGCGCGGCGATCGTGTTTTGCGGCGCGTCAAGATCGGCGCCGAACGTATTTCCGCAGTCGTGCAGCAAATATATTTGGCCGCCTTTCAGATGTTTGAGCATTTTTTCCCGAATCCGGGCGGCGCCGGTCGACTTCTTCCAATCGTTCAGCATGACGGACCAAAGCACAATTTGCAGCTGATGGCGCGTGGAATAATCGAATATATTCATAATGCCCCAAGGCGGACGATAAAACTGGGACGGCTCCCCCGTAAACCGCTCGATCAGCTGCGAGGTTCTTTGCACGGATTGGACGACCGACTTCGGGCGCATAAGCCAATTGGAACGGTGCTTGTAATTATGAATTCCGATCAGATGGCCTTCCTGATGCATTCGCTTAATAATGTCGGGATGCTCCTCCGCATGCTTTCCGACAATAAAGAACGTTGCTTTTACGCCGTGCTTTTTCAATAAATCAAGCAGCTTCGGCGTATAAACCGGATCCGGGCCGTCATCGAAGGTCAAACTTATATCTTTGTCCGATATTCCTCTCTTGAACACCCGAAACCCGAACAATCGGCTGACCAGTCCGGGCAAAAACGCATAAAATGTAAAAAAATAAAACAACCAAAGCAGCAGGTTGCTCATTTCTCTCCCCCTACTTCCTTCTTCTCTCCCGACCGATGCCGTCATACTACGATAGCATCTTCAAACCTCCGTCTAATTATTATAACTCAGACAAACCTGCCACGAAAGCAGTAATGACTGAGTTTCAAGGAAACCAACCTTTATAAGCGGTCTCGCTTCTCTAGTTCATAGCCGGCTCCGCTTCCGCCAGTATATCCATTACCTCCTTAAACAGCGGGATTGCTGCGTGAGACGACCCCGACGGGCGCTGCTCGGCAACGACGGCCACGGCGTAGCGCGGCTGTTTGACAGGCCCATACCCGACGAACCATTGGTGTACAAACGGCTTTCCTTGTACGGTTACTTGGGCCGTACCGCTTTTGCCGGCGAGCTGCCACGCGGCTCCTTGTAAGCCGGTGCCCGTTCCTTCCTCGACGACCCGCCTCATCATGCGCCGAAGCAGCTCCGCCGTCCTTGCCGACATGACGGGCCGAACCGCGGCGTGCTGCAAGCCGTAGCCCTCCATCGTCTGCCCCCCTGCGAAGCGAAGGGACGAAACCGCCCTCGGCGTCGATACGACGCCGTTATTCAACAGTGTTACAACCCAATTCGCGGCCGCCAGCGGCGACAGAAGCACGTCCCGCTGCCCGATTCCGGTTTGCGCCATTACTCCTCCGTCGTTCACCGGCTTCCCCTTAACGAACGCTTGTCCCGCTTCCTCCTCGGGAAACTGCTTGATCGGTCCGCCGTCGACGGCAGAAATGCCGCTCCAGCCGACGGTTCCGGTTACTCCGAACGCTTGCGCATGCTCGTTCAAAGCTTCGGCGGACAGCCGACCCGCAACGGTGGCGAACACAATATTGCACGACTGCGCAAAGCCCTCCTCGAACGTAATATGACCGTGCCCGCCTTTCTTCCAGCAAGTCAGCCCGTATTTGCCGAAGCTGCCGTTGCAATCGAAAAATTCTCCCGCTTTTACGACCCCTTCCTCCAACGCAGCCGCCGCAATTACGCTTTTGTAAACGGATCCCGGGGTCATGGCGATCAGCGCCCGATTCCGCCAGCTGCTCTCTTGTCCGCTCGCGTTAGATCTGTCGAATTGCGGACGGCTGACCATGGCGACGACATCCGCGGTACGGGCATCCAGCACGACGATCGATCCGCGGTTTAAGCCGCTACGGTCAGCCAGCTCCTCCAGCCGGCGCTGCACGGACAGGTCGATGGTGGTGACCAGCTTCAGCGGGTAATGCGGGTTATTCGGCGCGAGCTTCCGGATGCCGAGGCCGGATAACGCATTTCCTTTCGGATCGGTGTATACCACGACAGCCTCCGGCCGGACGCTCTGAAGAAAGCGATCGAAGCCGAGCTCCAACCCGGAAGCTCCGATCGGAGTGGAAAGCGTTACGGTGCCCCTTTGCAGCTTATTCCGGTAATGGCTGTTTACACGCTCCGGCCACTCCGCAACAAAGCCGATCAATTGCGAGGCAACGCCTCCGCTTGCATATCGGCGGACCGTATCGACGGGAATCGCCCCCGGCAGCGCAAATCTCCGGATTTGTTCCGCTTGATTTACGGTCAATTCGGCGGGAGTCTCCCCATCCTTCGTAGACCACAGAGCAGGGGCCTTCAAGCTTCTCCATCTGCGCTCAAGCTCCTCGGGGCGGATTTGCAGCACGCGGCTTAGTGCGGCAATGGCGCCTTCGGACGGAAAGGCGGCTTGGGCGGGCAGCAACAGCAGACTGCGTGTCGGGATCCCGGCCATCGCCTCGCCGTGCCGGTCAACGATGCGCCCCCTTCCGCTGTCCAGCACGACGCCGCCGGCCCGCTGTGCGACAGCCCTCTCCACGGCGCCTGCCGAAGCGCGGGCGGGAATCAAAGCATCCTTCACTTGAAGCCAAAGCAGCCTTGCTCCCAATAAACCGATTCCTAACGTCATTCCGAGCAGAATGATGAACATCCGGATTTGACGAAGCATAGATCATTTCACCTCATCATCCAGTATGAACCATTCGATTGCCGGAAAAACTTCTGCCGGGCTTTTTTACGACCTAAACAAAGAACCGCCGTGCATTATGCAACGGCGGGTATTAAAACTACATGCGAAACTTCGTTAACGAATCGGTAAGACCCTTGGAAACCTCCTCCAGCCGGTTCGCAAGCTCGACAAGCGACTCGCTCACGCCAAGCTGCTCGGAGCTTAGTCCGGCAACCTCTTCGGAAGTGGCCGACGACTCCTCGGCGACCGCGCTCACATTGGTCATGGCAACCGTAAGCGACTTCTGCGTTTGGTCCAGGTGTGAGATCGAATCGGTTACCGCGTCCAGCTGCTGCACGAACAAATTCATCCGCTCGTTCACGGAGTCGAAAATTTCGTTCGTTTCCTTAACGGATGCAATCTGCTCCCGGAACATCGGATACGCCTCCGAAACGAGCAGCACGGTCTCGTCAATTTCTTTGCGGATCCGTTCCGTCATTTCGCCGACATTATCGATGTTCTGCTTCGTTTGGTCGGCAAGCTTACGAATTTCGTCCGCGACGACCATAAACCCGCGTCCCGCCGCTCCGGCGCGAGCGGCTTCGATTGTAGCGTTCAGCGCCAAAATGTTCGTCTGCCTTGCCATATTATTGAGCGCATCGAGAATTTTCCGGATCGAGCTGGTGCTTTCCTTCAAATCTTCGACCTTCTTGACCATCGAACGCGTCAGCTCTTCCGTTGCGTTCGTCTTCTCGCTTAACGCCTGCATATGTAAGGAGCCTTTGCCGCTCGAATCCCGAACCTCGGCGGCGGCGCTTGCCATCTGGACGTTGGCCGTTACGGCCTCCTTCATCCGGTCGCTCATTTGGATCGTCAGATCCGCGCCCTTCTCCGCTTCAACCGCCAAGTTGCCGGCGCCTGCAGCAATTTGTTCGGTAGCGGTGGCGATCTCTCTTGCGGATTGCGCCGTTTTTCGCGACGAATCCGACAGCTCCGAAGCGGTTTGAAGCACCTTCTCCGCGGACCGGTTCGTCTGCTCCACCAGTGTTCGGATTTTGCCGATCATCTCATTGAAGCTGACCGCCAGCCTGCCAATTTCGTCCTTACGGTTCGTAAACGGCGACGTTACCGACAAATCGCCGTTCTCGGCTTCCCGCATCACACCGCTCATCTTTTGCAGCGGTCTGGCGATCATTATGACGACCAGCCAGCCGATCGCAACCGCCAAAATGGCGCCGACTACAGCCATTATGACCGACAATGAAAATATTTCCGTCGTCCCTGCAACGATCTTGTCATAAGGAACCGATCCCGCCAACATCCAGCCGCTTGAAGGAAGCGTGCTGTACGCGACGAGCGTCTTTTCACCGTTAAGGTTGCCGACCGTCGAGCCTTGTCCGCTGCTGCCGGACTTAATCGATAAAGGAAATTTAGTGCCGAGCTCTTCGGCGTTCGGAGAAGAAATAATGATGCCTTCTTTGTCGATTGCGTAGGTGGCCCCGCCTTCCCCCATCGCTCCGGCTCCCGCCGCACGGAGAATCAATTCTTTCAGTTCCACGAGCAACACGTAGTTCGGCTTTAACGTATTCTTGTCTTTAATAAGCCGAACCATTCCGAAAGTAGGGGAGCTGACAGAGCCGGAAATGCTCTCCGGCACGGTCGAAACCCAAACGATTTTTCCGTCGGCTTCTACAGCTTTCTTATACCAATCCGTACTGCTCGCTTGTTCGAAAGAAATCGAACCCGTACCGAGGCCGGGAAGTTTTTCATCTACGGGAATCAAATAAATTCCCGCAATGCTGGCGTCCGAGAAAACATATTGTTGAAGGACACCGTCGACTTTCTTGCGCAAATCTATTTTTTCAACGGTCATTTCGTCCGATAGCTTGGTGGCATTGACGAATTCGCTCAACTCGGGAATAAGCAATATTCGAGTGCTGATTCCTTCGAAGTTCATAAGCAGCATAGTGATTTTTTGGGTCACCTGTACGACGGTTTGACCTTTCGCATCCGCCATCTGCGATTCAATAATGCTCTTAGATTTGTTATAGGAGATGAGTCCTACCAGCAAGATGGAAGCAACGATTGCGATAAAGAAAAACAAAAACAGCTTCATACCGATCGATCTTGCAGGGTTTACAAATCGTACGTTTTTCAGATTTACACCGCCCGTCTTCGAAGCAGTTGCGGAAATTTGACGAATCCCGCGAATTTTTGGAAATTTGGGCATTTTGAGTGACATTGCATCATTTCATCCTTTCATGTGTGACTATAGCCCTAAGTTTTAACCTTCGACTATATTCGACACATTCGGGCAAAATCCTTTATTTTCCGCTTATCAATTTTTATGTGAGACTTCCGGATTACTCAGCTTGCTTGCTTTTCTTAATATTTTCCAAGTGCTCTTTATACGTTTCCGCAAAAAGGTGCTCGCCGGAGCCGTCCTTTTTGGTTACATAAAATAAAAAGTTAGACGCTTCGGGATATAACGCCGCTTCAATTGACTTTAAGCCCGGGCTCGCGATCGGCCCCGGAGGGAGACCGGGGTGCAAATACGTGTTGTATGGACTTTCGATTTGCAAATCCTTTTCGAACAGACGCTCTTTCTGTTTGCCGAACACATATTGCACCGTTGCGTCCAGCTGCAGCGGCATCTCTTTCTTAAGCCGGTTATAGATGACGCCCGCCACCAGCTTCCGCTCTTTGTCGACCGACACTTCTCTTTCGATTAGGGAGGCAACCGTAAGCAGCTTATGGAACGTTAAGCCCGACGCTTTCAGCTGCTCCTCCCATCCTTCCGGAAGCTGCTTCACCTTCAGATCCAGCTCGTGCAGCATGCGCAAGACGGCGTCTCCCGCCGCGCTGTCCTTCGGCAGCTCATACGTTTCCGGGAATAAATAGCCTTCCAGCGCAAATTTATAATTCGGATTTTCCGGAATTTCCGCCGCCCATACGATCCGGCTCGCCTTCGCTTCCTCCGCTGTCAGCCGGTTGCTTACGATACCGGCCAGTTCTTCCTGCGAAAAGCCTAGTTTATTCGAAAGCAGCTCGATGATTTGCGAAGCGGTAAAGCCTTCGGGGACCGTGAAACGAAGCACTTCCTCCTTCACCGTTCTGCCGGATGACAGCTGATCGATAATGTCCACCAAGGTCATGCCTGGCGTCATCTCATACGTTCCGGCTTGAAAGTTGCTTCCCAACCCTTTGTACTTCAAATAATAAGCAAACACCGTGCCGCTGCGCACGATTCCCGCTTCCTCCAAAATATCCGCGATTTGCGCCGATGTCTTGCCCTCGGGAATCTCGACGATGACGGGGATGCCGGCAGGCTCCGCCGGCATTAATTGCTGCATGACGTAATAAACGGCCCCGGCGGCTGCGGCCGCCGCGATGACAATAACGATGATTGCGATTTTCAATACTTTCAAGAACGGTACCTCCGCAACAGGAAAAAGAGCGACTTGCGCCGCTCATTTCTAACTTTGAGATTATGAAATTGCGCTTTCTATGCTTCGTCGGTAAACTTCGTGGTCATTTCGTCAACGAGCTCGGAAATGTTTTCCCACTCGTCGTCGTCGTCAATCGACTCGATTTCGTATTCTCCGTCGCCGAGCTCCTTCACCCGAAACAGCATATAATCGTCCAGTCCGGTTGAATGCACGGCGCGAAGCACGGCGTAGGAGCGATCGCCGACTTCGAATTCCAGCACGATGTTATACGAAGCGGCCGTATTGCGGCCGTCCTCCGTCAATTCGATCTCCTCGCCGTACGCCTCGAGAAGACGATTCACGCGTTTGACATCCGAAAGCTGGTATTCCGGCATTAAGATTCGCTCCCGTCCATTTCTTCAAGCAGCGTATTGAACGTTTCCTCCACCATGTTCCACTCTTCCTCGTCGTCTATGGTGTAAAGCTTCAATTCGTCGCCTTCCTCTTCATAACGGAACGCGTAAACCTCGTCGGTTTCCTCGTCGTCGCTGTCGAGCGGAACGACCATCATGTATTTGTTGTCGGAGCCTTCCACTTCAAACTTCATGATGACCTCAAATTCTTCCTCGTTGCCTTCCTCGTCCGGAATGTAAATGATTTCCGGCTCTGCTGCGTCGTTATGGTTGTGATCGTGATCGTGATGATCCGCCATTTTTTTCACCTCTTCATAGATTTCGCATCCATATAATTTTGCAATATAAGCGCTGCGGCTATACGGTCTACGATGCCTTTGCGCTTTTTGCGGCTTACATCGGCCTCGATCAACGTCCGCTCGGCGGACTTCGTGGTCAGCCGCTCATCCCACAGATGAACGGGGCAAGAAACGACGTTCCGCAGCTCCTCGGCGAACCGCATCGCAAGCTCGCCTCTGGGACCGACCGATCCGTTCATGTTTTTCGGAAGACCGACGACAATATCGGTGACGTTCCATTCCCGAACAAGGCCCGCAATGTCTTGGAGCACCCGCTCGTCGCCCGAATTGCGAAGAACGGTCAGCCCCTGCGCGGTAAAGCCGAGCTCGTCGCTCACGGCGACTCCGATTTGCCTGTCGCCGTAATCCAATCCCATGTAACGCATAATTATCGATGTCGGTTAACGTAGAACCGTACGAGCTCTTCGATCAGTTCGTCCCGTTCCCGTTTGCGAATCAGGCTTCGCGCGTTATCGTGCCGAGGGATGTAAGCCGGATCGCCGGACAGCAAATAGCCGACGATTTGGTTGATCGGGTTGTACCCTTTCTCCTGCAGCGCGTCATAGACGCTCAGCAGCACCTCCTGGGCCGATGCTTCCCGAGGATCGGCTTGGGGCACGTATTTCATCGTTTTGTCCGAGAAATCCATACCGCACCTCCCAATGCGCTTAGAATTTATTTCTAAATTTATATTCTGTGCTTATGATGAAAATCCTTTTTTACAGCCGGACGGCATACAATGTTTTCCTTTCCTTACGCTTCCTTCTCCGCCACGAGGGCTTCGATCCGCTTAAGCGCTTCGTCCAGCTTTGCCGGGTCCTTCCCGCCCGCTTGTGCCATATCCGGCCGGCCGCCGCCTCCGCCGCCGCAAATGGCGGCCGCTTCCTTCACGAGCGCTCCGGCGGAATATCCCGCCTTTACTAAATCCGGCGTGACGGCCGCGACCAAATTCACTTTGCCTTCAGCCTTCGAACCGAGCACAATGACCGCGGACCCGAGCTTGTTCTTCATCTGGTCGGCGATCGTGCGCAAGCTTTCCATATCCGCGCCGGCGATTTCGGCAGTCAGCAGCGATACGCCGCCGATTTTTTTCGCCGCGCTCTCGAGCGAGCCCGCTTCCATGGCGCTCAGCTTGGAGCGGAGCGAGTCGATTTCCCGCTGCGAATCGCGAAGCTGGGCTTGAACGGCTTCAATCCGTTTCGGCAGCTCGGCGGGATTCGTCTTCAGCAGCCCGGCTCCTTCGCGCAAAATTTGCACTTGGCTTTCCAGGAATAAATAAGCCGCTTTCCCCGTTACCGCCTCGATCCGGCGAATGCCCGAGCCGATCCCGCTCTCGGATACGATTTTGAACAGCCCGATTTGCGCCGTGTTTTCGACGTGGCAGCCGCCGCACAGCTCGATGCTGTATCCCGGCACTTGAACGACGCGGACGATGTCGCCGTACTTTTCGCCGAACAGCGCCATCGCTCCCATCGACTTCGCTTCGTTGATCGCCATCTGTTCGATGCGAAGCGGCGTTCCGCGCCAAATTTGCTCGTTCACGCGGCGCTCGACGTCGGCGATTTCATCCGCCGTCATCGAAGCAATGTGCGAGAAGTCGAAGCGAAGCCGGTCGTTCTCGACAAGCGATCCCGCTTGATTCACGTGCTCGCCCAGCACTTCCTTCAGCGCTTTATGAAGCAAGTGCGTCGCGGTATGGTTTTTAATGACGCCTTCGCGCACATCGCGCGCGACGGCAGCCGCGACCTGATCTCCCTTGCGGAGCACGCCGCGCTCCACCGTCACGTAATGGACGTGTTGACCGTGCGGCGCCTTCGACAAGCCTTCGACAACCGCTCTCACGTCGTCACCGGTCAAAGTGCCCGTATCGCTTACCTGACCGCCGCTTTCCGCATAGAACGGCGTACGATCCAAGATGACCGCCGCCTTCTCGCCGGCGCCGACCATCTCGACCATCTCGTCTCCTTGCAGCACCGCGATAATATTAGCAGTAGTTACCAGTTCATTATAACCAACAAACTCGCTTTTAACCGCAAATTCCGACAAGGCGCCGCCCTGCACCTTCATGCTTTCCGTCTCCTGACGGGCTGCGCGGGCGCGCTTGCGCTGCTCCTCCATCGCGGTCTCGAAGCCGTCCCGGTCGACCGTCATCCCTTTCTCGGCAGAGTAATCCTCCGTCAAATCAAGCGGGAAGCCGTACGTGTCGTAGAGCTTAAACGCTTCGGGACCGGTAATGGCGGTGCGTCCTTCCTTCTTGGCCGATTCCACGAACGATTCGAGAATCGCGAGGCCCTCCGTTAGCGTCTCGTGAAACCGTTCCTCTTCCATGCGGATCACTTTCTCGATAAATTCCCGCTTCGCGACGACCTCCGGATAGTATACGCCCATAATGTCTCCGACGACGGACGTAAGCTCGTACATGAACGGTTTTTCCACGCCGAGCTTTTTTCCGTAGCGGACCGCGCGGCGAAGCAAACGGCGAATGACGTAGCCGCGGCCTTCATTGCCGGGAAGGACGCCGTCGCCGACGGAAAATACGACGGTGCGAATGTGATCGGCGATCACCTTCAGCGCCACGTCGTTCTCCTCGTCGATGCCGTACGTTACCCCGGCAACCTTCGAAGCCGCGTCGATGATCGGACGGAACAGGTCGGTGTCGAAGTTGGAATCGACGTCTTGCAGAATCGATGCGAAACGCTCGAGACCGGCGCCGGTATCGATGTTTTTATTCGGGAGCGGCGTATAGGAGCCGTCCTTATTATGATTGAATTGCGAGAACACCAGGTTCCACACCTCGAGAAACCGTTCGTTCTCGCCGCCCGGCACGCATTCCGGATCGGAAAGGTCTCCGTATTTTTCGCCCCGGTCGTAAAAAATTTCCGTACAAGGACCGCAAGGCCCTTCGCCGATATCCCAGAAGTTATCTTCCAGCTTGTAGATCCGCTCTGCCGGAATGCCGATTTTCTCGTTCCAAAGCTTGAACGCTTCCTCGTCCTCGGGATGGATCGTGACGGACAAGCGCTCCTTATCGAAGCCGATCCATTCGGGGGAGGTCAAAAACTCCCACGCCCAAGTAATCGTTTCTTCCTTAAAATAGTCCCCGATCGAAAAATTGCCCAGCATCTCGAAGAACGTATGGTGGCGGCGCGTTTTGCCTACATTTTCGATGTCATTGGTACGGATGCACTTCTGGGCATTGGCGATCCTCGGATTTTCCGGCTTCACCCGGCCGTCGAAATACGGCTTAAGCGGCGCCATCCCCGCGTTGATCCAGAGCAGCGTCGGGTCGTTGTGCGGTACGAGCGGCGCGCTCGGTTCGATCTTATGTCCCTTGCTTTCGAAAAACTTCAACCATTTGCTGCGAATTTCGCTTGCTTTCATTTTCGCTTTTCCTCCTTTTACATAGAAAAAGCCGCCCCTGCAGCAGGGACGACTAGTTATACACAAATCGCGGTACCACCCTAATTTTCCCCGGCCCGCATCATTGAGCGAACAAGGGACACTTAAGCGAAACGATAACGGGTTTCCTCCGGCGAAGTTTGAAGTTCGCACTCCGAAATTAGCGTTCGGCCGTTCTCCGGTAGCAAGGCTCTTTCAGCCGGAACGCTTCAGCGCGGCGCTGATTCATTCCGAAGCCTATTCTCTGTTGCGGGAGCAAGGGCTTACTCGATTTCATCGTCGAATTGTTCCTTATGCAAATATAGAGTAAATTATATCCTTATACATTGCATATAGTCAACGGGGCATACGTCGGCTGTTTGTGCCGGAGCGCGCCGTCACATCGTCGGCTTTCGATTATGGTAGTAGAGCCAAAAATGGTGAACGATCACCTTGCCGACGGCGAAAAGCGGCACCGCCAAAATAAGTCCGAATACTCCGCCGATCTCTCCGCCAACGAGGAGCGCGAAAATAATGATCAGCGGGTGCATATGCAGCGATCTCCCCACCACCTGCGGGGACACGAAGCTGTTTTCGAGCGATTGGCAAATCAAATTGACGATCAGCGTGAACATGACCATCTCCATCGAAACGGTCGACGCGACAATGAGCGCGGGGGCAGCCCCGAAGAACGGACCGACGTACGGGATAATATTAAAAATTCCGACGAGCGCCGCAAGCAGCAGCGGGTAAGGAATTCCGATAATCCAATATCCTATGTACGCCAAAATTCCGATGACGAGACAAACGATAAATTGTCCGCGAATATAGTTTCCCAAAGCTTTGTCAATGTCGGTGAGCATACGGATCGTCCGCTTCCGGTGCCTTAGCGGGACAAAGGTAAGCACAGTTTTCTCGATTACCTGAAAATCCTTCAACATGTAGAACGCCAAGAACGGAATGATAAAAGCCATGAACACGACGTTCAGCGTGGCGCCGATTCGGCTGATGAATTCGCTGATCGAGACGGCAAGCTGCTGCTCCGCTCTAAGCACCGCATCGTTAATCCCGATTCTGACGCTCTCCGGCAAAATGGAGTTTTGATTGACGCCGTTCATCAGCGATTGCGCGCGCATCGTAAATTCCGGCAGATGCTCGTTCAATTCATTCAGCTGCTTGATCAGCATCGGAATCAAATTCATGATCACGACGGTCACGGCGAGGATAAAGATGCTGTAGATGAGAAAGATGGCGACGGTTCGCGGCACCTTCCGCTCGTTAAGCAGGTTGACGACCGGATTTAAAATATATGAAATGATCATCGCGATGATGAACGGCATAAGAATGGACTTTAAGAGCTTGAACAATCCGACGAAGACGGGCGAAACCTGCAGCAGCATAAAAAGAACCCCTAGGCCCAGCAGCGTGTACACGAGACCGATGAACCACCGGTCTTTAAAAAATCGTTCCACGTCCCTCAACCCCCACTTGTCCAAAGCTGCACATTTCTAAAAAGTATATGTGAAGGCCGCCGAAATCATCCGACCGCGGCAAAAAAAAATACCCCGAAACGGAACGAAAGTTCGTCCGGATCGACCGGTACGAGGCTTGTCCTATTCGGGGTATTCGCTTTTCTTCCTGCGTTAGTTTGCATGCACTTCAGGAAGCTCTTCCTCCGGGAAAAACAAGTCGTCGAGGGAGCTGAGCGTTCCGTCCTCTTCTACCTGGTAAACGGACATCTTTTCTCCGTTTACCGTCAATTCAATGAAGCATCCCCAGCAATAAAATTGATGGGAGCCGATTTTGCCTATATCTTTGGAATTGCAATTCGGACAACGCATCCTTAGTAATCACCAACCTGTCGTAATTATGATTCTATTTATTCCCAACGAATGATCGTAATAATCTAATGTGAGAGCAATATTTGCAGCTTTCCTTGTTAATACGTAAGACGTTTCACGATCGTTGCAATTTTTTCTGCTGCAAATGTTACAGAATTGAGGCAGTTTCCCCGCCCGAAGCTGAAGCGGACGGCGGATCGCATCCGTTCGTCCGGCAAGTTCATGGCGAGCAATACGTGCGATGGCTCCAGCGCCCCCGAAGAGCAGGCGGAGCCGCTGGCGGCGGCGATTCCTTCCAAGTCGAGATTCATCAGCAGCGATTCGGTGTTCGTTCCCGGAAAGCTGACGTTCAGAATGTTCGGCAGCCGCTCGGTCGGATGACCGTTAACTACGACGCGCTCTTCGCCGAGACGCTCTTTTAAGGTCGTAAGCATGGCGTTGCGCAGCTCTTCCATTTCTTTGCGGCGTTCATCCATATGCTGCGCCGCGATGGAGCACGCTTTGGCGAAAGCGGCGGCGCCGGCGACATTTTCCGTACCGGCTCGGCGCTTTCGTTCTTGTGACCCTCCGAACGAACGTTGGGCCAGCTTGACGCGCTTATTGACATAAAGAGCCCCGATGCCTCTGGGCCCGTTAATTTTATGAGCCGTAACGCTCATCAAATCAATGAAGGAATGGGACAAATCGATCTTGAACGAGCCTAAAGCCTGAACCGCATCCACATGAAACACGGCGCCGCGCTCTCTGGCAATGCGGCCGATTTCCTCCACGGGCTGCAGCGTGCCGACTTCGTTATTCGCATACATGACGCTGACTACGGCGGTTTCCTCGGTAATCGCCTTCGCCGCATCCTCTACAGAGACTTGTCCATAAGCGTCCACAGGCAAATAGATCACTTCAAAGCCGTTGCGCTCCAGCTCTTTGCAGGCGTTCAGCACGGCATGGTGCTCAACGGCGGTCGTTACGATCCGCTTTCTTCCGGCAGGAGCGGCAAATGCGGCGCCAAACAAGGCGAAATTATCGCTCTCGGTCCCGCCGCTGGTAAATACGAGCTCGCCGGGAGCGCAGCCGAGCGTAGCGCTTATGGAATCCCTCGCTTCGGTCAAAGCCTGCTTTGCGGCACGGCCGAACCGGTGGACGCTGGACGGATTTCCAAAGCACGTCTTCATCAAAGGGATCATCGCTTCCAGCACGTCCGGATGGATCGGCGTGGAAGCGGCATGATCAAGATATATTTCGTCGAAAGTCTGCATTGCGCGCATCTCCAAGGAAAACAATTCAAATATAAAACATGTAGTTGTCGTTATGTCCTTCATCTTGATAAGAAACAAGGTACGACAACGTTGTGGAATCCAAGACGGACGCGATCGCATCCCGAATGCGGATCCAAAGATCCCGCTTGGCCGGATCGTCTTCCTCCGTAAAATCGACGGGTGAAATCGGACCTTCCAGCAAGCGAATAATTTCGCCGGCGGAAACGTCCTCCGGAAGCTTGGACAAAATATAACCGCCGTAAGCGCCGCGGACGCTTTTTACAAGACCCGCATTGCGAAGCGGCGCAATCAGCTGCTCCAAATAGTGCTCGGACAAGCTGTGCTTCTCCGCAATCGACTTTAAGGATGTCGGTCCTTCACCGTACCGGGCAGCCAACTCCATCATAATCGTAAGACCGTAGCGGCCCTTGGTAGAAATTTTCAACAGGGACACTCCTTGCCAGCAAAAAGCTTATATTTAGAATTGACGAATTAGAAACTTTTCAAACCATGCCTATAACGTTTCTATGTTAACACAACATCTACCGCTTGGTAAGGAAAACCTTTAGGAATTCATAAAATTGTAGAATGTTTTCGATTTGTATCGAACTGCTACGGTTCGCCGGAAGTTCGAGCGCTTTATTCCTCCTTGCGCTTTTGTGGTAGAATAAAGAAGTAAGTACGCAGACAAGAAGGTGCAACCAAATGATTGACACGAATATAGACCGCTCCAAAATACGGATCGTCGTCGGGATGTCCGGCGGCGTGGACAGCTCGGTTACCGCTTTGCTGCTGAAGCGGCAAGGATACGATGTAATCGGTGTGTTTATGAAAAACTGGGACGATACGGACGAGCTCGGGTTTTGTACCGCCGAGGAGGATGCCGAGGACGTTCGCAGGGTTTGTGCGCAAATCGGGATCCCCTCCTATACCGTGAACTTCGAGAAGGAGTATTACGAGAAAGTGTTCGAATACTTTTTGGCGGAGTACCGGGCCGGACGGACGCCTAACCCGGACGTCATGTGCAACCGCGAAATTAAATTCGGGGAATTTTTGCAGAAGGGTCTGGAGCTTGGCGCCCATTATATCGCAACCGGGCATTATGCGCGCGTGATCGAATCGAACGGAACGTATAAGCTGCTGCGGGGGGTCGATTCGAACAAGGATCAGAGCTATTTTTTGAACGCGCTGAATCAGAAACAGCTTTCCAAAGCCATGTTCCCGCTGGGCGGATATACAAAGCCGGAAATTCGAGCCATCGCCGCGGAAGCCGGACTAGCGACCGCAAAGAAAAAAGACAGCACCGGCGTCTGCTTTATCGGCGAAAAAAATTTCAAGCAGTTTCTCAGCCAATACTTGCCGGCGCAGCCGGGCGATATTATGACCTTAGACGGCGAACGGAAAGGCCGGCATGACGGGCTGATGTATTATACGCTAGGCCAGCGCCAAGGCTTGGGGATCGGCGGCGGAGGCAGCGGCGAGCCGTGGTTCGTGGCCGATAAAGACTTGGCAAATAACATCCTTTATGTCGTTCAGGGCGAACACGACGAGCGGCTGTACTCCAATAGGCTGTTTGCATCCGATGTGCACTGGATCAGCGGACGCCCGCCCGAAGGCCCGCTGCGCTGCACCGCAAAATTCCGGTACCGGCAGCAGGATCAAGCCGTTACCGTGACAATGACGGGTCCCGATACGTGCACGGTCGATTTCGATGCTCCGCAGAAGGCGATTACCCCCGGTCAAGCCGTTGTCTTTTATGACGAAGAGGAATGTCTCGGCGGAGGCACGATCGACCGCGCGGAGAAGGCGGCCGTTATTAATCAATAACGCTGTATAGGAAGGAGCGCGGTTTCAAAGCCGGACGCTCCTTCTTGCTTCTTACCGGGAAGCGGTCAGAAGGAACGGGCGAAAAAAATCATAAAATTAAACAGCATGTGGGAGACGACCGGCACGAACAACGTACCCGATTTTTTATAAAAATAGCACCAAACGATTCCAAGCAGGAAATAACCGAGCCACGCCGCATAATTGAAATGCCCCACCGCGAACAGGAGCGAGCTTGCGATGGCCGCCGGCCAAAATCCGTAGCGTTGATTCAGAGCGTTGTATAAAATGTATCGAAACATCACTTCCTCCAGCGGCGAGGAAAATAAGACGGAAATTAACGGCGCGGCAACCGGGTTGACGAAGCCGGGATCGGGAGTGTCGATCCCGACGACATACCTGACAAACACAATTCCGATCGCCTGAACGATCAAACCTACGATCAAGGAATAGTAAATATGCTTCCAAACGGCGCTTTGTTTTAACATATTCAAATCCGTTCGGCGTATTTCATCGCGGTATGCGGCGATCGTGAGCGCCGCCATAACGAGCGGCAGGACGATCAGCATCTCCACCACGTAAAAACGCGAAAATTCAACGAGAATCATGACCGTAAAAGCAGCGGCGAGCCATATTCTTTTATCTATCCGTTTCAGAAACGATACGATCATGGATATCGAATTCCTCCGAACGATTCGTTATAAAAAACTTCTTTAGCGCTTACAAAAAAAACACGCATACGCGTGTTTTTTTTGCATTCTGGCTGTATGGATCATTTGCTGAGCTTTTCTTTCAATTCTGCAGGAGCTTCCGGATGGTTGTTCCAGACCATGCTTGGTGCCGCTGCCACAATCAATGCTACCGCAGCGAAGAATGCGCCGGCTACAGATGCAAGCTTTCTTTTCATGGAATTCACCTCCGATCGATAAAATCAAACAGCTTATAGAACGGTTTTGTTAACGTAAGGGATTGGTAAAGCAGCGCAAGCGACCCAAACGGAGATTGAAACGCAAAATTGGTAGCTACGATCGCCAGCGAAATCCACTTCAGCTTGTCTTGATGCTTCGCTACAAAAGAATAATTCAAGTTCGGTTTCTCAGGTGCTTTAACGGCAACAATCACAAACGCTAAACTATTCAACACGAAACCCGCATAGTAGTACGGGATCGATAGATGCGCCAATGCGATAATGGTTAGCGCGGAAGAAATATCGCATTTCCAAGCCGAATGCAAATGTACTCCGCCGGAGAAGAAACGTAGAATCGTAAAGTAGAGCATTACCCAGAGCATTTCGGCAAAATGTCCGGTCAGCAAACACGTAACGATAATAACGATTCCGGTTAGAACGGTATGTAGGAATGTGGAAATCCCGTATACCAGGACTTCCTTCGAAGCGGCGTTCTTGTCATTTGCTGCGATAAAACTCGCAATTCGTTCGGAAACGGGAGCTATCATAGCTTGTTCTTCCTAAAGTATCGTTCTTCGATTTCTTTGATATTGATTAAATAGGTGACGAACAATCCCACAGCCATTACGATGGTTACCCCCAGCAACACAAACAGTATAGTCAGGTTGTTGCTATTATTCTTAATGGCGACGATCCCGCTTTGAATCATCGTTACCGTGCTTACAAATACGCCTGCAACGAAGAAATCTCTTGGCCGAAGCTTCTCTTTCTTTAGCATAAACCGGTTGGCGATCAGCATGAAGCCAAGTCTTTTCTTGTGAATGATATACAACACCAGTGAAATTAATAGAATCGTCGGTATCATCATGAGCTGCGACTGAATTTGCTCCAATGTAAGAATTCCGGTAACAAGCGGAATCACTACGACAATCATCTGGATGGTCGCCGATACGAGATAACCGGATGCGAATACGAGAAGCGAATACGCGATCGGCAGCTGAAATAAAAACATAATCGCGGACATGCCTACCACCAGATTTACGAAAATAAAGTAATCCGTGACGTGCAACACTTCCCGCTGAAGAAAGCTTACGATCGTAATGACTAAAGTCGCGCTGATCAATCTAAGAACATTGTACTTAATCGGCAAGCGGAATATCGAGAAAGCCAGAAGCAATATAGTAAAATAATCGATGAACGAAGATAAGAAAACAGGAATATTAGCTAGCATAGTCGCAACTCCGCGATAAAGTTCTCACTTAATAGATTACTATACATTTGAATTTTCGACAACGAGAGATTTTTTTGATTCTTTGGTACTAGCGTTTTTTCTCCGTTCATGACGAAATGTGCTTGCGGCGAAGCTGATTTTCCCGCATTTTCGCTTCGGTTCCCTGGTTGGAAGCCACAAAAAGAGGCTCGTCCCGAATCCCGTCCGGCAAATACTGCTGCTGTACATAATGGCCCGGGTAATCGTGCGGATATTTATATCCGACATGACCCAGCTGCTGCGCCCCTTTATAGTGTCCGTCTCTCAAGTGCATAGGCACTTCGGCGGAGCCCAGCTTCTCTATGGCTTGCTGCGCGCGGCCGAGGGCGAGACCGATCGAGTCCGATTTCGGGCTTTCGACGGCAAACAAAATCGCTTGCGCAATGTTGTATTTCGCTTCGGGCCAGCCGATCTTATGGTACGCGTCCATCGCCGTAACGGCTTGTACCATCGCCTGAGGATTGGCAAGCCCGATATCCTCGCTGCATGCAACGATAAGGCGGCGCAAAAACACCATCGGATCCATTCCGAGCTTCTCAACCGCGTAAAGAAACCAGAACAACGCCGCGTCGGAGGAGCCGCGGACGCTTTTATGAAATGCGGACAGCACGTCGTACTGCGTCGATTCGTCCGCAGAGACGGACGGCTGGCGAATCGATTCTTCAGCAACGCTCAGTGTAATATGAATTGTTCCGTCGGTCTCCGGAGCCGTAGTCAGCGCCGCCAGCTCGAGCGCGTTAAGCGCGCGGCGCAAATCTCCCCCGGCTATGCGGGCAATATGCGTAAGCGCGTCTTCTTCGGCGCGGATCGGCAGCGTACCGAGCCCCCGCTCGGTGTCGGCCAGCGCCCTTCGCATCGCCGTAAGCGCGTGCTCCGGCGTCAGCTTCTCCAAGCGAAACAGCGTCGACCTCGACAAAAGCGCGCCGTTGATCGAATGAAACGGATTTTCCGTCGTCGCGCCGATAAATATGATCGTTCCCGCCTCCACTGCCGGCAGCAGCGCATCCTGCTGAGACGTCTTGAAGCGATGCACCTCGTCCAGGAACAAGATCGTCTTTCGGCCGTACAGAGCGCGAAGCTCCTTGGCTTTGTCGATCGTTTCGCGCACGTCCTTCACCGAAGCGTCCACGGCGTTAAGCCTTACGAATTCACCGTCGGTTCGATTGGCGATTACGCTTGCCAGCGTCGTCTTGCCGGTGCCGGGCGGCCCGTATAGAATGATGGATGTCACCTGGTCCGCTTCGATCGCTCTTCTGAGCATTTTGCCCGGACCGACGATATGCTCCTGCCCGATATATTCTTCAATCGTTCCGGCGCGCATCCGCTCCGCCAGCGGCTGGCGGCCCGGCGCCTGTTCCGCGTTATATGTAAACAGATCCATGACGATTCAACCCATTTCTTTCAGATTGCTATTCTCTTTATTATACATGGGATAGCCCTAAAAATCGAAGTAGGGCCGCCCGCGCCGTCTTCTTCAGACGCCGGGGCGGCCCTATTTGAGCTATCGTTACGCTTTGATTCCGTGCTTTTGGAGCAATTCTCTTACCGCAACGCTCACCATGATCAAACCGGCAACCGGCGGCACGTACGAGTTGCTCGCCGGCGGCTGCTGCGCTTTCCGGATTTCCGGCGCATTCTCGGGTACGATCCGCTGGGTAACGTCCTCTCTCGGTTTGATCGGCTCTTCCGTTGAAAATACGACCTTGACGCCCTTTTTGACCCCAAGCTTCCGCAGCTTCGTTCGGATCACTTTAGCCAGCGGGTCTGTATGCGTCTTCGAGATGTCCGCCACCTGAAACTTGGTCGGGTCCATCTTGTTCGCCGCGCCCATGCTGGATATCATCGGAATGCCGCGCTCCAAGCATTGCAGGATGAGATGGATTTTGTACGTTATCGTATCCGAAGCGTCAATTACGTAATCGAGCGGGTACTTGAACAGCTCCTCATACGTTTCTTCCGTATAGAACATACGCAAGGAAACCGCGTCGCAATCCGGGTTGATCAGCTTGATCCGATCGCGCATCAAATCTGCCTTCGGCTGGCCGACCGTTGTCGTCAGCGCATGGATTTGCCGGTTAATGTTCGTAATGTCGACGACATCCTTGTCGATCATGACGATCCTCCCGACCCCGGAACGGGCCAGCGCTTCGGCCGCGATCGAGCCTACGCCGCCGATTCCGAGCACCGCGACGGTGCTCCCGCGCAGCGCCTCCAAGCCTTCCGGACCGACGGCAAGCTCTGTTCTAGAAAATTGATGAAGCATTCGATATGCCTCCTAGTTTCTCTTCTGCGTGTTATTCCTTCGACGCGGGCGCCCCTGCGCCTGCCGCCGCCGGCGCTTTCGCCGCGACGCGGATCGAGAGCTGCGTCAGCTGCTTGTCTTCGACCGGGGACGGCGCGCCGCTCATGATGTCCGTTGCGCTGGCCGTCTTCGGGAATGCGATCGTTTCGCGCAAATTCGTGCGTCCGGTCAGCAGCATGACGAGGCGGTCGAAGCCGAACGCGATGCCGCCGTGCGGAGGCGTTCCGTAGTCGAACGCATCGAGCAGGAAGCCGAATTTATCGTGCGCCTCCTCCATCGTCATGCCGAGCGCCGCAAACATGCGCTCTTGAATGTCGCGCTTGTAAATCCGCATGGAGCCGCCGCCCACCTCGTAGCCGTTCAAGACGAGGTCGTAAGCCTGCGCGCGAATTTTGCCCGGGTCGGTTTCGAACAGCGGTAAATCTTCTTCTCTCGGGCGGGTGAACGGATGGTGCTCCGCTACCCAGCGCTGATCTTCCTCGTCCCACCCAAGCAGCGGGAAGTCAACGACCCAAGCGAACTTGTACGCCTTCTCGTCGATCAAGCCGAGCTCGCGTCCGACCTTCAGGCGCAAGTTGCCGAGCACGTCGGCAACGACCTTCGCTTTATCGGCGCTGAACAGGAGCACGTCGCCTTCTTCCGCTCCTAACCGCTCGGTAAGCGCCGCGATTTCGGCTTCGGACAGAAACTTTACGATCGGTCCCTTCCACTCACCGTCTTTCACTACGATATAAGCAAGTCCCTTGCCGCCGTAACGTGCGGCAAACGGCGTCAAGTCATCGAGCTCCTTGCGGCTCCAGCTTGCGCAGCCCTTCGCGTTCAGCGCTTTGACTACGCCTCCGCCCGCAACGACCGACGCAAACACCTTCACGCCGGATGCGGCAACGATGTCGGATACGTCCTGGAGCTCAAGCCCGAATCGGAGGTCCGGCTTATCCGAGCCGTATTTGCCGATGGCGTCCGCATACGTCAATCGCTGGAACGGAGTCGGCACGTCCGCGCCGATCGTCTCTTTGAACAATCGGGCAACGAGACGCTCCATAATTTCGAGCAGCTGGTCTTGGGACAGGAACGACGTCTCGATGTCCACCTGCGTAAACTCCGGCTGGCGGTCGGCCCGCAAATCCTCGTCGCGGAAGCAGCGGGCGATCTGGAAGTAGCGCTCCATGCCGGAAACCATCAGCAGCTGCTTGAAAATTTGCGGCGATTGCGGCAGTGCGAAAAATTCGCCCGGATGCACGCGGCTCGGCACAAGGTAGTCCCGTGCGCCTTCCGGCGTGCTCTTCGTCAGGATCGGCGTTTCGATTTCGACGAAGCCTTCATCCGTCAGGAAGTCGCGGAACAGCTTCATTGCTTGCGCCCGCAGCATTAGCGTCTTTTGCATTTCCGGACGGCGCAAATCCAAGTAGCGGTATTTCAAACGGACCGATTCGTCGACTTCGACTCCGTCCTCAATAAAAAATGGCGGCGTCTTGGCGGAGTTGAATATTTCGATTTCCGTCACTTGAACTTCAATTTCGCCGGTCGGCAAATTCGGGTTGACCGTCTCCGCGTCTCTCTGCACCACTTTGCCCGAAACGGAGATGACATATTCGTTGCGGCACCGGTCGGCTACCGCCAGCGCATCTCCCGAGAACGCCGGGTTGAATACGATCTGAACGATTCCGCTGCGGTCCCGCAGGTCGATAAACAACACGCCGCCCAAATCCCGGCGCCGCTGCACCCACCCGTTGAGTACAACCTTTTGTCCGATATGCTCCTTCGTCAACTGCCCGCAATGATGCGTCTTTAACATCATGGTCCTCAAATCCCCCTATACGTTGTTCAATCTTTATGTGTTGTTCGTTATTTCCGTTGATGCCGTTATTTCCGCTGTTTCAGCGCTTCAACGAGTCCGTCGATCGGAACCGTCTCCTGCTCGCCGGTTTCGAGCCGTTTCAGCACGATTTCGCTCTTCGCCAGCTCGTCGTCACCGAGTATGGCCGCATAGGCTGCGGACAGTCGGTCGGCGGATTTCAGCTGCGCCTTCATTTTGCGTCCTCCGTAGTCTTTCTCCGCCACCAGCCCGGCGGCACGAGCCGCGTTCATCAGGGATACGACTCGTTTCTCCGCCGCTTCTCCCAAGGCGATAAAGTATACGTCCGGCACAGCCGGGGACGGAAGCCGGACGCCTTGATTTTCGAGCACCAGCAATACGCGTTCAAGGCCGAGACCGAAGCCGACGCCGGTTTGCTCGGGTCCGCCTACGTCGGATACTAACCCGTTGTAGCGGCCGCCGCCGCCGATCGTATCGATGGAGCCGATTCCGGCCGCTTTAAACTCGAACGCGGTGTGCGTGTAATAATCGAGTCCGCGCACAAGCTTCGGGTTGATCACGTAGGGAATGTCCATTTCCTGCAAATAGGTTTGCACCTTCTCGAAATGGCCCGCGCTCTCCTCGTCCAGATGATCCAGAAGGGACGGCGCTCCGGCGAAGTGCTCCTGATCGACCTTGCAATCGAGAACCCGCAGCGGATTCCGGTCCATCCGAGAACGGCAATCCTTGCACAGCAAGTCACGCTTCGGTTCCAAGAACTGCAGCAGCTTTTCGCGGAACTGCGCGCGAATCGCCGGCGTGCCGACGGAATTGATCTCAAGCGTAAAGCCCTGCAGCCCGATTTCTTTGTAAAATTGGTAGCCGAGCGCGATGACCTCCGCATCCAGCGCCGGATCCGAGGAGCCGAACGCTTCGATGCCGAACTGGTGAAACTGCCGGTACCGGCCCGCCTGCGGCTGCTCGTAGCGGAACATCGGCCCGATATAGTACAGCTTCGTAATATCGGGCTCGCCGTACAGCTTGTTTTCCACGTACGCTCTTACGACGCCTGCCGTTCCTTCGGGACGCAGCGTGATGCTTCTGTCTCCTTTATCAAGGAAGGTATACATCTCTTTCTCGACGACGTCCGTCGTTTCGCCGACGCCGCGCCGGAACAGCTCCGTCGCTTCAAACATCGGCGTCCGGATTTCACTGTACAAAAATCGGCGGCACACCTCGCGAGCCTTGCTCTCGACGTATTGCCACTTCTCTACGACGCCGGGCAATAAATCCTGCGTGCCTTTCGGCTTTTGAAACGTCATACCGTCAACCCCCTAAAAAAATAAAACTCCCGCCCCTTGCTTGGTTAAGCAATAAGGGGCGAGAGAAACGTTATCGTATTCACCCGCGGTACCACCCACGTTCCGAAAACTGCTCTAATGCTTGGCAGCTTTCGCTTTAGCGCGTAACGCCCGCCTCGCGCATGGGGCTACTGAATGCAGGTTAAGTGCGTCCTGACGTTCGCCGCATGTTCTCTGGGAGGTCTTTCGCTTGGTTCACGCAAAGACGCTTGCAGCCTGACGGCGTCTCTCTCTGTGTGCGCGGATTTCCGAGCTACTTTGTCCCGTCACCGAATCAACGTATGACAATAAATTTCTACTAATTGTAATCAGGAACAAGCGTAAAGTCAAGGCGGCTCTTGAAGCATTTACAAAACATTTGCACGGGCTGCCCCGTACGCTTCCGAAAGCAGCGCCAGCTTCTTGGCCGTATACTCTTTGTACGCCTGATTGTAATGGAACGGCTCCTTCGGATTCGGCATCCGTTCGATGCGCTCGGTATGCGGGAACACCACCTTGCTGACAGCCCCGCAGCCTAAGCCGATCACTGTCTGCCGTTCCTCCATCATTAAGATGTTGTACAGGCTCTCTTTCCCTTCGAAGCTGTAGCCGACGTTTTCCAAATTTCCGAGAATGTTTTTTTGCCGGTACAAATAATAAGGGACGTAGCGGTGCTGCTGGGTCCAGCTTATGGCCGCTTCCATCATCGCGCGAATTTCGTTGCGCTCCGCCACCTCGTAGTTTTCCCGGTTTTTGGTCATTTTCGAAGCCCGTTTGAACGAGAGCGTGTGCACCGTCAAAGACTCCGGCATCAGACGCTCGACCTGATTCAACGTATGCCGGAACTCCTTCATCCCCTCGTTCGGTAAGCCGATGATCAAATCCATGTTAATGTTCGTCATTCCCATTTCCCGGGAAAGCAAAAATTTATCGACCGTCTCCTCGACCGTATGATGGCGGCCGATCGTGTCGAGTGTCGCCTGCGTAAAGCTTTGGGGGTTGATCGAAATCCGGTCTACGCGCCATTTTTTCAGCACCTGCAGCTTTTCCGGCGTGATCGTGTCGGGTCTGCCCGCCTCCACGGTTAATTCCCTGACGTTCTCCATTCCCGGGAACGACTCGTGAAGCGTAAAGAAGAGCGCGTCGATCTGATCCGCTTCGATGCTTGTCGGGGTGCCGCCTCCCCAATAAATCGTCGTGACGGCGAGGCCCGCTTCCTTCAGCCAGCGCCCCGTTTCGCGAATTTCGTAGTGCAAGCCCTCCAGAAACCCGTCGACGGAGCCGTTATTGCCCCGTATGTCGTAAGCCGGAAACGTGCAATAGGCGCACTTGGTCGGGCAGAACGGAATGCCGATATAGACGCTGACTTCCTTCTCATTAATGCGGTGCAAATCGGGAATCACTTTCAGCTGCCGCTCCGCAACCTCCGTCAGCAGCTCCGCTTTCTCCTTCGTGACGAAGTATTCTTCTTGGAGTATTCGTTTAGCGGTTTCCGCGTCGTGTTCGAGTTCGAGCAGCATATTGTGCATCAGCTTGGTCGGTCGGACGCCTGTCAGCGTCCCCCACGGCTGGGATAAGCCTGTCGCATGCTCGAGCGCTTTTAACAGCCCGATGCCGACCGTTCGTTTGACCGCTTTTTTGCGTTCGTCGCCGAGCCGGCCTTTGATCGGACGCCGGAACCGCTCGGACCACGGCTCGCCTTCCTTTGGGAAGAGCGTCGATTGCAGACGCATCTCTTCCGCCGCATCGTCGATTTGCAGCTCCAAACGCACGGTCAAATCCGGATCAACGGTAGACTTTACCGCATTCTCTTCGTCCCGGATCTCGATTTCCACTTCATCGTAAAACAGCTTGCTAAGGTGAAATAGCTCTATATCGAATTCGGCGAAGCCGACTCGTTCGATCCGAATGTTCATCATTTCGCTCGATCCCCGTTTCTTTTGTGCTTGCTTACGTGGATAGCATACCATATCGGGAAAAAACCGTGTCAAGCCGCAAAAAAGCGCCGGCACCTTTCTTCCGGCTGTTCGGCCGTCGGAAGGTGCCGGCGCACAAAAAGCTGCGGCTGACCCGGTTGGCGCGGATGGCCGACCGGCCGGGTTAACGCCTGTTGTCGGGGGTAGCCCGCCTTGTCGCGGAGTCGGTAATGCCGGGCTCCGCAGCGAATTCGCTCAGCTCGTCCTTGACGAACGGCAGCACATCCGCCTCCCTGGGGCCGGTTTGAAGCGCGGGTGAGGCTCCCCGTTGGAGCGTCATTTCCGTTTTTGATTGTCGCATGGTGTAGTCGGTATAACCCCTTCCGCTGAGACAAAGCCGTATATGCTTCATTGTCTCCACCGTGGAAGGAAATTAGTACCGGTAACGCTGCACAATAGCTCGCCTGCTGCATCTTTCTCCGAGGAATGGGTTCCTGTGGCCCCGATTATGAATTCCGCGTTCACTCATTACGGCAAAAGTCTGCTCATGAAGTGCAGTCGTTTTTACAACTTAGTATACTAACTCCGCCGCTTCACCGCCGCACGACCGACTTAGTACCAAAAACTCTCATGTCCATGCAGACACACCGGGTATGAAAATATAAAGTATGTTTTAAAAGACGGATCTTTCTATGATGATGGTAATGGCAGGTAAAGGTCGAACCGATTTTGGGCTGTACTGTCGGAGCTTTCGACGTTTCCGGTACTGCCGATGCTGCCGGAATCGCTAGTTACCACTGCTTCCGGAACTGACGCTAATCGCTTTGGCGCTAACGGAACCGGATGTCCGCTAATTTTGTCGAAACCGGGTAAAAGGGCTCATTAGCGGAACCGGATGTCCGTTAATTCGCTTGAATCGCCTGAAATTGGCGGTTTTCGGGCGATTAGCGGACAACATATTCCGTTAATTCGCAGCTTTTAGGGGTGAGGCGGTTTTTAGCGGACATTTCGTTCCGTTAACTCCGGCGGCGCAAACCGGATAACGGGGACCCCCCGGCGTTAGCACCAACTTTTGGTGCTAACGCCCCGTGGGCGGCCGTCCCAGCCGAAAGTTATATTTGAGGAAGCGGGTCTTTTTATGCCGAAAACGTAGCCGTGCCTAACCCACACTTAAACCACATTTTCGAATAAAGTTGTTACTGACCCCGCCACTTTACCGCCGCACAATCGACTTTGCACCAAAACTTGGTGCTAACCCGTCCACCAAATGGCATACCAACAACAAGGGCAGGCAAGGACTCGCCAGCCCCAAACCTGCCCCAAACACCATACACCAAACCCTACCCTTTGCTGTCGAGCCAGATCGTCACCGGACCCCGGTTGACGAGCGACACGTCCATCATCTCGCCGAAACGGCCCGTCTCGACATGGATGCCGCGGTCCCGCAGCAGCTCGTTAAAGCGCTCGTACAGCGCCAGCGCATGGTCCGGCTTCGCCGCAGCCATAAAGTTCGGGCGCCGCCCCTTTCGGGCATCCCCGTACAATGTGAACTGCGACACCGACAGCACGCTGCCCCCGACGTCCGTCAAAGACAAGTTCATTTTCTTTTCGGCATCCTCGAAAATCCGTAGCCCGGCCACCTTATCGGCCAAAAAGACCGCATCCGCCTCTCCGTCCTCGTGCGTTACGCCGAGCAGCACGACCAGGCCATGTTCAATAGCCCCGACCTGCGCGCCGCCGACCGTGACCTTCGCTTCCTTGCTCCGCTGTATGAGCGCACGCATTCGTCCTATACCCCTTTAAAACTCGAATTTATTGCATAATGCGCTGAACCGAATATACGTCGCGCACCCGTTTGATTTTCTCGACCACCGACTGCAGATGCTCCGTATTCCGAATCAGGATCGTCATATGAATCTGAGCGACCTTGTTTTTATCGGTACGTCCGGACACGGCGGACATGTTCGTCTTGCTTTCGGACACCGCCTGCAGCACCTCGTTAAGCAGCCCGCGGCGGTCGTGGCCCGTAATTTCGATGTCGACGCTGTAATTCGCCTCCGCAGCCATCGTCCATTCCACCTCGATGACCCGGTTCGCATCGTCGCCGCCCTCTTCTTCGGCCAGCGAAATATTCGGGCAATCCGTCCGATGCACCGACACTCCGCGGCCGCGCGTAATATAGCCGATGATGTCGTCCCCGGGCACCGGATTGCAGCAGCGGGCGAAGCGGACGAGCAGGTTGTCGACGCCCTTGACGCGGACACCCTGCGTCGAGCGCGGCCGCTTTGCCGCCGCGGTCGGCCCTTGCTTGAGCTCCTTCACTTCGGAGGTCAGCTGAATATGCGCGGCTTCCTCCGATTCCTTCCGGAGCTTCTCCGTCAGCCGGGTAGTAACCTGCGCCGCGGTAATACCGCCGAAGCCGATGCCGGAAAGCATGTCCTCGATATCGTTAAAGTTGAACCGTTTCGCCGCCTCAAGCAGCTTCTCGTCCGTAAGCACCTCGGACACCTCGTAGCCGAGCCGCTTCACCTCGCGCTCAAGCAGCTCCCGGCCCTTCGCGACGTTTTCCTCCCGCTTCTCCTTCTTGAACCATTGCTTGATTTTGCTGCGGGCGTGCGACGATTGCGCGATCTTCAGCCAGTCCTGGCTCGGACCGTAGGAATGCTTCGACGTTAAAATCTCAACGATATCGCCGGTTTTCAGCTGGTAGTCGAGCGGCACGATCCGCCCGTTCACCTTCGCGCCGACCGTTCGATTCCCGATCTCCGTATGAATCCGGTACGAGAAATCGAGCGGCACGGAGCCGGCCGGAAGCTCGATGACTTCTCCCTTCGGCGTAAAGACGTACACCAAATCGGTAAAAAAGTCCATCCGGAGCGATTCCATAAACTCCGCGGCGTCCTGCGTTTCCTGCTGAAGCTCGAGAATTTCGCGGAAAAACGTCATCTTGTCTTCGAAGGAGCCGGTCGGCACCGCCGTCGCGGAGCCGTCCTTCCCTTCCTTATAGGCCCAGTGGGCCGCGATCCCGTACTCGCTCGTCCGGTGCATTTCCCACGTGCGAATTTGCACCTCGGTCGGCTCGCCCTTCGGACCGATGACGGTCGTATGCAGCGACTGGTACATATTCGGCTTCGGCATCGCGATATAATCCTTAAAGCGTCCGGGCATCGGCTTCCACAGCGTATGGATGATACCGAGCGTCGCATAGCAATCCTTCACATTGTCTACGATGATCCGTATGGCGAGCAGGTCATAGATTTCATTAAATTGCTTGTTTCTGGACACCATTTTCTTATAGATGCTGTAAATATGCTTCGGGCGGCCGCTGATGTCCGCTTCGACGCCCATCTCGACAAGCTTCTCGCGGATTTTGTCCATGACCTCCGCGATGTGCCGTTCCCGCTCCGCGCGCTTCTTCTGCATCAAATTGACGATTCGATAATATTGCTGAGGATTCAAATACCGGAGCGAAATGTCCTCCATTTCCCAACGAATGGCGGCCATACCGAGCCGGTGGGCGATCGGGCAAAAAATTTCCAGCGTCTCTTCCGAAATGCGGCGCTGGCTTTCCTCGGACTTATATTTTAACGTTCGCATATTGTGAAGCCGGTCTGCGAGCTTAATAATGATGACCCGAATATCTTGCGCCATGGCGACGAACATTTTTCGGTAATTTTCGTTCTGCGCTTCTTCCTTGGACTTGAATTCGATTTTTTCCAGCTTCGTGACGCCGTCCACGAGCAGCGCGCACGTGCGGCCGAATCTCGTCTCAAGGTCCTGAGTCGTAACGTTGGTATCCTCCACGACATCATGAAGCAAGCCGGCGATTACGGTCGTGGCGTCCATCTGCAGATCGAGCAAAATGTCGGCCACCGCCAGCGGATGCAAAATGTACGGCTCGCCGGACTTCCGGACTTGGCCGCTGTGGGCTGCCTCGGCGAACGAATACGCTTCCCGAATTCGCGCCAAGTCGGCTTCTTTTATATATGAAGATGCCTTCCTAAGCAACTGTTCGATTCCCGCAGGCTGCCTCTCTTCCATAGCTGCTTTAGACCCCTAAATCATGAATTTTTAATTCATTATCCTCTTGTTGTATTGGTTCGTCAAGAATCGCGCGGGTATTAAGGAAAAATGATGCAGACGAATGATAAAGTTTTTGCTAATATAGCGAATGGAGTTGAAATTGGCAGAATCGTGTCGAAAAATGTTCCCTAAATACCGAAAGGAGATGTTTCACCTCTATGTCGACGGAGCAGCGCTCAATCGGAGTCAACGAAAGACCGCCATTACTGGCCGCTTTGCCGCTTTCCCTGCAGCATCTTTTCGCCATGTTCGGCTCAACCGTACTGGTGCCCGTGCTTTTCAAGGTCGACCCTGCGACGATATTACTGATGAACGGAATCGGTACGCTGCTTTACCTTATTTTATGTAAAGGTCAAATCCCCGCGTTCCTCGGATCGAGCTTTGCTTTTCTTTCACCGGTATTTGCCGTGCTCGCCATGGAAGGCGGCAGCTATGCAAAGGCGCTCGGCGGCTTTGTCATCGTAGGCGTAATTTTTACGGTCGTTGCCCTGCTCATTTCCGTCGTCGGGACGAAATGGGTAGACGTCGTATTCCCGCCGGCCGCGATGGGAGCGATCGTTGCCGTCATCGGTCTCGAGCTGGCAGGCACAGCAGCCGGAATGGCCGGCTGGGTCGCTCCGGCAGACGCAATCGATTGGAAGCCGGACCCGGCAACCGTCACCGTGTCGATCGTCACCTTGCTGGTAACGGTCGTCGGCTCCACCGTATTCCGAGGCTTTCTCAAAATCATTCCGATCCTCATCGGCATCGTTGTCGGATACATCCTTGCGGCAGTGTACGGGCTGGTTGATTTCACGCTCGTCAGAGAAACCGGCTGGCTCCAGTCTCCGACCTTTACGGCGCCGGAATTCGATGCAACCAGCATCGCCATTATCGCTCCGGCCGCACTGGTCGTCATCGCGGAGCATATCGGCCACTTGATCGTCACCGGCAACATCGTCGGCAAAGACTTGACCAAAGAGCCGGGCCTCAGCCGTTCGCTGCTCGGCAACGGAATTTCGACGTTCGTTTCCGGATGGGTCGGCTCCACGCCGAACACGACCTATGGGGAAAACATCGGGGTGCTTGCGTTGACCCGCGTATACTCCGTCTGGGTCATCGGCGGCGCGGCCGTCTTCGCCATCGTCCTTTCCTTCTTCGGCAAGCTTGCGGCGCTCATCTCCACAATCCCGGGCGCGGTTATGGGCGGCGTTTCGATCCTGCTGTTCGGTACGATCGCCGCTTCCGGCGTCCGCATGCTGGTGGAATCCAAGGTTGACTACTCTAAAGCGTCCAACCTGATTTTAACGGCCGTCGTGCTCATTATCGGCGTCAGCGGAACGACGTTCACCGCGGGCAACTTTATGTTGAAGGGCATGGCGCTCGCTACCGTCGTCGCCATCTTGCTCAGCCTGTTCTTTAAAGCGCTTGAACTGCTGAAGCTGAAGAACGAGTAAACCGAAATCCAAAAATATACGAAAAAAAGCGTCGCCGAGAAAATTCCCGGCGGCGCTTTTTTGCTGTTATCAATACGTGATCAGAGACGAAACGTCGATGCCGCCCATCTTCTCGCGGCCGTTCAAGTAGCTCAGCTCGATCAGGAAAGCGGCTCCCACCACTTCTCCCCCAAGCTGCCGAACGAGATTGATGCAGGTCGAGATCGTTCCCCCCGTCGCCAGCAAATCGTCGGCGATCAGCACCTTCTGGCCCGGACGAATGGCGTCTTTGTGGATCGCCAGCTTATCCTTGCCGTATTCCAAATCGTACGTTGCCTCGATCGTTTCGTAAGGCAGCTTGCCGCTCTTGCGGATCGGAACGAACCCGACGCCGAGCTTGTAAGCGAGCGGAGCGCCGACGACAAAGCCTCTCGCCTCCGGGCCGCAAACCAAATCGATTTGCTTCCCCGCCACCAGCTCCGCGATGGAGTCGACGGCGGCTTTGTACACTTCGCCGTCGCCGAGCAGGGTAGTAATGTCCTTAAAGCGAATCCCCGGCTGCGGGTAATCCATAATGACCCGAATATGGTCTTTGAAATTCATGCTCATAAAATGGCCTCCGTTTTATGTTGATCTTGCAATCCGTCGTCAAGGTCGATCGATTCCAGCAATCTCGCGTACAGCGTCTCGCTCGGGCATTCGTCCCAAATCCGTCTGGCTTTCGCGGCCGCAAGCTCCATGCGGTACGTCGGCGATTCGTGCAGCTCCCGCTTGCGCGGAGTGTCCGGGCAGCGGAGCTCGCCCCGCTCGCCCGTCTCCAGCAGCTCAAGCTCGCGGAATACTTGCACCGCGAATCGGATCATGGACGGCTCGGCGCCGGACCGCTTAGAAACGTAGGAGCATAACGACGGCCCCGAATCGTGAATTTGTTGTTTCATTACCTTATATAGAGCCCCGAGAGCCGCCCGGTCCGCCCTGCTCCCCCGACGGGCGGGCGAGCCTCCGAATGCGGCGTATAATCTTTCCAACGACGGGCACTGTTCTAGTATATGACGAAATGAATGCAAAGGAAAAGGGTAGCTTGCGATGATCGCGTCGGTAATGTCCGAAAGCTCCGTTTTGCCCGCTTCCTCATTGATTTGCCGCCACTCGCCTTCATACGTACGCATCCATACGGGCACGTCGGAGAGGCGAGCCTCAAACTCCGCCGGCACTCCTTCTTGTTCCGAAACCAGAATAACGGCCTTCCGCTCCTCAAGCCCCCATTGCTTCCAGCAGTCGTCCGCAGCGCGGCGGCCGGACAAATGACGCCAATCGAATGCTTGCCTGTGCGGGATGCAAAGGTCGCGGACGATCAGCTGCGGCTTCTTCCGCCCCTTCCATTCGTTGATCGACAGCTCCCCAAGCAGGTCGACCCGGGCGCCGGAGCCGATCAGCGGCGCCATGCCGCCCGCTCCGAAATAGATGGCTTCCATCTCGGCCTCTTGCTGCGAATGGTCCAGCCGGAGCTTGAGATGTTGGGCGTCTTTGCCCATTGCGGCCGCTCCGCTTGCTCTTGCGCCTCGGATCACGAAGCGCGGGGTCGGATGCCCCGCCCCGAACGGCGCCAGCGTTTCAAGCTCTTCGATGCTTTCCACCGTAATGTCCTTGCCCTCAATGACCGCATCCGCCTTTAAAGACGGCACCTTCATCTCCGGAGTCAGCGTGACGGCGGCATACCGGTTCAGCCGTTCCGCCAGCTCTGCGATGCGGTCCTCCCGGACCGATAAACCGGCTGCGGCTTCATGACCGCCGAAATGCTCAAGGATGTCCGAGCAATGCCGAATCGCCTCGTATAGGTGAAAGCCGGGGACGGATCGGGCGGACGCTTTGCCGATGCCCGTCTGCGGATCTACGGCGATGACGACCGCAGGGCGGAAGAAGCGCTCGACGATTCGCGAGGCGACAATGCCGATCACGCCCGGATTCCATTCGTCCGAATGAACGACGATGACATCCGGTATATCGTCATGCATCGCAACTTGCCGCAAAGCCTCCTCCGCAGTCGACTCCACAAGCTCCTGCCGCTCGCGGTTCAGCTCGTCGAGCCGCCGCGCGCACCGCTCCGCTTCCGCCGCATCGTCCGTGACGAGCAGGCGCACGGCCTCATCGGCGCTTTCCAGCCGGCCGACGGCGTTCACCCGCGGAGCCAGCGCAAATGCGACTTGACCTGCGGACAAGGCGCTTCGGTCGATGCCGGCTGCCCGCATCAAAGCCAGAAACCCGAGGTTTCCCGTCTTACGAAGGTGGGATAAGCCGAGCTTGACCAGACCGCGGTTTTCGCCCGTAAGCGGCATCAGGTCGGCGATCGTGCCGAGCGCCGCGTATTCCGCCAGCTCCTCGGGCACGCGGCCGAGCAGCGCCTGCGCCAGCTTGAAAGCGACACCGACGCCGGCCAAGCCTTTAAACGGATACGTGCAGCCCGGTTTTTTCGGGTTGATCACCGCCAAAGCTTCAGGCAATCGTTCAGGCGGTTCATGATGATCCGTAACGATGGTCTCAAGCCCCAGCTCGTTCGCTCTATGGATTTGTTCGGCGGCGCTGATGCCGGTATCGACCGTGATCAATAGCTTTACGCCGTCGGCATGAGCTTTTTCTACGGAGTGGACGTGCAGTCCGTAGCCTTCGGTTACGCGATGGGGGATGTAATAATCGAACCGTGCACCGAGCATGCGCAGCAGCCGCACCATAAGCGACGTGCTGCTGACGCCGTCTGCGTCATAGTCGCCGTAAACTCTTATGTATTCCCCGCCGTCCAGCGCGCGCCGGATCCGCTCGACAGCGGGGGCCATTCCGTCCAACAGAAAGGGGTCGTGAAACGCCGGTTCCTCGGACATAAAAAACTCCGCTTCCTCGGGCCCTATGCCCCTTACGGCAAGAAGCGCGGCAAGAAGCGGACCCGCGTTCAGCCGCTGCGCAAGTGCGCGAACCTTATCGGGATCGGGTGCGCCGACGTCCCAGCGCATCTTCGATGAAAGCATACGTTTCTCTCCTTAAGACGAGTACAGGCATTGTCCGCGACCGCTTTCCTTGGACAACGCCTGTATTGATCTGCAAATCGAATCAAATTAATGCAGCAGCGTCGGCAAATCTTCATGACCCGAGTCGACGACGCTTTTATACGGATAACCCGGGTCATACGGATTCACATGAATATGAACATCCGAAACGTGCGTATAAGATTTCATAAGTTCATTTTTGACCGCTTTCGCGATATCATGCCCTTCCATTACGGAAATGCGAGGGTTTACGCTGATTTTGCAATCGACGACCACATAATGCCCGTGCTCCCTTGCACGCAGCTCGTCAACGGTAATGACGCCGCGGACGTTCTGCGCCGTCTGAATGAGCTCTTCGGCATCCTCGTCGTGCAGTACGTGGTCGATCGTCTTGTGAGCCGTTTCTCTAACGAGCTTGTACCCCATCCGGATGACCAGAACGGCCACGAACAGAGCGGCGATCGGATCCGCATAATACAGCCAAGGCATTCCCAGTATGGCTCCCGCATAAGCGGCACCTGCTCCAAGCAGCGCACCGGCGGAGGAAAGCACGTCCGTCCGGTGATCCCATGCGCTTGCCATCAAAGCTTGCGAGTTGAGCTGGCTGCCGAGCGCGATATTATACCGGAACAGAGCTTCCTTAGCCGCAATCGCGATAACGAGTGCGGCAAGCGCGTACCATTCGGGCGCTTGCAGCGGTTCGCCTGCGAAAAATATCGTTACGACGGCGCCGCGGGCCAGCTCGAAGCCGACAAGCAGCAAAAGCACCGATACGACGATCGCCGAAATCGATTCCGCTTTGCCGTGCCCGTACGGGTGATCCCGATCCGGCGGCCGCTTGGAAGATTTAATGCCGATCAGCACGACGAGGGAGCCGGCAACGTCAGACGCGGAGTTCGCCGCATCCGCGATCAGCGCTTTGCTGCCCGATAAAAATCCGGCAGCGCCTTTCAGAACAGCCAAGCCCAAATTTCCGAAAATGCCGAGCCAAGCGGCAAATTCCGCTTTGGCGTGACGATTCTCCGTCATTTTGACCTCCTGGGACTCCTTTTTTTCAAATCATACCAAAGCTGTGAAGCGACACATATCGAAGAATATGCGCCGCTGACCAGACCGAGGATCATAGCGAGCGAAAACAGGCGGATCGATTCGCTGCCGAAGATGAACAGTGCGACGGCGGCTACCAACACCGTCATTACGGTATTGATCGAGCGCGTCAACGTCTGCCAGATGCTGTTGTCGACCAGAAAGGCAAGATCTTCCGCCGTCTTCGTTTTGCCGAAACGCATATTTTCCCGTATCCGGTCGAAGATGACGATCGTATCGTTAATGGAATAACCGATAATCGTAAGCACGGCCACAATAAACGGCAAATTGACTTCCAAGCGGAAGATGGAAAAGAGCGAGATAACGATCAAGGCGTCATGCAGCAGCGCAATGACCCCGGACACCGCAAAGCGCCATTCGAAGCGGATGCTGATATAAATAATGATGAACAAGCTGGCTACAAGTACCGCAATCCCCGCATTCGTCAGCTGTTCTCTCGCCAATGCCGGGTCTACCGTATTTTCCTCATACGATACTTGATCCCCGAATTCGGCTTTGAACGCCTGATCGATCGCTTGGACCTGCTGCTGAGTGAGCGGCGCTTCAAATCGGACGGAGACGCGGTCGCCGCCCACGGACGGATTGATGCCCTCAAAGCCCGCTTTCGCAAATAAATCTCTTGCTTGCTCGGCCGTAACCGGCTTCCCGGTATCGATGTCGAGCGTCGAGCCCGCTCGAAAATCGACGCCGAAGTTTAATCCGAACAGGCCGAGCGACAGGACGCCGAGCAGCGTCACGATGATGGAAAACATATAAAACTTTTTCCGGTGCTTTACGAAATCGAATTGAATATTATAGCGCACGGATTTCCGCCTCCTTCACACCGAAATAGCCCGGCTTCTTGATGAGGTTGCTTCGAATGAGAAGGTTGAGCAGCAATCTCGAGAAAAATACGTTCGTGATAATACTGCCGACGATACTCGTGATCAGAATGACGCCGAAGCCCTTGATGGAAGACGTGCCTAAGAACATGATGACCGCCGCGGCGATGATCGTCGTAACGTTCGCGTCCATGATCGTTCTAAAGCTGTTCTTCGACCCTGCGCGGAGCGCGGAAGGAATCGATTTGCCGCTGCGAATTTCGTCTTTGATCCGTTCGTACGTAATGATGTTGGCGTCGACCGCCATCCCCAAGGCAAGAACGAATGCGGCGATACCCGGAAGCGTAAGCGTTACGCCCATCAATTTGAATGCCAGCAATAGCAGCCACGTGTATGAAATGAGTGCAATGGACGCTACCAGTCCCGGAATCCGATAAAACGCGAGCATAAACAGTAATATAATGGCCGAGCCGATAATTCCGGCAAACACGGTTTCTTGAAGCGATTGTTGGCCGAGTGTGGCGCCAACGCTCTGGGTGTATTTTTCGGTCAGCTTCAGCGGCAATGCGCCGAGGTTGATGATGTCGGCGACCTTCTTCGCTTCGTCGAACGTATACCCGCCCTCGATGATCGCTTCGCCGTTCGTAATAACCGCGTTGACGGTAGGCGCGGAAATCATTTCTTCATCCAGGTAAATGGCCAGCGGCTGACCGAGCAGCTTCTTCGTGACATCGGCAAACTTTTTGGCGTCCTTCACCTTCAAAGCGATATACGGACGTCCCGCCTGGTTAAATTGAACCGAGGCTCCGCCTTCCACGAAATCGCTTCCGATCATTTCCTTGGTGCCGTCCGGTCCGCGGAACGTCAGCTCTGCGGGCTTGCTGAGAATCGCCCGAACTTCCTCTTCGTTCTCCACGCCGGCAATTTTGACGCGAATGCGGTCTTTGCCTTCCGGCGTAATTTCCGGCTCCGACGTGCCGACGTCGTTCACGCGCTTCTCCAAGCTTTTCGCCGTTTCGCGAAGCGCGTCTTTCGTCACCGCTTGTCCTTCCTCCAGCGGCGTCGCAACATAAAGAATTTCAAAACCGCCCTTTAAATCCAATCCAAGCTTCAAATCGTTCACGAGCGCCGGACTTGTCGCCCCGACTACTCCGAACGTTACGAGCACGATGAGAATAAAGGCCGCGAATCGTTTCATGTCCATAGCAGCAATTCATGCTCCCTTCTTAAAGTCCAATAGCCTTATTATATCACCTCGTAAAATCGAGTCAAAAACGTAAATCCTTACATTTGCAGCCAAAGAAAAAAGGAACAGCCGTCAGGCGGTTCCTTTCCTTATGTTCAGCTCATCTTCCATACGCTCAAAGTCATCCAATTCATAAATTGGGTCGGCTTCAGCGACAATATATCGTTCACGACTTTATGAATCGGCGGCGTTTCCTTGTACTTGCTGCTCACGCAATCCCATATGTCTTTGCCGGATACGCGATCGTACCCGAGCATATGAAACTCTTCCGCTTTGCTGTTGCACACCTCTTCGATCATGGCATTCAGCTCGGAATCTTGAAGCTCGTGCTGCTGGCCGTCTTCTTCGGGTCTTACTTCCCCGGCTTCCCGCTCCTGCTCGGACATCGGCCGAATCCCTCCATTACGTTCATGCTCCTTCTCTTATTGTAGCACAAAAGACAAGCATGTTGGCGACATTTGATTCATAACCATAGGATGACGGACAACTTCCTCCCCCTGAGATAAGCCCTATCGGGACTTCTCGGCGTCGGACGGATGATGCGAAGGAGCGGCTATGAGCAAACAATCGTTCATTAAAGGGACTATGATTTTATTGGCGGCGGGACTGATCAACCGCATTCTCGGCTTTGTGCCCCGCATCACGCTTCCGCGGGTCATCGGCGCGGAAGGCGTCGGCTTATATCAGCTCGGATATCCGCTGCTGATCGTATTGCTTACTTGCATTACGGGCGGCATTCCGCTTGCTGTCGCGAAGCTGGTCGCCGCCGCCGAATCCGACCGCAATGAACGGAAGGTGCGAAGCATCCTTCATTTGTCTTTGATGTGCACGCTGCTGCTCAGTCTGTTGTTTACCGGTATTTTGCTGTTCGGCGCTTCTTGGATATCTAGAACGCTGCTTAATGACGGCCGCGTATACTACACGATTCTCGCCATGTCCCCCATGCTGCTGATCATCGGCATCTCTTCCGTATTCCGCGGTTATTTTCAAGGCAGACAAAACATGACTCCCACCGCCATGTCCCAAACGGTCGAAACGATTGTCCGAATTGCGGCCATGCTTCTTTTCTCATACCTTCTGCTGCCTTACGGCTTGCCATTTGCGGCAGCCGGCGCCATGTTCGGCGTAACGGTCGGTGAAATCGGAGGTCTCGCCGTCATCGTCTCTCAATACTTGCGTTCTCGCCGTGCTTACCACGCCTTGCTATCGAAGGAACCTCCGTCGAACGATGCGGCTCGGCCGGCATCCTCGCTATTGCGTTCCTTGCTGCGCATTGCCGTGCCCGTAACCGGCAGCCGGCTCGTCGGATCGGGCTCCTATTTTCTCGAGTCGGTCATGACGGTTCAAGCGCTTGCCGCGGCCGGCGTGGCAGCCGCCGTCGCAACAACCCAATACGGCACGCTCCAGGGGATGGTCATCCCCGTACTGCTGCTTCCGGGTGTATTGACGTACGCGCTCTCGGTTTCGCTCGTTCCGTCTTTATCGGAAGCGGCGGCGCGGGGAGATATGAGGACGATTCATAAGCGGCTCCACCAAAGCTTGCGCCTCGCCCTCGTTACAGGGGCTCCCTTTGCCGTGTTTATGTACGTGCTCGCAGAGCCGATTTGCTACTATTTGTACAACGAGCCCGAGGTCGGCGCCATGCTCAAAATGATGGCCCCCGTCGCCGTCTTTCTATACTTCCAAAGTCCGCTCCAGGCCGCGCTTCAGGCGCTGGACCGCCCGGGCGCGGCGCTGCTCAACACGTTTTACGGCGCCGCCATCAAGCTGACCTTGATTTTCCTGCTCGCCGCGCAGCAGCGATTCGGCATCTATGGCGTCGTCGCGGCCATCAATGTGAATATCGTCCTCGTTACGATGCTTCATTGGAATAGCATCGTAAACTTTATCAAATTCCGCTTTCCGCTGCTCGATATTGTAAAAACCGCCGGAGCGGCCTGCGTAGTCGCTTTTTCGGCCCATTACCTATATGTAACCGAGTGGACCCCTTCTCCTCTGCTTCGCTTCTTAACCGCGGGAATCGGGGGCATTGTGCTCTATCTTGCATTAACGATGATACTGAAGCTGATCGATAAAGACGACTTCGGCCGCTTGCCGTTTCCGCGCAAAAAGCCGTAAACCTCACAAAAAAAGCGTCGTTTACGGCTTACCGCTCCTTCTTGTCGATAAACAGCTTCCCCCGATGATCCACTGTACATAGAAAGACGGATTTGATATCGCCGATCCCTCTGCTTTGCAATTCGTTTTTCAGCCAAAACCGCGTCTTCCCGATTTTCCTTAAACTCTCTTCGTTGACTTTGCCGTCCATAATAAGCGGCAGCGGCAAGCCTTCGTAGCGGATTGTAACGGGCTTTCCCTCGTGGTCGAGGAACGTTCTCGAGGCGGGTTCCTTCGAACGGCCGCCGGCCTCCTCGTCGCTTTTACCGCAGTTTTCGTTTTTTCCGGATTCGTTCGTAAATACCGAGAGCTTTCCCGATGTCTCCAGCACCGCAAATTCAACGTCGGCCACATCGCGAATGTTTTTTTCTCGCAGCTGCATCAGCAAATCGTCCAGGCTGTAGCGCTGCCGGCGCATTTCCTTTAGATGAAGCTTGCCCTTCGTAATGATGATGCTGGGCTTTCCTTCAAACAGCTCCCTAAGAAACCTGCTTTTCAGCGTAATATATGCGATCGTAATTTGGGTCGCCGCCAGCATCCCGATCGGTAAAATGCCTTCCCAAAGCGGCCTCCGTCGGTCTTCGATGACTATGACCGCCATTTCGGCAATCATGATCGAAATGACGATGTCGAATACGGACAATTTGCCGATTTCCCGCTTCCCCATCAAACGGAGCACGACATTGATCAAAAAGTAGATGAGCAGAGTACGCCAAATTAGGCCCAACACTTCTTCCATTCGGCACCTCCCTTGGCATTCATCCGGCGCATTGGTATTCTGGCTCCTCAACATCCGGACCATTCAACATTCCGCCGCGTAAGTTTTGGCAGCTTGGTCTTTTTTTTACGGCTTGACCATAAGGTGTAGTAATGAACATGTAACGGAGGTCGATGGAAAAAATGAATCCGATGAGAGGCGTGACTACGAGCGTTCGAGCTGGTTCTCCTCTGTTTACGGGACTGCTTTACTCCCTCGTAACGATGGCGGCCGCAACCTTGGTAATGTCGTTATTTTTGAAATTTACCGGGATGAAGGAAGCGTCCATGACGACGTACGTCTACATCATCCACTGCATTTCGCTCTTATTCGGCGGTCTGGTAACCGGAAAGCGGGCCGGGAAGCGGGGATGGTATTCCGGAGGCATGATGGGCATATTGTACAGCATCGTAATCATCCTGATCGGGTTTTTAAGCTATGACGCGGCGTTCACGCTTTACACGTTCATACTGCTGGCATTATCCTTTGCCGCAGGGGCGTTCGGCGGAATGATCGGCGTAAACCTAAGAAGGTAAGATTGCCGGGGAAATATTCGCAAACAAAAAAAACGCCGTTCTACGGACATCATCCCGTGGAACGGCGCTTCTGATTTTTCGGTTTATTTCTTTTCTTCCGCAGTCGTGCTGGAAACTACATTGTCGATCGCCGAGCGATTGAACGTAAGGCGGGTCGAGTCGTTAACAAGCAGCACCACGGTGTCGTCCGTCATCTCCACGATTTTGCCGTGCATGCCGCCCACCGTAACTACCTTATCGCCCTTCTTCAGGTTGGACAGAAGCTGGTTTCGCGCTTTCTGGCGCTTCTGCTGCGGACGAATCAGAAGAAAATAAAAAATGACGATCATTAATACGAACGGAAGCAGCAAGCTTAATGTCGACTGTCCTCCGCCAGCGTTATTTGCCGCGAGCAGTGCGGCGCCACCCATGAAAACCATCGTATTCCTCCTTGAGTCATAATGAACGTAATGGATTAAAAACCTTTGTCGTTGTCATGGAGCCCGTATTTCGCAAAAAACTCATCCTTGAAGTCGCCTAAACGGTCCTCCATGATCGCCTGACGAACGTTACGCATCAGCTCGAGCAAGAAGTACAAATTATGATAGGTCGTGAGCCGAATGCCGAACGTTTCGTCGGCCTTAATCAAATGGCGTATGTATGCGCGCGAATAATTTCGGCACGTGTAGCACGAGCATTCCGGATCGAGCGGCCCGAAATCGCGGGCATATTTCGCGTTGCGGACGACGAGCCGGCCGTTGCTTGTCATGGTCGTCCCGTTGCGGGCGATCCGCGTCGGCAGCACGCAGTCGAACATATCGACGCCGCGGATGGCGCCTTCGATAAGCGCATCGGGGGAGCCGACGCCCATTAAATATCTCGGTTTGTTGTCGGGCAGCAGCGGCACGGTATGCTCTAGAACCTCATACATTAAGTGCTTGGGCTCGCCTACGCTAAGTCCCCCAATAGCATACCCCGGGAAATCCATGGAAGTCAAATCCGCCGCGCTGATTTTGCGGTACTTCTCGTACATGCCTCCCTGAACGATTGCAAATAACGCCTGGTCGTGCGGCCTCGAGTGCGCCTTAAGGCATCTCTCCGCCCAACGGCTTGTGCGCGCCGTCGAGTTCTTGACATATTCCTCGTCCGCTGGATACGGAGGGCATTCGTCGAACGCCATCATAATGTCGGAGCCGAGAGCGTTCTGAATTTCCATCGCCGTTTCCGGACCGATAAACAGCTTATCCCCGTTTAAGTGGGAGCGGAAATGAACGCCTTCTTCGGTAATTTTCCGCAAATCGCTAAGCGAAAACACTTGAAATCCGCCGCTGTCGGTTAAAATCGCGCGGTCCCAATTCATAAACTGATGCAAGCCGCCCGCCTCGCGGACCAAATCGTGCCCAGGCCGCAGAAACAGATGGTACGTGTTGCTTAAGATGATACCCGCACCCATCTCTTTAACCTCTTCCGGGCTCATCGTCTTGACCGTCGCTTGCGTCCCGACCGGCATAAAGGCCGGCGTATCGAAGCTGCCATGCGGCGTGTGAACTCTTCCGAGCCGCGCCCCGGTTTGCTTGCAGGCCTTAATAAATTCGTAAGTCACTGCGGCCACTATTGCCTCACTCTTTCCGTTAGTAAATAAACATCGCGTCGCCGAAGCTGAAGAAGCGATATTCCTCTTTCACCGCTTCCCGGTAAGCGTGCAGCACGTTCTCTCTTCCCGCTAAGGCGCTGATCATCATTAACAGCGTCGACTTGGGGAGATGAAAATTCGTAATGAGCGCATCGACCGCGACGAACGTGTAGCCGGGATAAATAAAGATGCCCGTCCAGCCGCTCAGCCTCTCTTCCGGTCCGGTAAACAGCCGGCCGCCCGCCGACTCGAGCGTGCGCGCCGACGTCGTGCCTACGGCAATAATACGTCCGCCGCGCGCTTTGGTTTCGCGAACCGCCCGAATCGTCTCGAGCGGCACCTCGTAATATTCTTCGTGCATGACATGCTCTTCCACGACATCCGCCGATACGGGCCGAAACGTGCCGAGTCCGACATGCAGCGTTACCGTTGCGGTCCGAACGCCATAGGCGCGAATCCGCTCCAAATATTCGCTCGTGAAATGCAGTCCCGCCGTCGGCGCGGCGGCCGAGCCCGGATTTGCGGCGTATACGGTTTGGTACCGGTCTTTGTCGTCCAGCTGTTCCTTGATATAGGGCGGCAGCGGCATATGTCCGAGCCGCTCCAATAACTCCATAAATATGCCTTCGTAGGTGAAGGAGACGATTCTTCCGCCGCCTTCCGTCTCCCCTTCGATCCTGGCCGTCATAACCGGAGCGGCCGGGTCGTCTCCGAAGAGGATGACCGCCCCTTCCTTCAGCCGTTTGCCCGGCTTGGCCAGCGTCTCCCACCGGTCGCCGCCGAGATCTTTCAGCAGCAGCAGCTCCGCCTTTGCTCCCGTATCCGCTTTTACCCCGTATAACCGGGCCGGAAGCACCTTCGTATCATTCATGACGAGTAAATCACCCGGCGACAGCAGGGTGATCAGATCGGAAAAATGCTTGTGCTCCATCTCGCCGGTGCGCTTGTTCAGCGTCATGAGGCGGGATGCGGTTCGTTCCGGCAGCGGAGTTTGCGCAATGAGCCGCTCCGGCAATTCGAAATCAAACAAACGTACGTCCATGTGCTCAACCTTTCACAAGAGCCGCGTCTTTGTAGTAGTATTGCAGAATTTTCCTATAGTCATACCCGAGGTCGGCAAGTCCGAACGCTCCCCACTGCGACATTCCCACTCCGTGCCCGTAGCCGAAGCCGATAAAACGGAAAAAAGGCGAAGTCGTAGCATATCTGGCGGTACCGTCGCCGGTTGTAATCAAATACCCGTCCGTATTTACCGTGTTCTTGCGCCCTCCGGCTCCGATCACGGTAACCGCCGCTTCGCCGTTCGGGCTCGGGAGTGACGTTAGCTTGCCGCCTGCCCCCAGCACGGTTACCTTGGACGTTTCCTCCACCTCGAACCTTGTGCTTGGCATATTCAGGAGCGTTCGATAATTTTCCGGCCGTTGAACCGGTATAAGCGTATCGTTGGCGGTCATGGCGGTCACTCTGCCTGTCGTGCTTCCTCTGCCGGTAATCTCCAGCTCCCGCAAGCTTGCCATGCCGGAAATGACGGTTGATCCGAGACCGCTCGCTTTCATCAAGCGCAGCAGCTGATCGGCGGAAATCGGCCCGCGAATCCATTGATAAGCGGTGGATTCCATGTCCCGCCCGATGACGGTCACCTTCTCGGAGGCGCTTAAGGTGCCTACCGGACCGTTCGTCTCATTATTAACGTAAGGCGCCGGCCTTACGTTCACGCCGCTCTCCGTCGCCGTCCCGAGGGGCAGCCCTGCGCCGTTCGTCTCCCCGGTAAGCCGAATGTAGTCGGACCGGACGTAGCCGATCTTCGAGCCTCCGAACACAATGCGATACCATAGCAGCCTTCCGCGCTCGGCGCGGTTGTCGAGGCTGGCAACGGACGACATGCCCTCAACGCTCATGCCCCATACTTCCATCGGATCGGCGGTCATATTGCCCGCATTGCTATGATAGAACGCATCGAGCAGCTTCCCGCTGGGCGCAACGAGCACCTCGCCCGCCGTCGCCCGAGCGGCGTCCTGAGCAACGGGGAATTCCCTTTCGATGCCCTTGTACGCTTGGTCCGCCGTTCCGTCGGCGACGTTCGCGATGCCGTACTTCAAGCCTTGCTTCACGACGTAAGTACGGGCAGCGACAGCCTGCGCCTTCAGCACCTCTACCGGCCAGGCGGCGTCCAGCTCGGAGCCGACCACGGAAGCGACGTATGACTCGATCGGCAGCTGATTGACAACGGCTAGCGCATTGTTGTATTTCGACAGCTCTATGACGCCGCGGTACGCCTGATTCGACTTTTCCTTCACGCGGATGCCGGCGGTCGCTTGGAGCGGCTCAGCGATCACTTTGTGCCCTTCGCCCGCAATGATATAGTGAGCTGTTGCCGCCCCTAAGCCTGAAGCGCCGGTACGGTCCGTTCTGCGGATAAGGTGCGGCGCCGCCGGGTCCACCGCCGCCGGCGCGATGCCGGGAGCCTTCTGAACCGCTTGGCTGACCGCCTGCTGCAGCTGCGCATCGGAGGCAGCCTCGCCGATCCATACATAATACTTTTTGTTCCCCGCTTCATCGATTCCAAGCGCGACCTCCGCAAACACCCCTGCGTCCAGCAGCGCTGAAGCGGCCTTTACGGCGTCCGCCTCCGCCGCATGAGCGGACGCGGCGGCATAGAGCGGCCCGGTCAGCTTCCATCCGCTCGCTGAGGCTTGCGCTCCCAAGGCGCTGTTGCCTGCGAGAGCGGTGCGCGCCGCCTCCGCCTGCGCAAGAGTGCCGTACGGGCCCGCATAGACGCGATAAATCGGCTTCCCTTTTACCGTATATTCAAATATCGAAGCTTGCTGTTTGGCGTTCTGAAGCTCCTTCTGGACCGCGGCGGCCTTCGCCGCATCGCTTGTTTCCAGCAGCAACAAGCGAAAGCCGATCGCAGAAAGCCTCGTTTCGCCGGATCCCGCCGTCTCGAGCCAAGGAGCGGAGCTTCCGTCCGGCAGCAGCCGGTTTAGACGCAATCCTCCGTCGGATGACAAGGTTGCCGCGGCGGCCGGCGCGGAATATTTATCGGTTACGATAAACAGCGCCACCCTGACCTCTTGGGGAACGGCGAACGTTCCGGTGTCCGCGGAAGCGGCGTTCGGAAGCAGCAGGCCGAGCGTCAGCAGCACATAAACAATCGAGCGTACAATCTTCGTTTTCATTCGCCTTCCGTTCCTTTCGGCAGAGGTAATCCGAGATGGCGATAAGCGCTCGGCGTCACCGTTCGGCCTCTCGGGGTTCGTTGCAGAAAGCCGAGCTGCAGCAAATACGGCTCATATACGTCTTCGATCGTCTGGCTTTCCTCGCCGATCGTCGCCGCAATCGTATCGAGCCCGACCGGTCCGCCGTTAAAGCTCGTAATGATCGAACGAAGCATCTTGTGGTCAATGGAGTCGAGGCCGAGTCCGTCCACCTGAAGCATTTGCAGCGCCGTACACGCCACATCCTTGGTAATGACGCCGTCGCTGCGAACCTGAGCGTAATCCCTCACGCGCTTCAGCAGCCGATTCGCGATTCTCGGCGTGCCTCTGGAGCGAAGAGCGATTTCCTCAGCCGCCTCGCCAACGATCTGCACGCCGAGAATGTCGGAGGCGCGCGAGACGATATAAGCAAGCTGGTCTACGGAATATAGCTCCAGCCGGCAAACAACGCCGAACCGGTCGCGAAGCGGCGCGGACAGCAGTCCCGCTCTCGTCGTCGCTCCGACGAGCGTGAACGGGGGCAAGTCCAAGCGGACGGAGCGCGCGCTCGGCCCCTTGCCGATAATAATATCGAGTGCGAAATCCTCCATCGCCGGGTAAAGCACTTCTTCCACCGTCCGGTGAAGCCGGTGGATTTCGTCGATAAACAGCACGTCGCCCTCTTGCAGATTGGTCAAAATCGCCGCCAAATCGCCAGGCCGTTCGATTGCAGGCCCCGACGTCGTCCTTAAGTTTACGCCGAGCTCGTTGGCGATAATGTTCGAAAGCGTCGTCTTGCCGAGCCCGGGAGGCCCGTACAGCAATACGTGATCCAAGCTTTCCCGCCGCAGCTTCGCCGCTTCTATGTAAATTTTCAGGTTTTCCTTTACCTGCTCCTGTCCGATATATTCGGACAAATACCGGGGACGAAGACTGTACTCGACTTGACTGTCCTCCATCATCAAGTGAGCGGAAATGATGCGATCCTCCATATGAAGCTCCCTCTCCCGTGTTACTTCCCTTGATACAATGCTTGCAGAGCAAGCTTAATCATAGCGTCGGCGCCGGTTCCTTCCTGAACCTTGCCCCTGATGTCCTTCCACGCGCGTTCGGTTTCGGCGTCGGTGTACCCGAGCGCCTGGAGCGCTTCCTTCGCTTCGCGCCAGACGGCGGCCGTCGATGCCGTGGTGCCCGCAGGGACGCTTCCGCTTACCCCGGGATCGTCCTCCGCACGGGCGCCTGCCGGAACGGATACCGCCCCTCCGAGTCCATCCAGCTTGTCCTTCAAATCAAGCACGATGCGCTGCGCCGTCTTCTTCCCGATTCCGGGCAATCGCGTCAGGAAGGTCAAATCTTCATCCTGTACGGCCCGGACGATCGTTTCCGGCGTGCCGCCGGACAATATGCCGAGCGCCACCCTCGGCCCGATGCCCGTCACGTCGAGCAGCTTGCGAAACAGCGCCTGCTCCTCGCGGGTTGCGAAGCCGAACAACTGAATGGCGTCCTCGCGGACATGGTGATGGATGTACAGCGTAACCGCGGCTTCGCCTTTGCCCGCAAAGGCGTAAGGGTTTGGGCAAAATACCCGGTACCCGACATCGCGGACGTCAAGCACCACAAAATCCGAATCAATGAAAACGGGCTTGCCCCGTAAAAAATCGATCATGGTTTCCGAACCTCTTTAATTTTGTCAAGTAGTGTGGATGAGTGCGCATGGCAAATCGCGATCGCAAGCGCGTCCGCCACGTCGTCGGGTTTCGGCACGGCAACGAGGTTCAGCAGCATCCGAACCATCTCCTGCACCTGCTTTTTCTCGGCTTTGCCGTAGCCGACGACGGCTTGCTTTACTTGCAGCGGCGTATATTCGGCAACCGGAAGCCCCCGCTGCACGGCTGCCAAAATAATGACGCCTCTCGCTTGTCCGACGGTAAGTGCCGTCGTGACGTTCTTGTTAAAATAAAGCTTTTCGACTGCAACCGCATCGGGCTTGTATTTGTCGATCAGAGCGAGCATCGAATCATAAATCGTCTTCAGCCGTTCGCCTGAGTCGGTATCCGCCTCGGTCTGAATGGCTCCGTATTGAATCGGCAGCATGCGGCTGCCTTGTTTGTCCACGAAACCAAAGCCGACGATCGCAAGCCCCGGGTCGATTCCCAATATTCGCATTGCAGCCTCTCCCTTTATATGCGAACATATGTAGTCTATTTTGTTAATCATATCAAAGGAAGACCGGAGCGTCCATCTTCCGTTATTCTCTTTTTTCCCCCCACGTAAGAAAAACGCCTGACGGATCCTTTGAATTCGAGCTCGAACGGACATGGATGCAGTTATTCCGCTTTTTGAACGGAGTTTGCAGTTTTAACGGACACCACAGCAGTTATTGCCTCGAAAAAGCAGGGATCAGCGCCAAAAATCGGGGGTTAACGTCTGTGGTGTCCGTTAGCTCCGCAACTTCAACAGAAAAAGACCTCCTTCGTGGGGCCCGAAAGAGGTCTGTGCCGCTTGCTTTATTGCTTGATCGCCTACTGAGGCTTCATCACTTTTTCCGTCTCGTCCACCGCAAAATCGCTGAATGTGGACAGCACGCTGTTATATTCTGCAAGATCGCGGATCCGAATGCCTCGCCTTAAATCTTCAACCGCTTCCTGCGGCAGGCTGCTTTCCAGATGCTCTACATTGAGCTGAAAAAAGGTTTTGACCGCTCGCTGCTCCTGCGGAGGACCGTCGAACAGCGTCAAGTTCCCGAGCGTGTCGATCCCAATATAGGAATTTAGTTTGCATTGATCGGACAAGTCGTCGACAACCGTTTCGAACGTAATTTTGCCGCCGGCCGCCCCGGTCATCTGCCACTGGGGATGCTCGTCCATCATGCGCTGAATTTCCGCAGGCGTATGGACGCCCAAAGAAGTCAGCTCCTCGCCGCAGACGTAGATTTTGTGAAGCAATACTTCTGTATTTTTATGAACGGGTACGGTTCGTGCAGGCTGCGGCTCCAGCTCTTGGAACGTCCTGACGGCGGTATCGGTGCTTTGGGATTCCGCGGCCGCGTACCAAGCCAGGCTGCAGACAACTACAAGCCATGCCCCAAGCGAAAGCCAACGCCGCTTCAGCCTCATCCGCTTTTTCAATTGTCTTTTAAACGCGCCGAAAAAGCCCATCGCTACTCCCTCACCCCTGTCTAAATTGTAAGCAAGCCGAAAGCATGAACGATATTAGCCATGAAATGTCTGGTATGCTTGCTTACTATTTTAGCCAGCGGGCTTGAGGGATATACGCTGCGAGGTGCGGCGACGGGCTTTTTCCATTTGATTCCTGATCAGAGAATCAGTTATATATCCAAGGTCTGTTTTCCCGGCGTACCGGTTTGCTCTTCGTCTTTCTGGTGCTTAAAAACTTGCGAACCGTCTCCCGGCGGTGCGATACGGACGCATCCTTTCTCGCTTTCGGGTTATTCGCCTTCTTCTCGTCTTCTTTGGACTCGGCTTTCGTTTCTTCGGCGCGGCTCTCAGCGGGAAAACCGTCTACGCTCGCCGTCTCCCGCGTCCCGTCATCGGAACGGGGGAGCGCATAAGGAAGCGGCGGACGTGTGCTGATGCGCATGCCTCCGCAGCCGCAGTCATGCAACGGCATTCCGTAAGCATGGTACGGCATCGCTCCCGGGTATGCAGCGGGATATGCGGGAAATCCGCCGGCAGCCGGCATTAGCGGCGCGGTAGGAACAACGCCGAACTGCGATGCGGCCTGCCCCGGGTATGCGCCCTGCTCAACCGGTCCCATTCCTGCCGGAAACGGCGGATACGGCTGACCGAACGGAGCGGCCGAGGGAACCCCCGGGAATGCGCCGAACGGGTTCATATAGCCGCCCGCTTCCACCGCCGGCGCAGGGAACTGGGCAAACGGATGGACGGCTTCTTCTTCCACCCCCGGCACATTGACATGAAGCGGGGAATAGGCCGATTGCTTCATATTCGTCTTGAAGGCGGACGCGGGCTGTTCCGCGGCGGCGAGTACCGGATTTTCGTTCGGAATCGGCATCATCGGCATATTATTCATCGGCATTTGGCTCAGCGGCATCATCTGGTTCATCGGCATTTGGCTCAGCGGCATCATCTGGTTCATCGGCATTTGACCCATCGGCATCATATGTTCCATCGGCATTTGGCCCATCGGCATCATATGTTCCATCGGCATTTGACCCATCGGCATCATATGTTCCATCGGCATTTGACCCATCGGCATCATATGTTCCATCGGCATTTGACCCATCGGCATCATATGTTCCATCGGCATTTGACCCATCGGCATCATATGTTCCATCGGCATTTGACCCATCGGCATCATATGTTCCATCGGCATTTGACCCATCGGCATCATATGTTCCATCGGCATTTGACCCATCGGCATCATATGTTCCATCGGCATTTGACCCATCGGCATCATATGTTCCATCGGCATTTGACCCATCGGCATCATATGTTCCATCGGCATTTGACCCATCGGCATCATATGTTCCATCGGCATTTGACCCATCGGCATCATATGTTCCATCGGCATTTGACCCATCGGCATCATATGTTCCATCGGCATTTGACCCATCGGCATCATATGTTCCATCGGCATTTGACCCATCGGCATCATATGTTCCATCGGCATTTGACCCATCGGCATCATATGTTCCATCGGCATTTGACCCATCGGCATCATATGTTCCATCGGCATTTGACCCATCGGCATCATATGTTCCATCGGCATTTGACCCATCGGCATCATATGTTCCATCGGCATTTGACCCATCGGCATCATATGTTCCATCGGCATTTGACCCATCGGCATCATATGTTCCATCGGCATTTGACCCATCGGCATCATATGTTCCATCGGCATTTGACCCATCGGCATCATATGTTCCATCGGCATTTGACCCATCGGCATCATATGTTCCATCGGCATTTGGCCCATCGGCATCATATGTTCCATCGGCATTTGACCCATCGGCATCATATGTTCCATCGGCATTTGACCCATGGGCTTCATATGTTCCATCGGCATTTGGCCCATGGGCTTCATATGTTCCATCGGCATTTGGCCCATGGGCATCATCTGGTTCTTCGGCATCGTTTCGGCCATCGGCATCATGTGCTCCATATTCGGCGGTAAGTATGGGGCGCTGGGAAGCGACGACAGCGGGAGCGCCGAAGACGGAGAAGGAACGTTGCCGAAAGGAGCCGGCGGTTCCGCAAGCGGCGACATGCTGGGCATCGGCGAGAAATTGACCATTGGCATCGCGGCGCTTTCCATCGGCTTCTTTTTCGCCTCGGCCGCCTCCGGCATATTCGGCATCGGTGCCGAAAAAACTTCAGGTGCCTTCACAGCCGGCTGGCTAAGCGGCGAATACGTTTCCGCTTCAAAATCCGTCTTCGGCTTTTTCTCGGCAGCCGCTTCCATCTTCTGTTTTTCCGCGGCGGCCTCCACTTTCGGCTTTTCCGCGGCGGCCTCCACCTTCGGCTTTTCCGCGGCAGCCTCAACTTTCGGTTTTTCCGCCATCGCCTCTACCTTCGGCGCCACCGGCCCCGTCGGCACCTTCACCTTCGCTCCAGGCTCAACGCGCATCGGATCCGCAATGTGCGGGTTTGCCGCAACGATTTTATCGACCTCAACGCTGTATCTTTGCGACAGGGAATATAAACTATCCCCTTCCTTTGCGATATGGATTTTCATACGCTCCCTCCTAAGAATCAAAGTCCGTACGGCGGACAGACAAGTGCGTCTGTGCGAACGCCTAATGCACTACATCTTATGCAGGGAGACGGCATTTGACATCATAAAATTTCACAAAAAAAAAGGAAGCCCTTAAAGACTCCCTTCCCGATCGTTTGTTACGCTTTGTCCGATGCTGCGGCGTACGTATAGCTGGGGTACGAGCCCATAATTCTTACCTGGCAGCCGACGGCTTTTATTTCCTCGACGGCTCCTTGCAGCAGCACCGAATCGAGCGAGGCTTGAACATCGATATAAAAATAATAGGTTCCCAGCTTTCGTTTGGTCGGCCGGGATTCGATCTTCGACAAATTGAGGCGCCTCCAAGCGAACGCCGACAGCAGCTGGTGCAGTCCGCCCGGAAAATCTTCGTCGGGCATGAGCAGCAGCGTCGTCTTGTGCTCGACGGGCTTAAGACCCATCGGACCGCTTTGGCCGATGCCCGGAAGCGGCTTCGCTCCGGCCAATACGAACCGCGTAAAATTATTTTGATTGTCCTGAATGCTCGTAGCCAATAGCTCCAGTCCGTACCGGTTCGCCGCCGCCGCGGCGCCGACGGCCGCCGAATGCTTGTCGCCCGATTCCTTCAGCAGCCTGACGGCTTCGGAAGTGGAAGCGGCCTGCTCCTGCTCCGCCCAAGGCAGATGCTCCGCCAAAAATTTTCTGCACTGCGCGAGCGCCACCGGGTGAGAGATCACCTTGCGGATCGATCGCAGCCGCTCTTCTCGTAAACCCGTATGCTCCGCATCCGGAAATGCGATCAAATTGACGGCGATCGGATACGTCCATTCCGCTTGAATCGGGAGCTCCACGTCATGCACGAGCCAATCGATATGCAGCGAGACCGAGCCTTCGATCGTGTTCTCGATCGGAACGACGCTGTAATCCGTTCTCCCCGAAGCGCTTGCTTCAAAAACTTCGGCGATCGTCTTACACGGCAGCAGCTCGCACGAAAGATGCTGCAAAAACCATTCCGCCGACTCCTCAGAGTACGTGTTCGGGCCTAAAACCGCTACCTTCAGCATGGCGCACCTGCTTTCCGAATTACATTCGCGAGCGGTTCTTCCGCCGAAATCACTTCAAGTCCTGCAGAAGACGGCTTCAGCCAAAGCATGTCTGCGGTAACGCCATGCTCCTGCAGCGTCGCCCTCATGAACGTCTCCAGCTCGCCCTTTCGCTCCGATTGTGCGTCAACAAGCGCAAGCAGCGTCGGGCCCGCTCCGCTTAATGCAGCGCCGAGCGCTCCTTGGTCGGCGGCTTGAAGCAAACACTGCTCCATCCCGGGGACTAACGGCGCACGATACGGCTGATGTATCCGGTCCGACATCGCTTCCCGGATCGCCTCCAGGTTCCCCGTCGCCAGCGCCGCGATCAGCATCGAAGCGTGTCCGATATTGTACACGGCATCCGCCCTGCTGACCCGATCCGGCAATACGGTGCGCGCTTTTCCCGTAGACAGCTCGAACGCGGGAATGGCGACAAGCGCTTCGAGGCGAGGATGCGGCTCGATCCGCACGTGCGAAGCCTTCCCGCCGTCCCATACGGCCGCGATGATGCCGCCGAACAAAGACGCTCCGACGTTGTCCGGGTGCCCTTCGATCTCCGTTGCCCATTGGAACAATTCATTCATCCCGAAGGGACTGCCGATCAACGCATTGGCCGCGCCCAGCGCGCCGACGATCGCCGATGCGCTGCTGCCGAGCCCCCTCGTAAGCGGGATCTCGCTGTACATGGTGATGTTCAGTTCTTTCGGCCCTGTTCCGGCCGCCGCAAAAACGCGCTGCGCGATCGTATACAATAAATTCGATTTATCCGTCGGCAGCCCGCTCACGTGCTCTCCGAGCAGCGTGAAGGACGTCGAGTCGGAGGGAGACATTTCGATCCAGCCGTACAAGTTCAGCGCCATGCCGAGCGCATCGAAGCCGGGCCCTAAATTGGCGGAGGATGCGGGCACCTTTACCCGCACCGCCCCCGCGCCGGCCGAAACTTGCATTCGATCTTCGCCGTTACGCATGCCGCCCAGCCTCTTCCGCCTTCGCGATCGCTTCCATCACGGCCTCTTCCGTGTCCGGAACGACGATCGGGTCTCCCGCAACGGTCTTGATCGCAATGTTCGGATCCTTCAAGCCGTGGCCGGTCAATACGCATACTACCGTAGCGCCCGCAGCCAGCGTGCCTTCGCGATGCTGCTTCATAATGCCCGCGATGGAGGCGGCGGATGCCGGCTCGGCAAAGATGCCCTCCGTTGCGGCAATCGTCTTATACGCGTGCAAGATTTCTTCATCGGTTACCGAATAAATGCCCCCGCCCGATTCCGTTTTGGCGTTTACGGCCGTATTCCACGACGCCGGGTTGCCGATGCGGATCGCGGTTGCAACGGTTTCCGGATTCGGGAACGGTTCGCCGGTAACGAGCGGGCTGGCACCCTCCGCTTGAAAGCCGATCATCTTCGGCAGGTTTGCGGAGCGGCCCGCAGCGTGATATTCCTTGAAGCCTTTCCAGTACGCCGATATATTTCCCGCGTTCCCTACCGGAATCGCTAAAATGTCGGGTGCGCGGCCCAAAGCGTCCACGATTTCGAACGCCGCCGTCTTCTGGCCTTCGATCCGATACGGATTGACCGAGTTCACAAGCGTAATCGGATGCTTGGACGTAATGTCGCGGACAATGGAAAGCGCGCGGTCGAAGTTGCCGTCGATCGCGATGACCTTCGCGCCGTAAGCGAACGCTTGCGCAAGCTTGCCTAGCGCAATGTTGCCGTTCGGAATGAGCACGATGCAGCTTAAGCCGCCGCGTGCGGCATAAGCGGCCGCCGCCGCCGACGTGTTTCCCGTCGAGGCGCACATAATGGTGCGGCTGCCTTCCTCCATCGCCTTGGCGACCGCCATGACCATGCCCCGATCCTTGAAGGAGCCGGTCGGGTTCATGCCTTCGAATTTAAAATACAAGTCGATGCCGAGCCGCTCCGACAGCCGGTCGGCGCGCACAAGCGGCGTATTTCCTTCATGCAACGTCAGCATCGGCGTCTTTTCGGTGACAGGCAGCAAGTCGCGGTAACGATCGATCAATCCCATGTATCTCATAGCTTGGATTCCTCTCCCTTTAACGTTGTTGTTATCCGATTACGCGATATACGCTCTTTATTTTGTTGACGACGTCAAGCGTTTCAAATTCGCGGACGACCTTCTTCATGCTCGCTTGATCGGCGTCATGCGTAATGATGATAATTTCGGCGCTCGGATTCGCATCGTTCGGATGCTGGAGCACCGACTCCAAGCTAACGTCGTACGCCGCGAACACCTGCGTAATTTTCGCGAGCACGCCCGCTTTATCCTCCACATGCAGCAGCAGAAAATGCTTCCCGCGGATCGATTCGTCCGGCTGCAGGCGCTTCTCTTTGTAAGCGACGCTGAGCCGCTTGCCGTTCACCTTCAATTTCATATTTTTTACGACCGAAACCAAGTCGGCTACAACGGAGGTCGCCGTCGGCAAAGCTCCCGCTCCCTGCCCGTAGAACATCGTTTCGCCGACCGCTTCGCCGTACACGTACACGGCATTGAACACGCCGTTGACCGAAGCGAGCGGGTGCGTGCGCCGTACCATCGCCGGCTGTACGCTCACCGACACCGATTCGCCTTCGCGCTCAGCGACTCCAAGCAGCTTGACCTCGTAGCCCAGCTTTTGGCCGTACGTAATATCTTCTTTGGAAATGCCGGTAATGCCCTTCACTTCCACGTCGGACAACGCCACGTTCATCCGGAAGCCGAGCGTCGCGAGAATGGCCATTTTGCGGGCGGCATCCAGCCCCTCCACGTCCGAGGTCGGGTCCGCTTCCGCATAGCCGAGCGCTTGCGCTTCTTTCAGCACTTCTTCGTAAGACGCGCCCTCCAGGCTCATTTTGGTCAAAATAAAGTTCGTCGTTCCGTTCACAATGCCGAGCATCCGCGTAATGCGGTCGGAGGAAAAGCTTTCGGTCAGCGCCCGTATAATCGGAATGCCTCCCGCCACGCTCGCCTCGTAATAAATATCGCAGCCGTGCTCCGCAGCGACGGAAAGCAGCTCGGCGCCGTGCAGCGCCATTAAATCCTTGTTAGCGGTCACGACGTGCTTTCCGCTTCGCAGCGCCTTCGTAAGCAGCGGCTTCGTCTGCTCGACCCCGCCCATCACTTCGACGACGACGTCGATGTCGGGATTGCCCACGATTTGTTCCGGGTCCGTCGTCAGCAAGGCGGCGTCTACCTCCACGCCTCTCAACTTATCCGTGGACTGTACCAATACTTTACTGATCTCTATGTTCGATCCGGTCTGGCGCTGCAAATCGTCCTGATGGTTTTCCAGAATTTTAACCACGCCGGAGCCGACGGTTCCAAGCCCCATTAACCCAATGCGTATGGTATTCATAACAACGCTCTCCTCTTCCTGTCATAGCATTCTTGCACGTTTTCCGGCTTCGGCCGAATTGTGCTTTTATCGTCTTACCCTGTTTGCTCCTTGCCTGTTCGCCATTACCCTTGCCCGATCAGACTCGCCCTGCGAACCCCGTCCTCCGATCGGATCGCCTGCATTAAAGCTTCCAGCGTCTCGCCCGCGCCGCTCGTTTCGATCGACAATACGACGTTGGCGAGTCCCTGCAGCGGAATCGTCTGATGAATCGTCAGCACGTTTCCTTCGAAGGAGGCGACGAGAGCCAGCACCCTCGACAGCACGCCGGAACGGTGCTCCAGATCGATCGAGACGGTGACGATCCGCTCTCGTTCGATTCGGTTTAACGGAAAAATGCCGTCTTTATACTTGTAGTATGCGCTGCGGCTTAAGCCGATCTTCTCGGCCGCTTCGCCGACGGTTGCGTACTCTCCCCGAAGAATCGACTCTTTCATTTGCAATGTTTTGAGCAGCGCTTCCGGCAAAATGTCTTCACGGACGAGATAAAACGGCGCCTGCTTGGCCAGCTTGGCGGAATGAGATTCGGACACGCCTTTCGTCCTCCATGAGTAGACTATTGTTCACGTATGAAGGACATTATATCTCATCCCATACCGTTGTTCAATTGTTTTTCATATTAAAGTTTTCACTTCCCGACAAGCAAAAAATCCCCGATCGGCAAAAAGCGCGCTTCCGCCCGGGGACGTCCGTTCTATATTGCGTTATTGTTTGTTATTCATGTTCAACGAATTCGAATTCATAATCGCCGATGCGCACGAAATTGCCGTCCACGGCTCCCCGCTTGCGGAGCTCCGCGTAGACGCCCATCTTACGCAACATATGCGAGAATCGCTGCATCGCGTCATACGTGTTTAACTGGATCCGGCGGGTAAACCGCTCGATCGAAACGCCTTCGACGACGAACGTGTCGTTCTCCCGGCGGATCGTAAAATCGTCGTCGCGCTTCCGGCCTTCGTATGTGTACACCTTCCGCTCCTCGATCTCCGGCGTTTCCTCGACCAGCGGGGCGACAGGCATCGATTCGACCAAATCGGCCAGGCGATACAGCAGCTCCTGGATGCCTTGCCGCGTCGCCGCCGAAATCGGTATGATTTCCATTTCCGGATGGCCGTTTTCCTTCAGCATTTCTTTAAACAGCTCAAGGTTGTCGTGCGCCTCGGGAATATCCATCTTGTTGGCGACGATAATTTGCGGACGTTCTGCCAGCTTCTCGTTATAAAGCCTTAACTCCGCATTGATCGCCACCCAATCGGCATACGGGTCGCGACCTTCGGAGCCCGACATGTCCACGACATGAGCGATGACCCTCGTCCGCTCCACATGCCTCAAAAACTCATGGCCTAATCCGACGCCCTCGTGCGCGCCTTCGATGAGCCCCGGCAAATCGGCCATGACGAACGATCTGCCTTCTTCCACGTCGACAACGCCTAAATTCGGCGTCAGCGTTGTGAAGTGATACGCGCCGATTTTCGGCTGCGCGGCTGAGACGACCGAAAGCAACGTCGATTTTCCGACGCTCGGAAACCCGACGAGCCCGACGTCGGCCATCACTTTCAGCTCGAGGATGACCCAGCGCTCTTCTCCTTCTTCGCCCTTCTCTGCAATATAAGGAGCCGGATTGACGGCCGTCGCGAACCGCATGTTCCCTTTGCCGCCTTTGCCGCCTTTAGCCACGACCACCTCTTGTCCGTGGCGAGTCAAATCGGCGATGACCTCCTTCGAGTCCTCGTCAATGACTACCGTTCCCGGAGGAACGCGGACGATCATATCCTCCGCATTCGGGGCGTGCTGGCTTTTAGGTCTTCCTTTCTCGCCGCGCGGGCCTTTAAAGTGTTTCTGGTACCGGAAATCCATAAGGGTACGAAGGCCTTCGTCGACGCGAAAAATCACGTCGCCGCCGTCGCCGCCGTCGCCGCCGGCAGGTCCTCCCTCCGGCACATACAGCTCGCGCCGAAACGCGATCAGCCCGTCACCGCCGTCGCCTCCCTTTACAAATATCTTTGCTACATCCACGAACATAGGGTAACCTCCATCTTATCCCAATGACTAAACGAATTAATATGATTATTCCCGGTCCTTAAGTCTCGTCTCTGCGGAAGCGAAAGGGAACCGCAGCCATAGCCTTGCGGTACGCTCCTCAAACTCGGCGGAAATGCCGGCCTTAACCGTTGACAGCTCCGGAACCGAACAAAGCCGCTCGACCGCCCGCTTCAACTCCGGCTTGCCGTAAGAGCCTTGAAACGCAAAATCGACGGCGCACCCGTCCGACGTACGGACGAACCTGCAGCGGAGGATGTTTTCCTCCCCCGTTTCGCTCATTTGAGCCGACTGCTCGAAAGCCGTCAGCGAGCTCCTTACCGCCGATTCCACCGCATCGCCGGACGGAATGCACGCCCGGATGTCCATCGCTTCGTCCACCATCAGCTCGAACCGGTACGGATGCGGACGGGACCGGTATGTATAAAGCAGCTCGATCAAGCCGAGATGTCCGAGCCGGGATGCTCGGCTTTCTTCGGCCAGCCTTTGTTTTAGCATATCCACGTAACCGGACAGTTTATCAACCTTTTTCATTTGAACATAGCCCATAAGCAGCTGCAGATCGTTGAGCCAATCATGGCGCAGGTGGTTCATCGTTTCAATCCACAACATTCGATGCTCGTCCAACGCAGCCTGGTGCAAAGAAACCTTTTTACGCGTCATGATTTTTCCCCGTTTCCGTTTGCCTCGTCAAAAAACCCTAAAACATGAAGCGTGTTGCACTAGTATACCAAAGATTACCGTCATCCGACAGCAAGAAAACCCTGACGACATCCTTAAGGTTATAACACGTCTGCAAAAGCCGCTCCATCGGCATATCCTGCACCCGTCCCACTTTTAAGGGCGGGTTCGGAAACGCTGCCGATCGCTCGCCGGTTGCTTTGCCCTTCATGCCGGCAAACCTATCAAATTGGAATGACGGCTCGCTCTAACGGACAGGGATGCAGTTATTCAGCGTTTTAAATGGAGTTTACAGTTTTAACGGACACCACTGCAGTTATTGCCTCGAAAAAGCAAGGATATGCGTCAAAAATCAGGGTTTAGCGTCCGTGGCGACCGTTAGCGAGATGACGGCGGGCAAATCGGTGTTATAACGTCTGTGGTGTCCGTTAACAAAAAAGAAAGCCTCGGCATATAGCAGCCAAGGCTTTCTTAACGAGCGTTAATTACCGTTCCATCGTTGCCGCTACCGGAGCGACTTCAGCAGGGTATACGCTAACTTTCTTACGGTCGCGGCCCAAGCGCTCAAACTTCACGACGCCTTCAACCAATGCGAAAAGCGTGTCGTCGGAGCCTTTGCCCACGTTGTTGCCCGGGTGAATCTTCGTGCCGCGTTGGCGTACGAGGATGCTTCCCGCCGTTACCGCTTGACCGTCGGCACGCTTAACGCCAAGGCGCTTCGCAATGCTGTCGCGGCCGTTCTTTGTGGAACCTACACCCTTCTTGGAAGCGAATAACTGAAGGTTTAATTTCAACATGTCCGTCAACCTCCTTGCTTTCTTAGTAGTAATTACTCATACTGCTTAGTCAAACGTATATATTCACCGTACGAATCTTCAATCGACTCCAGCATGACAACCATGCTTTCCAGCACAATTTGCAACGCTTTTTCCCGCTCCTCCGAAAGTTTTTCGGGCACGGCGACGTGCAGCTTGCCTTCTTCCATCAACGCGTCAAGCTCTACGCCCGCAACCGCTTCAGCGGCGTTGACGGTGCCGACCGTCACGGCCGACACGCCGGCACAGACGATATCCTGCCCGGCATTGGCAAACAGCGCATGTCCGTCTACCTCGAAACCTCGAATCGCTTCCGTTGCGCGGTCTCTGCGTATGTTCACATGTATCAAGACAATTCCTCAGCCTTAGCCTTGAATTTTCTCAATTGTCACTTTCGTGTACGGCTGGCGATGACCTTGCTTACGGCGATAGTTTTTCTTCGGCTTATACTTGAACACGATAATTTTTTGGCCCTTGCCGTGTTTTTCGACTTTGCCGGTAACCGACGCGCCTTCAACGTAAGGAGCTCCCGCCTTCAAGCCTTCGCCTCCGGAAACTGCGAGCACCCGGTCGAACGTCACTTGTCCGCCTTCCGCCGCTTCGAGCTTCTCGATGTAGATGACATCGCCCTCTTGCACTTTGTACTGCTTGCCGCCAGTTTCGATAATTGCGTACATTCTATGCACCTCCCTCGTAATGGTAAGACTCGCCTCAAGCAGGTGGCCCGACCGTTCGAACGGTCCGACTCTTTCGATCAATACCTGTCAAGCGCGGTGGTCGTTAGACGACGCACTTGAATATAGTATCACAATATAGACGAATCGTGCAAGCTTTCATTTCTTGCAATTAAAGGGGATGCGTCTGTATTTTTCCGCGTCCTCCGCAAGCCTTGCAAGGCTCGAAATACAATATGTCCTTATTTTCTCTCACCTTTTTCCTCGTCATCTCGAGCAGCCCGAGCTTCGTCCAGCCGATAATGTGCGTTTTCGTCCGATCGCCTCGAACGGCTTCTCCCAACGTCTCGATGATGCGTTTGCGGTTTTCTTCCAATTCCATATCGATAAAATCTATTATGATAATTCCTCCGATATCCCTTAGTCGAAGCAGACGGGCAATTTCCCACACCGCTTCGATATTCGTCGCAAATACGGTTTCCTCCAGGCTGCTCTCGCCGGTATACTTCCCGGTATTAACGTCAATGACGGTCAGCGCCTCGGTTTGATCGATGACCAAATAGCCGCCGCTCTCCAGCCAAAGCTTCGGCTGAAACGCTTGTTCCAACTGCTTGCGCACGTTATACGCCTCGTTGATCGGCTCCTGCCCGGAGTGCAGCAACAGCCTTTCCTTCAGCCTGGGAGCGATCGTGTCCAATATTTGCTCCGCCTCGATCAGCTGCTCTTCGTTATCGACAATAAACTGATCGGTTTCATCCGAGAAGATGTCGCGGATTAGTCTTGGGACGAGCTCCACGTCGTGAAACAGCTCGCGCGGCGCCTTGGAGCGTTCGCCGCTCTTGACGATGCGCTGCCACCGCTCGCGCAGCACCCGCATGTCCATCTCGAGCGACTGCTCGGACTCGCCTTCGGCGACCGTACGCAGAATAACGCCTTCTCCTTGAAGGCAAAGCCGTTCTCCGATCGCTTTCAGCCGGCGGCGCTCTTCTTCCGATTCGATTTTTTTCGATAGGGCGCAATACCCCGCTTCCGGCATATAAACGAGCCATCGTCCCGTCAGCGCGTAATGCGTAGTCACTCGCGCTCCTTTATTGCCGACAGGCTCCCGCACGATTTGCACGAGCAGCTCGTCTCCGGGCTTTACCAGCGTTTCGATGGGCGGCTTCACTTCGGGCTGCTTGTCGAGATGGGCCGGGAGCAGATCGTCCACGTACAAAAACGCGTTTTTCCCGATTCCGATATCGACGAACGCCGCGCCCATGCCGGGCAGCACGTTTCCGACCCGCCCCTTATATATGTTCCCTACTAATTTACGGACACTCGGCCGCTCTACATAAAATTCGGACAGCTTTCCGTCTTCGAGCAATGCTACTGTCGTTTCTTCGCTATGGCTATGTACAACGATTTGCTTCAAGGCAACACTTCGCCTCTTTTCATGTAATTAATTTCCTCTATTTTACATGAAAAGTTCAATCACTGCACTGTCCTTCTTTTTCTCCAAATAATGGGCGGTGCATTTCTCCTCGGGAATTGCACCCAGAAGCTTCCCTTGCTTGTCCAGTACAAGGACGATGTGAAGCCGCTCGCGCATAAACTTTGTGACGACGTCAGGAAGCTGCGTCTTTACGCCTGCCATGATCGGCTTCGCGGCTGCGCCTTGACGAACCCATTCGGGCACGCGCAGGCTGCGGCTCATCAAAAACCGAAGAAAGCGATAATGGAGCGATCTCCATTCGTGCCAATTCGAATAAAGCAGAAACGCTCCGATCATCGCGAGGTTCAGCTCCAGCGTGTATTTTCCGACGCGGCTGAAGGCGATGCCCAGCATAAGAGCGCTTAGGACCAAGGATGCTGCGGCGCCGAGCTTCATCGTGAAGTGGTAAGGCAATAGGAGGCTTAACCCGGCTTGCAGCAGCTTGCCTCCGTCCAAGGGCAGCACCGGCAGCAGGTTGAAAAGCATCAGCAGCCCATTGGCATGGATCCAGTAGCTCACCCAAGCTTCCGTCCATAAGCCGGATAGCTGCATGGCGTACGCAAAGCCGATCATGATCAGATTCATCGCCGGCCCGCACGCGGCGACGATCGCTTCCTCCCGCGCCGGGATCGAGCCCGCATCGTCAACGACGGCCACGCCGCCGAAGGGCGTCAATTGAATTTCTCTGAATCTCCATCCGAAATGCTTCGCCGCCGCGACATGTCCCAATTCATGAATGAACACGATGCCGAATAACGTAATCAACTCTATAAAATGTCCCGTAAACGCAGACAATATCAACACGATAGTCAGCAGCGGATGAAGCTTCAGCCGGACGCCCAGCAGCTTACTCAAGCGGGACCACATCCTGCGGATCGACAAAGCCGCCGCTTCGGTTGACCGCAAAGTACAGCATCCCGTCCTTGCCTTGCGTTCCGACTCCTTTAACGGTTCCGATCGCCTCTCCCGCTTCTACCCATTCGTCTTTCTTGACGTTGACTTGCTCCAGCCTTCCGTACACTGTCTGCACGCCGCCCGGATGTCTCACTACGACGGTCTTCCCGGTATCCGCCGTTTCCCCCGCAAAGGTGACCAAGCCCGTATCCATCGCGCTGACCTCCGCCCCCGAGCCGGTACGGATAATGATCCCCGCGCCCGCCCTAACGCTTCCGAACGGCTCTACAACGGTACCGGCGGCGGGAATTACATATTCTCTCGCTTGCTTCGCATTCGCGCTTCTCGCTTCCTCGCTTGTCCGGTTCAACGCCGGAATGAACGACGGGGCGCTCCCCAAGTGCTCTTTATACCATGCCGCGTATCGATCCATCGGAAGCTCTTCGGTAAGCGCGGAGCTTATGAACGATTGACTGCCCGCGAGCGCCGGGTGGTTCCATTGAAATAAAGCCCATATGGCCGCAAACAATACGACGGAAACGGTCGCTTGAATCCGCAGCGTTCTTTCCAATCCCGACGGCCGATGCTTCCACGGATTTATTTTGTAGTTCCATTCGTATTCCGGGTCTTCTCGAAGCTTCCGTTCATGCTCGTAGTAAGGATCCCGCATGTTGTCGTCGTCGCGGCCTTGGTAATCGTACCGGTTATTACGATCATACCGGTCGTGCCCATCGTATTGGTCGTATCGGTCGTGCCTGCCCCCTTCGCCGCTAAGGATATGCTCAATCCGTCTTTCGCGCCGCTTGCGCAGATCGTCCATTCGGTCCATCGTGTGTCGCATCCCCTCTCGTGCGTCCGTTCCGGAAATTGAATTACTACCATCCTATGAGTTGTCCACCCGAAATATGTGACGGTTTGTCCCTTCGGCGATGGATCCGAAGGTCAAAAAAGCGCCCGGACGCATGGTCCGAGCGCTTGGAATGAGCCGGCTGTTACTCTTCCGCCGGTTCGTTGCCGTAAATTCGTATGCTGATGGCAAGCCCGATCGACAGCATATTGATTAGCAAGGAAGATCCGCCGTACGAAATAAACGGAAGCGTAATGCCGGTAAGCGGCAAAATTTTAAGAAACATACCGATATTCTGAAAAATTTGAAAGACGAACATCGAAACGATCCCGATGATGATGTAGGAGCCGTTGTGGTCCGTACATTGAATGGAAATGAGTATAAGCCGGTATATGAGCAAAAAGTAAAGCAGCAGCAGCACGGAAGAACCGAAAAATCCGAATTCCTCCCCAACTACGACGAAGATCGAATCGGAGTACGTGTAAGGGATGAACCCCTTTTGTACCGAGTCGCCCTTCATGAAGCCTTCTCCGAACAACGCGCCGGAGCCGATCGCGAGATAGGAATTTTCCACTTGGTACGTATCGTCCTTCGAAGCGTTCTCGGGGTCGAGAAATGCGTCGATCCGGTCCATCCAATGGCCTGAACCGTGATCTTTCAGAAATGCGGTGATCGGATCATGATAGGTCGTGACTAAATAAACGATTCCGGCAATACAAGCTACGGCCAGCGATGTGCCGATCAGCACGTGTATAAATTTGATATTGGCGATCCACAGCATACCCAGTAATATGACAATGTAAATAATCGCGTTGCCGAGGTCCGGCATAAGGATGACCAATAGGAAAGGCAGTATCACAATGATGCCTGCCGGAACGACGTCCCGGATGAGTCTCAGCGGCTCGCCGCCTTTGCGCGCCAAAAAGTAAGCCACCATAATAATAAGGAACAGCTTCACCAGCTCGGCCGGCTGCACGTCCATACCGATCCCCGGCAGCGTAAACCATCCCTTCGCGCCGTTCTTCTCCCCGCCGAAAAAATAGACGGCGGCGAGCAGAGCAACTCCGAAGCTGTAAAGATACGGGGCCGCCTTTACAAGCAACCTGTAATTCAGAAGCGATGACAGGACAAGCACCGCAAAACCTAATGCATAGTTCATGATATGACGAGTGTGAATGCCGGAGAACGTCTTGCTGTTGACGGTTGCGCTGTAGATGATCAACGTGCTGGCCGCCATGAAGAGAACAAGGATGATGATGATCGGCCAATCCACCCGCTTGAGCTTATCGAGAAATCTCATCTTTTACCGGTTATCCCGCGAAAAATTTTTTCAGCTTCGCAAACATGCCGGCCTTCTCTTCCAGCGGCATGAGCGGCACCGTATCGCCCAAAATGCGGCGGGCCACATTGCGGTATGCGATCGCGGCGCGCGAATTCGGGTTCATAACGGTCGGTTCCCCGTTATTGGCCGCTTTGATGACGTGCTCATCGTCCGGCACAAGACCGAGCAGATCGACGGCTAGAACGGCGCAAATCTCGTCGATATCCAGCATGTCCCCGCGTTTCATCATGCCCGGACGAATGCGGTTGATGATCAGCTTCGGCGAATCGACGTCTTCCTTCTCCAGCAAGCCGATGATTCGGTCCGCATCGCGAACCGCGGACTTCTCCGGCGTCGTCACGACAATCGCCTTGTCGGCGCCCGCTACCGCATTCTTAAAACCCTGCTCGATTCCGGCGGGGCAGTCGATGATGACGAAATCGTGATCCTTCTTCAGCTCATGGACGATGTCCCTGATCTGTTCGGGAGACACCGCGTGCTTATCCTTCGTTTGGGCCGCAGGCAGCAAATACAGCTCTTCGAACCGCTTATCCTTGATGAGCGCTTGCGGCAAACGGCAGCGGCCTTCCACTGCATCAACAAGATCATAGATGATGCGGTTTTCGAGTCCCATGACGACATCCAAATTTCTTAGACCGATATCCGTATCTACCATGACTACCTTTTTGCCCAACAATGCCAGTGCCGTACCGACATTCGCCGAAGTCGTCGTCTTGCCGACTCCGCCTTTACCCGAAGTGACAACGATCGCCTCTCCCATTCTCGCTCACTCTCCTTTACGTTCTGCCAAGTGCGGTTTCATACGAAATAAATGGTGCATCTTTTCTATTTCCATTACGCCTTCGCGCAGATAAGCGAATTCCATGAACGCTTCTTGAAAACCCCATTCGTCCGGAGGACGGGAAACGACACCGGCGATACGCAGCTGAGTCGGCCTCAGATGGGAGGCGGCGATCACCGCTTCTTCGTCTCCGTTCGCGCCCGCATGCGCCATTCCGCGCAAAGAGCCGAGAATAAATATGTTCCCGGCAGAAATAACGGTTCCGCCCGGGTTAACGTCCCCGAGCAGGAGCACATCGCCGTCCTGTTGCAGCGTCTGTCCCGATCTTACGATACCGGCGATCGTTTTGACAGCAGGAAATTGAAGGGCGGCTTGCTCGCCCGCTTTCGAGCCGGCTTCCGGATCCCCGGTGATGGATTGTACAAGCAGGTTTCCTCTCTGCGAAAAGCCTTGCCGAATGCTGATCTCCACGTCATCGGATAAGGGCCGTCTGCCGGTCTTTACGTAAATATGAACGAGCGGTCCGTGTAAGAAATGACTATGCGTATGCTCCAATTTATGCTGCAGATCGCCGAGCACCTCATCCAAAGGAGCGAGATCGTCAAGCACAAAGAGGAGGCCTTCTTTAATTCCTTTGATTGTCACAAGCGATTTTGTCGTAGACATATGTGTCGAAACGTCTCCTCCCCGCTTAAGCCTAACCATTCGGCTTGCTTGCGCTAAAATCCTGCTTGGCTCCTAAAAATTCAAGGGTCAATTTTCTTCGGATTCCCGGGCTCTCTTGGGCGGTTCGAGCCATTTGCGAGCCGGAATATACAGGATTAGGGCAAAGAGGAGTCCTACCAGCAAGCTCGGAAGCATTCCCTTTAAAAACGCCCATGAAAAATCCAAATCGGTAACGCTGAACAACCGATACAAACCGTATAAAGACAGCTCATATAATAGCAGCGCGGAAATTTGCGCCATAAAGATCGAAAACAAATTGTGCGGAACGCTGCGAAGCAGCAGTCCCGCCGCATAAGCGGCAAGCGCAAACGTAAAGGCGTTCACGCCGAGCATATGCCCGTAAAAAAGCACGTCCTGCATCAAACCGAAAGCGACCCCGAGGACGGCCCCCGCATGCCTGTTTGTAAGGATGCCGACATAAATAATGCCGACAAGCATCAATTTGGGATATAGCTGAATATCGGTCCGCCATTCCACGGGAATAATCCATGGAAACAGCGACGATTCCACAACGAAAAACAGCAGCAGCACTACAATTACGCCGGTCCATTTGCTAATCATACCGTCACCCGTCAAAGCCCCGGCACTTCAACGATAAATACCTCGCGCAGCTTCGCAAACTTGGCCGCGGGCTTCACCATTGCCGTGTGGGTTAATCCGAATTCCCCGACCTGTCGCGACTCCACCGTGCCGATTACAAGCCCTGCGGGAAACAGCTCTCCGAGCCCCGAGGTGATGACGGTGTCGCCTTTCTTGAGCTTGTCGGTCTGGTCGATTTTGGTCATGACGAGGTAGCCTTGTTCCCGGTCATATCGCTCAATGATGCCGAAAGATTCGGTCTCCAAGTTTTTCACCGTGGCGGAAATCGCCTTAGCTCCGCTCTCCGTTCCGTTCATGTCGGTTATTAATTGAACGTTGGAGCTGAAAGGCGTCGTAGAGACGATCCGCCCGATCAAGCCGTCCACCGTTACAACGGCCATATCTGGCTTGATTCCGTCCTTCTCTCCGAGGTTGACTTTCACGACTTTGTTGTACGGATCGGGGCTGACGGAAATGACCTCCGCAATATGGTAGCGATAGTTATTGGCGTTCTTCTGGCGCTCCGTAAACTGAAGCCCTTCCTTCAAGCGTTCGTTCTGCGCCTCCAGGTCGTTCAGCCGCGCCGTATCCCGCGCATACTGCGCAAGCGTGGCGCGAAGCGCCTCGTTCTCCTCGTAAATCATCTTGAGCCTGCGGGCATCCTCAAAAAAACCGGCCACGGATTGCGCCGGTTTATAGAAGAGGCCTTGCACGAACGAGACGGTATCGCTGACGAATTTCTCTGGCCAGCTCAATTGGCCTCGGCCTCCGAGCGTAAAACCCATCAAAGCGATAAAAACGATAATGGCAGCCAGCAAAATGAACAGCCTTTTATTCCCCATAAGCTTGAACATCTAAACTTTCACCCTCTCACCGCGGCGCGATGAAGCGCTGGACCAAAGCTCCTACCGGCTCGCACGGCTGGCAGGACCGCCTTTTGTTTTAAACAAATGAATATTTTCCAGTGCCTTGCCCGTGCCGATCGCTACGCAATCCAGCGGATTTTCCGCTACGACGACAGGCATTCCCGTCTCTCTGGACAGCAGCTTATCCAAGTTGCGAAGCAGCGCTCCGCCTCCGGTCAATACGATGCCGCGGTCCATAATATCCGCCGACAGCTCGGGCGGGCACTTCTCAAGCGTTACTTTCACGGCGTCGACAATGGCGTTTACCGTATCCGCAAGCGCTTCGGTCACTTCGTCAGCGGAGACGGTAATCGTCTTAGGCAAGCCCGATACGAGATCGCGGCCGCGAATTTCGACGCCTTGCTTCGTTTCCGAAGGAATGGCCGAACCGATATCCATCTTCAGCTGTTCTGCGGTTCGTTCGCCGATCATTAAATTATAGTTCCGCTTAATATATTGAATGATTGCGTCGTCCATCTCGTCGCCTGCCACTCGAATCGAGCGGCTCGTAACGATCCCTCCAAGCGAAATGACGGCTACTTCCGTCGTTCCGCCGCCGATGTCGACGACCATGCTGCCGGTCGGCTCCCATACGGGCAAATTCGCACCGATGGCTGCAGCGAACGGCTCTTCGATCGTATACGCATCCTTCGCACCCGCTTGGCGCGTCGCATCCTCGACCGCGCGCTTTTCTACGGCGGTGATGCCTGACGGAACGCATACCATTACGTACGGATGCTTCGGGAACAAGGAGCGCTGCTTTTGCGCCTGCTTGATGAAATATTTGATCATCGTCGCCGTCGTGTCGAAATCCGCAATGACCCCGTCCTTCATCGGCCGAACGGCGCGAATGTTCCCGGGGGTTCTTCCGATCATTCTCTTGGCCTGTTCTCCAACCGCTTCTATTGTTTTCGTATCGGTGCGCAGAGCGACCACGGACGGCTCTCTGACGGCTATTCCTTTGCCTTTTACGTATACAAGCGTATTCGCGGTACCAAGGTCGATGCCGAGGTCTCTTGTGCTCAAACCGCCGAACATAAAAAAACTCCCTTCTATGTCAAAAACGATCGTTTTCATTATTGTTAGTAAATTGGGACAAGCTTATTTATTATAACATTAGAGACAGGAAGTTAAAAACCAAAAACGCCGTTTGGCTAATCTTTCATGGAAACCTTCCTTACATCGAAGGAAGAACGGCTTTTTTGTGCGGTTTTTTGCGTTCTATTACGGTTTGGTCGATCGAGGTTTACTCCGGGTCCATAGCCACGGGTGAAACAGATAAATAAGAAAGTGAAACTTCACTATTTTATCGGTTTGCTGGCGAAATCTTAAAATAGTGCGGTAAAACTTCGCTATTCTCAGTGCTAACCCCACCATCCGACCGCCGCACGATCGACTTAGCACCAAAATGTGGTACTAACTCCGCCACTTGACCGCCGCATGATCGACTTAGCACCAAATCGCTTTGGCGCTAACGGAACCGGATGTCCGCTAATTTTGTCGAAACCGGGTAAAAGGGCTGATTAGCGGAACCGGATGTCCGTTAATTTGCTTGAATCGCCGGTAATTGGCGGTTTTGGGGCGATTAGCGGACAACTTGTTCCGTTAATTCGCAGCTTTCAGGGGTGAGGCGGTTTTTAGCGGACATTTCGTTCCGTTAACTTCGGCGGCGCAAACCGGATAACGGGGACGCCCCGTGGGCAGCCTGCCCAGCCGGAGTCAGCACCAATATTTTTGAGGAAGAGGGTCTTATTACGCCGAAAACGTATCCGTGCCTAACCCACACTTAAACCACATATTCGTATAAATGTGTTACTAACACTGCCACTTGACCACCGTACGATCGACTTAGCACCAAAATGTGGTGCTAACATCGCCGTCCGACCGCCGCACGATCGACTTAGCTCCAAAATGTGTTACTCAACCCCGCCATTTGACCGCCGCATGATCCACTTAGCACCAAAATGTGGCGCTAACCCGCCGCACAACCGCCGCATGATCGACTTAGCACCAAAATGCGGCGCTAACCGCGCAACGCGACGCGCGTAGCTACAACGACTACAAATGCCCCTGCTCCTTCAAGCTTACATAGCGGTTATCGCCGATGACCACATGATCGAGCACATCGATGCCGATAATGCTTCCGGCTTCGGAGAGCCGGTTCGTCAGCTCGATGTCTTCCTTGCTCGGCGTCGGGTCGCCGCTCGGATGGTTATGTACGCAAATGACGGCCGCCGCGCTGCGCTTGATGGCCGCCCGGAACAGCTCGCGAGGATGAACGATCGCCGAATTCAAGCTGCCGACCGACAGCGTCTCTTTGCCGATGACATGATTCTTCGTATTCAGAAACAAACAGACGAAATGTTCCTGCTTCAAATAGCGAAGCTCCTCCGTCACAAGCCTGGCGACGTCTTGCGGCGAACGGATCGCCGGCGTCTCCTCCTGCACCGACCGTGCCAGCCGCCGCCCCAGCTCGAGCGCGGCGTGGATTTGCAGCGCTTTGGCCGTTCCGATTCCGCGCATTTGCCGAAGCTGGTCCACGCTCATATCGACCAGCCCCCGCAAACCGCCGCACTCCTTCAACACCCGGGCGGCGAGTGCGGTCGCCGGCTCGTTGCGCGTGCCGGTCCGAAGCAAAATCGCAAGCAGCTCGCTGTTGCTGACGCTCCCCGCTCCGTGCGCGGCCATCCGCTCCCTGGGCCGGTCTTCGGCCGGAAGCTCGCGAAGCATGATATTGCTGATAGACATCATTTCCCCTCTTTCGCTCGGTTCGTGTTTCCCCATTATAAGGGAGCAAAAGAAGGGGGGCAACGGTCGAGCGGGTATAAGAGAAATCTTTACCGCTAATCTACAGAGCCGGTAATCCCCGTTACAATATTCGCACGCCGAACGCCTTGAGCATGTCCGAAACTAACGCCAGCGGCAGTCCGACGACATTGAAGTAATCTCCTTCGATGCGCTCGACGAGGGTGGCCCCGATGCCCTGAATCGCATACGACCCCGCTTTATCGTTCGGCTCCCCGGTCGTTATGTACCTCCGAATCGTTTCTTCGTCCATCGGCTTCATCCAGACGCGGGTTACACGGTGCGAAACCGCCTTTTCCCCGCTTTCCGCATCAATCAGCGCAACGCCGCTGTACACTTCGTGATCCCGGCCTTGCAGCGCGGAAAGCATGCGTGCCGCGTCCCGCTCGTTCACCGGTTTCCCCAGCACCTGCCCGTCCAGCACGACGATCGTGTCCGAACCGACGACGATGCCGGCGCGTTCGCCTTCCCGGACAAGTCCGTCATATACGGCCGAAGCCTTCCGGTCCGCCAGCGTCTCTACGATGTCCGCCGGGGCCAGCTCGCCTTCGATCGTTTCATCCACATCGCTCGGTCTGATGCGAACCGGAAGCCCCAGCGAACGAATCAGCTCTTGCCGCCTCGGCGACGACGACGCCAATATCAAGAGCGGTTTTTCTTCCATCACAATTCCTCCTTCCGCACCTTCGCCTTCCTGTGAGGACGCTTGCGTGATTGCGTGATTGCGTGACTGCGTTACATTTTTCGATACAACCAGACAGCTAACGCCATCCCGATCATACCGGCCAAATTTAGTTTAACCGCAAACTTCAAATCGTACTGCACCACCTGCAAATCCGCCTTCGGCTCCCACCGGATTTCCGCGGATTTCGTCAAAAACGACAGCGCCGGAGCCCCCGAAAGCAGCTCCGCCAGCACCGAGCCTAACAGTAGCCCGGCTAACAAAACGATTACGAGCGTCCAATTGTTTTTCTTCATTTCTATGATCTCCCGCTTGACGACTTGAGGGTGATGCCCGCCGTTGACCAATCGCTTTCCAACTACTTTCTAGCAACTATTGTATAGAAATCTACTCGACATGTACAACGGGGTTTCAGTCGAAAACTGTCGAAAGCACCAACGAATTAGTACAACTTACCTGATTACTTCTCTATCCTCACCTAGTAAAATGATTTCGGGAGGGGTAATATGAGAGGAATTTTACTAGTTTTAGCCATGATGATCGGCTTCTGTTCGTCACCATACATAGGTTACGCCGCCAAGGTCGTCATAGACCCGGGGCACGGCGGCGCCGATCCGGGAGCGATCGGCGTCAACGGACTGTACGAAAAAACCTCCAATTCGGAGATCGCATACGATTTGAGAGATATTTTGCAGTCAAAAGGGTACGAGGTCGTCATGACGCGCAGCAAAGATACAACGTTAACGCTGCAGCAGCGGGTGCAAACCGCAAAAAGCTCGGGAGCCGATCTGTTCGTATCGATTCATGCCAACTCGCATCCGTCCTCTTCCATCCGCGGCACGATGGTGCTGTACTATGACAACGCCCATCCGAATCCGCAATATCCCGCGAGCAGCGAGATGAAGAAGCTGACGCCTCAAAGCAGGAAGCTTGCCCAGTTGGTGCTGAACGCCGTGCTGGAGGCGGTCCCCAATACGAACCGCGGACTTGTGCCGAGCTCGGCTTACGTCGTGCGTATGGGCAATATTCCCAGCATTCTGGTCGAGACGGCGTTTCTTTCGAACGGGCAGGATGTTCAGCTCCTGTCTACGTCGGAAGGCCGGTATAAGTACGCGCAAGGCATCGCGAACGGCATTCTGGCGTATTTGCCGCCGATCTTTAAAGACATCGGGGGGCATTGGGCGAAGGACTCGATTCTCCGCTTGAACGAACTGGGGATCGCTCAGGGCGATAACGGAAAGTTTTATCCGAATCGGGAATTGACCCGTGCCGAGCTTGTCGCCTTTGTCGACAAAGCGTTCGGGCTGGAAAAACAAGTCGTTCCCGCTTCCGTCGATACGGTTGCGGATCCGGAAATCGGCATCGAAGCGCAACACGACCCGTCCGTAACGGAGCAAGTGTACGGGGAACCGTCGAATTCCGAGGAACAGCCGGGATCCGGCGGAACCGGGCAGCCTGCCCCTGCGGCGCCTGTCTTTTCCGATTTATCGGCCTCCCACTGGTCTTACGGCTCCATGACCGCGGCGATCGAATCGGGCATTATCCGCGGCTATCCGGACGGAACGGTTCGGCCGAACCAGCCGGTGACAAGAGCGGAAGTCGCTGCGGTACTGAGCCGCTTAGCCGAAGTGAAAACCGGCGCCGGAGAAGTCGAAACCGCATCCGTCCTGAAATTCAGCGATGTTTCCGCCGATTACTGGGCGTATGACGCGATCATGAAGCTGGCGGACGAAGGCATTATTAGAGGCGTCGAAGAAGGCGTTTATGCGCCGCAGCGCCTCGTGACGCGCGCCGAGATGGCGACGATGCTGGATCGCCGGCTCGGTCCCGTCACAGCGCCGGGCAAGCCCGAAACCGGTGTCGAGCCTTAACGGCAACACAACAACAAAACGGCCGGAAAACCTGCGAGGCTTTCCGGCCGTTTTTCCGTTATTCCACGGCGATCGACGTCAGCAGCTGCTTCTCCGCGATAACGTAGTCCATGACCGCGCTTTGCGCGCTCCACAGATACGCCGGATCCGGGTTTGCCGCATACTCCCGCACCGCCGTGACAGCCGTCGTTACCGCCGTATCCATGCGCTTGATCATCGGCTGCGCATCGGCGGGCAGCCCGGCTGCCGCCTCTGCGGACGATTTCGTAAGCGCCCGGTGCTCGGCACTCAGCTTATCCATCGTCGACGGCACCGGCGCGGTAGCCTCGCCGCCGTCGAGATGGACGAGCGTCAAATCTCCGATCATTTGCACCATCTTGCTGCCCTGATCCAAATACGAAGCGAGAGCCGCCGCTTCGGCGTCGCCCGCCCAGCGGATTTGCTTCACCGCAGGCAGCGTGTATTTGTTGATGTACACCTCGACATCGTCCTTCTGAAGCTGCCGGCTGATCCGAAGCGCGGCGTCCCTGTCCGAGGTTACGCCGGCGTATACCCAGAAGAAGCTTCCGTTCTCCTCGATGGTCGCCGCAAGCCCTTTGCCCTTCAGCTGCTCGGCGAGCGTTCTCGCATTTTCAAGCGTGCTGAATTTGCCGTTTTGCAGCAAATACAAATCTTTCGAAGGAATCGAGATTGCTGCGTAATCCGCGGCCGATTCCGCCGCAGCCGGCTCCGCGCCGTTCGCCGCCTCGGGCAGCTGCTGCGCCGGATCCGAGCCCTGCGGAACGGACTGTTCCCCCTGAATCGAGTCGATTACGGCATTCTCTCCCGGATCTCCGGTAAACATCGATAAGACGAAGGAACCGAACAGCACGCCCGTGGCGATGGCGCCGACGATCGAAGCGCCCATTTTCCACCAGGAGCCCCCGCCGCTATGCCTCGCCGGCTCGGACGCTCCGGCATAGGTCCGCTCGCTTCGAGGGCGCCAATATCCGGTTTCCCCAAAATCATCGTCCTCCTCCGGAAGCGGCTCCCGGTCGTTACGCACCGCGTCGCGCTCCGGCGTCCGTCTTCTCGGCGCCTCATCGGTAGAGCGGATAATTTGCTCCAGCCGGTCGATCTCTTCGGCGGTCGTCCCGCTCCATGCACCGTAGTCGTACGGATAAGATTGCAGCGCCGACGGATCGGAAACGCGCGGCGGACGGTCCTCCTCCGGCTGTTCGTCCCTTAGCCGTTCCGCCGTCCGCGTATCCTTCGGCCCGCGAAGCGGTTCCGGCAATTCCCGCTCCAGCACGATCGTATCGTCGGTCAGCCGGAATTCGTCGTGCCGCAGCGGAATGACGTTGCCGCGGGCTTGCTTTTCCTCCGCGGCAGGGGCATGGTCTGCATTGCTTTGTATCGTACGTTGAACCTTCAATTCGGCCGGTCCGTTCTCGGCGGCTTGTCCCGCCGCCCGGCGCGCCGATTCGAAGCGATAAGTAATCCTTGCTTTGCTCATTCGTCTCGCTCCCTTGTCCATTCTTTTCCCTATCAACCTATGATAGAGGGAGCGAGATTATGCGAGCTTTTTGTTTCGGCGCTTATGTTCCCGTTACCCTTTCACTCTGTTCTCCAGCGCGGCGGCAAGGTTTTTGGCCACCTTCCAAATATCGCCCGCACCCATCGTGATGACGAGATCGCCGCTTTGGACATGGTCCTCTAAATATTCCAGCACTTGTTCCTTCGTCGAAATATGACGTACGTTGGCGTTGCTGTTTTTCCGAATGAGGTCCGACAGCTTCGCGGCGGAGACGCCTTCGATCTGCTTCTCGCCCGCCGGCGAGTATATATCGACGATGATCACCTCGTCCGCCTCCGGGAACGCGCGGCTGAACTGCTCCAGCAGGAAGAAGGTGCGGGTGTACCGCTGCGGCTGGAACACGGCGATAATCCGCTTCCCCGTCGTCTTCGCCGCGGCGATCGTCGCTACGATTTCCGTCGGATGGTGCGCATAATCGTCGATAATGAGCACGCCGTCCACATCGCCAAGCACCTGAAACCGCCGTTTCGCGCCGCGGAACTCCTTGAGCGCGGCCGCGGCGTCGGCAAACGGCGCTCCGGCTTCCAGCGCGACAATCATCGTCGCGAGCGCATTGTAAATGTTATGTTTGCCGGGAACGGACAACTCGACTCGTCCCAACGCTTCTCCGCCGCGCACCATCGTGAAGGCCGCCTTGCGGTCTCCGAGCTCGATGCCGGAAGCCTTGTAGTAGGCATCGGAATCGATTCCGTACGTAACAACGTTCGCCTTTACGGAAGGAAGCAGCTCGGCAATGACGGAGTCGTCCGAACAGACGACGGCCTTCCCGTCCTCCTTCACCTGCGAAAGGAACCTCGCGTACGCCGTTTTCAGCTTCTCGAAGCTCCCGTCATAATTTTCAAGATGGTCCGCCTCGATGTTGGTAACTACCGCAACCGCCGGATAATACTGCAGGAACGAGCCGTCGCTCTCGTCCGCTTCGGCCACCACATAATCGCCGGTGCCCGCCTTTGCGTTGCTGCCGACGTTCATGATTTCTCCGCCGATAATATAGGTCGGATCCAAACCGCATTGCTCCATAACGAGCGCGATCATCGACGAAGTCGTCGTCTTTCCGTGCGCTCCGGCAACGGCGACGCCTTTCTTGGCGTTCAGTAATCTTGCAAGCATCTGGGACCGGTGAATGACCGGAATATTAAGCGCTTCGGCGGCCTGCTTTTCCACATCGTCGCTGGCAATCGCCGTAGAGTAAACGACCAAATCCGCGCCGTTCACATGCGACGCCTCGTGTCCGATATATACTTTCGCGCCCATGGCGGCCAATTTTTCCGTCAGCTCCTGCTGCGCCACGTCGGATCCTGAAACGCGATACCCCATTTGAAGCAATACGCGGGCAATGGCGCTCATTCCGTAACCGCCGATGCCGATGAAATGCACATGTTGTTCGGTTGTGCTCACCAGTCCATCACCAACCTTTTTCGCTATCGGTCTCATTAAGGATCCAGGAACGCGCATCGGACAAAAAGTACAGGGAGCCGGATACGACGATCAAATCGTCCGGCGCCGCCAGCGCTTTTGCCCGCTCCAAAGCGTCTTTCCAGTTCGGTTCGAGAATGTTTTCAAAGGAGCCTTCATGCTCCCGCTTCCATTCGTCCACCGCCAAAGCGAGATCGGCTGCGTTCGCTTTTTTGAAAAAATCCGGTTCCGTTACGATTACAGTATCCACAATAGGTAGTATATGCCGTAAATATTCGCGATGATTCTTATTCCGCACCATCCCGAGCACAAAATGAAGCTTCCGGTACTTATATACGTCATTCAGCGCCGCCGCAAGCGCTTTGGCGCCGTCGGCGTTATGCGCGCCGTCGAGCAATATGCGCGGACGCTCCGAGACGATTTCCAGCCGCCCCTTCCATGCGGCTTGCCGCATCCCTTCATACAGCTGCTCCTCTTCGACGACAAGCGCGTAAAACTGTCTCAGCACCTCGATCGTCATCAGCGCGGTTGCGGCGTTCGTTTGCTGGTGGGCTCCGTCCATCGTAATGTTTACGCCCGTCATACTGCGGAACGGACCGTGGAAATCGAACGATTGACTCCCTTCACGGACCTCCCTCGTCTCATAGCGGAAGTGCTCGCCGAGAGTGTACATCGAGCATTTCTTCGCCTTTGCGGCGTCCCGGATCGTTTCGAGCGCTTCCCCTTCCGCGGCCGTAATGACGGGAACGCCGGCCTTGATAATGCCCGCCTTGTGGCCGGCGATGTCGGCGATCTTCTCACCCAGCGCGTCCGTATGATCCAATCCGACATTCGTAATGACCGAAGCGATCGGATATACGATATTCGTCGAATCGAGCGTTCCGCCCATGCCCGTCTCCCAGACGACATAGTCCGGAAAACATACCTTGGCGAAATACAATATGGCGATCGCCACCGAAATTTCAAACATCGACAAGGCGCCGTGCTCGCCTTCCAGCTCGTCGGCGAGCGGCTTCACTTGATTCGCCAGCGAGACCAGCGTCTCCTCGGGAATGTCTCGGCCGTTATATTGGATCCGGTTCGTATATTTCTCAAGATAAGGCGAAGTAAACACCCCGACGTCATATCCAGCAGACCGAATGACCGAATCGAGAAACGCGCAGGTGGACCCTTTGCCGTTCGTACCGGCCACATGAATAAACTTCAGCCGCCGGTGCGGATTGCCGAGCCGCTCCATCAGCGCTTCGATGCGGGCGAGTCCCGGCTTGATGCCTTGCTGCTTCATCAGCTTCGTAATCCAGCCGACCGCCTCTTCATAAGTTTGAAACATATGCTATTTACCCCTTCAGCTCCGCAATGCGAGCAATCACTTTGTCGCGCTTGTCGGCATAATCCTGCATCTTCGCCCGTTCTTCTTCTATGACGTTAGCCGGCGCCTTCGCCATAAAGCCGGCGTTGCCCAGCTTCTTCTCGATCCGCTCGACCTCGGCGTGCAGCGTCTTCAGTTCTTTCTCAAGACGCGCGATTTCCTGCTCGATGTCGATGAGGCCGGCGAGCGGCAAAAACAGCTCCGCCCCTGTAACGATGGCCGACATCGCTTTGTCCGGCGCGGAAATATCCGCAGCGATCGCAAGCGCAGACGTATTGCAGAAGCGCTGCACGTAATCGCGGTTGCGCTCGAGAATGCGAGCCGTCTCCTCGGAGGCCGGCTTGACGATCAGCTCGATTTTTTTGCCGAGCGACACGTTCACCTCGGCGCGAACGTTGCGGACCGCGCGGATGATGCCCATGAGCAGTTCCATCTCGGCCACTTCGTTCGGCGCTTCCCATTTCGCTTCAGGGACAGGCCAAGCGGCAAGCGTGATCGTCTCCCCCTCTTTCGGCAGATGCGACCAAATTTCCTCCGTAATGAACGGCATGAACGGATGCAGCAGCCGCAGCGTATTGTCGAGCACGTAGGCAAGAACGCTCTGCGTTCGCCGCTTCGCCTCCGGATCGGCGCCGTACAGCGTCAGCTTGGCAAACTCGATATACCAGTCGCACAGATCGTCCCAAATAAAGTCATAGAGCGTGCGGCCGGACTCGCCGAAATCATAGTTGTCGAGCAGGCGGGTGACGTCTCCTGCCGTCTGATTCAACCGGTGCAAAATCCAGCGGTCGGCCGTCGTCAGCTTGGCGAGCGTATCCCCTTCCAGCGCCAGCGGCTCGTAGTCTTCCAGGTTCATTAACGTAAAGCGGGATGCGTTCCAAATTTTATTGGCAAAGTTGCGGGCCTGCTCCACGCGTTCCCAGCGGAAGCGGATGTCCTGTCCCGGCGTAATGCCGGTGGACAGCATGTAGCGCATCGCGTCGGCGCCGTATTTCTCGATGACCTCCAGCGGATCGACGCCGTTGCCGAGCGATTTGGACATCTTTTGCCCGTCCGCGGCGCGTACGAGCCCGTGAATGAGCACGTCCTTGAACGGATTGCGGTCCGTAAACTCAAGCGCCGTAAAAATCATTCTCGCAACCCAGAAGAAAATAATGTCGTAGCCCGTTACGAGCACGTCGGTCGGATAATACCGCTTGAAATCGTCCGACTGCTCATCCGGCCAGCCGAGCGTCGAGAACGGCCACAAGCCGGAAGAGAACCACGTATCGAGCACGTCGTCGTCCTGCTTCAGCGACGTGCCGCCGCAATGCGCGCAATGAGCCGGCGCATGCGATGCGACGGTTTCCTTCCCGCAATCCCCGCAATACCACGCCGGGATGCGGTGCCCCCACCAGAGCTGGCGGGAGATGCACCAGTCGCGGATGTTTTCGATCCAGTTCAAGTACGTCCGCTCGAACCGCTCCGGCACGAAATGAACGCCTTCCCCGGACTTCTGCTGATGGATGGCCCGTTCGGCCAGCGGCTGCATGCGGACGAACCACTGCGTCGACAAGTACGGTTCCACGACCGCTCCCGTCCGCTCGCTGTGCCCGACTTGGTGCGTGTGCTCTTCGATGCGAAGCAGCACGCCGGACTCCTTCATGTCGGCCACGATTTGCTTGCGGCACTCGAAGCGGTCCATACCGGCATATTTGCCCGCATTCTCATTCATCGTGCCGGTTTCGTCCATGACGAGAATTTGCGGCAAATCGTGGCGCGCCCCGACCTCGAAATCGTTCGGGTCGTGCGCCGGCGTAATTTTTACGGCGCCGCTGCCGAACTCCTTCTCGACGTATTCGTCGCCGATAATCGGAATTTCCCGGCCGATGATCGGAAGCACGAGCGTGCTTCCGATCAAATGCTTATATCTGTCGTCCTCCGGATGAACGGCAACCGCCGTGTCGCCGAGCATCGTTTCCGGACGCGTCGTTGCGACCGTAATATAGCCGGAGTTGTCTTTCAACGGGTATTTCAAATGATAAAGCGCGCCTTGAACTTCTTTATACTCTACTTCAATATCCGACAATGCGGTACGGGCCTCCGGGTCCCAATTTATAATCTTTTTGCCCCGGTAAATAAGCCCCTTCTCATACAGCCGGACGAAAACTTCTCGTACTGCTCTGGACAAGCCCTCGTCCATCGTAAACCGTTCGCGCGAATAGTCGAGCGAAAGCCCGATTTTCCCCCACTGCGTTCGGATCGTTCCGGCGGATATTTCTTTCCATTCCCAAACCTTCTCCAAAAATTTCTCGCGGCCCAAGTCGTGCCGGCTCATCCCTTCTTTCCGGAGGTTGCTTTCCACTCTCGCTTGAGTGGCGATCCCCGCATGATCGGTTCCCGGGAGCCAAAGCGCGTCATAGCCCTGCATCCGCTTGGCGCGAATGAGAATGTCCTGAAGCGTGAAATCGAGCGCGTGTCCGATATGAAGCACGCCGGTGACGTTCGGCGGCGGAATGACGATCGTGTAGGGCTTCGCGTCTTTGTTACGCCCGGCCGTAAAATACCCTTTCTCGATCCACCGGTCGTACCATTTGCCCTCCGTCGACTTCGGATCGTATGTCGTCGGCATGCTAAGATCTTGCTTTTGTTGTTCCGTCATACTTCCTTACCTCCTACTCAAAATAAGCAACAAAAAAACCTTCCGTCCGAAAAAAAGGACGAAAGGTTCATTACATCTTCCGCGGTACCACCTTCATTCCAAAGAGCGCAAACTCTCCTTGGCGCTTGGAGCGTCAGATAACGGCTGGCACCGGCCCGAACTACTGCTGCACGTTCGTAAGGGCGACTCCGGGGCGACTTCGGCAATGCGCGGCCTGCGAAACCTCTCAGCTACATAAGCTTCGCTCTCTGAAGGGGCTCTTGCCTACTACTCCCGTTCAACGTCTTTACTCATCATCATAACCTGTTTTGAAGCATATATTCCTTATGATACCCGTAACAAATCGAAAAAGTCAATCCTGGCCAATAGCCCGGCGGCAATCGGAACATTCGCGATTCGAAGGGGGGTGAACGGCATGCCCAGGTGGTGGTGGAAAGTTCGGTACGGCATCAAGACGATGATGTTTCCCTTAATCTGCATTCAATTTGTCCGAACGCTCATTTTGCCAAACCCGCTTGATGTGTTCATCCTGTTTGTGTTCTTTATGATCTTTCTCGGATTTCTGTTTAACTATTATTGAACGGACAAAAAGAAGAGAGGCGCGCGAGCCTCTCTTCTTTCGTGAATAAACATTACGGAATATAAACCACTTGGCCTTCCTGCAGGTACTGATCGTTCAGCCGGTTGTGCAGCATCAATTCCCTCGCGTTTTTCTTATAACGCTCCGCGATCGCTTCAATGGTATCCTCTTTTTGAGCGATAACCATTTTTACGCGCCGGAATTGGGGAGCGTCGCCGGTCTTGTTAAGGAACAGCTTCTTCCACTCGAGCCGGTCCCGGTTTTCCGATTCGCTTCTTTGCTCGGCCTGCGGCGCTTCCGCAGCAGTGTCCGCGGGCGCGTCGCTTCGTACGGCTTCGGGTGCGGGAGAGGAAATGAAAGCGTTTAGAGGGCCAAGCGGCTCGGAATTTAACGGTTCCTCGGTTTTTCCGGCAAACGCGATTTTGATTTCCTTCTTTTCCTCCGCCGCAGGAGCCGGCTCGTACTCCTCCGCGGCTTCCTCCAACGGTTCGTTCTCGAACAAGGACGGCTCGAACACCTCGTTCGCAGGCACGAATTCGGGCTCGTTCGCCGGTTCGACCGCTTCTTTAGCGGCTTGCGCCTTCGTTTTCTCCGTACGATCCGTCTGTTCGGCGTTCGGCCCCGCTTCAAAGACGATCGCTTCCGCGGCTTCTGCAGCTTGCGCTGCGGCCGCCCAAGGCGTGGACGGCGCAGGCGCCTCCTCTTCGGCGCGGTGCGTAAACACGACCTCTTCCTTCTCGTTCCAATCGGCTGCCGAATAGGTCGCAACCTCGATTCCGTGCAGCGAGAGCACGCCCGTTACATTCAAGCATCTGGCGGAAAGCAGATCGATGTCGAAATTTTCGATCTCCACATTGATGTCTTCCACGCTTCGGATCCGGTACGACGGCAGTGTGATCTCAACCGGAATCCGGTGAGTCAGCTGCCCCTCCACCCCCGGATCCTCCGCGCTTGTATAAGAGCCGGACAAGAACAAGTGACCCTTCAGCACCGCTTGATCGCCTTCATATTCCACTGTAATTTCGGGCGTAAGCTCAATGCTTGTCAATTCTCTCATTCCGGCCCCGTCCTCCGGCAAATACACTCTTTCGTAAATATCAAAACGCAGTCCGGACGTTTGTTGGGCCACGGCAAAATCCTCCCTTCGCATAAATGGCTCATTTTCATGTATATGGGTCAAGCGCCGACCGCATGCATGCAAAATGCGAAAGGGAGGACGATGAAGTTCATTCTTCTTTATTTGAGTTCGAGCTTAAGCGCCTCGTAGTGGGCCCGAATCGTATGCTCGATGTCTTCGTCGGAATGAGCCGTCGAAACGAACAGACCCTCGAACTGGGACGGTGCGATACTGACACCGCGATCCAGCAGACGGTCGAACACCCGGCTGAACCTGCCGATGTCCGATGTTTTCGCGGATGCATAATCGATGACCGGTACGTCGGTAAAGAAAGGGCAAATCATCGAGCCGACCCGGTTGATCGTACAAGGAATGCCGAGCTCCTTCGCATTTTGCGTGAAGCCTTCTTCCAGACGCGACGATTTTCTCTCCAGCTCCTCATAGACGCCCGGCTTGCCCAGCAAGCGCAGCGTCGCGAGGCCGGCCGCCATGGCGAGCGGATTGCCCGACAGCGTGCCCGCTTGATAGATCGGACCGGCCGGCGCGATCATCTCCATAATGTCTCTGCGGCCTCCGTAAGCGCCTACCGGCAGTCCGCCGCCGATCACCTTGCCCATGCAGGTCAAATCCGGCGTAATGCCGTACAAGCCCTGTGCGCTGTTGATGTGGACTCTGAAGCCGGTCATCACCTCGTCGAAAATGAGCAACGCGCCGTACTGCTTCGTCATGTCGCGCACCGACTGCAAATATCCCGGCAGCGGCGGAACGACGCCCATATTGCCTCCGATCGGCTCGATAATGACGGCGGCGATCTGCTCTCCCCAACGCTCGAAGGTCAGCCGCAGCGCCTCCGGGTCGTTAAACGGCACGGTAATCGTATGCTCGGCTAGACCCGGGAGCACGCCCGGACTGTCCGGCAGTCCGAGCGTGGCGACCCCCGAGCCGGCTTTAATGAGCAGGGCGTCGGCATGCCCGTGATACGAGCCCTCGAATTTCACGATTTTGGGACGGTTCGTAAAACCGCGCGCGAGCCGCAAAGCGCTCATCGTCGCTTCCGTGCCGGAGTTTACCATCCGGACAACCTCGACCGACGGCATTCTTTCGCACACAAGCTCCGCCATCTCCGTTTCCAGCTCGGTCGGCGCGCCGAAGCTCGTTCCCTTCGCCGCGGCTTCGGATATCGCTTGCAGCACCTCGGGATGGGCGTGCCCCACAATGAGCGGGCCCCAAGAGCCGACATAGTCTATATAGCCGTTCCCGTCGATATCGTAAATGCGGGAGCCTTGGCCGCGGTCGACGAAGAACGGCGTTCCGCCCACCGATTTGAATGCGCGCACGGGTGAGTTTACGCCGCCCGGAATGATGCGCTTCGCTTTTTCGAATGCTTCCTTTGATTTCAAATTCGTTCTGGTGTGTTCACCGCTCATGGGTTTGCACCTATCCTTCCGTTTACTCTATATGGTAAAATGGAAAAGAACTCTAGGAAACGAGGTCGGTCCGTTTTGATGCAGCAATTTTTGCAGAAGGTGTCTCTTTTTCAAGGCTTGAACGAAGACCAAATCGTTAAAATTTCAGAAATTACGACCCGCAAAGGTTTTAGAGCCGGCACCGTGCTGTTTCAACAAAATGAAATCGGCAACGTCTTTTATATCGTCTTGACGGGGTCGGTCAAAATATATACTTCCAACGCCGCAGGCGAAGAGAAAATACTGTCCACCTTTAAGGCCGGCGACAGCTTCGGCGAGCTCGCGCTTATTGACGGCAAGCCGCGTTCCGCCTCAGCCCAAACGCTGGAGGACAGCACCTTCCTCACCATCAGCGGAAACGATTTTCTCAAGCTGCTTCAAACTCACTTCGATATTTCGCTAGCGATTATGCAGGAGCTCTGCACGCGGCTGCGCGACACGAACCAGCACGTGTACGATTTGACGTTCCTCGACGCCAGAACCCGCGTCATCAAAAATTTAATTACGCTTGCCAACAAGAACGGCATCCGAAGCGGAAACACGATCTATATTAAGCTGGCGCTCAATTACGACGAGCTTTCGCGGATGGCCGGCGTAACGAAAAACGTGCTCATGCAGGTCATCCGCGATTTCGAGGAGCGCCAAATTATTAAAGCGACGCCTATGGATTTTACGCTCGACCTGTCGAAGCTCCGGTAATCCGCTCAAGCGCCGACTTCACGGCTTCCTTCGCCTGATGAATGCAATCCGGCAGCCCCAGCCCGTCGTACGACGCTCCCGCAGCGTATACGCCGGGCATTTTTGCGCGCAATGCCTCCCGTAACGCACGAACCCGCTCTACATGCCCCACGCGATATTGAGGCATCGACCCGGTCAACCGGTTCATGTCGACGAATTCCGGCTCGGCACGTATGCCGGTCAGCTCCGCGATATCCCGTTTCACGCCCGCAATGACCTCTTCCTCGCTCAGTTCGAGCCAGCGCCTGTCATGCGCCCGTCCGACATAGCAGCGTATGATGGCGTACTCCTCCGGCGCCGTATGCGGCCATTTCGACGATGTCCACGTGCACGCCGTTATGAAGCGCCCCTCGACGTTCGGCACCAGAAAGCCCGATCCGTCCAAATCGTTCTCAAGCCCGTCCCTCTTATATACAAGCACGATGTTCGCAACGGACGCGTATTGCATCTCCTTAAACGGCTGCGCTTCGCTAAGCTCGGGAAGCATTTTCGCCGTAACCGGCGCCGGCGTCGTCACAACGACCGCATCGGCCGCTATCGGCGATCCGTCCGCCAGCACGACCTCGTTGCGTCCGTCCGCGTGCCGGATTTCATGCACCGCGGTTTCCGTCCGCACGTTCACATGCAGCTCGTCCAGCGCCGCCGTAAGCGCCTCGATCAGCGTCGTCAGCCCTTTGCGGTAGCTAAGGAAGGCGCTGCCTTTAAGGTGCTCCGGAATGAGCCCCTCCGCGGACGGACCGCTGCGGGTCGCGCCCGCGCCGCGGCTCATGCCGGCGATCAAGCTCCCGTATTTATTCTCAATAGCGCGGAACTGCGGGAACGTGGCCAGCAGGCTGAGATTGTCCGCGTCGCCGCCGTAAATGCCGGACAGCAGCGGCTCCGCCACCCGCTCGACGACCTCCCGTCCCAGACGGCGGGTCAGAAAGCCTCCGAGCGTTTCGTCTTCGGTCTTTTTCGCTCCGGGGAGAACCAAATCGAGAGCCGCTCTCAGCTTCCCCGGAAGCGAAATCAATCCGGTCGCGACGAACGGCTGCCACTGCGTCGGAACGCCAAGGACGAATCCTGGAGGGATGCGGTGTAGCTTCCCGTTGTGCAAAATATACGTTTTTTTGGCTCTCGGGCCTTGACGGACGAGCTCGCCCTCGATCCCCAAATCGCGCGTCAGCTCAAGCGTCGCCGGCTTGCGGGCTAGGAACGAATCGGGTCCGCGTTCGATGACGAACCCGTCCCGCCGAAGCGTCTTCACCTTGCCGCCGAGCCGCGCGGAGCTTTCAAGCAGTGTAACCTCCGCCTCGCAGCCGGCTTCCTTCAGCCCCTTTGCAGCGTAGTATGCCGCGCTCAGTCCCGTAATGCCGCCGCCGATCACGACGACGGACCGTCTCTTCGCTTGCTCCTCCGTCATTCGTGCCGCACCCCTTGAAGCGCGGGCACACCCGCTTGAATGACTTCCGCCAGCGTCTCCATATATAACGGTTCGGTATTCAACATTTCGGTACGCTCGAGATGCATGCCCAGCTTTCTTGCGATCGACTGGGCTTCGATGTCCAAATCGTACAGCACCTCCAGGTGATCGGATACGAAGCCGATCGGGCTGATCAGCGCATAATCGACCCCTTCGTCCGAATGAATCCGCTCCAGCTCCTCCAGAATGTCGGGCCCGAGCCAAGCTTCCCCCGTACGGCCGGCGCTCTGCCAAGCAAATTGCCAATCGGCGACGCCGGCGCTTTCCGCCGTCGCCTTCGCGGTTTCGAGCAGCTGGCGCGGATACGGATCGTTCATCTGCAATATCCGCTCCGGCAAACTGTGCGCCGTAAACAGCACCCGCACCTCTTCCGGATCGACCTCGGTAAACCGGTTCAAAGCCCGCTTCACGCGTACGGATAAAGCTTCGATCAGCTTCGGGTGCAGATGATAGCTTTCTACGAACGCCATCTTAACGCCGGCTTCTTCTGCCGCAGCTTGCGCCCGCTTGATGTAGCCGCCGACGCTCATAACGGAATAATGCGGGGCCAGCACGACGCCGATCGCCTGACGAATGCCGTCCGCTGCCATGCGGCTCACCCCGTCCTCGATGAACGGGCTCGCATGCTTCAGCCCCTGATAACAAATGAATTGCGTATCCGGATAAAGCCGGTTCAGCGTATCCTGCAGAGCGGATACTTGATTGTCCGTATTTCGCCGAAGCGGAAAGAAACCGCCTACGATCGACTCGTAGCGGTTTTGCAAATCCGTAAGCTGCTCCGGCGCAGGCGGCTTCCCCCGCCGGATATGGGTGTAATACGCTTCGATCTGGTCGAGGCTTTCGGGCGTTCCGTACGACATGACGAGTACGCCGATTGCGTTTGCTTTATTGCTCATGCTCCCGACACCCTTTCGCTTGCTATCGCGCTTTTGCCCGACAACTTCATCTCCGAATGCCGGTGCGCAAAATCCGTAAGCTCCTTCAGCTTATCGAGCGAAGCTTCCGGAAACAGTCCGTGGCCCAGATTGAAAATATAGCCGTTCTCGGATATGCCTTGATCGATGATCGCGGCCGCCTGCTCCTTCACAACATCCATCGGAGCGGTCAAAATGTACGGATCGAGATTTCCCTGTACGGCGAACGCGCCGCCGAGCCGCCTTCTGCCTTCATTGATCGAAACTCTCCAATCGAGGCCGATGACGTCGGCTTTAACGCCCTGGAGCAGAGGAAGCAGTTCGCCGGAGGCGACCCCCGGGAAGTAAATTTTCGGCTGATCGTAATCCGACAGCGCCGCGAAGATGCGTTCGATCGTAGGCAGCACGTACGCGGCGTAATCCCGCGGCGAAAGCGCCCCTACCCAGCTGTCGAACAGCTGCACGGCTTTGCTTCCGCTTGCGAACTGAGCCTTAATGTACGCGATGACCATGTCGCCAAGCTTATTCATGAGCGAATGCCATACTTCGGGCTCCGAATACATCATCGTCTTGGTCAAAATGTAGCTCTTGGACGGCTTTCCTTCGATCAAGTAGCTGGCAATCGTAAACGGCGCCCCGGCGAACGTAATGAGCGGCACGTCGAGCTCTTTATCCAAAATGCGGATCGTCTCCAAAATATGCGGCAAATCGCCCTCGACGTCGATCGGCTTCAGCCGTTCCACGTCGGCGCGGGTGCGAACCGGATTGTGGATGACCGGCCCGATGTTTTTGACGATGTCGAAGTCGATGCCGATCGAGGCGACGGGATTCATAATGTCCGAATACAAAATCGCCGCGTCGACGCCCAGCTTCTTGACCGGCATCAGCGTCACTTCCGCCGCCAGCTCGGGCTGCGAGCATATTTCAAGTAGCGAATATTTTTCTTTGATTTTGCGGTAATCCGGGTCGTACCGACCCGCTTGGCGCATGTACCATACCGGAACCCGTTCTACCGGCTCCCTGCGGCACGCTCTCAAAAACAAATCGTTATAACTCATGGCTTCTCCCGTCTATCCGATAAAGTAGTGCCGAACGTAATAATCAAGCGTTTCAAGCAACGGTTACCACCCATTATGCCCTAAACGATCGCCCTGCAACAACCGACAAAGCAGGCGAATGTTCGACAAATTGATGTCAGTCTCCGCGCAGCCACTTGGCGGCGTCCTTGGCGTGATACGTAATAATGATGTCCGCGCCCGCGCGAACCATTCCCGTCAGCGTCTCCAAGACGATGTCGCGCTCGTTGATCCAGCCGTTCATCGCCGCAGCTTTCACCATCGCGTATTCGGCGCTCGTATTGTACGCGACGAGCGGAAGCTCGAATTGCTCGCGCAGCGCGCGGACGACGTCCAAATACGCCAGAGCCGGCTTGACCATCAGGAAGTCGGCGCCCTCCATCACGTCGGCCTCCGCCTCCCGCATCGCCTCGCGCACGTTCGCCGGATCCATCTGATACGTCTTCCGGTCGCCGAATTGCGGGGCGGAATGCGCGGCATCGCGGAACGGGCCGTAATAGGCGGAGGCGTATTTCACCGAGTAGGACATAATCGGCACGTGCTCGAGGCCTGCCGCGTCCAAGCCGCTGCGGATCGCCGTTACGAAGCCGTCCATCATGTTCGACGGAGCGATGACGTCCGCTCCCGCCATCGCCTGGGAAACGGCAGTTTTGACGTGCAGCTCGAGCGAAGGATCGTTGAGCACTTCGGCGCGCTTCGTATGCGGGTGGTGCTCGACGATGCCGCAATGCCCGTGACTCGTATATTGGCAGACGCACGTGTCCGCGACGACCAGCAGCTCGTTATCGAGCTCTTTAATGCGCCGGATCGCTTGCTGCACGATGCCGTTGTCGTCATAGGCGGAGGAAGCAACCTCATCCTTATGATCCGGCACGCCGAACAACAGAATCGCGCGGATGCCCAGCTGCTTCAGCTCCTTGATTTCATCCTCCAACAAATCCAGAGACAAATGATATACGCCCGGCATCGACGGAATTTCGTGCTTCACGTTCTCCCCGGTCGTGACGAACAACGGATAAATCAATTGATCGGCCGAAACTCTTGTTTCTCTTACTAACGCGCGAATCGCGCTTGAACCGCGCAATCTTCTATTTCGAACCGCAGGAAAACTCATCGTTCTATTCCTCCCTTGATAAATGACGAATCAGTTCTTCGATCAGCGAAGCGATGCTCGCTTCCCTGGCGACGGCCGTAACGCGCAGTCCCATCTGCCGGGCCGTCTTCTCGGTCACCGGGCCAATGCAAAACACGGGAACGTTCTCCAGAAGTACGGCCGGGTTGCCGCCGCCGTGCTTCTCGAGCGCCTCCAGCAAATTCCGCACGGTCGACGAGCTCGTGAACGTGACGGCGTGAATCCGCCCTTCCCGCAGCAGCTCCAGCGCTTCCTCCACCCCATCGTCGGATGGAAGCGTCTCGTAACAAACCGCCTCGGTAACGTCCGCACCGGCCGCTCTCAGAATGGAAGGCACGTCCTCCTTGGCGAGATTACCTCTAGGAAGCAGCACCTTCTCGCCGGGAGCAAGCTCGTGCGCCAAGCTCGCCGCCCATACGTCGCCTTGGAAAATTTCGGGCAGCGGCTCGCCGATCAAGCCTCGCAAGCGCAGCGCTTCGTCCGTCTTCGGACCGACCGCGCCGATTTTCGCCTTGTGCAGCCGCCTGATGTCGATGCCCCGCTCCAAGCACGCTTGAAAAAAAAACTCGACCCCGTTCACGCTCGTAAACAACACCCGGTCGTATTGATCGATTTGCTCCAAAGCCCGATCCAGCGCCGCCGCGGCCTCGGGACCGCCGACCGCTTGCGTCCGAATGACGGGACATTCGACCGCATCTCCGCCCAGCTCGTCGATTTTGTCGACCAGCTCGCTCGCTTGCGCTCTTGCGCGGGTCACCAATATTCTTCGGCCGAAGAGCGGCCTTTTTTCAAACCACGATATTTTATCCCGAAGCTTCACGACGTCGCCGACGATAATGACTGCAGGCGAAGAAAAGCCGCTGCTTTTCACTTTGTCCGCAATGTCGCTTAAGCTCCCGGTCAACGTCTCCTGCTCCATCCACGTTCCCCAGCGGATCAATGCGACGGGCGTGCTTTGTTTCATTCCGCCGGATATGAGCTCCGCCGTAATGTTGCCGATATTCGCGACGCCCATGAGAAAGATCAACGTTCCCGACGCCTTGGCCAAATGATCCCAATCGACCCGATTGTACGTTTTGTTCGGATATTCGTGTCCGGTCACGATCGAGAAAGAAGATGTGAAATCCCGATGCGTTACGGGAATGCCCGCATAGGCGGGAACGGCGATCGACGACGTAATGCCCGGAATAATTTCGAATTCGATGCCGGCGGCCGCCAGCGTCTCCGCTTCCTCGCCGACGCGCCCGAAGACGGACGGATCGCCGCCCTTCAGCCGGGCCACCGTCTTCCCTTCTTCGGCCAGACGAACGAGCAGGCGGTTAATGTCCTCCTGCTTCATCATGTGCTTGTCCGGCAGCTTGCCGACAAACACCTTCTCCGCTCCCGGCTTCATATGAAGCAGCAGCTTCGGGCTCGCCAGCCGGTCGTACACGATCACATCCGCTTTTTTTACGGCCTCCAGACCTCTCACGGTGATCAGCTTCGGATCGCCCGGACCGGCCCCGACCAAATATACTTTTCCTTTACGCTCCCCGTCGTTCACACCGATTCGCTCCTCGCCTCGGCAAGAATCTCCTCCGCACCCATGCCGAGCAGCTTGTCCCCGAGCCGTCTTCCGAGCTCCTCGGGATCCGTGCCTTGCATCGTTTCCTTAAGCAGCACCGAGCCGTCGGGTCGTCCGACGATGCCGGTCAGCGTAATGGCCTCCGCTCCGCCGCCGTCCGTGCCGATGCTCGCATGCGCGCCGATCGGCACCTGGCAGCCGCCGTTCAGCGTGCCGAGGAACGACCGCTCCGCCGCCACGGCCGCCGCGGTCCGCTCATCGTTGTACAAGCGCAGGAAGTCCCGCAGCTCGGCGTCATCTTCGCGGCACTCGATCGCAAGCGCCCCTTGCCCGACCGCGGGGACGCATACGTCGGCCGGCATGTACTCGGTAATTTTATGCTCCCAGCCCATCCGGTGAAGCCCGGCTGCCGCGAGCAGGATGGCGTCGTACCTCCCGTCCTCCAGCTTCTTCAGCCGGGAGTCGATATTGCCGCGCAGCGACTCGACGACAAAGTCCGGGCGGGCATACTGCAGCTGGCTGCTTCGCCGCAGACTGCTTGTCCCGACCACGGCGCCTTGAGGAAGCTGCGCAAGGGGCAAGCCGCCTCTCGTAATCAACGCGTCCCGCGGATCTTCCCGCTTCGGCACACAGCCGATAATCAAGCCTTCGGGCAGCTCGGCCGGCATGTCCTTCATGCTGTGAACGGCAAGGTCGATTTCCTTATCGAACATCGCTTGCTCGATTTCTTTTACGAACAGCCCTTTGCCTCCGACCTTGGACAACGTGACATCTAAAATCCGGTCGCCTTTCGTGACTATTTTTTTGACCGCAAAATCGTAATCGAGCCCATGCCTCTCGGCGATCGCTTTCAAATCCGCGATCACCTGCTGCGTCTGAGTGAGCGCCAAAGCGCTTTGTCTCGATCCTACCACCCACGTACGTTTCGACAATCCCGTCACCGCTTTCGTGTTACGGTCCGCTGACGCGAACCTATCGTTCTAGTTTTTTTACGAGTGTAACATATGTAGTACATTCATTCACAAAATGAGCGCATCCCATGCATCTTTCTCCGCATCCTCCACCGAACCGCCCGCCCGCAGCTTTGCCGGCAAGTCCAAGTCCAGCAGCCGCTCCAATAGCGCGTAACGCTTCTTCGCATCCGGCACCTCGACCTGCAGCCGCTTCCGCAGTCTCATGAGCAGCTCGGTGTACGCTTCATATTCCGAACCGTAGCTTTCCTTCAGCTCGCTTGCGATCCGTTTCGCCAGCTTCGGGCTTGCGCCTCCCGTCGATACGGACAGCGTCAAGCTTCCCCGCCGTACGACGGACGGAACGTAAAAGTCGCAGCTCGCGCTGTCGTTTGCCGCCGATAGGAGCACCCCGCAGCGGCGCGCCTCCTCGGCCACCGCGGCGTTCACCGCGTCGCCTTCGGCTGCGGCGAACGCCAGCAGCGCCCCGTCCAAATCGCCGCTTCGGTACGGGCGCCGATGCCACTCGAGCAGCCCTTGCGCCGCCGCCGCCGCAAGCTCGGCCGTCCCCTCCGGTGCGATGACGACAACCGAAGCCCCGGCCGCAAGCAGCCCTTCCGCCCTTCTCCAGCCGACCCGGCCTCCGCCTACGACGACGCAGCGTTTGCCGCCGAGCAGCAGCATGACCGGATATAGAGCTTGCCCGTTCCTATTCATCGCAGCGTCACCCCTTTTCCGTTTGTTCCGATCAAGTGCCCGGCGAGGACCAGTAATGAAACGACGAAACAAAGTTCGACAATCCGAAGTTGGCCAGAAGCACCGCAAAGCATGCCAAATTCCAAACGGCCAAACGGTTGCCCGGCGCTTTATATTTTTTCTTCAGCGTCAGCAGCCATCCGTAAGAAGCCAGCACAAGCATTGTGGCGTATACTTTAAAGTCCGAAAATACTGCAAAAACCGAATCGTAAGTAATGATCGACCACACAAAGCCGATCGACAAAGACAAGATGAGCACCGGTATGCCGGCCATCGCCAGAAGCGCGCTTTGCCGCTCCATACTGTCAAGGCTCGGAATGCGTTTCAGGACAAACGACCATTTCTTGCTTTTCAGCCGCCCGTACAGAAACAAGTATAACCCCGACAACACGGCGGACAACGAGAAGGCGGCATAGCTGAAAATAGCAAGCGCGACATGCAGCATCAGCAGCTCGCCGGACGACTCGGATAAAGGCGCTCCTCCCGGGTCCGAGAGCAGGTTGATGACCAAAATCGTGAAGCCGAACACATTCACAAAAAATACGACGAAGCCCATCGATATGAACCGGCTGGCCACAAGCGACGCCGTCACCAGAAGCCACGAGAAAAAAAACAGCACCTCGAACATCGTCAGCACCGGAATATATCGATGCTCATACATACGAATAAAGAAGAATAGAGTCTGCAATATCCAAACAAAAACAAGGAGCCCTGCGCCCATCCGCTTCGCTCCGTCGTTCTTGGACACGATGTCGGAGAAGTAAAACAGTAGGCTCAGGGCATATATATAAATGATCACATCGTACAGCCAATTTTCCGTTATCATCGGCGGCACCTCATAAGGAGCTTATGCCAAAGAGTATGAGCCTCGGCCCCCGGCCGCGCTCGCGGCCTTCTCCTCAGCCCCCGCTCTGGACTGCTCCGTCTCCCGTTCTTTATGGCGTTGTTTGACGATCGATTCCTCCAGCGCAAATAGTTCGACGAACCGCTCGATCGCCTCATCGCCGCGGCGGCCCGGCGCCAGCTCCTTCACCCGCAAAATCGGATCGTGCGTCAGCTGGTTCAGCATGCTCTTCGTCAGCTTGCTGATTACCTTCCATTCCCTGTCCGTCAAATCCGGAAGCTTCTTGCGCATGTCGGCCAGCGTTTCCTCGTGAATGGCGGAGGCTTTGTCCTGAAGAGCGCGAATGACCGGCCCTACGCCGAGCGTTCGATACCACTGATGGAAGTCCGCAATGCCTTCGTCAATAAGCGATTCGATTTTCGCCGCTTCCTGTCTCCGAAGCTCCATATTCGCTTCGACAATGCCTTCCAAATCGTCGATATCGTATAAATACACGTTCTGCACGTCGTGAATGGCAGGATCCAAATCGCGGGGAACCGCGATGTCGATCATAAACAGCGGGCGGGACGGGCGCGCCCGCATCGCCGCTTCGACGTCGCTTTTCGTCAGCACGAGCCCGTCCGAGCCGGTGGACGAAATGACGACGTCCGAATCCGCCAGCAGCTCCGGCAGCCGTTCAAGCGAATGTGCGGAGCCGCCGAACTTCGACGCCAGCTCCTCGGCGCGGGAGAGGGTGCGATTGACGACGCTGACGCTCACCGCTCCTCCGGCGTGCAAATGCTTCGCCGTCAGCTCGCTCATCTTGCCCGCCCCTAAAATCAGCACTTTCTTCTTGGCGAAGGAGCCGAAAATCCGCTTTCCGAGCTCGACCGCAGCATACGATACGGAGACGGCGTTCTCGCCGATCGCCGTCTCCGAGTGCGCCCGCTTCGCAACGGTCACTGCCTGTTTGAACAACGAATTAAAGATCGTGCCGGTCGCCCGTTCGCTTTGGGAAAGCAAGAAAGCGTCGCGAACCTGGCCTAAAATTTGCGTTTCGCCCAGCACCATCGAATCCAAACCGCAAGTAACGTTAAAAAGATGCCGTAGCGCGGCATCGTCTTCATGCACGTACAAATACGGCGAGTACTCCCCGCGCGGCACCCCGAACCACGCTTCAATAAAAGCGCGGATATATTGACCGCACCATTTGCTTCGATCAACTACCGCATATATTTCCGTCCGGTTGCAGGTGCCTACGATAACACATTCGAGTATGCTTTTCGTGCCCTTCAGCTCCCTCAACGCCTGCGGAAGCTTCTCCGGCGCAAACGCAAACCGTTCCCGAACTTCAACCGGGGCCGTCTTGTAATTTAAACCGACGACGACAATGTGCATCGAATTCACCGCCTTCTAGAAGTCATATCCTCTATAATCGCTATCAATCGTTCAAAAAAAGCATAATGACATTATAACATAAATCGACAAATGTCAGGCCCGACAAAAATTGACGAAATCATGAACCGTTCCGCCTATGTATGTCTCGTATTATTGGCGAAAAGGCGATTGCCTATACCGCCGCATAACGCTATCGAAATTGCTCGGAAAGCAGCTCGGCAATGTGCCGGTCCGCTTCCTTGAGCTTGTCGACGGAGGATCCTACGATACGCCCGTCTTTGTTCACCATATGCGAATATGCGTCGTAAAGCTCCTGAAAATAAGGCGAGACGTTGACAAGCATCTCTTGCTCCTCCTGCGTCAGCGCCCTGTCCCCGCCGATCTGCATGCGTACGATCCACTCCACCGCCTTCGAAGGCGACGAAAGAGAAGGCACCGCAGAGCCCCAGGCTTCCGCCAGCTTTTCGTGCGTGTACGCCGCAGAGAAGGCGGCTTGTTTCAGCCCTTGCAAATCCTGCGTCGTTCGCGCCTTGCCGCTCTCTCCGGCGGAGCTGCTTAGCAGTTCTGTTTGAAACAGCGAAGCCTCGTAAAGCAATAGACGCGCATCCTTAGGCGAATCGCTGTGACGCAGCGTTCCGAGGAGCTGCCCGAACGTCCATATTCCGAAAATCAGCACGGCAATAATGATCGCGGTACGCGGAAGCTTTCGCATGATTTAGGTTTCCCCCCGCTATTAATGATTTGTACAATCCTATGAGCGGGAATAAAATAAATGACCATGGAACGAATCCGCTCCATGGCCAATCTCATTGTCGTTATTTAACGGATACCGCCGTTTTCATCTCGGCTTCCACTACCTTAAGCTCGCCGAGGCCGCGGATCAATTTCTTCGCATGCGTCGTCTCAGGCTTCAAAACATCCACCAAATAATCGATCGCCAGCTGCGGGTCAACCGTTTCACCGCAGGTGTAGCAATCAATAGCGGCGAAGCCTTTCTCAGGATACGTGTGAATCGAGAGATGGCTCTCGGACAAGAGAACCAAAACCGTAGCGCCTTGAGGCTCAAATTGCTTGGATTGAACCGATAATACTGTTGCTCCGCTGACTTCTGCTGCTTCGACTAATTGGGATTGAAGCCACTCGGCGTTGTTCAATTTGTCAAAGTCTACGCCCCAAGTATCAACGGCGACATGTCTTCCGAAAGTTGAATATTCCACCCTTCGGTTCCCCCTTCCTAGGAATAAAATGTGTGAAACAAATTTCATCCGCTAGGACCTACGTCATTCACTTCTCTAGGGGATCAATCTCGCGATCATCCGAGTCCTGAGTGAATCCTGGTTCCTATTAATTTTTTCAACGATGTTAAAAGTAACATCATTTGACCGGAAATGCAACTGTTTTTTTCAAACAACCCGCAGGCGATTGATTCAGGCGGATGTCAAGGCGCGAAAACCTCGGTTCTCCCTGTTTTCCGCCATTCATACCGTATGCGCGAACGATGGAAAATGCGGCTTGGCTGCCTTCCGCAAAAAAAAAATTGTGCCGCCCAAAAAGGACGGCACTTCTTCCGTAAGCTTCGTTCGTTATGTCATGCCTCGAGCGCAAACATCCGGCGGGTTAACCGCTTCAATTCGGCGTCGATTCGCTCAAGCTCCGATGCGTCTTTGCATCGGTTCCGGCGGTCGAGCCACTCATCGATTCCTAGTTTAATCGCCACGATTTGATGTTCTACGTCGGATCTTTCGAACAGCTCTCTCAGCTGTCCGATCGTATCTTGGTAGGCGTAGATGATTCGTTCTCCGCGTCCGCTCCGCTCGGTAATCCGAATGACGGATCCGCTCCGGTATTGATATTCGATCGTATAAGCTTCGTAAATCCGGTTCACGACGGCATCGCCCTTGAATTCCGAGACGGCTTTGCGCATAATGTTCGCAAGCGTCGCGCTTGTAAACCGGCACGGTCCTTCAAGGATATACCGTCCGGATTTCCTTGCGAAAGTAAGAACAAGCTCCGAACCGGCTGCGTCTTCCACCGCAATTTCCTGATCGCCGTTGTCCAGAACTTTCACCTTGAAAGCTAAGTCGTGCATTTGAAACATCTGAATGAATTGCATTAGTTCGGCTTCCGTTAAGACTAGGCAGGTTTTGACGTATTCGGTCGCTAACCGCTGAGCCATAAAAAAATCTCCCTCAATTCTGTAAGGTTAGGAAACACTTTGTTTCGGTCCCACAATCATTATACTACAAACCGCCGCCCCTCTGCCTACGCCCAAACCTTGGTTTTTCGCCAAAAACGTAAATATTTTCGCATTTTTTCGGCGGGATAGGAAAAAAAACCATGTATCCTCCTTTTCCTGCCGCAAGTGCTCCGAATCCCTGCAACGGTTTACAACAATGCATGTCCTCTGCATAAAAATTCGTCCGTCCGCAAAAAAAACCGGCCGAGGCTGTCGTCAAAGACATGCCTCGCTGCCGGCTACCGTTTACTTATTGTATGTAAGATTGAATAATGCTCCATAGCTCGTCTTTCCCAAGCCCTTCCTCCGAAGAGAACATGACGAACGGATCGCCGGGCCTCATGCCGAGATTTTGTTTGATAACCTTTGCATGAGCGGCGCGCTTCCCTTTGGGAATCTTATCCGCCTTCGTAGCGATGACGCATACCGGGAGCTCGTAATGCGTCAGCCATTCGTACATCGATATGTCGTCGGCCGTCGGCGGATGCCGCAGATCGACGAGGTGAAGGACAGCCCGCAGCTCCTCGCGCTTCGTCAAATAATTTTCGATCATCCTTCCCCATTGCGCCCTTGTTTCCTTTGAAACCTTGGCAAAGCCGTAGCCCGGCAAATCGACAAAATACATCATTTGATTAATGCGGTAATAATTGAGCGTTTGCGTCTTTCCCGGCTGTGAGCTCGTTCTGGCTAAATTTTTACGGTTGATCAATCGGTTGATCAGCGATGACTTCCCCACATTGGAACGCCCTGCCAGAGCGATCTCCGGCAAGGCGTCGTCAGGGTATTGTTCAGGCTTCACCGCGCTAATGACAAATTCTGTCGAAGTAATCTTCATCGGTAAAGAACCGCCCTTCCGGCGCTTAGGTCAGCGCATGCTCCAGCACCGTATCCATATGCTGCACCGGCACGAACGTGACGTCTTCCTTCACGCTGTCCGGAATTTCCTTCAAATCCTTCTCGTTGTCGGCCGGAAACAAAATTTTCTTGATCCCCGCGCGATGCGCCGCCAGCGCTTTTTCCTTGAGGCCCCCGATCGGAAGCACGCGGCCGCGCAAAGTAATTTCTCCGGTCATGGCGACCTCGCGGCGGACCGGTCTTTCCGTCAAAGCGGATATAAGCGCCGTCGCCATCGTGATGCCCGCCGACGGTCCGTCCTTCGGGATGGCGCCCTCGGGGATATGAATATGGATGTCGTTCTTCTCGTGGAAATCGAGCGGAATGTTCAGCTCCTTCGCGCGCGAACGGGCGTAGCTGAAGGCGGCTTGCGCCGATTCCTTCATGACGTCGCCGAGCTTTCCGGTCAGCGTAAGCTTGCCGCTGCCCGGAAGCACCGTCACCTCGATGAGGAGCGTGTCTCCGCCGACCTCTGTCCAGGCCAGGCCGCATACGACGCCCACTTGGTCTTCTTCTTCCGCAAGCCCGTAACGGAATCTCGGCGGACCCAAATAGTCCGGAATGTTTTCCGCCGCGATCGTTACGCCGGTCTCAGGTTCGGATACGATCATCTTCGCTGCTTTCCGGCATAACGAAGCGATCTGCTGCTCCAGATTGCGGACGCCGGACTCTCTCGTATACTCGCGGATGACTCGCAGCGTCGCGTCCGAATCGATCGTCAGCTTGCCGTCCTCCAGACCGTGATCCTTTTTCTGCTTCGGAACCAAGTGATTCTCGGCGATATGCAGCTTCTCGATCTCCGTATATCCGGGTATATACAGCACTTCCATCCGGTCCAAAAGCGGGCGCGGGATGTTATGCAGCGCGTTGGCCGTCGTCACGAACATCACCTTCGATAAATCGAAGGGCACCTCGATATAGTGGTCGCTGAAGGAGTTGTTTTGCTCGGGATCGAGCACCTCAAGCAGCGCGGACGCCGGGTCGCCGCGGAAATCCATCGCCATCTTGTCGATCTCGTCAAGCAGGAATACCGGATTGTTCGTACCCGCCGTCTTCAGGCCTTGGACGATCCGGCCCGGCATCGCGCCGACATACGTCCGGCGGTGCCCGCGAATTTCCGCTTCATCGCGCACGCCGCCGAGCGACACGCGCACAAACTCGCGACCGAGCGATTTCGCGATCGATTTGGCGAGCGACGTTTTGCCGACTCCCGGCGGACCGGCGAAGCAAAGGATCGGGCCTTTGAGCTTTTTGACCAGCTGCTGCACCGCCAAATATTCCAGCACCCGCTCCTTCGGCTTTTCGAGTCCGAAATGCTCGGCGTTCAAAATTTGCTCCGCCTTGGCCAAATCCAAATCGTCTTCGGTCTGTTTGTTCCACGGCAGCGACAATAACCAATCGACATAAGTGCGGATGACTCCGCCTTCCGCGGAGGTGGCCGGCATTTTCTCGAGCCGTTCGATTTCCTTCTCAATCTTCTCGGCGACCTTCTCCGGAACATTGGCTTCCTTCAGCTGCGAGCGGAGCTCGTCAACCTCGCCCGCACGCCCTTCTTTATCGCCAAGCTCCTTCTGAATCGCCTTCATCTGTTCGCGAAGGTAATACTCCTTCTGCGTCTTTTCCATTTGCTTCTTGACGCGCTGGCTGATCTTGCGCTCCAGCTCCAGCACTTCCCGTTCGTTGTTCAAAAACGACAGCAGCTTCTCGAGCCGTGCGCGTACGTCGATCGTTTCGAGAATATCTTGTTTATCCTTAATTTTTAAGGGAAGATGACTGCAAATGACGTCCGCCAAACGGCCGGGCTCGTCGATGTCGGCGACCGCGGTTAACGTCTCCGGGGTTACCTTTTTGGACAAATTGATGTAATGCTCGAATTGATTCAGAACGGTGCGCATCAGCGCGTCAATTTCCGGATCGTCCATTTCCCGCTCCGGCAGCTCTCGAACCATGACCTCATAATACTCCGAATTCGGCACGTATTCCGTTACCTCGGCGCGCATCACGCCCTCTACCAGCACCCGGATCGTGCCGTTCGGCAGCTTGAGCATTTGACGCACCCGCGAAATGGTGCCGATTCGGAATATATCGTCCTGGGTCGGTTCCTCGATACTTACCTCCGATTGTGTACAGAGCAGGATCATGCTATCTTCAACCATCGCTTTTTCCAAAGCTTTGACCGATTTTTCTCGCCCCACGTCGAGATGGAGCACCATGCTCGGATACACTAAGAGCCCCCGTAAAGGCAGCAGCGGCAGGCGCCGTCCTTTAGGTTTGTTTAAGCCCATCCTGTGGCACCTCCAGAGAACTCTTGCTTGATGTCTTTTTGACCGTACTTCATTCTATCAAAATTGGCAGAAAAACACCAATGAGCCCGCTCGCATCAGCAGTCGGTCTTCGCTTCCGCATGCAGCACCGATACGTTGGACAGATGCGTCTCCCCCGTCAGCGCCGGCGTCGTTTCCGCAGGCAGCGAACGGCGAATATCGAACAGCTCGAGGAACAGCTCGTCGATCGTATCCACCGGCACGACCTTTAGTCCGCCTTGCAGGTCGGCGAACAATGCGTTCCAATTTTCTTTCGGGATATACACCGTCGTAGCTCCCGCCTGAAACGCCGCCTCTACCTTGGTCACCGTGCCTCCCACCGGCTTCACTTTGCCGTGGATGCTCACTTCGCCGGTCATCGCGATTTTGTTGTCCACCGGAATGTTCAAAAGCGAGGAAGTTACAGCCGTCGCCATCGCCACGCCGGCCGACGGACCGTCGATCGGAACGCCTCCCGGGAAGTTGACGTGCAGATCGTAATCGTTCGGGGTTAGTCCGAATTTGCGGAGCACCGTCAAGACGTTCTCCACCGAGCCGCGCGCCATGCTTTTGCGGCGCAGCGTCTTCGAACCGCCGCCGAGCTCTTCCTCGTCGACGACGCCGGTAATCGTCAGCTTGCCGGTGCCGGGCCGCTCTGCGGGAATCGACGTCACCTCGATTTCCAGCAGCGTGCCCATATTCGGGCCGTATACAGCCAGACCGTTGACCAAGCCGACTCCGGGCTCCGCCGGAATTTTTTTCTCGGGACGCGGAGACATTTGGCTGCTGCTCACGACCCATTCTACGTCGGCGGCGCTAATTTCGCTCCTCTTTTCCGTCATGGCGACGCCGGCGGCCAGCTGAACGATATTGACCGCTTCACGGCCGTTCGTCGCATATTTTTTGACGACCTCCACCGCTTCCTCCTTCGGCTCCATCCCGACCTTCGTCATGGCGTTCGCCGCGATTTCCCCGATTTCATCCGGCAGCAGCGGACGGAAAAAAATTTCCATACAGCGGGAGCGAAGGGCGGGCGGAAGCTCCTGCGGCGTCCGTGTAGTAGCTCCTACGAGGCGGAAGTCCGCCGGAAGCCCGTTCTGAAAAATATCATGAATATAGCTTGGGATGTGCGTGTCTTCAGAGCTGTAATACGCGCTCTCAAGAAATACTTTGCGGTCCTCGAGAACCTTCAGCAGCTTGTTCATTTGGATCGGGTGCAGCTCTCCGATTTCGTCGATAAACAAAATTCCGCCGTGCGCTTTGCTTACGGCGCCGGGCTTCGGCTGCGGAATGCCCGCGACCCCCATGGCGCCCGCCCCCTGATAGATCGGGTCATGGACGGAGCCGATCAGCGGATCGGCGATGCCGCGCTCGTCGAACCGGGCGGTCGTCGCATCGATTTCCGTGAATTTCGCTTCCTGCCGGAACGGGGAATCCGCATTTTTCTTCGCCTCCTCAAGCACGACGCGCGCAGCCGCCGTCTTGCCGACGCCCGGAGGGCCGTAGACGATCACATGCTGCGGATTCGGCCCGCACAAGGCCGCTTTAAGCGCACGAATGCCTTCCTTTTGCCCTACGATTTCGTTCATCGTTGTCGGTCTCGTTTTTTCTGCAAGCGGCTTCGTCAACGATATGGAGCGCAGCTTGCGCAGCTTCTCCATCTCCTTCTTCGATTCTCGGTCGACCGCCACCTTATTCGTTTGTTGATTTCGGAGCAAATTCCAAAAATACAAGCCGATTACGACGGCAAAAAACACTTGAACCAGCATGAGCACAAGACTCAGCGTCATCTGCGGTTCCCTCCTCGCTTATTTCATCCGTTATGTGTTGCCGGAGTATGCCCTAATACCTTTCAGTATTGCCTTGACATGGGCCGTTCATCCGGTCAAATCCAATCGAATAAAATCGAGTAGATAGGGGCGGCTAGCCCCTGACCTCTCACACCA
>NZ_JAQZSG010000059.1 GCF_028745515.1 Paenibacillus thermotolerans | reverse complement strand
ATGGAAATCCTTGTTAGTTAATTGGTCAGTCGTAGTTTTTTTTCGAGCAGCAACTTATCGTGAGAATAGCAGCCTGCTGTTACTTTTGACGGTTCGCGTATAAAATGCAAACGGAGTGCTGCCGCATGAGCGGTGCGCACTCCGTGTTCATTAAAGCAGCAAAGCTCGAATGTCCGGGTGGTTTTCGAGCTGCTGCCGTCTCGATTCGTTCTGGGTTCCCTTATAAACCCATCCGCTGTCTTCCTTCTCCCACTTTTCCACAGATCTTTCATACGGTGCATCCTCATGCTCTCTGAAGCCGACTCCGGCCGTTACGATATCCGCTTTTTTGTCGCTGACCCAATATACTCTTTTTAACATAGCTCCTCCTATGGCCCCAACGGGAACTTATCGTACCGCATCTAGTTCATATATATTGGCAGGAGGAAAAAATATTCTGCTTAGTTTTAAGAGAAAGGCGGCGCCTGTTTTGTGTTTTTCGGCTCGTAGCTCATGCATGGCTTTCCGGAAGAAGAAAAGACGGTGAGAGACGGCAGTGCGGCGGATTTAAAGCCGTACGCCTTGCAGCCTTTCGGGTGCTGCGGGTCCCAAGTCACGTAGTAATGAACACATTTCATGCAATTGATGCGCCGATCGCCCGACATTCGAAAAACACCTCGTTACCGTACCGGTCCGTTTCTATTCTAGCTCTATGGCATTCCTTTAAATTTCGAAGAAGGTTTATTTATTATAGGCGATACGGAATCAAATGAAAATACGGCTGCGCCGCCGTCAGGCTTTACCTGGCCTCTTCGCGCGGCTTCGGCTCCGTCAGCTTGTACCCGACATTTCGCACGGTGACGATGTATTCGGGATTGCGCGCCTCTCTCTCGATCTTATCGCGCAGATGGCTGATGTGAACGTCGACGATCCGCGTTTCCCCGAGAAAATGATAATCCCACACCCCTCGAAGCAGCTGTTGGCGCGACAATACTTTCCCTTTGTTTTTGTGCATGTATAACAGAAGGTCGAACTCTTTGGGCGTAAGCTCCACGGCTTCTCCCCGCAGTAATATTTCCCGCTGGTCGGGTATGATCGTAAGTTCTCCGAATCGGATCATCCTTTCCGGAACGATTTCCGGGGCGGACGAGGACCGCCGCAGGATCGCATGGATACGGGAAATCAGCTCTTGAGGCGAAAACGGCTTCGTTACGTAGTCGTCCGCACCGTTATCCAGGCCGGCGATTTTATCGGTAACGTCCTGCAGTGCGGTCAGCATAATAATCGGAACCATGTTTCCTGCGTTTCGCAAGCTTCTGCAAACTTGAAATCCGTCCAGCTTGGGAAGCATGACATCCAGAACGATGAGTTCGGGAGAAAACGTTTGCATGCATTCAAAAACGGCTTCGCCGTCATATACGCAATGCACTTGGAAGCCGGCAGCTTTCAGATTATATTCCAGCAGCATCGATATCGTCTGCTCGTCCTCTACGATCAGTATTCTCTTATTTTCCATACTCTCACCCTCCCGTTATAGACTTATTATGCAGCGGTTGCGTCAAGCCGGGATTAACTGCATGTTAACGCGGTGTAAATTCTTAATACGCGGAAAGCGGCGGAAGGCGGCATTTACAAAACCTTAACATGAAGAAACGACGAAAGAAGGTTGTGCAAGGTGCATAAAGATTCATATATTGTTCCAAAGTCCTAGTTCCTTTTACGCAATGACCTGGCACCATACTGCATAAATATGCACCTACATGATAGTTTTATAAATTCCAGGCGCTATCCAACAATTAACAAGAGATTAATAAACGGCAGCTATAATGAAGGTTGAGTGAAGAAATCACAACTCAAAAACCAAAGGGATAGGTGAACAAACTGATGAAGCCTTCGTTCAAGAAGTCGTTATCCGCAGCAGTCATCGCGGCAACAGCAGTGAGCTCGGCAGCAGGCAGCGCATCCGTACTGGCGGCACCGGTAAACGCGGTGCAAGTATCCGTATTGGCTTCCGAAGACAATTTGCAGTATGCAAGCAATCCTCGTTGGATCGGTGCGAACCGCGTCATTGTAACCGTAGAGGGAGAAGAAGGAGCTGCGGACTACATACTTGATCTATCCACTAAGCAATTGGACCCGATCGCGGAAGGCGCGATTGATTTAGCCGTATCCCCTGACGGGACGAAAGCCGCGTTCACGAACGACAAGCTTGAAATCGTGGTGGTGGATCTGGCATCGAAATCGACCGAGATCGCAAGCACGGATACCGATACCAAGGTAGAGCTTCAATATTCGAAGGACGGAACGAAGCTCATCTACATCGGCGGCGAAAAGCAAGACTACATTGCGGAGCTTGATCTCGCTACCAAGGAAACGAAGAAGATTGTCAACGACAAAGTGCAAAACAAGGCGGAGCTTCAAATTTCTTCAACCGGTAAGCAATTGTTGTATTCGGTAACGAATCCGGGGAAAGTAACGGCCGACTCGACAAACGTAGATGCTGACAACGTAGAAATTAATATGGCGGGCACCGAGCCGCAAATCTACTACGTAAACCTTGACGTTTCTTCCAATCCGGTTCAATTGACGAGCTCCAAAACCAATAAAGCATATGCAAGATTCGTAGCTAACGATCGAATCGTATACCTTAGCTCCCGTGTCGATGACGAAGATGCCCCATCGGTGCTTATGGAGGCGGACAGCAAGAAAAATGTGCGCACCTTCTTCAACACATACGATGTGCTCGCAGCGGAAGCGGTGAACGGAGACGTGTACGTGCTGACGTACGGAAGATTGAACAGCACGGAAATTTATAAGATCGGCGCCGATTTCAAGCCGGTTCGCTTGCTTTCCACTTTTAAAGATGTAACGGGCATGGCCGTTTCCGCAAGCGGAGAAATTGCGGTTTCGGTGGCAACGGACGACGGCGAATACGTTGCAATCGTGAAGGACCGCAAAATTGTGAAATAAGGAAGCCTTAGTTAACGAAGGGATAAAGAAAACCATTCCAAAGGAGATATCGATATGAAATTGTTTCGTAACGGACTCGTACTGGCGCTTATGCTCGCCCTTACCTTAAATACGGCAATGGCCAGCGCTGCTGCAAGCAAATTGTCCGGCAGCATTGTAATCAACGGCTCTTCCGCGCTGCTTCCGCTTACGCTTCAGGCGTCGAAGGAATTTAAGAAGCTTCATCCGAAGGTGAAAATTTCCGCATCCGCAGCGGGCTCGATTACCGGCCCGCAGTCCGTCCGCAAAGGAATCGCCGACATCGGCGCGGTAGACTGGGATGCCTCGAAGGATGTGCCGGGCTTCAAGAAGTTCGAAGGTCAAGTCGCGCATCCGGTCGCGGTCATTCCGTTCGCAACGATCGTACACAAGGACAATCCTGTGAAAAACTTGACGACGGAACAGCTTCAAGGCATTTACTCCGGCAAAATTACGAATTGGAAGGACGTCGGGGGTAATGACGCGGACATCGTTGTCGTCAACCGGAAGTTCGGCTCCGGCACGCGCGTCAACTATCAGGACAAGGCACTGAAGGGCGAAGAGTTTATGTCCAAGGGCAGCAATTACAAGGAAACCGGCTCCAGCGGCGAAATGAAGAGTGCGGTCGCTTCGAACAAAAATGCGATCGGCTATATCGATCTGGTGTACGTGGCCGGCGACATTAAAGCCGTTTCCTATAACGGCGTTGCAGCCACGGTCGATAATGTGCTGAACGGCAAGTACGAAATTTGGGGCTACGGCTACTTTATGACGAAGGGCGAGCCGACGGGCGCTACGAAGGAATTCATCGATTATATCCAAAGCGCGAAATTCCAAAACGGTTCCTTGAAGAAGCTGAAATTCATTCCGATTTCCGCAATGAAGAAATAATCGGCAGTGAACTGAAAATCGTAGGGAAGCCGGCTTCATAAATGGCTCTATTTATGAAACTGGCTTCCTTCTTGTTGGGAGGGGCGTAACGGGGTGAAGCTCGACCGTCTGTTTCGAATCAGAATATCCAATCAATTGTTTCGGCTGTTTTGCCTCATTAGCGCCATGCTCGTTTGCATCGTCTTGTTCGGAATTATCGTATTTGTCGGCCGAACGGGCTTTCTAACGTTTGAAGAGGTAAACCCGCTTCGCTTTTTCTTTTCCGTCGACTGGTCGCCCGAAGAAGGGAGCTACGGCGCCGGAGTATTTATATTCGGCACGTTCGCGCTGACGGGGCTGACGCTGCTGTTCGCCACCCCGGTATCGATTGCGGTCGCGGTCTTTATGGCTGAAATCGCGCCTGTTTGGTTACGAAACGTTTTGCGCCCCGTATTGGATTTGCTCGTCGGCATCCCGTCGGTCGTATACGGCTTTCTCGGGTTAACGGTGCTCATTCCGCTGCTGCGCGATTGGACGGGGACGAATTTAGGGGACGGCCTGCTTGCCGCGGCTATCGTATTGACGATTATGGTGCTGCCGACGATCAGCCGGATCAGCGACGACGCGATTTCCGCCGTGCCTCGGAAATATAAAGATGCGGCATATGCGCTCGGCTCTACACGCTTTCAAGTCATTTCCCGCGTCGTCGTGCCGGCCGCGGGCAGAGGCATCGTCGCGGCGATCATTCTCGGCATGGCCCGCGCAATCGGCGAGACGATGGCCGTCGTCATGGTGATCGGCAACGCGGCTCAATTGCCGGAGAACCTGCTGTATCCTACCGCGGTGCTGACCAGCACCATCGTCGGCCAAATTATGAACGTTCCGTTCGACTCCACATGGAGCTACGCGCTGTATATGATGGCCTTTTTATTGCTGGCGATCTCGCTCATATTGATCCTCTTCATCCGTATTTTGCAAACAAGGAGTGAGAACCGATGAGCCCCATGTCGTTAATCGGCGGCGGTAAAGGCGCGAAGGCTGTCGATCGCGTCGCATCCGTTGTGTTCTGGGGAGCGGGCTGCGCCACGATCGCGCTTGTTTTATGGCTCTTGTATACGATATTGAGCAAAGGTCTTCCGTATATTACGATCGATTTTTTAACAGCGGTGCCGGATGAGATTATGGCCGGCGGCGGAATCGGACCGGTTTTGTTCAACTCGTTCTACGTCTTGTTTTTATCGCTTCTGTTTTCAATCCCGGTCGGAATCGGCGCAGGTATATATTTGGCGGAATATGCGCCGGATACGAAAATGACGGCTTTTCTCCGAACGTGCGTGGAGGGGCTGGCGTCCGTTCCGTCCATCGTATTCGGTCTAGTCGGCTTGGCGCTCTTTGTAGAGGTTATCGGAATCGGACTTACGATTTTGGGCGGAGCCGTTTCGCTCGCATTCTTGAACTTGCCGGTGCTTGTCAGAACGACGGAGGAGGCGGTTCGCGCGGTGCCTCAAGAAATTCGCTCGGCCTCTTACGCGCTCGGAGCCACGAAATTTCAAACGATCATGAAAGCGGTCATTCCCGTTGCGATGCAGGGGATCGTGACGGGCATCTCGCTGACGGCCGGCAGGGCGTACGGCGAGTCGGCGGTCATTATTTTGACGGCGGGGGTAACGAGCTCCGGAGTCATGTGGGATTTCAATTTGTTTTCGCCGGGAGCGACGCTTTCCGTTCACCTATGGTACATCCAATCGGAAGCGATCGTGGAAGATGCGAGACAAATTGCCGAGAAATCCGCCGCAGTGCTTGTGTTCGTGGTGCTTTTCATCAATCTGTTATTTCGGATTCCGCTTTGGCTGAACCATCGAACGACCAAAACGCATTAATTCACGCAATTGCAGGGGAAGCACATGACAAGCATACAATCCGACGTCGTCGAATTTCTCGATATATTGGAGCGGGGTATAGTTACCTCCGTCTATCAGCCGATCATCTGTTTGAGCAACTCCGCCGCTTTCGGTTACGAGGCGTTAACGCGCGGACCGGAAGGAAGCAGGTTTCACTCGCCGCTTGCTTTGTTTGAATATGCGGAAAAGAACGGGTACTTGTACGAATTGGACCGGTTGACGAGAGAGAAGGCGTTAGCCGGATGCGGATCGTTAAGATCGGATCAAAAATTGTTCATTAATATACAGGCGGGCGTCATCCACGATCCGAATTTCATGCCGGGCGTTACGATCAAACGGCTTCACGAATACGGTCTGCAGCCTCACAACGTCGTGTTTGAAATTACGGAACGAAGCTCCATCGACGACTTTTCGACGACGAAGCAAATATTGCAGCATTACCGGCATCAAGGCTATCAAATCGCAATAGACGATGCGGGCGCCGGGTATTCGTCGCTGCAGGCGATCGTGGAGCTGCAGCCGGACTTCATTAAGATCGACCGGTCGCTGATCCAAAACATACATACGGATCATGTAAAACAAGGGTTGCTCGATATATTCATTACGTTCGCCGGGAAAATGAATATTAAGCTCATCGCCGAAGGCATCGAGCTGGAAGACGAACTGACGAAGCTGGTACGCATGGGAGTACACTACGGGCAAGGATATTTGCTGGGCAGACCGGATCCGTGCCTTCGCCCGATCCGGGAGGAGACGAAGGTGCATCTCGATAAGCAACGAAAGCTTCAGCCGGCGCCGGAAGCCGCGTGGACGATCGGCGACCTCATTAACGGCACCGTGTTCTTTCAGGCGGATACTCCCGTCTCGGAGGTCGCCGTCCATTTCAAGCAAAATCCGAAGGACATGGGCGTCGTTATTGTGTCCGGCGACATTCCGGCCGGCCTCGTCATGAGAGAAAAGCTGTTTCAGCAATTGGCAGGCTTGTACGGCGTGCCGCTCTACTGGAACAGACCGATTTCGAATCTTATGGATGCAAGTCCGCTGATCGTCGACGAACGAGAACCGGTGGAAGCCGTCTCGCAAATGGCGATGAGCAGGGAAATCGATAAGCTGTACGACTTTGTCGTTATTACGAGCGCCGGAAAAATGGCCGGCGTGGCCACGATCCGCTCCATTCTGGAATGCATCTCCAGCATTCGGATGGAGCGGGCGAAGACGGCTAATCCGCTTACCGGGCTGCCGGGAAATTCGGAAATTATGAGGACGATGAACAGATATCTCCTGGGGAAGGAGAAATTTTCGGTCATTTATGCGGATCTCGATTTTTTCAAATGGTACAACGATAAGCACGGGTTTCAAAGAGGCGACCGGCTGCTTCAGTATACCGCGGACGTTCTGCTGCACAGCGTGACGGTTTGCGGTGCGAAGGAAGACTTCGTAGGCCATGTCGGCGGGGACGATTTCATCATCATATCGCGGTGTGACGACACGGAGAAGCTGTGCCTGGAAATTATTCGCCGGTTCGAATCGGGCGTTGCCGATTTCTATGAAGAAGAAATCCGTTTCGTCGAGGACCGGCACGGAAATTCGATTGACGCTAGCGGCGTGTCCGTTTCGCTGGCGGTCATCGTTTGCACGGAACCGCATTCCAACATCACGTCGGAACAAATTTCGGTAACGGCCGCGAACTTGAAGAAGAGAGCGAAATCGCATATCGGAAGTATTTATTGTAAAGAAGAAATTAAATAATAAGCCGCGATAAAGCCGCCGATTCCTTTATGGGAGTCGGCTGTTTTTTTATGGTTTGCGGAGCGTTCGTTCACGGCAAAAAATAATTTGAGAACTTTGCTCCACGGCTTCTAATATATGGTAGAATGGAATTTGTCTTTTAAGAATCGAAAATAAAGAAGAGTGATGGGGATTCCATGAAAACAAAAGTGCCGGCTGAGATCGTTTCTTTATTGAAGCAGGGCGGATCCGGCGACATCGTGTACGGAATGATGTGCGACCGGGACATTGACGGATCCGGCTTTGTCAACGGCTACGCCGTTCTGACGAAGGAGAAGCTGTATGTGCTTTCCGGCGGTGAGGGAATTGTTCGGGACAAAACGTTCAAAGGCTTTCTGCAGTCCAAGAAGACAAAGCAGCATCCGTTACAGTATGAAATTGTAGAGGAGATTCCGTTTAACGATATTGAAAACGTCTCCATCGTTAACTTGGTCGCCTCCGGCCTGATCGTCGTCAAAGGCGCCGAAGAACGCGCGGTCGCCGCGTTCACGAACGGTCAAATGAGCAAAGCCGCGAAGCTCGCATCGATATTCGCGAAGCACAAGAAGAATGAGGAGCTTAGCGAACAGGATCTGGATGAAGGGCCGGAAGCGGCGTCCTGCCCGAAATGCGGAATGATATATCCGGAGGAAGGCAGACAAATTTGCCCGAGATGCATGAAGAAAACCGCCATCTTTACAAGGCTTCTTTCATTCGCGGGACAATACAAGGTTTCGATCTTTTTCGTCGTGCTGTTTATGCTGCTGAACTCCGCAACCGGTCTTGCCATCCCTTATTTTCAAGGCACGGTGCTCTTTGACCAGGCGCTTGGAAATAAGGGGACGTTTGCGGGAAAGATCGGCGTTGTCATCGGAATCATACTTGGACTGCGTACGCTGTCGCTTCTGTTCGGTATTTTGTTTAGCGTGATCAATGCCAAGTTGGCGGCGAATGTCGCGTTCAACCTGAAGGCGACCGTCTTTTCCTCCATGCAGCGGCTGTCGCTCAGCTTTTTTCAGAAGAAGCAAACCGGTCAATTAATGACGAGGGTTAACAATGACGCAATCGAGCTGCAGTACTTTTTTACGGACGGCATTTCCTTCTTTATCGTCAATGCGATGAACATCATCGGAATTTTGGCCATCATGCTTGCGATGGATTGGAAGCTCACATTAATATGCTTCGCCCCGCTACCGATCGTCGTGGTGATTATCCGATGGGTGTTTCCGAAGCTTTGGCGGTTGTCTTGGCGCAGACATAAGCGGGCCGCGGCCATGAACGCGATGATCAGCGACAACGTGCGCGGCACGCGAGTCGTGAAGGCGTTCGGCAAGGAACGGAAGGAAATGGAGCGGTTCCAGAAGGCGAACACTTCGTTCTCCGACGCGGAGACGTCCTTTAACATGATGGGAGGAACGGTATTCCCGGTCCTGTCGCTGCTCACGCAAATCGGAGGCGTCCTCATCTGGGCTTTCGGCGGCTGGAAGGTTATCCATGGCGACATTACGTTCGGCGAAATTATGACGTTCATCGGCTATATATTTATGATTTACGGCCCGATCGGATTTATGAACAACATTGTCGGCTGGTGGTCCTATTGTATGTCGGCGGCCCAGCGCATTTTCGAAATTCAGGATGCGGTCCCCGACGTAGCGGAAAAGCCGGGCGCAGCTCAACTCGACCGGATGGAGGGCGAAATCCGGGTTTCGAACATTACGTTCGGCTATGAGCCGAACAAGCCGATTCTGAAGGATGTGACGCTGCACGCGAAGCCGGGGCAAATGATCGGCATCGTCGGTCATTCCGGCGCCGGGAAATCGACGCTCGTCAACTTGATCTCCCGGCTTTACGATGTGAACGAGGGCGAAATCAGAATCGACGGCCACAACATCAAGGACGTTACGTTCCGTTCCTTGCGGGACCATATCGGGATCGTATCGCAGGAGGTTTACGTGTTCTCCGGGACGATCGCCGAAAATATCGCATATGCCAATCCGGAATGCACGGTGGACGACATCGTTCACGCAGCGAAAATCGCGAACGCGCACGATTTCATCGAGAAGCTGCCGGACGGCTACGATACGATCGTAGGTACCGGCGGGCATAACTTATCGGGCGGAGAAAAGCAGCGTATATCGATTGCCCGGGCGGTGCTCCACAATCCGAAAATATTAATATTGGACGAAGCGACCGCATCGCTCGACACGGAAACGGAGCTTCAGATTCAGGAGTCCTTGGAAGCGTTGATTCAAGGAAGAACTACGATTGCAATCGCACACCGGTTGTCCACGCTCCGCAACGCCGACTATTTGCTTGTCATGGAAGGCGGCAAAGTGGTGGAGGAAGGGACCCACGAAGCGTTAATGGCCAAGGAAGGCGTTTATTTCGGATTAGTCAAGAAGCATGACGAGGCGTTGAAATTGAAAGAGGTGGTATAAATGCAGCATATCGAGGAGCTTGAACTGACGGAAACCAATGAGGAGAAGGGCGCGTCCGGCCGGACCGACCTGTCGGAAGCCGCTAAATTGCTATATTTGAACCGGGAGAATGCGGTATTCACGAAAACAAAGGGGAACATGCTGTCGGTAACCGTAAACGGAGAAGAGCATCCCGTCGTGTACTTGCACTGCTCTTTCCCCCATACGAATAAGAGAATCTACATTTCCGTCCGGACGCAGGAAAACAAAGAGATCGGCATCATCAAATCGCTCGACGACGATTTCCCTTCGGACGTTGCAAGCTTGCTTGAGGAACAAATTCATATCCGCTACTTCGCGCCGATCATCACGAAGGTGAATATGATCAAGGAAGAGTTCGGATATTCGTATTGGGATGCGGAAACGAGCGCGGGACACTGCCAATTTACGGTACGGAGCGGCGGCGGAAACGTCAAGCTGGTGACCGATCGAAGACTGCTCATTTCCGATGTGGACGGCAACCGGTTTATTATCGAGAACCTCGACCGGCTGTCGGAGAAGGAATACAGAATGGTGGAAATGTGCATATAGGGGGATAACGGCAATTATGAATTTGCAATTTGAGCTGTCGGCGCGGGACGAAGAAGCGGCGAAGCGGGCGGTAGGGAACACAATCGATTATTGCGTCCCCGCCGATTTGTCGCTTGACGGCAGAAGAACCGACGGATATTTCGTCATCGGCCGGTCCAAGTGGGCTTATGTGCTGAACGGCGAAGCGGTGGAGTCTTGCGACGTTCACGATGCCGCCGAATACAAGGTCGTGCCGCTCGTCGGCAACATCATTATTGAAGCGGTGCAGTATGGAGCCAGAAGAATCGTGGCGCGCGCCACGATGCGGCATGCGGCGAGGTTTGCTTATGTAGCGCAAATTTTGAATTACATGGCCGCGAACAGCAAGGTGCGGATCTATAACGACGATACCGACAATATTTGCGTATCGTGCGGCGGCTCCCTGGTTCCGGGCACGCGAATTTGCCCGAGATGCATCAACAAAGCGGCAGCCTTCAAGAAGCTGATTGCGGCAACCAGATCGCACTGGAATACACTGTTGTTCGGTCTTGTCTTACTGTTTGTTACGTCGGCCGTCTCCTTATCGGGTCCGTACTTTCAGAAAATTTTAGTGAACTCGGCGCTGCAGCCGCCTGAAGGGCAAAGCGCGGATTTGAAACTGTTTGGAGTTGCGATTGCCGGCATCGCCGTCGTGTTGGTTGCCGGAGAGCTGCTTCAATTATGGAGAGGGCGGCTTATGGCGCGGGTCAGCTCCCGAATTGCCGCCGATTTGCGCAGACTCGTCTTCGATAAGGTGCAGAGCTTGTCGCTGGGCTTCCTCTCTTCGCAGCGCGCCGGGGACATCATGAACCGGATCACCTCCGATACGGACCGGATTCGGAACTTGATCCAAGAAATATTTACGTCGGCCATTTACCAAATGATCATCCTCGTCTCTGCGAGCGCCCTGATGATTTACACGGATTGGCGGCTGGCGCTCATCGTCATTTTGCCGGCTCCGTTCGTGGCATATCTCCAATATGCGACTTGGGCGCTCGTGTTGCGGAAGCTGTTCCACAAGCAATTTCGCGTGTTCGACCGGGCGAATTCGTTTCTGCACGACGTGCTCAGCGGCATTCGAGTCGTCAAAGCGTTCGGTAAAGAAGACCGCGAGATCAAGCGGTTCAGAAAGTATAACAACGAGTTTGCCGCGGCGACGGTTCGAACCGAGAAAGTGTTCAGCTATTTGGCTCCGATATCGTTCTACTTGCTGCAGATCGGTCAGTACTTCGTGCTGCTTGCAGGCTGTAACATGATCTTAGGCGGAACGTTGACGCTGGGCGAATTGATCCAGTTCACAAGCTACGCCGCGATGATTTACGGCCCGCTGGCATGGCTGATGAACTTGCCGAGATGGATCGCGAACGCCATGATAGCGATCGAGCGGGTGTTTTCCGTCATTGACGAGCAGCCGGAAATTATCGATACCGAGAAGTCCATACACCATTCGATCGACGGAACGATTTCGTTTCGCGATGTGACGTTCGGTTACAAATCGTATGAGCCGGTGCTCAAGCATATTCATTTCGATATCAAGAAAGGCGAAATGATCGGCTTGGTCGGTCATTCCGGAGCGGGAAAATCGACATTCATCAACCTGATCTCCCGGTTCTATGACGTGAACGAAGGCGAAATTTTGATCGACGGCGTAGATATCAGAAATATCAAGCAGGAGGACCTGCGCTCGCAGATCGGCGTCGTGCTTCAAGAAACGCTGCTGTTCAGCGGCACGATCATCGATAACATCAAGTATTCGAAGCCGGACGCTACCGCAGAAGAAGTGATTCAGGCGGCCAAAATCGCGAACGCGCACGACTTCATTATTAAGCTTCCAGACGGCTACGACACAAAGCTGGAGGAGAACGGAAACAACTTGTCCGGCGGAGAGCGGCAGCGACTCGCGATCGCCCGGGCGGTGCTCAACAATCCGCGCATTCTCATACTGGACGAAGCGACGGCTTCGCTCGATATCGACACGGAGTCCGAAATTCAGGAGGCGCTCAAGCGCGTTACGAAAAACCGGACGACGATCGCGATCGCGCACCGGCTGGCGACGCTGAAAAACGCGGACCGGCTGCTCGTGCTCGACAAAGGGGAAATCGCCGAGGTCGGCACGCACAATGAATTGATCAAGAAGCAAGGCATTTATTATAAGCTTGTCATGGCGCAGCGCAACATGTCCAAAAACAAGGCGGAGCAGCCTGTCGAGCATGCGGTGTGACCGGGTTGGGGAATGGGCATGGAGTTCGATTCGTACCGATTTACAAACGTGTAAACGAAGGGTTTTTCCATACTGAAAGGACAAAAAACAAAAATAGGCCTTAGGAGTCCCGCAAGATTCCTACGGCCTATTTTTGTTTATTTTTTGTTTATCGCGCAATCGTATAATGATTCCATCAATTCAGAGGTGTCGTGCTTATGATAACCATGCGATATGCTACGGCGGAGGACGAGCCGTTTCTCTATGAGTTGTACGCACAGACACGGGCCAACGAGATGTTCATGCTAGGTTGGGATCACGCTCAAGCAGACGCGTTTCTTCGTATGCAATTCTCCATGCAAAGACGCTTCTACGCCATGCAGTATCCCGCCGCGGTACAACGCATCATGATGATTGAAGTCTTGCCCATCGGCCGCATAATGACGGAGTCAACCGATGTGGCCTTGCTGCTTATTGATATATCCCTGTTGTCAAAGTATCAAAACAAAGGGATTGGCACGAGCCTTCTACAGGGCTTGAAAGAGCAAGCGGCGGAAGCAGGTAAACCTATGCGGCTTCACGTTTTGTGCGATAATCCTGCACAACGCTTATATGCGAGGCTGGGTTTTCGCATCACAGAGGAAAGGTCTCCCTATTTGGCTATGGAGTGGCGGCATCAGTAAAAATATCACAATGAGAGAAGGGTAAAGTAATGAGTGATCAGTATGTGGGCGAGATTCGAATGTTTGCTGGTAATTATGCCCCTCAAGGATGGGCCATTTGCGACGGAAGCACGCTTCTTATCAATGACTGCGAAGCTCTTTATACCTTGATCGGCACGACGTATGGAGGGGATGGGCAGACCAACTTTAAGCTGCCCGACTTGAGAGGGAGAATCCCAATATTTGCGGGACAAAACCCGAAGACTGGCACTTCATACGCATTAGGGCAACAGGGAGGAATTGAGAGAGTCACACTAACTCTAGATCAACTTCCCGAGCATACGCACCCGGCGAATGCGCAGTCAAATGGATCAGGCAATGTGAACACTCCGGTCAATGCATTTTGGGCCGCCAGCACCGTTAACCAATATTCAAAGGCGAACGCGGACATCGTGATGAACAGTAATGCGATTAGCACTGAAGGCGCCGGTCAGCAGCATGACAATATGATGCCGTATTTAGCCGTGACCTTCATCATTGCATTAATCGGGATCTATCCATCCCAATCATAAAAGTAAAGGAGGAAGGAAATATGGCAGAACCGTATCTAGGAGAAATACGATTATTTGCATTCCAGGGTCAAAATCCCCCGAGTGGATGGGCAGTGTGCGATGGCAGGTTGTTGAACATCGACCAAAACATGGCTTTGTATTCTTTGCTCGGCACTAGTTTCGGCGGCGACGGCAAAGTGAATTTCGCCCTTCCTGATCTTCGCGGCAGAGTGCCGATGCATCCGCAGTATGGCACCCCGATTGGTAAGTCCGGCGGAGAAGAAGCGCATGTGCTTACAATTCGTGAAATACCTCAGCACAGCCACCGGGTATCGGCGGGAACTGATTATCCAACCAATAATCCTCAAGGAAATGTTTGGGGGGGCGGCCTTGTTAACAATTATTCTCTGCAACAGAATGTTCAGATGAGCGCCAACGCCCTCTCGCCGAGCGGTAAAGGAGAGGCACACCCGAACATGCAGCCTTACTTACCGTTAAACTTCTGCATTGCGATTGTAGGCTATTTCCCGCCGCGGGACTAATACATAGAAAGCGAGGCCGAATAATGGATCCATATGTAGGTGAAATTCGATTGTTTGCAGGAAAATATGCCCCGAGAGGATGGGCATTTTGCGACGGCTCTGAAATAACGATCGTCGAAAATTCTATATTGTTCGCTGTTATTGGCAACCAATTCGGTGGCGACGGGGTGAAGACGTATAAACTTCCCGACTTACGCGGACGAGTCCCCCTTCATCAAGGGCAAGGAATAGGACTGACGAAGCGTCCATTTGCATCAAGTGGAGGTAACGAGACGGTGCAACTTGAATATAACCAGATGCCGCCGCATAATCATGCCGCCAATGCCGTATCGAAATCGAATTTGAAAGACCCAACGGACGCGGTTTGGGCGAGTTCTGCAGGCTTCGGAGGAAAAAACGTTTATACGAATACGCCGAGCGTTTCGATGAATGCACTTGCTCTAGGAGTTACGGGCGGAAGCCAGCCGCACAACAATCTACAACCATATTTGACGATAAACTTCATTATTGCACTGGAAGGCATTTTTCCTCAGAAAGATAATTGAGACACTGAAAAAAGGATTAACAGCGAAGTAGGGAGATGAAAGCGATGAGAGCGATGAAAAAAATCACTGCTTTACTAGCCGTGATTTCTTTGCTGTTCCTTGTTTCTCAGGTAGTGCCGGAACAACGGGTAAATGCCGAAGAGAAGTCAGTTACAGCTGTAAAAGACGGGACCTGGGATAATCTGCAATATTATGATGGTAAGGATGTAGGTGATCTTTTGGTGGGCACGGCGTCAGCTGCCGATCAAGGGTATTATAGGGCGGCAATACAATTTGCGCTGCCGGATTTGGGTGGTCAAGTTATTACGAATGCCGTCCTGCGCCTTAACGTCAATTTAGTAGAATCGTCTTTTAGCGACAAACCTTTTATAACTGTATACGGATCTTCCGAGAATACATGGGATTCCTTCCCAATGAATGAGGCGGATCAAAAACTTGGGGAGCAAATACTCAGTGAACCCTATGTAGGTAATATTGAATTTAATGTCACGAATTTTGTGAAGTTACAAACAAACGGTATCGTCACTTTCGCGCTTAAGGGGAATGAAATAGAAAAAACGGCAGGGGATGCCGGGAAATTTTTGCATATTTTTATCTCCTCCACTGCTGACTCTTCTGTTGAACCGAAGCTTATTCTGGAGACAGGGGAATCGATACCCGTTATGGGAGGTAGCGTTCAAATTTCGGGAATTGAGAAATTTGGGGAAACGTTGACGGCAGATGTAAGCAATATTGCATATACGCCTGCTGTAAATGACGATAATCCGAAGTATCAGTGGAAGCGCAACGGTGTTGCGATTGATGGGGCTACCGGATCGACATATACACTTGTAAAGGAGGATGTCGGTAAAGTCATTACAGTCACGGTGACAGCGGACGGGGTCCATGCAACGGGCAGCGTGACGAGTGCGGGTACCTCAACGGTTGCAAAGGCGTCAGGACCTCTAGCTCCGGGCACGCCAACGCTATCTACTAAAACATCAACGAGTATTACGTTAAGCTTAACGACTGGCCAGGAGTACAGTATCAACAACGGCACGACATGGCAAGACGGCGGCGTCTTCACAGGACTTACTCCTAATACGGGATACACGTTGAGCGCACGAGTGAAAGAAACAGAAACGCATCAAGCATCGGAAGCAAGTTCCATAGAAGTGACAACCAATGCCGCTCCTCAAATCACGAGCCAGCCTACTGATAAAGAAGTGAGCGAAGGTGATAGTGCAAGCTTCAGTGTTACAGCAAACGGCACGGGTTTAACTTATCAATGGGAGCAGAACACCGGGAACGGTTTTGCCGACATCATCGGACAAACTGCTTCCGTTCTCAATCTTACATCTGTCTCGAGTAGTATGAACGGCTACCAGTACCGGGTAAAAATTACCGACTCCGGAGAGCTGACGGTTACATCAAGTGCGGCTACATTAACGATCGATACCCCTCCGACAGCAACGACGGTTCAGATTAGCTCAAGTAACGCGGATTCAGTTAGAGCAAAGGTGGGCGATACGATTACGCTGCATATTGCAACGAACGAGGACGTGCAGCAGCCGGCGGTACCGATCGCAGGGAGCGCAGCGACGGTCACGCAAGGAGCGAATGCGCGGACGTGGACGGCAACGTACACGATGCAAAATAGCGATGCGGAAGGAACGATCGCGTTTACGCTGGATTTAGAAGACTTGGCGGGCAATGTTGCGGTTCAAGTGACAAACACAACCGACGGAAGCAGCGTGACGTTCGATAAG
>NZ_JAQZSG010000058.1 GCF_028745515.1 Paenibacillus thermotolerans | reverse complement strand
TTCAGGAAATTCCTGTTAGTTATTCATGCCGTCGTAGTTTTTTTTTGTTACGCATTCATTGCGCCGACGATGCTCGCCAGCACTTCCCCGGCTTGCTCATACGGCACTTGGCACGTGCCCGCCGCCTTGTGGCCGCCGCCGCCGTGCCGCAGCATGAGCGAGCCGATGTCCACGGCTGCCGTGCGGTTGACAATGCTGTGGCCGCAAGCGAATACGCAGTTTTGTTTGTTGCGTCCGTCCACGATCCAGATCGAAACGTTCTGCTCCGGATAGAGCCTCGTATACCATAAATCGGTTCCCCGCATAAATCGTCTCGACATCGCGCAAATCGGTAACGATCACGTTGCCTTCGATGCGCGTATGCTTCTTGATCATGTCGCGGAACAGCGTGTCCATCTCGAAGTAGCGGTCGACGCGCTCCTTCACGTCGGGCAGCTCCAAGATTTGATCGATCGTCAAGTACGCGCAGTGATCGACAAGCTGCTCCATCAGCTGGTAGTTGCTGATACGGAAGTCGCGGAAGCGGCCGAGGCCGGTGCGCGCGTCCATCAGGAACGACAGCAAATCCCAGCCTTTCGGGTAAAGAATGTCGTCCGCCGAAAATTGGGCGGCATCCGCCTTGTCGACGCCCGCCATAATATCGTCAAGCTCCGGTCCGAACTTCTCCCGTCCTCCATAATAGTCATACACGACGCGCGCGGCGCTTGGAGCGATCCGGGACTCGCCTTCATATGTGCCTTTTTCCTTGACGCGCTCCATCTCGCTCGAGTGGTGGTCGAACCAAAGCCCGCAGCCCTCCGCATAAGGAACATTGGCAAGAATGTCGTTCTTGGTCACCTCGATCAGCCCGTCCTGCACGTCCTTCGGGTGAACGAACTTCATTTCGTCAATCATATTCATCTTCTTAAAAAGCATCGCGCAAACCAGACCGTCAAAATCGGATCGGGTAATCAGACGCATACGGAGCACTCCTTCGCCAATACATATGATTCTTTAGACCCATAAATATTTCGCTCGGAGTAAAGAAATTCCTGCCGCATGCTGCCCGCGCGCGCAAAAATATTACACGGTCGGCTGCGCCGGCTCGGCCTCATGCGCGGCTTGCGCCGCGTGCATGCCCGCCGTATAGCCGGTGGCGAACGCCGCCGTAATATTGTAGCCGCCGGTGTATCCGTGAATGTCGAGCACCTCTCCGCAAAAAAACAGCCCCGCCGTCAGCTTCGACTGCATCGACTTCGGATCGATCTCCTTCAGGTTGACGCCGCCGCCGGTAACGAACGCTTCCTCGATGGAGAGCGTGCCGGAAGCCCACAGCTCGAACCGTTTGCAGCGTTCGGCCAGCGTCTGGATCGTTGCTTTCGGCAGCCTGTCGCATGCAAGGTCGGGCGGAATGTTCGTTTGCTCCAGTAAAAATAAGAGCATTCTTTCTTGGAGGAGCGGGCGGAAGGCGTTTTTTACGGCTTTCTTGGCTTCGTTTTTTGCGATATCGGTCATACGCGCCTTTAACTCGTCCAACGATTCGCCCGGAAACAAGTCGATGCTCATGAGCACATGCTTTACGTCGAACTTTTTGCGCGCCTTGACGACGAATTGGCTGCAGCGGAGCGCCGCGGGGCCGGAGATGCCGAAGTGCGTAAAGATCATGTCGCCTTCGTGCTCGATGATTCGCTTCCCCTTCGGATCCCAGACGGTCAGCCGGATGTCGCGCAGCGATATTCCTTGCAGCGTCTTGTCGCGGATCCACGGTTCGGAGGAAGTGATCGGCACTTCGGTCGGATACAGCTCCGTAATCGTATGGCCGGCCGCCTCCGCCCATGCGTAGCCGTCGCCGGTCGAGCCGGTGTGCGGAACGCTCTTGCCGCCGGTGGCGATGATGACCGTCCTGGCGCGGATCGTATCGCCGTTCTTCAGGCGTACGCCGGCTGCGCGGCCGTTCTCGTACAGGACGCGGTCGACCGGAGCGTTGGTGCGGATGTCGACGCCGAGACTCCGCACTTTGTTAATGAGCGCGTCGACGACCGTCTTCGCCTTGTCGCTTACCGGGAACATGCGGCCGCGGTCTTCCTCTTTGAGCGCGATGCCGAGCCCTTCGAAAAAACCGATGATGTCTTTGTTGCTGAAATGGTTGAACGCACTGTAAAGAAACCGCCCGTTGCCCGGGATATGTTTGACGATCGTATCGAGGTCGCCGGCGTTCGTCACGTTGCACCGGCCGCCGCCGGAAATGCCGAGCTTGCGTCCGAGCTTGTCGCCTTTATCGATCAGCACCGTGTTTGCCCCGTGCGAAGCAGCCGCGACGCTCGCCATTAAACCCGACGGTCCCCCGCCGATCACTGCACAATCGTACATGGTCATTCCTCAACTTTTTGCGTGTCGTTTTTCCATAGTATATCAAACCAATTGCGGCAAATACTAACGAAGAAACTAAGACGGAAGGAGTGTCGCTGACGTGGCGGACCAAAATCACGATTCGAAAGCGCAACAGCAGCATGAACGGGAAAATGACGCGCGCCGGAACAATGAAGACCGCGTGCCCGGCATCGATAAAAAATTGAACGGCCCGAATCGGCCTTCTACGTAAGTAATCCTCTTCCGGATGAAGAGAGGGGGGAGAACAGCGTGGCGGAAAAGAACGATTTGAAGAAGCAGGCGGAGACGATCAAGGCGCTCGGCGACCCGAAGCTCGATCCGCATGAGATTGATTTTTTGCCTATGTTTGAGCAGGGCAGGGGACCTCGCGGCGCGTTCATTAACGATTCGGGCGTCGTCATCGGCGATCACGATTACGATTCCCCGCAATCTCCGTTGAACAACTGGACCAAGGACACGGACCCTTCCGTTATGGCGGGGGAAGAGTGGGTGCATCCTTACAAGGATATCGGCTTTCAAACCGAGGAAAACCGCGATTATTTCGAGCGGGGCATTTCGCCGCAGGGCGGAATTTACATGCATCCGACAAGAGACGTCGCATACGAGGCCAGTTTGGAAAATGCGGACGGTGAACCGCCTTCGGACGCAGTGATCGACGAAAAGCGGGAGAGGAAATAGCTTTCAAAGCGCCGTAAGCATGGTATAATAAACTTTAGCAACGGAAAGGTTTGCAAAATACCGTGTGATAAGGAGTGACTTCAACATGTCGATCACATTCGAGATGTATATGAACGACTATATTCAGCCGATGCGCGACGAATTGACCCGCTTAGGAATTACCGAGCTGCGTACGCCGGAAGAGGTGGAGGCGGCTTTCAACGATATGAAGGGAACTGCGCTGGTCGTAGTCAATTCGGTTTGCGGCTGCGCGGCGGGCAACGCTCGTCCGGCGGTGGCGAAGGCGCTGCGGAACGACGCGGTGCCGAACCATCTGTACACCGTGTTCGCAGGCCAAGACAAGGAAGCAACGGCGAAAGCCCGCGAATATTTCGCGCCGTACCCGCCGTCGTCCCCGTCGATCGCGGTGATGAAGGACGGGCAGCTGGTGCATTTCATCGAGCGCCATCAGATCGAAGACCGCACAGCCGATATGATCGCGGAAAACTTGATCGGCGCGTTTAACGAGTATTGCAAGTAAACGAATATGTGCGTAAAGCCCCTCTTCGGCAGCTTCGTTGCCCGGAGGGGCTTTTTGTGTTGGTGCGCGCGGTGGAGTCCGCAGCGGAAAAATAGCTTGGTTCGAGGAGGTCGGTCATGCGGCACGGCAAAGAGCAACGGAACGAAGTTGCGTTGGAGCAAGCTAGTTTGGAGATGCTCCTGTACAGAGCACCAAAAGTTGGTACTAACGCCCCCGAACCGAGCGCCGCCCTTACTCCTCGCCGATAATCCGCTTCATTCGGCCGCGAATTTGCTCGGCGGCGGCGGCACCGGCCCGCTGCGCCACGAGCTTATAGCCGAGCGACAAGTTCGGCTTCCGCCGCAAATTGTGCGCGTCGGTCGCCAGCGTGTGCGCGAGCCCGCGATCCACGAGCGACAGCGCGAACTTTTGCACCTCCGGACCGTTGTTGCCGATCAGGCTGTCGACGGAAACCTGCGTCCATACGCCGAGGCCGACCAGCTCCTCCAGCAGCTTCGGGCGTTCCCGGAAGAAGAAATGCCGCTCCGGGTGCGGCAATATTAAAGTCGTACCGCGCTCCTTCAGCGCGGCAACTACACTCGGAGTATCGGGATGGTACTTCTCCCACGACTGCTCCAGAAGCACGAACCGAGGGTTATCCGCCAAGTAGCAAAAACGGTTCGCCGCCATCGCCTCGTAAACAAATTCAGGACTTTCCAGCCGCAACTCATTGCCGGGCATAATCGTCAACGGGATGTTCAACCGGTCCAGCTCGGTTTGAAGCTCCTTCACTTTGCTCCTTACCGTATGTTCCGTAACGAGAAAAACTTTGTTATGATGCGGAGTCGCAACGATGACGCGGATTCCGTCCTGGGCGGCCAGACGCGCCATGCCGACGGACATCTCCAGATTCAATGCGCCGTCATCGACCCCAGGTAAAATATGACAATGAATGTCGATCATGCGGCTTGTTCCTCCTCATTCCCGATTGTTATGAATCATGGTATCAAAGCAAATGACAAAAATCTATGAAAATTGCAGAGTGCGGAACCTCCGCCCATTGACTAGCGTAACAATGTTATGTTACGTTACTGACAAGAGTAAAGGATGTGATATCAAGATTGAAACCGAGCGACGAATTGATATCCAAGAAAGACCTGCTGACGGCGACGGGAATCTCATACGGCCAGCTGTATCGTTGGAAGCGGCAAAACTTAATCCCGGAAGCGTGGTTCATAAAGCAGTCTTCTTTTACGGGGCAGGAAACATTTTTTCCTAAGAAAAAGGTTCTTGAGCGCATTGAGAAAATTATCGGCCTCAAGGATTCCCATTCGCTCGAGGAGCTGTCGGCGCTGCTTAATCCGGAAGCGACGGCAAGCACCTACAAGCTGAAAACTACAGCCCAATATCTCAATATATCCGAAGCGTTTCAACGCGAATATGTCTGCACAGAGCTGAAACGGGAACAAATCGGCTTCGCGGAGCTGCTGCTTATTTATTTCATCCGGAAGTATCGGGATCAGCTTACGATTCAAGAGTGGAAGTCCGTACAAGAAACGTTCGCGACGTGGCTGCCCAAACCGCAGTTGGCGACGTTCCACATCCATATGTACCGATCCGGTGCAACAATTCATACGTTCGCCGTTCAAGGCGGGGCGGAGCTGCGGGTGGACGGAAGATGGCGACCGGCGCTCATCGTTTCCATGGAGCATCTGACCGCAGAATTGCAGGATAAGCTGCTTACAATGGAAGATCAAATCTAAGGAGGATGGACAATGAGTGCAGTAAGTGCGGGAAGAGATGCGGTCGTGTCCGGTTCGGGAGTCATCTCCGGCGGCCAGTACGACAAAGTGAAAATTTCGGGAAGCGGGAAAATTCAGGGCACCATTAATGCGCAGCAGATTACGATATCAGGGAGCGGCAGCGTGAACGGGGATGCCTACGCAAGCGAATACAGCAGTTCCGGAAGCAGTTCGGTAAAGGGAGGCTTTTTCGGCCGAAAATTTTCGAGCAGCGGCAGCGCCAGCGTAAAAGGCGAGATGCAGGCGGAAGAGGTACGCACGAACGGCAGCTTCGCCTGCGAAGCGAAGATGAGGACGAACGTGCTCGTCTCGAACGGCAGCCTGCGCTGCGAGGGTGACGTAGAGGCGGAAGAGCTTCGCGTCGACGGAATGGTCACGATTCGCGGCATGCTGAATACGAATTCCGGGGATATTACGGCAAGAGGGAGCAGCTACATCAGGGAAATCGGCTGCGAGCGGCTCACGGTGCGCCGCGATTCGATCAGCCGCCTCGGCGGTTTCCGGGGAATTCTCCGATTTATCGCACGATTGTTCTTCGGCCGGGATACGATCGGATACTTGAGGTCCGAGACGATCGAAGGCACCGATCTGTCTCTTGAATGCACTCACGCCTCCGTCGTTCGGGGCGAACGGGTAACGATCGGGACGGGCTGCGAGATCGGACTCGTCGAATATTCGAAGGAGCTGAGCGTGCATCCGGAAGCGATCGTGAAAGATCGTAGAAAAATGTAACGCAACCATTGGATTATAAGCCCAGGAACCTGTACAATTCAAAATATAAACGGTATAGAGGAGTGGGTCGGATGAGCTTACAGCAGGAAATCATTGCAAGGCTCGGCGTGAAGCCTCAAATCGACGTCGACGAAGAAATTCGCCGCCGCGTCGATTTTTTGAAACAATACGTGAAAAACTCGAAAACTACGGGCTTGCTGATCGCCATCAGCGGCGGCATAGATAGCGCGGTAGCCACGGGTTTGTGCAAACTGGCGACCGACGAATTAAGCGCGGAGACGGGGATGGATTACCGGACCGTCGGCGTACTGCAGCCGTACGGCGAGCAGGCCGACATCGAGGACAGCCGGGCGACGGCCGCGGCATTCAAACTTAAGCATGTCGTAGAGACGAATATTCAGGAAGCGGTGGACGAAATTGCGATCGAGGCCGAATATGCGCTGAAGTCGCTCGGCATTCACCGCCACTTGAGCAAGGAAGGCAAAGGCAACGTCAAGGCGCGCACCCGCATGGTGATGCAGTACGCCCTGGCGTTCGAGATGAATTTGCTCGTCGTCGGCACCGACCATGCATCCGAGGCGATTACCGGATTTTTCACGAAATACGGCGACGGCGCGGTAGACATTACGCCGCTCAGCTCCTTGAACAAGCGTCAGGTGCGCATGCTTGCCGCCAAGCTCGGCGTTCCGCAGCAGGTTATTGCGAAAGTCCCGACCGCAGGCCTCTGGGAAGGGCAAACGGACGAGAACGAGCTTGGAATTTCTTACGAAGCCAACTCCGATTATCTCGAGGGCAAAGCGATCGATCCCGCCGCACAAGAGAAGCTGGAGAAGCAGTATCTCAAAACCGAGCACAAGCGTTCCCCGATTCCGGGAATATAAACGAGAAGCAAAAGAAAACCCGAGACGACTCCCGGTTTCAAGGAGAGCCGTTTCGGGTTTTCGTCCTCATGCGGCACGAAGCTAAAAATAAACGCAGCGGCCCTATATCGAAATGCAGCGCCTCGTTCCGCTCGGGCCGCCGATAAAACTCCAGCGCCATGTATATCACTTCAATGTGAAAAGGCATGGCCGTCAGCCCCCAAACGCCCGCCTCTTCCTTCGACAGAACGGTACCGTCGGTTACCGCCTTAACGACGCGAAGCATATTCAGCACATAATATACGGGCTGCTTCGAAACGTCCCGCAGCTCGACGTTAACATCCGCCAGCACCGCATCCAAGTAATCCTCCGCAGGCACTGCCGGAACTACGCCGGCGATCGGCTCGCCCCACAGCGACAAGCCCCGTTCCCTAAGCACTGTCAGATGAGCCGCCAAATCGACGTCCTCTCCGCCGTTCAGAACGAGAAGCGAATCGGCCGTCCCTTCCGATAGTCCGCCGGCAATCGCTCCGCGCCACCCTTCGCTGTAGTGAAAGTCGAACGGGCACGGATGCCTCCACGGCTGAAGCTGCTTTTGCGTACAAATATGAAGCTCGACGGCGAAAGGATGACCCGAAAGCGCAAGCAGCCGCTCCGCGAGCGCAAGCTTCACATCCATATCCGCCGATTCCTTCGTAACCGCAAGCACATCGATGTCGCTTCGGTCCGGCTGAAAGCCGCCCATAGCGAGCGATCCGTGCAAATAGACGCCGATCAGCTTCGTCCCGAAGCTTTCCCGCAGCAGCCCGACCAGCCGAGCGACTGCGGAGGTTACTTCCTGGGGAGCGTTAGAAAAGCTATATTGCGCCAACTTGGCTCATCTCCGAAATTAAAGTTTTACTTCCGACGCATTTTCGTTACACTGATTAATAATATTGGTTTGGACGAGGGTGCGCAAACAGATGATAATCGGGATCGGGACGGACATTGCGGATATGGAGCGAATCGGACGGCTGCTGTCCGGGGAGCGCGGGGACGCGTTTTTGCGGCGCGTGCTGACGGAAGCCGAACGGCAGCATATACGGACGGAAAAAGGCGGCAACCAACGGATGATCGAGTATACGGCAGGACGGTGGGCGGCGAAGGAAGCGGTCGTCAAGGCGCTCGGCTGCGGCATCGGCGGAACGGTCGGCCTACACGACATCGAGGTGCTGCCGGATCGGCGCGGCAAGCCGGCATGCACCTTAAGCGACGACGCATGGGGCAGGCTGGGCTACGGCAGTCCCGGAGAGCCGCGGCCCGTTATCCATATTTCCATAACGCACGCTGCAAAGCTCGCTTCCGCGTTCGCGGTGGTCGAGCGGCTGTAGCGCGCACTATTTCGGCAAATGGTAATTCCGGGTTGTTACTGTTCTTAGCCGCCTTTTATGGTAAGGTGGATTTGTAAAGGACATTAATAAACGGGGAGATATGTCCGATGATGCAAACGTTGTCTTCGATTTATCAAGCGCTTACAAGGACAAAACTCGGTTATTCGTTGAAAAATCGGATGGCGGCGGCATTTTTGCTCAGCTCCTTAATCACCTTCGCTCTTGTAAGCTCCGCTTCTTACTATACAATTACGCAAATTTTATACAGTAAAATCGAAAAAAACATTCAACTGACGTTGGACCAAATTTCGAAGGACATCGATTTGACGATGGACAACCTCATATCCGTATCCGGGCAGCTGAGCTACGGAGGGATCATATCGAACGACCTTATTAATTTTTTATCGACAAACAGCTATTCCAGCAAAAGGGCGTACGTGGACAATATCGACACGTATTTAAGCTTGATCGACCATACGAACCCGAATGCCGGACTGCATTTTTACTATAATCCCGATTCGAAGAGCATGCTGTTCGCCAACGCGAAGCTGAACCGGGAATTTTCGCTGGAGGGGCTCCCGACGCTCACCGGCCAAACGCTGTTTACGTTCTACGGCCCGCACCGGTCTTTCGAGGCGGGAAGCCAAAGCGTCGTATTATCGCTTTCGCGGCCGGTGGACAGACTCGGCGAGTACAACTTGAATCTGTATTTGGAATCGAACGTTTCTACGTTCGAGCGCAGCTTGAAGAAGGCGCAGTTCGGGATGGACACGGCTTACGTTCTGGTCAACGATCAAGGAAACGTCGTTTACAGCGAGCTCGTGGACGAATTTCCGCTCGGTTCGGTTTATCAAGGCGGGAGGAAGCATATCGGCGACAAGGTTGTTTTCGACAGCAAGAGCCGTTACGGCTGGGAGCTGGCAGCTTTATTCGACCGCAGCGTATTCGATCGGGAAATTCGAGATTGGGCCGTTCGGATGATTATCCTCGGCATCGGGCTGATGTGCGTCAGCCTGCTGGCCGGCTACCTCGTCTGGCGGGCGGTGTATGTGCCGATCCGCGTATTCAAGAAGGAAATCGGACTGATGGCCTCGAGCAATTTCGATTCGAGCCCGGAGCGGACGAACGTCGCCGAATTCGATCAGGTGCTGAAGCAGTTTCACCTCATGAAGGACCGGATTCAGACGCTGCTGCAAGAAGTTAAGCAGCAGGAGATCAACAAGCGGCAGCTTGAAGTGGACAAGCTGCTGTCGCAAATCAACCCGCACTTTCTGTACAATACGCTGAACACGGTGCAATGGCTGGCACGGGCGCAAGGCCAAGGGGAAATTGTAAAGCTGGTGGCAAACCTTACGAGGCTGCTGCGTTATAACTTGGGCAAAGAGGGCTCCGTCGTGACGGTGGAGCGGGAGCTGTCGGCGCTGAAGGATTATGTCGCCTTGCAGCTTGTCAGGCACGATCAGCAATTCGAGGTGCGGTACGAGATCGATGACGGCGCCGGCGAGGTGGAAATTCCGCGGTTCATTTTGCAGCCGCTCGTCGAGAACGCGATTTACCACGGGCTGAAGGATCGGGAAGGGGTCATTACGGTGCGTATCGAATGGGCGGGCGACGAGCTGCTCACCGTTTCCGTCCGCGATAACGGCGCCGGACTTTCCGACGAGCAGAAGGAACGGCTGCTTGCGGGAGGACGCGACGCGCAGAGCGAAGCGGGGCTCGGAATCGGCTTGAATTACGTTAATAAAATGCTGGAGGTCCATTACGGCGAAGCCGGCAAGCTTACGATAGACAGCATGCTTGGGGAAGGAACGGTGTACCGTTTTACGATTCGCGCTAACATCAAGGAGGGGCCGGAGGATGGAGAATAAGCGGGAAAGAATGTGGACGAAACGAAGGCGTGATCGAATATATTAAATCGCTGGCCTAGCCAAATCTGCAAAGTCGGGAGGCATCCTTACGATGAAGAAGGTACTTGTCGTCGATGACGAAAAGCTGGTTAGACAAGGAATCATTTCGACCTTTCCATGGGATAAATACGGCTTTGCCGTTACGGGGGAAGCGGGCAGCGGCGAGAAGGCGCTGGAATATCTCGAGGAGAACAAAGTCGATTTGATCGTCACCGATCTGGCCATGAACGGCATGTCGGGACTGGAGCTGATCAAGCAGGTGAGGGAGCGGGAGGGCGACCTGCCGGTTGTCGTGCTTACTTGCCATGACAGCTTCAAAACGATACAAGAGGCGATGCGGCTCGGAGTGCTCGATTACATCGTGAAGACGGAAATCGAGGACGAAATCGTCGAGGAGACGCTGCGGCGAATCTCGGAAAAGTTGAACGGAATCGGCGGGGCCGGCAAACGGCAGGCGGAGAAGGCGAAAGGGCGGGAGCTCGTACAGCCTTCCGGCGGCGCGCTTCCGAGCGAAGAGCTTGCGGGCCGCTGGAACACTCCGTCTTGGATTTATGAGGATGACGAACTGGAGCGGCTGCTTGCGGAAACCAAGCGTTCGGCGGCGGGCCATACGGAGATGAAGGCGACCTTTTATCAGGTTGTGCTTGAATGGGATCGATTGCTCGGCATCGGGACGCTGCAGAGCTTTCTTACGCAGTTTGACGAAATTGCCGGCTGGGCGGACTGGGAAGCGTGGATTCGACGGTTCCGCGAGTCGGTGTTGAAGAAAATAAACGATAATGCGTCCAAGCCGATTGCGGATATTATTATGCGGGCGATCGAGCTGCTGAAGAACGATCCCGACCCGAACATCAACGAGGCGGCGATCGCCAAGCAGGTGAATATGAGCCGCGGCTACTTCAGCAAGTGCTTCAAGAGAGTGACCGGAAAATCGTACGGCGAATACGCCAAATGGCTTAAGCTGGAACGCGCCCGGCTGATGATATTGCAGACCGATCTGCCGATCATGCAAGTGGCGGAACGGTGCGGCTTCAGCGATTACCGGCATTTCAGCCGCGTCTTCCGGGACTGCTTCGGGATGCTGCCGAACGAGTACCGAAAGACGGGAAATGCGCCGCAGCAGGCGCATGAAGTGTGATTTCTGTCTTGTTCGGTGTGAAAAATGTGCTTCGATTGGATACAAAAGTCGACAAGACTGAGCCCCGGCGTGCATAGACCCAACGTTCGGAAAGCGCTAACATGAATATTGTAAAACGCTTTCAACATAACAAGAAGACAAAGGGGTTGTAGGCATGAGAGCATCGAAGCTGACAAAATCTTTGCTTTCCGTCTCCCTGATCATGTCGCTGCTTTTGGCGGCATGCTCGAACGGCGGCGGGAACGAAAGCAACGGCAATTCGTCGGGAACGGGACAAGAAGCGACGGATAACAAGGGCGGCGACAACGGTCAAGCGGACGCGAAGGATCCGTTCGGGCCGATGCCGGAAAAGACGGCGATTACGATTTTCCGAAGCGAGCCTGAAAACAGCGATGCCGCATCCATGGGGTTGGCGGAAGGCGAGACGATATTCAACAATCGGTATACGAAAGCGATCCTGGACCGTCTCAACATTGAAGTGCAGTTCCCGATCGTGGTCAAAGGGGAAGCGGCCGGGGAGAAGGCCAACCTGATGATCGCGAGCAACGACCTGACGGACACGATGGTTGTCGGCTACGATCAATATTTGCAAATGATCGAAGCGGGCCAAATTGAAGACATTACGGACGAATTCAACGATTATGCAAGCCAGCAGGTCAAAGACGTGCTGAAGACCGACGGCGGCAAGGCGATGCAGCTCGCGACGGTGGACGGCAAGCTGTACGGCGTTCCGACGATGGGCACGCTTCATAACTCCGATCCGGTGCTCTGGCTCCGCAAGGATTGGCTTGATAAAGTGGGACTTCCCGAGCCGAAGACGATCGACGATTTGGCGCCGATTCTCAAGGCGTTCATCGAGCAGGATCCGGACGGCAACGGCCAGAAGGACACGGTAGGACTTCCGGGCTTCCAAGACTTTACGAAAGAAACGGCCCAAATGTTCGGCTTCGATCCGTTCTTCGACCATTTCAAATCGTATACGAGAATTTGGGTGAAGGGCGACGACGGAACGGTCCAATACGGGTCCATCCAGCCGCAAACGAAGGACGCGCTTGCAAAGCTGCGCGAGTTTTATAAACAAGGCCTCGTCTCCAAGGAATTTCCGATAATGAAATCCGACCAGGCTGCCGAGCTTGTCGTCTCGAACAAAGCCGGCGCATTCTTCGGACCTTGGTGGTCCGGCTGGTATCCGCTCAACGACGCGATCCGCAACGATCCGAAGGCGGATTGGAGAGCGTATTCGTTATTGAATGCCGACGGCAAGGCGGCTGCGAAGCAAGAAACGCCGATCGGCGGCATCTCGGTCGTAAGAAAAGGCTACAAGCATCCGGAAGCGATGATTAAATTGGTCAACTTCGCATATCAGATGCAGCTGGACGATCCGAACGTAGCGGGCGGCGACCCTTATGCCGGCATGCCGCTTCCGAACTGGCAGACGCTTCCGGTAGCGCTCGCGCTGTGGCGCGCCGACTCCGTAGTCCTTGACCACACCGGCATTTTGGCTGCTTCGAAGGGCGAGCCGCTGCCGGAGGGCGTTATGGGCGCTACGCTGGAAAACTACAAAACGCAAGGCGAATTTTGGGCGAAGGGTATCGATTGGCTCCGCCAAAACCCGGATCATTACGGCGAACCGATCTCGCGGATTTACGGCGTGCAGCCGATCGTCGACAACAACGTAGAGTCGATTTACAGCGAGTTTTACGGCACGACGAAGACGATGGGCCGCAAGATGACGAACCTGTATAAGCTTGAAGTGGACTCCTTTATCAAGATCATTACCGGCGAAAAGGACCTCGATTATTTCGACGAATTCGTCAAGCAATGGAAGCAGCAAGGCGGCGACGAGATCACCAAAGAAGTGAACGATGCCGTTAATTAAGCAATAAGCTTACGGAAATAGCGGAGCGCGGCGCTGCAATGCCGCGCTTCTTCCGTCCATACTATCGAACGGGTTTGGGGGTAGGCCGTATGAAGAGATCAGTCTCGATCAATTACCATATCATGATGCTGCCTGCGATCGCGCTGCTTGCCATCTTCAGCATTTATCCGCTGTTCGGCCTGATGATCGCGTTTCAAGATTTCAATCCCGGACGGGGCATATTCGGGTCCGAGTTTATCGGCCTTGAAAATTTCACGTACATGTTTCAAATTCCGGATATACGGCAAATTTTTTTCAATACGATTTCCATCGCCGTGATGAAAATTATCGCTACGCAATTTTGCGCGCTGATTTTTGCGCTTCTCTTGAATGAAGTCAGAGCGAATCTTTTTAAAAGAACGATTCAAACGATCGTGTATCTTCCTCACTTTATTTCCTGGGTATTGCTGGGCGGCATCATTATCAACGTATTGTCGCTCGACGGCATTATCAACCGGGCCTTGGGCTCGTTCGGAGTCGATCCGATCTTTTTCTTGGGCAGCAACAGCTGGTTTCCGGGCGTTGTGGTAGGGACGCATGTGTGGCAGGAATTCGGCTTCTCCGCGATCATTTACTTGGCCGCCCTGACCGGCATCAACCCGAGCCTCTATGAGGCTGCGAGCATTGACGGCGCGGGCAGAATGAAGCAGCTGGTTCATATTACGCTGCCCGGCATTATGACGACGATTATTTTGCTCCTTACGCTGGACCTCCAGAACGTGCTTAACGCGGGGGCCGAGCAGATTCTGAACCTGTACAACCCGATGGTTTACCAGACGGGCGACATCATCGATACGTATGTGTATCGGGCGGGTCTGAAGGAGCTGCAATATGAACTTGCCACGGCCGTCGGTTTGTTGAAATCGGTCGTCAGCTTCATTCTTATTACCGTTTCTTATTTCTTGGCGTCGAAATTCGCCAATTACCGCATTTTTTAAGGAGGAGCAGCCATGGTATATCGATATCGGACATCGGAGCGCGTATTCGATTGTCTAAACCTTGTGATCCTTACCGGTCTCGGGCTGCTGACGCTGTTTCCGCTCGTTCACATTATCGCTTTGTCGTTCAGCGATAAAGCGTCCGCGGCAGGCGGGTTCGTCACCTTTTTGCCCGTCAACTTCACATGGGTGTCTTACGAGGCGGTTATTTCGGATAAAGCGTTCTTCCGCGCCTTCGGCGTATCGGTACAGCGGGTGCTGCTCGGCTGCGCCATTCAGTTCGTGCTGACCGTATTGACCGCATATGCGTTATCGCGGCCTACGAAGGAGTTTCGCTCGCGCAACGTGTATATGTGGTTCCTCGTGTTTACGATGATGTTCAGCGGAGGCTTAATTCCTCTGTATTTGACAATCCGGGATCTTCATTTGCTCGATACGATCTGGGCGCTGGTGCTCCCGGGCGCGGTTCCCGTATTCAGCGTCATCGTGCTGATGAACTTCTTCAGAAATTTGCCGCGCGAAATGGACGAAGCGGGCATCATCGACGGTGCGGGACCGTGGCAGATGCTGTGGAAAATTTATTTGCCGCTGTCGCTGCCCTCGATTGCGACGGTAACGCTGTTCAGCATCGTCGGCCATTGGAACTCGTTTTTCGACGGGCTGGTGTTCATGAACCGGCCGGACAACTATCCGCTGCAAACGTATTTGAACCAAATTATCGTTCAGGCGGGCCAGCCGACGACGCATATGACGCCGGACGAAATCAAGCGTCTGGCCAAGCTGTCGGACCGGACCGTAAACTCGGCCAAGATTGTGGTGAGCATGGTGCCGATTTTGCTCATTTACCCGTTCTTGCAGCGGTATTTCATTACCGGCATTACGCTCGGATCGGTGAAGGAGTAGGCGGTTGAATGAGAGAGGGGGAGCGGGATGAATTTGCGGGGATTTTTGGTGGAAATGAATCGTTCGGATGGGGCTCGGCGGCTGCTTACGCCCGGCGGCTTGCATACTGGAGATGAGACTGAAACGGCTCGGGCGGATGGTGCGGTTGAACGTGTAATCGCTTATTCGTCGGCGGAAGGCGACGTGCGGGTGGACTCGATCACGGTGACCTACCCCGGCAGCCATGTGATAGAACGGAGATTGCGGATCGCGAATGTGTCGGCTTCCGACGTGCGGCTGACACGGGTCGATACCGTTCATGATGTGCTGCCTAAGGAGAGCTACACGCTTGATTATTTCGAATGCTTGCATAACGGCGTCGAATTTACGCCGAAGAGCGGGCCGCTTGTCGGCACGAAGGTGCTTGAGGGAACAGCCGGCCGGTCGTCGCGGGGCATGCATCCGTGGTTTACGCTGCGGGACGGCACCGGCGGAGTGATTGGCGGTGCGGTTGCTTGGTCCGGCAACTGGATTATCCGGTTCGAGCCGGAAGCGGACGGATTGTATCGCGTCAGCGGGGGCCTCAGCAACTGGATGTTTGCGAAGCGGCTGCGTCCCGGCGAAACGATGGAAAGCGTGCCGGTGCTGTACGCTTATTTGCCGCAGGGCGGGTTGAACGAGATCGCGATCGAGTTCGGCAGCTGGGGCAAGCGGTTTTGGTACCCGTCGAACGAGATTTCCCGGAACGTGCCGCTCACTTGGAACCATTGGTGGCCGTATGAAGACTCCGCGATCAACGAGGACGTATTCAAGGCGAACGTCGACGTAAGCGCCGAGCTCGGCCTGGAGGTGTGCACGCTCGACGCCGGCTGGTTCGGCGAGCCCGATCCGCATTGTAACGATCATTTGGGCTGGAGCGAAAATGTAGACTGGTACTTAAAGCGCGGCGATTGGCGGAAAATCAACACGATCCGTTTTCCTTCGGGGATTCGGGCGCTGTCCGATTACGTGCACGGCAAAGGGCTCAAGTTCGGGATTTGGTGCGAGATCGAGGCGCTCGGCGTCAAAGCCGATTTGAATCATCAGCATCCGGAGTTTGTTGCGAAGCGGGAGGGGGAGCATCTCGGATACGTTTGCTTGGCGAACCCTGCGGCAAGAGAGTGGGCTTTCGGGATATTGGAGCATCTGATCGTCGATTACAAGGCGGACTGGATCAAGCTCGACTTCAATCTCGATCCGAAGGCCGGCTGCAACCGGACCGATCACGGCCATGGCGAGGGCGACGGGCTGTTTGAGCATTATCAAGGCTATTATGAGCTTCTTGAGCGGGTAAGAGCGAAGTATCCGGAGGTGTATTTGGAGAATTGCTCCTCCGGGGGATTGCGCATCGACTTGGGACTCGCCAAGCATACGCACGGCGCGTTCCTGAGCGATCCCGACCATACCCGGCACCATCTTCAGCTGTTCTGGGGCGCGTCGACGATGCTGCATCCTTCGGCTTGTTTCCACTTCACCTGGTCGCAAACGATCGTGCATTACGACAGCAATATCGACAAGGACCCGATTAAGCCGGATATGCCGCGGCATAAGCTCGATTATATAATTCGGGCCAATATGCTGAACGGCTTCGGCATATCGTACCGGCTGCCCGAGCTGCCGGATTGGGTGAAGGCTCGCCTGAAGGAGCTTGTCGACTTTTATAAATATACGGCTCGGCGGTTTGTAGGCTCGGCGAACATGTACCGGCTCACGGGGCCGACGCTCCGGGACGGCGGCGGCGAGGGCTGGAACGCCTTCGCGTATGTAGCTTCGGGGGCCGCGGAAGCGCTTGTGTTTGTGTTTCGTTTGGCCGGATCCGCTGCCGAGCGAGTGATTGCGTTTGAAGGGCTGGACGCCGACGCGGATTATGAGGTCCGTTATACGGACGGGGGCAGGACGGTTGTGCGAAGCGGTAAGTCGCTCATGGACGAAGGGCTTCTCTTCGGCGGAATGGAAGAGGAGAGCTCGGAAGTGTTGTATCTGGTGAAGAAGTAACATGGGGGCTGCCGCAGCGGAATAAAGTTCCGTTCGAGGTGGTCGGCCGTGCGGCGCGGTGGAGAGCAACGGAACTTTGTTCCGTTGGAAGCAGATAGTTTGGCGGTGTGTAGAATGCAGCGGAATAAATGGGTTTAGAATAAAAAGTGGACACCTCGTAGGAGCCAATAGATA
>NZ_JAQZSG010000057.1 GCF_028745515.1 Paenibacillus thermotolerans | reverse complement strand
TGATGTGAAAATTGGTGTGTGAGGTTTTATGCAAGGCTAGTGCTCGTAGTATTGCTATTTTCCAAAACCAACCCAAAAACACCCCAATAGCAACTCGTAGTGTTGCTAATTTCCAAAGGAGGCGCAAACCAAACGATGCGCATCGATTACCATACGCACCACGTCCGCTGCGGCCATGCAGAGGGAACGCTGGAGCAATACATTCAACAAGCCGTTCAAATCGGGCTCGACCAGATCGGCGTATCCGACCATATGCCGCTGCTGCACGTCGACCCGGCAACGTACTTGCCGGGCATGGCGATGCCGATGGAGGAGCTTCCTCGCTACTTCGAGGAAGCGCAGCAGCTAAAGGAAAAATACCGCGGCACGATCGACGTGCGCATAGGCCTCGAAGGCGACTATATCGAGGGCTACGAAGAGCAAATCGAGCGAATCGTCAATGGATACGAGTGGGATTACGTGATCGGCTCGGTGCATTTTCTCGGGGAGTGGGACATTACGGACTTCCGCCAGCTTTCCGGCTGGGAAAGCCGCCACATCGACGAGGTGTACGAGCTGTATTACGAAGCAATGACGAAGGCGGCCAAAACCGGCTTCTACACCTACATGGGACATCTCGACGTGGTGAAGCGGTATGCGCCGACCCAGCCGACAAAGGACCATACCGATCTCATTGAAACGACGCTCCGAACGATCCGCGATAACGATCTGGCCATCGAGATCAACGCATCCGGGCTGCGTATGACGGTGGGCGAGACGTTCCCAAACCGCGCCATCCTGGAACGGTGCAAAGCGCTCGACATTCCGGTAACGCTCGGCTCCGACGCGCACCTTCCGGAGCGGGTGGGGCAGTATCTGGATCAGGCGGAGAAGCTGTTGAAAGAGGTTGGGTACGGGGAATTGGCAACATTTTCGCAAAAGGAACGATTCATGGTACAATTTTAGCAGAATGTGTAATCAAGGGGGCTTTAACCGGCCATGGCCGTACCGAACGACAGAGTGAAAATATTCAGCGGCTCCTCGAACCCGCGTCTTGCGGCGCAAATTTGCGAGGAGCTGGGCTTGGAACAGGGAAGAGTTAAAATTTCCAGGTTCCGCAGCGGCGAAATTTACGTGCATTACGAAGAATCGATCCGCAATAAGCACGTCTATATTGTTCAATCGTTCTCCGATCCGATCAACGAGCAATTCGTGGAGCTGCTTGTGATGATCGATGCGGCAAAGCGCGCCTCCGCCCGGACGATCAACCTCGTCCTGCCGTACTACGGCTATGCGCGGCAAGAGCGCAAATCCGCGCCGCGCGAACCGATCTCGGCCAAAATGATCGCCGACGTGCTGACGACGGTCGGTGCGACCCGGGTCATTACGCTCGACCTCCATGCGCCGGCCATTCAGGGCTTCTTCAACATTCCGGTGGACCATTTGACGGCGCTGGACCTGATCAGCAACGAGCTGCGCAAGCTGGACGTACCGAATCCGATTATCGTATCTCCGGATGCAGGGCGCGCCAAAGTGGCGGAGAAGCTCGCCGGTTATTTGGACCTGCCGTTCGCCATCATGATCAAAAGGCGCCCCGCCCACAACGAGTCGGTCGTAACGCACGTCATCGGCGAAGTGGAAGGCTGTACGCCGATCATTATCGAGGATTTGATCGATACGGGCGGAACGATTGTCAACGTAGTCGAAGGCCTCAAGGAAAAAGGCGCCCACAGCGCCATTATTTGCGCGACGCACCCGGTATTTTCCGGCGAGGCGCTGCAGCGGCTGAACCACCCCGATATTCAGCGGGTGATGGTGACCGACTCCATCGCGCTGCCCGACGAGCTGCCGCCGAATATTCAAGTGCTGTCGATCGCGCCGCTGCTTTCCGATGCGATCCGCATCATTCACGAGGGCGGCTCCATATCCGTTCTGTTTAAGAGCGGAGGGGTTTAAACGGACCGCGAACGGCCATACGGCACGGCTCCTTGAGTATACGGTTTTCAAAGAATCTATGTTATACTTCTGTAGAAACTCGCTGTTTCCATGGTGATTCAGAGCGGGTGTGAAAGGGGTGCAATCGCACTTGCAAAAGATAAAGCATCTGACACCCAGGCGCAAAATCATACCGCTACATATGGATGCCGCGTTCTTTTTTGAGAGGGCGGTGCAGTCCTTGGACCGGTACCGTTACGACAAGGCGCTGAAATATTTTAGCCGCGCCGTGGAATACGAGCCGGAGAACGCGGTGAACCATTGCAATATGGCGGGCATTTTGTCCGAGATGGGCAAATATGACGAATCGAACCGCGTGCTCAAGAACGTTGTCGAACAAGTAGATCCGTCCATGACGGAATGCTATTTTTATATGGCGAACAACTATGCGAATATGGAAGATTTCGAATCGGCCGAGAAGGCGCTGCTTCAATATTTGGAGAACGATCCGGAAGGCCAGTTCATCGACGAATCCGAAGAGATGATGGAGATGCTCAGCTTCGAGCTCGAGCGCCCGATGAAAATCACGAAGGTGAAAAGCCGCGAAGGCTTGTACGAGCACGACCGCGCCCGAGCGATGCTGGAGGAAGGCCGCTTTACGGAAGCGATCAAGCTGCTGGAGAGGCTGGTGCGGGATCATCCCGATTTTACGGCCGCTCACAATAATTTGGCGTTGGCATACTATTATGTGGGCAGGTTTGAAGATTCTTTCGCCTCGGTCCGTAAGGTGCTTGAGATGGATCCGGGCAATCTTCACGGCTTGTGCAATTTGGCGATCTTCTATCAAAATGCCGGCGATAAACCGAAGCTCGACGAAATGGTGCAGCTGCTTGCCAAGACGTATCCGTACCATCAAGAGCATGTATTCAAGCTAGCGACGACGATGGGGGTGCTCGGGCATCACGACGTGGCGTACCGGCATTTTCGCCGGCTGCTGAAGGGCGATGCCGCCGGAATCGACCCGACTTTGTATCATTATGCCGCAGTGGCATGCTATAACACCGGGAAATACGCGGAAGCGGAACGGCTGTGGAAGCAGGCGGAGAAGCTGGATCCGGGCTCGGACATTCCGAAGTTTTACTTGAGCGTCGTCGCGTCCGTGCTGAGCGGCGAAGCGGGCTCGGCTTCCGTGACCGTAAATTACCACTACCATCTGCCCTTCGAGGAGCAGCTTCGCCAGCTGCAGCGCGCGCAGGGCGCCATTCCGGAGAGGCTGAGGAACGATCCGCTGCTTCGTTCGTCGTTCTACTGGGCGCTTCGCCACGGAGACCGCGACACGAAGCTTCAGGTGATCCAGGCGTACGGCTCGATCGCCGATTCCGAGGTGGAGGCGGCGCTGCGGGAGCTGCTGTTGAACGCCGATGAAGACGATTATGTGAAAAAGGTCGCCGTATTCGTACTGCGGAGCATGGGCGCGAAGGATACGCTGCAAGCGGTCATTGACGGCGAAGAAGTGAAGTTCGACGCGGGTTCGTATACGCCCGACCTGCCGGCTTGGAACGACGGGTGGCAGGAAGTGCTCGATTTGACGCTCGGGCGGATGTCCAAGCGTTACGATATGATCCAGCAGCACGATATGGTCACGCTGTGGGTTGAGTTTTTGTCCCGGCTGTATCCTTCCGTTCCGAGAATCGGGAAGAAGGAAGGCTGGGCGGGAGCGCTGGAGTATTTAACGGCAAAAATGCACCGCCGGCCGATCTCCTACCAAGAGGTCGCGCAGCGTTACGGCGCATCGATCGCCACCATCAGCAAAAACGCGAAGCTCATTGATGACGTTTGCGGGCTGCGCAAAAAGATGAAATCAATATTCGCCAGCTTTCAGGAAAAGCTATAAGGTGTCGACTTCACTCTTGTAATATATTGATTATTAGTTTAGAATAATTATAAATAAGGATGGAGGGGAAGCTGATTTATGCGTAAAGTGATTATTATCGGAACGGGCCCTGCCGGATTGACGGCGGCGATTTATTTGGCCCGCGCAAATATGAATCCGCTCATTATCGAAGGACCGGAGCCGGGCGGACAATTGACGACGACGACGGAGGTCGAGAACTTCCCAGGCTTCCCGGAAGGCATTATGGGTCCGGAGCTGATGGACAATATGCGCAAGCAGGCGGAACGATTCGGCGCGGAATTTAAGACGGGCTGGGTCAACAGCGTGGACCTGTCCAAGCGTCCGTTCAAGCTGAGCGTGGAAGGCCAAGGCGAGATGGAGGCGGAAGCGCTCGTTATTTCTACCGGCGCATCGGCGAAGTATCTCGGCATCCCGGGCGAGAAGGACAATGTCGGACGCGGCGTCAGCACGTGCGCGACTTGCGACGGCTTCTTCTTCCGCGGGAAGAAAATTATCGTCATCGGCGGCGGCGACTCCGCGATGGAGGAAGCTTCCTTCCTGACGAAGTTCGCGACGCAGGTAACGGTCGTACACCGCCGCGACGAGCTCCGCGCTTCGAAGATTATGCAGGATCGCGCGCGCGGGAACGAAAAGATCAAGTGGGCGCTCAACCGTACGCCGCTTGAGGTTGTTGCCGGAGACAAGGGCGTTACGGGACTGAAAGTGCGCAACAACGAAACCGGCGAAGAGGAAATCATCGAGACGGACGGCGTGTTCGTCGCGATCGGCCATACGCCGAACACGAAGTTCCTCGGCGGACAAATTACGACGGATGAAACAGGCTACATCCAAGTGAAGCCGGGCACGTCCGAAACGAACGTCCCGGGCGTATTCGCCTGCGGCGACGTGCAGGACAACAAGTACCGCCAAGCTATTACCGCTGCGGGCAGCGGCTGTATGGCGGCACTCGATGCCGAACGGTTCTTGGAAGGCCACGCGGCCAACGAGTGGAGCCAGACGCTGTCGAAATAACTTCATATGAATGCGAGAGCCGTTCGGTCGCGGAGAAATTCCCGGCCGGGCGGCTTTTTTGTGTTTTGGGTTGGGCAAACATCCAGTCATTACGTTCCGCCGATTCATATAGTTTAATGACTATATGTCAGGAATGCCAAAACGTAAAGGATGGCGATGCGATGTACGGCCAATCATTAAGGGACGCAGTGCTTAGCGCGGTTCAACCCGTTGTTCAATATGGTTTGTATGAAATGAAGTACACGTCCGTTGCCCATTCCATGTTCGAAACTTCCGCCGTAAGCTTTTTGATGGGGAGAGGCTACGATTTTCCGACCGCTCGCCGAATCGTCGAATCATGGGAGAAGAATGAATCGTTTCCTCCTTACCAGATCACGCCGGGACACCATTACCCGCATATGATGTAGACGTGCTGCAAACAATCCGCTTTGATATTGCTTATCGAAGCGGATTGTTTGCATTGTTTTGTATTGCCCGCTGGTGCTGATTTGGGTAGTATTGGGTCTATGCAATGTCAACAATATCCAGCGCACTTCGAGGGGGAAGCGAATGAGTACGTTCCAGCGGATTTGGAAATATAGGTTTCATTATGTTCTCGTCATGCCTTTCTTGATTTTTATTTTTGTTTTTAAGGGTATTCCTTGGTTCGTGTCGCTTTATTTGACGTTTGTGGATTTCAAAATTTTTGAAGGATTGTTCGGCAGCGCATGGGTCGGGATGGACAATGTTAAAGCATTGTTTGCAAACCCCGCCTTTCGAACCGCAATCGCCAACACGTTGATTATGAAATTCGGCTATATCCTGCTCTGCGGGCTGTTCGCGCTGATCGTTTCGTTGGGCGTCAGTTCGGTGGCGTCGAAACGATTGAAATCGTTTTTTTCGACTTTGTTTTTGGTCCCGTTCTTTATTCCGTCCATTGTATTTGCTTATACCGTGATGTTCATCCTGTCTCCGAGCGCGTCCCCGTTTCTTCAATTGCAAACCCTCGTGCTGGCCGAGGCGGGATTGTTTCGGCTGTTGTATATTTCGGTCGAGGTGCTGAAAACTTGCGGGATCCCGATCGTTATGGCGCTGGCGGCCATTTCGTGGCGGGAGCGGTCGTCCGGCTGGAGCGGCAGAGGGTTTGGCGCGACGAATGTCGTTCCCGCCGTCAAAGCGATCGCCGCGTTCATGCTGCTGCAGTTATCGACTGTTTTATCGACCGATTTTGAACTGATTGAAAGCTTGTATAACCCTTTGGTGTATCAAACCGGGGATGTTCTGGATACGTTTCAATTCCGGTCGGGATTGTTGATGGCGGACGTCAATGCCTATGCGGCTTCGTCATTTATCCAATTTTGGATTCAGGTCGTATGTACGATATTGGCTTATTTCGCGGTGAAGGGACTGTTTTCAAAAGATGTGTTCTCCAGCGGGGCCGCCGGTTCCGATTCTGTTTCCGTTTCCGGTTCCGCGGTGAAGCCTTCGGGTGCCGGGATCGGGAGCTTTGTCGGAATCCTTGTGTCTTTGTTGTATGCGGCTCTGGTGATCTTTCCAGTATATGTGCTGTTTGTTTATCCGTTTACGGTGCAAAGCTCGTCCGGGGTCGGGTTGTCTGAACTGTTCCCCTTCGGGACGACCGTCTATTATTTCTTTATAAACTTGGCGATCGTCGTCGGAAACTTCCTGTTCACGGCCGCGCTCGCTTATCCGTTGACGGTGAAGGATTTGCCGGGGAGAAAGTTATATAAGGCATTGTTGATCCTGGTAATGGCAATGGGGAGCGGCACGCTTCACGAATATTTGCTGGTAAAAGAACTTGGCATGATAAACACGATATTCCCTTACTTTATTTACGGCCTGATCGCGATTGTGAATGTGTTTGTCGTTAAGAGCATTTTTAACGCAAGGTATGGAAGCCTGAAGGAGCAGGCATCCGCGGAAGGAAGAGGGGAGCTGGACGCGTTTTTCACCGTATTTCTTGCGAAAATGTGGAAGCCGCTCGTCGCGCTTGGCATTTTGCAGTACGTGTCTTTGCGTAATTCTTATTTCGTTCCGTTGTTGTATTTGAGCGATCCGGTTAAATATCCTCCTATACTCCAATTTCGCGGCATATCGTCGACGCTGCAAAGCATGGGTGTCGAAGGGTGGAGCCCGGTGGCGCTGCAGTTCGGGGCCGTGATTGCGATTCCGTCCGTTTTGCTGCTGATTGTGTTTAGAAGGCTGCTTACTTCGGAGGCGTTTATTAGCCAGATAAGGAAGCTGTAAGGGCATGGCTCTGACAATTAGGGAGGGGCGGAGGCGGGAGCGGGGGTGAGGCGGGGGGCGGTTAACGGAAAGAAATGTCCGCTAAAATGGGTTAGTTTACATAATTCGACGGTTTAACGGAACGCGATGTCCGCTAAACCGTGCAAATAACCGAGTAACTGCGGTTTTTGACATTTTAGCGGACAAGTCGTTCCGTTAAATGAGGGGATTTTGCAAATTTCCTTGAATTAGCGGACATTCGCTTCCGCTAACTTGGGACGATGTCAGGACGCACAACCGCGACTGCAACTGCGCCTGCGCCTGCAACTGCAACTTCGCCTGTAACTGCTACCGTGCAGCCGCCGAAGCGCCTTGTTGCAGCAAGTACATTTTGTGGTACAGCCCTTCTTGGGCGAGCAGCTCGCGGTGGGTGCCGCGCTCGACGATTTCGCCTTGATGCAGCACTAGAATCAGGTCGGCGTCCTGAACGGTCGACAGCCGGTGCGCGATCGCAATCGTCGTGCGTCCGCGGCGCATCCGCTCGAGCGCTTCTTGGATCGCCTCCTCCGTCTCCGTGTCGACGGCGGCGGTCGCCTCGTCCAGCACGAGAATCTTCGGCTGCTGCACGATCGTGCGCGCGAACGAGATCAGCTGCCGCTGCCCGCTCGAGAACGTCGCCCCGCGTTCGCCCACCGGCTCGGCGTAGCCGCGCTCGTAGCGCCGGATGAACGGGTCGGCCTGCACGAAGAGGGCCGCTTCCATCACCTGTTCGTCGGTAATCGCGTCATTATGCAAGCGAATGTTGAATGCGATGTCCCCGACGAACAGGAACGGATCCTGCAGCACGAGCCCGATGCTGCGGCGCAGCTCCTCGTCGCGGAACGCCGACAAGGGAGCGCCGTCGATCGTAATCCGACCCGAGTCGATTTCGTAAAATCGCATGAGCAGGTTGACGATCGAGCTTTTGCCGCTGCCGGTATGCCCGACGAGCGCGACGGTTTGCCCCGGCTCCGCCGTGAACGTGATGTTCTTCAGCACCGGATTGACACCGTCGTAGGAAAACGTCACGTTCCGGAACTCGACACGGCCGGCGCTTACAATAGGGGGATTCGGCGCTGACCCGGACTCCGACGCTGCTCCCTGCCCCAATTCCGCTGCCTCCTTCCGGTCCGGCGCAAGCCGATCTTCATCCAGCAGCCCGAACACGCGGGAGGCGGAAACCGTAGCCTGCTGAAAGTTCGTCAGCTGGAACATCATTTCATTGACCGGCTCGAAAAAACGGCCCAAATAGTTCATGAACGCATATACGACGCCGATTTCCACCGCCGCACCGCCGAGAAAATCGAAGCCGAAATGGCCGAGCATCAGCATGAGCGCGAACAAGTAAATCAAATCGACCGCGGGTCGCACAAGCAGGCCGACAAGCCGCACCTGCTTCAAATAGGCAAAATAGTGGCCCGCATTGATCGCTCCGAACTCCCGCCGCAGCCGCTCCTGTTGGCGCATCGCCTGGATGACGTTCATTCCCTGCAGCGACTCGTTCAGCTTGGCGTTCAGCTGGGAGAGCTTCTCTCGCACTTCGTGATAAATTTTGCCGCTCAGCATGCGGAACGTCTGCATCAGCGCCAGAATGATCGGCACCAGCACGAGGCACATCGCTCCCAGCCGCACATCCAGAATAAACATCCCGATAAAAATGCCCGCCAGAAGCACGATATTTTGCACGAACGTCGACAATACGCTGACATACAAATCTTTGATCGATTCCGTATCGTTCGTGATCCGCGAGACGAGGCTTCCGCCCGGAGTCCGGTCGAAGAACGACAAGCCCAGCCGTTGCACCTTCGAGAACACATCGATCCGGATCGCTTGAATGACGCGGTGAGCGATGACCTGAAACTGGTACCGCTGCACGTAATTCAGCAGTTCCCCGGCGACGATCAGCCCCAAATAACCGGCTCCGAGCAGCGCCAGCTCACGGAACGGATAGCGTCCCTCTACAACGTATTCATCCATCACGTATTTAATCAGGATCGGTCCGAGAATGCTTGCGCCGGTCGAGGCGAACAGCACCAGGAAGGCGGCCGACAGCCGCAGGCGGTGCGGTCGCAAATAAGCGATCAGCCGCGGCACGATCCGCTTCGCCGCAATCGTTTCTTCAATTGCTTTCATGCGAAGCACCTCCCCCTTGAGCGACGAGCGATTCGAGCTGCTGGCTTTCGTACATCGAACGGTACCAGCCGCCTACTTCCATCAATTCGGCGTGCGTACCGCGTTCGGCGATGCGGCCGTCGTCCAGCACGAGAATCAAATCCGCATGCTCCACCGCGCTGAGCCGGTGGGTGGCGATCATCGTCGTGCGTCCCGAGCGAACCGACGTCAAAGCCGAAAGAATCGCTTTCTCCGTCTTGGCGTCCACCGCGGACAACGCATCGTCCAGGATTAAAATTTCCGGATCCATCAACACGGCGCGGGCGATCGAGATGCGCTGCTTCTGCCCGCCGGACAGCGTAATGCCCCGCTCGCCGACAACCGTATCGTAGCCTTCCGCGAACCGGACGATATCGTCGTGGACGGCCGCGATGCGGGCCGCATCTTCGATCTGCGCGCGGGAAGCGTCGGGACGCCCGAAGGCGATATTCTCGGCCACCGAAGCCGAAAACAAAAAGTGGTCCTGCGGCACATACCCGATCAACCGCCGAAGCGCGTCCAGCTTCACGTCGTAAATCGAAACGCCGCCGATCGCCACGTCTCCGTCCGTTACATCGAACTCGCGCAGCAGCAGACGGAGAAGCGTCGTTTTGCCGCTGCCGGTTTTTCCTACGATTCCAAGCGTCTGCCCTCGAAGCAGCAAGAATTGAACTTCGGTCAAATCCGGTTCATTCCGCTCCGGAAACGTAAACGTGTCGATCCGATACTCCATATTGCCCGGAGCGATTTCATCCGCAGCCCCTTCGCGGTCGAATACGTCCGCCTTCACGGAGAGCAGCGACCGGATTCGGTCATACGACGCGCGGCCGCGCTCCACGATGTTGAACAGCCAGCCGAACGCCAGCATCGGCCAAATCAAATAACCGAGATATATCGTGAAAGATGTCAGCTCCCCGAGCGTCATCGCCCCGCGGACTACGAACCAGGCGCCGAAGGCGATCGCCAGAAAGAACGATAGTCCGACGACAAGCCCGATCGTCGGATCGAACAAAGCGTCGATCCGGGCGACTCGTATATTTTTGTCTGCCACGTCGGCGGCGAGTTTTTTGAAATCCTCAATCTCCGCTTCTTGCTGCCCGAACGCCTTGATGACTCTGACGCCGGAAACATTTTCCTGGACCTTGTCGTTCAGCTCTGAGAAAGCTTCTTGGGACGCATGAAACCTGCGGTGAAGCAAAGTGCCGTAATAGCTCGTGCTCCACGCCATGAACGGCATCGGAATCAATGTCAGCAGCGCGAGCCGCCAATCCAGCACGAACAGCATCACGATGACGACGCCGCCCGTCGACAAAGAATCGACCAAGGTCAGCACGCCGTCCCCCGCCGTCATCTGAACGGCTTGCACGTCGTTCGTAGAATGCGCCATCAGGTCGCCGATGCGCCGGCGGTGGAAAAATTGCGGCGACATCCTCGTAAAATGCTCGTACAACCGATTGCGAAGCAGCCGCGCCAGCCGCATGGAGGCGCCGAAAAGCATAATGCGCCACACAAAGCGCAGGATGTATGCCACCAAACCGGTTCCGGCAATGAGCGCAAACCAAAGCCAGAGCGAACGGGCGGACAATGTGCCCTCCGAGATCCCGTCGACGACCCGGCCGGCCGCAAACGGCGGAATGAGCGTCAGCAAGGAAACGACCAGCAATGCCCCTGCGCCGATGGCGTAGCTGCGCCGTTCCTGTTTGAAAAACCATAATAAGTCTTTAAAAATGCCCATGATGCCGCAGCCTTTCCCCTTTGGAATTATTTTGCAGATACACCCCATATAATACCATGACAAAAGTTCGCTGCAACCGCTTCCGATCCTGCAAACTTCCTTGACCTGCTTGGTTTGTTGACTTATAGTTGGTACAGAACTACAACGGTAAAAAAGGAGAGGCTCGCATGTCTCAGCGCGTATATGTGGGTGTCGATATCGGCGGCACGACAGTGAAATTAGGAATTTGCGACGAAGAGGGAAAGCTGCTTCATACATTTGAGGGTCCGACGGGCACGGAGAACGGTCCGGACGCCGTGCTTGAAGTGATTGCACAGTATGTCCGCAAGATCGTATCGGACAACAATCTCGATTGGGAGTCCGTCGCAGGGGTCGGCGTGGGCATTCCCGGCTTTATGGACATTCCTTCCGGCGTGATCAGCCATTCGGCGAATTTTCCGGGGTGGAAAAATGTTCCCGCAAAAGCGACTTTGGAGCAAAAGCTGGGCAAGCCGGTTAAAATCAACAACGACGCAAACGTGGCGGCGCTCGGCGAATCGTGGTCCGGAGCCGGCAGAGGCATAGAGAACGCGGTCGTCTTTACGCTTGGAACGGGCGTAGGCGGCGGCATCATTATTCGCGGCAAAATTTACGAAGGCTTCTCCGGCATGGCCGGGGAGCTCGGACATATTCAAGTGGTACCTGACATGGAAGCTATTCAATGCGGCTGCGGCCAGTACGGCTGCGTAGAAACCGTATCCTCCGCTACGGGCATCATCCGGATGGCGAACGACGCCGTGCAGCGCGGCGACCGTACCAGCCTGTCCGAGGTGGAGACGATTACGGCGAAGGACGTATTCGAAGCGGCGAAGAATGGCGACGAGGTGGCGGTGCGCATCGTGAAGCGCGCTGCGTTCTATCTCGGCAAAGCGCTTGCTACGACGGCGGTCATCGTCAATCCGCAGCGGTTCATTCTCGGCGGCGGCGTGGCGCGCGCGGGAGATATTTTGTTCGACGCGGTACGCGAGGCGTTCTTGAAATATACGCCGGAAGCGGGAACGGTGAACGTGGATATCGTGCCGGCGGAGCTCGGCAACGACGCGGGCATTGTCGGCGCGGCGGGATTGCATTTGAGAGCGATATAATATTTTTTCGGAACGGATTGGAGGCACCAGCAATATGGAAGCAACCCAAGCGCCAGCGAAACTTGTGATTATCACCGGCATGTCCGGCGCGGGGAAGACGATCGCGGTACAAAGCCTGGAGGACCTCGGCTTTTTCTGCGTCGACAATTTGCCGCCGGTGCTGATTCCTAAATTTGCGGAGTTAATCGAGCAATCGAAAGGGAGAATCGGCAAGGTTGCGCTTGTGATCGATTTGCGCGGACGCGAATTTTTCACCGCCTTGACCGAATCGCTTCATTCGATTAAGACGAATTACACGCTTGTTTATGAGATTCTTTATCTCGACGCGACGGATGCAGTGCTCGTGCAGCGTTATAAAGAGAGCCGGAGGCGGCATCCGCTCGCTCCGAACGGAGCCCCTCTGGACGGCATTAAGCAAGAACGAGTGCTGCTGGAGGAGCTGAAGGGACTTGCGACGCAAGTGATCGACACGAGCAACCTGAAGCCGGCCGACCTGAAGGGGCGCATCGCCTCGAGATTTACGGATATCGGCAGCAATGAGCTGGCGGTCAACTTTATTTCCTTCGGCTTTAAATACGGAGTCCCGATCGACGCGGATCTTATTTTTGACGTTCGGTTTCTTCCGAATCCGCATTATGTCGAGCATCTCCGCCCGAATACGGGGAAGGACCAAGAAGTGTACGACTATGTCATGAAGTGGAACGAGACGCAAACGTTCCTTGCTAAGCTGCTCGATTTGCTGAATTTCCTCATCCCGCAATACCGGAAGGAAGGAAAGAGCCAGCTAGTGATCGGCATCGGCTGTACGGGCGGCAAGCACCGCTCGGTCGCCATCGCCGAATATTTAGGCAAGGCGTTCGCGGGCGGCGAAGGCGAAGCGATTCGCGTCAGCCACCGCGATTCGGAGCGCGACAAGCATTAGAAGGGAGCTTGATTCATGGGGAAAGCGGATCAAAGGCCCGCAGAAGCGGAGCTCCCTAGAGTGGTGGTCGTCGGCGGTGGAACGGGCTTGTCGGTCATGCTGCGCGGCTTGAAGGAGAAGCCGCTCGACATTACCGCCATCGTTACGGTAGCGGATGACGGAGGCAGCTCCGGCGTGCTCCGGGACGAGCTGCAGATGCCGCCTCCCGGCGATATCCGCAACGTATTAAGCGCGCTCTCTAACGTCGAGCCTCTGCTCAGCGAAATGCTTCAATACCGGTTTCCGGCCGGCACCGGTTTAGCCGGGCATACATTGGGGAACCTAATTTTAGCGGCTTTGATGGATATTTCCGGCGATTTCGTATCCGGCATCAAGGAATTGAGCCGGGTACTCGCCATTCGAGGGAGAGTATTGCCCGCAGCGCACGAGGCGATCGTGCTGAAGGCGGAGATGGAAGACGGAACGATCGTCGTCGGCGAATCGAAGATCCCCAAGGCGGGGGGCCGAGTAAAGCGCGTATTCATCGATACGCCGAATATTCACCCGCTGCCGGAGGCAATCGATGCGATTCAAGCGGCCGACGCTATCGTCATCGGCCCCGGAAGCTTGTATACGAGCATCATACCGAACCTGCTCGTGCCCGGCATCACGGAGGCGATTCGCGCCTCTTCGGCGACGAAGCTCTACATTTGCAACGTAATGACGCAGCCGGGGGAAACCGACGGCTATATGGTGAGCGATCATGTCAGAGCGGTGGCCGATCATGTGGGCCATGGACTGTTTGAATATATTATAGTGAATAATAGCGATATCCCGCGAAACGTCCGAAGTCTGTATGCGGAAAAAGGCGCCGATGTCGTAAAGCCCGATCTGGATTTGGTCGCCGGCATGGGTTACCGCATCATTGCCGACGAGCTGGCGTTGTTCCAGGGAGTTTTGCGCCACGACGCCCGCAAATTGAGCGATCATATTTACCGCTTGGTGGAGGATGGGATAGGCAAGAAGAGGTGAGTTCGACTTGTCGTTTGCCGCCCAAACGAAGAAAGAATTAACGATGATCGAAACGGACGACTGCTGCGCGAAGGCGGAATTGTCCGCTTTGATCCGGATGAACGGCTCGGTGCAAATATCAAGCGGCCGAATGGTGCTCGATATTTCAACGGAGAACGCCGCCATCGCCCGACGTATTTTTTCTTTGCTGAAGAAGCAATACGGCGTTCATGCCGAGGTGCTTGTGCGCAAGAAGATGCGCCTAAAGAAAAATAATATTTACATGGTAAGGGTTCCGGCACGTGTGGAGGAGCTGCTGCGCGAGCTTCACATTATTAAAGAGGGCTTTCAATTTACGCCCGGCATCCAGCCGGAAATCATCAAGAAGCCTTGCTGCAGGCGGTCGTATTTGCGCGGGGCGTTCCTGGCGGGAGGCTCGGTGAATAACCCGGAGGGTTCGTCATACCACCTGGAGATCGCTTCGATGTATGAGGAGCACTGCACGGCGCTGTGCGAGCTGGCCAACAAGTTTCGGCTGAACGCCCGCTGCATCGAACGCAAGAAGGGCTATGTCCTGTATATTAAAGAGGGCGAAAAAATTATCGAAATGCTCAGCATTATCGGCGCCCACCAAGCGCTGTTGAAATTCGAGGACGTCCGGATTATGCGGGATATGCGCAATTCCGTAAACCGGATCGTCAATTGCGAAACGGCCAATCTGAACAAGACGATCGGCGCGGCCGTCAGGCAAATCGAAAATATCAAGCTGCTGGAAGAGGAAGTAGGGCTTGAGAATTTGCCCGAAAAGCTTCGAGAGGTCGCGGAAATCCGCATTAAATACCCGGATCTGAACTTGAAGGAAGTGGGCGAAATGCTCAAGGGACGGGTGAGCAAATCCGGCGTTAACCATAGGCTGCGCAAAATTGACGAGCTGGCGGAGAAATTCAGAAATTCGGCCAAATAATTGCGATTTCGGCTGGAAATCCCCGGAATATCCCGCCCAGCTAGTGTCAAGGCTAAAATAGTGGTATAATAAGGGAAGATGTGTTTTTGACCGTTAGTTAGTCCGTATAATAAGTCTGTAAGGGGGATGTTGGACTCATGACGAAACAGCCTGTGGTCGTAAAATTGAAGACGGGTCTCCACGCCAGACCAGCGGCTTTATTCGTGCAAGAAGCGAATAAGTTCTCGTCTGAAGTATTCGTCGAGAAGGACGAGAAGAAAGTGAATGCGAAGAGCATTATGGGAATCATGAGCCTTGCGATCAGCTCCGGAACCGAAATATATATTAGTGCGGAGGGCTCGGACGCAGAGCAGGCTGTAACCGCTTTAGTAGCGTTGGTCAGCAAGGAAGAATTAGAGAATCAATAAGAAGAACGGCTTCCGGACAAGCGGAAGTCTTTTTTTCCTATAAGGAGGCATTTGCATGATCGTTACGACCGAGGCGGAAGTCGAGGCGCTTAAGAAGGTCGGCCGCGCAGTGGCAGCCGCGCGCGAAGCGATGCTTCAGGCGGTTCGTCCCGGAATCACTACGCTTGAGCTGGACCGGATCGGCGACAGGGTATTGAAGGAGCACGGGGCTGTTTCGGCGCCGCGCGTAGAATATGATTTTCCGGGAAGCACGTGCATCAGCTTGAACCGGTGCGCGGCTCACGGCATTCCGGATGACACCGTCATTCAAGAGGGGGATATGGTCAACGTGGACGTATCCGCCTCTCTCGGCGGATATTACGCCGATACGGGAGCGACGATGGTAGCGGGCTTGGCGCCGGGGGCTTACAAGGGGTTTGCCATGCTGCAGACACCTCATTTGGAGAAGCTGAAGCTGCTGGCGGCTACGGAGAAAGCGCTGTATGCGGGGCTTTCGAAGGCGAAGGCGGGATCGAAGCTCAGCGAAATCGGACGCGCGGTGTCGAACGTGGCGAGAGAAAACGGCTACGGCATCGTCCGGAACTTGACGGGCCACGGCATCGGGCAGAAGCTGCACGACGAACCGGAGCACATTATGAGCTATGCCGAGCCGCGGGACCGCCGTCTGCTGAAGAAGGGCATGGTGCTCGCGGTCGAGCCGTTCCTCGTCACCGGCGCATCGACCGATGTGGATCATGGCGACGACGGCTGGGCGATGCTGCTTCCGCATCACGACTTCGTCGCTCAATTCGAGCATACGATCATCGTCACGGACGGCGACCCGATTATTTTGACGGCATTGTAAAATTTTTTTTCGCTTGTCCCTTGATTGCGGCAACCTTTTGTATGAAGGCATCGTCTAATGGGTAAAAATTTGGAAGGGGTATGACGATGTTGGCAGTGAAACGTTGGGTTGCGGCAGGTTTGGTTGGAGCGATGCTGGCGGCGGCGCCGCTGTACGGACCGTCGGTAGTCGATTCTGTACGGGGAGGCACGGCGATGGCGGCCGAGGATGCGCAAAGCCGGACGATTACGGTGACGGGGCAAGGCAAGATTACGATTCAGCCGGATGTGGCGTACGTGAACTTCGGCGTGTTCTCGAAGGCGAAGACGGCGAACGAAGCGCAGACGGCGAACGCCCAGCTGTTCGCGGCGGTGGAGAAGGTGCTGACGGAGCAGTATAAGGTGGCGAAGAAGGATATTAAGACGAACGGCTTTCAGGTGTATCCGGAGTACACGTATCCTGAGAAATCCCAGCCGCAAATTTCGGGTTATACCGCGGAGCATAACGTGGTCGTAACGTATCGGGACTTGGACCAGCTCGGGAAGCTGCTCGATGCGGTGTCTAAGGCCGGCGCGAACCGGATGAACGGCATTCAGTTCGGCACGGAGAAGGGCGAAGAGTACGAGCTGCAGGCGATCGAGAAAGCGATGGCGAACGCGGACGCGAAAGCGAACGCGATTGCAAAGCACGCGAAGCGCACCGTCAAAGGCGTGCTGAACGTACAGCAATCCGGCGTGATCGGCATGCCGACGCCGTACTATCCTATCGCGAAGGTAGCAATGGAAAGCGCCTCGGCGGACATGGCGTCCACTTCGGTGCAGCCGGGCGAGATGGAATACAGCACGATGGTAACCGTGACGTATGAAATGTAAGCGCGTGCCGCTTTGACCTTTTGGGTCGGGGCGGCTTTTTTTGTTGGACGCTATATTTCTATCGCCAAATTGCCCGCCACCCCTACTGAAAACTCCTGTGAGGGGCTAACGGGGCTAACGGACACCATGGACGTTATTTCGCCAAATTGCCTGTGGCTATTTCGCTAACGGACACCACGGACGCTATACCTCGGTTTTTGGTGCTTAACCCTGCTTTTTCGTGGCAATAACTGCTATGGTGTCCGTTAAAACTTCAAACTTCATTTAAAACGCCGTATAACTGCACTCCTGTCCGTTAGAGCGAGCCGTTGCCGCTTCTGAGTAAGAGCAACGGGATATGGAGAGGCTGGTCAGCATGTCGGGACGTGTCGTGAAAGATGTGAACGCGTAGCGGCAACGATTTGCACTGCAGACAGTAAAAAGCGGCGAGCGCTTGTTAGCGCCAGCCGCCGTTATGGTCCTGCTTAAATTTTCTCGATCACGCGATCGACGAGGCCGTATTCGCGCGCTTCTTCCGCGGTCATGAAGTAATCGCGGTCGGTATCCTTCTCGATCCGCTCAAGCGGCTGGCCCGAACGCTCGGCCAGAATGCGGTTGAGCTTGTCGCGCATCTTCAAAATCCGCTTCGCGCGGATTTCGATGTCGGACGCTTGACCTTCCGCACCCCCTAGCGGCTGGTGGATCATCACTTCGCTGTTCGGAAGCGCGAAGCGTTTGCCTTTCGCGCCTGCCGTCAGCAGGAACGCTCCCATCGAAGCGGCCATGCCTACGCAGATCGTCGCAACGTCGGGCTTAATGTATTGCATCGTATCGTAGATAGCCATACCGGACGTTATCGAGCCGCCCGGGCTGTTAATGTACAATGAGATATCTTTATCCGGGTCGTCGGCAGCCAAAAACAACAATTGCGCGATAATGCTGTTCGCAACGACGTCGTTCACCGGCGTCCCCAAAAAGATAATGCGATCCTTCAACAAGCGGGAGTAAATATCATAAGCACGCTCGCCGCGGTTCGTTTGCTCCACGACCATAGGAACCAAGTTCATGTTCATATTCGCCATTCCTCCGTTCATTACAATTAGCAATGCAATAACTTGCACATAACTTTCAGTGTTGCCATTTATATGATAACCCAATCGCGTTATAAAGTCAAAGAAGGTCAAACAAATTGTTAGCGAGGTTCGTGGGCGGCGGATGTGGGGAAGAAGGGGTGATAAGAGTGCGGCGGAATAAGGATGTCGGACCTCACTATTTGCTGAGAATGTAGCGGGTTCGCCGAAATAGCGAGGTGAAACTTCACTATTTCGGTTGATCCATCGATTTTTGGTGAGAGTGCGACGGACTAAGGATGTTGGACCTCACTATTTGCTGAGAATGTAGCGGGTTCGCCGAAATAGCGAGGTGAAACTTCACTATTTCGGTTGATCCATCGATTTTTGGTGAGAGTGCGACGGAATAAGGATGTTGGACCTCACTATTTGCTCAGTATGTAGCAGGTTCGTCGAAATAGCGCGGTGAAACTTCACTATTTCGGTTGATCCATTGGCTTTTGGGGGAGCGTCAAGAAGTTTGTGTAAGGCGGTAGGGCTATCCATCG
>NZ_JAQZSG010000056.1 GCF_028745515.1 Paenibacillus thermotolerans | reverse complement strand
TTATGGAAATCCTTGTTAGTTAATTGGTCAGTCGTAGAAAAAAAACGCAGACGAACAACATGTTCATCTACGCCGATTGAAGAGAAAGGAAACCTTATTCGAACGCCAGTACGTCCCGCATCGCAAGCCTCGACGCGCGCCACGCAGGCAGGAAGCTGGCCGCCGCGGACAGCGCGAGCGCGCCGGCGAGCCACAGCAGCACGCCGTAAGCCGGAAACACGTAGTCCAACGTGTTTTTAAACAACGAATCGCCGACGGCGTCGGCAAGCATGCGGCTGATCGGCAGCGCCAGCAGGGAGCCGGCAGCCCAGCCGATGAAACCGACGATCAGCCCCTCGGTCACCACGATCCCCCAAACGGACTTGTCGGAGGCGCCGATGCTTCGCAAAATACCGAACTCCCGCGTCCGCTCCATCACGTTCAAGCTCATGCTCCCCATCAGACCGAGCGTCGCGACAATCGCCAGAAGGACGCCCATAACGGTGAGAAAGCCGAGCATGATGCCGAAGCGGCTCTCTTGCAATTCCTTGTAATCGGAAGTTAAGGAGATGCCTGCCGCCGGAACGCCTGCCGCCTCCAGCGCAGACTTGAGCCGCTCCGCCGCTTTCGCCTGCGAGCCCCGGTCGTGCCCCTCCGTCACGATGCGAAGGCCCGAAACCCGATCCGGCAAGCCCGTAACGCTTTCCCACGCGCGGTAAGGCACGAACGACTCCACATCTCCGACCACCTTGCGCGCAATGCCGACTACCTTCCAATCGGACCGTCGGCCGTTTATCTCAAACGTTAGCGTATCTCCCACCGATATCGGATCGGGATCATCGTTAAACATGTACGAGTCTACTACAATCGCCCGATCGTCATCCGGGGACAGCCAGCGGCCCTCGGCGATTACCGGCGTCATCAACCCGGTGTCGGCCGGCGGCGCGGCAACGCTCCAGTCGACACTTTCGGAGCCGTCCGCCCGCGCGCGGTTCGCAATCGCCGAGCCCCAGCCTTCGACCCGAACGACGCCGTCGACGGACTCCGCCGCCAGCTTCGCCTCGGCAAGCGGCTGGGGAGCAGCAAACAAAACCTTCACGTCATACTGCGTATATTGCATGGAACGCTCCAAGGTCAAGTCCATGCTTGCATAAATGCTGGCCACCGATACGACGATCGCTCCGCCGACGCTGAGCGTCGTAAGCGTCAGCAACAGCCTGCCCTTGCGGCGGAACGTATTGCGCAAGGACAGCATGAGCGGCCGAGGCAATCCGCGGATTCGCTCAAGCAGCCGGTCGACTCGCCCCCCGCCGAAGCCGTCGGTGCCTCCGGTGCCGCTCGGAGCGATCGCTTCCCTTACCTCGATGCGGATGCCGCGCCGGATCGGCAGCGCCGCCGCAACGAGCGGCACGCAAATGCCGATAAACAAAGCGGCGGCGACAATGTCCGGCGAGAACCCGTACTCCGAGCTGTCGAAGCCCAGCAGCACATTCGAGGCGCCGGTTACGAATTTCGCGCCGATCAAGCCTAGCGGCAGCCCTAAGGCAATCGCCAGCAAACCGAACATGAGCACGGTGCACAGGTACATGAAGAGCAAATCCTTAGGTCTTGCCCCCAGCACCTTCATGACGCCGACCTGGCGCAGCTGTCCTCCGAGAATGGCGAGCACCGTGTTCACAACTAAAGTGGTGCCGAGCAGCAGCGCCAAAGCTCCGAGCGTTTGGAGGATCGACGTCATCGAGCCGACGATGTTCGCTCCCCAATGCTTCCCCGGCTCGGGAATGATCGTGGCAAGCACCGGCACTTCATGTTCATACAGTACGTTCCGAACCGAAGCCGCCGCTTTCTCGATTTCCCTTTTTTCCCGATCGAGATCCTTGCCCTTCGCCTCGCCGGAATCGGCAACCGTAAACGACAACGTATTCAACTGCCTCGGTAAGCCTAACTGTTCCAACGTATCGAACGTAATATAAACGTACCCTGTGCCCGACAGCGTCGAGGTTTCCCGAACCGGATCCCGCACCGTCCCGGAAATGCGCAGCGTCTTCACGCTGCCGTCCGGCAACTTCAGCCAAAGCTTAGTTCCGACGCTCAGACCGTAGAACGACAGCGCCGTCTCTTCCAGCACCGCTTCCCCGGCCGGCGGCGGATATTCGCCTTTCTCCGGGAGCAGCCGGTCGTTATGTATGAATGAAAAATGTTCGATCGCAACCACATTCACGTCGCGCCAATCCTCGGCCGCAGACTCCTCCACGGCGCTGAGCCGCGCATTCAGCAGAAACCGCCCTTCTGCCGACGCGACCCCTTCCGCCTTTCGGATTGCCTCCAGCAGCGATTCGTCGAAGCCGGACGCCGTCATTACGACGGCATCGGACGGCACGGCCGCTTCATAGCTGTCCGCCATGCCAAGGTTCAGCGTTTCCAAGCTTTGTCCCAGAAGGCTTACGCCGGCCACGCCGATAGCGATGGAAATGACGGCCAGCAGCGTTCTGCCCGGATCCGTAAATAAATCCCGGAGCATCTTCCGCCAGCGCGGGCTAAGCATGGCGCGCCTCTCCCTGCAGGCTGTTCAGTTCTCCGAGCCGCTGCCGGATGATCCGGTCCATCTCTTCTCTTGTTGGCGCGGATTGGAGCAGCAAATCGCCGAACGATTCCCGATCCAGCGCGTACACCTCAAGCGGCTCGCCCGCGCTTGCACGGATCGTCGCCGTACGCACGCCGCCCCGCACGAGCGCGATTTCTCCGAAATATTGCCCCGGACCGATCCGGTTGACCACTATATCGTTGCCGGCCGGGTGGCGCACCAGCACCTCCGCTTGTCCCTTCGTCACGACATAGGCGTAATCCGCCTCGTCGCCCTGCCGCAGCAATATCGCCCCCGGCTCTACGACCACCTTGCGGAAGCGCTGCTGCAGCGCCGTAAGCATATCCACGTCGAGTCCCGGAAACGCGTGGACGATGTGCTGATCGACGATTTCTCCGTCGGCCACGATGACGCTGCGCTTCACCCGATGCGCCAAATCGTTGTCGTGGGTAACCATGACGACGGTTTTGCCTTGTTCGGCCAGCCCCTCAAACAGCTGAAACACTGCGTCCGCCGTCTTGGAGTCGAGACTGCCGGTAGGCTCGTCGCCGATAATGATCGGCGGGTCGTTCGCGAGCGCTCTGGCGATGGCGACGCGCTGCTGCTGGCCGCCCGATACGGCGGACGGCATCTTGTACGCGTGATCGGCCATGCCGACGCGCTCCAGCAGCTCCATCGCCCGGCTTTTGCGCTCCTTCGGCGCCCACATCCGGCAAAAATCCATCGGAAGCATGACGTTTTCCACCAAATTCAACGTCGGAAGCAGCTGAAAAAACTGAAAAATAACGCCGAGCTGCCTGCCCCGCCACTGTGCCAGCGCACTTGCGCCGAGCGTGCTTAATTCGGTCCCGGCGACCTTCACGCCGCCGCTCGTCGGACGGTCGATGCCCGCGATCATGTTCAATAGCGTCGATTTGCCGCTGCCCGATTTGCCGACGATCGCGACAAACTCGCCGGCGGCGATATCCAGATCAATGCCCTTCAGCGCCTTATACTCGGTTCCGCCCGTGCGGAACGTCTTGAAGACCTGCCGGCATTCGATCATCATGTCGGTGTACTGTCGCCGGAACGGTTGACCGCGGCGGCGAACCGCTCCAGAGCTTCCATCAGCAGCGGCCGAGGGCAAGCGCAGTTTATGCGCAAATACCCGCTCCCTTCTTGATCTCCGAATACCGAGCCTTCGCTGAACGCCACCTTGGCTTCCGAGAACATCAGCTTTTTCAAGCCTTCTACATCCCGGCCCAACGCACGGCAATCGACCCAAAGCAAATAAGTTCCTTCCGGACGGATCGGGCGAACGCTCGGAAGACGCTCTTCCAGGAACGCCGCCGCCGCATCGAGATTGCCTTTCAAATAGGGAATCAGCTGATCCAGCCAGTCATCCCCTTCGCTAAATGCGGCGATCGTGGCGGAATGGGCGAAAAAGTTTTGCATATGAAGCGACAGCGTCTTGATCCGATTCGAAAGCTTCGTACGAAGCTTCCCGTTCGCCGCTACGATGAGCGACGATTGAACGCCCGGGATATTGAACGTCTTCGTAGCCGCCAGCAGCGTAACGGACGTCTGCTTTGCTTCTTCGCTGATTGTCGCATACGGCACGTGCTTCGAAGGAGCATAGACGATGTCGCAATGGATTTCGTCGGATACGACGGTAACGCCGTAACGAACCGCAAGCTCCGCCAGCCGCCCAAGCTCCTCGCGGGTCCAAACGCGCCCGCCCGGATTGTGCGGATTGCACAGCAGCATCAGCTTCGCGCCGTCCTTCATCAACCGCTCCAAGCTGTCGTAATCCATTCGGTACTTGCCGTCATCGCCCAACAGAAGAGGGCTTCTCAGCACCTGGCGCCCGTTCGATTTAATCACATCATAGAACGGATAGTATACTGGGGGCTGAAGGATTACCCCGGCTCCCGGCTCCGAAAGCAATTCGACGGACAACGCAAGCGATGTGACGACGCTCGGGCTCATCAAAATCGATTCCGGCTCGATGCTCCAGCCGTGTCTCCGTTCATACCAGCCGCGAATCGCGTTCGTCCACTCGTCCGTTCGGATCGTATATCCGTAAATTCCTTCTTTCGCGCGGGCTACGAGCGCATCGACAATCGGCTGCGCGCACGGAAAATCCATGTCGGCAACCCAAAGCGGCAGCACGTCTTCCCCGCCGAACAGCGACGTCAGCTGATCCCATTTCAGAGAGGACGTATTTTTTCGGTTCATCATCTTGTCAAAATCGTATTTCATCAGATCAGCGCACTCCTCAATGTCAGTCATATATAAGATTGTAACTTTCCACATTACGGACGACAAGAAGTCGACTCTTTTCTTGCAAAAATATGGCCGGGACGCTGAAAGGGAGAGGCGTATGGATGACAAACGGTTGACCGCCCGGTCGGCGATGGAACGTCTGCGGCCATTCATCGGCAAGTGGAAAACGGAAGGCACGATCCGAATGCCGAATAAAGCGGAATTGAAGTTGGATGCCACCGATTTTTCACGAAGAAGACGGCATGTTTGTGACGACATCTTACGTGTTCTAGTGAAATTTTATTTGAGACCGAATTGCGTTCCTCAGTTATAATGGGAGTAAGAATATGCGGAAGGGGTTGGAATATGGACAACATACAACCAGACTTCGATTCCGAGTTCGCTCAACAATATGACTCATTCATCCGTTTAGCTTTACCGGCATATGACGAAGTATTTCCCATGTCCGATACTTTTTTACAACAATCAGCCATTGATGCGTCGAACATGTTGGTCGTTGGGGCTGGAGGAGAGACGGTTCAAAACTGAATTTATTAAAGAGTATTGCGGATCGTCTGAAGCCGGGCGCCCCCTTCATTCTTGTCAGTTTATATGGAGATAAGGAATCGATCGAGTTTCAACGAATATTTAAGGCTTGGAAAGCACGCTTTCAAAGTAACGGAATAAATCCGGAGGAAAGCGAGGATGTCCAAAGGGTGTTGAGGATGCCGCTCATTTCGGAGCAAAGAATACAGGAATTGCTCTATGAAGCCGGCTTCCAGCAGACAACTAAATTTTTCTCCGCCTACCAATTCGGCGGTTGGGCTGCCGAGTTAAAATCCTGATCCGCCAATGACTTCACAATAATATCATTAACCGGGAGGAAAACCGATGGATCCGAAAAAAGTCCCCCGTTAAGCTTGAGCTCCTCCATTCCATGCATTAGTGACTATTCTTTTCACCTAAATAAATCAAAGGGAGATGCGCACTAATGCACATGAATGGACCTGTACAAATTTCTCGATCCGAACGACTTCAGACCTGCCGTGAAATCGCTTCGAGATTACACGAGGCATACGGAGAAAAAATACTTGCCATTGGTGTCTATGGTTCTATATCCAGAGGTATGGACGGCCCTTTCTCGGACATTGAGATGTTTTGCGTACTTAACGAATCAAGCGAATCCGTTGATTTTAGCTATGAATGGTCTGCGGGGCCATGGAAAGCGGAAGTGGACGTCCGCATTGCGGATATTCTCCTTTTAACTGCCCGTACTGTTGAAGGAAGATGGCCGCTGACGCACGGACCTTTCTTTTCCCAACTTCGTCTGTATGATCCCACAGGCTTCTTCCAGAAATTAAAGGAAGCTGCCGAATCGCCGACAAAGGAAGATTTCAGGCTTGCAATCAATGAAGTCCTTGTAGGAGAAATGTACGAGTTTGTCGGGAAATTGAGAAATATCAGTCTCAACGGTCCACACACCTACTTGCCGTACTTGGCAATGGAGTTTGCCCAATACGGAGCTATGCTGGTCGGGTTACACAACCAAAAGCTTTTCTCGACCGGTTCAATGGTTTTACCGGAGGCATTGGAACTGCCTAACCGTCCGGAAGGATTCGACAATGTTGTGCGAATGGTTATGTCTGGAGAGTTATCAGAACCTTCAAAGATCGTTTCAGCTTGTGAAAATTATTGGAACGGCCTTGTGCGTTGGGCAGCCGAACACGACTACGTAATTAGTACGCAACGAATCCCGTTTTGAACCGGATTTACGATAGTTTAGGCCAAAGACCCCTTTTGCAAGGGGTCTTTGGCGTTGGCACAGTTGAATTTTGTTACTACCCCGCCGATCACCCTCGTACCAACCGACTTAGCACCAAACTTTGTGACTAACCCCACTTGTCAGCACCTTATGCCATGCCGGTCTTCCGCGCCGCCTTCACGAGCGCATCCGCGGCGAAATCGAGCTCCTCCCGCGTATGCATCGCCGTGACGATCAGGCGCACGCGACCTTTATCCATCGCAACCGTCGGATATACGATTCCTTGGGCGAAGACGCCCTCCTCCAGCAGCGCGTCGGAAAACCGCATCGTCTGCTCGGGCGTTCCGCAAATAATCGGGATGATCGGCGTCTCGGAGGCGCCGGTATCGAAGCCGAGCGACTGCACCTTCCCCCGGAAATAGCGCGTATTGTCCCACAGCCGATCCACCAGCTCGGACGATCCCCTCAGCACCTTCACGGCTGCCAGGCAAGACGCCGCAACCGCCGGCGGCGCCGAGGTGGAAAACAGGAACGAACGCGCCTTGTGCGTCAAGTAATTCTTCAGCGCCTGCGCCCCGGCAACATAGCCTCCGACAACGCCGACGGCCTTCGACAGCGTCCCGACCTGCACGTGCACGCGGCCGTGCAGTCCGAAATGATCCGTCGATCCCTTCCCGCTCTTGCCCAGCACGCCGCTGGCGTGCGCGTCGTCGACGTATACGAGCGCGTCGTATTTCTCGCACAACGCGACGATATCCGGCAGCGGCGCAATGTCGCCGTCCATCGAGAAAACTCCGTCCGTGACGACGACCCGCTGGCGGTACCCCCCGCATTCGCGAAGCTCCGCCTCGAGCGCATCCATATCCTTATGCGGGTACACTCTTCGCGACGCTTTCGTCAGCCGGATGCCGTCGATGATGGACGCGTGGTTCAGCTCATCGCTGACGACGACGTCCTCCGGCCCGAGAATCGACGACAGCACGCCCAAATTCGTCGTATACCCGGACTGGAACACGAGCGCGGCTTCGGTGCCTTTGAACGCCGCAAGCTCCCGCTCCAGCTCGTCGTGAATATCCAGCGTACCGGTAATCGTCCGGACGCTGCCGCTGCCGGCGCCGTACTTCTCGGTCGCCGCTGCGGCCGCAGCCTTCAGCTCCGGGTGATTCGTCAGTCCCAAATAATTGTTGGACGACAGCTGCAGCACACGGCGCCCGTTCAGCATCATCCATTTGTCCGAGCCGCTCTCCCAAACGGTCAGTTCGCGGTATCTTCCATCCAGCCGCAGCAATTCAAGTTCCCGCTCAAGCACGCGCCAATCCGCCATACCTTGTAAACCTCCCTTTTTATTTCACTCGCACGAACGATCTATTCCCCAACCGTGAACACAACTTTACCGCAGCGTCCGGAGCGAACGAGCTCGAACGCTTCCTCGAACCGCTCCAATCGGAACCGGTGCGTGACGAGCTGCGACAGATCGACTCTCCCGCTTCCGAGCAAACCTTTCATTTGCTCCCACGTCTCGTACATCCGGCGTCCGGTTATGCCGTGCACCGTTAATCCTTTAAATATGATATCCTTCGCGAAATCGACCGGAATATCCTTCGTCGGGATGCCGAGCATCGCCACGCGTCCCGCGTTCGCCGCCGAGGCGAACGCTCCCCGAATCGCATCGGGATGGCCGCTCATCTCCAGCACCGCCTCCGCGCCCAAACCGTCCGTCGCTTCGCGAATCGCCTCTTCCATCGGGGTTTGCGCCGAGTTCACGCATACGTCCGCTCCGAACCGCTTCGCCATCTCAAGCCGGTACTCGTTCACGTCGACCGCGATGATCGTTCCGGCGCCGCAAGCGCGCGCCACCGCAACCGCCATCAGGCCGATCGCGCCGACGCCGACGACGGCAACGGTCCGGCCGACGACCGGCCCGGACAGCACCGTATGCACCGCATTGCCGAGCGGGTCTTGCAGGCATGCGATTTCGTGCGGCACCGACGGGTCGTTCTTAATGACGTTGGACGCCTTCACGACCGCGAATTCGGCGAAGCAGCCGTTCGCGGTAATGCCGAAGCTTCGCGTGTTCGGGCAAACGTGCGCGTTCCCCGTTCGGCATGCCCGGCAAACGCCGCATACCATATGCCCTTCGGCGGACACATGATCGCCCGCTTTCACATGCTTTACGTCTTCGCCGACACATTCCACTACGCCCGCAAACTCATGCCCGAATACGATCGGCGTATGAACCGTCCGCTGCGCCCACTCGTCCCAATCGTAAATATGCAAATCCGTACCGCAAATGGACGCAGCCTTCACGCGCACCAGCACTTCATCCGGCTGAATCGTGGGAACCGCAACGTCCGCGAACATCGCGCCCGGACCCCGATGCGTCTTCATTAACGCTTTCATCACCGCTCTCCCCGTCCCTCCGCGCGCCGGCTCCTCGATCGGCACCGCAACCGCCGTTTCCGTTTCGCTCATCGTAGTCGCACACCCTTTCCCCAGCCCCGCTTATTTCCATCGCATTATGTTTATGTACAATATATTATACGTTTGGTTTATTATATTGTACATCATCTTTTTCATGCCGCGAAACTTTTTGTTGGTGGTTATGCGCATTTTTTTGGTATGATACTGAGCATGAGAAAGGGGTTCGGAATTGAAAATGGAGCAAATGGAACCGATCCATAAGAAAGTAGGCAAAAATCTGCAAGCCATTCGCAAATCGAGAGGACTGAGCCTGGACGGCGCGGCTGAGCTTACGGGAGTCAGCAAAGCGATGCTCGGCCAAATCGAGCGCGGCGATTCCAATCCGACAATTTCCGTGTTATGGCGAATCGTCAGCGGCCTCCGCATCTCGTTCACGACGCTGATCGAGGATACGGAGTCGGAGGTAACGGTCGTCTCTGCGGACACGCTGGAGCCTTTCGTGGAGGAGGACGGCGCTTACCGCGCGTTTCCGCTGTTCCCGTACAACCCGAGAACGAAATTCGAGTCGTATTTGGTCGAGATCGACCCCGGCTGCTCCCACGCATCGGAGGCGCATAACGACGGGGTGGAGGAATATATTTTTATTCAAAAGGGCGCGCTGGAGCTGTCTTTCGGCGATGAAACGTATACGGCGAAGGAAGGAAGCTCGATGCATTTTGCGGCGAACCGCGCTCACACGTACAGGAACACGGGCGAGGAAACGGCCAGGTTTTATACGGTCATTTTTTACGCGGATGCGGCGTCGAGAGGGTAAAAAAAGGAGCCTGATTTCAGGCTCCTTCGTTTTGCGGTATTACCTCGAAGCACATGATCCCGTTATTGTCCACAATCACGAATTCTTCTGAAGACAACGGAATAATTTGCGAAGACGAAATCGTTCTGTTATCCACTGCGAGTATGAAGCGTAAGGCGCCTTCGCTGTCCAGTCCATGGACGGTCCCGCCTGTTGTCGAAATATACGCATTGCCCGCTTTGTCCGCTGTGAGCGTGCTTTCAAACAAGCTGTATCCTCTGCTTCTTTCCGTTTGGCTTAGCGTATACTCCCAAACGACTTTACCGGTTACAGGATCGATGCGCCGTAGCGTATTTTTTTCTGAAGGAGCCGCGTATTCCTCCATACGGCCGACATACGAAGCGCCGGTCTTCTGAAGCTTGCCGTCAGAGAGCCGGTACGTTCCGTCGCTTGTGAGCAAGGTTCCGTCTTCAAGCACAGCCGGGAATAACGGTTCCTTCTGTGCAAGCAAGGTATTGCCTTCAGAATCCAGAATGACAAAGCCGTCCTCATACGATATGTAAAGATGATTTGAAGCGTCCGTACCTAGCCCGCCGAATGGTCCGAAGGCCGAAACGACTCCGTCTTCCGTCCGCCATTCCCGATGTACCCACAGCCGTTCCCCGTCCGTGTTATAAGCGGCTAGTCCGTCATCGGTCAAGATGATCAATCGATCCTCGCGATCCACGATCGCTTCGACGAACAGTTTTTCCAGCGTAGGCTCGCCGGCATCCGTAAACCATGGAAAAATATTGGCGTCCTTGTATACCGGTATTTCCCACTCGAAGAGACTTTCCCCTAAGAGATCTCCGATCTTATACCCATGTTCCCCGGCGAAGGCGATGATGAGAGTCTCCTTGGATTGTCCGTAAGGCGATTCCCTCAGTACGTTTCCATCGCGGTCGGTGACGATCGTTTTGTCGAAGCCGAAAAATATGAGCTCGTTATCGCCTGCAGCGAATCCTTCGAACATTTGGTGAGGACTCTCGTCTTCCATCGACCATTTTAAACGGATATCGCCCCTATGTTTGAGTACGACCGGCATCCCCTTATCGTTCATGACCGGCAGCTTGACCGTCTCCGTCAACGCCATCTTCGCCGTTACGATATTGACGGTCTTGGTTTCGGCAAGCCACTCCGTATCGGCTCCCAATGCTTCGCTAATAAACCGAACCGGCACATACACGCTGTTATTTACGAACACCGGAGGCTGGGCCAGCGCAACCGTCTCTTCATTCCGTGTCGCGATTGCGGATCCGACATGCAGCGTGATCGTCAGATCGCCCTTTTTCCCGGTAATTTTTTTCGAGTCCGGCTCATATTCGACGTTCGCTCCCAGCGATTCGAAGATGAGCCGCAGCGGAACCATGACGCTTCCGTTCCGGTTTACCGGCGCTTGCTTGGAATTCAACGGTTTCCCGTCAATCGTGAGCCGGTACGTTTCGGTTCCTGCCAAAGCCGTACCGGAAAATGCGGCAAGCAATAAAGCAAAGACAAATCCGGTAAGGAATAATTTTTTCATTAGTCCTCCAGCATCTCCAGCTCTTCATAAACGTACTTGATCGGAACCGCAAAATATAAATCCGAATTTTCCGCTTTCCATGTGTTTACGCCGAGGACATTGCCGTATTCGTCCAAAAGCACCCCGCCGCTCGAGCCGGGCTCGATGATCGCCGTATGCTGAATATAATCGATGCCGTCGATCGTGCGAATTCCCGAAACGATTCCGTCGGTTACCGTATTTTCGAGTCCGAGCGGGCTTCCGATGGCATACACCTTGTCGCCGATTTCCGGAAGCTCCGTTTCCGTCTTCAAATATTTCGAAGGCTTCGCCCCGGTCGTGCCTCCGTTGCTGTTGTAGCTTGTCGACAGAACAAGTCCGAATAAGTCGCTGTCCGGATTTTCAAACAAATACCATCCTTCGTTATCGTAATGCCGTCCGTCGATTTTGGCGCGAAGCCCGATAGCCCCTTCCATCACATGAAAGTTCGTAATGAACAGCCCGTCCTCGATCATGAAGCCGGAGCCAGTGCTTACGATTTTACCGGCTTCGTCATACGTCTCGACGTACCCGACACGGTCTCTCAGCTTCGCTATTTCTTTAACCGATAAAGGCTTTTGTACGATTTTGCCTTCCATGTACGCCTGTTCGCGCAATTGCTGCTCGGTCAATTTACCAAGCGCATATTCCTCCAAAACTTTATCTTCGAGCCAAATTTTCCCTAATTCCTTCTCATTCTCGTCTTCATAAATGACTATATAATTGATGAGATCCAGACGGTCGAGAACCGCGAAAATTTTGACAAGGCTGCTCCAATCGGCATCGAATCCGCGTTTCTGCTCATAGGTTAAGGCGGCAAACGTGCCTTCGTCGTTTGTTCCCATTACGATCGCGTATCCGCCTAGCCGCTCGACATCCTTGATCAACTGAGCGACATCTAGCGGCTTCGCCGTTTCCTGCGGCTGCGGGATTTGCTTTACAACATCCACCGTCTGATTTTTTTGATCCCACGTGTAGTTTATGCCGGCCTCCTTCAAAAGGTAGATCGGAACCATCGTCCGGCCTTGATAGCTGATGACAGGGACGTCGGATACTTTAACGGGCGCGCCGTCGACCGTAAGCCTGATAATGTTGTTGCCCTTATAAGTGCCCCATAAGCTCGAAGCGCTGGCAACTCCTGCGAATAGTAAGGATGCGAGAACGATTGCGATGACTTTTTTCATGACGACATCTCCCCCATTTTTGACAACAAAAAAATGCCCCCTAAACCGGCAACCCGGCTGCCATCCCATTTGACACAGTCTACTAACAACATGCGACTAATGGATTAGGCCCGTGGCTTTGCGTCCCTGACTTTCGACCAGGTTTGCCCTTTTCAATTCATGAAGCACTTCATACAAAAATACTACTATTCCATAACTCTAGCAAATATTGGCTCTATTATACTGTGGTATTTTGTCGTTTTCAATCGAAATCTGTAAAATATTTAGGAAATTAGCCCTAACGCCGCTTTAAGATAAATAAACCGTGTGTCCGTACATCGTCCGCAGCCGCTCGACCGCTTCTTCAAGAACGGTATCGTCAAACCCGTCCAGCGAACGAATCGCGTCCTCTTTGTCCTGCTGCGGCATTTCGTTCCCTAAATAAAGCGCCCACAGCACGATATGCTCCCTGCACTCCTCCAGCTCATACCGGTTAAAATAAATATAAGCTTTATGCAGGTAGCTCGGCGCATGGCTCGGATCCAGCCGAATCGCCTGATCGAAATACTCCATGGCGGATTCGCTCTCCATGTTTTCATATTCGACCTTGCCCAAATTGTAATACCCCAGCGGCGAAGACGGCTCGTGCTTTATATACGTCTGCGCGTCCGACTTGGCTCGTTCGTAATCCTCCAATACGTAATAGGCATATCCCCTGGCGTGATAGAGCGCCGGATAGCCCGGCTCCAGAGCAATCGCGCGCGTATAATCTTGAACGGCTTGCTCATACCTTTCCGTGTCCAAATAGCATTGCGCCCTGTATTCCAGATAGCGAAAGTAATCCGGCTGCAGTTCGATCGCTTTCGTAAATTCGCCGATTGCAAGCTCCCATTCCTTAAGCGCTTTATAAATGTGACCGGTCCCCACGAGGTAGGAAGGGTCCTGCCGCAGCTCCGGTTCCAGCTGCGCCGCTGCGCTCATCTCAAGCAGCGCCTCCTCGTACCTGCCCTGCAAATAATGAACGTAGCCCTTCCTGCTTCTGGCCTCGGCATGATCATGCAGCTCCATCGCTCGCGAGAACGCTTTCTCCGCTTCGGGGAGCCGGTCCAGTTGAAGCATAATTTCCCCCTGCTGCATGAAGTTCATATGATCGTCGTCTTCGAGCTTGAGCAGCTCATCGTTGATTTGCAGCGCCTCTTCCATTCTTCCCAACCGATAATAGCTGTCCGACAGCCAGTAGCAAGCGAGTGTAGTCGGATTTGTCTTATAAAGCTCCTGAAACACTTCGAGCGCCTTTTCCTCCAGGCCTGCTTGCCGGTATGCCCGCACCTTTCCCAAATAGCCGTCATTGTCCGTCGGGCTTAGCCGAATCGCTCGGTCAAAATCGTTCAGCGCCGGCTCTAATCTTTCCCATTCCAAATAAAGCCTGCCTCTTTTGACATAGAGCCCTGAAGCTTCCGGATACAGCTCGACCGCTTGGGTTAAAGCGTTCGCCGCTTGCTCGTAATCGTTCAATTTCACATACAGCTCCGAAAGCAGCGGACGAAACGAGTGATTGGCGGCGATAATTTTCTGAAACGTCACAAACGCGCCGTAGCTGTAATTGGTCGTCGCCGCAAACAGCGCATAGCCTTTATCAGGCTTCGCTTCGTAAAAATCGAGCAGCCCGATTCCCTTCTGCAGCGCCTCGACCGCTTCGTTCGTCCTGCCCAGCGCATCGAGCGTCCTTGCCAGCGTGTGATAGTATTCGGGGATCGTTTTCGGCGTGTTTATCGTCTTTTGCAAATATTGCTCCGCCTCTTCGTACAGGCCGTGTTCGTAATAAGTCATTGCCAGCTCATAGTAAGTTGAAATGACGGTGCTTTGAGGTTCCCTTTTTATCGATTCATGCAAATCCCGGATCGCTTCCTCGTACTTGCCCAGATCTTTATATGCGAGCCCGCGGGTATACCAGTTCAAGTAATTGTCGGGGTTCATTCGAATCGCTTCGTCCAAATCGGCGATCGCTTCCTCTTCCCGGTACATTTCCCTTAAGATGTGGGCTCTTCGCTCATACAAAAAGCTGTTCGAAGGATGCTGCGCGATCGCCTCGGTCAAATACGCCAAAGCCTCCTCCGACTTCCCGACGTTATGAAGCGACTCGGCCAGCATCGATTTATGCTCCGCCGTAGACAGCGTCCGCTCGGCTCTCGATAAAAATCGTTCGGCTAATCTATAGTTTTTCTTCTTCGCGTAGTAGGTGCCGAGCATTTTCCAAATCATACGTCTTCCTCCGCCATGGTTGTCTGCCATACCATCATAGCATGTTTACAGCGGCGTAAAGCGTGAAATTTTACCTTTTTCCCTTACTCTTAAAGCAAAAAGCCCCAAGGCTTCCCTTGGGACCGTTTCATATGCTTTCTCTCACCTTCCGGAGCAGCAGCAGCACGTGGTAATGATATAAACCCGCTGCCGCGCCTACCCAAACCAGGTAGTCGAACGGATTGACTTCCAATCGCCTCAGCACGAACGAAATATATAAGACCATAACGGCCGCTCCGCCGGCTGCGTATGCGGCAAGCGAGACGGCGTAACGAGCCCGGCTGCCGACCTTCGGGACCTGATCCTTCCATGCTTCCAAGAAGTACGATACGAGCGTGCCGCCGACGACAAACGCGGGTGCGCCGAATATAAGCAAAAACAAATACATGCTGGAGAAGGAAACGAGCTCGCTTAATAACAAAGCGAGGATGAGCGGAAACGTGAGCGCGGAAACGATCGCTGCAGCAAGCAGGAGCGGGAATCTTCCACTCCGTCCGCCGGGGCTCTTCGTTTCTCCCTCGATTACGACGCTCGCATATTCACCCGGCCGATGCTCGGCGACGTACCGGTCTTCCGCGGGCATCCATTGCTCCTCCCAGACGACGCGTTGACGCTCACCGTCTCGTTCGATGCCCCGCTGCAGGCGAACGGTTCTCGGGGTGTCCACCCAGACCGTGTAGTCGTAATAATCGCGAAGCTCCCTGCGGAGCGATGTAACCCCTTCGACGATTACGATGCCGCCGGGCGGCACCTCGCGCCACTCGGCAAGCCGGTCCGTCTCCCAGTCGTAACGCTGGTAACGACTCGTCTCGTTTCGGCGAAGCGGTTCGATGACCTGAGCGAGCAGCCGCCGCCAATCGAAATTTCCGCCCGCTTCCGCTTCGTTTCCGCCGGCGGTCCCCCTTTGCTCAGAGGGTTTATAGAAATCGTCCATGTGAATCACAGTCACCGTCTCGGGGCTTTGCCGGCGCAGCTCCTCCGCAAAGGTGCTTTTTCCCGAGCCTCCGCACCCGTCAATGCCGATCAGGAACGTTTCCGTTTTACGTTTCGACGCGGTTATCGTCGCCCAAACATTTGCAGCTCCGCTTCCATATTTCACGGCGCCCACCTCTTTCGCATGTGTATTTCTTTGACGTTTCCGATCACGCAAAGGTTACCGTGACTTCCGTATAAATGTTCGAACGACTGCCGCACAATTCACTTATTTGCGAAATAATCGACGAGGAAACGTTGAAACTGCCGCGCGGCTTTTGATAAATATCGAGCTTCATACCACGATACGGAAAAAGCGCGTTTGTTATCCGCACCGGCGATGCTTAGCAGCGTATACTGCGGCGCTTCATCGCCTTTGCAGCTTGGAACAAAAGCGACCCCTAATCCGGCCTGCACCAGATTGCCCAGTGCGGCCGGCTCTTCCACTTCACAAACGATGTTCCGCTTGATACCCGCTTTTCGGCTAATCTCGTCGTTGACTTGGCGAAACGGGTGGCCGATCTTGTATTCGATGAACGCGTCGTCGGCCACTTGCTCCAAAGTAATGCTGCTCTGCGCTTCATACCGATGGCCTCGCGGAACGGCAAGAAAAACCTCTGTCTGAAGAACGGGCAATTCGCGAATACCCGGCTTCTGAAAAGACGTCGGACCGAAACCAAGATCTGCGCCGCCCTGTTCCAAAAGCTCCGCAATGCTGCCCGTCTTGGCCGGAGCAATCTGGTTGATGCGGAAGCTCACATCCGGATACCGTTCGCGAAATACAGCTATAGCCGGTGAAAGGCGGCTTAAAGCGTTCGTTGCGATGCTGACCGTTCCCCGTTCCAATCCCGCCATATCCTTCACTTCTTTTCGCCCTTCTTCCAGCAAAGACAAAGAAGCTTCCACTTTGGCAAGAAACACTTTACCGTAGCTGTTAAGACGAATTTGCCGGTTCGTTCGATCGAACAGCGGAACCCCTACGTCTTCCTCCAGTCTGGAAATCATCTTGCTGAGCGCAGGCTGCGTGATATGGAGCTGTTCAGCAGCCTTAGTCATGTGTTCCAATTTGGCGGTCGTTAGAAAATATTGCAACTGCAGCAGTTCCAATAGTCATCACCTTCGATTCATAACTTTCAGTTTATGATTACATAGAAAAAGATATATTTTTTATTATTTATTTAGGATTGTAAAATAATCCGTAACCAAAAGAAAGGGTGACTTGGAATGAAATCGGAAAAGCTGTTATATGTCCTCGCATTCACCATGATTGTTTCTTCCATGAGCGCGACGATGTTCAATATTGTGCTGCCGAGCATGAGCGAAGAGTTCCGGCTTTCTTACTCGCAAGTGAGCTGGGTGTCGGCGATCTACTTTCTCATCTATGCGATCGGTTCCGCCGTGTACGGCAAATTAGCCGATCTGTATAAATTGAAGAACTTACTGACGTTCGGAATCATCTTTTTCTGTTTCGGCTCTTTCATCGGACTGGCTTCCCAAGGCTACTGGATGGTTCTCTTAGGAAGAATCTTGCAAGCATGCGGTGCGGCGGTCATTCCCGCAACGGCGATGATCGTCCCGATCCGATACTTCCCTGCGGAAAACCGGGGATGGGCGCTCGGCACTACGGCAACAGGACTCGCGATCGGCAGTGCGGTCGGTCCGGTCGTGTCCGCAATGCTCGTCAGCTTCGCTCATTGGCGGTGGCTGTTCTGCCTTCCGCTCTTGCTTCTGTTTACATTGCCGTTATTCCGCAAATATCTTGGCGATGAGCAGGGGAAGGGCGAAAAGCTTGACCTGATCGGCGGCGGATTACTGGCAGTCACCGTAGCTTGTTTGCTGCTCGCCGTTACGTTCGAGGATTGGCTTCCCGCCGCAATTAGCGCGGTTGCTTTGCTCTTATTCGTTCTTCGCATTCGCAAAGCGGCATCGCCGTTCGTAAATCCGAAATTGTTCGGCAATCGAAATTATTCGTTCGGTCTTGTAATTGCGATTTTGCTCGTCAGTGTTTCGTTTGCCCTGCCATTCCTAACGCCACAGCTGTTAGCCGATGTTCATAAGCTTTCACCCGGGCTCATTGGCTTTGCGATGGTGCCCGGAGCGGCCGTCTCCGCATTTCTGGGACGAAAAGCAGGGAAGCTGGCGGATAAAAAGGGAAATGCGACGCTGTTCACGATCGCCAGCGGCTTGCTTTTCATTTGTTTTACCTTGATGTCTTTGTTTGCGGGTATACTTCCGGCGATCGTTGCCGTCTTTCTGATTTTCGGCAATGTCGGACAAACGTTCCTTCAAATTGCTTTATCCAACACGATCTCCGGAACGCTGCCGAAAGAGCAGACAGGAGTCGGCATGGGACTGTTATCGATGTTGAATTTTTTAGCGGGGGCAGTATCTGCAAGCGTCTTCGGAAAAATCGTGGATCAAGGTGCGGCGTTTCGATTGAATCCGTTCTATGCGTTCCCGGACTCCTATGTGTACAGTAATATTTACTTTGTTTTGGCGCTTGTCGTTTTGGGAGTATGGATCTTTTACCTTATAAAGTTCGGGGAAAAGTCTTTGAAATCCGATACAGTTACATCCGGGCTTAAAGAAAAGTCTCTGATAAAGTGAATTGTTGATTATAATGGTTGTGTTTGATTTCATTGAACAACCGGGGCAGATTTGTGCATCTTTCCAATCTCTGGGAAATTATCAGGAATAAATATTGAGAAAGGGGGATATAAAATGAACCCACAGCTATTGCGTGTTCTGATAGCCTGTATCGGCATTGTTATTACTTCCCTTATGTAACAACCGTTCGAGTTTTTGTACACTGTGGCTAATTCGAACTCAGTATTTTGGTTTTACGGATTAGTCATTTTCACATTTTTAGTTGCTCTATTCATTGAATTGATTCCTTTTTCCAAGAGACTGACTCCTTCGTGGGGGTTACTCGGATTTACTTTTGGAATTGCAGTGGTAATGTTCTTCCTCCATAGCAGTGTAATTCCATTAATCACAGGGTTTACTCCGTTTGTAAAGGCACTCGTTTCGTCCCATTGGATGGCGCTGTAACCGTCAAGTACTTTTGAACACTTTTTGCTAAATAACTTTG
>NZ_JAQZSG010000055.1 GCF_028745515.1 Paenibacillus thermotolerans | reverse complement strand
TCAGGAAATTCCTGTTAGTTATTCATGCCGTCGTAGAAAAAAAAGACCGGCATCAGCCGGCCCTCAACTTCAATCTCGCTCAATATAAATCCTCCGTCGGGAGAATGCCTAAATGCTTCGCCTTCTTGATTACCTCGACCCTCGAGGAAGCGTGCAGCTTCTGGAACAGCTCGGTCAAGCCGTACTCCAGCGAGCGCTGGCTGATCATGAGCGTCTTGGAAATTTCCTTGTTGCTCTTCCCCTTCGCCAGCTCGCGCAGCAGCTTCTCCTCTTCGCTTGTAATCGTCGTAATTTCCTGATCCGTTCCGCCTTGCACGACAATCTCCTGCCGCCTCAATTGCTTCAGAAGCGACATCGGCACGACCGCCTCCTTCCTCGCGGCGCAGCGGATCGCTTGAATCAGCTGCTCGCGCGTGGACGTCTTGGCAATAAAGCCGGAGACGCCGGATTCCATCAGCAGGTTGAAGTGCGGCGCGATTTCAAAGCCCGAATAAATGAGTATGACGGCGTCGGGAACGTATTCGAGCACCTTGCGCGTCAAATCCGCCCCGTTCATATTCGGCATATACAAATCGAACAGGACGACGTCGAATTTTTTGAGGCGCACCAAGTCCGTTACTAAATACACATCCGTCTCGATCGTGACGCTCATGTCCGGCTCGGACTCGATCAGCATCTTCGTCCCTTCCACTACCGACCTGTGATCGTCAACCAATAAAATTTCCATAGCGTTCACCCTTGACCTGCGTTTTTGTCGGGAGATAAATGCTCACATGAAACCCTTGCCCCGGAGCGGATTTCAAAGCCATCTCCCCTTCCAGGCTCTGAACCCTCTTCTCGATTCCCGCAATGCCCATATGCTGAAACGAGTTCTCGAAGGCGGACAAATCGATCCCCACCCCGTCGTCCGAATAAGAAAACCGGATATGATCGTCCGTACCTTCCAGCGTCATCGCGACCTTGCTTGCCTTCGAATGCTTCGACGCATTGTTGAGCAGCTCTTGCACGATCCGGTACATCCCGAGAATTTGCTCCTCATTCAGCGCAATATCCAGCTGCTCGGCGGAAAATTCGATTTCGTAATTGGCAAACATGCGGGAATAAGAAAATAAGCTTTTTAACGACTCGACAAGTCCCATCTTGAGCAAAAACGGCGGCCGAAGCTCGTTGCACGTAATGCGGATCTGATGGATGGCATCCAATATCCCTTCTTCGATCTGCAGCAGCTCCGCCTTCAAGCCTTTATCGATCGACGCCGCAGCGTTCGAGCGCAGCGACTCCAGCTTGCGGTACCAAATGATCAAATCCTGCAGCACGGAATCGTGCAGATCGCTCGAAAGCGACGCCCGCTCCTTCTCCGAAAGCTGGAACAGCAGCCGCAGCATCCATTTCGGCGTATCGTTGTTGCTGATCGTGTCCTCCAGCCGCTTCATCAAATCCTCAATGAAGTGGAGGTTATCGTACAAAATCGTAACGTAATGCACGGCCGTTTCCAGCCACTCTTCCTCAACCTTCATGAACGGCCGGTGCCCGTCCATTCCGATCCGCAAATAAACGGGCTGCTGCTTCTCGCCGATTTTGATCCAAATTTGGTTCGCGTCCGTCAAGGTATGCTCCTGTCCTCTCGGCACTTCTTCGATGGACGCGTCCGACACCTGCAGTACCGTCTTTACTTCGTCGATCAGACGGTTTTCAAGCTCCGATACCTTCATGACGTTCGCAAGGTCGTTCGAGAACCGGTTCAAGCTTTGCTGCAGCGCTTTGTACCGTTCCTCGCTCTGAATCAGCTCCCGTTCCTCACGTTTACGCTCTGTAATATCCTTCACGATGCCGTGCACGCCGATCAGTCCGCCCGACAGAAAGATCGGGACGAGCGTGATGTGCATGATCCGCTCTCCCAGCTCGGGCCGGACGATCCGGCATTCGACGTCCCGCGGCTCTTTCCGCTGCGTGACGTAATACAGCGCCTCGTTGACCGTGAATTGATCCTCATCGAATATGAGCCCCATAAAGCAGCGGTCGGGCAGCTTGTCGAATTGAATCCCGGTAATCCTCTCGAAGGCCCGGTTCGCATTGACGAAATATCCGTTCAAATCGATCGAGAACACGCCGTCCAAGTTATTCTCGAAGAGCGACTTATACCGCTGTTCGCTCTTTTCGAGCGCGATTTCGGCGAGCTTCTTCTCGGTTTCGTCCATCATAATGCCGTCGACCCGCTCGATCTCGCCGTACTGGTTCAGGTATGGGCTTACCGTCAGCTTCACCCACCGGGTCTCTTCTCCCGGAACCATAACCCGAAAGTTGGTAGTAACGGAGATGCCCTGATCCAGCTGGCTCTTTACATCGTACATCAGATGGGCGTCATCATCCGGATGCATGTAAGTATGCATTAGAATCGGCTTTTTGATAATGTCCTGCTTCGGCATTCTAGCCATCCTGGCTAGGCTGTCGGAGGCGTACGTCAAGTGGGTAAAATCTTTGTCTGTAGACATGACCGCCGCGTTCACATTTTCCAATATGCCTTCCAGCAGCTGCTCCGCCTGTTTCCGCTTCGTGACATCTCTGACGACGGCGACGACATATTTGACGGCGCCGTCGTCATCCAGCACGGGCTTCACCCGCGCTTCCGCATACAGCGTATGGCCCTCCGCATGGCTAACCCTGTACTCGATGTCTACCGGCAGCTTCGTTCTCACTGCATTCGTATGAGACAGCCGGACGAGTTCCCGATCCTCCGGGTGGATGACTTCGAATGCGTCCATCCCGAGATATTGCTCTGGGGTAAAGCCTATCATTTCCTTAATCGAAGGGGATACGTACTGCACAACCGCATCGTTGCCGACAACAATAATCGCATCCATCGTATTCTCGGCAATAATCCGAAACATCTCTTCCTTGTCGGCCGCCAATTTAAATTCCATATCGGCTTCTCCTCGTTTTTCAGCCCTTAGAGGCGGGCGTCTCTTAAACCTTATTTACTGTCCATTATAATGAATCCCCCGGCACTTATCGCGCAAAAAAATGCGGAATACCGCAATTTATGCTCGGAACAAGAAGAAACGGCTGTTCCGTCCTCTGACGGTCGGCCGTTTCTCGGCGATATATAAGGCGGGTATGGGTTATTTTAGAAAAGGCCGCCTAAAGGACGAACCTCCGGCAGCCTACACTTCTATATTAATGACTTGAACGAATGGCGAATGACATCCCCGCGGCTAATGATTCCGATCAGTACGCCGCCGCGCTCCACGGGAATTTTCTTGATTCGCTTTTTCCCCAAAATCGCCGCAATATTCTCAATGTCCTCGTCCCACGAAACTTTAATCACCTTCTTGGTTGCAAGCGCCATAACGTTGAGATCGAGCACTCTTCGCACTCGTTCTTCATACACCACGTCATCCACTTTTATGACGTTGACGAAATATATGGCGTCGATGATTCGATCCTCATGCTTCCCGATATACTGCATAATATCTCCGTCGCTGATGTAGCCGACGATTTCGTTCCGCTCGTTCACTACCGGCAGCCCGCCGATTCGATGCTCGATAAATTTCTCGATAACGCTCCGCACCGTATCGCTTTCCTTCACCTTATGCACCTGACGAATCATAATATCTTGCGCTTGCATGCTGTCCCTCCGCCCGTGGCTTTGTCATATATTTATATTGTACTGCTAGCTTTGTCCATGTTCACGTCACGGCAGGTGCGGCCCGGTTTTCGAAAATCGCGCTCGATTATGTTACGATGAGTCTTAGAAAAAAAGTTTACCCGCACCATCGATTACTATCTTGCTTAAGCAACGCTTAAGGTTTACCCTAAATACTATTAATAGCTAAGGAGCGACGACGAGGATGACGAGACAAATTGACATTCAACTGACTCAGGCCAAGAAAGAAAAACCGGCACAGGACAAGCTCGGGTTCGGTATTTACTACACCGACCATATGTTTATTCTCGACTACAATGCGGGTCAAGGCTGGCACAGCCCGCGCATTGTACCTTATCAGCCGATCTCGCTCGACCCGGCGGCCAAAGTGTTCCACTACGGCCAAACCATCTTCGAGGGATTGAAGGCTTACAAGACTGAAGACGGACGGACGCTGCTCTTCAGACCGCAAAAAAACTTCAAAAGACTGAATCGCTCCAACGACCGTTTAAGCATTCCGCCGATCGACGAGGAGCTTGCTCTTGAAGCGTTGAAGCAATTAATTGCCGTCGATCAAGACTGGATTCCGACGGAGCCCGGCACCTCGCTGTACGTCCGGCCTTTCGTCATTGCGACTCAGCCTGCGCTTGGAGTTGCCCCTTCCACCCAATATATGTTTATGATTATCATGTCCCCGGTCGGCGCTTATTACGCGGAAGGCGTGAAACCGGTCAAAATTCACGTCGAATCGGAATACGTGCGCGCGGTGAAAGGCGGCGTCGGCGAAGCCAAGACGGCCGGCAACTATGCAGCCGGATTAAAGGCACAGGAAGTTGCTTCGGAAGGCGGATACTCCCAAGTGCTTTGGCTGGACGGCGTACACCGGAAATATATCGAAGAGGTCGGCAGCATGAACGTCTTCTTCAAAATGAACGGAACGGTTCATACTCCGGCGCTGAACGGAAGCATTCTCGAAGGGATTACGCGCGATTCCGTCATTCAGATGCTGCGCTCGTGGAACGTCCCGGTCGAGGAAAGAACGATTTCGATCGAGGAGCTTTACGAGGCCGACAAGAACGGCACGCTTGAGGAAGCCTTCGGAACCGGCACGGCTGCCGTCATTTCGCCGATCGGCGAGCTGAACTGGCACGGCAACAAGCTCGTCGTCAACAACGGCCAAACCGGCGAGCTTTCCCAGAAGCTTTATGATACTTTGACCGGCATTCAGAAGGGATCGATTCCGGATCCGTTCGGCTGGATGGTCGAAGTGAAATAATTATAAATTCGTAGCGGGAGGCGATACGATGAAAACTATTAAGCTCGGCACCAGCAATCTTGAGGTTCCTGTTGTAGCCGTAGGCTGTATGCGCATCAATTCGTTGAATAAGTCCGAAGCGGAGCGCTTCGTGCAAACGTCGCTGGAGCTCGGCGCAAACTTCTTCGACCATGCGGATATTTACGGCGGAGGAACGTGCGAGGAAATTTTCTCGGACGCGATTCATATGAACGACGATATTCGCGAAAAGATCGTTCTGCAGTCCAAGTGCGGCATTCGCAAAGGCATGTTCGATTTCTCCAAAGAACATATTTTGAACTCGGTAGACGGTATCTTAAAGAGACTCAAGACCGATTATTTGGACGTTCTGCTGCTGCACCGTCCGGATGCCCTGGTCGAACCGGAAGAGGTAGCCGAAGCGTTCGATCAGCTTGAGAGCTCGGGCAAGGTGCGTCACTTCGGCGTTTCCAACCAAAACCCGATGCAAATCCAGCTGCTGAAGAAGTTCGTGAAGCAGCCGATCGTCGCCAACCAGCTGCAGCTCAGCATCACTAACGCTACGATGATTTCCAGCGGCATTAACGTGAATATGGAAAATGCCGCCGCGGTAAACCGTGACGGCAGCGTGCTTGATTTCTGCAGGTTGAACGACATTACGATTCAGCCTTGGTCGCCTTTCCAATACGGGTTCTTCGAAGGCGTATTCCTCGGAAACGAGAAATTCCCCGAGCTGAACAAAAAAATCGATGAAATCGCAGCGAAGTATTCCGTAAGCAATACGACGATCGCCGTCGCTTGGCTGCTGCGCCACCCGGCGAAGATGCAGCCGGTCATCGGCACGATGAATATCGAGCGGCTTACGGATTGCATCAAGGCCAGCGACATTTACCTGACGCGCGAAGAGTGGTACGAAATTTACCGCGCGGCAGGCAACGTCCTTCCGTAACATAAGGAAAGACCGGATAGAGTCGATCTATCCGGTCTTTATTATTTTCCAGCCCTTACGCTTTCATATTGCTCTTGGATTGTCCGGCGGAAGCCGCTGTATTCGCTCCGACGAACTTAAACAGGTTCACCGTGAACAACAGAACGCCGACGACTACGCCGAGCGAGCTGACGATCGTTACCGGCAGGAACGCCTCGCTTACGGTAAGCTGCAGTGCAATGGAGCCTTGCATAACGGGCACCCCGATATTATGTAACCAGAAGTGCGTCTTTGCCAGTTTCGTCTCGGCGGCGCTAGGGTAGAAATGATAGATGAGGCCGAATAAAGCCATCGATACCCAGCCTAACAGATTAATGTGCGCATGAACCGAAGTGAGCCGAAAGTCGTGAATAATTCCCATCGTCATCCCAAGCAAAACGCCTACACTGAAGTAAACAGCCGCAATCTTCAAAAATCGGGCAGCCATACAAAATACCTCCCAAATGGAGTAATGTGAAGACATTCCAATTATATGTACGGCGTTCACAAATTTGCAACAATTTATTTCGAAAGTCCTATTTATTATTTCGTAAGGCCCATTCTTCTTTACCGAAGGACTTCCGCCACAAACGGCGGAAGTCTCTTCGCTTATTTACGGGTCGTATCGATCGCGGTTTTTACCGCTACGGCCAGCTGCCCTAAATTGCCGATTCCTTCAAAATGAACGTATAGAATACGCGGCGTCTCTTCAATCATATGGTTGTGCAGCGCCGATACTTTCAAGCCTCCGGCCTGCAATGCCCGAATGACGGGATTCACTTCCTCCTCCAATAAAGCGAACTCCCCTACGACCGCCGTATTTTTACCTGTTTGCTCAAAGACGGCGGTAAAGGTCAGACCCATCATTTCGGGGGAAAGCTTTAGCCCCATAAGCGTCACGTTTAGGTTTTTTCTGACGATTTCCGCTTTGCACACGCCGTCTGACCGGTTCACTCCGGCTTGAAAGATTTTCTCGATCGTATTGCAATCGGTCCCCTCTGCCGCCGCCGCCCACTGCGGGCTGATCAAGAACGTTAAGCAAAGCAAACCGGCAAATATGACTTTCACACGAACCACTACCCCTTTTCCAGAAAATTCATTCAGAATGTAGTATGGGTTGCGGTGTTTATTTTATACGCCGGCCATTCACAGGAATATTACTCATAACGCACTCTAGAAATGCCCACAGCCATAAAAATCGCTGCAAATCCGAGTAAAATCCCGACGGATCCAAGTACATCAAGCAGCGTTCCGCCATGCGACATTACCGTTTTAAAGCCTTCCATCGCCCAATACTGAGGTACGAAAAGAGCGATTTTTTGCATGAATTCAGGCACCAGCTCGATCGGCCAATAGACGCCGCCGAGCATACACGTCGGGGAAATAATGATGATTCCGAACAGCATTTGCTGCTCAGCCGTTTTAACGAAACCCGCTACCATTAATCCAAGTCCGATTGCACACAACAACAGCGAAGACACTAAGCAGAACTGAGCCAATAGATTGCCCCATACGGTTCCGAAAATAAAGTGAGAAGCTGCCATTAATATGGCGAACTGCAACCATCCGATTAAGAAAAAGGAAAGCATATAGCCGCCCATGATGTTAAATCGCGATGATGGAGTAGAGAGCAGCCTGTACCATACGCCGATTTTTCTAGCTTCTAACATTTTTCCCGTGACGATGGTCAATGTGATCATTAGGAACAAAATGATAAATCCTACCAATCTTTCGGATTGATTGTTGGACCGGTTCAACGAATTGCCCTTAGAAATATTCTTAGCGTCGACCGTGATGACATTTGCCGCTAATGCGGCAGACATATGTTGATAGCTCGTCATCCATTCCGATTCATTGCCGGTTGGATTCACCAACTGGGCGGCTTTTACTTTCATCGATATTTGTACCATTGCATCGTCGATTATCTGACGAATGGAACCCGCCGCACTTACATCCGGCCCATGGCGGAAAGTGACTTCCGATTTCTCGCCGTTGATAAGCTGCTCGGCAAATCCCGATGGAATCGTGATCGCTCCCGAGATGCTTTTGCTGCGCAGTTGTTTTTCTGCCTCGCTTTGTTCGACTAATTTGATTTCCAACAATTCGCCTTGGCTGATTTTCTCCGCGAGCTCCTGAGAGACGGCCGTTCGATCATGATCGACCAAGGCGATTTTGAACTTATCCGCGTCTGTAGTGCCGCCTACCCCGGCAAATAATAATGTGAAGAGAAGCGGCATTACGAACATAAGTACATAAGATGAAGGCTTTTGATACACACGTGCGATTTCAAATATACTAATGGACCAAATACGTCCCATGGTATTTTCCTCCTATCGATAACGTAAACGCAACGTTCCAATGAGCAACGATCCGGTTCCTATTGTTAGCAGTACGATCATCGGCAGCAGCAAAGCTTGCCAAGTAGTACCGCTCATAATGTCGATAAAGCCGTTTAACGCCCAAGTATTCGGTGTGATATGCGCGATTTTTCGCATGAAATCCGGGAAAACCGCGATCGGTACCATGGAACCGCCGAGTGCAGCGAGAATCTGTACGCCAAGCCCCGAGATCGTTTCGATCGTTTGCTCGTTTGCGATCATGGCCGCGATCATCATCGATAAACCGGATACTGCAACGGCATACATCAATCCGATCACAATGCTTTGCAGCACATTGTCTCCCCAGTCGACTCCAAATACGGCATACGTGACACCCATAAAGATCAACAGCTGAATAATGGAGAAAGAAAGTGTTCCGACATATTTCCCAAGGATGATGCTCGTTTTGCTTGTCGGCGTGTTCATTAACCGCGCCAACGTCTCAATCGATCGTTCATTGACGATCATCTTGGCTCCGACGGTTGCATTATATAGCAGGAACATGGCCAGCATGGCGGCGGCATAGTACTGCATGCTGGAAACTGCCTTTTTTCCGATCGGCTGATCTGCGACGAACGTATGTTCACCAAGCGCTTGATCGGCTATTTGAGCAAGCACTTCTTCCGCCGTGGAAGCCGTGACTGGTGTTTGCATCGATTGGCTCAACTGAGTCATGACTTCCTTGGCAGCTAAAGCTGCGGTTCCCGCACGATCTGCATATGACGTTACAATCGAGCGGACCATTTGAGAAATCATCGGTTTTCCTTGATCTTGCAATACCTCCAGTCGAGCGGACTCCGCCGCCTGAACTTTACGGCTAAAATCTTGAGGGATGATCAATCCGACATCATCTTTACCGTCTATCATTTGCGATTCCACTTCTTCCTTGCTTGTCAAAGAATGGATCGTAATATGCGAAACTAATCTTTCATTCTGAAGCACATCTTCAATCAGGCGAGCGCCCAGTTCTCCCGAATCGGCATTGTATACCGCAATCGTCATCTTCGGCATGGAATTCGTGTCATCGTCGAGCACTCCTTTCAGCGCCGTGCCTAAAATCGCTGTAAGCAGAATCGGCAGCAATAAAAAGAGTGCGACTCCTTTGCGGTCCTTCAATCGTATCTTTATATCTTTCCATGCAATAATCCATACTTTCATGATTGACTCCTCCTTAGTCTCTTAGCGTGCGACCGGTTAATTGCAGAAACACGGATTCCAGGTTCGGCTCCTGCACATCGACGGATAATACTTGCAATCCGGATTGGATTACGAGCGCTACCGCATCGCCCAACGTTTGGCGCGCATCCGCGGCATAGATCGTAATCTGTTCGCCGTCTGCTTTCACGCCTCGCACCTTCGGAATCGTTCCAAGTTGATCGATCATTGCTTGACTGGGATTATTGACTTTCATTTGAATGGAGGTTGCTCCTACCAATCGATTGCAAAGCTCCGTTTTCGTACCGGATGCAATGACTTCGCCTTGATCAACGATTGCAATGCGCTCGCATAAGTACTCGACTTCCTCCATGTAGTGGCTCGTATAAATCACGGTCATGCCTTCTTGGTTGAGCTTTTTCACGGTTTCCAGTATGTGATTTCTGGATTGCGGATCGATTCCGACGGTAGGCTCATCCATAATGAGCAATTCCGGCTTATGCATGAGGGCTGCTCCGATATTAATGCGGCGTTTCATGCCCCCGGAATAATTTTCGATTTTTTCTTTCGCTCGATCTTTTAAGCCTACGATTTCTAATACTTCTTCCGCACGTTTCTTTGCTTCCCCTCTGCTGAGACCGTACATCCGGCCCCAGAAGTACAAGTTCTCTCTTGCGGAGATCGTAGGATACAGTGCGATCTCTTGCGGGACAACTCCGATTTTACGTTTCACTTCCATCGGGTTGTTGCGAATCGACACGCCGCCTACGGTTATATCTCCGCCGCTGCTCTCAATCAAACCGCAAATCATCGAGATGGTCGTCGATTTTCCGGCCCCGTTCGGACCCAATAATCCGAACGCTTCCCCTTTGTTTACGGTAAATGTGACACCGCGCACAACTTCACGATTTCCAAAGCTTTTTTTCAAATCAACTACTTGTAACAATGTAAGCACCTCGTTTATTTGTTCTGTTGAGTTCAGTCTACCTGCTTTGACCGCCGCTTCCATCTATCGCAAGAGAGATTTTGACCATGCAAAAAAGCGACCCTTTCGGATCGCTTCGGATGCAACTATGCTGAAAGTCATGTATCGTAGGTGGTGATGCCGTGCCGGACGGCGAATATGGCCGCTTGGGTTCGGTCGCGTAACCCGAGCTTGGTAATGAGATTGGATACGTGATTTTTTACCGTGCCTTCCGAAATATACAGCAATTCTCCGATTTCACGATTGCTCAGCCCATATCCGAGCTGCTTGAGAACCTCCATTTCACGATCCGTTAATTCCTCCGGCATAGGAATCGGAGACGGAATTGTATTTCCGCTATTGGATGACCCGCCCCCGCCATGCGCTTCGGCAATTCGCGAACGTTTCAATTCGGCAATCACTTGCGCCGTCAAATCGGGAGGCAATACGACGCCGCCCGCTTGAACGGTCATAATCGCTTGCACGATCGTTTCAGCCGGCATATCTTTTAGAAGATATCCGCTTGCCCCTTCGTTTAACGCATCGAAAATCAAATCGCTGTCATTAAAGGTGGTCAAGATCAGCACCTTCGTTTCCGGCAGTTGTTCCCGAATGAGGCGTGTCCCGGTTACTCCGTCCACTCCCGGCATACGAATATCCATCAATACGAGATCCGGTTTTTCGCGCTTTGCTATATCCAGAGCCTCAGCGCCGTCCGATGCCGTGCCTACTACCTCTATTTCTTTCGTTAAGCTCAGGATAGTTTTCAATCCGTCCCGCATCAGCTGCTGGTCGTCTGTAATAATGATCCGAATCATGAAACGGCACCTCCGTATGTCCAAGTTTTCGTTTGTGTAGGAAATGTAATTTGCACACGAAACCCGTTACCCTTCGCACTTTCGAATTGGATGGATCCGCTATGTTCCTGCACGCGTTCCCGCATATTCATGAGACCGAATCCGGGCACCACTTCCGCCGCACCTTGGCCGTTATCCATTATCGCGATTTCAATCTGACTTTCGCTCGCATGCAGCGTCACGACGGCTTCCGACGCATTGCCATGACGTTTGGCATTAGTCAGCGATTCTTGAATCAGGCGAAAAATCGTCGGCTGTAACGACGTCGAAATCCGCGTGAAATCCCCTTCCACCTGCAGAGATGTTTGCATGCCGGTCATGTCGGAAAACTCTTTCATCAGCTTCCTCAATGTATCTACGAACGTGAGATAGTTCCCGCCTTCGTCACGAAGTGCACGGACCGACAATCGCACTTCCTGTAACGCGGACCTGGCCAGCTCTTCACAGCGGCTCAACGTATCTTCCGCTTGTTTGATATCGTGCTGCTGCAGCATGCGTGCGGCTTGGAGCTGGACGATCAAGGCGGTCATCGTATGCCCGACGGTATCATGGATTTCGCGGGCGATTTTATTCCGTTCGCTCGCAGCGGTCAGCTCCTCCACTTGCTTTGCATACATACTAAGCTGATCGTGCGCTTGTTGAAGCTCGGAATGAGAATGATCCAATTTTTCATATTGCTCTGCGATTTTCGCTCTAGCTTTAAATAAATAGCTTACCATGATTCCAACAAAACTGGAATTTAGCACAAAGCCGAGGTTGATCAACATATCCATAAGACGAAAATGACCTGTATATGAATAGTCGAGAGTCCAGAGGCAGATCCAGGCGATTGCAAACAAGAAGCTGGCGATTTGGACCGTTCTGCGATGATTGGTGAAGATCAGCAGCGTAATTCCGACAATCCCGAAATTAATTTGATAAAGCGTCTGGGTCGGAAACACAATTCCGAAAACGATCGTTAATAGAAAATCGATACTTGTCCATACAAGGTGATACTTCATCGTTCGTTCGCTAAAATGAAGAAAGTGTGTAAGTGCGTAAATGAGCATTGCGGCTATTACGAAAACCATTTTCCAGTATGTAACGGCTTCATTCGTGAATAGGTAGCTTCCCCCGATAAGAAGCAACATGATTAACCGCAATTCCCGCATGAAATAAAAGGCGATCGGAAGCTTTTGCTGATGCTCTTGCTTGATATCCCACAATCTCATTCGCGTCCCACCCTTTTGCTCAAATGTAGATTACTATCTCCATATTTTAATCGAACAGCGAAAGAGCGTACATAATAATACGTACGCTCTTTCCGGCACAGTCTATATTCAGGTATTGCAACAATAACCGATCAAGCTTTCACCGCAGCCCCTGCCGTTGCCGCATCTTGCTTGGATAAGAACAAGTTCAAGATAATCGCAGTCAAAGAGCCGGAGACGATACCGTTCTGCAACAGCATTTTGGCAAAGTCCGGAAACTGGTCGAATATTTGCGGAAGGGCGGCCGATCCCAGACCGACAGCGATACTGCAAGCGGCGATCATCAGGTTATTCCCCTTGCGCAGATCAACCTCCGACAAAATCGATATCCCAGAGGCCGCAACCGATCCAAACATGACAATCATCGCGCCCCCAAGCACCGCGTTGGGAATGACGGTCGTTAAGGCGGCCAGCTTCGGCAGCAAGCCCAGAACAACCATGATGCCTCCCGCGGCAAAGATGACGTCGCGGGTTTTCACTCGGGTAATCGAGATCAAGCCGACATTTTGTGAAAAGGCGGTATAAGGGAACGCATTAAAAATTCCCCCAAGCATGATCGCAAGGCCTTCGGAACGCAAGCCGTTGACAATTTGCTTCTTCTCGACTTGTTGTTCCGTCGCTTTGCCCACGGCTAAATAAACGCCGGTGGACTCTACCATACTGACGATATTAACGATAATCATCGTGATTACTGCCGTTATAGCGAATTGCGGAGTGCCAAAATAAAAAGGCTGCGGGATGTTAACCAATGACGCTTCCGCAACGGACGAGAAATGAACGATTCCCATGGCATAGGCCGCAACGGTTCCGACCGCCAGTCCGATCAGTACGGAAACGGAACGTAAAAACCCGGTAGCGAAACGGTTGATAAGCAAAATCACGAGAAGCGTCAGAAGCGCGAGCAGCAAATTGCGCGGCTGGCCGAAATCCGCGCTTCCCTGTCCGCCGGCTGCGTTGTTCATCGCAACCGGAATCAAGGATAATCCGATGATCGTCACGACCGAACCGGTGACGATCGTCGGAAAAAATTTCAGCAATTTCCCGTAAAGCGGCGCAGCTATGACCACGAACAAACCGGAAATGATAATCGCCCCGTATGCCGTCGCCAAATTAGAAGCGGAGGCGATGGCAATAATCGGCCCGACGGCCGTAAAAGTACACCCCAATATAACCGGCAATCTGCTGCCGAAATACTTCGTCCCCATCACTTGCAGGATTGTCGCGATTCCGCACGTAAATAAGTCCGCCGCGATCAAATAAGCCATTTGAGCAGCGGTCAATTGCAGCGCTCCTCCGACGATTAACGGCACGACGACCGCTCCGGCGTACATTGCCAGCACATGCTGGAAGCCTAACGTGACCACTTTTTGTTTACTTAACATGAACCGTTCTCCCCCGCTCTTCTTGGCATAACATATCGTCTTCTACAAAGTGAATTTCGCCCGGCGACATCGAAGCAATCCGGGCTAAGGAGCAAACAGGAACACCCATACTTTCCAGCAAGCTGCGACCTTCTTGAAAGCTTTTCTCAATCACGCAGCCGACCCCGATCAGCTCCGCTTGCGCTTGTCTCACGATATCGACCAACCCTGCGAGCGCCGCGCCCGTAGCCAGAAAATCGTCGATAATCAACACTTTGTCGCCAGGACCTAAATATTTTTGGGAGATGCTGACTTGGTACGTTTCTTGGCGGGTGAACGAATGAACCGGCGCCGAATACAAACTCTCGGTGAGGGTGACGGCTTTCTTCTTCTTTGCATAAATAAAAGGAACACCGAGCTCGATCGCCGTCGCCATCGCGAACTGAATGCCGCTGGCTTCAACGGTAAGCACTTTCGTGATCGACGGATCGCAGTAAATTCCGGCAAACTCTTTGCCGATCTCCAGCGCCAGCTGCGTATCCACCTGATGATTTAAAAAAGAATCCACCTTCAACACCCGATCGGACAAAATTAATCCTTCTTGACGTATGCGCTCCTGAAGCAATTTCATTGTCGTTCGCCGCTCCTTTTTGAAATGAAAAAAAGACAGGTTCCTTGAGCCGATTCCTCAAGTGAAACCTGTCCTTCCGGGTTTTTATCCCTAATGGTGTAACACACGGATGTGTCCGCATCGCTTGGACCAGCCTTTCTTTCCACAACAAAAAAAAGAAACGGAACCCTAGATGCGCTTTCACTCATAGTCGGACGATTGCATTGGTCATCCGGTAGAAACTTATGGGCCATATCCCCAAAATTATACGAGTTTCATATGAAGTTATATTTGTATATAGTACACGCCGCGTCCTATCATTTCAAGAGGGTGATCCGGCTTGGATATCGTTCCCTGACCGGCCGTTGTTCCAAGTATCCTTCAACGGCACGATACGGTTGAATACAAGCCGATGATCGGAGCTAATCTTCCTGTCTGCGCAGAAATAGCCATGACGGAAAAATTGGAATTTTTGATCCGGGCGAGCATGCTTGATGGAAGGTTCTATTAAAGCGGCCTTTATGGTAATCAACGAGTCCGGGTTTACTTTAGCGGCCCAATCCTCGCTGTCCCCTTTGGGAATATGTTGATCCGTCAGCAACTTCTCATAAAGATTAACATCGGCCTTTACCGCATGATCCCCGGACACCCAGTGGATTGTCCCCTTCACCTTTCGGCCGGTAAATCCGGTGCCGCTCTTTGTAGCCGGATCGTACGTGCACCGAAGCTCCGTAACTTCACCGGTCTCCGGGTCCTTGACCACTTCTTCGCACCTGATAAAATAAGCCCCCTTCAGCCTCACCTCGGCATTCGGACTGAGCCGGTGGAAGCCCTTGGACGGATGCTCCATAAAATCGTCCCGTTCGATATAAATCGTCCTGGAAAAAGGAACCTCTCTCTTCCCCAGCGTTTCGTTTTCGCTGTTGTTTTCAATCGTTAGCAGCTCCACGGCATGCTCAGGGTAATTGGTGATGACGACCTTTAAAGGCTGCAATACAGCCATGACGGTTACCGTCTTTTGTTTCAGGTCTTGCCTGAGGCAATGATCCAGGAGCGAAATATCGACCGTACTTTCCGTCCGAATGCCGCCAATCGCTTCGATGAAGCTGCGTATGCTTTCCGGGGTGAACCCTCTTCTTCTTAAGCCCCGAATGGTCGGAAGCCTCGGATCGTCCCAGCCGTCCACGATCCCCTCTTGTACCAGCGACCTTAAAAACCGTTTGCTCGTCACGACACCGGTCAAGTTCAGCCGGCCGAATTCCCGCTGCCTCGGGGGATCCGCTATATCAAGCTCATGTAAGACCCATTCGTACAAAGGGCGATGGTCTTTGAATTCGATGGAGCACAAGGAATACGTAACGCCCTCGATCGCGTCTTGAATCGGATGGGCAAAGTCGTACATCGGATAGATGCACCAATCGGTTCCCGTCCTGTAATGCTCCGCATGAATGATTCGGTAAATCACAGGATCGCGCAAATTGATATTGGGCGAGCTCATATCGATTTTAGCGCGTAGAACTTTGGAGCCGGCCGGAAAGTCGCCACTTTTCATGTTTGCAAAGAGCTCCAAATTTTCCTCGACGGTTCGGTTTCGATAAGGGCTGTTCGTGCCCGGCCTTGTTAAGGTCCCCCGATACTCCGTTACCTGTTCCGCCGTTAAATCGCAGACGTACGCTTTTCCGCGCCGTATCAATGTAATGGCGGCGTTATAAATTTGATCCGAGTAGTCCGAACCGAAATAAATATGATTCCCCGGATCGTAACCAAGCCACTTCATATCCTCAATGATCGCGTGAACGTACTCGATATCCTCCTTCAAAGGGTTCGTATCGTCAAAGCGCAAATGGAACGTCCCGTTAAACTGCCGAGCCACCGAATAATTCGTGTGTATCGCATAAGCGCTGCCGATATGAAGATAACCGTTCGGTTCGGGCGGAAATCGCGTGCACATTTTCCTGCTTATAGGGCTTTGCTCGATTTCATCTCCAATCAGTCTGTACATAAAATTTTCATCTTGATATTCCTTTTCGTTAACCATGCCGACTCCTCCTTAATGAACTGTAAAGGGCAATCCGATAAAAAAAAAATTTCACCTCCAAGACGCTCTTGTCTTGGGGACGAAATTTTCGTGGTGCCACCCCGGCTTCATTAATATGTCGCCATATTAACCTCTTCAAGTACGGCATTGCGGTCAATGCTTATACTCTAGCTCTATAACGGGAGCTCCCGTCACGCCATCCCCCGCTGAAGGTTCCGGCGCGCTGCTCGGAGGCTTGGTTCGGGGAACGGCTCTTCGCTCCTTCTCAGCTGCCGGAGCTCTCTGTGCAAGAACCTATTCCCTTACTCTTCTCTTCATCGCGTTTATATATTGCAAATATGTTATCAAAGCATTCCCTTTTTTGTAAACGGTGATTCGCGCTCAAATGTGTGTTACTGTTATGAGCATGAATTTCTTCCAATAGGGGAAAAATGAACGTACTTTTTAAGGAGACCCTCTATGAATCCCAAGATTTCTTTCAGCGAAACTTTGACCATCGGACTTATGCTGTTCGCCTTGTTTTTCGGAGCGGGCAATCTTGTTTTCCCGGCACTATTAGGCCAAAACGCAGGCGATCAATATTGGCAAGCCAATGTAGGCTTCCTGATCACGGGTGTGGGTTTGCCCTTGCTTGGAACGTTGGCTCTCGGATTTTCCGGTTCGAAACATTTGCTCGAATTGACCGGCCGCGTGCATCCTTGGTTCGCCGTCTGCTATACGACTTTACTTTACTTAACGATCGGGCCGTTGTTTGCTATGCCGAGAACCGGCACCGTTTCGTACGAAATCGGCATCAAGCCCTTTATCGAAACGGAGCATGGTCCATTAGCATTGGCGGTATTTACCGTATTGTTTTTCGGGGTAACCCTGCTCTTCTCCATTAACCCGACAAAAATTGTCGATATCGTAGGAAAAATACTGACACCTGTATTGATCGCCTGCATTGCGTTGCTGGCCATAGCGGCCATCGCGTCACCACTAGGAGAACCGCAAGAACCGGTAGCCGGTTATGCCTCCCAAGCCTTCTTTAACGGGTTTCAAGAGGGGTATTTGACTATGGATGCACTGGCGGCGCTCGTATTCGGCATCATCGTCATTAACGCGATTCGAGCGAAAGGGATCAGCGAGCGCACAAGCTTGCTGTCCGTCTGCTTTCAGGCGGCCTTCATTGCAGCGGCAATACTCGCCGTTATATACACATCCCTTAACTACATCGGAGCTAGCAGCGTTGCCGCCTTCGGGCTTCTAGCCAACGGCGGCGAGGTGTTGAATTTGGCAGCCAGCCATTATTTCGGCACCTTCGGTGGAATCGTGCTCGGCATCATTGTGCTGCTTGCCTGTCTGACTACAAGCATCGGCCTGACCGTCTCCTGCAGCAGCTATTTTCACAAGCTTATTCCAGGCTTGTCGTATCAAAGTGCTTGCATCGTCTTGAGTATTATCAGCGCTTTGCTGGCCAATATCGGTCTGAATCAATTAATCCGCTTTTCAGTTCCCGTTCTGACGATCTTATACCCTCTGGCCATCGTGCTTATTTTCCTTACATTCATGCATGATCTGTTTAAAGGCAAGCGTTCCGTTTACGGGTTCAGCCTGCTGATGACTTTTCTCGTCAGTTCGGTCGACAGCCTGGCAGGGACATCCCTCGGGATGGAGCGGCTCGACCGATTGTTTAGTGAGAACATACCGTTGTATAAAATCGGATTAGGCTGGCTGCTTCCGGCCGGCTTAGGAGTGCTGATCGGACTTCTGGTGCCGGGGCGAAGCTTACGTTTTGGAGGGGCTCGCAAAGGCGGAGAATACCCCTAGAACAATATAAAAATAACCGGCTATCCGATTCTGCAACTTCGAACTCGCTTTACTGCCAAGAAGCCGCTTTCTAATGCTTGCTGCAAGAACTGCATACAGACCGTCATTAATAAAAGCTAAGATGATATATATCGTTCCTAAAAGTAAAAATTGGAGTGTGACGGATCCGGCGGAAGGCGATATGAATTGCGGGAAGAACGCTAAAAAAAACAGCGCTGTCTTAGGATTCATTACTTCTACAAGCACGGATTGGTAAAAAGTTTTTACTAATTTCTTACGTGGTGCTTTTGGAATTTCCGAAGCCGTTCTATCCGATGCAGAAAATAAAGTCTTGCACCCCAGATAAATAAGATAAGCGGCGCCCAAGTATTTCACGATATGAAAGGCTGTTGCCGATGTCATAAGGATCGCGGAAACTCCAACGGCTCCGGCTATCACGTGAACCGAACCGCCAAGAACTACGCCAACAACCGATACCAGGCCTGCTTTCTTCCCTTGATCTATACTTCTTGCCATAATATAGAACACAGCCGGTCCAGGCATGATTAACAATGTAGCGGCAGCAATTATAAATAGCCAAATCGTTGAAAACTCCATAACATGCAGCTCCTCGTTATTACGCTTTATTTTTAAGGTTCTCTTTCATCAAGGAAGCGATTTGCTGCTCGTTCGGAAACGGGATCCGTTCCAACTGTTTTATAACGAGCTCTTGTCTGTGTACGGAATGGTTTTGACTTACCTTTGCTTTCCCTTCCATTCGATCGATTTTTATTTTGAATCCTTGAACGCCTTTGTTCATACCGGCGAGAAATTCAGCATCTACATCTTGTAATCTATACGAACTGTCAGGAGCTTCATACTTCAATACCATATCATTCAAGTAACTCATTAACTCGTGCTCGTCCTCGATCAGCTCCACTTCTCCGTAAACATGAACGATCACATAATTCCACGTCGGCACTGCTTTATTGGTCTCATACCAAGAGGGAGAAATATAACAATGGGGACCCTGGAAAACAGTTAAGACCGTCTGCTTTCGAATATCGTTCCACTGCGGGTTCGAACGGGCAAAATGATATTAGGTCAATAGAGTGGACACAGAAAATTTCGTACTTC
>NZ_JAQZSG010000054.1 GCF_028745515.1 Paenibacillus thermotolerans | reverse complement strand
GGAGTGTCCAAATGGATTAGGGGGCTATATAGTTTCGTTCCGTTAATTTCGGCGGCGCAAACCGGATAACGGGGACGCCCCGTGGGCAGCCGGCTCAGCCGGAGTTAGCACCAATACTTTTAAGGAAGTGGTTCTTATTACGCCGAAAACGTATCCGTGCCTAACCCACCCTTAACCACATTTTCGTATAAATGTGTTACTAACCCTGCCGCTCCACCGCCGCACGACCGACTTAGCACCAAAATGTGTTACTACCGCCAGCCCACTTACTCCCCAAGCTCCTTCACCCGCTCGTAGCAGCTCTGCATCGCGGCCATCACCGTGCCGCGAAACCCTTCCTGCTCGAGCGTGGCGACGGCCGCAATCGTTGCCCCGCCGGGCGTGCAGACGCCGTCCTTCAACTCCCCGGGGTGCTTCCCGGTTTCCAGCACCATTCTGGCCGCGCCAAGCACCGCTTGGGCCGCCAGCCGGTATGCCTGAGCTCTCGGCAGCCCCAGCCTGACGCCGCCGTCCGCCATCGCCTCGATCAGCATATACACGTAAGCCGGCGACGAGGCGGCAATCGGCGGAATCGCGTCCATCTGCTCCTCCCGGATCAGCTCCACCTCGCCGATGCTCCGCAGCAAACCGGCCACCCGCTCGCTTTCCTCCGGCGTAACGCTTTCGTTCGCGCAGACGGCCGTCACTCCGCTTCCGATCAACGACGGCGTATTCGGCATGCCTCTGACGATTTTTACCGGCTTGCCGAACGCCTTCTCCACTCTTGCAATCGTTATGCCCGCGGCGATCGAAACGACAACAGTCTCGGCGCGCACACTCTCCGCGATTTCCGCGATGACGCCGTCGTACAGATTGGGAGCGACGGCCAGAAACAGCACGTCCGCTTGACCCGCCACCGCTCGGTTGTCCCTCACAGCCGCAATTCCGAACGCATCCTTCACTCGCTGCAGCGTTTGTTCCGTTCTGGCGCTGACGATCAGCTGCTCCCGCGCTATACTGCCGTCGCGAAGCATGCCGGCGATCATGGCCTGAGCCATCTTCCCGCTGCCGATAAAGCCGATCGTCGGCCTCATGCTCATGCGCCGCATCCCCCTTCCTAAGCTCCATTGTTAGTCGATATGCTATAGTTTAAACTTTTTTACCAGCTTCTCAAGTCCGTCCGCCATTTGCGTCAAGGCCGCCGACGAAGCCGCGATCTCCTCCATGCTCGCCAGCTGCTGCTGCGACGCCGCCGATATGCTTTGCGCATCCGCCGCGGAAGCTTTCGCGATTTCCGATACTTGATCAATCGCAGCGACAACCTGTCTCGCTCCTTCGGATATGAGACGGGAAGATGCCGAAACATCCTTCGTTTCCTGCGCAACATGGCCGATCGATTCCTGAATGCGGCTGAATTGCTCGCCGGCGTTGCGGATCGCCGCAAGCCCGTCGTTCACTTCTTGAGTCGTCGAATCTACGGCCTGGACAACCTTCTCGGTCCTCCCGCGAATCGCTGCAATTAGCCCCGCGATTTGCTGAGCGGAGCCGGCCGACTGCTCGGCCAGCTTGCGGACCTCCGCGGCGACTACCGCAAAGCCTCGGCCCTGCTCGCCTGCTCTGGACGCTTCTATAGCCGCGTTTAAGGACAATAGATTCGTTTGCTGCGCAATATCCGTAATGACTTGAACAATATTCCCGATTTCCTGCGATCGTTCGTTCAGCTCCTTAACCTCGGCCGCAAGACTGCCCACCGTACCGCTGATCGAATTGATTTGCCGCACGGCTGTCTGAATCGCGCGCCCGCCTTCGCCGGACTGCTCGGAGGCTTGATCAGCCGAGCCCGACACCGTCTGCGCGCTGGCAGCAATTTGCCCGATGCCCGATGAAATGTCCGCTACAACGTCCGAGCTTTCGCCAACCTTCAACACCTGCTGCTCGGCGCCGGCGGCCATCTCTTGGATCGACGTCGCAATATGCTCGGTCGCGCTCGACGTCTGCTCCGAGCTCGCCATCAGCTGCTCCGAAGACGCAGCAAGCTGCGCCGACGTCTCCCCGACCTCCGTAAGCACCTCGCGCAAAGAATCGGCCATCTGGTTAAAGCTTTCCGACAGCCGCCCGACCTCGTCGTGCCGCTTGACGGGAATTCGCTGCGTTAGATCCCCTTGACTGATATTTTCCGCGGCGGCGATCACTTGCTTAAGCGGACCGACGGTGGAACGAACGATCAAATATACAAGCGCTGAGCCGACCAACAGCGAAACCAGCAGTACGATCAGCATCATATTCAAGATAGGAGCGCTGTTTCTCTGAATTTCATCCGTATCGAAGGTTCCTCCGATCTTCCAGCCGGTGAGCGAATTTGAAACATACACCATATGTCTGCTTTTACCATCGAACGTATACCCGAAGCTTCCGCTTTCCCCGGTCATTTGCTTCGCCCAGTCCGTCTCCTTCACGTCTTCTCCGGCGGCGAGCGTCGGATGCACCACGATGACAGAGCTGCGATCCATCATGAACGAGTAGCCCTCCGTGCCGATCCGCGCCTTCGCCGTTATTTCCGCCAATGTCGCGAGGCTTAAGTTTCCGCCGGCAACGCCCTTCCCGTCGGGAAGCACCTTCGCGATCGTTACGACAACGTTCCCCGTCGTCGCCGATACATACGGATCGGATACGACCACTTCCCCGGGCTTAGCCTTCGTCGCTTTATACCACCCGCGCTCGCGCGGGTCATAATCCTGCGGGCCGGGATCGGGCGATTTCATCCATGCTCCTGTTTCCGTTCCCAATGTTACAAGCTCTAATTCGGGATGGTGCGACGTGAACAAATCGATCGTCTCCCGAACGCCCGCATCATGGAGATCAACCTTGTCGGATGAGAGCTGCTTGGACAAGTGGTCGATATTGCGCATTTCCATCGTGATGTACTGATCGATCGCTTCGTTCAGCATCTGCACATTATCTTCGGCGGAGCGGACAAATTGGTCGTCCACCTTCCCTTGGCCGTATCATAAGACATGAAACCGATTACAAAAGAAGGGACGATAAGAATGGCCAAAAATGCCGCATACAACCGGTTACGCACGCCGTTTTTCCCGTTCCGATAGCTTGTCCGATTCATAACCTTGTGTTTTCTTAGTTCCATAAATAATCCATTTCGCCCTCTCCGCCATTATTTTTTTCTTCCTGTTACACCGTTTCAACAAAAAGTGACATTTTCCTTTAAAATCCGACAGACCCTTTACTTAATATTGAATTGCGCAAATTTTTATGGCGGCAGCTAAAAAGACCCCAAGAAGATGAATCGCATCTCCCCGAGGTCTTTGCAAACGTGAATTATTTACATAAACGTGCTCCAGATTGCCTTAAAAAACACGCCCAAGCCGGCTAAAAAGGAGGGAATAGGAATGAAGGACATTAAATGGGGTATGCCTGCTTCGTCTATGAGACTATAGTCCTTTCCGCAGCTTTCTTTTGCAAGCATGATTTAAGCGCGTGAATGTTGTCCCTGCAGCTTCGCGGAGGCAGATTTGGCAGTATTTGAATAGGCGGCCATCAGCGCAATGATGATGACGAACGATAACGTAACAAGGACAAAAGGAATGCGCGGATCCGCCCGATACGCCAGCCCCCCTATAATGCCCGACGGAGCGGTAAAGACCAGAATAAGCACCGACAGCATGGAAAACATGTTCGCTCGATGCTCATCGTCGATCGCATTGGCGACAACCGCCTCCAAGTAAGGCGACGTCAAAATAACGCCCGCGGCGCCGAGCACCGTGCTGATCGTAAGCACTGCGATGCTCCCCGCCTGCGGAATGAGCAGCAGCACATTGGAGGCGATCGATATGGCGAAGCCCCACACCATCGTGCGATGCACAAGCCGCTCTTTAATTTTCGGCTGAACGAACCACATAATGAGCAGCATGACGACGGAGGATGCCGCCGGAAATACGGAGATGATCCAATCTTCGAACGACAGGTGATCGACCAAATAAATGGATAAATAAGTCCCCTTCATCGTCATCTGGAAGTTGAACAAAATATATACTCCGAAAATGAGCAGCAACGGCTTGCTCGAAACAAGGCTTCGAATTACGCCGAAGTACTCTCTCAAGCCTTCCGCCGCCGAGCGCCCCCGCGTTTCCCGCATTTTGCGAAGGCCGATGTCCGTCTCTCTCGTAGAGAAGTGTCTGCCGATAAATTGTGTCGTCATTCCCGCGAAAGCGATAATATACATAATTCTTACGCCGTCAATCAACGAATAATGGCTGACTAGCAGCCCGCCCAGCGGAGCGAACAGCCCGCCGACCACGCTTGCAAACTGAAGCACCGAAAAGACGGCCGTCCGATGCTTCGGCGGCGTGTCTTCAACTAAGAGACAATACAACGCCGTATGCGGAATGCGTTGAAACCCGTTCACAACCGCAGCCGCGACGAAAAACCAAATGTTTTGGGAGAACGCCCACAGCAGCGTAGCCACGGACCAGCTCAAGAGGTCGAACGTAAGCAGCGCCCACTTGCGTCCCATCCGGTCCGTCAGGTAGCCGCTAATGAGAGAAGATATGATCTGAACCGCCAAGCAGAGCGTAGTGATCCAGCCGATCGCCGTCTCGCCGACTCCCAATTGGTACATATAGATGGTTGCGTACGTAGTAAACATGCTGTACGGAATCAGAAACAGCGGCTCGTAGATCAAACAGCCTCTGGAGTTGCCTTTGATTTGTGATACAATCGGTTCGCTCATAAGCTTCCTCCTTTATCCGGCGCCGGAATTCCGCTGCCCGCATCTCCCACCAACGATCGCCGTTCCCAAGCTCTGCTTCTCCAGCGGAGAAACATGAGAATGCCCCGGATCCATTCGTCCGCCGCAATCGCAAGCCATATTCCCGCTAAGCCCATATTCAAGCGGAACGATAAAAAGTAGCCGAGCGGCAAGCTGATCCCAATCATCGAAATAAAGCCCATATACACCGGAAACTTGGCGTCGCCCGCCGCCCGTAAAGAACTGATCAATATCATATTCAATGTTCTGCCGCTTTCCAGAAAAATGCTCAGCACGATAATCTGGGACGTCAACCGGATTATGCCTTGGTCCGAGGTAAATACCCCGATGATCGGATCCCGGAAGGCAATGACGGTAATATCGACCGCCAACGTAACGACAAAGCCCCATCCCAAGCTGACCCATACTCTGCGGTAAGCTTCTTCCGTCCGTTTCGCTCCGACCAAGCGTCCCGTTATGATCGCCGTGCCGATTCCGACCGCCGCGTTGAACAAGTAGATCAGGTTTGAAATATTCATGGCATATTGCCGCGAAGCCAGCGCCTCCGCACCCAAGAAGGTGACGAAATACAAGAACACCGATTGGCACGTATGGTACGTCACGGATTCGAATGCGGAGGGGACGCCGATTTTCAAAATTTTACGCACGTATTCCTTCGTCAAATTGAAATAGTCCGCAAGCCGAGGCTTGATCTCCATCAACCGGTAAAACAGCCAGAAAAACACCAGCACGCCTGCCGCCCTGCTGACGACGGACGAGACGGCGGCCCCCGCGACGCCCATTTCCGGAAAGCCGAAGCGGCCGAAGATGAGCACATAATTCAAAAGTACATGAAATACGTTCATGCCTAGCGACACCAGCATGGTCTCTCTAGTAAACCCATACGTTCGGATCAAGCTCGACAATACATTGATGAACGCTTGAAGGAACAAACAGCCGCCCACAATCGCCAAATACGTTTGCGCGTGAACCAGAATATCGCCTTGGAGATTGACGGCTGACAGCAGACGGCTGCCGAACAGCAGAAAGCCCGCGCTGATGGCCGCGCCAGCCATAAGATTCAAGGTGACGGCGACGGCGGAAATTCTGGACGCCCCCAGCCATTGTTTCGCGCCGAGGTATTGAGAGACGACGATCGACGCCCCGTGGCCGATCACCTCAAGAATCAAGATCGCGATAAAAATGTACTGATTCGCCGCCCCCACCCCGGAGACGGCGTTATCCGAAACTGCGCTCAGCATAAGCGTATCCGCAATGCCCATCAGCATAAATAAAAACAGCTCAAGGAATACGGGCCATGTGATCGATACAAGCTTCAATTCTTGCAGGTCGGCGGACTTCTCCGATTGCGGGGGTTTCTCCTCTTCTGCCTTGTTCATGCTGTTCGTTGTCTCCTATCCTATCCGTCCGAATCTAAGTCTATTTTTAGCATCAAGCGTATAGTACCATAGTTTTCTTTAAGATTCGTCAGGCAAAATGAGTCAACGGAAGACGGCAATGGCGGCATAAAGCATGAACGGGATAATAAGCCGCAGGCGCTTAAGCGTCTGCGGCTTATCGTTATTTCGGCTTTTTTTTGCGTGCAGCGGACAATCCGACTATCAGCACGAAGCAGGCTGCGGCCAAGTTCCCGAACCAATCGCCGTAGCGGGTGTAAACGCTCTGCTCCTGTACGGTGAACGTTTCGCCGGAAATCCATTCTCGCGTATTAATGCCGCTGGCCGCCGTCACTTCGCCGAACGGAGTAATGACCTGCGACATTCCCGCGGTCGAACCGGTCACAATGGCTGCGCGGTTCTCGACGGCGCGGAATACGGTGTCGGAGGCGGCATAGTGCGGAAACAGCGGGTTTGCGTTAAAGTCGTCGTCCACCGGCATCAGCACTAATCTGGCTCCGTTCCGGCTGAGCGCCCGGACGATTCCGGTCGTGTGCCGGTCCCAGCATACGCCTAAGCCGACCATCCCATACGCCGTATCGAACACGCTGCCCCATGCTTGACCGGGCACGAAGCCGTATTCCTCTTCCCCGCCCGTAATGTTGATCTTAGCCGTCTTTCCGATTTCGGCGCCGTCCGGCCCGATCAGCAGCGCAGTGTCGTGCATGCCGGCGTCGGAGTTCCATACCACATCGGCTACGATATGAGTATGCGCTGTCGCCGCAAGCTCCTTCAGCTTCCCGATCATGGCTTCATTGCCGTAGCTCGTAAACTCGTTCTCGCCCCATACGACGAACGCCGGCTTCGCTTCCTTCGCCGCATCCAGCGTCAACGCTTCGTTCACATCGAATATAGCCTGCGACATCGCTTCCGTATCGGCCAAATATCCGTCCCCCGCCGTCGTGCCGCCGCCCAGCTTCACGATTTCCGGGTCCTGGTTGGCAAGATCGGCATGCGCCGCAACGGTGAACGTGTCGGATGTGTAGCTTGTATCGACGGTGAGCTTCCCCCACGAAAGCACCGCGACCGGTATCAGCAGCAGCGCCAGTGCCGTGCGGTCCGGCCTGCGTTCCTTCCAAAGCTTGATGAGGATGGCCGCAATCGCCGTATTGGTTAGTACGATTAAGAAGCTCAGCCCGGGGAAGCCGGTAACCGATAAAATTTGCAAATTTTCCGGAACGGTCCACTGCGTCTTCGCGAGCACCTCGATCCACCAATCCCTTGTCACGGGCAGGACGAAACGGAGCCACTCCAGCGCCGTCCAAACGACCGGAACGATCAAGATGCTCAGCTTATAATGCTTGAACCGTTGCTGAAGGTCGCACCCGAGTTGCAGAAAGAAGCCGTACAGCAAGCCGCTTGCGACCATGAGGAACATGCCCAAGCCTTTCCCCAATACATCCGGAAACCAAGCGTGGCAGCCGATCGACCAGATCAAGCCTGTAATATTGAACAGTATGTATCTTTGCAGCCCCTGATGGCGCCGGACGGCGAGCAGGAGCGGAACGAGGGCGATCCAAGCCAAATACCAAAGATCGTATCCGGGCATGCTGAACAGCAGCATGCCGCCGGAAGCCGCCGCCAGCGCGAGGGATAAGAGGAAAGAAGGGGATTTCGCCGATAATGTCATGAACGGATAACTCCTTTTGCCGGACTAGTTCTCTTCTTCCTATCATACGAGGTTCTGTGTCGTTTGCTAAGTGAGAAAAGTAAGTTTTTCGGCATGAATCTATTCCATCAAGCTGTCGAAGATGTCCGCCATACGAAGCGCCCATTCCACTCCTTCTTCAACATCCGCATTGTCCTCTATGCACCACCATGCGCTAAGCACCGAATGGCAGAACGCCCACGCTGCAATCCGTTCTTGACGTAAGCCGAGCTCTTCGGCGAAAATCTCAATCCGCCGCTTCGTCAAGGCAGCCTGGCCGCTTTCCGGGAGATGATTCATCAGAAACTGGATAACGCCGTACTCCGCTTCTCCGATCAGTCCCTTCGGATCGATGGCCAGCCACGGCTCCCTCTCCGCCGACAAAATGTTTTCATGATGCAAATCCCCATGCAGAAGCACGGGGTGCGCAATCGTTGCGATCAGCTTCGGGTAAAGCTCCTCCGCTTTCCGCGCCGTCCGCTCCGGAATCGGACCCGTCCCGCCGCCGAAACGCTCCCGCAGCCTGGTCAGCCCCTTCGCCCACTGCGCAACCGAAGGGAACCTTTCCACGTGGGCAGCCGGTACGGGAATGTTGAGCTTCTTCATGATGTTCGCAGCGATGATGACAGCCTCGTCGTCGCTTTCGACCGATTTTAGCGTAAGGCCCGGACACAGACGTTCAAGCAGCAAGGCGCCCCGTTCCTCATCGGCGTCCAACAGCCTCGCCATACCGTTGCCGTTGTACAGTCGAATCGCTTCCAGCTCCGTATAAAATTCTTTACCGGCGGGGACGCAAAGCTTGATTACGGCTTGCTTGCCGTCGTTTAAGGCAGCCGGCTCCGCAAAATTGTACGAAAGCGGAAACGGGGCGAGCACTTGAACGGACCACTTCTCCTCACACCAAGCGATTAAGTCGTCGATACCGTCCAACCACCGCCGCCCGGCTTCCTTATGTACCCCGATGATCCTTTGGATAAAATCTTCCTCTAATTTCATCATTCGCCTCCTCCCGCAAAAAAAGAGAGGCACGCCGAAATTCGGGCGCCTCTCTGCTGCTAATCGTCGCTGTTTTCAACGTAATGTCTCAGCGCGTTCATTTTGTTCTCCCAATACCGTTCATAATACGACAACCACCGCTTCAGCTCAAGCAGCGGCTCCGGCTCCAGCCGATACCGTGTCTCTCTGCCGATTTTTTTCTCCTTGACGAGTCCCGCGTCGGCCAATATGCGCAGATGCTTCGAGACGGCCGTCCGGCTCATCGGAAAATGCCCGCTGATCGCCGTCACCGGCATTTCCTGCTCGCCGAGCAGCTTCAGCAGCTTGCGGCGCGTCGGGTCCGCTATCGCCTGAAAGACATCGTGCTTCGGTTGCGGGTCCGCCATATTAACCCTCAATGATCGCGGCAAGCTTCTTGGAGATGCCGGCCCAGCCTCCCGCCATGCGCTCGCGCACCACGTCATGCGGCTCTCCGAATTCCGTAACCTGATTCGGATCCCAGCCGGCATGCGTCAGCGTGAACTGCGTTTTGCCGTTGAGATCGGCTAAATCGAACGATAACGTCCAGTCTTTCCCCCACTTGAAGGAGAGGCGGTTCGGAGGGTCCAGCTCGGTAACCTTGCACGGGGACATGCCGAACGGACCGGCGTTGATCTCAAATTCATATCCGATTTCCGGCTTGAAATTGTTCGGCATAAACCAAGCGGAGATGCCCTCCGCGGTAGATACGGCTTCCCACACCTTCTGAATCGGCGCGTTGAGTACGGTTGTCTGTACGATCGGCGGGAGCTCGTTTATGTTGCTATTTGTCATTTGTTATTCCTCCTGTTGTTGTTTGTTATATCGGTTATGCTTTTGACGGCTTGACCTTATCTTTGTGCCGAAACCGCAGCGCCGACCACTTCTCGTCGACCGCCACGTTGCTGACGGGCCTGTACTCCGACATTCCCTCCACTAGTTTCCATAACGAATCCCGGTTAATATCGGTTTTCGCCTTGGAGCTTTGCTTCGGGTACGTGATCCAGAACAGCGCATCTCCCTTAAGCAGGGGAATCGCCTTCGGTACCCATTCCTTCACCTCTTCGGCATTGTTAACGAACAGCTGGACGAATTCGCAGCCGCCTTCCGGCACGCTGGCCTCCGGCTGCTCGATTCCCAGCGTATAGCCTTCGGGAGCGTTCAATACGACAGCTTGTCCCGATTTGTAGCGCAGCTTTTTCAACAGTTCCTCGGACAATGGAGATCCATTCCTTTCTGAATCCTTTTCTATAAAAATGAAACCTTTTGGTTTCATGTCTGATTATACGAAACCATTTGGTTTCATGTCAAGGCCGCTCTTCTGCGAGACTGCTATTATCGTGCCCTTTCCTTTGTAAAATAACTACGTCCCAATCCGCCATCCCCCGTATCCGGCCGAACATTTCGGGCATGTAAGCACATCGCAATCCGTTACATTCACTCACTCACTTCGATCCGCCCCCGACAACCGCCAACACAGCACTCTCTCCTATCAACTCTTTCACAATTGAAGTAGATAAACACCGTTTCTCGTACGCCGCGGCTCACATATGGTATTCAAGGACCTGCACAAGGAGGAGTGAGGCGAATGAATGCGGAGCTGCTGGGCGAAGCGAAACGGATTCGCGTTAGAAAGCCGGAGACGATTATAGAGATCGATAATCCGTACGGCTTCAGGCTGATCGGCAAAGGAAAGCAAGGCGCCGTCTTCCGGATCGACGACAAGCGATGCGTCAAGCTCTATTACCGAAGCGAAAGTCTTGTACGCGAACTGCATGCTTTGCGGTTGGGGGGACAAGCGGGGATATGTCCGGAAGTTTGCTTCTGGGGCGCCGACTATATTGTAATGGAATATATAACCGCTCCCAGCTTGTTTGATGAGTTGCAGGAGCACGGCATGAGCAAGAGGCTGGCGGAGAAAATCGTATGGCTGCTGGATACGTTCGAGCGCATCGGCTACAACCGGTTCGACCATTCCGCAAGACATATTTTTATGATGCCGGACGATCGCATGAAAATCATCGACGTCGTTCACGTCATTAAGCCGAAACCGGTTTATTTCGCAAAGAAGCTCATTTCGGACATGGGTGCGCACGCGCCGGAATTTATCGAGCATGTCGCCGCAATCAGCCCGAAATGGCACAGCCTGTGGACACGGCACGAAAGCTTCGCAGAGACGATGAGAGACGCAACGAAATAAAGCCGGCCAAAAAAGCAGGCTCCGCGACTATGCAGAGCCTGTTTCTGCTTCTTCTATAAACTGTTCCAGAACGGCGGGGAGCCGGTCTTGCGCTTCGACCAAATAGGCAAGCAGCGCCTCTCTCTCCCGCTTCGTCACTTCCCAATCGCGCGGGATCGAGGAAACGATATCCCGCATGCGCTTTTCCGGCAAAGACCGGATGCATGCCATCGCGGCGTCAAGCTCCTCCCTGTCTCTCAGCTGAGCAAGGCACCAGCGATGAACCTTCAAATACAAAACCGGCTTCGCCTGACTCAGCGAATCGACGGTCCAATCGTGGCTCGCAAAGCAGCGGCCATGGTCGATCATGAAGAGCCGACAGCCCCGTTGCCCTCCGCATCCTAGCGCCTGGCCGGACACATTCGAATCCCCCGCCTGAGCCAGCAGCACGTTGTTCTCTTTCCGGTCCGTGTTGCTCAGCCATAAATCGAACAGAACGACTCCCGCAAGCTCGCCGCGGTTGACAATCCGAAGCCCGCCCGGACAAGCATAGGCGTCCCTCAGATTCGCCGCGCCTTCAATGAAAAGACTCGCGAATTGCATTCCCGGAGCAAACCTAAAAGCCGCCAGCTCCGGGTTTTGCTCAATAAAATCGTTCGAAATCGGCACGATCCGGAATGGAGGCACGGGCAAAGCAAGCAACCGCGCCAGCTTCCCGGCCACGTATTCGTTAACGAGCACTCTCGTGCCGGTCGGGTTGTTTTTAAACTTCACAACGTAAGTCAGCCCGTCGCTCAGCCGAATGAGCTGCGGCTTCGAGTATCCTTTCTCGGCCGCGCCTGCATATTGGACAGGAACAAGGGCAGATCTCATAGTGTATCCGCCCCCAGCCAAAATGCACCCTCCGCAGCGGTAAAGGTTAGCGCCAGGCACAGTCCGTGCCCGAATACGGGAGTCCGCGGAAGCCGCCATTTGACGTTCGCGGTCTCCGGCTCGACCCACGCCAGCAAGCTACCGTTGCGAACCCCCTGCCTCCCGCCCTTCCGAACGGAGGCAAGCTGCGAGCGCCCGTCCCGAAGCAGCCGAAGATAGTCGGGAGACAGCCCGATATCGACCGACAGAGGCAAAGCCGCCGCAGGCACCTGCTCATAACGGACATGAAGCCGGCTTTCGTCTTGATTCAAGCGAAGCCTCTTTTTCATTCCGTACGCCTTGCTCCCCGTCTCCCGGTTCGCAAGCACGAGCTCAAGCGAGCCGTCGCCGGCGGCGAAAGCCGACTCGACCTCGTATGCGTCATGCTCCAGCCCGTAATCCGCCAGCGCCCCGGGATGGTTCATCGGGACATCCATGAAGGAATTCAACTGCTCCAACAAATTCCAATCATCGGAAGGGTTTCCTATAAACATGGAGCCGTCCTTCGTTCCCAGCGCAAAGGCGTACAAAATCCGTCCTCCGAACGCCGGCGAGATTACAACGGCCAGGGCACGATTGCGCAGCACAATTTCCTCAAGCCCGTCGCCGTCGAGATCCGCCTTCTCGATCTCCAGCGGCTCCGAACGTTCAGCCTCCCGCCGCCACTGAACCGCCTCCAGCAATACGTGCGCTGCCCGGGAGTGGCTGGCCAGCGCCCGAGCCCAAGGAGCCGGCCGGGCATCCTCCCATGACGAGCCCGGATCGTGCCAAGCCGTTTCATAAGACGAAGCCAGCAGGTGCTTCCGCGCCAGCTCCAGCAAAGCGGACGGCTCTTCAAAGCCTTCGGACATCTTCTCCGCCTTGTCCCATGCGCGGTCGAGCTGCTGTTGGTACGGGAGCCACGCGGGCGACCCGGCCCAGCCCGCATAATCTTCTCCTGCGCCGAACAGCCCGGCAAGCTCCATGTAGGCGCCCGGACCGACGGCACGTTCGGGCGGTTCGCCGCCGCAACCCTCGGAAAGCCAATGCCCGAGCAGCACGGGCTCGGCGTCCTCTCTTCCCTTCAGCCACTGTAAGAAACGCTCGTAATGCTCGGCCGAATCCCGGTTCCACATCGGCGGTATGCCGGCTGCCTTCTCCATATCGTCGCCGTATACGGCGATTACCGTACGGCCGCTTTCCGCCTCTTTCAGCAAGCTCTTCAAGAGCCGCCCGAGCGCTTCCTCGTTCTCTTCTCTCCCGAACGGAATATTAAGCCTCATCTCGGCGGAGATCGGCACGGCCGTCAAATACGCCGCGCCCTGCACCCGATAAGGCGTATACAGCTCCGGGAGAAACGGGCGGGCTTCGTCGTAGCGAGCGCGCTCGGCTCCTTGCAGCAGCTGGCGATCGTCCGTCAGTATATACCGGTAGCCGCCGTTAGTCAGCGTTGCATCCGCAACGGACTCCGCCAGCTTCTCCGTCGACCATACGCGCTCCGGGACCCAGAAGCCTTTAACCGCCGAAACATCGGCGCATAGCCATGCCGAATACAGGCGCAGCTCCTCCTTCAGCTGCTCGCGGTTAAAGCCGCGGCCGAACAGCGTCATAATGTTCTGCGAATACGTCGAGCCGATAAGCTCGATTAAGCCGCTCCGGCATAAATCCGCGACCTCCTCGAGAAACAGCGGATCATGCCATGCGCACGCTTCAATGAGCGTCCCGCTGATATGCAGGTGGAACGGGATATCGTACCGGCTGTGAAGCTCGAGCACCGCCCGCAAGCCGGAGGACGCATCGGCGGGTCCGATCGTCGCGCTGATCCCGGGGCGGTGCGCATACCCGTCGGTAATAAGATATTGGTTGGCGTGATGAACGATAGCGACAGGCACGCGCTTTAACATCCTATCAGCCCCTTCCCTTGGCCCTGCAGCGACAGCCCGCATTCCTCAAGGAACGAATCGACGATATGGAAGGCGCCGGTTTTGCATACGCACAGCTCGTAATGAAGGCTTTCCAGCAGCGACCTGGAACGGTAGCAGGATAGACGCGTAAGGAACGTGCCGCGCTGCGATTCGGGCACGGCAGCGAGGTAGGTATCGAGGAAATTTCTCACGGCCGGCCGAAACCGGTGAAAGTCGCCCTGCTTAAAGAATGCGCTCAATTGGATTTGACAGGCATGGTAGGCGACGTCCCAAGCGGCATCCCCGACAAAATGATGGTCGAAATCGATCGCCGTCGCCCTTGTGCCGTCCCAGAATATGTTCTTGACATGGAAATCGCCGTGTAGCATGACGGACGCGGTTGCGCCGGCATGAGGCCGCCCCTCCTGCCGATGCAGCCGCTCCCCGAAAGAACGGAGCTCCGCCGCCTTATCCGGCACGGCATCGCACAGCTCCGAAATGATCCGGACCGTATCCGCTTCGGCTCTCGTCCTTCCGTGGCGGCCGCCGTCCAGCACCGGAACGCGATGGAGCCGTATCAGCCACTCCGCCGCATGGGAAGCCGCCTCCTCTCCTTTGGAGCCTTCATGCAGCCAATCCTTCACCTCCGTCCCCGGCGCTTTCGACATAAGCATCACATTGTAAGCTTCGATATATGCGATCGGGCGAACGATGGTATAACGAGGATCCAGGTTCATTCCGTTCTCCCATAAATATTTCATGATACGGTAGCTTGCCTGTCCCTTCTCATGGTCCGAAAACACTTTGCCGATGACATTCTCCTCCAGCCGCTCGCCGTGCTCATTGACGCTCGTCACCGCGTATTCAATAATCCATTTTTTCATCTTCGGCATGCAAGAAGTCATCACGAATGACAGCACATGGCGGCCTTCGCCGGGAAAGCCGGCCTCGTAAGCGGCAATCAACTCTCTAAGAGGCCAATATCCCGCTTGTTGTCCGCCGTTCATAACGAACTCCCCTTTCCTGAAAAACTTAATTTCTCGTACAGCTCACGGGTTTGAGCGGCCGCCGCCCCCCATGTGAATTGTTCCGCCTCTTTCGCGGCATCCAGAGCGAGCGATTTCCGCAGTTCGGCGTCCCCAAGCAGCTTAAGGATCGCATCGGCCAGCTGCTCCGGATTTCTCGGCTCCACCCGAAGAACGCGGCGAACAATTTCGCCCGCTCCCGTAGTCGAAGAAATAATTGCCGGAACGCCCGCCGCCATCGCTTCCAGCACCGTAATCCCGAAAGGCTCGGAAACCGCGGGCAATACAAAGATTTGAGCGTTCTTGTAGCAAGCCAGAAGCTGTTCTCCCTTGACCGTCCCCATAAACTTAACATGCTTGCCGATATTCCACCTTCGTGCCCGCCTGCGCAAGAGAGCGAGCATTTCTCCGTCTCCCGCAATCATAAAGCGAGCCTCCTTCTTGGCAAGCACCAGCTTCGCGGCCTGCAGAAAGTCGTCCGGCCCTTTCTGCCTGGTGACTCTCCCCAGAAACAGCACATACCCGTCCGAACTTTCGTAATCCCTTCCTTCCGCCAAGCTTTGAAAGGAAGCCGCCCGAATCCCGTTATAGATGACCGCTACGCGCGCCGGATCGGCATCATAATCGGTAACGAGTCTTTCCTTCGTCCGAGCCGATACTGCAATCGTCAAGGAAGCCGCGTGAACGCCCTCCCGCTCTATCGCCAGAATGCCCGGATGCGGCGTCGTATCCGCGGCCCGGTCAAATTCGGTGGAATGAACCGTCCAAATGAGCGGAATCCCGTATCGCTCGCTAATCCCTTGAGCCGCAACCATTCCCATCCAATCGTGCGCGTGGATCACTTCGATCCCGCCGGGCTCAAACGTCCGATCCAGCTCGGCCTGAAACTGTTTGACGGAGTCCCAGATAACGTTGTCGCCCTCCACATAAGCCTGAAGCGGACGGTCGATTTCAACCCGCTTAAGCCCCATTCCCAGCGGAACCTGGAATCGGATATGTTTCCCGGCAGGCAAATAAAAATCGACCTCCACATCCCGCCGCACCAGCTCTTCCACCAAATTCAGGCAATGAATGCCCAACCCTCCGGTAAACTGCGGCGGGTACTCCCACGATATCATCGCGATCTTCATCGGAATACTCTCCATGTCACTTCTTTCCCGACATATTTGGAGGCTTCGGGATGGCGAACCCATTGCTCGTATAATGCGGGCTCCAGCTCTCTTACATGCCGAAGGAAATCGCGGACGCGGTTACCAAGCCCTTTGAGCAGCGATTTCGGAGGAAAGTCCGGCGGCGTATACTTATTGCTTACATTCACGGCCATCAAAGAGCCGTTCGGCAACATAATAATATCTTTAGGCGCATGGCCTCCCGTAAATCCCGCTTCTTTAGATCTCCGGTGGAGCTCCAGTATCTTGGCTGCAAGCTCTCTAGTAAATTCATTCTCTTCCAAATAGCCTTCCAAACGAAATACAGGCACTAAATCCATGACAACGTAATAATCGCCGTAAGCGTACGCATTGGGAGTAATCCCGTATTTTGCCCCTTGCCCCAAAAGGAAATATTGAGCTTCCGCTTTGCCGGCCTTGGTGTATACAGCGACGCTGTGCGATTCATCCAGTTGGAATAGGGCGTACTTTTTGCCTTTGGACAAGAGCCGAAGCCCGGTGGGATTTTCTACTACGACCTCATCGGGAGGGTCGACTCTGACCGCTTTCGTTCTCTCTATTTGCTTAACCAGCTCCGGCTCTTTGAGTTTGCGCATCATATTGAATATTGAAAGCATATTCGTCACCTCTCCAACTTTTAGATTAGTACAAGATATGATAGATTCGGCGATAATTAACGGCGCTCTCCTACCGACCTAAAAATATACGAAAACTTAATTTGACAAACAGACGCCCGTCTAATATGTTCCAAACAAAAAAAGCCGCCCTCTAAGGACAGCTTTCGAATCCGTTTCGTTATAGTTTAAATCTGCCGATCAGCGCCTTTAATTCCTCCGCCATATCGGAAAGAGAATTAGCGGACGAGGCGATTTCCTCCGTTGCGGCCGTCTGTTCCTGAGCGGCTGCGGACACTTCCTGCGTGCTGGACGCCGCGGCCTCGGATACCTCCATAATGAAGCGCATGGCATCGACCATCTGCTCGGCTCCCGCGGCCATTTCCTGGACGGCGGCGGAAACCTCCTGAATCTGCGTGGTTACTTCTCTTACAGAGCCTTGAATTTGCAGGAAGGACTCACCCGCCGAATTCACCGCGCCGATTCCTTCACTGACTTCTTTGACCGCTTCTTCCATCGATTCGACCGCTCGGGTCGTTTCTTCTTGAATGGCCGCGATCAGCTCCGCAATTTGCTCAGCCGATTCCGCCGATTGCTCGGCCAGCTTTCGAACCTCGCCCGCGACTACGGCGAATCCGCGGCCGTCTTCGCCGGCTCTGGCCGCTTCGATCGCCGCGTTCAAGGCGAGCAAATTCGTCTGCGTCGCAATGCCGGTAATGACCTCAATGATTTGGCCGATTTCCTGCGACCGCTCGCCTAAGCCTCTTACTACTTTGCCTAAGCCGCTGACCGTTCGGTTAATCGAGTTCATCTGCCCCTCCGCCGTACGGATCGCAAGCACGCCTTCCTCCGCCTTCTGGGCGGTGTCGGCTGCCGTGGAAGAAACGGTATGCGCATTGCTTGCAACATGCTGGGTGCCGGCCGACATCTCTTTCACGGTTTCAGCTGTCTCCTCCAAACTCCTTACTTGCTTCTCCACATCGGACGCAAGCCGCTGCATCGTATGCGAAATTTGCTCCGACACGCTGCTCGTCTGTTCCGCGCTCGCCGTCAGCTGCTCGGAGGAAGCCGCAACCTGCTGCGCGCTGTAGTTGACCTGCCCGATAAGCTCCTGCAATTGGTTCGCCATCATATGCAGCGTTTCCGCCAAATCGCCGACCTCGTCCTTGCTTTTCACCTTCACGGCTTCGACCGTCAAATCTCCTGCGGCTATTTGCTTGGCGTAGCCGATTAGGCGGCTGATCGGCTTCGTCTTTCTTCGTATAAGCCAGATCGTGATTAAGCAGGCAAGTGCCATAGGAAGGAGCCCGAGCAAGAAGCCGTCTTTTACCGAGTCCAACGTCCTGTCGTCAACGATCTTGGCATTGAAATCGATCGCGTTGATCGCAATAATTGATTTATTCGGATCGTGATCCTCGAAGATCGGCGCGTAGCCCGTAATGCGCTTCATTCCGCCGTAATCGTAAATCGCCGAATATTGCGGGTGCTTCGTTTCTTGAATTTCCTTGATCGCCGCTTCGTCAATATAGAACTTGTCGTTCGCTTTAAAGCCCTGCTTCTGCAGATTGGAATCGGCGGCAACGATCGTTCCGTCAAGCAGCATGATATACTGTGCTTCAAATATCCGCTTATGGCCGGTAGTCCAGTCGAGCTGCCCCTCCAGCGCCGCCCGCTTCTCTTCGTTCCCGTTTATTATTTCTTTCAGATCGGCGGGTTGTATTAGACCCGTAGTAATGTTTGCGCAGCCGACGGCCTCGATCCCCGCCGCTTCATATGTATTCCGATAGCTTACATAGTAGTTGGAAACCGACGTAATGATCAACGATGCGAAAATGACGCCTACAATGATAATGCCGAGTTGCGCGGTAATGCTCTTCTTCATCTGTGCAGCCCCCGATTAGGTCTTTGTGTCTAGTACGAATCACGCTGTTCAATTATACCAGACGGCGCAGCTTCTGGACATCATAAAAAAGAGCCGCGCCGCGGAGCGGCGTCCGCGGCACAGCCCTTGCACGGCAAGGACAAAGCCTTATTTCTTGAAGCCCGTATAAATGTGAATCGCGTCTCTTAAAAATTCCGCCGCGCCCGGCTGCTGCGCATCATAGTACGCCTTAAACCGCTCGTCGTCGACGTACATTTGAGCGACGCCTGCATGAGCCTCTTTGCTGTACTCGCTCCAATAGAACGTTAACCATTGCCGGTGCAAATCGGCCGCTCTTTGCGCCGCTTCGCCGGCCGGATCGCCGGTTTTGAACGCTTCCATCAAAGCGGCCATTACCTCCTCGGTAAGCCGCGTTATCCGCTCATGCTCTTCGGGCGTCATATTTTTGAGCTTTTCGTTCGACCGGTTGACGGCGTCTTCCCCGTACTTCTCCCGGATTTCTTTCCCATACTTGCGTTCATTGTCCTCAATCAGCTTCTGTTTGAATCCTTCGAATTTTTCTTGGTCGGTCATCGTTATTCTCCCTTCGTATAAAGCGATTGTTTTTTCCACGTTGGCTATTAACAGCTCCAACTGCTTTCTTTTGTCCAGGAGTTGCTCGCGGTGTTCTTTCAGCGCCTTGGCCCCGTTGAAGGAAGGGTCGGTCACGATTTCTTTGATTTGCTCCAGACTGACTCCAAGCTCCCTATAAAACAAAATCTGCTGCAGCCTGTCGACCTCCGCCTGACCATAGATCCGGTAACCCGACGAGCTCATTCTTGCCGGCTTAAGAATGCCGATCTCATCGTAATACCGAAGCGTTCTGGTGCTGATTCCCGCCAAGCGGCCAAGCTTTTGTACCGTATATTCCATGCGATCTCCTCCCGACGATTTCACTCTACACCTTTACGTAACGTGAACGTCAACACTTTTGACTCATCTTGCTGCAATTCACGAAAAAAAAACTACAACTGACCAATTAACGTACAAAACTTAGTTTC
>NZ_JAQZSG010000053.1 GCF_028745515.1 Paenibacillus thermotolerans | reverse complement strand
AAAATTAATCAGCAAAAAGTGTTCAATTTTACTTGACGGCTACAGCTGGGTGTTGCTCAAAAAAATCTTGAATAAAGTCACCAACGTTCAAACCCCCGAAACTAAAACCGTTTCGGTTTTTTTGCTTCACTCTGGTCTTTTGTTATCATAAATCTAACGAAGACGAACTTTTAAACCAATGCCTGTTCAACTTCCTTTTTCAACCCGCTTGCATTAATTTCATCAGAATATTGGAACTCTTTGNGGTTTTTTTGCTTCACTCTGGTCTTTTGTTATCATAAATCTAACGAAGACGAACTTTTAAACCAATGCCTGTTCAACTTCCTTTTTCAACCCGCTTGCATTAATTTCATCAGAATATTGGAACTCTTTGCCGTTAATGAATACGGTCGGCACCATCTTCACATGACGTTTAATGGCTTCTGCTGTAATTTGTAAGCTTAAGTCAATATAATGTCAGACGTGCCCGAGGAAAACGAATTAATTCAAACCATAATGGCTAATAAGAATATTTAAATTTATAATTAGATAAAAGGAAATTCATCAACAAGCACGGGGTAGGGAAATAGATGCACATGTTATGAAATTAAGCGGTTTTATAAACAGAATGGATTGTTTAGAAAGGCAAAGCTCCAGGCGTATAAAGTGATGGCTGGAGCGCTCTCCGGCATGCATATTACGACAAGGCTTCTTACACTTCTCATCCTTGTTGTCGGAGCTTGGTTAACCTTTAATGGAAAGCTATCGTACGGCGGGCTTGTTAGTTTTGTCCTGTTTACGAACGTCTTAATTAAGCCGATCGATAAAATCAGTGCGCTGTTGGAGCTGTATCCGAAGGGAAAGGCCGGCTTTAAGAGATTTCAAGACCTGCTCGCACAAGAGCCGGAGATTAAGGAAAAACCGAATGCGATTGAAGTTCCTTATTTGCATGGGATATCGAATTTAAGAATGTGAACTTTAGCTATACGAATGATGATTTGATTTTGCAAAATATTTCATTCCAGCTGCATGCGGGTGAGACGACAGCATTAGTCGGGCCATCCGGAGCAGGAAAGACGACAATCAGTTCTTTGATTCCAAGATTTTATGATGTGAACGGCGGGTCGATTACGATTGACGGCATCGATGTGCGGGACATGACTTTGCGTTCGTTGCGGGAACAGATTGGCATCGTGCAGCAAGACGTCTTTCTGTTCACGGGAACGATTCGGGAAAATATTGCTTATGGAAAGAAAGGCGCATCGGAGAGCGAAATTCGGGAAGCTTTGAGGCGGGCGCATTTGGAGGATTTCGTTAATGAATTGCCGGAAGGCTTGGATACGCAAATAGGAGAGCGTGGATTGAAGCTGTCCGGCGGGCAGAAGCAGAGGCTGTCGATTGCACGCATGTTCTTAAAAATCCGCCAATATTAATTTTGGATGAGGCATCGGCGTTAGATATCGAAACGGAGAAAATCATTCAAGCCTCCCTTGCGGAACTTGCGAAAAACCGGACAGATAGTGATTGCACATCGTCTTGCAACGATCATGGATGCGGATCGTGTTATGGTAGTAACGAAGAACGGGATTGAAGAAGAAGGCACCTATGATTCTCTCATCGAAGAGAATGGTATTCTAGCGAAATTGCATCAACTGCAGTTTAGATGATTTTCTTCTGTGCAGGTCATATAACCCTTCGGTGCAAGCGCATCTGTGCTTCCCTAAGAGTGAACCGATTATGTAAATATGCTAAAAGAAGAAGCAGGCTCCCGATAAGGGACAGCCTGCTTCTTTCAGTTGTTTGGAGCGGAATCCCGTCTTCTAGAACTTCAATTCACTAAACGGTGCAACATCTCTAGAGTTAAAGCTCATTCTTTATGACTTACTCATCGAGTTCAATTAGAATCCTTTTCTAAAAATCCTCTAAAATTATCTCCCCAAGCACAGATGGAATTTACAACCGGTTCTAGGAGTAAACCAATTTCACTAAGTTGATACTCTACTTTAGGAGGTACAACCGGGTATACAACTCTAGTAATGATTTGATCTTCTTCTAATTCCCTTAATTGTCTAATTAACATACGTTGATTGACATCGGAAAGGTATGTTTGTATTTCACTTAACCTTAATGGAGACTGTTGGAGCAAACACCATATAATCGCTATTTTCCAACGTCCGCCTATAACGGATAAAGCCAAATCTTTGCTAGTGAAAAAAGTTTTTTCTTTATAATGAATGACCATATATTTACCGTCTCTTTCTATTGACATTTTGTTTATAGTGACAAAAACGTCAGTATTGTCTGTTTAATTATAATATGTGATTATGGGAAAGTAAATTAGAAAACAAAAGAAAGAAGGGATTCAATTGAAAAGTAGAGCTGCTGTTGCATTTAAGCCGGGAGAGCCACTTCAAATTGTAGAAATAGATGTAGAAGAACCAAAAGCAAAAGAGGTATTAGTAAAAATTATGTATACCTCCGTCTGTCATACAGATGCTTTTACCTTATCAGGTGATGATCCGGAAGGCGTGTTTCCCGCTGTACTAGGCCATGAAGGAGCTGGAGTTGTTGTTGCTGTAGGCGATGAAGTTACTTTAGTAAAACCAGGGGACCATGTTATTCCACTATACACGGCTGAATGTGGAGAATGTAAATTCTGTCGTTCCGGTAAAACTAACTTATGCAGTGCTGTACGAGAAACTCAAGGTAAAGGTTTAATGCCTGACGGAACAACTCGTTTCTCTTATAATGGAGAGCCTATTTATCATTACATGGGAACAAGTACATTCAGTGAATATACAGTCGTTCCTGAAATCTCTTTAGCAAAAATTGATAAAGAAGCGCCGCTTGATAAAGTTGGTCTATTTGGATGCGGTGTGACTACAGGTATTGGCGCTGTACACAACACAGCAAAAGTGGAAGAAGGAGCTGTGACGGCCGTATTTGGTTTAGGAGCCATTGGATTAGCCGCTATTCAAGGATTGGTTCAAGCAAAAGCAAGTCGAATTATTGCTATAGATTTAAATGAGGATAAGTTTGAATTAGCTAAAAAAATGGGTGCAACTGATTTTCTAAACCCTAATAAATTTGATAAACCAATCCAAGAAGTCATTGTTGAAATGACGGATGGAGGAGTAGATTATAGCTTCGAATGTATTGGAAATGTTGAAGTAATGAGGTCTGCTCTTGAATGTTGTCATAAAGGTTGGGGTGAAAGTACGATTATCGGCGTAGCGGGCGCAGGTAAAGAGATTCATACTCGTCCATTCCAATTAGTAACGGGTCGAGTATGGCGTGGTTCCGCCTTTGGCGGCGTGAAAGGAAGAACGCAGCTTCCAGGAATGGTTGAAGATTATATGAATGGTAAAATCGATATCGATTCGTTTATCACACACCACTTAAACTTTACAGACATCAATATGGCATTTGATTTGCTTCATAAGGGTGAGTCAATCCGTACGATGTTAACATACGGAGAGTGAGAAAGTGAGTCTTACACTTATTGAAAAGCATCGCACTTTCGGGGGAGAACAATGTAAGTACCGCCATTATTCAGAAGTCTTACAATGTGATATGACATTTAGTATCTACTTACCATCAAATAAAGAAGAGAAAAAAATCCCTCTTATTTGGTGGCTATCAGGCTTAACTTGTACAGATGATAATTTTAGTCAAAAAAGTGGATTCCAAAGATTGGCTGAAAAATATCAAGTAGCAGTCATGATTCCAGATACTTCACCACGGGGAGAGGGAGTTGCTGATGATGAAGCATGGGATCTTGGGCAAGGGGCAGGTTTTTATCTAAATGCTACTCAAGAACCGTGGGCAAAGCACTATAACATGTATACGTATATAGTGGATGAATTAACAGCGATTGCGTCAACTTTGGTACCTCATTTTTCAAGTGAACAAAGTATAATGGGCCACTCCATGGGAGGTCATGGCGCTTTAGTGATTGGCATGAAAAATGCCGAGAGATTCAAAGCGATTTCTGCCTTTTCTCCTATATCAAGTCCAAGTAGAGTCCCATGGGGAATAAAAGCGTTCTCCACTTATTTAGGTGAAGATCAAACGTCTTGGAAAGAATGGGATGCTTCAGAATTGATCAAAGAACCCGGCATGCCGCCTATTCTTATCACGCAAGGAACTGAGGATTCTTTTTATCCTGAACAATTAGATGAAACTTATTTTTTAAAGAATGCTCAGGAAAATAATGGTGTAGTTAACTATAACAAGGTTGAAGGATATGATCACAGCTATTTCTTTATTTCTACTTTCTTAGAGGAACATTTCGCTTTTCATATGGAGTACTTAAGATAATTCTTTTTACGAAAAATATCCACATTGTAATTGAATGTGGATATTTTTGATAACTGCAGATGGGGTGGGCTGATTGGGAGTTACCGTTAAAATAGATTTTAAAAACATGTTAGTCAATGACCGTGTGAAACCATACTTATTCAAAGCCCGTTATGGAATTGAAAAAGAAAGTAAACGAGTTGACTTATCCGGAGATTTAGCTAAAACGGATCATCCTAAAAGTATTTCGGAGCGAGATGATCATCCGTATATTCAGCGGGATTTTTCAGAATTACAGATGGAAATCATCACACCTGTTACGGAAACATTAGAGGAACTGTTTAATTACTTAGCAGCGATCCATGATGTTGCTTATCGTTCAATGGGTAAGAATGAAATGCTTTGGCCTTTAAGTATGCCGCCAGGGTTACCGGAAAAAGAAGAAAATATCGTGATTGCAAAATTGAAAAGTGTTGAAGATGTTCAATATCGTCAATATTTATCTGATTCTTATGGCCGTCGTAAACAAATGCTTTGTGGTGTTCATTTTAACTTTGAATTTGGCGGTGAGTTCATTCAGGCGTTATTTAACGCTCAATCGGATATTAAAGATTATCGAGATTTTAAAACAGAGATTTATCTAAAAGCCACAAGAAACTATTTACATTATCGATGGTTATTCACTTATTTTTATGGAGCTTCTCCTAGTAGTGAAAAGAATTTTTTTAAGGAAGATTCTTTGCATGACCCTGTAAGAAGCATTCGAAGCAGTAAATATGGCTACACCAATTCGGATGATGTTCAAGTCTCATACAGCAGTATACAGAACTATCTATCAGATCTTTCTTCAATGGTTCAAAAAGGGCTTCTATCAAAAGAAAAAGAATTTTATTCACCTGTCCGTTTAAGAGGCGGAAAACAAGTTTCAGAACTAGCGGATCATGGTATTAAGTATATTGAATTACGCAATATCGATTTAAATCCGTTTGAACCGTATGGCATCGGTTATGAGCAAGCACAATTCCTCCATCTTTTCTTACTTTATTTACTATGGAAAGATGAAGGAGGAAATTGCGATGAGTGGGTAAAAACGGGGGATTCCTTCAATGATGTAGTGGCTCTTGAGCATCCGTTAGAACATACAAAATTCGAAAAAGATGCTGAAAATATGATTGATGAGATGGAACAATTGGTGCAAATCTTAGACCTGCCTATTTCAGATACGTTATTTGTTCATCTGAGAGAAATGCTAATGGACCCAGGCAAGACTTTAGCTGGAAGATTATATAAAGAAAGTGAAAAAAGCTGTCAAGTTCAAGTGGCTGCGTCGATTGCTAAAGAAAATTATAAAAAATCATGGGATAAGCCTTATCAATTGGCAGGATTTACTGATATGGAGTTGTCCACTCAGATTTTAATGTTTGATGCGATTCAACAAGGAATCCAAGTAGAAATATTGGATCGACAAGATCAATTTTTGAAGCTGAAATTAAAAGACCATGTTGAATATGTGAAAAATGGAAACATGACAAGCAAAGATAATTATGTATCCACTTTAATTATGGAAAATAAAACAGTAACAAAGAAAATCCTTCACCAGCATGGATTCCGAGTGCCTAAGGGTGAGGAGTTTCAGACGATTGAACAGGCTTTACGTTCCTATGATCACTTTTCCACCAAACCTTTTGTTGTGAAGCCGAAAACAACAAACTATGGATTAGGAATATCGATCTTCAAAGAAAGCGCAAATTATGAAGATTATCAAAAGGCAATCACCCTAGCATTTAAAGAAGACAATTCTATATTAATAGAAGAATTTATTAAAGGAACAGAATATCGATTTTTTGTGTTGAATGATCAAGTTTATGCTGTTTTATTACGAATACCTGCGAATGTTAAAGGTGACGGTAAACATACAATCCAAGAGTTAGTCATGCAAAAGAATCGTGATCCATTAAGAGGAAACGGCCATCGGACACCTTTAGAAAGTATCCAGTTAGGTGAATTGGAGAAACTTATGCTTAAAGGTCAAGGATATCAAGTCGATTCGATTCCAAAAAAGGATGAAATCATCTATCTGCGTGAAAACTCTAATATTAGTACAGGTGGAGACTCAATTGATGTAACAGATCAAATTCCTGATGATTATAAAAAAATAGCGGTGGATGCAGTAGCTGCACTTGGAGCTGAAATTTGTGGGATCGATTTGATTATTGAGGATACAAATGTTCCTGCTACGAATAAAAATGCTTATGGAATCATTGAAGCAAACTTTAATCCATCCATGTATATGCATATCTATCCATACCAAGGAGAGTCTCGACGTTTAACTATGCATATCATACATTATTTATTCCCTGAGCTATTACAAAGTCAGTCAAATTAGGGGTACCACTATCTTTACTGTTCAAATCCCAAACATGCATAACCCTGTCCTGATTAGGGACGGGGTTAAAATATGTGTGTTGTATAATAACGACATTAAAGTTAGGAGATTGAGCGATGATTATTACTTATGAAGAAAATGTAGCTACTTTTGAAAAAATTGATTCCTCAAAAGCACAGGAATTGGTAAAAGGGGAAGGTGAAGCCGTTATCTATATTGGTAAGGCTGTATGTCCTTATTGTCAGAAATTCGTTAAAAAACTAAAAAAGTTGCAGAAGAAACGGATACTCATATCTATTATGTCAATAGCGTGGAAGAATCTGATATGGAAGATATTACGGCATTCCGTAATGAATATGACATTCCAACGGTTCCTGGTATCATCTTTACTAATGGTGACATAGTAAATGTGAAATGCGATTCATCCATGCCAGAAGAAGAAATCAAAGCTTTTATACTCGCCCCCCCCTTATCATCTAGGTAAGACAACCATCAATAGGGTGAGGAAGAGTATGTGACGCTTAGAGAGGTAGCATATGTACTTCTCCATTCAACGGATGAAGCAACAGGGATTAAAGATTGACCAAATAGCGAGGTCCTATGGTGACAGAATAATTTATGATAAGGCGAATTTTAAAATTTACCAAGGAGATAGAATTGCTCTTAAAGGTAAAATGGTTGTGGTAAGTCGAGCCTGATAAAACTATTGTGTGGAGAGGATATACCGCACACAGGAGAATTGCGGAGAAGTAATCGGATAATGATCTATTGTCCACATATCAGCCGACCATTATCTTTGTGGAGTTGGAGCATGACAGAACTTTTATGGAAAATGTTGCCACAAGGATAATTGAATTATAGATTACTTTGCAAAGTCTGTTTTGTACGACTGCCACAACAGGTAGTTATTAACATAGAACAAGGAGGAATACATGGCCTGGAGCAAATTGAAACAACAGCTGGAGAGCTTTCTCAGTCCTTCGTTAGTTGGAAGAGTCGAATACCGTGCTACCGGCTATCGTTATTTACCAGATAGATCGGGGCTCTGTTATATTGCAGTAGATAAAAAGAACGTACTCAATATGAGTGATTCAACTAACTTAATCAGATGGTATCAGACGGAGCTGGAAATTAAGAATGATTTAACAATCCAAATTCCTATCAACAATGAAGAAATTGAAGCTGTCAGAAAAGATACGAAGGGAATCGTTCCGGAGGATCGTCTGAAAGTAATTGCAAGCAGTAGAAAAAAGGCAGAATATGCAAGGGAGCTTTTTTCGGCTCAGTCATCATTAAGTAAATCAAATTTTATCGTTGTAGCTACTAAGTTTTTATCCATTTCTATAGAGGAAAGCATAGAGAGCCATGATATCTTATTGAATATTCTAGCTTTGATAGACAGACGAATTGGAAAAAAGCGAATTTTAAACATGTCCGAGAAGATAATGTTAAAGCATCCAATTGTCCAGTATTTTTATGAACTACGGCTTAGTGCGCTATGAAAATTCTGATAAAGTATTTGGCGAATTTAAGGTAAACACCACTACATCAATTTGTCTGCGACTACTACACAAGCCATGTGGAGTGCGTAATATTGATGGTTCGCAAAGAATAGATGAGATGTGACAGTACGGCTCGACAATGTATTTAATAGAAAGTAGCAGAACCCTCTTTGCCAAGCCAACAAAGAGGGTTCTGCTAACACTTTAACGAAAATATAAGCTAAGCCTCAATCTTGTCCAGTCGAGTTTAAGAACTCAACTTCTTCTTATTCAACTCTCCATACTCAATTCTCCCGGAGCAATAAAGGATAAAGCCAATTTGATATATTGTTCTGCTGGAGACGAGCTATTTTGTTGCCAATCCACTGATGCTCCATAAATTCCCCAGTTCAGTACAGTAGCACCAATAGAGTATGTCAGGAAAATGACGCGCTAGCGCCGGGCAAAAGAGAGCCGCGGGGGTCCATGGGATTCCGCGGCTTTTTCTTATGACAAATCATAACCATGCGCAGGTCTGCGAGAGGCGGATTTGCATGTTTATGATTCGTTTATAGCGATGTTGTAGAATCTTGTCATACTTTGTCTTCATGTAAACCATTCCCAAAAAGGAAGAGGAGATAACGTGACAACACTTAGCTTCTGCGGTAAATCGGGGGAGGCGTCGGTTTGAGAAAAACAGGAACGATGTTGTTCAGAATCTGCATGCTTCTGACGTTGGCGGCGGTTATCGCCATAACGGGAAGAGCGGTTATTGGCGCCGAAGCCTCGGCATTGCCTGAATTGACCGCGGAACAAATCTATCAAGCGGATGCGGATTCTGTGTTTTATTTGAAGGTTTATAAGGAAGACGGGACGCTAAAGACGGTGGGAACCGGATTCTTGATTCGGGGAGGCAAGGCGCTGACCGCCTATCATGTCATTGCGGACGGCGCTTCGTACGAAGCGGTGTTCGACGATGGCAAGAGCGTTCGAGGCATAACGGTGACGGCGGCCGATCAGGACCTGGACGCTGCCGTGCTGTCCATTCAGGCCGGCGGAAGAAAAGGCCTGGAATTGGCGTCTGACGAAGCTCGCCACGGACAGCGCGCATTCGCGATGGGGTATCCGCTCAAAGGGACCAAGATGATTTCCGAAGGCATCGTGAACGCTCCCGCGGCCAAGGTGAACGGCGTGAACAGGCTGTTGACTTCCGCCCAGGTGGCGAGCGGGATGTCGGGAGGGCCTCTGTTCGATCGATACGGCAAAGTAGCCGGACTAATCTCCGGCTCCTTCCGGACGATGGACAATATTCATCTATGCGTATCAGTTGCAGACATTCGCAAAGATTTGCTGAAGGAGGAAGGCAAGTGACCAGAAAAATCATTGCAGCGATCACGGTTTTCGCGATGCTGCTTCAGCTTACCGGATGGTTGTCAATCCCGGTCGCCAGTGCGGCAACATTATATACGGATGTGTACGTGACTCGCGGCGGGAAAATCGTCAACCGCGGGGATATGACCAGCTGGAACAACAGCTTTTCCAAAGACGTGGCCAACAATTTCGGTATGTTCAAAAGTCGCGCAGCCGGAACGTCGGTTGATGCCACGGATATTGCGTGGACACTTGACAGCATGACGTTTAAAACTTTTCACGCAAACGAATTTACCGGAACGATCAACGTTAGTCAGAATCCGGAGCTCAAAAGGCTAGCACAAGGAGGAACCGCAAGGTTTATGCTGAAGACCGGAAAGTTGGTCAACGGTTGGGTGGCTATCGTCGGCGTTTCCGTAAACGGAGCTTCGAAGTATAGCACTAGCTTTGAAACCGGAGGATCGGCCAATTCGGGTTGGATCAGCTTCGGAACGACGGATACGATCACGATTTCAATCGTACACCCTATATCTTCCGGCGAGCTGAATAATATCCAACTCTACTTCGCGGATATCGACCCTCCCGTCTATCAAGGCAACACGTTCACGACGGACGGCGCCGTCCGCTTCAACGATGATCCTGATGTCATGAAGGACGAGCTGTTCCTAAAGCAAGACAATATGATGAACGTGGCGCTGAATTTCAGCGAGCCGGTATTTCCCTCGATGGCGATCGATGCGTCCGATCGGATTGACGACATGTACAGCTTCATGCGGACGGAACTGTTTACCAACCCCGGCGGAGACGGCTACGATCCGTCAACCTATTATTTGGCTAGCGCAGATGCCGGGTTTAATAGTTTTGCTTCCGGGGCGTTGAATTTGACGAACCATTCCCGCTCGACATTTAATTTGAAATTTAAGACGTCCGCGAACGACAGCACGGGCAACGCGCCGCTCGATCCGCTGCGGCTGACTGCGCCATCCGACCCGGATCGCCCGACGCTACTGCAGCGCATCAACGATGCGGGGTTTATAGACGGCGCGGGCAATCCCTTGCAGACTGTCGGCAGTATCGGAACATCGCCTTTCGCGAACAACGGCAACCCCTCCGGTACTTACCGGACGTTTATCGATGCGCGTCCGCCGACATACTCCGCGGTGAAGAACGGCGTACAGCCGAACATTCTGACCGGACTCGTCTTGAACAAAGGCAACACGGTCACCTTCAACGTCAATGTGAGCAAAAAGCTGATCAGCTCCAAATCTCCTACCGAGGACACCCGGCTGACCTTCAGCAACGGAATGACAGCGTCTTACGCGAGCGGCTCCAATACGGACACTTGGACCTTCCAAGCAACCGTGCCGGGAGGCAGGGAGGTCGAGACCGCTCTGCTGAATACATCGGCGCTGGAGCACGCAAGCGATCCGGGGGACGGCAAGGCGCTTTGGGATTACGCGCACAATTATTTGGCCGAATCCGTCAAGTCTATCGCCTGGGCAGGCTTGTCTATCGACAACACGGCGCCTGAAGTCAATTACGTGTACAGGAACGAACACGAAGTCGAAGTGCCGGCAGGCCAGCATGTGAATAACGGATCCATTACGATCAACGCGTACGATCCGGATCTGAACGGGCAGCCAAGCAAAGGCCTGTTCCGGCCCGGCGCGGGCTCCGGTCTGGTCTATTATTGGCTCAGCAAATCTCCGGAAGATCCGTTCGCCGTCAAGAATGATCATTACGCGGCCGTCAAGCGGTATTCGCTGACGCAAAAACAGCCGTCGGAGGATCTGTACGCTTCCGGCTACGAGGATGTCGTATTGGGCGTAGCCGAGAACGGCGTCACGATTACCCTGCCGCCGGAAGCCGCAGGGACGAACGAAACCTGGTACTTGCACACTTGGACGGCCGACATGACCTGGGACTCGGCTAGACAGTTAATGCAGTATGAGAAGGGCAGCGCACAGAGGGCCGACTATCTGGTGCAGCACCCTGACGCAACGCCTGCGGAGATCGAGACGAATTTCAGGCAAAATATTATGCCCGGTCTGGGCGAATACGACAATTTGCAGCAATGGCCGCTGAGCGACTTCAGCAAGGATGATTCCAATTGGTCGTATCATCGGGCCGTGCTTAAACTCGACAATGACGCGCCTGTCGTCGAGGCGGGAGACGTCGCCGACAATATGACTGACAACGTCAAGATAACGATCGCAGCCTCCGATCCGACTTCGTCCATTAAGGACGGGAAAATTCAATATCAATTCGTCAAGCCGGGCGAGCAGCCGAATGCGGCTGCATGGCTCGAAACACCGCTTAACGAGCAAGGCAATGCCAGCGTGTCCACGCTGAACAATCCGGCGATCGACAAGGGCGGCAAATACGAGCTGTATGCCAAGGCGACGGATATCGCCGGCAACGCAACGACTGCCAAGCTGCTCGAGGTGGATGTCATTGTCATTTTCACGAAGTTCCAAAGCGATCCCGAAGACGGTTACGCGATCAATACGGGTCCCGAATTTACGATCGCCGGCGTTCCGATCGATACGATCGAATATCAATATGCGGATTCCTCGGCGCGGCCGGAGGCAGGTTGGGCTCCGTTCGAGCAAGCGCCGGAACAAACGAAATTGAACGGGGAAGAAGCTCTTCGGTACAAGCTATCGGCCGATCAGACGAAGAACGGAACGGTCTATGCGCATATCAAAGTAAAGCAGAAAAATATGAATCGTTATTACTATTACTATAAGGAATACAAATTCGATCATCTGCCGCCGACGGTCACCTTCAGCAGCCAAGGATATTTGTACCCGATGGCCGAACAGAGCGTCATGATCGCGGTGGAAGATTCGCTCGTCGATTTTGCCGGGGTCGCCAAAGAGAATATTCAATATCAGTGGATCAAAGTAACGGAAGGACAAGCCGAACAAGCCCCCGATAAAGACTCTGAAGGCTGGCGGCAAGCACCTGCGAGCGGCGAGATCAAGCTGTCCGTCGACAGCAAGGACGAGAACGGCACTTACCGTCTGTACGTCTATGCCAAGGACAGCCTTGGAAACGGAAAAGTCTACAACACAAGAGGCGTGTTCGCGACGTTCCTGCTCAGTCAGGATCCGCCAGTCGGCAGCGCCGATCTGATTCATACATCGGGTAATGCCGCTGACGGTTATACCGCCATATTGAAGCTGGAAGTAGATGTGCCGTCCCAGGAGGGCTACTTCTACTCGGTATCCTCGAACGGAGGCGACAATTGGAGCACCTGGCGTCCATTTACCAATTATGTGGGCGTGCCGGTTGATACCAATGACACCAACTCGCTGAAGGATACCATTCAAGTGAAATTAAAGGGGTATTACAACAACATCAGCGAGATTTATTCGCCGAGCGTAGCGATTCAGCATGCGCCGGCATACGCGCTCGCGTCGCTGGACCAGATCGATCCAGTCCGGGGCGGGGCAAGAACAACGGAAGGCGGTCAGAACAACGGGCTGGACATCTTGTTCGATCAGACCGACGGCAAGACGATCACGGCTAACGATGCCAATCCTGAGATGCCGGAGACGGTGGAGAGCGGCAAGCGGTACCGGGTGTACCGGAACGGCAGCTACTCCTTTACCGTTGAAGACGGCGGCAAATCGGCTAACGTGTTTATCGTCGTGTCCAACTTTGATGATAAGGAGCCGGTCGTTTCCGTCAAGTATTCCACGATCGCGAAAACTTCGGGAACCGTCGTCGCCAGCCTGCAATCGAGTAAGCCGATCCGCATTACCAATCTATCGAAGTCTTCCAAGACGTTTACGGAAAACGGGGATTTTACCTTCGAGTACGAGGATGCGGTCGGTTTTACCGGCACGGTTGACGCACATGTGGAAAACATTATCAACACGCCGCCGGAAGCTGATGTGGAGCTCCACTACAATCATAGCGATGTGAGCGCGCTGATAAGGTACGAGGGACAATTGGTCGTCGTGAACAGCTCCGGTGACGGCTATGATGCGCAAGGAGAGCTGAAGCACTATGCGATGCCGACGGCGGACAATGTGGTCGCGTCCAACCTTGTCGTGGCCGAATTGAGACCGAAAGCCGGAGCGTCTCAGGATTATCGGGTTGCCGGCAACAGCGCAGGCAGCACACAATCTTCCGTCGTTCTGAGAAACAACGGCAAAGCCTTTTTTACGATTGTGGACGCCGCGGGCAACAGCGCGAAGGTAGAGTCCAGCCAGATCACAACGCTTGCAAGCGATCTGCCGAAGGTGAAGCGGATCGTGATGGAGCGCATAGATTCGGCAGGCAACCCGCTGTCGAACAACAGCCTGGTCACGATCGGCGGCAAAGTGTATTCGAAAGGCAAGATGAGGGTTAGCTTCGAGCTGGAGCCGTCGGCCATTCCCGAGAACACCGTATCCATCGGCGGCAAGCCGGTCGACTCTTTCAAAGGCGATTACGACGTTAATATGCGGGCTTCTCTGACGTTAATGGACAGACTTGGCAATCGATCCGTCCAATCCTTTGTCGTTGACGGACTGGATAACACGCCGCCGGAGATCAAGCTGGGCAAGGCGTCGGTATCTGTCTTCCAGAACAAAGCGAACTTTGATTTTGCAGTCGACCTGGGCGGTTACGAGGTGTCGGACAATTTGTCCGCAGCGGAGGACATTACCGTGAGAGTCGTGGAACAGGTGCTGGAGAACGGCAGCTATATGGATCGTGATCTCGATCTGACGCGCGAAGGCAGACATACCGTGAAGTATATCGCCAGGGATCAGGTCGGGAACGAAAGCTTCGCGACACAGCTCGTCTATGTGACGCCTGCAGACGGCATGTTCATTACGGCCAACGGCGTTCCGCTCTCCGAAGCGGTATCGGATACGGCGATCGTGAACAGCACGACGGTTACCTTCAATGTCCAGAACTACAAGATGATGAAGGTAAACAACGGTACAAGCAAAATGGAGAATGAAGAAGGCTCCTTCGACCTGCTCTATTACCCTGGAATTGTTCGGGAAGGCGAGATGAAATATATCGCCACGAAGCTGACGTATGAGCAGCTGATGGAAGGCAGCTTCACGGTAACGCTGCCGAAGGCCGGCTGGTATACGATTATCGTCAGAAACCAGGAGCGGGAACGGATTTATTCTACGCTGCTCGTAAGCAGATCCAATTAATATGCTGCGCTTGATGGACCGTAGCCCGCAATTTCTTCGGGAAACGGAGACTGAGCTAAAGGAGCAACAGAATACATGAATAGAACGGTATTAAGGGGAATCGCGGCTTTTCTGGTTGCCATTCTGCTGCTGACAAGCCTGCCATTGCATTCGATTGCAAGCACCGTGGGCGCGTCTAAAACAACCTCGATCCAAAACGAATATATAAAGGTTACAGTCGATAATGCGAGCGGCAGATTTGGCGTTCGCACGGTAGACGGCCAGCCGATTCGGAAAAAGGACGGCAACGTAGATCTGATTTTCGAAGGCGACAATCCGGAAACTTCCTTTACGACATTCAGAATCGATGGAACCGACTTTATTTTCGGCAATCCGTATAAGCTGGCGCCCGACTGGTTCTCGGAAGTGTCTGACCCGGCGGTCGTCCGGAACAATAACGGAACGGAAAGCATGATTACCGTATGGACGATTAAGGGAATAAGGATCAGCCAGATTATTACGCTGCTCCCGAACGACGATCTGGAGAACGCGGGCAACGTGCGCATTGCGTACCAGGTCGACAACAAGACGAAATCGACCGTCGAGGTCGGCGCAAGAGTGCTGCTCGACACTTCGGTCGGCGGCAACGACGGTCCGGCTTTCCAGATTGGCCAGAACTATTTGCAGCCGCTCGCCGTAGAAAGGAAGCTCGTTCACGAGCCGGAGACGCTGGGATACGACAAAGCGACGGACGAGCAAGCTTATAACCTGCACAAGCTGCCGGCTTACTGGGTCATGAGAGACAGACTGGATCCCGGCAATCCGCTGGCAACCAATGTGATCGCCTACGGCTTCAATAATATTTTCGAAGGCGGAATCAACATCGTCGACGAGATGATCGTCGGCCATTGGAGCGGACTGGCCAGCACGAAGTGGAATTACGAGCCGAACGAAAATCTGGATTATACGCAGAACACGAATGCGTACGGGACAGCCGATACGGCGGTTGCCTACTATTGGTATCCGGATTCGATCGCGGCCGGGGCAAGCAATACTTACGAAGTCGTATACGGCTTGGGCGAGATCGTGGAGCCGGACAAAGTGTTCGACGTGCGGTTCCTGGATCCGGTGCAGAAGCTGGAGACGAACAAAGCGGAAACCGGCTACGTGAATGACGGAATTTTCGAGATTCATGCGGAAATCGAAAATTTGGCTATGTACGATATGGAGCACAGCAAAATTACGGTTACGCTCAGTCTTGAGAACGGGCTGAGGTTCGTGGACGAGTCGGGACATGAGATGGGCTCTACGCAAACGCTGGACTTCCGCAAGGATATCCCGCCCGAAGAAGCGGCGAAAGGCGTAGAGGTCATTCCGTACAAGCCGGGAGAGATCATCTCGGCGAAGTGGAGAGTGAAGGCCGACGGGAAGCCTTGGCCGACGACAAGACAATATATGTTGACGGTAAGAAGCCCTGAGACCGAAGAGAAGCTGCAGAGCAAGCTTGAAGATGCCGGTCAAGAGCAGGAAGCCGAAATTCGGGCGATCTATGAATCTTCGAAAGCGAATTTCGTATTTCTTCCGCCTGTAGGAGAACTGCGGCCGACGATTCTGTACAGCATGACTCCTGACGAGGCATACGATAAGGATGACAAATATATATCCTTGAACTTATCCAATATTTCGGCGTACGAACCGGGCAGCAAGGAGACGGGAGCCGCCGCCAACTTCGATCTTTATTTAAAGAACGTGGCAAGCGGAGAGCGCTACAAAGTTCCCGTGTCGGACTCGGTGACGACGCAGCCGCTCGGTAACGGCTTCGCAGGCGATATGCGCATCGTATTTCGCGGCGGCGACAAAGTAGACAATTACGGCCAGACACTTGAGACCGTGGACGGCAAAGCATTGCCGCTCGGGGAATACGCCGTAGCCATAGACTTCAAAGATAAGTCGAACCCGGACATTGCGGAAGCGCTAAGCTTCGAGACGAACGGGACGTTCCAAGTGACGCAGAACGTGGAAGCCCGCGTTCGTAAGGCAAGCGTATTGGCGGTGTACAAGGCGGTGCTCGATCTGACGCAGAGCGGCAGCGGCGACAGACAGCGGTTCGCGGAAGCGCTGCCCGAGTCATACGGCGGATTAAGCGATGCGGACTTCATCGCCCGCAAAGCTCAAGACAGGGCGATCCTGAGCGACGCTGGGCAGGCGATCGCGAAAGCGGCCAGAGCCGTAACTCCGGAGCTACGCCTGGATCGGGCGATCGATGCTGCAGCCGTGCCGGTGTACGGCGTGCGGGCATTTGAATCGGAAGCGGAGTTCGAAGCGTTCGCGAGCCAGCTGAAGAAGCAGGATGACAATCAGGAGATCGTGCTTGAAGTACGCGGCAATATCGTGCAATCCGGCACGGGCGCCAATGCCCAATACACGGTGTCCACCGATCCGGAGCCTGCCATTATCAACCGCAGCGTCGCCTACAGAGGCAAAGATTTGAGCTTTCCCGTCGGCGAGTTTCCGCTTGCTTCCCGGATTAGCGCGAATACGAGAACGCCTTTCCTTAACACGTTGTTCGCGTCAGGAGAAGGAACGCTCAGCATCGCCAACAGCGGCTTCGTTTTCTACAAGGGAGAATGGACGGTTGATTTCTACAATGGATTCGACAAAACCCTCGGAACCGGGTCTAAGCTGTCGACGGAACAGCAGGAATGGGAAAAAGCGAGAAATCCGGAGGACAACACGCTGAATGGCAGTCTGGGCTGGGCGAACGGCTTGATCGGAGACGCGCAGAATCCTTATCGCGACCTGCTGGTGTCTTATGTTTACTTCAATCAGCACTCGCTGTTTGCCTCCCCAAGCTTTTCCATTCAAGGCTTCGGGCTGCAGTTGAACGATTATGTACTGAGACATAACGGCGTATCCTTCGGAGGATTCGTGAAGATGGTCATTATCGACGGCGAAGTGAAGAATGTCATGTTCAACGAAGAAGGCTTCGTCGGCATTGACGCTTCGCTTAAGTTCGAGCTGGGCAAAGCGCTGGGATTGCTTAAATCGGACAATAAGGACAATAAGAACAATAAGAAAGACATCGGCGGCGAGATCAACATTACGCACTATACAAATCCGAAGGAATACGACGTTCAAAATTATTACGGAATCAAATTTAACGCAAAAATCGAGCATGTCATGGCAATTCAGGCGGAGCTTGCCTTCAAGCAGGTTGCGGACGGCCGCATTCTGCCGGATGTCATCGCGTTCGGAAGCGATCTGCCCGACCCGGGCGTCTCGGTGGGGCCGGCCACCTATATTACTAGCCTGCGCGGCGCGTTACGCGAGTTGGCCGATACGATTGCCGGAGGAGACGGCAGAGTTCCGCTTACGCTGGAAGCGGGCATCGACATGAAGATGGGCATCAAGCCCGCCGTGTTAACCGGCGCGGTCGATCTTTCGCTTAAGATGACCGGTATTAAAGTGGTCGGATCGCTGAATTTAGGCGAGGATGACGAAGCCATCAAGCTGCTTACGGAAGCGCTGATTCAGATGCAATGGGTCAGCCCGATGTTCCTGTCGGCCAGAGCGACCATCGATATCGGAGGCTGGGGTATAATCGTCGGTAAAACGAGCCTGTTTATCGGGGAAAACCTGGAGAAGCATCGCACGGACTTCGAGGGGATGATCAACGGGCGGATTCAGGTGCCGAGCGGCGTGCCGATTGTCGGCGGAATCGGGTTCGGCGTTCATGCCGGCGCCAATAACGACAAGGTGTGGGCTGGCATTTCCGTGCTGTTCGTAACCGTAGGGATCACCTATTATTGGGGCGGAGGCATTGAGTTCGGCACGGACGGCAATGCAGCCGACAAAGATGCGCTCGTGTACTTGCTCGTTCAGGATCCGGAACTGGGACCTCGGGTGATGGCGATCGGTAACGGCATCGATGTGCTGGCCACTTCGTGGGAGAACGAGGAGACGGAGAAGCAAGAGATCACTTATCGGGCGATCAGCGAAGGCGTTGCATTAATCGACGACGGGTCGCAAAATTTGGGCATAGGAGGCATTGCTGCTTCCAACGGCGCAAAGGTTCACGCTATTCCGATGAACAAGGTGACGGGGGACGCATTGATCGAGGTGGAATACTACGATACCAAGCGTCCGAAGCTGACCATGACCAGATCGGATGGCAGTGTCTACGACATCGTGATCGGGAATATTACGGATAGTAATGCGACAGCCTTCGAACAGATTATCAAGGCGGCCAAGGAAGGCGATCCGAAAAGCGACGGCACGAAGGTTACCAAGCAGGAAGCGCTTGCGTCCACCGACGTGCGGAAAATTTATATCGCCGTGCCGGAGAGCGAAGCGAAAACCGGCAGCTGGACGTTGACTTCGGATCAGCAGATTCGCACCAAGCTGATGAATTTACCGGTTCAACCTGCGTTGACCGGAGCTTCCATCGAACAAGGCTCGGACCAGGACAAGTTTACGGCGAAATGGACAGTTAAAAATGCAACGCCGGGAGATGCTGTCAGCCTGTTTCTATCCAGGGATAAAGTATCGGATGTGCCGGATCCCGATCAGGAGATCGATCCCGGTCTGTTAATCGCCAAGGACATCGCGATCAAGGCGGAAGACATCGCGGCCGACGGCACCGCTTCGGGCGAGTTGGCTATCGATGCGGCGCAGGTAAGCGGCCTGGGCGGGGCAGACATTCGCGGGCTGCTGCCGCAAGGAGACTACTATTTGCGGACGGAACTGAAGACGGAGATGGCCTTCTCCGTCAAGTCGTCTGCCGAGACGTTCAGAATCATCGATCCGCTCGCGCCTTCGGAAGTGAGCGCCGTCTCGCTAAAGGCGGCAGGCAACGGCCAGTTCGAGGTTATTTTCACGCCCGTGGCTCATAAGAGCGGTCAGGAGAACGCGCAATATGGCTACCTGATTACGGCGAAGGATGACAAAGGCAATCTCTATGAGCCGTTCGGAGAGGTGATGTATACCGAGGAGCAATTGAAGAGCGTCTTGAAGGATGGAGAGTACCGACTGAACATCGGCGGCTGGAGCCTAGTCGGCAAGCCGAAGATTGACGACCATGGCAATATGGTGCGCGATGAGCGGGGCAGCATCGTGATGGAGAACGTACAGGACCGCTATACGGGTCTTGAGACCGGCAAAAGGTACAGCGTCGGCATCGCGACGGTTAGAATCCCGACCGAGGAAGATGGGGCCAGTCAGAATATGCGGTTCGCGGAAACCATCTATTCCGAAAGCAAGCTGCTCCCTGTACCGTCCAAGCCCGTCCTCTCCATTAACGGCAACGCGCTTCATGACAACCGATACGATCTGACGGTCAAGGAGACGACGCAGCAAATCGAGGTGGCTGCGAATCAGCCGGGCGTTGTCGTCGAAGCCATAGCGGATGACGTCGTGCTTGGCAGCGTTAATCTCTCGGGCAGCGGCAGAAGCGGCAAGCTTGTCTTGAAAAACTTCAACACCGACGGCACTTATGCGGTGCAGCTGCGGGCGCGCAATGTGAATACGGGAGACTACTCGATATCCATACTTTATTTAACGGTCGATACGACTGCGCCGATGATTTATTTGGACGCTCCGGACGGCGGTTTCAGAATTAGCGGAGGCAAGATCGCGCTCAAAGGGACGACCAATACCGATGCGACCGTTACGGTGACGAACGCCGACACGGGTGCGGAGATGGCTTCCATCAAGCCGGATGCGAAAGGTCATTTTGAGCAGAATGTTCCGGTTTCCACCGCGGCCAGAAAAATGAAAATCCGCTTTGAGGCGATCGATTACGCGGGCAATGCCAACAGCGCGGTAACGGAGGTAATCAACGACGATCTGAAGCTGCCGAAGAAACTGACGCTCGTCGTTCCGGACGAGATCGTAACCGGCGGCGCCCCCGTCGCGATTAAAGCGATTGTGCAGTACACGGACGGCAGCGAAGAGACGGCAGACAGTTCGAAGCTGGTATTCAGCGTGGAAAAGGGCGATTCCAACGTAAATCTGACGGACGACGGGATGCTGACGGGACGCAGGGAAGGCAGCGTGCTTATCCGGGGCGATTACGAGGCTTGGGAAGGGCTGCAGTTGAGCGGCTATGACGTGGTCGGCATCGCGCCATCCCAGGGACAATCCGTCCCGACCTCGATGGGGGTTATTAAAGCGAGGACGGCTGGCACAGGCAATAAGGGAGAAACGCGCGTGATCATCCAGTCGTCCGGACATGATGGTAATATGGCCGGCAGCGAGCTGGCTTACAAAGTCTATACCGATGGGCAGCGGGCGACGATCCCGCTATTCGATCAAGATATTACATCGTGGAAAAGCTTGCCGAGCAATGGGACCATCCCTGCTAAAGATGGCAATCTGATCGTTGTCGCCAAGCGAACGAAGGATGAGCCGAAGCTTACTTTGGCGGCCTCGTCGCCGATCAGAGCGAACGAGTATACTTACTCGTACTCGCCGGGAGCGCCGAAGGGAACGATCACCGCCGGAGGCGTTGCGATCGCCCCCGGGCCGGGCAAGGATGTGCAGGTCCTGTTGATACTTGATGGGGTTCTGACGGAAGGCCTTCTTCTGGCCGATATCGAGTCAAGCAACGATGCCTACAAAGTAGTGGTCAAGCCGGAGCGGGACAAGCTGCTTGAAGCGATCGGCAATGGACATCTGACGCTATCGCTCCAGATGAAGGGCGCCATCGACACGCTTGACTTCCAATTAGACGCTGAGTTGGTTAAGCTTATGCAAGATAAGGACGTTACGCTTGAAATCGAGACGGATGTCGGCAAATATATTCTCTCGCCGAATGCCATTGACTTGGCTGGGTTGAGCAAGCAATTTGCCGGAAGCAGCATGAAGGATATCCAATTGACGATCAAGGTGGCGAAGCCGTCGGAACTTTATATGAAGCTGGCGGAGCAATTTGGGAAAAAAGAAGGCGCGAAAGTAATCGGAGAGCCTGCCGACTTCTCGATTACGGCAAACGCGGGCGGCAGGACGGAAGACATACGACAGCTCGCATCCTTCGTGCGCAGAGAAATTCCGCTTCCTGATGGCGTAACCGAGACGGGCGTTACAACGGCGGTCGTCATCGAGCTGGACGGTACGGTGCGGCACGTGCCGACTAGCGTGAAGGTGCGGGAGGGCAGGTATTATGCACAGATCAACAGCATAACCAACAGTGTGTATGCGCTGATCAGCAATTCCCGTACGTTCAAGGATACGGCCAAGCATTGGGCATCCGATGCGATCAATGATTTGGCTTCGCGAATGATTGTGTCCGGCGACGGCAGCGGAAGCTTCAAGCCTTCTTCCGACATGACGCGCGCAGAATTTGCCGCCATTCTGGTGAAAGCGCTGGGACTAGGGACGGTGAAGCAAGAGCGTTCGGCCTTTAGCGACGTATCCGTCAACGACTGGTATTACGACGCCGTGCATACGGCCAGCCAGTATGGGCTGATCAGCGGCTACGGCAACGGACGCTTCGGTCCGATGGACAAGACAACCCGCGAGCAAGCGATGGTCATTATCGCGAAGGCGATGAAGCTGGCTGGACTGGATTCCGCGCCGGACGAGGCCGAGATGAAGCGTCTGCTTAGCAGCTTCAAGGATTCCGCCCAAGCATCGGCATGGGCGAAGGAAGGCATCGCTTGGACCGTCAAATCGGGCATTATCGCCGGCCAGAAAGTCGATCTGCTAGCCCCCAAGGCCAACATGACGAGAGCAGAGATCGCGGTTGCGATCCGCAGGCTGTTGCAGAAAGCGAACTTTATCAACTAAATTATGGACGAGGGATCATAAAAACAGCGGCAGTCAAGGTTAACTTTTCGTCCATGTCTGCCGCTGTTTTTCTATTGTTTTGTTTATTGCATATACCTATAGAAATTGCAGGGAACGGCTGCGATTTCCACGGATGGGTTGCAGGCGGCAATGTCATTGGCTTTCGATTTTCACTTGAAGGGGACAGCTGGCTCGTACAAAACGGCGTAGTCGCTGGTTTATTCATCTCTTTTGTTTGTATCGGATCCGTTTACGTGCTATTTCGCAGAATCAAAAATCGAAGAAATCGGTATTTCTAAAACTGGAAAGCAATGATGAAAAATAGCGAAAGCCCGAGGCTTCGCTATTTTTTGATGCCGAAATTATAGGTCCGCAGCTTGATAGCGCAACGCGATCGCCGACAGCGCGACGGGCACAAGTTTTTTCGGGAGCAAGGACAATTGGCTAACGTCGAACTTCTTCGTATTGTTGAACAGATGAACCGCCAGCGTGGCAAGTACGGTTTCTTCTTTGGAAAACTCCGCACCGTCCAGCATATCGTGTCCGTAGAAAGAACGCTCGTCGAAACGGATGTACGGTGACATTTTGTGCTGGAGCGGCTCCGCGGACGAGGCGAGATAGATGACCGGCAGCCAGTATTCGTGCGTCGGATCGTGAAGTTTCGCGCGCAGCTCCCGGAATGTATCGGCATGGCGTTCGTCAATGAAAACCAAATTCATAAAATCAGCTCCTTATGTTGAACATGCGCAAAGCATAACTGTGGTTCCGGAAATCTTCTATTGTAGCACCTTAGTCCTTTAAATTATAAAAAATACGTTTCTAAAAGATGCCGCATTTCAAGTGCTGTATACTTCAAATCCCGTAATATTTCACTCTGCTCGTTTGTTTTATAAATGCCCAAAATATCATTATTAGCCGGCATTTGCGTCAGGTCTTTCTACATTCTGGCTCTTTTTAAATTAAAGTAATTTAATCATATATAAATCCATTATATGTTTTTATATAAGTTTACTTTACTTTTATAAATAATTAGTTTATAATTTGATTCAAGAGGTGATGGTCATTGAAGAAAGATTTTGGTGATTCGATATCAAATAAGGTGTATGAATATCGTGTACTTGCCAGAATGTCTCAACAAGAATTAGCAGAACAAGTCGGGGTTTCCAAACAAACCATCTTCGTAATGGAAAAAGGAAATTATGTACCGACTCTGCTGTTAGCTTTTCGAATTGCCGAATTTTTTAATGTTGATGTAAACGATATTTTTACTTATGTGAAAGGAAATGATCAAAATGATGAGTAAGTTTTTCTCAGATATCCATAACGCAATTTTTTCTCCATTAAAGTCCTGGGCTGAACAATCTGCGGGAAATTGGAATATTCTCCTTGGAGTTGGTGGGTTACTGCTTATTGGTAGTATAATTTTTGTTTATGTATTTCATAAGAAGATGGGGCCAGCAGATGAAAGGACAAATAATATCTCTTTGAAAAGTGCTTACTGTGTGTTGTGGGCAATTCTTCTATGTGACATGATTTTCCCGAAAGAATATATGTGGAACATTTTTTTCTTGTTCAAATATGCGCTAGCATTTCTAGTTGGTGGAATTTATCTGGCCATCCAATATAAAAAGGATTTTTCATAAGAATCAAGCCCGCTCAGAGAGAAGTGTGGCGAGGAATGATTGATCGTATGGCTCGAATGTGTATTGTTATAGACCTTGCTCAACTGATTTTTCGTAATAGAATTAAGGGTGGGTGGTAAGTCCCCCGCTCTTCACCTTATCAAGGGATGAAACGGCAAGGATGCCGTTTTTTTTATTTATCATAACAGTAATGAATGGTACAGCGTGATTATTATTGTTTAAAGTTATTGAGGGAGGACTTATGTACAGGATTCTCATTGTAGAAGACGATCATCAACCGGACGCATTTCCTCTGGAAATTTGGTTTGGCGCCCAAAGGAGTACGACTTCATTCAGACCATAATGGCTAATATCAATATTTAAATTTATAATTAGATAAAAGGAAATTTATCAACAAGCACGGGGTGGGGAAACAGATGCACATGTTATTAAAGTTTTTTTCCTTTTACAGGCCGCATAGGCGGCTGTTTATTATTGATTTTTCCAGTGCTGTTATCGTAGCCGTGCTGGAACTGGCATTCCCGCTGGCGGTGCAATGGTTCATAGATCAGCTGCTTCCCACCAATGATTGGAATATGATTATTACAGTGAGTATTTTATTGCTGTTAGTCTATATTTTGAGCACAATATTGAATTTTATCGTCAACTATTTAGGGCACAAGCTTGGGATCAACATAGAAACCGATATGAGACAGGAATTGTTTACCCATTACCAGAAACAATCTTTTCGTTTCTACGATAATAATGAGACTGGGAATTTGATGAGCCGAATTACGAACGACTTATTTGATATCGGGGAATTCGCCCACCATGGCCCGGAAGATTTCTTCATTGCATGCATGACCTTTATTGGTGCTTTTGCGATTATGTTCCATATTAACGCACCACTTGCCTTGATTTCGCTAATATTCGTTCCTTTTCTGATCGTTATCGTTACGTACAGCAATAAGAGGATGAATGCTGCTTGGAAAAACATGTACAGCAGGATCGCGGATGTAAATAGCAGGGTAGAGAACAGTGTGTCCGGTGTTCGGGTCGTTCAGTCGTTTACGAATGAACAATTTGAAATTGAGCGGTTTTATAAACAGAATGGATTGTTTAGAAAGGCAAAGCTCCAAGCGTATAAAGTGATGGCTGGAGCGCTCTCCAGCATGCATATTACGACAAGGCTTCTTACACTTCTCATCCTTGTTGTCGGAGCTTGGTTAACCTTTAATGGAAAGCTATCGTACGGCGGGCTTGTTAGTTTTGTCCTGTTTACGAACGTCTTAATTAAGCCGATCGATAAAATCAGCGCGCTGTTGGAGCTGTATCCGAAGGGAATGGCTGGCTTTAAGAGATTTCAAGACCTGCTCGCACAAGAGCCGGAGATTAAGGAAAAACCGAATGCGATTGAAGTTGCTTATTTGCATGGGGATATCGAATTTAAGAATGTGAATTTTAGCTATACGAATGATGATTTGATTTTGCAAAATATTTCATTCAAGCTGCATGCGGGTGAGACGACAGCATTAGTCGGGCCATCCGGAG
>NZ_JAQZSG010000052.1 GCF_028745515.1 Paenibacillus thermotolerans | reverse complement strand
ATTAGCGGACATCCGGTTCCGTTAGCGCCAAAGCGATTAGCGTCAATTCCGGATGCAGTGGTAACCGGCGATACCGGCAGCATTGGCAATATCAGCAGTACCTGCAGCGCCGGCAGTACAGCCAAAAATCGGTTCGACCTTTACCTGCTATTACCATCATCGTAGAAAGATCCGTCTTTAAAACATACTTTACATTTTCAATTCTGGTGGTGTCCGTAAGGACATGGAAGTTTTTGGTTTGGGAATCCGGATTTCACATCTGGCAAGATCCGAATAAACGCTTTTAGGAAAGTAGATACGGAGGTGTTTCTACTGAGCAATATGCATCGATTGAGTTGGATTGATACGCAAGTTCGAATGAAAACCTATCCCAATTGTAAAGATATCGCGGAGCAATTCTGCATTAGTCGTAGGCAAGCGGCACGGGATGTCGAATATTTGCGCGATTCGATGGGAGCTCCGATCGAATTTTGCCGCGTCCGTAAGGGTTACTACTATACGCAGGATGCGTTCGTGCTGGGCCACATCGTGATGACAGGCGCTCAGCGACAAGGGCTTTCCTATTTAGCAGGCCAATATGCAATGCTGGAATCGGAGCATGCGCGGCACCTTTCCCGGTTGTTCCGCAGGTTGATCGACAACGGCGGTGCCGAAGAAGCGGATATCGCGCTGCCTCTATTTCCAATCGACCCGGCCGAGCTCAGCACGTTCGATACGCTTCAATCCGCCATCGATGCCCGTCTGAAGGCCAGCATCCGTTATAATGACGACCAGGGAACCGTAAAAACGATCCGACTTTCCCCCTATCGCATCTATTCTTACCACAATGAGAACTTCGTCGTCGGGTTCTGCGAACCTGGCAGACAGATCCGCTTCTTCGCGCTAGTCGGCCTTCTGGGCGCCGAACTCACGGAGTCGCGGTTCGATTTGACCCCGCTGCTGAAGCAGGCAGAGGTCGTACCTGAACTAGCCAACGAGGCGAATATCGCCTATGTCCGGTTAAGCTCATCATCGTATTCGGGCACATTTCCGTTCCGGTTCGAACATGTGGCCGGCGATCTCTTCCGTGCGGAATACTATGACCCGTATCGATTGCTGTCCGTCATATTCGCAAGTCCGATCCATATAACCGTTGAATCGCCTAAATGGTTGCGCAACCTCTACATAAATCTTCTTGAAAAAAAACTTCACGCCCACCTTCACGATGACACGATATGTCATACTCCCCCCGTTAAGATAAAACGTAAAGGGACCGAAAGTCCGAAACCGATTCAAACGGGAGGAGTATCATGGGAAGGTTAAAAGGTTTGGCAATGAAGGATTTCTGGAATTCCCAATTGGGCTGTCTCAAGGGATGCAGCGACTATTTAGGTATCGAGCTGTCGGATTCATGGCTTTTCGGCGGTACGGGAGCTGCGTTTATCCTGCACATGGACGAACAAGGCTTTGGAGCTGGCGCACCTTGGTATCAGGGGCCAATGATGAACTTGTGCAACAATCTCGGTTTTACAGTAAACGGAGTCTATGGATTCAAGTCGGATGACGATTTTGCGGACAAGCAGCAGATGGCTTGGGAAAACACGAAGAATGCCATCGACCGCGGATACCCTTGCTACGGATATAACCTCGCCATTCCGGAGTATTATGTCGTCTACGGATATGAGCGCGACAGTTACTTGTTTACAGGAATAGGTGCCGACATTCAATCCGAAAGTGATGAAGACCGGAGCTTCGTCATGCCGCCTGCGATTAAAGAACGGCTGTCTGTATACGGAGATCAGGGTTATGTTTCGCTCGATAATGAAGAAACGAACGCGCTGCTCATCGCACTTGCCGCAGAGCGTGGGTATGAGCTTAAAGGGAACCTCCGAATGGTCTATAACGGCGGTGTTCGAGAGATCATCTCCGACAAAGGGGACATGATCGTATTGAAGAGCGAGGGTCCCGCCATGACGCCCTATCGGGTGTTGGGGACGATGCATATCGGACTACTCGAAATGTATTGGGTCGAACCGGGCAGAAGTTCGAAGCCGCGGGACGTTGTGAAGGAATCGCTCTCCTTCGCGCTTGAACATGCACAGGGGCCTCGGAAATGGGTGCAGCCGCCGTACAAAGCCGGGCTCGATGCATACGATTTATGGGTACAAGCGGTGGAAGGAGCTTCCCCGAACATATTCGCCCTGTCGTACGCAGGACAATGCTGGGCAGAATGCAGAATGCATGCCGCTTCCTTTCTTGAAGAAGCGGCGGCGCAAATCGGCGGCACGCCGGCCGGCCTCTTAAAAGTGGCGGCTACGATTTATCGGGACATTGCCTCTCACTTACAGACTGCGACGGAGCTGCTGCCCTTCGGGGGCAAGAGTGACGACAATTATTTGCAGCCGGGGCGATTGGCGAAGCTGGCCGACGAGATCCGACAAGCGAAGAAACGCGAGGAAGCGGGGCTGGAATGCCTGGAGAAGATTGTGGCAGCTCTGTAATCCTCAATAATCAAAGGCAGCCGCGCGGCTGCCTTCTTGATTATGCGAGATAAAATTTACTCTACTATAGTAATTACATTTCCGTCCGGATCATGGACATGGAAATACTTGCCGCAAGGCAAGTTATCATATCGATTCGAAACGGTAACCCCTTTTTCCAGCAATTGTTTGTAAAATGCATCCGCATCATCGGTACGTAACTCAAAGATCGGTGCCGGCTTACCGTCTCGCATAAAATGCAACGGAGTCCGTTCCTTCTCTTCGTGCATCAGTACGCTAGGGCCATCTTCGCCAAATTGAATGATCGCATTTGCGTTTTGCTCAAACCGCGTCGGTTCCCGCTGCAGAATGACACCAAGATTTTCAACATACCAGCTTGCTGAAACATCTACGTTTCGGACCGGAATATTAATGCACGCAAGCCCCGAGATTCTTTTTTTGTTTATAGCCTTGTAAATGGTTAGTACATTATCACTACGGTCCGGCTCTGACCAATGATGCTGTTGTTCGTAGACGTCTATGTTACATGCTTCTTTATCTTGTGCGAAACCATTTTCATTTACCCATGAATCCAAGGTTGAATAGGCTGTTTGGCAATTGGACATCGGACCGACATAATCGATCCTCGCATATTGATGAGGCGGCAGTACAATAGGCTCCAATCCGTTCCGGATTTCTTCAAATTCATTTACTTTGTAACATACATAATAGACTAAATTATTGGGATCCGTGACGTAATGAATTTGAAATGTCGTAATCCCATAGATCGTATTGGGCTCTGTGATATTTTTGATTTCGTTCCTTCTGTTTTTCAATTGCTCGACTGCTTCTCGCACGCTTTGATTCGCATTCGAAAACTCAACTCTTATTCCGACAAACCTCAATTTACCTAAATCTTTTATTTCTACAGTCACCTTATTCCCTCCAATTCGCAATTTTTCTTTCCTTATACTCCCGACGCCCTTACGGCTGCCAAATTTCCCACATGTTCCCGTCAAGATCGTAGAACTGCAAGTTCGGACTGCATGTGATCCGAATGTCGCCCACAATGTTTACTCCGTTTTCTTTAAAACGTTCGAAAAGCTCTTGAATGCGAGGAGTAACGAAACACCCGACGGCATGACGTTGACCTCCTTCCCATGTTCCCGTAAATCCTAGCCGGCCTCCTTCCGGTCCGGATTGGAGAAGGAACAAAGCGGGAATCGTTCCCGTGGCAGGGTCCTGATGGTTCCCATTTTCATCGAGAAATCTCATAATCGCTCCGGTCATACCAGGCTCCATCTTATCGCCTTCCCGAAGCTTGCAGCCTAAATTTTTCTCATACCACTGTGCGGCCCGGTAAACATCGCTGACCGGAACATAAATACAAGTCATGCCTACAATGTCTTGCCGATTCACTTTTTCCTCGGCTTTGGTTTCGCTATTCGTTTGCATTCTCCCAATCTCCTTTGCAATGAAATGTATTACATTTCCTACAATGTGATCTCGATCAAATCCATTCCAAAGCCGCCTGCCCACGCACCTACACGATTGTTATCCGGATCTCTGAACGATATCCAGTGGGTGTCATGTTCCTCTTCAATAACGACATGATGTTCAGCAAGATGTGCCCGAAACTGTTCCATTCTCTTTGTTGAAAATGCCAAATCCCTATGAGCATCCTCACTCGTGCTTAAATAGAAAATTACTCCTGGCGTGACCTGCATCGTTGCCGAGTTTGAACCTATTTCCAGTATTTGAAACCCCCATATTTTTTGGTACCATTCGGCGGATACACGCAGATTGCTTGCATACAAAGTAGGAACCGATAATTCTAAGTACTGTCTACTGATCATGTTGTTCATCCCCTTTTTGATTCATTAGACTGTCATGAATTTGCCAGCCTTTATCCCAGTAATAAGGCATATGAACGTAGATGAAATCATCTTTGTAGTGCTCAAGAATGTAGTAGCTTTCCTCGGGCTTCGTGAACGACCAGCTCATAAAACCGGCTAATCCGGCAAAATGATCCGTGCGAAGCTTATCGACAACATCATAGGACACTGGAAATACGACATAATCATACTTCGGAATTTGTATATATTCCGCGCCGTCTGCAAGTTGGCCGACAAGCGGTTCGTCAACTGCAATACATGCGAAGACAGCCTCAACCTTATCGGAATATCTGGATACGATGAACGGTTCTCCCGCTTCATTCAATCCGTGTTGTTTACATATAGAGAGAAGCTCGGCCGAGACGGATTGAAATTCAAGATCATCATGAATTTGTTTCGCTATTACATGCATTTCTTCCCTTGTTTCCAATCGGCAACGAATTAAATCGCGTACGAACTGGCTTGGCATCGATATATTTACCCGTTCATATTCCGGGGCGGTTTTTCTAACCTCAATCGTATTGCCATCGGGATCTTTAATTTTCAAATAGGATCCCTCATCAACCTCGATATCAATTTTCTGAAGGATCAACTGCCTCCTTAAAGCCTCGATGTTTCTGGTTGAAAAGCTTAAGCTGCGCGGATAATCGGGATTTCGTTCCAAAAACATGATTCGGCCAGGCGCATATTCCATCGTTGCGAAATCGGAATTGATAGATACGATTTGAACGCCGAACGCTTTATAATACCATTGGGCCGATTCCTGTAAATCGCTTGCGTAAATTGCGCTGTAAGTCAGGTGAGCGAACGACTTTACATTTTCTTTGTTCGAAATTATGTCTTTTTCCTCAGCCACATTGCTGCTGCTCATGTTTTACATCCTCCTTTTAGGCAGGCCAGCCGCCCCAAATATCGAGTTTGTTCAACTTACTAATGATTTTCACTTTCAAGCAAATGCCGATCCACTGCTGCGGCAATGTCGTTAAGAACGTCTTGTACAGACGCACCGCCATGCAATACCGGTTCCAGCATGTGAGACCAAATGCTTCCGAACCAGTGCCTGTTCGCCAAGAAGGCACCCCTTCGAAGGTCGGGATACTGGCTTTCCATGGCTCTTTTCAGCTCTAACTGCATCCTATTAAGCTCCGCGTCGCTTTCGCGAAGAAGCGTAATTTGCGGTCTCCTAGCTTCCTCTCTTATGAACGCGTTATCGGTTATCGTTAATTCGCAAAGCAGCTCGAATGCCAGATCGGGGTGCTTCGTATGAGCCGACACCCCGAAACCGTATAGAATAGGAGCCATTGCACGATTCCCTTCTCCCCAATGAGGCAGTCCAACGAATCCGACACGGCCACTCTTTTCCGGCGTAATTTTCCGCAGCTCCTCATGCCGGTTGATCGTCAACCCGACTTTTCCTTCATTAAACGCTTGTATCGGAATGTGACTGCCGGTATTCGGCGAAAGTTTATGTTTTCGGACAAAATCAACCGCCCAGCTTATTGCCTCAACGCTTGCTTTGCCGTTCATATAACCGCTCGCGCGGCTGCCGTCCGGAGATAAGTAGGAGCCGCCGTTGCTCATCACCACATTCTCCAATAAATCCAGATGAAGGATCAAAGCTGCTCCAAAGAAATCATCCCGTTGATTATTGTGCTGAAGCTCTCGCGTTATTTCGGCAAAATGCTCCCACGTCCAACGATCATTAGGGTGCTGTATCCCCGCTTTATCCAACAATTTCTTGTCATACGCAGCTCCGAAAATATTGACGGCAACCGGAACCGCCGTCAATTCCCCTTCCTCTACAAGCAAATCAAGTATTTCTTTAGGCACAAAATCAGCCGGAGAGACCCCTTTTTCCTGGAAAAAGGGCCGTAAATCCGCGGCATAGCCGATCTTCCGAGCATATCCGAAATCGCCGTGCAGCATGAAAAATACATCCGGATTTACCTCCTGCAATGAAACGGAAGGAGCCAACCGGTTCTGATAATGCACTTTCACCCGGACACCAGGATGCTCTTCTTCAAATCGCCGCACTGCTTCATGGATCGGTTTCAAATCCGGATCGCCGCCGAAATCGCAGTAAAATAAACGCAACTCCCTTTCTACACCCAAGCTCATGTCATCTCCTCAGTTCATAATGTTCCGTTCATTTTGTATGACGCCATCTCCATATGAGAAACTGACATGCGCAAAAAAAATTTTTACACTTCTTCTATAGATCTTCCTCAATTACCTTTTTTTGCTTATGATATATTCGATAGTTTAGTAGAAGGAGCAACCGACAGAACATGCTGGAACAGCTTAGCGACGAACAATTGACGAATCAGGCTCGTTTAGGAGACCATGATGCATTCAACGTACTGTTGGCCCGACACCGGGACAAAGCTTTCGGCTGGGCGAAGAAGGTAACGAATGACACGCATATGGCGGAGGACGTCGTTCAAGAGGCGTTGATTCGGGCGTTCATGAAGATGGCTACCCTCGTCGATCTGAACAAATTCCTCCCTTGGCTTAGAACGATCGTTCGCAATCAGGCCATGATGAAGCTGCGCCGCGGCGGAATATACCGTAAAGAGCGGCCCTTCTCCAGCTACGAAAACCGCCCCGGCGACGAAGAACCGGATTACGGAAATTTGGACATTGTGCTTCATCGCTTGTCAGAGAAACTTCGGCAGCGGGAAATATACGAGGATGACGTCACAACGGATGTGCTGAATGCCGACCTCCCGGAAACGATGTCTGTTCTGGTGCGCAGCCTCGGGCCCAAAGAACGCCAAGTTTTCGAGAAGCACTTTTATGAACAATTGTCGCCGCAAGAAATCGCCGATTATTTCGATACGAATGTGAACAATGTCCACAAGATGATTTCCCGAATTCGAAAAAAGGTCGAGGACGAAAAAATCGAAATCGATTTGAGAAGCCGGATCCATATCCATATGAAGGAGAAGGGATTGCGCTCGGTTTGTTTGACGAAACCCGGATTACTGGGCGATCGGCCGATTCATCCCGGCATGTCGATTCCGCATTGTTTATTTCATTTGATGCCGTTCGCAGGTAAAAAGCTGACAATGGCGGAAGTCATGGGGTTTTCAGGGTATGCCTTTCTTCTTAACGTTTCTACACAAAGCATAAACCCTGGAAGCATAATAAACTGGGACTGGGATACATTTCTTGCGAACGGCTTGAAAAATCTCGGGCTGCATTCCCGATATGTCGATTATCAGCATTACCGGCATGCGCCGGACAGCCCGCACAAAACCCGCAAGCTATTGTTTACGCTCGATATGATTAGGGAGTCGATCGACGGAGGGCTTCCCGTTTATTTGAACAACGGCTTGCATTACGAAGGGGCGCTTGTTTACGGGTACGATGACATCAACCAGCTGCTTCAAGTAATGGATTCAAGAGCGGATCGAGCCATACCGTATACCCATTTGTACTATGGGAATAGTTTGGTCCAATCCGTAACTGCCAGAGAATTATATGCATATGCTTGCACGAAGTCTGCCCAAGAAGAATCGGAAGTCTTGAAGCTGTTCCGACTGTTAAACCGGATCTTGAATTATGCGGAAGGCAAGGACTACACTTTCCTTCCTTTAACCAACGGACTGCAAGCCTACGACGCTTGGATCGGTGCTTTCCGAAGAAAATCCGTAGACCCTCTTGGGAACGCTTCCTGTCTCATGGTTTACGGCTGGTGCCGCGAGTACGCGGCGCAATTTTGGAAAGAGCAAGCGGCAAGATGGACGGATGGCACTAGCTTCGGTGCGAAGCTGTCCGGTTTGATGCATGAGGCAGAACTGCGTTATGCGGCTGTGGCTGATGTTTTTCGAGCTCTGCAGACGAAGTTCCCGTTCCCGAGGGGAGGAGACCCTCATCAAGAGGGAATGGCCGATGCTGCAATAGAGTTGTTGAGGACGGCCAAGTCGGAGGAGGAAGCCGGGGTTCGAATCGTGTCCAAGATGATTGATTTGCTTCGTTCCGAGCTCGAATTGACGAAGTTGCCCGTTCACGCACTGCCGACTCATATCCCGATCAGCCCCTTTTATTCCTTCGGCGGGAACAGATTTGAAGCGGAGGAAACGGAGGCAGCCGAATATCGACTCGATTCCGTAATCGTTCTATGCAGCGATTTGAAGCGATCCATTCGGTTTTACAGCCGTCTCTTCGGGATGAACATCATTCCCGATCTGGAGGACGGACCGATAGGAGTTCTTCCTATGTCCTCCGGCCATAACTTGGTTTTGATGGACGAGCGTTTGGATCTGACGCATACGGACTGGCGCCCTTCGGCGATTATAAGAAGCAGTAACATTACCGTTTCCTTTGAGGAGGCAAAACAGCAGCGCTGGGAAATCATCTACCCATTGGATCGGGGTGGCGTTCATGTTCATTTCTTTGTTGCCTCCGATCCGGACGGGCATCAAATCATCGTTACGAGCGGCCCGCTTCCCTACTCTAGTGTTTGCGCAGCTACTTATGGTTCACCAATAGAGTTGTATATTGATCGGGCGTGTTTCGCGGTGAAAGATGCCGGAGTATCCCGTGAGAATTATTCCCGGCTGTTTCCCTCTTCTGGTGTTATCGATCAATTGGAGCTTATCAACAAGTTCCAACTGACGACCGGCGACACCCGCATCGGCTTGCGAACGAAGGATATAAAGAAAGCTTGCAAGTGGATGAGCGAAATGGGAGTTCCCATTCTATTCGGACCGGATCAGCTGGGCGACGGATCGGTGGGGATCGTCATCCCCGATCCGGATGGAAATCGGATTGCCATTCGTGTGAGATATTAGATTTATTTCATTAACCTAGTGCATTACAGTTGCACTAATAAAAGTGCCCAAAGTCAAATTTGGGCTCCAACATTTTCAACTTATGCAACATAGTTGGATTTTGATTAATCCAAATTGATGTTAAATGAACCATCCCGTACCCGTATGCTTCGTAAACCACGTTACCGCTTCATCATGAGATTCCATTGGTACTAGAATCGGTTCAATTCGAGGCTTACCTCTTACTTTTATGACATACTTGCCAGAAGCTCCTCTAAACGATCCACGGTCAGATTGCTTTCGTGAATCACCAAATCTTAACATCTGAAGCACCCGATTTCCTTAATAAGGAACAAGATGCCGAACGGTTCCTCGCCTGCAAAGAAAAACGGATGCCGAAGCATCCGACTGTTCCGCTGTTGTACTAGTTCGAGTGTGTAAACCCGACTATTACTTCGACTTCATAACCGACCACACTTGTCCAAACGGATCTTTGAAGGATAGGTAATCTGCAAATCCTTCGTCCGATTCCCATATAGTAGTTGCTCCTTGGGATTCCAATGTTTCTTTCAGATTCTTAAGGTCTTGTGATGTTTTGAAGATGAATGGAGGCATCGGGTTAGCACCGTCATTCACCGCCTCTGGTTGATAGAGTAGAGAATTTGTTGAAGAACCGCTATGGATCATCATCTTGTGACCTTGCGGCAGATTTAACATAAATAGAGAACCTTCATGACTCCACTCTTCCGTAAAGCCAAGATTATTGATATACCACGCTGCTGCATCGGCGATTACATCTTCATGAATCACAATTTGAATGTGGTCAATGGATTCAAAAATTTCGACTTTCGTTTGAGACACGGAAATCTCCTCCTGCTTAATTGAGTTTTGTATACCATAGATTACTTTGAATGCATTAGGTACATTACTAGGCCTGTAGCCATCAAGATTTCTTTCATCAACAATTTTTTTTGCACCTTGATTCAAAAATGCCACTCCTTCCATTGAGAAGCTGCGTTTTTAAATTTGCTTTTACCCAACAGGAAAAGTATACCATCCAAAGGTTACTCTGAATGTGTCTATTTTTATCAAATTTACCTGTTGGTTACGTAAAACTGGGTTATTCCAGTATGATTTGCTTGCCCCCTTCAATGGTTGAGAAAATGACCGTTTTTTCATTCAATCTGGTTTACCCCGAATTGCCCGTGAACGATGAACTTTACATCTTGATCTTCCAAGTGTTTAACCAGTATTCGTCCTAATGAATTGACTCCTTGATAGAAATGAAAAATAAAGCTGCCCTCTCCCAAAGTTGCCTTTACCGAGATACCCGTCGTAAGATAAACTAATTCTAACGATCAACCATATTCAGGAAGCGGTGAAGGGCATGATTGAAATTACTGTCGAACTTGTACGTCGATTAATCGATAGTCAATTTCCCCAGTGGAGCGATTTATCGATTAGACCCGTAGAAAAAAGCGGACATGATAACCGTACCTTTCGGCTAGGCAGCGAGATGACCGTTCGTCTGCCCAGTCATGAACGCTACGCTTCGGCTGTCGAAAAAGAGTTGACGTGGCTTCCGATCTTCAAGCCTCATCTTTCCTTGCCGATTCCGGCTCCCGTTGCAAAAGGAGAGCCCACGAACGAATATCCTCTTCCATGGTCGGTCAACCGATGGATCGAAGGCGATACCGTTACACATACAAACATACGCGATATAAACGAGTTTGCCGAAGACCTTGCGGAATTTTTGAAAGAGCTGGAAGCGATCGACGCAAGCCGCGGCATACCGGCCGGCGTTCAAAACTTTCATCGCGGCGGAAACCTCGCAGTTTACGATCACGAAACAAGGTCCGTCATCGAAACACTTTCCGGCCAATACGATCAAAGGCTTTTAACGGAAATTTGGGAGCTTTCCCTTGCGACAACCTACCAATCGGCCCCGGTATGGCTGCACGGCGACGTTGCTGTAGGCAATCTGCTCGTGAAGAATGGACGGCTGTGCGGTGTCATCGATTTCGGAACTATGGGCGTGGGTGATCCTTCAAGCGACCTTGTGATGGCTTGGAACTTTTTTGACGATATCAGCCGGGAAATATTCCTTAGCCGCATGAATTTCGATGAGGATACGCTCAATCGGGCACGCGGTTGGGCTTTGTGGAAAGCGCTTATCACCTACGCTTGGAATGATAAAGGCTCGGAAGCCTCCCATTGGGGCAAGCATGTGATTGATGTAATTATCCGAGACTATAAACGAGTTTAAGGGGAGGTTTTTTTGTGAAAGCCCCCTTTTTACCCGTACGCCCTGTTACTTCACTCTGAATAACATATGATTCTCACTAAAATAATCGGTATATTCAACACAATTCACTTCGCCGGCTTCTGAATAACGAAATACAAGTTGTTCATGAATCATTTCGGTTAAAAATGTAGTCTGGGTTGAATCATGACTTACTGGAACCAGTTTAAACTTGTATAAGACACCGTACATTTTAGGAACCGTAAGATAAAGTTCGTTGTTTTTTAATGATATTTCCAGGATTGTGTCCGAATCATCGACCGCATAGTTACCCAATATCGATTCTTGATCGGTAAGTAGAATAGGTTCGGCAAGCAGCGGCAAAGATACATTTTCTCCAAAAACAACCTTGGCCATCTCTCGGCTTAAATGTGTTACAGGAGTTACATTCATATTGCTCAAGAAAATGATCGTAACTTCGTCATCGACGAACCTGAGAAAATCGCTAAAGTACCCGCCAACGTCCCCAAAATGATTGATACAAGCTCGGCCATTTACTTGTGAAACCATCCACCCGCTTGCGTATGAACTGTGAATAGGCGTAAACATGATTTCCGTCAGGTCTTTGCTTAATAGTTGGGATGTTTTTAATACTTTATCCCAAATCAACAAATCCTCAGTGGTTGAATACAATCCATAGGCCCCTAATGGATACGACATATCTTGATATGCGGCATGGATCGGTTCTTCGTAAAAGGAATAGCCTGCGGCTAAATTCGGTACAATCCTAGTTCCATCATCACAGCCGGTATGAAGCATGCCCGAAGGAATGCAAATTTGCTCCCGAATATAATCGGAATAGGACATTCCGGAAACGGATTCAATGATGGCCGTTAGCAACGCATAGCCGGAATTTGAGTATCCAAATCTGCTTCCCGGTACGAATTCGCATTCAAGTGCTTTAAAGGAGTCGATAAGTTGATTTAAAGAGGATGGAAGCCTCATCGAATAAGGCCAAAAATCCGGAAAACTTGTATAGTTGGGAATGCCGGAAGTATTCGTCAAGCAATGGAAAATCGAAATACGATCACCGTTTGGATATTCGGGAAAATATTTATCTAAAGTATCGTTGGTGTTCAATTTGTTCTTCTCGTGTAATTGAAATATACCCATGGAAGTAAAAGCCTTGGTCAAAGATCCGATCCGAAATTTGGTAACAGGCGTATTAGGCACCCCATGTTCCCGATTCGCCATTCCGAAACCTTCGCTAAACATAATTTGTCCGTTACAAGCTATTAAGATGGATCCATTCAAATAACCGTTCTGATCATACGCTTCTACCTATTTACTGATTCGTTCCTGAAGCAAAATGTAGTCCTCCTGACTCAATGAGATAAAAAAAGCCATAGGGTATCCCTTGGCTTCAAGAGATTCTTCGAAACATTGTTCCTTGATCCTTATGATTGCCTACTAAATCCTTCTCTTTTACTACAAAATGATTACATTCGCCCATGGGATCCATCAAAAAACTTATAAGAATGCTGACATGATCAAGGTAAAACGTATTCGGCTCTTTCACCTTTAATCGCTGATCTCCAAACACTATCAATTGGCCGTCTTTTATTTCAACGTGAGCATTAAAACCCAATTCATCGCTGCGGTAAACCCCAACATACTTAACAAGTTCGGAAACCGGTACGATCGGATCGGGGATATAGGACCACCCAAAGTGATCCAAGATTTGAGCATGGTATGAGGTCCAATCCCAATCGGAATTATCAATCGAAAGAGATCTTAGGCTACACCTTACATAAGCATCCCGTGCAACCTCGGCATACTCTTGCAAAAAGCCGAGATGCGACTCCGGATTGCTCCTACTATGATTCACATAATACGGCTCGTGTTTATATCTCTCAAAAGTCGAATTCAGCCACTCTTTACCTCCTCTTGTATTCATCATTCTTTTTATTCCGACTGACGGATCTTCCTGATATAGAAACACAAAACTACAGTTAAATTCTATTAAACGTGATTCAATCTTTTCTATAAAGGTTAGAATCGCTTCCGTTTGTACATCCATGTGCAGCAAATGAATAATCGGCGCTTGATATAAGACCGATTCCATTACTACCGTTATTTCATTATATTTGTATTCTTCCAAGAACTTATCCCAATTCGATAAATACGTTTCCATCCAATCATTCGGGGTTGGTATTGTTTCTTGAATGAAGATCGGATGTTGATAAGCGGATTCATGAAAAAGCTTCGTCGCATTTTCATTCCTCTCGGATTGCAAAGCTATGAACCTTGCCGTTGTGGACTTCCCTGAGCCCGGTATCCCCTCGACAATTACAAAATCCAGAATGCTCCCCCCTTAAAAAAACGGCTGCCACAAGGGCAGCAAGTAATGATAATCGTTTTCTTATTCCCACCGGAACGTAAGGCTAGCCACAATGAATGAAACGACAAGCCATCCGAGCAAGATCAACGTTTCGCTCCATAACCCCGTCATCGTCGTTCCGACATTCATCACTTCCCGCATACTTTCCGACAGATGGGTAATCGGCAGCGCCTTCACGAACGGCTGCATAATGTCCGGCATATCCCGTACCGGGAAAAACACGTTCCCCAAAAACATCAGCGGGAATGAAATAAGCCCCGAAATCGGACCCGCGCTTTCCGGGTTTTTGGCAACTCCCGCAATAATGAAGCCGATGGACATAAACACGAGCGTGCCAAGCACGACGTAGAACAACAGCAGCAGCCATGATCCTTTCACTTGAGTGCCGAACACAAGCGAAGCGATCAGCAGTACAATCACTGCTTGCGCCGCATTCAGGAGCAAGCGTGCCGTAATTTGCGCCGAAATGAACGTTCGCGCCTTCAGCGTCGTACTTTGCATCCGGCGCAGCACGCCGCGCTCGCGCCAGGACGAAATTTGTCCGGCAACGCCGTTCAAATTCGTAGACATAATCATCATCGAGACAATCCCCGGAACGAGAAAATCAATGTATTTCAAACCTAACGATTGAACAGGTTCTGCGTCTATCGTAATAACCGGCTCATAACCGGTAATCATTTTACTGATTCCGTCCGCCACTCCGCTGACGAACGTAACGCCGAGCTGGGAGGCCATCATATTTTTCTCGTCGAAGAAGGTTTCCAACGTTACGCTGCTGCCGGAAGCAAGCCGCTCGCCATATCCGGCAGGTACAACGACGACAATTTGCCGGTCGCCACGTTTCAGCATATCGAGTGCCGCCTCACGGGTTTCAACCAGTTCCGCTTTCACGGCCGACTGATCTAGAAAAGCATCGGTAATCGCTCTGGACGAATCCGATCCGTCGTCATCCACAATAACTGCCGATATTTGTGCGCCGCTGTTTCCGGAGAACGAGCCGAGCGCCACCATCAGCAAGATCGGGAATAACAACGAGAAAAACAACATTTGCCGATTGCGTGAAAATAACCGCAACTGCGCCAGCGTTAACTGCCAATACGCTCTCATGATTCCCGCAGGCTCCTTCCCGTCATTTGAATGAATACATCCTCAAGCGTCGCGGATCGCGTGCTTAAATCCGTCAGTTCCAGCCCGTGCGCGTCCGCTTTCGGGATAAGATCGGTAAGCGACGCCTGCAAGTCGTCCGTGTAGAGAACAAATTGGTCCTTCCGCTCCTCCACCCGGCTGACTCGATGAGTGCTTCTGAGTATATCTTCGATCTGCTGCAATTGTTCCTTCATAAGCTTCTCTCTGTTAGGAATATGGAATTCGATCGTCCGGTCCGCCCCGAGAGAGTTGATTAAATTTTGCGGCGTATCCAGCGCGATCACTTTTCCCTGGTCCATTAAGCAGATACGGTCGCACAATATGTATGCCTCATCCATGTAGTGCGTGGAAAGGATCACCGTTTTGCCTTGCTCCTTCATACGTTGAATAATGTCCCACAACGTACGGCGCGCCTGCGGGTCGAGTCCGGTCGTCGGCTCGTCCAGAAACACAACGAGCGGATCGTTCACAAGCGCCAATGCGATCGCAAGCCGCTGTTTCTGCCCGCCGGAAAGATGCTTAACGCGGCCGTTCAGCTTATCTTTCAGAATCATGCTTTCAAGAAGAGGATCGACAGGAACGGGATTTTTATAAAAGGATGCATACATCTGCGTTATTTCTTTCACCGTCAGAAGCTCAAACAAGGATGTCGATTGCAGCTGCACGCCGATTACCGCCTTCACTTGCTCCAGCTGTGTGCGTGTGTCATAACCCCCAACCTTGGCCGTTCCGCCATCCGGCTTCCGCAGCCCTTCAATCATCTCCATTGTCGTCGTTTTGCCCGCGCCGTTAGGACCGAGCAGCCCGAACACTTCTCCTTGGCGCACCTCGAAGCTTACACCGTCTACAGCCACGAAGTCTCCGTACTTCTTCACCAGATTTTCAACCTCAATGACATGCTGCACCTTCTCCGACCCTCTTCCATTTTTTGCATCTGAGTTATAGTATATATGCTTTTTCTTCATAAGACGACAGTATGATTTCAAAAACGGCAGCCGTGGGGTTGTTGCCCCTTCCTGACTGCCGTTCCTATGGAATCTATTAGTTTACGAAACCGCTCACTCGAATTTGATTACCTTCCAAATCCCAGAAATAAAATTCATGATAATTTTTAGCGGGATTTTGTATCTCTTCTTCTACCCGTACACCTTTACTAATCAGTTCACGATGTGTCCTAACAATATCGTCACTTGTCAAATCAAGCATCACACTTCTAGGACAATTGCCTTTCGTCTCTTCCCCCATATAAAGATCGCTAACAGCCAATTCTGTATACTCGTTGATCGTGAAAAAGTATGCTAGACCTATATCGTGCGCATATTTCAGACCCAGCACTTCCTGATACCACTGTACAGCCTTATCCAGATCTTCGACGTATTGCCACAAAGTGACTTTTCCATTGAACAACGCGGTGCTCTGCTCTGTCATAGATATACCATCCTCCTTAGGTTCTTCATAAAGATTGCCACGAATCAGTTTAAGTGAATTGGGCACAACATTCGGTTTATACCCGTCAAACTTGCTTAAACGATTCAAGCTTTGGTTGTTGGCATGCTCTACCATTGCTTATAACAACCTCCTATTGGAACTATTATAGCGTTTTCAAATTTAGGGTATATGTACTTTTTTATCAGTTTATATTTCGCCCTGAACACAAATAAGGCTGCTCCAGTAACCTTTCGGGGTTTGCTTTCATCATTTCAAGAACCCGTATAATGCAGTGCATTCGAGATTGCACCCAATAAGCTAGCAGCTTAGTAAGATCATGGCGTAAACAGTTTCCAATGCCCTTCGGAAACAACTTCGACCACTCCATCGATCACTTTGATGGCGGTTTGATCATCAATTGCATATGCCGGCCCCTGCATCTCGGCAGCCCATCTCTCTGCAGCAGCCATCGTGTTATACGGCAGCATCTCGTGATCCAGGTGCGGAAACATTGCAAAATCAACCAGTCCCAGTGTTTCATCACCACCGTTGGGTGGAGTCCAGCCAATGAAGAATTCCCCGATGTTAGGTGCCATCACCATACTCCCGGCGCTCATTCCCACATAGACTGCCTGCAGCGACGGCAAGAGGTCTGCCAGCCCGGATTGCCGCATCCAATGGCACAGGTAGAGGGCGTCGCCGCCCGCCACAAGCAGGACGTCCGTCTCCCGGACCAGCGGCATCCAGCGGTCTTCGTCGATGCTTGGCAGCGCTGTGAGCTCCAACACACCGACGGACCTCCAGCCCAGGTCGACCATGGGATTCTCTTCTTTCCCGCTGATGAATTCCCAGGCTTTGACGCCGGGGCCGACCCAGGGGTGTCCGTACATCGCGGTGGGGATGCACAAGGCGTTGGAGTCGGCGATCGGCTTACCCAGCATGTCAACCAGCGCGTCGTGTATGCTTTTGTTATTGATGCCTCCAGATGTGAGCAGAAATTTCATAACTTCAACTCCTCGTCTTTGTGTGGGGCCGACGTTTATTCCTTTAGACTTTTCAACCGAGGGTACGGACGTCTATTGCAACAGCTTAGGCTGGTACAAGAGCCAAACTTACCCGGTCCAGTGTCAAGAACATGCCCCAAATGCAGCCTCATTTATGTCTACATTTTATCATCCAACAGTAGGCCCGGTTTCTCAGGGATTGCTAATGTGTCTGGGCCCGACCGCATATAACATTAGTTTAACGAAGGATGGTAGATTAAACAGTTCTGCCCGTTTGTTGAGCGCAATGTTGCAACCGAAATAAGCGATGGATTGTATCCACCGCTGCACTCTCAGTATCCCGTTAGCTTGTATTATTAATTGGAGACCGTTGCATTCTCCAATGTTCCAGTATCATCCGAAACTTGTCCATCGTGGCGGCTCAAGAAGAACTGACCGGAAGACCGCCTCGTGCGGTGAACGGAGGCAGGGTCCGAAGCCCAATTTTGCTCAGGTACAGAAGCATCGGCTCGAGATGGAGGACGATGGGGCTGATGATGTCGAACTCATGCGCGCCCATAGAATGCCGCAGGCTCTTGATGAAGGTAAGCATTTCCGATATCGACAGCTTGTCGGCCTCTGCCAACGTATGGCCAGCGATGTGGATATCCGCCACACCTTTGGTCATCCCGGTTCCTTGGCACGCGGGACACTCTGTTTTCTTTGAGAAGAACGAGATCGCCCTCAGATTGCCTTTGCTGGTCGTGCCCGCATCGATCATGGATTGTAGTTCGAATACACACCCGCGGTAATAGTCCGTACGTTGCCTCTTGTTATGTATAAATGAAACAGGCTCCTTGTCGTACCCATACAGCAAGACAGAAATAAACCGTCGATCTTGCTCCTCAAGCGGCACTTGATAATCGATCCCAAGCATCGCCGCTAGTTGCCTGTTTCTCGGCACCGGCGCGCAATCCGTTCCGGCCCACAAGAGCACAGCGCCGTTCTTAATCGACAGCTCAGGCGCGATCATGCGGTCGTGGTCGATCTCGGCCCTAACTAAGGTTCCATCGCACTCTGTACAAAGAGCAGAGACGCCTGCCCTCTTCTCCGCAATGAATCTGTAAAGCTCGCCCAGATACTCCGAAACGGCCATCATGACGCCTACGAGTGCACCCGGACGTTTTGGATTGAACGGTCTAATCGGAATCTGCTTGTGCTCCATCGGATCACGTCCCTTAGAAATTCGAATTCAACATCCTCGAAGAAAACTCCACATTAAGGTATTCCATAGAATACGAAATTATCCTGCCCGCTAGCGCAGCGAGGCCGCCGATCAATCCGCGGCAGCCTCGCTCTGTTGTTTAATAAGTCAACGTATTCCTTACTTAACAGCAGCTACTCCTCTAACCTATTTGTCCATTTGATAATATTTATATTTTCGTAGTTGTAAACATCAATAATATCCTGACAGAGCAATTTCAGTTCATCCAATTCTTTACTCTTTTTAACTACTTCCAAGGACGCCTTAAAAGTACTTCCCTCATAGGAATAACTCTGCAATTTAAAAGGTTTTATAAGCCTGTTAGCACCGTATGTCCAACTGTTTAAAATAGCCTTTGTAGAAATTCCACCTTTATCATATTCCTCAATAATCCCGTTTGTCGTCACTTCAATCAAAATCACGGTACCCTTACGAACTGTACCGCTTATTGGCATAAATACATCGTTTATGTCGTCGAATTTCATTCAAAACTACTCCTAGTTTAACGCAGAATTGAATATTACCAAAAAACCCTTTCTCCAAAAGATATACCATTACCGTTTATACATAATTTATCACATGGCACTGAAGGTAATTGCCCGTTTGTTCAATGAAAAAGCAGCCGTACGTGCTTGCCGGCAGCCATAATGCTTAATTGAAGTATCGTAACCCGTTTGTTCAGCGCAGCATAATAAAAAAGCGATGGATCGGGTCCATCGCTTTTCTCTGTGGCCAATAGCCAACTGCCTTTTGTGTTATTTTAACAAACTCGGCAAAAGTGCCTCCAACTGAATGCCTCTTGACCCCTTTAGCAAAATAATATCCTTTTGCTTCACCTGATTTTTTAATACACGAGCTAGCTCCTTTTTGTCTTGGAACGCAAGTACACAACCATTTGGAAATCTCTTCTCTGCTTCAAAAGCAATATGTTTACTGAGAGTGCCGACTGTATAGACAAAATCAACCTTACTTGGATCAATGACACGTCCAATGTCTCGATGAAATTCCTGCTCTTGTTCACCAAGTTCGAGCATGTCTCCTAAGACTAGATGTTTTTTAGAGTAACCTGTCAATTCTTCAAAGGTTTTTATTGCGGCGGTCATCGATACTGGACTAGCATTCCAAGCATCATTAATGATTGTAAACCCCGGGGGAGAGGCAATCTTCTCCATCCTCATACCAGTTACTTTTAAGGAACGAAAACCCTCATCGACTTCAGATTGACCTAAGCCCATCTTTGATGCAACGGCAATGGTGGCAAGTGCATTTAAAACGTTATGAGCACCAAGAAGCGGTAAGTAAAACTGATCTTCACCGACTTTAAAATAGGAACCTTCTTCCTTCGTTACTACTGACTTAACATAAAAGTCATTTGTCTCCAACTCGCCAAAGCTAATGGTATTTATCGGCGTCGCGATTTTTATTCCTTTAGTTCCTTCGGTTAAAAGCGGTTCGTCTCCGTTGTAGATAAGTACCCCATCATCCTCTAAGCCATTTACAATTTCTAATTTTGCGGCTGCGATTTCTTCACGAGATCCAAGAGTCGATAAATGGGAAACACCAATCATAGTAATGACGGCTACGTTTGGACTAGCCATACGGGAGAGGCGGTCGATCTGGCCACGCTCGCTCATCCCCATCTCTATAACTGCAACTTCAGCGCTCTTGTCTATTTCTAAAATGGTCAAGGGAACTCCTATTTGGCTATTTAGATTTCCCGTTGTTTTATGCACTCGGTAGGTTGTACCTAACACTGAATTTATCATGTCTTTTGTTGTAGTCTTGCCATTACTACCAGTAACGCCAATTACTCTGACTGATAAATCCTTACGATAATTAGCGGCAAGAGTTTGAAATGCTTTTAAACAGTCATCTACGTAGATTAACGGGATATGAACAGGCGGGTTTGGATGATCCTTTTGCCAGAACGAAGCGGCCGCCCCTTTAGAAAATGCTTCTTCAACATAATCGTGGCCATCTAATTGTCTTATTATCGGGACAAATAGGTTACCTGGCTGTACTGTTCTTGAATCGATGGACACTCCTTGAATCGTAATTTCTTCATGCTCAATTCGTAGCCCATTTCCTTCGGACATTCGTTCAATAACCTTGAGCTTATGGCGAATCACCGAAATACCTCCTACAAGTCCAAAGTAAGCTAATCATTATAGTTCCCTAACAATAAGGATATTCCTTCCAGATTCATTTTAAGCGCTAACTAAAGGTGAAATTCTTCAGTAAAAAGCCCATTAACCAACGCTGCTTACCCTGGTTCCTCATTTCCTTCCACACTCTACTGCNTTCCAGATTCATTTTAAGCGCTAACTAAAGGTGAAATTCTTCAGTAAAAAGCCCATTAACCAACGCTGCTTACCCTGGTTCCTCATTTCCTTCCACACTCTACTGCCCGTTTGTTGAGCGTGCAGCTCGCCAACAACATTATAAAAAGCGATGGATCGATTCCATCGCTTTGCTCTATTATCCGTTAGAACTACAGAATGCAAAATGCGATGGATCGGTTCCATCGCCGCACACTCGTACCCATTAGCGGAACAATAAATTAGGCGGGATCAATCAATTTCTTGTCTATCTCTGAAATCTTGTATTCTTCGTATTGTTTGCTCCCGGATCCCGGATACGTTGCTCCAACCCTACTTTACTATTTTGGAATTTCCAGCATCCGGACAATAGCCGTTGCGGCTTCCGCGCGGGTCGTCAGGGCTTGCGGAGCAAATTTGCCTTCCGGCAGGCCGCCTACGATAATAATGCCGGTTTCCTCGGCTTTGGAAGCGGCGGGCTTCGCCCATTTCGGAATATCCGCGTCATCCGCAAAGCCGGTTTTCTCCGGCGCATCTTTCGTCGGAAGACCGGAGGCACGAATAACCATCGAGATCATTTCCGCGTGGGTAATATTTCCGTTCGGCCGGAAAGTGCCGTCGTCGTATCCCTTGATGATGCCGAGCTTTACGGCCTTCTTTACCGGCTCAACCGCCCAATCCCCGATTTTGTCTTTGTCTTTGAAATCAAGCGTCGCCCCGTCATCTCCTGCAAAAATCCTTCTCATGAGCATGGTCGCAAACTCGGCCCGGGTGACGCTCCCATCCGGTCGAAACGTTCCGTCCGGGTAACCGCTCACGACGCCGATTGCCACCGCTTTGGCGATTTCCGGGCTCGCCGGATGGCCGGCCAAATCCTTGAAGACCGGAAGCGGAGCGACCGGAGGAGGGGGATCCGCAAGAACCGTTACGATACTCACAGAAGTAAAATGGCCGACTTCGGTTGTCGCGGTAATTTTCGCAATGCCCGGCGACTTGCCCGTCACTTTGCCTGAACTGTCTACTTGGGCGACCTGACTGTTATCGCTGCTCCATGCGACGTTTATGTTGGCCGCATCTGCAGGAGTGACATTCGCGATCAAAGTTTGGCTTTCCCCCGTTTTCAGCACGAGCGATGTTTGATCCAGCTTGATACCGCTTACTGCCGTTTTATCCAAATCCCCAAGCTTTAAGTTAAAGTCTTCCAAATACTTCAATACGCCCGATTCGATGATCGTGTTGTCGAGTTCGAGCTTGTTTTTGTCTGACGGAGTGATTAGCTCCGGAATCACAATTTGCTGATCCACTTTGTATTTATCCGTAACCTTCAGCGGCACCTTCGTCTTGACCGATGCCCAAACGGTCCCCGGTAAAAGATCTTCCGGCAAATCGTACCGGTCCACGACCGGCATAAGAGAATAAATATAGATTGTGCTTTTCGATGTATTCGTCTGTTTGTCCGTATAGCTTAACGGACCGAAGTGATCCATCGTGCCCGGCACATTGAATGTTTTGTATCCATCGGGCCCGGCTCGGGTTATTTGGTAAAACGACTCCATGTTCGTATTGTCGTTCCAACGGAGCGTTACCGTCCCGTCATCATTAGAGGCCGCCGTGAAATCCGAAGGACCTACCGGCTGCAGCACCTTGTAAGGGCCTAAAATCTTCTCGGAATACGTCCTGGAGCCGATAATCGGATCGAAATACATGCTGAATCGAAGCAAGGCGGAGGTCAAGTTCGGATCGATCGGAAGGCTAAAAGCCGAACTCCAGAATCCGTTCACCACCCTTGGAAGGGGAATATCGGCCCAAGTTGCTCCTCCGTCGGTGGAATACTCCAGCTTCACGTTTTCAATGGAAGTGGAATAAGCCTTGTCGGATTCAAATTTCACATCGTACATCTTTCCGGCTACCAGAAAGGAGACCGTCGAACGGGTAACGATATCCTGAATGCTGGCTCGGGTAATTTGCGCCGCATCCGTTCGCGGCATCGGCCCTAACAGGAACAAAACCGTGAGAAAGGCAATAATTCCTGTTAAAACTTTTCCAGCCGCCGCTCTCATCGGCTCGTCGTTTCCCCGTTATCGAAATAAGACAAGTCTCCGATAATCCTCGCATAAATATAGGGATTCAAGTTATGGCTTTGCACGTGGATTCTCGCTTTTTCCAAACCTTCCACATTAAAGACCATCTGAGTCACCGGATCTTCCGGGCTGACTTTATGGACTTCCATTACGGTATCGGCGGCGTTCCCCGCAATTTCGCTCCCGTTATAAAGCGTAAATTCCACTTCGTGTTCCCCCGGCTCAATGACCGCGGCACTTAGCACGAGCCGTTTGAATTTGCGGTCAAGCGTAAATACGACGTCTCCGTACTGGTCGATCTTAAGCACTTGCTTGTATTGCGTGCCTTTGATGGTTGTCTCCGCCGGATCTTTGGTCAGGATGGCATAAATATTATCAATTTCCATCGGCAACGCGAAAATCGGCGTTTCCTCTCCCGGCTTTTCGCCGATATAGATGATTTGGGTGGAAGCGTCGAATTCGATTGGGATTTTCAGCGCTTCCGACAAAGCGCGGGCGGGCAAATAGTTGGTGCCTTCATAGTAAATTGCATTCAGAGCTTTTCCGTTTGCATCTTTCGGCTGCCAATGTTCTCCATACAGGACGAACGATACGCCCTTATTGAAAAACGCCTTGATCGGTACCAGGTTCGCCGCGGCGTATGCGGAACCGAAAGAACTGATCATCATCGAGGCAACAAACAGAAAAATCATCACGGTTTTCTTCTTCCAAAATCTCATCTTCCATCACCAACCCCTATTGAAAAAGAATATCTTTAAGGATAGCACCGGACGGATCTGGCCGATATTATCCGAAAGTGGCAAAAAAGGAGTAATGGAGTAGAAAGACGCCGATAGACGTACAATGTGCTCAAACGAATTTTACAGGTCGCTGTAATGGTTCATCAGCTGGATCCGGTTTTTCACTTGAAGCTTTCGAAAAATGTGCAAGACGTGCTTTTTTACCGTTGCCTCGCTGAGGCAAAGCTCGCCGGCGATTTCCGAGTTGGTGCGGCCCTTTAACAGGAGACTGACGACATCCCTCTCGCGTTTGGACAAAGCACGCATTCGCTGATCCACGTCCTCCGCATCCTGAGCAAGACCGAACGTTGCAATCATTTTGTTCAAATAGTCTATAAGCTTTCTTCCTCTTGTATCCATGACGAAATAAGGAGTGGGGATATGATCGTAATAATCGAAATGGACGGCATCCTTCACCTTCTCGAGCCCCAAGCTTTGAAAGACGGAACGAAAAAACGGAATCATCGGCGCGGTTGTCACCACTAGGCCGGCGGAAAGCATATAGGTGATGAAAGTAAGTCCTGCCGCTTGCAGCATGGAAAGATCGGAGTAATCGCGGACATCGATAAAAGCGACAAAATACCCGGCAATTGACTCTGGCGGGGTCCTCAGTTCTTTGAGCTTGGATTCGGACAGGCTGGTGAAATAAGCCGAGAACGGTCGTTTGGACATTAAAAAATCCAATGTACCTTCATGGATCGGCACGATTTCCGTCATGCCGCACACCTTGCCTTGAGGATCCCGTATCAGCTTAACTGCATTCGGGTCCAGATCATAAATTTCTTGCAATGCAAAATGCTTGTACCCGAGCAGACTCTCTTCCGCCGTAATCCAATATTCAAATTGTTCATCCGTTTCCTGGTTAATCGGTTGAATCCGCATATCGTGGACGCGCTGACGGCGTTCTTCAATATAACGCTCCGCCTCTGTCAGGTTCGAAGGATGAAGCGGTTCCAGTTGATAAGTGACGGATTGATGATAAAACAACGTGCGAATTAACCGGTCGCCGATATAATAAACCCATTCCGCGCTCTCCCATGAGACGGACTTCTTTTGGATCGATGCTTTGATCAGGAGATAATAATGCAGTACGCAGCGTTTCCAAAGCTTGTCGTAGTATTCAGGCATGCGCCTGCGCATTTCACGGCCGATGGCATCCCTCAGCAAATCGTGCAGCAGCCATCCCCGGTCAACTCTGCGAATAAAAGAATGGCTGATCAGCTTCAGGAATTGTTCCGTCGTCACTTGCCTTTCCAAAATAAAGCCTAGCGTTTCTTGATTAAAATGCCGTAAAACAGCAGCCGCCTCAACCAATTCGCGGATTTCCGGATCCGGAACCTCTTTCAGCCAAGTGCTGACGACATGCGGAAAAATTTCATGACCGTTCTGGGATATCGAATATTTCATATGCATTTGAGCAAGTGTCGTCGATACGAACAAAGACAAGGTCAAGGGATGTCCTTTCGTTCGAGCCCAAATATGCCGAACTGTCTCTTCCTGCCGGATGCCTGCAAGGTCCAAATATTGTTTGACGTCTTCATAAGCAAAATCGTCAATCGGCAGACGGCAAATCATTTGCCGCCAAGCCGGAGAGGACCGCCATGTCCCTTGCAGAGGAAGCCTTCCTGAAAGAATCGTCAGGATATTCGGACTGAGGCGCGTCAGAAACTCCTCCCTCAGCCAGTGCTCCATATCTCCCAATTCTTCGAACGTATCCAGTGCAAGAACGAATTTTCTCCCTGCCGCGTCTTTTCCGATCTCGTCCGCACAAATTTCAATCAGCGAGCCGGTATCTGCATTTTCCGCCTGTGAACCCGGATAGCGAAGAAGATGCAGCAGGTATAAGCAGAACTCGGAAGGATTCCGGGAGAACGCCCGGCAGTCCATGAACAAAAACCGGACACCGGCCTTCTCGGAGAACCTGCGGAATTCGTCAAGCAAGTAGCTTTTCCCCACGCCCCCCGTACCGTATATATTCAATATCCGCACAACCGGCGCATCGTCCGCCAAGCATTCCTGAAAAATTCGGATTTCCCGGTCCCGGCCTACCAGATAATGATGCGACAACCGATCGATCTCACCGGCCAGCCATCCACTCTGTTTCTCGTACATAATCCCGATCACCCTCGCCACGAATATGGGATTAGGTTCATACCATTCTTTTTTCCAGCCATTTTTTCTTACTTATTTTATGAATATTTTCCCACCTTTTCTAACCGGCAACAATCGAACGAAAGAATTGATTTTAACGAAAAAAAGCCGCCAACCGCGGCAGCTTTTATCGAGTCTTCTATGAATTGTGGTAAACCATTATTTTGTTTCTGTCAGGATCGAAGAAATAAAACAAAGATACGTTGTGGAACCGTTCTACCGGAGTAACCTCCGCACCGAGCTGAAGCAGGAAATTTCGGGCTTGTTCAATGTCGTTGCAAGGTACATAAAACAAACCGTTAGGGCTTGGCCGAACCTCTCCCTCGCGGTAAGGCTTCTCAAAATTATCAACATCCAGTGTAATCGGAGTTCCGTCCAACTCCAGATTGTATACCGGGGGAGAAACTTTTTTCAGGGGCAAATCAAATACGTTGGAATAAAACTCCGCGGATCTCTGCAAATCCTTAACAGGAATAAATACAGTTCCAATTTGCTTTTTAATAGGATGAGTCATATGCTTTCCTCCCACTTTAAAGTAATGTTTTCTCCTGTTTTCTCGCTCAT
>NZ_JAQZSG010000051.1 GCF_028745515.1 Paenibacillus thermotolerans | reverse complement strand
GTGAAAATTGGTGTGTGAGGTTTTATGCAAGGCTAGTGCACTACAGGTTGCTATCCGGCCCAAAACGGGGATCGAAAATGTTTTAGCCACACCTGAAGTTGCAATTTCACGATTTCTCCCTCCTTGGCCCGGATTTTGGAGTCTATAGCAACTCATGGTGTGGCTAACTTGTTACGGAACCCGAAAAATAGGCAGTTAGCAACCCACAGTGTGCTTATTTCATAAAAAGTACACCGCCGCATGAGCATGAATCCGCCGAATAGGAAAAGGCCGTTATGTAACAGGGGTTTGAATTGTGTACCACGCAAAAAAGCGAGGCTAAAGCCGAAAACCGGCTCCAAGCCTCGTTTCATTCTAAAAACTCGCAAACCTACCCTACAACCGAACCGTAAATTCCGATACGCCGGCCGCAGGCGTAAGCTTAACCCCTTGCTCCGTCCGCTCAACCGCAGCGCCTTCCGCCGAAGCGACAGCGCCGATGCCGCGCAGCAGCACGTGCCACGGCTTCCCTGCGCTGTCCGATGCTTTCACTACGATCGCCGCCCTGCTGCGAACCGCTTCCACCGTCAGCTCCGCTTGCCCGTCCCGATTGTACACAACGGTTCGAGCCTCGCCTCCGTCCTCCAATTCGAACAGGTGAAGCGTCACATCGTCGGCGAAATCGTAATCCGGATGCTGATCGTTATGGCCGAAGGCGATCAAGCTGTTCGGCCGGGCAAGCAGCGGAACGGTCATATAACCGTGCGTCTCGTCCACCCACTTGCCTCCGTCGATCGCCGCGCCCGTCATGACGTTCGTCCAGCGGCCTCCCGGAACGTAATATTTGACCGTACCCTCCGAGTTGAAGATCGGCGCCACCAGCAGCCGCTCGCCGAGCATATACTGTCTGTCCAAATAATGGCACGTCGGATCGTCCGGGAACTCGAGCACCATGGCGCGCATCATCGGTATGCCCCTTGTCGCCGCCTCAACCGCGTATCCGAACAGATGCGGCATCAGTCGGCTCTTCAGCTCCGTGAAGCAGCGCAGCACGTCGACCGACTCCTCGTCGAACAGCCACGGCACCCGGTACGATTCGTTGCCGTGCAGGCGGCTGTGGGACGACAGCAGTCCGAACGCGACCCAGCGCTTGTAAATATCCGCAGGCGCCGTCTTTTCGAAGCCGCTGATGTCGTGGCTCCAGAAGCCGAAGCCCGACAGGCCGAGCGACAAGCCGCCGCGCAGCGACTCGGCCATCGAATCGTAGTTCGCCGAGCAGTCGCCGCCCCAGTGGACCGGGAACTGCTGCCCGCCGGCCGTAGCCGAGCGCGCGAACAGCATCGCTTCGTTCTTGCCGCGGTGCTCCTCAAGCAGCTCGAACACCGCTTTATTGTAAAGCTGCGTGTAATAGTTGTGCATCTTCATCGGGTCCGATCCGTCATAATAGACGACATCCGTCGGAATGCGCTCGCCGAAGTCCGTTTTGAAGCAGTCGACGCCCATGTCCATGAGCCGCTTCAGCTTGCTCTGATACCAGCGGACCGCCTCGGGATTCGTAAAGTCGACGAGGCCCATGCCGGCTTGCCACTTGTCCCATTGCCAAACGCCGCCGTCCTTCGTCTTCACAAGGTAGCCCTTCTCCGCCCCTTCCTTGAACAGCGGCGATTTCTGCGCGATGTACGAATTGATCCATACACAAATCTTAAGCCCTCGGTCTTTCAGGCGGCGAAGCATACCCTCCGGGTCCGGGAACATGTCCGCATCCCATTCGAAGTCGCACCACTGATACTCCTTCATCCAGAAGCAATCGAAGTGGAACACGTGCAGCGGAATATTGCGCTCGGCCATCCCGTCGATGAAGCTGTTCACGGTCGCTTCGTCGTAATCGGTCGTGAACGACGTCGTCAGCCAAAGCCCGAACGACCATGCCGGGGGCAGCGCCGGCTTGCCGGTCAGCTTCGTATAGTTGTCGAGCACGTCCTTCAACGTCTCGCCGCCGACGATATAATACTCGAGCGTCTCGCCCGGAACGCTGAAGCCGACCTTCGACACGACCTCGGAGCCGATTTCGAACGATACCCGCTCCGGATGGTTCACGAATACGCCGTAGCCCGCGCTGGACAAATAGAACGGAACGTTCTTATACGCCTGCTCGCTGCTCGTCCCCCCGTCTTCGTTCCAAATATCGACGACTTGTCCGTTCTTGATGAACGGCGTAAACCGCTCACCTAAGCCGTAGATTTGCTCTCCTACGCCGAGATCGAGCATCTCGCGGAAATAAGCGGCGCCGTCCTTGTCTTGGATATAGGCGGCGCCTTTGTTCGCCGTGCCGGTGAGCCGTTTGCCGCCGAAGTCGAACTCAAGCCCCCAAGCGGGCGATTTCCGAATCGTGGCGGTCAACCCCCCGCTCCTAACCTTTACATGCTCCTCTGTTTGCGAAACGTCAAGCTTGACATCAGAGCTCGCGTAAATATCGAAATAGGGACCGGCCTGCCGCTTGCCGGCGTGATGGATCCACTTCACCTTCATGACATTCGGGATCGGAGAGCTGAACTCGGCCGTCAGCATCGTTCCGTTCAACGTGTCGCCCTTTCGATGAATCATTCGGGTTGCGGAATAAACCGAAACTTCATCGGCGCCGATCTTCACGTCCCGGACATCGACCGGGTGCTGCATATGCACGCCTTCCTTCACTTGCCAGTAACCGTCGTTAAATTTCAATTGTGCTCCCTCCTTTTCTTTACCTATAATGATATTGACAACTTGTCCGTATTTCTGTATCCATTTTGCCTATTTATATCACGATTTTGACATATAACCGCCAACAACAATCCTGCTGCACGCCATTGAAGGAGGGGGCAAGGCATGAACATAGACAAGCTGAAGGAAAAACGCCTCCACGGCGACCCGATTTATCCCGTCAGCATCTATCAAATTACGTGTCCGCCGGAGCAGCCGCTGCTCGACCTTCATTGGCACGACGAGCTCGAGTTTTTAATGGTGACGGAAGGGAGGGCCGTATTTCGGGTGGACGTGAACGATTTTGAGGTGCGAGAAGGGGAGGCCATCTTTGTAAACGGGGGCGAGCTGCATTCCGGCTATGTCGCAGGCGGACAGCCATGTTCGTTTTTAGCGGTCGTATTTCATCCCGACTTGTTGGGCGGCGGCTCGTTCGACGTCGTCCGAGACCGGTACATTCATCCCCTCGTTCAGAAAAAGTATTCGGTTCCCGCCCATATTACGAAAGCTACGGAGCCCGAAAAACAGCTGCTGTCCATGCTGAGCGAGCTGTTTCAGACCAATCGGGCGAACAAGCCCATGTATGAGCTAACGACGAAAGGGCTTCTTTATTTGTGCCTTGCCAAGCTCCTTCAGCTCGGCAGCCCGATCTCCCGGGACCTGAGAAAGCCTGAAAACGGAAGCTACAAGATCGAGCGTCTCAAAACCGTTGTGGAATATATCGAGAGCCGCTACCATGAGCCGATCGCGCTCAAACAATTGGCCGGACTCGTCTCGATGAGCGAATCGTCGTTTTGCCGTTTTTTCAAAAAGATTACCGCCAAAAGCCCCATCGACTTCATTAACTTATACAGAGTGCAGCAAGCGGCGGCGCTGCTGAAGCAAACGGACAAAAAAATTATGGAGATCAGCCTCGATGTAGGGTTTAATAATGTCAGCTACTTCAACACGCTTTTTAAGCAGCGGTTCGGGTGCACGCCTGCGACGTACCGGTCGAAGCCGGCATCCGTTTCCGTAATCGAAATGAATCTATAACGATGGAGGAGGAAATTCGCATGGTAAACATCGGAGACCCGGCGCCGGCGTTCGAGGCGGACAGCACCATGGGGAAGGTTAAGCTTCAGGATGTTTTGGGGAAGCGTCCCGTCGTGCTCATTTTTTATCCGATGGACGATACGCCGACTTGTACGAAGCAGCTTTGTGCCGTCGGCGAATCCAAGCACGATTACGAGCAAGCGGGGGCTGCCGTGTTCGGCGTGAACCCGGCGGATGTCGAAAAGCACAGCCGATTCGCCGGAAAGTTCGGTTACGACTTCCCGCTGATCGCCGACACCGGCGAACGCATCCGGAAGGCCTACGGCATAGGCAAAATATTAGGCATCATCGGGCAGCAGCGGACGGTCGTCGTCATCGACAAGGAAGGCCGAATTGCCGCCAAAATAAAAGGAAACCCGCCCACGGATCAAATTTTGTCCGTGCTGCGGGTGTGATGGAAGCAGTATGATATAGTTTTATTACGAACCGTTTACTGCGAAAGCCGGAGCGCCAGCTCGTACAATTCGTGGTTGAACGGTTTTTTCGTCGTGACCACCTTCTCGATGTCGGTCGCGACCAGCTCGCCTTTGATGATGCCGCAGCCTTTGCCGGAATCGCCTTCGATCAAGCGGCGCACTGCAAAATCGCCGAGGCGGCTTGCCAGGATGCGGTCGTTATGCGTCGGCGAACCGCCGCGCTGAATATGGCCGAGGACGGTAACGCGCGCTTCCAGCCCGTTGCGGGACATGATGCCCTGCGCGATTTCCTCGCCGCTGCCGACGCCCTCCGCAACGATAATGATGCTGTGGCGCTTTCCGTTGCCGAAGTGCGCCTTCATCCGGGATGCGACGTCGTCCAGATTGTACGGTACCTCCGGAACGAGAATCGTTTCCGCGCCGCTGGCGAGGCCGGAATAAAGGGCGATGTCCCCGCAATGGCGGCCCATGACCTCAACGACGGAAGACCGTTCGTGCGACGTCATCGTATCGCGGAGCTTGTTGATCGCGTCGACGACGATGCTAACCGCCGTATCGAAGCCGATCGTGAAATCCGTGAACGGAATATCGTTATCGATCGTGCCGGGAAGGCCCATCACCTTGATGCCCAGCTTTGCAAGCTTGTTGGCTCCCTGATACGATCCGTCGCCGCCCATGACGACGAGACCGTCGATGCCCCGCTTTCGCAAATTTTCCGCCGCCCGGCGCTGGCCTTCCTCGGTCATGAATTCTTTGGAACGAGCCGTCTGCAAAATCGTTCCGCCGCGCTGAATAATGTCGCCGACGCTGCGAATATCCATTTCGCGAATGTCGTCGTTAATTAAGCCTTGATAACCGCGCTGCACCGCATAAACCTTCAGTCCGTGAAACAATGCGCTGCGAACGACCGCGCGCACGCCTGCATTCATCCCTTGCGAATCGCCGCCGCTTGTTAAAACTGCAATCGATTTCACCGTCATCGTATGATTTCCTCCTGTTTGTTAGGTTGAAGCTTCTCTATATGAATTAAGAATTGCCCTTCATTTTGCCCGATTTCTGAATTTGAGGAGAGCGCACGCCGTCTTTCCTGCGGATCCAAACGGAATTCGCCCAGAAAAACAGACGCATCAAGGGACTGTTCCTCATCAGCGACCGGGTGATCGCGGCGACGCTTTGCTGTCTCTTCACCTTCGGATCGGATAAATATAAAGCGAGCAGCCCTTCTACAATCATAAGGTGAAACCGGCCGTCCTTCAATTGCCGGGCTTCCTTGCGGGCTTGCTCCGCGATCCAGCCGATTCGTTCGGCGGCATGCGCGTCGCTGTCGTAATATTCGCAGAAATTCAAATCCCCGCCGATGCGGTCCTCTTCCCTGTCGATCAAATAATCGAGCAAAATATGCAATCCGCATATGTAGGGAAAATAACTGCTGCGAATCCGGCCCGCTTCCTCGCCGCTCAGCTCCTTCTCGGATGCGCCGAGAAACAGCATGAATACGCCGAGCGTCGAACCGGTGGCGGCCGCGAACTCGTTCCAGCCGATGTGCGGGTATTTGTCGCTGTGGGACTCCCACCATTGCAACAGCTCCGCTTCCCGCTCCGATTGCCGGATATGCTTGTACACCTGCAAATCCGCATACAAGCCTACCAGCTCCTTCACATATGGCTGAACCGTCGCATAAGAAGGAAGCAAACAGATGCACGATTGGCAAGTTTTGACAAGCGACTGCAAGTAACCGCCGTCGTCCCGCTCCTCGCGGAACTCATAGTAATCCGCCAGCGCGGCAGACGGATCCACCGCATGCAGCATCGACAAATGCAGCCTGCGGAAGTCGTCCATACTAAGCGACGTGCTGCGGTCGCACAGATTGTCCAAGTAATCGCTGATCGTTTGGAAAGCGACGATCAACGGGACAAGCACATGCTTGTATGTCATGTTTGCTGCGGCGTATACCGCTCCGCCCTGGCAGTGAAACCTCTTGTCCGTCATGCTGGCGATCGCCTGCTCCCTAAGCTCGGGATGCGGGATCGTCTCCGCACGCTTCCGCCAAAGGTCAAGCTGGACGGAAACCTCGGGCAGCACGTGCCTGTACATTCGAAGCATAAGCGAGAGAGGTCCCAGGGGGGCGCCGGCTGCGTTACCCTTGGTCCGGATCAAAAAGCGTACCCCCAAACACCTGCTGAAAAGAAAAGCTTAATAACGCTTCTATCTCATCCTTCTGGATCGTCTCGACGATTTCGACCGCGCCGGTCGGCACTGCGCCGCTGCGCTGCTCTCTTACCGCGCGTTCAACAATGTCGACGAAGGTATAAGGATTCCACTTCCCGTCGCGCACGGCGCCTTCCAGCAGCGTCTTCGGCGGGCCGCCGGCGATTCTGGATGCGGCTTTCGCGGCAATCGCCGGAAAGACGGGGTGGGCGCCGGTCAGGCGGAACCAATATTTCGCGTTGCCGTAATCGCCTTCCATTCGGTGCATAATCCCGTGCCAGAAGCTTCCGGTCGAGGTCTCGATCTCTTGCGCAATCGAATGGGAAGCGTCCAAATCGTCGTTCCACAGCAGCAGGCCGGCTTTCAAAGCTTGGCTTTCGGCATCCGGTCCGAACGAAATGCGGCCGATCCGGCCGGAAACGTCCTCTCTCCACGGCTTCCGGGGAGCCAGCCGTCCGCCGCCCGCTCTGCTTCGAAGCAGCGAGGCGATCTCTCGAATATCGTTTACCATCATATATTTTTCACGGGAACCATATGCGTGTAGTGCATCGGCGTTCTCCCTCTCCTTGCGCCAAACGTTCTCATTCAGTATAGCTAATGATGGCCTTTCGCCGCAACGTCCTGGTTCAGCCTGAAATAGATCCAAAGATCGTTGATGGCGCTCGCCAAACCTGCAATTTCCCAGCCTAAGTCGCACACCGTTTCGAAGTTCTCCTCATTGTCCATCCGGCTTTGCAGCTTGGCGATTTCCCGTTCAAGCGCAAAGATGCGGTCGGGAATCCGTCCGCGAACCGTTTCCCAATACAGCAAAATTTCCGACTGCTCCTCAAGCGAATAACCGTCCCAATCCCGTTCCAGCATAGGCAGCGGTATGCCCAATCGCTCATCATAGTGAAATTGCAGATCCGGAGTAAAAGAGTTCATCCTCATCCCTCCCTAATACCAACATAATACCACGAATCGGCGGCCTTTTTCATGGAATAATTGTAATTCGGGACCTAATCCGATATTATTAGGATAAGGTATTAGTACCAACTACTAACTCGTTGAGGACTGATCGACATTATGACGTATTCGATGGTGAAAGAGATCATTCATGGCAGAAGAAGCGTGCGGAAATATAAGGAAGACCCTGTTTCGGAGGACGACATCCGCGAGCTGATCGACTGTGCGCGGTATGCGCCGAGCGACACGAACTCGCAGACGTGGGAATTCATTGCGGTGCTTAACCGCGATACGATTCGCCGAATCGAAGAAATGACCTGGGAGGAGCTGAACCAGCGCGCGGCGGAAGCGACGGAACGCGGCCTTGAGAAGGAAGCCCGTCTGCTGACTCGCTCCTTCGGGCCTTATGCGACGGCGTTCAGCGGCGCTCCGGCGCTCATCATTTGCTTGGCGACACCTTACGCGTCGAAATTCCGCGATCGGATCTTCGACCCGATCGGACTGGTCAGCGACGACATTTGGCGCGAAGAGGGCATTAAATCTAGCTGCCTGGCAGCCCAAAACCTGATGCTTGCCGCACATGCGCGCGGCCTCGCCACTTGCCCAATGACCGGACCCGTGCTGCTGGCGGAGCACCGTTTGAAGCAGCATTTGGAAATTCCGGAAGACCGTCAGGTCAACATGGTTATCGCGCTCGGATATCCGAACGAAACCCCTTCGAAGCATGCCCGCAAAGAAGTGGACGACATTTTGAGAATCGTAAAGTAATCCGCCCTGCCCCCTTCGTAAAGTTGCTTTTGGACGGCGTTTTTTGTATGATTGCGCGTATAAGGAAGGGATGGGTAATACATGGCAGCACCCAAACGAGTACAAATTTTCAAAAGAGATAAATGGAATATGATTCATGCCGAAGTTCGCGGCAGGGAGATCGAAGTGATCGAAATCAGCGATCAGTGGGGGGAAGACTCCCGAACGTTCTACAGCCGCGCCGAATTGATGCACTGGGTGCACGACCGGTTCGACCAGGGCAAGTTCGACGGCACCGAGGAAGAACGCCTTCAGATCATCGACGAATTTTCCAAACTGTAACGAAACGCAAATAAGCACCTCCGGCCAGACCCCGTGACGGTCTCGGTCGGAGGTGCTTTTTTACATTGTTGTATGCGGCACCTTCAGCGGCGCCGTCGTCACCTCGATCAGCGACGGCATCGATTCGTCGGCAAGCGCCGATGCAAGGCAGCTGCCGAATTCCTCGACGGTGGAAGCCTTGTATCCTCTCCCCCCGCACGCCTCCGCAATCGCCGCAAAGTCCGGGTTGTCAAGCAAGCTGCCGGACTTGTCCAAGCCGGCCAGCTCCATCCGGTTCAGTTCAATCGCGTACGCGCCGTTATTCAGCACAATCACGGTGATCGGCAGGTTCAGCCGAGCCGCTGTTTTGAACTCCATCAGCGTCTGCACGACGCCCCCGTCGCCGGCAACCGCTACTACCTGCTTCTCCGGCTGCGAGAGCTTCGCCGCGATCGCTGCCGGAATGGCGAAGCCGAGCGTCCGCCACCGTCCGGAAACGAGCACGCGCTGCCCGCGGTTTTCGAAGCACCGGTTAAACCAAAGCGTATGGTCGCCGGTATCGACCGCGATGATCGCCTCCTTGTCGACGCTCTCCGCGATCGTCTTCATGATTCGCTGCGGGGCGATCGGCGAGCCGCTCTGTCTTGTTTCCGCATCCAAGCGCTCAAACCACTCCGCTCGAATCGCGGCAATTCGGCGCCGCCACGCTTCGCGTTCCCGCCCGCTCCCGCCGGGCGCTTGCGCAAGCTGCACGAACCGCGGCAAAATATCGCGCAAATCGCCGACGAGCCCGCGCGCAATCGGGTGGCCGACCCCGATATTGCCGGCGGCGGCATCGATCTGAACGATTCTTGCCTCATGCGGCACATACTCCTCCGGCCACCACGTCGCCCCGAAGACGGCGATTAGATCGCTCTCAGCCATCAACACGCTTGTCGCTTCCGAGCCGGCCAAGCCCAGACCTCCCACGAACAGCTCATGGGCGTTGGGGAACACATGCTTGGCGGGCATCGTCGCGGAAACGGCGGCCCCCAGCGCCTCCGCCAGCGCAACGGCTTCCCGGGTCAACCCTTCCGCTCCGCGCCCGAGCAAAAATACCGGCCGTTCCGCCTCCGCGATCATTCGAAACGTGTCTTCAACGTCCGTTCGAGGCGGAAGCAGCGGTTGATGCAAGTGAGCGGAATAAGGGATGACGGCTCCGTTTACTTTTTCGCGGTACATCATTTTCGGTACGGATAGATGGGTGACGCAGCCTTGTGTCGCGCTCATCACGAGATATTGGTGAAGCAGCCGAGGCAATGCGTCCGGATCGCATAGCAGCTCCGAGTCTGCGGCGATCGGCGCGACGGCAAGCTGCTGCTGTATGTATTGCTTCGTATGCGTGCCGACTTTGTCGCTGCCCACCTGGCCCGTAATCGCCAGCAAGCCGACACGGTCCGCATACGCATCGCCCAGCCCGTTCAACATATTGGCGAGCCCCGGACCGCTCGTGCCGAGCACCACCCCGATGCGGCCGGTCAGCTTCGCCTCCGCGGAGGCGGCCAGCGCCGCGGCGTTCTCGTCCAAAAAGGGAACATATTGGATTTTGTTCTGCTTTGCTATATCATCTAATAAAAATAGGTTGGCGTCTCCGATCACGCCGTAGATGCGCTTAACACCCCATGCGGACAACTGCTCCAGGATAAATTGCCCTACGGTCAACCCTTGGTCCCTCTTACGCGCATCGGCATTTACCGGTTCGTTTTGCAGCCGGTCGACGGTTCGTTCCAAAACAGACGGATTCAACGGGAAGGAGAACCCCTTTCGTTTTTTTGATTAGAATTCCCATCCGCTCCTGCGCCATACGCGGCATCGGATCTTGAAGCGAGGTGCTAGCGAAGTCTATGAGCTCTTCCGGTCCATTGATCACGTTTATAATCGTTTCGTTTTGCTTGGCGGGAATCGTCATATTGCGGCGGGAATCGATCCCGCAGCCGATGCGCAAATATTTGGCGATCTTTTCGCTGTTTATGATTTCCGCGTCTTTCATTATGCTGACATACACCTTTTTCACGGCCGGCCGCTGATATCAGAACAACTTTTTCAAGGCAGCAAGACCGCAAAAAGCGGAAGGGACGGTTGAAACATCGGGAGAAAACCAAATTAGTATTAATTTCCTTTGGCTCCTGATGTTATAACCAAACTTTCTTTCGATGAATTTTCACAGAAGCCAGACCGCTTTTAGAGGTAAGTTTGGTTGAAACATCGAAATTTACGTTCCATTGTAAAACAACTTTTTCAATTTCGATGTTATAATGGAAAATTGAGGGCTCATACTAAGAGAATGCGAATTACGCTTTGCTTGGAGTGAGTCCACGAATGCACGGTTACACCAAAACAGCAATAGCGGCAATTACCGTAACTGCGGCCGCTTCCTTACTGCTTCAACCATTCCACAATTGGAGGGATACGATGACTTCTACCACGACTACGCAATTAATGAAACGCGCCGAGGTGCCCGCCGAGCATCAATGGAAACTGGAGGACCTTTATCCTACGCAGAACGACTGGGACAAAGAGTATCAAGAAGTAAAATCTTTGCTCGGCAAAGCGCCGCAATATCACGGCAAGCTGAACGATGCGGCAACCTTGAAGGAATGCTTCGAGCTGGAGGATAGCATCTCTCTGCTGACGGAGCGTCTGTACGTATACTCCAACATGCGCCACCACCAAGATATGGCGGACCCTACATACCAAGCGCTCTCCGACAAAGCCCAGAAGCTTTCCGTCGAAGTCGGCGAAGCTCTTTCGTTCATTACGCCGGAAGTGCTCAGCTTATCCGAAGAGCAGCTGAAGGAGTTCATTGCCAATCCCGATTTGGCGCCGTATAAGCATACGCTCGAGGAGATGCTCCGCCAAAAGCCGCACGTCCTGTCCAAGGAGCAAGAGGCGCTTCTTGCGCAAGTAGGGAGCATTTCTCAAGCTCCTAGCAATATTTTCGGCATGATCAATAACGCCGACATGAAGTTCCCGAAAGTGAAAAATGCGGACGGCGAAGAGGTCGAACTCACCCACGGCAGCTACATTCAGTTTCTCGAGAGCCGCAACCGCGAAGTGCGCGAGAACGCGTTCAAAGCGGTGTACGCAACGTACTCGAAGCAGAAAAATACGATCGCCGCAACGCTGGCAGCGAATATAAAGAAGAACCTGTTTTATACCAAAGCGCGCAAATACCCGTCCGCCCTGGAAGCATCCCTCTACGGCGACAACATTCCGAAAGAGGTTTATACGAACCTGATCGGCACCATTCACGAGCATTTGCCGCTGCTGCACCGATACATGAATCTCCGCAAAAAGCTTCTCGGCGTGAACGAGCTTCACATGTACGATTTATTCGCTCCGCTCGTGGACGAGTTCGACATGGACATCACCTACGAGGAAGCTAAGAAGACGGTGAAGGATGCGCTGAAACCGCTCGGCGACGACTATTTGAACACGCTGCAAGAGGGCTTTGAAGGCGGCTGGATCGACATTTACGAGAATGAAGGCAAACGCTCCGGAGCGTATTCCTGGGGGGCGTACGGCACCCATCCGTACGTGCTGCTGAACCATAAGGACAATCTGAACTCCATGTTTACGCTGGCGCACGAGATGGGCCACGCGCTTCATTCGTACTACTCCGACAAGGAGCAAAAGTACCGCGATGCGCAGTACACCATCTTCTTGGCGGAAGTGGCGTCCACACTCAACGAAGCATTGTTGATGGACTATATGCTGAAGCGGACGAACGACCCGAAGGAAAAAATGTACCTGCTCACCTACTACGCCGATCAATTCCGCACGACCGTGTTCCGTCAAACGATGTTTGCGGAGTTCGAGATGATCATTCACGAGAAGGCGGAAGCGGGCGAATCGCTCACGCCGCAGCTTCTCTCGGAAGTTTATTACGATTTGAACAAAAAGTACCACGGAAACGAAATGGTCGTCGACAAAGACATCGAGATGGAGTGGGCGCGCATACCGCATTTCTACACAAGCTTCTACGTGTACAAGTACGCGACCGGCTTCTCCGCGGCGACCTCGTTCGCGAAGCAAATTCTCGACGAAGGCCAGCCTGCGGTCGACCGCTACTTGGGCTTCCTGAAGAGCGGCGGCAGCGACTTCTCGATCAACATCCTGAAGAAGGCCGGCGTCGACATGTCCTCGCCGGAACCGATTCGCCAGGCGATGAGCGTCTTCGAAGACTTGATCGAAGAAATGGAACAATACACGAAATAATCCGCTCGTAAAACAAACTCCCCGGGGTACCCCCGGGGAGTTTGTTCGCGTTCCGTTTATTACTGTGCTGTGTAGCCGCCGTCGACAAATAAGGAAGTGCCTGTGACAAAATCGTTTTCGCATAAAAAAACAATCGCATGCGCCACTTCCTCGGGTCTTCCCAGCCGTCCGATCGGATGTCTTGCAACAAGACCGTCATAAAAATCCCCAAGCGCCTCTTTGTTTACCATACCCGATTCAATGTAACCCGGACATACGGCATTGACGCGAATGTTTTGCTTTGCGTATTCGAGCGCCAAGCTTTTCGTCATCGTCACCACAGCGCCTTTGGATGCGTTATAGGCGAAAGCGCCGGCCTCTCCGACATGGCCCAAAATCGAAGCGGTATTGACGATGGAACCGCCGCCCGTTTTCAACATTTCGCGAACGGCATATTTGGAACCGAAGAAAACCCCGTCTTGGTTCACAGACGTTACTTTTCGGTAATCTTCATACGTCAACTCATGCGTAGCGGCCAAAACTCCGACTCCGGCGTTGTTCACCATAATGTCCAGCTTCCCGTACTTCTTTACGGTTTCCGCGACAAGCGCTTCAACCGATGCTTCGTCCGCAGCGTTTACCTTCACAAACAATACGTCCGCGCCGCTAGCTTTCAGCCTTTGTTCTACTTCTTTTCCGCCCGCTTCGTTGAAGTCGGCGATGACGACCCGCGAACCTTTTTCCACAAAAGCTTCCACCGTTGCAAGTCCGATTCCGCTTGCAACGCCGGTCACGATCGCTGCTTTTTCTTTTAAGTTCGTCACATTCATGCTCCTTAATAATAAAATCTAAAACCCAATACTATTATGCAGTCGCTTTAAATTCCTATTCGCGTTAAGCCTAACAGCATCAGGCGGCGCTGCGCGAGCGGTGCGGATCCCTTGGCGCGCTTTTATATACGTGACTCCGGAACTCACGTAACCCGGAATCGGACGACATTCCCTGCTCCGTATGGCAATTGCGGTTATAACCTGTTGACAGGTATTCCGGAGTTATGGTGATAATGCGTACCGACCTCTATTGTCTTCCCTAAAATGCATGCAACCCCGCCCGGCAGCAGCCGAACGGGGTTACAAAAGAATTATTTGTTCATTTGGTGCACGCTGTGTCCGAGCGCCCCTTCGGCGGCTTCCATTACGATTTCGCCGAGCGTCGGGTGCGCATGGATCGTAAGCGCGATGTCTTCCAAGGTTGCGCCCATTTCGATCGCAAGACCGATCTCCGCAATCAAGTTGGATGCTTCCGGTCCGACGATTTGCGTGCCGAGCACAAGGCCCGAATCTTTGTCCGCAACGACTTTCGCGAAGCCGTCGTTGTTGCCGAGGGCAAGGGATCGGCCGTTAGCGCCGAAGGAGAAGCGGCCTGTCAACACGTTGAAGCCTTTGTCCTTCGCTTCCTTCTCCGTCAAGCCGACGCTTGCGATTTCCGGGTCGGAGAATACGACGGCCGGAATGCACTTGTAATCGATCACGCTGTTCATGCCCGCAATGACTTCAGCGGCGACCTTGCCCTCGTAAGATGCTTTGTGGGCAAGCGCCAAGCCTTCGACGATATCGCCGATCGCATAGATGTTTTCTACGCTTGTGCGGCACTGATTGTCGATGGCGATCAGTCCGCGGTCGGTCATTTTTACGCCGATATTTTCAAGACCGATGTCGTTCGTGTTCGGACGGCGGCCGACGGTAACCAATACGTATTCGGCGGTTACCGACTTTTCTTCGTCGCCGACCTTGAACGTTACGGTCACGTCTTTATCCGTAACCTCGGATTTTTGCGCGAGCGCCTTGTTGTAAATCTCAACGCCCGTTTTCTTCAGATTTTTGACCACAAGCTGGCTCAGCTGCGGCTCGAAGCCCGGCAGGATGTTGTCGGCGCCTTCCAGGATCGTAACCTTCGTGCCGAACTTGGAGAACGTCTGGCCGAGCTCGACGCCGATATAGCCGCCGCCGATGACTACCATGCTCTCCGGAATATGATCCAGCGCCAAAGCTCCGTCGGAGGAAAGGATGCGCGGCCCGAACGGGAACGGCTTCAGCTCGATCGGACGGGAGCCCGTGGCGATGATGCAATGTTTGAACTCGTAACGGACCGTATTGTCCTCGTTGCTCACGGTTACCACATTCTTATCGTTAAAGAACGCTTCGCCCGCCACGAATTCGACCTTGTTTCCCTTAAGCAGCGCGCCAACGCCGCCGGTGAGCTTGTTCACAACCGATTGCTTCCACTCTTGCACCTTCTTGAAATCGACCTTCACGTCGCCGGCGGTAATGCCGAATTCATCGCTGTGCTTCATCGTTTCATACCGATGCGCAGCGGAGATCAACGCTTTGGACGGAATGCAGCCGCGGTTCAAGCAAACGCCGCCAACCTCGCGGCGGTCGACGACGACAACCTTCTTGCCGAGCTGAGCGGCGCGGATGGCGGCCACATAACCGCCGGGGCCCGCGCCGATTACGATCACGTCAACTTCCGTGCTGAACGTGCCTACGACCATGTCCTTACACCTCCATGATGAGCAGTTCCGGATCTTCCAGAAGCCGCTTAATATGGTTCATCGCGTTCTGGGCGGTCGCGCCGTCGATGAGACGGTGGTCGAAGCTTAACGACAACGCCATCATTTGGCCGATCGCGATTTCGCCGTTTTTGACGACCGGTTTTTCCGAGATGCGTCCGGTTCCGAGAATCGCAACTTCCGGGAAGTTGATGACCGGCGTAAAGAACATGCCGCCTGCGGAGCCGATATTCGTAATGGAGATCGTGCTGCCCTTAAGCTCGTTCGGAGCAAGCTTGCCTTCGCGTCCGCGACCGGCCAGGTCGCTGATCTCGCCCGCGATTTTATAAATATTTTTGCGGTCCGCGTCGAATACGACAGGAACGATCAAGCCGTTATCCGTATCCGTTGCAATGCCGATGTTGTAGTACTTCTTGTAAACAATTTCGTTGCTTGCCTCATCCAGCGTAGCGTTCAAAATCGGGAACTCGCGAACCGCTGCAACGAGCGCCTTCACGATGAAAGGCAAATATGTCAGCTTGACGCCTTTCTTCTCGGCGATCGGCTTCGCGCGCTGACGAAGCTTGACGAGTGCCGTAACGTCCACCTCGTCCATGATCGTAACGTGCGGAGCGGTGTATACCGATTTGACCATCGCTTGCGCAATAATTTTGCGGATGCCTTTGAACGGCACGCGCTCTTCCGCGCGGTCGCCCGCCGGCACAACGGCAGCTGCTGCGGCTGCAGGCTTTGCCGCCGCTTCGCCCGCGGCAGCAGGAGCGGCCGCACCCGCAGCGCCCGGCGTAAACCCGAGAACGTCTTCCTTCGTAATGCGTCCGAGCTTGCCGGAGCCTTTGACTTGCGAGAGGTCGACGCCTTTATCCCGCGCCAGCTTACGAACGCTCGGCGTTGCGAGAACCATGCCCGCAGCAGCCGGCGCCGCATTGGCAGGAGCCGCGGGAGCAGCAGCGGCTGCCGGTGCAGGCGCCGCCTGTTCCGCGGCCTTCGGTGCCTCCGGCGCAGGTGCGGAAGCCGGTGCATCATGTCCGCCGCCGTGTGCGGATTCCGGAATTTCACCCTCCGCATCGATTACGGCAAGAACGTCGCCAACGACCGCCACAGTGCCCTCGTTAACCTTGATCTCTTTAACGGTTCCGTTGACGGGAGACGGTACTTCCACGACCGCCTTATCGTTCTGAACTTCCATAATAATATCGTCTTCTTTAACCGTGTCGCCGGGCTTGATGTGCCATTTTACAATTTCGCCTTCATGCAAGCCTTCGCCAAGCTCCGGCATGCGGTATTCAAAAATAGCCATTGCCGCACCTCCTATTCCATCAATTAGAAGTCGAGAACTTTATTGAGTCCTTCGATTACGCGCTTCGGCGTAGGGAGCCATTCGTCTTCGATTTGACCGAACGCCACGACCGTGTCCGGAGCGGCTACCCGAAGCACCGGCGCTTCCAGATGAAGAATCGCTTTTTCGTTGATTTGAGCGATGATTTCGGCCGCCGCGCCCGATGTTTTTTGCGCTTCTTGAACAACGATCGCGCGGTTCGTTTTCTTGATCGATTCAACGATCGTATCGATATCGATCGGCATCACGGTACGAAGGTCGATGACCTCGACGCTGACGCCGCGGGATTTCTCGATTTCTTCGGCAGCTTTAAGCGATGTGTGTACCATCGCGCCGTACGTAACGATCGTTACGTCTTTGCCTTCCTTCACGACATTCGCTTTGCCGAGCGGCACCGTATATTCGCCTTCCGGCACTTCCGCGCGGAACGAACGATACAGCTTCAAGTGCTCCATAAAAATAACCGGGTCGTTGTCGCGAATTGCCGAAATCATCAAGCCCTTAGCGTCGTAAGGGTTGGAAGGGATAACGACTTTAAGGCCCGGCGTTTGCAGGAACAAGCCTTCAAGGGAATCGACGTGGAGCTCGGGAGCTTTAACGCCGCCGCCGAACGGCATCCGAAATACGATCGGGGAATTGTAATGTCCGCCCGAACGATACCGCATGCGAGCCGCTTGAGAGGCGATTTGGTCCATCGTTTCGAATACGAAGCCGATGAATTGAACCTCCATGACCGGACGGAAGCCTTGAATGCCCAAACCGACGGCAAGACCGCCGATTCCGGATTCCGCAAGCGGCGTGTCGAATACGCGCTTGTCGCCGAATTGCTTTTGAAGTCCTTCGGTCGCGCGGAATACGCCGCCGACATGCCCTACGTCTTCGCCAAAGAGCAATACGTTCGGATCGCGCTCAAGCTCGACGCGCAATCCGTCGCGAATCGCTTCGATCATTGTCATATTTGCCATAATTATTTCGCTCCTTCAGCCGAGTATTCCGCGATTTGCTCGCGAATGTGCACCGGCGGTTCCTCAAACATGCTCTCAAGCAAGCCCGCGATCGTCATCTTCTCAACCGACTCCGCCCGCTTGATTTCAGCCGCGACATGCTCCTTCGCTTCTTCGACCGTGCGCGTTTCATCCTCTTCGGACCACAAGCCCTTTGCTTCCAAGAAGCGGCGGAAGCGCACCAGCGGATCCTTCGTTTCCCATTCGCCTTGCTCGTCTTTCGTTCTATATTTAGTCGGATCGTCGCCCGACATCGAGTGCGGTCCGAAACGATACGTAATAGCCTCAATCAAGGTAGGGCGTCCTTCAAGCGCATGCTCGCGCGCTTCGCGAACGGCCGCCGTTACCGCAAGCACGTCCATGCCGTCGACTCTGACGCCGCGGATTCCGGCAGCAACCGCCTTCTGGGCGATCGTTTCCGCAGCCGTCTGCTTCGAGAACGGTGTGGAGATGGCGTATTGGTTGTTTTGCACAAAGAAAACGGCAGGCAAAGAGAACGCTCCCGCGAAGTTCATGCCTTCGTAGAAGTCGCCTTGGGACGAACCGCCGTCACCCGTATAAGTAATTGCGATGTTTTTCTTGCCGCGCAGCTTGAGGCCCATTGCCACGCCGGACGCTTCGACGATTTGCGCGCCGATAATGATTTGCGGCATCAGGACGTTCACGTCCTTCGGAATTTGGCCGCCGTGCTGATGTCCGCGGGAGTACAAGAACGCTTGGTACATCGGAAGACCGTGCCAAACGATTTGCGGCATGTCCCGGTAACCCGGGCAAATGAAATCTTCTTTATCCAGCACGAACTCGCTGCCGATCATCGACGCTTCCTGGCCGGAAACCGGCGCATAAAAGCCCAGACGGCCTTGACGGTTCAAGCTGACCGCACGCTGGTCCCATACTCTGGTGAACGCCATACGGCGCATGATTTCACGAAGCTCCTCATCCGAAAATTTCGGCATGAGCTCTTCGTTTATTACTTTTCCTTCCGGCGACAATATTTGTAACGGTTCGATTTTCTCGAGCCGCACTTCATAAGCTGGCTTGCTCACTGTAAGGAACACCTCGATCCGATTAGGATATTTATTTAGAATTAATACAGACTTTAACGATTATATAATACAAATATGCTTTTTGCCACAACAAGGCACGAAAAAATTGATTATTTCTGTTATAATCTTTTTTAATACTTTACTAGTACAGATGATCGAAAGCAGGTGCAGCTGTGTATGAGCGACGAAAATATTTATCGCCGTAGGACGGTACAAAAAGAAACGGTTTATTCGCATGCGCTGGGAAAGGAACGTCCGCTTCGAATTTTTCTCCCGCCCGGATACAACGAGCTCGTTTCGCACCGCGTCATGTATTGTCAAGATGGAGAAGAAGCTTTTAACTTCGGCAGAATCGCTACGCATGCCTCCCGTCTCATTTTGGATGAAGGGTTGGAGCCGTTCATCATTGTCGGCGTCGATGTCGACATGCCGAATCGAACGGCCGAATACGCCCCGGACGGGGAACGCTTCGAAGCATACTGCCGCTTCTTTGTGGAGGAACTGATCCCGTTCGTTGAGGAGCGTTATCCGATTCGCCGCGGCGCGGGGGATCGGATTCTCGTCGGCGACAGCTTGGGCGGAACGGTCTCTTTACATCTTTCCCTGCAAGCTCCCCATCTATTTCAAAAAGTGATCGCTTTATCGGGAGCCTTTCTGGAGCCGTCTGTGGAGAGTGTGCGCAGCGGCGCCGTCTTAAGCTGGCTGCGTCTGTACCAGGTAATCGGGACGGAGGAAACCGAGGTCAGTACAACTAGAGGGGTGTTTGACTTTTTGACGTGGAACCGTACGATGCACCGGGCGCTGCTAAGTAAAAGCGCTGCGGTTGCATATGTGGAAAAACAAGGCAAGCATCAATGGGGATTTTGGCAGAACGAATTGCCGGAAGCGATCCGTTGGGCGTTTGCGGAATAAAGAGGTGAGGCTAGCGGCTGCGGGGATCGTAGCGCAATTTCATTTGGCGCATGAGCTCCGTCACTGTGTCTTCGCTGATCGGGTACGGAATCTTGGAGCCGCCGTTCTCCATAGCCAACATGCTGTTGACCCATGCTTCCGCCCCCGGAAAATCCGGGGCCAGCTCCGAAATGCTGCCCATGACTTCTTCGTCTATAGTAAGAGTCCCCGAAACGGAAGCCCCGCCGCTCGCTCTGCGGTAAAACTCTCTTGCGACGGCGGCCCTTTCCTTCGAGCGGCCCTCTGCGTTGACGAACGCTTGGACGGAATATGCCTTCAGCAAACGGCGCTGGGCGATCCCGCAAAACTTGCGTCCTCCGATGCTGAGGTCATACTCGCCGGGGCAATACGCGCCGGCAATTTCCCCGGCTTCGAACCGGACGCCGAGCGGCTCCAGGCTGTTGCGCAGCCATTCCGCCATCGCTTGAAAGTCGCCGTTAATATCCAGCGCTCCTCTGGCTCCCGCTTGAATGAGCGTTACGTTGATGACGCCCAGGTCGAGCGGCACGGCGGCGCCGCCGGAATTGCGGACCATAACCCGGTAGCCCTCCCTTTCAAGCCAGTCCATCGCTTCGGCGGCATGCGGGAGACGGCTGTCTCGCAGCCCAAGCACGAAAGCCCGCTCATGGCTCCAAATGTGAACAAGCCTGCCGGGCAGCAGGCCTTCTCCAACGCTTCGAGCAAGCAGCTCTTCATATGCAAACGGAAAATAAATATCGGTAGAATGCGGCATCCGCAAATGAGTGATCGTTGTCATGCCACTATTGTAGCTCAAATGCAACGATAGCTTCAAACCGGTTCAACCTATTCCAAGCTTTCTTCGATGCGCTGCAGCACGGTAAACTCATCCGGATAAACGGCCATATATTCGGTCAGTCCGACCATCCGGAACAGCTTTTGATAATGCGAGCTGACGCCGAACGCATACGTGTGAAAACGCGCCTTCGTCCCATAACGGACCAGCCGGATCAGCACCGCAATCCCGGCGCTGTTCACATAAGGCACTTGCGACAAATTCAGCACCAAAGCCCGCTTTGACCCCTCGAGACCTTGAAGCCAATTTCTTAGTCCCAGCACCGCATCCTCGGCATGCTTGGTCAGGTCCCCTTTCAGATCCAGCACCGTGCAATGCTCCAGCTCGCGTACCGCCACCGACAGTTCACTGTTCATCAACGCTTCCCCCTTCCCCCGGCCCAATCCGAAAACCCAGCTCCGCATAAAATCCGTCAACGTCGCGGTCAAACCGCAGCTCATCGGAAAGTCCCGCCATAATCGTCATTCCCCATCCCCTCGCTCTGCCTGTCAGCACGTCATTGCCGCGGATCGATCCGGTGCTTTCCTGAAACCCGGGCCCTTCGTCATATACCCGAAATCGGAACATTCCGCCGTCAACCGTCATCGATACGGTAACGTGACGCTCCGTTCGCAGCGAATTGCCGTGCTCGGCCGCATTCAGGCAAGCCTCCGCCACGGCGCTGGCCATATCTTCGGCACGGTCTTGGGATGCGCCATGTTTTATAGCGATCGTTTTTATTTTTTGAAGCAAACCCTTTTCATTGCCGATCCTGCTGGGATAAATCCACTGCATGGAAAATGCTTCCTCGCACTTCCGCATCCTGCCCACCCGCTTCCTTACCGAACAAATCCCCGATGCCTAAGTTATATCCATAATAACCTGGCCGGTCTTACACATATCTTACATGCGGAAACAAATGTTTCTTGTCTCCGGAGAAGGCTTCTCCTTCAATTCTTTGTATAATAAGCTTTCGAACTCGTAATAAAGCTTTTTCGCTTCCGAAGTCAGTCCGCTGTTTACCAGCATGCGAAATTGAGCCTGCCGCGCCTGCTCATCCAGCGGGGCCATAGCGCACCATTGCATGCAATACCGTTCTGCTTTTTCTTGATCCCCTTCTCTCGCATACAGCCTGAACAGCTGCCGAACGACATGAATTTGCTTGTCTTCCAGCTCATCCCGCATTCGGTCAAGCCAATCGATATATTGAACGTCCGGCAGCAGGGGTTCGTACAGCTCGAATGCGTTCTCATAAAGCTCTATAGACAGTTCGGGGTCGTTCGTTTGCAGCCGGTCCGCAACCCGTACCAGCGCGCTGTATTTTTCGACGTCCACTTCTTCTATTATCCGTTCATGCAGCCGGACGACCCCGTCTTTAACGGCCGCGCCGTCCGCCCAGTCCAGCTCCGTCTGCAATACGCGCCTCACTTCGTGAAGCGAAACGTAAAGCTGATTCGCCGCCTTATCCGGATCCAGCTCCCCCAGCAAAGCATCGATTGCCTGCTCCTTGGCCGCGGCATAGCCGGGCCGAAGCAGCAAATAAAGAAACAGCTCCTGCGCCTTCTTCCGCTTCCACCTAAGCGGCCTGGCTTCCGCACCTTTGCGTTCCAGCCGAAAGCCGCCGAAGCAGCGAGCCAGCCAAGACTCCGCGGGTTTGGCGGCGCTTCCGGCAGGACGAGCCCTCTTTCGTCCGGCGCTTAGGAGGCGGCGACGGCACCGCTCGATTATATCGCGATATTCGGCGGGCAGGCCGAGCGCGAAGAGCGGCTCCACCCGCTTCAATGCTTCCCTTGCGCGCTTGACTTCATTGGAGTGCAGCAGCCGCTCGAATTCGAGGAGCCGGCCTTCCGCTTGAAGCTCGATGTCCGCAGCATAGTCCGTCTCGATTCGCTCCCGAAGCTCTTCCGCCGCCCTCTCCCATGCGCTTGTACGCTCCGGACGGCTCGCCCGAAGCGCAAGCAGGCGAAGCCATAGCCGGTAGTAAGGGCTCGCGGCTGTCTCCATGCTCCCCAAATCGATTCTGTTTATGGTGCCTGCAATGAGTGCCGCGTGGAGGCGGTAGTCCGGGTCCCATTTGGCCCTATGAATTATAGAATCGTGCAGCGCCGCGGGAACGGCTCCCGCTCTCCTTCCCGCTCCCGAAGCTTCCGACAGACGCACATACTCGATCAGCGACTCCAGCGTTCGGTTTTTCCGTTCTTGTTCCATATAAACGAACGCCGATTTTTCAAATAATGCCAATCTATCGGCATATGACATGCCCAGCAAATATCCGCCGCGCGCAACGGCAAACATAACGTCCGAATCTCCGTCGCCGGCAGCCGCTTCGTCCCGTTCGGACAGCTCATCCCTCAACAATGGAAGGACTGTCGCGGCTTCGCCCGCGGCGCCGAGCCGCAAATGGACAATCGCATAAAGCGCCAAAGCCGGCAGCAAATTCGTTGTGACGGCGTGGCTGGAATAACGCTTGAGTCCCGCATCCAGCAATCTCTTCGCTTCTCCCGGCTGCCCCGTATCCATTAAGTAACGGGCATACGCTTTCATTACCGAAGGAGACTGCTCAATCAGCGCGGGCGAAAGCGTCCCGTGCCAGCCGCACGGGAAATCCCCGTAATGGCTCGCCACCAGGCACTCAAGGGAAAATAACCGGCCTGTCATAAGCAATCCCTCACCTTCCGGCCGCCGCTTCCGCAAACGGCCGATCCGTCAGCTTGCTGCGGCTTGCTGCGCCGCTTGCGTACCGAACAAGTACAATCGTACGATCGTCGTCGTATTTGCTGTCCGCTTGACCTTTCAGCCGATTCATCAGCTGACTAAGCTGCTCGCGGACATCGACATCGGACGGCAACGCGACAAGCTCCCGCTCGAATCCTTCAAAACCGATAAGCTCCCCGTTTGCCGCAGTCGTTTCCATAATGCCGTCCGAGTACATGAGCAGCCGATCGCCGGCTTGCAGCACGCACGCTTGATCCCGGTATTCCTCATCCGGGTCGATTCCGAGCGGCAGCGAGGCGACCGGAAGCTGCTCCAATCGACCGCCTTCGGTTAAGCGATACGGCGCCACATGCCCCGCCGACGCATATTGCCACGATGCGGATGCCGGGTGCCAAATCCCGATGCTCATCGTTACGTACATCATCGTTCCTTGCAGCGTCTCGGTTAATATGCCGTTCATGCGGGTCAGCACCTCGCCCGGCGTCCCTCCCCTGCGAAGCTCCGTTCGAAATAGCGCAATCGAAGCGGACATAAGCATCGCAGCCGGAATTCCTTTGCCGGAAACGTCGCCGACCATGACCGCAATGCCTCCTTCGTTCAAGTCAACGATATCGTACAGGTCGCCCCCGACCTCCTTGCTCGGAAGCGAAACGGCGGCCGCCTCGAGATCGCCGTGCAGCCGATACGTACGGGGAAGCAGCTTCTGCTGCACGTTATAGGCGAGCTGCAGCTCCTGCTCCATCTCGCGATAACCGTTCGCTATTTTTGTCTGCAGCCGGTTGAATTGCTCCGTCAATCGCCCCAGCTCATCGCTCGAAAAAACCGGAATCGGATTGTGGAGCGCCTTTTTTTCCCCTTCGAGAAGGCCCCTGATTCCGGAGAACAGCGTCCGCAAATCCCCTTGAATTTCTTTAATCAACAAGTAAAAAATGAGTCCGCCGAACAGGCATCTCATGCCCGCAACGACGAACAACGCCTCAAGCCCGATGCTATCCTCTCGGCTTAGAACGAGATACTCCATGCTCATGGAGCCGGCAATAAAAAACAAACTGAGCGAAGCGACGAGAAGCGGCCGGATCACAAACCCCCGGCTGCTTGCGGGAAGCTCGCTTATTGCCAGCTCGACAAGGAACGGCCTTGCGGCTCTTCTAAATAAAGCATACTGCAGAGTGCCGATCACCAAAGCGATCGAAATTTCCGCGACGAAACTTTTGGCCAAAAGCTCCAAGTCGCGCGGCGTCAAATCCGATAGAGCGATTCCATAAAAAGAGTATTGCAAGTAGTGAAAAATACATGAAAATACGACGGAAATGACGATCAGCGCTCCGAAGGACTGTGCCGGAAGCCTGATGAATCGAGCCTGCAAATCTCTCTTATCTTTGATGCGACGCAGTTGATAAGAGGCGTAAAGCAGCAGTAGTATCAATATAATGAAATCGCCGGCTAAGATTGCCGGAATGTTGAACCGCAGCAAGCCCGCTAAAGACGAGCCGTGCAGAAACATATTGTTAATCGTGAGCATCAAGGTGCCGACGGCGGCGGCCAGCGTAAAGATCATCGCGAATCGAAAGAGCAGGCGCGTTTTGAACTTAGGCATACAGCCGCTCCTTTCCCGTGCCGGCCCCGGTATATTCCGCAACGATCAATGTCCGATCGGACGGATGCTGGGCGGCATGCAGCCGTTCGACAATATGATCTGCCGTCTCGTCCAGACCGGCCCCCGAAGGAAGCTCCTCCAAAGCCCGGAGAAAACCGGCGAAGCCGGTTTCCTGCCCCGTTCTTCGGAATTGCTCGATAAGTCCGCTTGTGTAAAGAAAAATTCGGTCTCCATGATCCAGCTTCCAGCTGGAATTTACATAGACCGAATCGTTAGATGCACCGAGCGGCAATGAGCCGGTGGCCATCAAAGCCGCCTTGCCGTGCCGAAGCACGAACGGGGAGGCCTGCCCGGCGCTGGCGTATTCCACCGTTCCCGACGCAGGTTCGATAACGGCCAGACCGAGATTGACGAGCACGTCCCCGCCGGCTGCCTCCATAATATCTTTGTTTAACCGCGTGAGCATATCTCCCGCCGTTCCTCCCCCGCGCAGCTCCGAGCGAAGCAGCATAAGGGTCGCCGACATAATCAGTGCGGCGGGAAGCCCTTTGCCCGACACCTCTCCGATGGCAAGAGCCGTCCTGCCGTCGGGAAGCACGCTGCAGTCATGAAAATCGCCCCCCACCTCTTTGGCAGACTCGTAATAGCATCGGACGGCGACCCCCTCGAAATCGTGCCGTTCTTCCGGAAGGAGCATACGCTGTACCGCCGCCGCAAGCCGAAGGTCGCTTTGCAGCTCTTCATATTCCTTTGCGGCCCTCGCATGAAGCTCGTTAAACAAAGTCGTCAATTGGCCGAATTCATCGTCGGAGATTGCCGATATTTTTAGCCGCCGGGACAGATGTCCGGATCGGCTGAAGCTTTTTACCGCTTCGGTTAATGCAGTGATCTCCTTTTGAAAATGGGAAAACAGCATAAACATCACAATTCCGCCGACGGCAAAGGCGAAAAGAAAAATAAGGAGGACGGCGTACCCGTCGACGTCCATGCCGCGCATCTCCATGTTGCGGATAAACCAAAACACCGGAATTAAGGTAGCAAGCATCGATGCCGTGAAGGCAAACATCCACGGAGCGACGAACGAACGTGCTCCGTGCGGGATCGCTTCGATCGTCGACAGCTTCCGAATCGTCGGGCGGAGGAATGTACGGACCGCTGTATAAAAAACGATTGCCAGAACGGCATTGAAAAGCTGCTCTACGATTAAATGGCGGATGACCAGCTCGTTGAACGGGCGAATCCGAAACCAGCATATTTCCAACGTGTGGTAAGCGGCGGAAGCCAATACGCCGAAGCCAAGCACGCTAAGCAGCACTTCGGAAGGGAAACGGGTCAACACGCGAAACGCCTTACTTTCGTCGGCTGCGTCCCGGTTCCGCTCCATCAGACGGGCGATCGGAAGAAGGCGCTTACGGGAAAGATGGTGGAGAAAAAGAGTAAGCGCCAACGTTGCCGAGCCGACAAAATAAAAATCGAATTTAAAAATATGAGACAGCGAGGAGCCGTCGATTCCAACGTTATAGCCGTTCAAGCAAAGCATCGCACCGACCGCTGCGACATAATAAAACCGAACGAGCGATCTAACCATCAAGAACGAACCTCCGCCGAAAGAACTATTCCTTTTTCAACTATATTCTATTCGGCGCAAACATTTCCTTCCCGTTCGCTCCCCTTATTTGATTGCTTGCTGCTCCTCGTCCGAAATGAAATACATATGAATATCGTAATGCGGAATTTCGAAGCCCGGATGTCCCTGAGGCTGCAGCTCGATATCCGTCTGAACCACCGCGGGAGAAGGCACTCCCTTCATGCCGCCGAGATTAACATGATTTTTGCCGTCCGTAAAATCGTCCTGCGCAATCATGTATTCGATAAATACGAGCTTGCCTTTATATACTCCGTAAATCGGCCCGTTCGGCAGCTCTCCCGCTTGCGGATTCGCCCAGTGCTCGCCCATTGCCGGAACGACAACGGGATCGAGTTGAATCGTGCCTTCGGGAAGGGCCAGAACGTACACTTCGTTATTTTTCTTATCCCATGTCACTTGTTGAGCGGAGGTCGCCCCCGCCAAATCGCGGATCCAAGCCGTAGGCTCTCCGTTAATCATGTGAACATTTTTTATCGTATGCCCGTTGAAAGTAACGCTTTTCTTGTTTGCGCTCAATTGAAAGTCGAGTCCGAATAAGTCCGCGTACGCTTCGATGGATGCGTATGCTTTACCGTCCGGCATCGTGTGGTTCGCGTTTGAAACGACTTCCACCCCGTTCACAAGCACTTTAAGCTCCTTGGCATGGTTCGCTCCGTGAGCCGAAGCTCCGGCAGAAGCCGCCAACGCCATACCGGCACATAAAAGCAATGCGGCAATTTTTTTCATAGAATCCTCTCCCTGCATAATAATGTCGATGCAAGGGTTATTATACGGGGGCGATCTTACAACTTACTTACAAACGGCCGCCGGGAACATCTTGAAAAATGATCATGTGCAAGACCCTGATTAGTACCCAAGCCCCCCATTGTATACTTGACACCGGTCGAGTCTGAGTGGAAAACGCACTTTTTCATCGATTTGCTGTCAATCTTGTTCCGGAGTCACGGTGATAGTGCGTACCCGGATCCATAGTGCACTCCCGGATCCCAAAAAAAACTACAACTGACCAATTAACGTACAAAACTTAGTTTC